>JBQTIR010000026.1:0-29736 GCA_052387905.1 Sporichthyaceae bacterium | reverse complement strand
GCGGCCGCCGCCACAGCCGTGCCCTTCCTCGGCACCGCCAACGGCGGCAAGAGCGTCCTCCGCCAAGGGCTTAAAGGCCTCGGTAAACTGTTTGGTCGTGGCGGCACGAACGCCGCAGAAACCGGCGTGGATATCGGTGCGGGGCGGTTCGCTCAGAAGTCCTTCAGCGAGAAGTTCAGCAGCGGGGGTTTGTTCAGTGGTCGGACGATCGACGACGTGGCGGGAGATCTGCGGACGGGGGTGTTGTCGCCCAAGGACGTGCCGATCAACGTCGTGGTCCGCGACGGCACCACGCTGATCTCGAACACGCGCTCGGCGCAGGCGTTGACCCGGGCAGGGATTCCGCGCGGCCAGTGGAACGTGATCAACCGGACTGGGGATGACGTGTACGAGAGCTTGGTCTCCGGTCAGTTGAGCCGCAATCGACTGTCCAGCTCCGGTTACGAGTTCCCGGGGTGATCGAGGTGGGCGAGAAGGTCGCGCTGGTGACGTTGCCGGTGGCCTCGACGGCGTTGCTTTCGGAGCCGGTGTTCGAGTTCCCGGGCGGGGAGGCGGTGATGCGGTTCGACTTCGAGCGTGAGGGCGAGCGCCTGCGTGGGGGTCTGCGGTTCGGGAGGGTCCGTGCCTTCCGGTTCCGCGCCGAGGGTCACTGCACGGCCTGGCACGTCGAGGACGTCTACGACACGTTGGCTGAGGTCGCCGGGTCGGGCTGGGTGAGCGAGTTGTTGACCGCCGAGCCTGGTGAGACGTGGGGCCGGTGGGTGATTCGGCACTTCATGATCTACATCGACAGTGCCGGTTGCTACGAGGTCGCCGCGGAGTCGTGGTCGTGGCTGGCGGAGGAACGGCTGTCGTGAGCGTGTCGCCGGACCGGCTCAGTCGGCTGGTGTCCCACGCCCTGCGTCATGAGCCGTGGCTCTACGAGCTCGAGCTCGACGAGCAGGGGTGGGTGCCGGTTGAGGCGCTCCTTGCGGCGGTCCACGAGCAGGGCCCGGAGTGGCAGCAGGTCGGCCCTGAGGACCTGTCCGGGATGATCGCCGCCTCCTCGAAGCGGCGGCACGAGATGGACGACGGACGCATCCGCGCGATCTACGGCCACTCGGTGCCCGGGCGGGTGAGGTTGAGTCCGGGCCAGCCACCCCCGACGTTGTTCCACGGGACATCCCCGGAAGCCTGGGCGGTGATCCGGTGCGAGGGGTTGCGGCCGATGGGGCGTCAGTACGTGCACCTGTCGGTCGACGTCGCCACGGCCGAGCAGGTCGGGCGCCGCAAGTCGGCGCAGCCGGTGCTCCTGACCGTCGACACCGTGCGGGCGACGGCGGTCGGGGCCCGGTTCTGGCGCGGCAACGAACTCGTCTGGCTCACCGACCGGATCGGTGCCGAGCATCTCGGGGTTCGGGAGTGACCTGACGGACGTCAGCCGATGCCGCCGGCAAGGGCCTTGAGTCGGGTCTTGGTAACGAGGGCGTCGACGAAGCTGGTGACCAGGGCGAGGTCGCCGGCGTCGAGTTCGACGAAGTGGGCCAGGCGGTCGCCGAGGGCATCGTCGCCGGCGCGGTGGGGTCGGCGCGGGGCGTCCTCGACGAGCAGGTAGTCGCAGGTGACGTCGAAGGCCTCGGCCAGGCGCACGACGATGTCGGCCGAGGGGGTGATGCGTCCGGCTTCGTAGCGGCTGATCTGGGCGGGGTCGGCGCCGACCTTCTGGGCGAGTTCGGCCTGGGACCAGCCGTGTTCTTTGCGCAAGTCGTGGACTCGCTGGCGCAGGGACATGACCGGTGAACCGCCCCGGGTTTTCCGGAGACCTGGTTTGTTGGGTCACCCGGTCTCGATGAGCTCGGGAGTTCGACGGTAGTAGGCCTGTTCCAACTCGATCGGTGGCAGGTCGCCGTTGACCTCCATCAAGCGGTCGTTGTTGAACCAGTCGACCCACTTCATGGTCTCCACCTCGACGTGCTCGACCCCGCGCCAAGGCCCGCGGCGGCGAATCAGTTCAGTCTTGAACAGACCGATGACCGACTCGGCCAGCGCGTTGTCGTAGGCATCTCCGACCGAGCCGACGGAGGCGTCGATTCCCCCCCGCGGCAAGGCGTTCGGTGAACGCGATCGAGGTGTACTGACTGGGTTCAACCGGTCCTTGCAACACCTGCTCAGTTGAGCAACCGTAGCTGCTCGTCCAGTACCTCGGCCGGTGTCTTCCAACCGAGGATCTTGCGTGGCCTGCTGCTGATCGCGGCCTGGACGGCGAGCAGGTCCTCCAGGGTCCAGCGGGACAGGTCCGTCCCCTTCGGGAAGTACTGGCGCAGCAGGCCGTTGGTGTTCTCGTTCGTGCCGCGCTGCCACGGTGAGTGCGGGTCGGCGAAGTAGACCGCGATCCCGGTGTCGACCTTGAACTGGGCGTGTGCGGAGAGCTCTTTGCCGCGGTCCCAGGTGAGCGAGCGCAGCAGCTCGGCGGGCATCGCGGCCATCGTCGCCTGGAGTGCATCTTTCATCGCGACGGCGCCGTAGCCGCCAAGCGGAGGTCCGTTCTTGACGGGCGGGAGGACGCCGTGGCCCTCCATACGGGGAAGGTGCACGAGCAGCGTATAGCGGCTGGTGCGCTCCACGACGGTGCCAATCGCGGACCGGTTCAGCCCGATGATGAGGTCACCCTCCCAATGACCGGGGACAGCTCGGTCTTCGGCCTCGGCGGGCCGCTCGCTCAGCACGACGTCTGCGGTCACGTGTCCCTGCGGCCTGTTGCGTGAACGCTCTCGAGGCTTGCGCAGCGCGCGCCCCGTCCGCAGGCAGGCCACCAGTTCGCGCTGGAGCGCGCCGCGCCCCTGGATGAAGAGTGCCTGGTAGATCGCCTCGTGGCTGATGCGCATGTCCTCATCGTCGGGGAAGTCCACGACCAGCCGTTGCGAGATCTGCTCCGGACTCCACGCTGTCGCCCAGCGCCGATCGGCCCGGTGCGGCTTGTTCAGCCCCTTCCAAGTCGTCGACGGCCCCGCCGCAACCGACCCGTCCGGACGCTGCAACTGCCCGCTCAACCGGATCTGCACGTACTCCTTCAACCGCGAGTTCGTGACGAGCTTGACCTGCTTCGGGCGTCGGGCCGCGGTCTGGGCTTTCCATTGCGCGACCGTGGCTCGGTACTCAAGCTTGCCGCTGCGCGTGGCGGCGTTGCGCCGCAGCTCCCGCGAAACCGTGCCCGGGTCACGTTTGAGCTCGCGTGCGATCGCGCGGACACCGAGGCCCTGCGCCTTCAGCAGTGCGAGTTCCTCGCGTTCCTGGAACGACAAGTAGCGGCCGGTAGGTTCGGCCAGGCTCAAGGGCGGCATTCCGCCAGCGTGACGAAACCAGCGCGAACCCACCGGGACGGACACGCCGATCTCTTTCGACGCGTCTTCGGTGTTCTTGCCCTGTGCGATTAAACGCCAGAACTCCCGCTCCACATGTCTGGCAGGGATCGGCCGGCCAGGTGATCGCATCGCCGGCCTCAACGCTCGATCCGCTGACTGCTGACGTCGAGCCATCTCTCACCTCCGTGATCGGGAGGTGTTGCGACCACCGGTTGAATCCGCCCTGCGACCCGGCGTCGGTGTGGTGGACCAGGCCGGCCAGGTCGTGGATGCCGTCGTGGTTGCGTGTCCAGATCGCGTGCTCGATGGTGTCGAGCACCAGGTCGCTGCGCATGCTCGTCGCGACGCGCCAGCCCAGGATCCGCCGGGCGTAGGCGTCGATCACGAACGAGACGTAGACCATCCCGGCCCAGGTCGGGACGTAGGTGAAGTCCGCGACCCAGAGCCGATTGGGTGCCAGCACGGCGAACCGGCGGTCGACAAGGTCGTGCGGGCGGGCCGCGGCGGGATCGGCCGTGGTGGTCGTCCACTGTTTCCCGCGCCGCGCGCCACGCAGGCCCATCTCGCGCATGAGTCGCTCGATCGTGCACCGGGCGACCTCGATGCCCTCCCTGTTGAGGGCCAACCACACCTTGCGCGGGCCGTAGACGTCGTAGTTGGCCGCGCGCACCCGTTGGATGTGGATGCGGAGTTCCTCGTCCCGCAACGCCCGCCGGCTCGGCGCCCGGGTGCGGGCCTCGTAGTAGCTGGACGGGGCGATCTTCGTGCCCTGCTCGGTGAGCAAGGCGCAGATCGGCGCGACCCCGTACTTCTCGCGGTGCTCGTCGATGAACTTCACGAGTACCGCGGTGGGCGGTCGAGCTCCGCCGCGAAAAAACCCGCTGCCGCCTTGAGGATCTCGTTCGCCCGGCGCAGCTCGGCGATCTCCTTCTTCAACTCCCGGATCTCGTTGCGCTCGGCCGTGGTCGGGCCCGGACGCGGACCGCCATCGGCCTGGGCCCGCCGCACCCACTTGCGCACGGTCTCCTCGGACCCGATCCCGAGCTTGGTGGCCACAGCTCGGATCGCAGCAAACTCGGTCGGATACTCCGGGGCCAGCTCGGTAACCATCCGGACCGCTCGCTCCCGCAGCTCCTGCGGGTACTTACTCGGTCGTCCCATGGAAAAACTCCACCGCCTTCACACGTAATGGAGTCTCCGGACACGCCGGGGCGGTTCAGTCCAGGTGCTGATCAACGACCCGCACAACACCGCAGCGTGGGCGATCGAGACCAAAGACAACCTTCTGCTCATGCGCCGGACCCTGCCCTACGGGCAGAACCTCGGCACCCAAAGCGCCGGCTGGGCCTCTAGCCGTGGGTTCGTCGGCGGCACCCTCGATGCCGCGAGCGGACTCAGTCACCGACCTACACAAAGGGACCCGTCGCCGGGTCGTCGATCGGCCTGACGCTCCACGACTGACTGGTCGTCATCTTGGCTGCCGTTGATGGCTCGGAGCTTGTTCTTGGTGACGAGAGGGCGTCGATGACCTTCAGGACGGCGTCTTGTTCACCGGGGTCGAGCGTGGGGCGGCGTCCGGCTCACACCGAGCGCCAGGCCTGCGAGTGTGGGGCAGGCCGGGCGCTCGGTGACGGCGTCCGTGCACGCGCTAGGCAGCGTCAGAAGTTACTTTCGCCGCGACGTGCGCCGGCATCGGTTCGTGCCGGGCGTAGTGGCGGGTGAAGGTCCCGGTGCCGTGCGAGATCGAGCGCAGGTCGACGGCGTAGCGGATCATCTCGATGGCCGGGACCTCGGCCTTGATCAGCGTGCGCCCACCCGAGCCCACCGGTTCGCTGCCCAGGACGCGACCACGCCGGGTCGAGAGGTCACCCATGATCGCCCCGACGTAGTCGTCGGAGACCATCACCGCGACCTCGTCCACCGGCTCCAGCAGCGACACCTCGGCCTTCGTCGCCGCGTCCTTGAGCGCCAGGGCGCCCGCGGTCTGGAACGCCATGTCGGAGGAGTCGACGCTGTGGGCCTTGCCGTCGTGCAGCGTCACCCGGATGTCCTGCATCGCGTAGCCGGCGGCGACGCCGCGCTCCATCTGGGCGCGCACGCCCTTCTCGACGGACGGGATGAATTGACGCGGCACCGCGCCGCCGACGACCTTGTCCACGAACTCGAAACCCGCGCCTGAAGGCAGCGGTTCCACGGTGATCTCACAGACCGCGTACTGCCCGTGTCCACCGGACTGCTTGACGTGCCGACCGCGGCCCTCGCCCTTGGACGCGAAGGTCTCGCGCAGGGCCACCTTGACCGGGACACTGTCGACCGCCACCCCGTACCGGTTGGAGAGCCGGTCCATCAGGACATCGAGATGGGCTTCACCCATGCACCACAGCACCAACTGGTGGGTGTCGGCGTTGTGCTCCAGGCGCAGCGTCGGATCCTCGGCGAGGAGGCGGTTCAGGCCCTGCGCCAGCTTGTCCTCGTCGGCCTTGGAGTGCGCGACGACCGCCACCGGCAGCAACGGCTCGGGCATGGTCCACGGCTGCATGAGCAACGGCGCCGAGCAGTCCGAGAGCGTGTCGCCGGTCTCCGCCTTGGTCAGCTTGGCGACCGCCACGACGTCGCCGGCGACGGCCGACTGGATCCCGCGCTGGGTCTTTCCCAACGGGCAGGTCAGCGCGCCGATCTTCTCGTCGACGTCGTGGTCGTCGTGCCCACGGTCGGAGAGGAAGTGCCCGGAGACGTGCACGGTGGCGTCCGCGGTCAGGGTCCCGGAGAAGATGCGAATCAGCGAGATCTTGCCGACGTAGGGGTCCGACGTCGTCTTGACGACCTCGGCGACCAGCGGCCCGTGCGGGTCACAGGTCAGCGCCGGCCCGGGCTTGCCGTCGATCGTGGTGACCGTCGGGACGGGGTGTTCCAGAGGGGACGGGAACGCCTGGGTGATCACCTCGAGCAGCTCGGTCATCCCGACGCCGTTCATCGGGTTCACCGGCAGCACGGGGTAGAACGACCCGCGGGCGACCGCGGTCTCCAGGTCGTCGATGAAGATCTTGAGGTCGATGTCCTCCCCGCCGAGGTAACGCTCCATCAGGGTCTCGTCCTCGCTCTCGGCGATGATTCCCTCGATGAACGCATTGCGGGCATCGTCGATCTCCAGGCGCACGTCCTCGTCGGCCGCGGTGGCGACCCGGGTGCCGCTGGAGTAGTCGTAGATGCACTGCGAGAGCAGCCCGAGCAGTCCGGTCTGAACCCCGTCGGCCCCGAGCCGGGGCAGGTAGGCGGGCAGCACATTGTCCCCGAAGGCGCCCTGGCACATCGCGAGCACGCCGTCGTAGTCGGTGCGCCCGTTGTCGAGTTTGGTCACGACCACAGCCCGGGGCATCGCCACGGCGGCGCACTCGTCCCAGAGCATCGTGGTGGTGCCGTCGATGTCCTCGGCCGCGGAAATGATGAACAGGGCGGCATCGGCGGCCCGAAGGCCCGCACGCAGGTCACCGACATAGTCGGCGTACCCGGGGGTGTCGAGCAGGTTGACCTTGATCGCACCGTCGCTCTGCTGGACCAGGATCGGCTCGAGGGACAGATTGACCGAGCGTTGTTGGCGGACCTCGGCCTCGTCGAAGTCGCTGACGGTGGTGCCGTCCTCGACCCGACCGGTGCGGTTGAGCACCCCGCTGGCCAGCAGCAACGATTCGACCAGCGTCGTCTTTCCGGAACCGGTATGGCCGACCAGGACCACGTTGCGGATCTTGCCCGGCTGGTCGGCCTCCGGTGCCCTGCCGGCAGTGAGTGCGTTCGACTTTTCGGCCATGCGCCACCTCCTCGTGTAGAGGGCGTATGACTCCTCTCGCAGGTGACGGTCGGGGTGGTCACACGCCCGCGCGTTCGCTCACCTTCCTCCCGTCGCAGGCCGCCCGCAAGGGTGCGAGGGCGGGTTTTGACCGGACCCTGAGCGGCGCAGGTGAGGTGCGAAAGACCGCACGCCCCCCGCACTACGATGCGTAGGCGTCCGGTTTCCGGCCGCACCCACCCGCCACGGACCTCGACCGCAGGACGTCACAGGAGATGCTGAACAAGTACGCGCGGGCGCTGTTCGGCCGCATCTTCACCCCCGTCGCCCGGATCCTGGTGCGCCTCGGGATCAGCCCTGACGTCGTCACGATCGTGGGCACCCTCGGGGTGATGGTGGGGGCGTTGCTGCTGTTCCCGCGCGGGGAGTTCTTCTGGGGAACGATGGTCATCACCGCCTTCGTGTTCTCCGACATCGTCGATGGACTGATGGCGCGGATGACCGGGCGGTCCGGGGTGTGGGGCGCCTACCTGGACTCGACGTTGGATCGCTTCGGTGACGCCGCGGTCTTCGGCGGTCTGCTCATGTGGTTCGCCGGTGACGGGGACAATGACCTGCTGGCCGCCTTGTGCCTGTACAACCTCGCCGTCGGCTCGATCGTCTCCTACGCCAAGGCCCGGGCCGAGGGGCTCGGGATGAGCGCCAATGTCGGCATCGCGGAACGCTCCGACCGCCTGGTGCTGATCCTGGTGGCCGCCGGCTTCGACGGCGTCGGTGTGCCCGGGGTGTTGCGGGCCGCGCTGATCATCCTCGCGGTGGCCAGCACGATCACCCTCGTGCAGCGCATCATGCTGGTGCGCACACAGGCGCTGGCCGCCGGCGCCGTGGACGGCAGCCCTGGCGGTTCTGCGTGACGACCACCCGGGACACGGTCGGGTCCACGACACCGGCGCCCCGGGCCTCGCCGCTCGAGCGCGCCGGCGCCGCGGGTTACCTGCTCGGTTGGCGGATCGTGCGCCTGCTGCCCGAGCCGATCGTGCGGATCCTGTTCCGGCGCATCGCCGACCTCATCTGGTCACGGCGCGGGCGCAGCGTCGTCCAGCTCGAGCGCAACCTCGCCCGGGTGCTCGGCGCCACGACCGAGGACCCGGCGGTCCGCGTCCTGAGCAAATCCGCGATGCGGTCCTACCTGCGGTACTGGTCCGAGGCTTTCCGGCTGCCGACCTGGGGACGCGAGGAGGTCTTGGCCCGGATCAAGGTCGAGGGCGCGGACTATCTGCATGCGCAGTACGACCTCGGGGTCGGGGTGATCCTGGCCCTGCCGCACACCGCGAACTGGGACCACGCCGGAGCCTGGGTCGCCGGCGACGGCATGCCGTTCACCACGGTGGCCGAGCGGTTGCGCCCCGAGGCCCTCTACGACGCCTTCGTCTCCTATCGCGAGGGATTGGGCATGGAGGTCCTTGCGCTGGAGAAGGGGTCCGGTGCGCGGGTGATCGCGACGCTGTCCGCGCGGCTACGCGAGGGCCGGATGATCGCGCTGGTCGCCGACCGTGACCTGACCGAGGCCGGGGTCGAGGTGGAGTTCTTCGGTCACCCCGCCAAGTTGCCCGCCGGCCCGGCGGCCCTGTCGGTCAGTACCGGCGCGGCCCTGATCCCGGTCACCACCTGGTACGCCGACAAACACATGCACCTGCGGATCCATCCCAAGATCGAGCAGCCCACGCACGGCACTCGCGCGATGCGGATCGCGGAGATGACGCAGAGCCTGGCCGCGACGTTCGAGGCCTCGATCCGGGCCCATCCCGAGGACTGGCACATGCTGCAGCGTCTCTGGTCCGATGATCTGAGGCTTCGTCACACCGCCTCCGGCACCGGCCGTGCGGATCAATCC
Source organism: Sporichthyaceae bacterium (assembly GCA_052387905.1). Taxonomy (GTDB): domain Bacteria; phylum Actinomycetota; class Actinomycetes; order Sporichthyales; family Sporichthyaceae; genus JBQTII01. The sequence continues at coordinate 20,717 of JBQTIR010000026.1, read as the reverse complement.
GGCCCCGCTCCCGCATGAGGTGGCCGTCGTGAGGATCGGGCTGGTCTGCCCGTACTCCTGGGATGTACCGGGCGGGGTCCAGTCCCATGTGCGGGACCTGGCCGAAGCACTGCTCGGCCTCGGGCACGAGGTCTCGGTGTTGGCACCGGCGGACGAGGACGAGGCGAGTCTTCCGCCCTACGTCGTTCCCGCGGGCCGGGCGATCCCGGTGCCCTACAACGGCTCTGTCGCCCGGGTCGCCTTCGGTCCGGTGACTCGGGCCCGGGTACGGCGCTGGGTCCGCGAGGGTGAGTTCGACGTGCTGCACGTGCACGAACCGACGGTGCCTTCCCTGTCGTTGTTGGCCTGTTCGGCGGCCACCGGTCCGATCGTCGGCACCTTCCACATGTCCAGCGAACGCTCTCGTGGCCTGACCGCTGCCCACGGCTTTCTGCAGGTGTTCCTGGAGAAGATCTCCGCGCGGATCGCCGTCTCCGAACCCGCCCGGCGGACCCTCGTCGAGCATCTGGGGGGCGACGCGGTCCTGATCCCCAACGGCGTCGCGCTCGCGCACTTCGCCGCGGCCGAACCGATGCCGGGCTGGCCCGGACCGGGTGGCGCCCTCGGATTCCTCGGGCGCTTCGACGAACCCCGCAAGGGTTTTGAGGTCCTGGTCGCCGCCATGGAGCTGCTGGCGCGCACCACGCCGGCGGTGCGGCTGCTGGTGGCGGGCCCGGGTGACATCGAGGCGGCCCTGGAGGCGATGCCGGCGGTGGTGCGTGAGCGCGTGACGATGCTGGGTCTGCTCAGTGACGGCGACAAGGCGCGGATGCTGGCCTCGGTCGACATCTACGTCGCGCCGAACCTGGGCGGGGAGAGCTTCGGCATCATCCTGACCGAGGCGATGGCGGCGGGTGCGGCGGTCGTGGCCAGTGACCTCGACGCCTTCCGCCGGGTGCTCGATGACGGCCGGGCCGGGGTACTGGTCCCGGTCGGCGACGCCGACGCGCTGGCGGCCGAATTGGCGCGACTGCTGAATGCACCCGCCGAGCGCGCGGCCCTGGCCCGTGCGGCGGCGGAGTCGGTGCAGCGTTATGACTGGGCCCGGGTGGCTGCCGACGTCGTCGCGGTCTACGAGACCGTCACCGCCGGGGGAACGCCGGTGCTCGAGGACACCCGGGTCGGGCGGCTTTCTCGCCTGGTCGGTCTGTCGGGTTCGGGATGAGTGACACGTCCGGATGAGCACCGTCGTGGTGGACATCGTGGTGTTCCTGGTGGTCCTCGCGCTGGCCGGGGTGTACCTGTCGTGGACCGCGGGACGCCTCGATCGCCTGCATGCCCGGGTCGATACAGCGCGGGCCGCGCTCGACGCCCAACTGGTGCGACGGTCCTCAGTGGCGGGAGAGCTCGCGACCTGCGGCCTGCTCGACCCGGCGGCTGCGGTCCTGGTGGCGGGCGCCGCCCACGAGGCCCGGGAGGCGGATCCGGTCGACCGCGAGCTGGCCGAGAGTGACCTGTCCAAGGCGCTGCGGGCTGCGCTGGACCAACCCGGGCAGGTGGGGGAGCTGATCGAGGTCCCGGCCGGGCGCATGCTGCTCGGCGAGCTGGAATCCGCCTCCCGCCGGGTCCTGATGGCCCGTCGCTTTCACAACGACGCCGTGCGCGCCACCCGCGCCGTGCGCCGTAAACGCCTGGTCCGCTACCTGCGCCTGGCCGGTCACGCGCCGGACCCGGCGACCTTCGAGTGCGACGACGCCCCGCCCGATTGCATCGACACCCCGCTCTGAGCGGGCGTCACAGCGTGATTGTGGTGACCGGGATATCCAGGTGAGCTGCGAGGCGCGTCATGTCCTCGATGTCGCTGGTGATGATGGTGTGCGGACCCTGGGTGGCGCGCAGGGCGGCGCCGAGATGGGCGTCGGCCACGGACAATCCCAGCGCGTCCCGCAACCGAGCGGCGTGGTTGGTCAACGCCGTGGTGAGCTCGATGTCGGTCACCTTGAGGCGATTGAGTGGAGCGGCACGGCGATCCGACCGGTCCCAACCCGCTTCGACCCGGACGGCGGTGGGAACACAGATGGCTGCCCCGGCGGGCCGGTGAGAATTGCGGAAGACCGCCGCTTCGACTGCGGCGACGGCTTGGCGGTGCTTGGGGTGCCAGGACCCGATCAGTGCCCCCACGGCTTCGTTGTCGAGCAGGACCGTACCGCCGAGTTGGCCCCTGCCACGGATCATGCGACGGCCGCTGCGAGCCCCGCTGCTAGCCCCGCTGCATAGCTGAGGACGTCGTCCGGGGTTGCGTCCGGCCGTACCGAGTGGATCTCCCGTGCCGCGCGCTCGATGAGATCGAGCCGCTGGGCAAGGGGGTGCGCCTCCATCTGGGCCAGTGCGTACGCGATCTCGGCCAGGTCCGGCCGTGCAGCGGGATACTCGGCGTAGTGGGCGTCGAGGACGGCACGCATGGCGATTGCCTCCAGCGCGCTACGCAGACCCTGGGTGGTGAGCTCCGTAGTTGACTCGGCAAGTCCGAGTTCGACCGCGATGCCTACCGCCTCGCGAAGGTCGGCGGGAAGGCGCACTGAAGTTCCGACACTCTCTGCATTGTCCGATTCGAGCAGTGTCAGGAACCGGCTCAGGCGCTCATCCACGGCTAAATCGTACCACTGCCCGTGGTACAGGGCTGGGCGCACATCGTCGGCGCAGAGGCCACTGCGGCCCGGACTTAGAATGATTGCGTCCGGGGGCCGATGTCGCCGCCGACGTGCTCCTCCGCCCGAACCCGAAGGATCTGCGTTGTCCAGCACCGAGAACCTCCAGTCCACACCTGCCGAGAGCGCGCGCGGCACCGCGCGGGTCAAGCGCGGGATGGCGGAGATGCTCAAGGGCGGCGTGATCATGGACGTCGTCAACGCCGAGCAGGCGAAGATCGCCGAGGACGCCGGCGCCGTCGCGGTCATGGCGCTGGAGCGCGTCCCGGCCGACATTCGCGCCGAGGGTGGCGTCTCGCGCATGTCCGACCCGGACATGATCGACGCCATCATCGCGACCGTCTCGATCCCGGTGATGGCCAAGACGCGGATCGGGCACTTCGTCGAGGCCCAGGTCGTGCAGAGCCTCGGGGTCGACTACATCGACGAGTCCGAGGTCCTGACCCCGGCCGACTATGCGCATCACATCGACAAGTGGGCGTTCACCGTCCCCTTCGTCTGTGGCGCCACCAACCTGGGCGAGGCCCTGCGCCGCATCAACGAGGGCGCGGCAATGATCCGCTCCAAGGGCGAGGCCGGGACTGGTGATGTCTCCAACGCCGTCACGCACATGCGCACGATCGGTGGGGAGATCCGTCGCCTGACCTCGCTGCGCCCCGACGAGCTCTACGTTGCGGCCAAGGAGATGGCGGCCCCCTACGAACTGGTCTGTGAAGTGGCCGCCCTGGGCAGGCTGCCCGTCGTGCTGTTCACCGCGGGCGGCATCGCCACCCCGGCGGACGCGGCGATGATGATGCAGCTCGGCGCCGACGGGGTCTTCGTCGGCTCCGGGATCTTCAAGTCCGGGAACCCGGCGCAGCGGGCCGAGGCGATCGTCAAGGCGACCACGTTCTACGACGACCCGGACGTGATCGCGAAGGTTTCGCGCGGCCTCGGTGAGGCGATGGTCGGGATCAACGTGGCCGACATTGCCGTGCCGCACCGCCTGTCCGAGCGCGGCTGGTGAGTTCGCCGGCCGGACCCATCCGCGGGTCCGGCGGTCCGCTGGTCGGGGTCCTTGCCCTGCAGGGCGACGTCCGGGAGCACCGGCGCGCACTCGAGGCAGCCGGGGCACGCACGATCGCGGTGCGTCGCGCTCCGGAGCTTGCCGCGGTGGACGCCCTGGTGCTGCCCGGCGGGGAATCGACGACGATCAGCAAGCTCGTTGCCGCCTTCGACCTGCTCGAGCCGCTGCGCGACGCGGTGAAATCCGGCCTGCCGGTCTACGGATCCTGTGCGGGGATGATCCTGCTCGCCGACCGGCTGACCAACGGCGGTGGGGTCGACGGCGGTGCGGGTCAGCAGACCATCGGCGGGCTCGATGTCGTCGTGCGCCGCAATGCGTTCGGCCGCCAGGTCGATTCGTGCGAGTCCGTGCTCGAGCTGGGCCCGGGCTTCCCGGAGCCGGAACATCCACTGCGTGCGGTCTTCATCCGCGCGCCGTGGGTGGAAGAAGCCGGGCCGGACGTCGAGGTGCTGGCCCGGGTCGCAGCCGAGGCGCCGGACGGCGCCGCGGCTAGGATCGTCGCCGTTCGTCAGGGCAGGCTCCTCGCCACGTCCTTCCACCCGGAGATCACGGGCGACGACCGCGTGCACCGGTACTTCGTGAACCTGGTGCGGACCAGCTAACCGAACCCCCGGGGAGACGCAAACGCGATGTCAGGTCATTCCAAGTGGGCGACCACCAAGCACAAGAAGGCCGTGGTCGACGCCCGGCGCGGCAAGATGTTCGCGAAGCTGATCAAGAACATCGAGGTCGCGGCGCGCACCGGCGGCGGTGACCTGGCCGGCAACCCGACCCTGTTCGACGCGGTGCAGAAGGCCAAGAAGTCCTCGGTCCCCAACGACAACATCGACCGGGCCCTCAAGCGCGGTTCCGGCGCCGAGGCGGGCGGGGCGGACTACCAGACGATCATCTACGAGGGGTACGGCCCGAACGGGGTCGCCCTGCTCATCGAATGCCTGACCGACAACCGCAACCGGGCCGCCTCCGATGTGCGGGTCGCGGTCACCCGCAACGGCGGCTCGATGGGCGATCCCGGCTCGGTGGCGTACCTGTTCAACCGCAAGGGCGTCGTCGTCGTGCCGAAGGAGAAGGGCCTGACCGAGGACGACGTGCTGGGCGCAGTGCTGGAGGCCGGCGCCGAAGAGGTCAACGATCTCGGTGAGGCCTTCGAGGTGATCAGCGAGCCGACCGACATGGTGGCGGTGCGTACGGCTCTGCAGGACGCCGGCATCGACTACGACTCCGCCGACGCCTCGTTCGTCCCCAGCATGAGCGTCCCGCTCGAGGCCGAGGGCGCCACCAAGGTCTTCAAGCTGATCGACGCCCTCGAAGATCTCGACGACGTGCAGAACGTCTACTCCAACGCCGACATCTCCGACGAGGTCCTTGCGCTGCTCGACGCCTGACTCAGACTCGCCCATCGTTGCGTCAGCGAAATCGTGCGCTATTGCGCTTGCTCCCGCTGACGTTGCGGCAGTCAGCGCGTCGTTGCCGGGTTGTGGGCCCGGCCGCCCCTACGGTTACCTGTAGAACAGATGTTCGGACCGGCAGGGGAGGCGACGTGCGGGTGCTGGGGGTCGACCCGGGGCTGACCCGCTGCGGGATCGGCGTGGTCGACGGCGCACCTGGTCGGGCACTGACCCTGGTGGCGGTCGATGTCGTGCGCACCGCCGCGACCGCGGACATCGGAACCCGCCTGATCGAGCTCGAACGCGGGATCGAGGCATTCCTGGACGCCTACGCTCCCGACGCCGTTGCGGTGGAACGGGTGTTCAGCCAGCACAACGTCCGCACGGTGATGGGCACGGCCCAGGCCGGCGCGGTGGCGATCGTGTGCGCGGCCCGGCGCGGACTGCCCGTCGCCCTGCACACCCCGAGCGAGGTCAAGGCCGCGGTCAGCGGAAGCGGGCGGGCCGACAAGGATCAGGTTGCCGCCATGGTCACCAGACTGCTCCGCCTGAGCGAGGCGCCCAAGCCGGCCGACGCCGCGGACGCCTTGGCGCTCGCGATCTGTCACATCTGGCGTGGCGGAGCCGCGGCCCGGTTGTCGGCGGCGTGTGCTTCGGTACCTCCATCTCGTCTGCCGAAGGGAACCCGGTGAAGTTCGCGTGATCAGTTTCGTCAGCGGTCCCGTCGTCTCGATCGGCCCCGAGGCGGCCGTGATCGCCGTGGGCGGCATCGGCCTGTCGGTAGGCGCCACCCCGAACACCCTCGCCGGCTTGCGGGTCGGGGAGAACGCGCACCTGGCGGCGTGCCTGATCGTGCGCGAGGAGTCCCTGACCCTGTACGGGTTCGCCACCGACGACGAGCGGGTGGTGTTCGAACAGTTGATGGCGGTCTCCGGGATCGGCGCGCGGCTGGCGCAGGGCATCCTCGCCGTGCACGAACCCGACGCCTTACGTCGGGCGGTCGCCACCGAGGACCTCACCGCGCTGATGAAGGTCTCCGGCATCGGACGCAAGGGCGCGCAGCGGATCGTGCTCGAGCTCAAAGATCGGCTCGGCCCGCCGCGTGGGCTTGCCGGCGCGGTGCCGGCTCAGGCCCGGGGGGTCGAGGGCACGTGGCGCGACCAGGTCCATGGCGCGCTGCTCAACCTGGGCTGGTCCACCCGCGAGGCCGAGCAGGCGCTGGACGCGGTCGCCGCGGACGCGTCGGAGTCCGGCACCGCCACCGAGGTCGCGACGATGTTGCGGCTGGCGCTGAAGACCCTGGGGCGGTCGTGATTCCCACCCAGGGTGAGCACCCGGCGGACAATCTGGTCGACCCGGTTGCCGCCCTCGACGAGCAGGCCATCGAATCCGCGCTGCGACCCAAGCGCCTGGCGGAGTTCATCGGTCAGCAGCGCGTGCGCGAACAGCTCTCTCTCGTCCTCGACGCGGCCCGGTTGCGCAGCCGCCCCCCGGACCACATCTTGCTCTCGGGTCCGCCGGGGCTGGGCAAGACCACACTGGCGATGATCGTGGCTGCCGAACTCGGCATGCCGTTGCGCGTCACCAGCGGCCCGGCGATCCAGCACGCCGGCGATCTCGCCGCGCTGCTGTCCTCGCTCAGTGAGGGCGAAGTGCTCTTCCTCGACGAGATCCACCGCATGGCGCGTCCCGCCGAAGAGATGCTCTACATGGCGATGGAGGACTTCCGGGTCGACGTGATCGTCGGCAAGGGCGCCGGCGCCACCGCGATCCCGCTGGAGATCCCGCCGTTCACCCTGGTCGGTGCCACGACACGAGCCGGCCTGCTCCCGGGCCCGCTGCGCGACCGGTTCGGGTTCACCGCGCACATGGACTTCTACGCCCCCGACGAGCTCGAGCAGGTCCTGCGCCGCTCCTCCGGCCTGCTTGAGGTGCCCCTGGACCCGCGGGGCGCTGCGGAAATCGCCGGCCGCTCGCGAGGCACCCCGCGGATCGCCAACCGGCTGCTGCGCCGCGTCCGTGATTTCGCGCAGGTGCGGGCCGACGGCACGGTGACGGAAGACATTGCGCATGCCGCGCTCACGCTCTACGACGTCGACGCGATGGGTCTGGACCGCCTGGACCGCGCGGTGCTGGACGCGTTGCTGCGCCGCTTCGGCGGGGGCCCGGTCGGGCTGTCCACCCTCGCGGTCGCGGTCGGTGAGGAACCGGAGACGGTGGAGGAGGTGGCCGAGCCGTTCCTGGTCCGCGCCGGTCTGCTCGCCCGCACTCCACGCGGCCGCGTGGCCACACCGGCCGCCTGGGCGCACCTGGGAATGACGGCGCCGCGCGGCGCGGCCGGGGGATCCCTCCCGCTGTTCGACACCGAGGTCGGTCGGCTCGCGGGCGCGGCACAGGCCAACGACAACACCACGCCTTAAAGGCATACCTCCCAATCCCGATAGGTGGCGCGGACGGCGCCCGAGCTGCCCCTGGCGGCGTTGTCGTCGTCGCCCGATGCTCCGCATCGGGCTCCTCCTCCGCCTTGCCAGGGATTGCTCGGATCACCGCCCACATCCACCTGGGATTGAGAGGCACGCCTAGACTCCGCACGTTGTCAGCGCGGTCGGTCCGGGGCGTTCCCGGGGTTCACGGCCGCCTGCGCCGCGGAAGGACGTCACCCCGTCGTGGAAGCAATTCTGCCCATCACCTTGCTCTTGCTCGCGTTCTACCTGCTGGTCCTGCGCCCGACCCAGGCGCGTAATCGCCGAGCGGCAGATCTGCGCGACCACCTGACTCCTGGCGTGCAGATCATCACGACCGCCGGCGTGTTCGGGCGGGTGGAGAGCGTGAGCGAGGACGAGGTGGCGCTGGAGATCGCCCCCGGCGTGGTGGTCAAGCTCCTCAAGGGCGCCGTGGGTCGAATCATCCCGGCGGACGAGGCCGATACCGATGCAGCGCCTGAGCAATCCGCCGCGAGCGACCCGGACGAGGGCCCCACCTCGCTCACCAAGTTCTGAGGTCTCACCGGTGTCGGCCCTGAAGTCGGGTACCTCGAACCCGCTACGCGCGCTTGCGGTGACGGCGGCGCTCCTGGTCGGCGGGACCATCGCGATGGTGGGTGCCGACGCGATGACGCCGCGGTTGGCGATCGACCTGGCCGGCGGCACGAGCGTCACCCTGACGGCGAAGTCCACCGAGGGGACCGGCGAGGTCACCGGCGCCGCGATGTCGCAGGCCGTGAAGATCATCCGTCAGCGGGTCAACGGCTTCGGCGTCTCCGAAGCCCAGGTGACCACGCTGGGGTCGGACAACATCGTGGTCAGCGTGCCGGGGCAGAACTCCTCCGAGATCGTGGAACAAGTCGGTCAGACCGCGCTGCTGCGCTTCCGCCCGGTCCTGCTCGCCGGCGCCCCCGGCCTCAACGAATTGCCCACCGACGCAGACGACGACGCCGAGCCGAAGAAGGGCGAGGGGAAGTCCGGTGAGGCGGACGCCGAACCGAAGTCCGGGCCACCTGCCCGCGCCACGGCCACCCCGTCACCGCGTTCGAGTGACCGCCCCCGCGCCAGCGCGGGAGCGCTGCGGGTCGCCGACGAACCGACGCCCTCGGCAACCCCCGACTCGCCCTTCGCGAACATCATCCCGGCGCCCTCCGCCGTCCCGAGCCCGTCGAGCACCGCCGCCGTCGAAGGACCCGGGCTCGGTGACCTCACCGGCGACCTGGAGAAGGCGCTCACCGGCAACATTCCGGAAGCGGTCCGCTTCGCCTACACGATCACCGACTGCCAGAACCCGGCATCCCGGCAGGGTGCTGATACGGCACTGCCCGAGGACGTCGTCGTCGCCTGCAACCGCGACGGCACCATCAAGTACATCCTGGGCCCGAGCGCGGTCCAGGGCACTCAGATCGATTCGGCCTCGGCCGGCCTGCTCCCCAGCGGCATCGCCACGTGGGTGATCAACCTCGACCTCGACGGCGAGGGGCAGCGCGCGTTCGCTGCGCTGACCCAGAGCGCCGTCGCCCTCCCGCCGCCGACCAACCAGGTCGCGATCGTCCTGGACGGCGTCGTGTACTCCGCGCCCTCGGTCAACGACCCGATCACCGACGGTAACGCCATCATCTCGGGCTCGTTCACCCAGGAGAGCGCCGAGGACCTGGCCAATGTGCTGAAGTTCGGCGCGCTGCCCCTCGCCTTCGAGAAGAGCACGATTTCCACGATCTCGGCGACCCTCGGCGACGACCAGCTGCAGGGTGGCCTGATCGCGGGTCTGATCGGCATGATCCTGGTCGTCGCCTACGGGATCTTCTATTACCGGGGCTTGGGAGCCATCGCGATGGCGGGCCTGCTCGTCGCGGCGGGCATGGCCTGGATCGCGGTGTGCCTGCTCGGCACCGAGGGAGCTCTCGGCTACCGATTGTCACTGGCCGGGATCGCCGGTCTGATCGTCGCGATCGGCATCACCGCGGACTCCTTCGTCGTCTACTTCGAACGCATGCGCGACGAGGTCCGCGACGGGAAGAGCCCACGTGCGGCCGCCGAGGCCGGCTGGATCCGCGCACGGCGCACGATCCTGTCCGCCAACTTCGTCTCGTTCCTCGCGGCCGCGGTCCTGTACTTCTTCTCGGTCGCCGAAGTGAAGGGTTTCGCCTTCACCCTCGGCCTGATGACGATGATCGACGTCGCGGTGATCTTCCTGTTCACCCGCCCGCTGGTCGCCCTGGCGATGCGTAAGCCGTTCTTCGCCAAGGGCCACCCGTGGTCGGGGGTGGGCCGCAAGAGCCTCGGCCTGCGGCCGGTCCCGGCATCGGCGAAGGGAATCTGAGATGTCCCGGCTGGCGGAACTCGGCGCGGACCTGCAGAGCGGGCGCCGCAGCTACAACTTCATCGGACGCGGGCGGATGTTCGCCTGGATCAGCCTCGCGCTGATCGCGCTGTCGGTCCTCTCACTCGGGGTGCGCCAGCTGGACCTGGGTGTCGAGTTCGACGGCGGCTCGGTCTTCGAGGCCCAGTCCCAGTCCTCGATCGACGTGGAATCGGTGCGCGAAGCGGTCGAGGCAGCGGGGGCGGAGGACCCGCGGGTCCAGACGCTCGGGGACAACCGGGTCCGGGTGGAGACGGCGACGGTTACCGCAGACGACGCCACCAAGGTGGCGACCGCGCTCGCGGAGAATCTGTCGGTCACTGCGGAGGACGTCACCACCCAGTTGGTGGGCCCTACCTGGGGTGACGACGTCACCAACAAGGCGCTGCAGTCGCTGGTGATCTTCCTGATCGGCGTCTCGATCTATCTGGCCGTCGTCTTCGAGCCCAAAATGGCGCTCGGCGCGCTTGCCGCGCTGCTCCACGACCTGGTGGTGACGATCGGGATCTACGCGCTGGTCGGTTTCACCGTCACCCCAGCGACGGTGATCGGTCTGCTGACGATCCTGGGGTACTCGCTCTACGACACGGTGGTGGTGTTCGACAAGATCAAGGAGAACACCGCCGATCTGGTCAAGACCAACCGAATGAGCTACAGCGCCGCTACCAACCTCGCGGTCAACCAGACCCTGGCGCGCTCCATCAACACCACGGTGATTGCGCTGCTGCCCGTCGGCGGATTGCTCTTCGTCGGAGCCGGGCTGCTCGGCGCCGGCACCCTCAAGGATCTGGCGTTGGTGCTGTTCGTCGGACTGGCCATCGGCGCCTACTCCTCGGTCTGCCTGGCGCCCCCGATCACCGCTGCGCTCAAGGAGCGCGAGCCCGCCATGAAGGAGGTGGCCAAGCGCGCGGCCGCCCGCCAGGCGGGCCGCAAGGACCACGCGTCCGGCGAGGGAGCGGCTCCCGGCGGGGGCGTCGTGGTCACTGCCCCGGTGGCGCCGGGAGAACGGAGCCAACCCAAGCGTGGTGGCACCCGATCGCAGCGGTCGAAGAAGAGACTGTGACCTCCGCCGTGCCGACCGACTGGCGCGCCCTGGTCCGCGAGATTGCCGACTTCCCGATTCCGGGCATCGCGTTCAAGGACATCGCCCCGGTGCTGGCCGACGGCCCGGCCTTTGCGGCTCTGGTCAGCGAACTGACCGAAGCGGCCCGCGCGTCGCGGCCCGAGGTCATCGTGGCCGTGGAGGCCCGCGGCTTCATCGTGGGAGCTCCGCTTGCGCTGGCATTGGGTGCCGGATTCGTCCCGGTTCGCAAGCCGGGCAAGCTGCCGGCAGCCACCCGCTCGGTGGCCTACGCGCTCGAATACGGCGAGGCCGTGCTGCACATGCATCTAGACGCGATCATCCCCGGGGCGCGGGTGCTGATCGTGGACGACGTCCTGGCCACCGGCGGCACCCTGGCGGCGGCTCACCACCTGGTGACCGATGCCGGTGGGGAGGCAGTCGGCGCGCTGGTGTTGCTGGAGATCACCGCGCTCGGCGGTCGGGCGCGCGTGGCAGACCTGCAGGTCACCGCGCTTGCGACTGCCTAGCCGTTAACATGAAGGCCACCCCACTGATCTGGGTGCCCGACGCCGGCGAGGAGGGATCGTGAGCGAGCCCGCCCTTCCGGCTGGACCGCCGACCCCGGCACCGGCCACCGCGTCGTCCTCCGACGCCGCCACCACCCGGCGGGTGCGTGCGCGATTGGCCCGGATCGGCAGCGCGCGGACCCCATCGGTCAACCCGGTCCTCGAACCGCTGTTCCGGGTCGTGCGCGCCAGCCACCCGAAGGCCGATCTGCGGATCCTGGAGCGAGCCTACGAGATCGCCGAGGAGGCCCACCGCGGGCAGCTGCGCAAGAGCGGTGACCCCTACATCACCCATCCGCTCTCGGTCGCCACCATCCTCGCCGAACTCGGGATGGAACCACCCACGCTGTGCGCGGCGCTGCTGCACGACACCGTCGAGGACACCGACTACACCCTCGCCGCCCTCGAGGTCGACTTCGGGGCGGAGATCGCGACCCTCGTCGACGGGGTGACCAAGCTCGACAAGGTCACCTACGGCGACGCGGCGCAGGCCGAGACCGTCCGCAAGATGGTCATCGCGATGGCTCGCGACATCCGGGTGCTGGTCATCAAGCTCGCCGACCGGCTGCACAACATGCGGACCCTGCGTTACATGCCGCAGGCCAAGCAGGAGAAGACCTCACGGGAGACCCTGGAGATCTACGCCCCGCTCGCGCACCGCCTCGGCATGAACACCGTGAAGTGGGAGCTGGAGGACCTGGCCTTCGCCACGCTCTACCCGAAGATGTACGACGAGATCGTGCGCCTGGTCGCCGACCGCGCACCGAGCCGGGACTCCTACCTCGACGGCGTCATCGAGCAGGTCTCCGAGGATCTCAAGGCCGCGCGGATCAAGTCCCGGGTCACCGGCCGACCCAAGCACTACTACTCGATCTACCAGAAGATGATCGTGCGCGGCCGCGAGTTCACCGACATCTACGACCTCGTCGGGATCCGGATCCTGGTCGAGTCCGTGCGGGACTGTTACGCCACCCTCGGCGCGCTGCACGCCCGCTGGAATCCGGTGCCGGGGCGGTTCAAGGACTACATCGCGATGCCCAAGTTCAACATGTACCAGTCGCTGCACACCACGGTCATCGGGCCCGAGGGCAAGCCCGTCGAACTGCAGATTCGCACCCACGCGATGCACCGGCGCGCGGAGTACGGCGTCGCGGCGCACTGGAAGTACAAGGAGCAGGTCAACGCCTCCGGCACCGGGGCCTCCGGTATCTCGACGGGTAACGGCGAGAAGGCCGCCGGGGAGGACATGGTCTGGCTGCGCCAGCTGCTGGACTGGCAGAACGAGACCTCCGACCCGAGCGAGTTCCTCGAGTCGCTGCGCTTCGACCTGTCCACCACCGAAGTGTTCGTCTTCACCCCGGCCGGAGCAGTGATCGCGTTGCCCGGTGGCTCGACGTCGGTCGACTTCGCCTATGCCGTGCACACCGAGGTCGGGCACCGCTGCATCGGTGCCCGGGTCAACGGTCGGCTGGTGCCGTTGGAGAGCAAGCTCGCCAACGGCGACGTGGTGGAGATCTTCACTGCGAAACCCAGTGGCCCGGGGTCGGGGCCGAGCCGGGACTGGTTGGAATTCGCTGCCAGCCCGCGAGCTCGGAACAAGATCAAGCAGTGGTTCTCCAAGGAGCGTCGCGAGGAGGCCGTCGAGCGTGGCAAGGAGCAGATCGCCCGGGCGATGCGGAAGCAGGGCCTGCCGATCCAGCGCCTGCTGACCTCGGAGTCGCTGACCGCGATCGCCCATGAGATGCGCCTGAGCGACATCTCCGCGCTCTACGCGGCAGTCGGCGAAGGGCACAACTCGGCGCAGGCCGTCGTCGCCCGCCTGGTGCAGTCCCTCGGCGGCGCGGACTCCACGGTCGAGGACGTCGCCGAGGCGATCTCGCCGACCAAGGCGCGGGGGCGCCTGCGTTCCCACGGGGATCCGGGCGTGCAGGTGCGCGGGGCCGACGAGGTGTGGGTCAAGCTGGCGCGCTGCTGCACTCCCGTACCGGGTGACGAGATCATCGGCTTCGTGACCCGTGGCAGCGGGGTCTCGGTGCACCGCGGCGACTGCGGCAACGTCGGATCCCTGGAGACCGAGCGCGAACGCATGGTCGAGGTGGACTGGGCCCCGACCGCATCTTCGGTCTTCCTGGTCGCGATCCAGGTCGAGGCGCTGGACCGATCGCGTCTGCTCTCCGACATCACCCGGGTGCTCTCGGACCAGCACGTCAACATCCTGGCCGCGTCGGTGAGCACCACCCGCGACCGCATCGCGGTCAGCAAGTTCACCTTCGAGATGGGCGACCCGCGCCACCTCGGGCACGTCCTGCGCGCCGTGCGCAGCGTCGAAGGCGTCTTCGACGCCTACCGCGTCACCGGCGCGGCCGCCACCTGAGGGGCATCTTCTGCGTGGGTCCCGGGCCAATCTGTGGCCCGAGAAGCCCGGGGCATCCTCAGAAGTTGGGTCTAGGCGAACTCCGCCAGCAGGCGCTCGGCCTCGACCAGCCATTCCCGGCGGGCTTGCGCGGAGGCGGTGGCGTCTGCGGCGGCCTTCGCGTTGCCGGCGGTCTGGGCCTTCGCCGCCTTGGCTTCGTAGCCGGCGATCGCGGCCAGCAACGCGTCGACGGTCTCCTGGGCGCGGGCCTTCGCTGCCGGGTTGCTGCGCTTGCGGGTGACCTCCTCCGCCTCGGCGATGGCGGCCTCCACGACGGCGAGGCGGCGGTCGAGCTTGGGCTTGGCGTCACGCGGAACGTGCCCGATCCCGTCCCACTTCTGCTGCAGGCTCCGTAGGGCGTTGCGGGCGGAGCGGGCATCGGTGACCGGGAGCAGGCGCTCGGCCTGGCCCAGCAGCTCCTCCTTGGCGGCGAGGTTGCTCGAGTGCTCGGAGTCGCGCGCGGACAGGGCTGCGGTCCGGGCGGCGAAGAAGCTGTCCTGAGCCGCGCGGAAGCGGGTCCAGAGCTCTTCGTCGGTCTCCTTGCGGGCGCGCCCCGCACCCTTCCACTGCGTCATCAGGTCGCGATAGGTGGCGGCAGTGCTGCCCCAGTCGGTCGAGTTCGCCAGCGATTCGGCCTTGGCGACCAATGCCTCCTTGGCCGAGCGGGCGCTGTCCCGCGTGGAGGTGAGTTCGGCGTAGTGAGCCTTGCGGCGCTTGCCGTAGGTCGAGCGGGCCGCGGAGAAACGGGTCCAGAGCTCGTCGTCGGACTTGCGGTCCAGACGCGGGACGGCCTTCCACTCCTCGAGCAGGACGCGCAGCCGGTCCCCGCCGATCTTCCACTCCGTGGCGCCCGCGATCGCCTCGGCGTCGGCGACGATGCGCTCCTTGGTCACCTTGGCGGCTGCTGTGGCCGCAGCCTTGGCCGCCCGAGCAGCGTCGGAGCGGGTTCGTGCCAGTTCGGTCAGTGCGTCGACTCGGGCGGTGAGGCCGTCCAGGTCCCCGATCACGGTCGCCTCGACGATGCTGGCGCGCAGCCGCTCGATGGCCGCGTTGGCTTCCTTCAGCGGGACGTCGGTCTCGGTGATGCGCTTGGTGAGGATGTCCACCTCGATGACGAGACCGTCGAAGCGGCGACGGTAGAACTCCAGGGCGTCCACGGACGACCCGGCCTGCCAGGACCCGATCGCCCGGGGCCCGTCAGCGGTGTGGACGTAGACGGTGCCGTCGGCGTCGACGTAGCCGGCGGGATCGGTGGGCCGACCGCCCGCAGGTGCCGTGGGGGCGGGCGGGGTGGGGACGGGCGGTGCCGGAACTGGCGGCGCCGGAACTGGCGGCGCCGGAACTGGCGGTGCTGCAACGGGCGGTGCTGGAACGGGCGGCGCTGAATCTGGCGGTGCGGGCAGCGGCGCGGTGGAAGCCGGGGTGTCGAGGGCGGAAACCTCGGCCGGTTGGGCAGCGTCGGTAGCGGTCTCCACGGGCGCGCCGTCGACGGTCGGCGGCGTCACGTCCGGGGCCCCGACCTCGTCAGTTGCTGCCGTCGTGTGCTCCGACGGAACGGTGTCCACGGTGCTCAGGCCTCCGGCTTGCTGTCGCTGACGGTCATCTTGGAGATGGTGACCTCTTCCTTGGGCGTGTCGTTCGACGGTCCCGTCACGCCGGCCTCGCCGATCTTCGTCAGCACCTCGATCCCGGAAATGATCTTGCCGAACGGCACATAGGCCGGGGGGAACTCCGAGTCGTCGAACATCATGAAGAACTGGCTGCCATTGGTGTTCGGACCGGAGTTGGCCATCGCGATGATGCCCTTCTCGTAGGTCGCATTCTCGAGGTTCTCATCGCTGAAGAAGTACCCGGGCCCGCCGGATCCGGTGCCCGTGGGGTCTCCGCACTGGAGCACGTAATTGCCCGGGGCGTTGAGCTCGCGGTGACAGGGGGTGTCGTCGAAGTATTTCTCCTCGACCAGGTGCACGAACGAGTTCACTGCGCACGGGGCGGCGGCCGGGTCGAGTTCGACGACGACCGGCTTCTTGTTGATCTCCATCGTCACGAATTGCGCGGTCTTGGTGTCGGCGAAGCCCGGGGGGGTGCCGGCGTCGACCCCGCTGGACCCGCGCGGGTCGGGCAGGTACGTGCAGGCGACCTTTCCGGCCGGTGGCGGGGTCGGGGTCGCCGTCGAGCCCGGGCTCGCCGATGGATCCGGGGTGGGGGTCGAGTCGCCCAGGGAGGTCACGCTTTCGGTGTCGTCGTCGAAGAGCGAGATCGCGCCGACGACACCACCGGCCACCAGGCCGACGACCAGCAGGCCGATGACACCACCGGTGATGATCTTGGTCCGGCGCTCCCGGCGCGCCCGCAGCGCTGCTTGACGCTCAGCCGCCGCGCGCTCCTTGCGGCGCTCCGCGCTGGTCTGCTTCCCGCTCCCGGCCACCTGGCTACCTTTCGTCCTTGCCCTACACGTCAGCGCACGGCACGACCGTCCCGATCAGGATGGCCACCGCGCAGCGCCGCTCAGTCTAGGGATCACGATGGGTAGGTGCCGCTCCCGCCGCGGTGAGTCCGGCCGGGGCCGACCGGATAGTCTCGGTGGGTGCCGCATGGGTCGCGCACAGGAGTGACCGCGGGGCTGCGAGCACGGTGGGTGCGCGGGACACAGAGGCTGGGAGGACGCGTGTTCATCGCCGGATTTCCGGCTGCCGCCTTCGGCACCAACTGCTACGTGGTCGCGACCGCCCCCGGGCAGGAATGCGTCGTGGTGGACCCGGGTATCGACGTGGTCGATGAACTGGACGCCTTGTTGCGCGAGCACTCCCTGCAGCCCGTTGCGGTGCTGCTCACTCACGGTCACATCGACCACACCTTCTCGGTGACGCCGGTCTGTGGGGCACGCGGGATCCCGGCGTGGATCCACCCGGGGGACCGGGCGCTGCTGGCGGATCCGGGCCGCGGGATGGGGCAACTCACCACGGCGATGTTCGGGGGCAGGCTGGAGTGGACCGAGCCGGCAGACATCCGCTTGCTCGCTGACGGCGTCAGCGTCCCGCTCGCCGGGCTGGAGTTCGTCGTCGACCACGCCCCTGGGCACACCCCGGGCTCGGTGATGTTCCGGCTGCCGGCCGACGCCGATGTCGGCGAGCCGGTCCTGATCTCCGGTGATGTCCTGTTCCAGGGCTCCATCGGGCGTACCGACCTGCCTGGCGGGGATTACGCACAGATGCTCACCAGCCTCGCGACCAAGGTCCTGCCGCTGGCCGACGCCACGATCGTGCTGCCGGGCCACGGCGGCGCGACCACCATTGGGTCCGAACGCGCCAGCAACCCCTGGCTGGCCGAGGCCGCGCCGTTGGCCGCGCCGCACCGCGGCCTGTGAGGCCGGGCATGTTTCACGGACGAAAGAGAATCAGCTCATGATGCGCACCCACACCGCGGGCTCGCTGCGCGCGGGCGACGCGGGAACGACCCTCACCCTGGCCGGCTGGGTGGCGCACCGGCGCGACCACGGCGGGGTCGCCTTCCTCGACCTGCGGGACGCCTCCGGGCTGGTCCAGGTCGTCGTGCGCGACGAGGCGGTGGCCCACGAACTGCGGGCCGAGTACTGCCTGCAGGTCACCGGCACCGTCAGCGCACGCCCGGCCGGCAACGCGAACCCGAACCTGGCGACCGGGGAGATCGAGGTGATCGCCGACGAGGTCCTCGTGCTGTCGGCGGCCGCGCCGCTGCCGTTCCCGATCGACGACCACGGCGTCGGCACGGTCAGCGAAGAAGCCCGCCTCAAATACCGCTACCTCGACCTGCGCCGCGCCGGGATGGCCGCGAACATCCGGCTGCGCGCCAAAGCGACCTCGGTGATCCGGCGCGTCATGGACGATGCCGGTTTCCTCGACATCGAGACCCCGTACCTGACGCGCTCCACTCCCGAGGGTGCGCGCGACTTCCTCGTGCCGGTGCGCCTGCAGCCCGGTACCTGGTACGCCCTGCCGCAGTCCCCCCAGCTGTTCAAACAGTTGCTGATGGTCGCCGGGCTGGAGCGCTACTACCAGATCGCGCGCTGCTTCCGGGACGAGGACTTCCGCGCCGATCGGCAGCCGGAGTTCACCCAGCTCGATGTGGAAATGTCGTTCTGCACCCGCGCGGACATCCTCGCCGTCGCCGAGCAGGTGGTGAGCGCCCTCTGGCGCGAGACCGTCGGCTACGAGATCCCCATGCCCATCCCGCACATGAGCTGGCACGAGGCCGAGGCACGTTACGGGTCCGACAAGCCGGACCTTCGCTTCGGCCAGGAGCTCGTGGACCTGACGGAGTATTTCGCCGCCACCGAATTCCGGGTCTTCCATGCGGCCCACGTCGGGGCGGTCGTCATGCCGGGCGGAGCGGCCCAGACCCGCCGCGAACTGGACGCCTGGCAGGACTGGGCGAAGGCGCGCGGCGCCAAGGGCCTGGCCTATGTGACGGTGGCTGCGGACGGCACCCTCGGTGGGGTCGCGAAGAACCTGTCCGAGGCCGAACGCGAGGGTTTGCTCGCCGCGGTCGGCGCGAGCCCGGGGGACTGCATCTTCCTAGGCGCCGGCGAGCGCGGCGCGACCCTGGCGCTGCTCGGAGCGGCGCGGCTGGAGATCGGCAAGCGGTGCGAGCTGATCGATCCTTCCCGCTGGGAGTTCGTCTGGATCGTCGATGCGCCCATGTTCGAGCGCAACTCTCATGGTGGCTGGACCGCCGTGCACCACCCCTTCACCTCTCCGACGCCGGAGTTCGTCGACACCTTCGACACCGACCCCGAGCATGCGCTTTCTGACGCCTACGACATCGTCGTCAACGGCTCGGAGATCGGCGGTGGCTCGATCCGTATCCACCGCAGCGACCTGCAGGCTCGGGTCTTCGAACGCATCGGCCTCTCCGCAGAGCAGGCCGCCGACCAGTTCGGCTTCCTGCTGGAGGCCTTCGCCTACGGCCCGCCCCCGCACGGCGGCATCGCCCTCGGCCTGGACCGCGTCTGCGCGATGCTGGCGGGCGCGGAGACGATCCGCGACGTCATCGCGTTTCCCAAGACCGCCTCAGGCGGGGACCCCCTCACCGGCGCCCCGTCCCCGATCACCCCCGCCCAGCGCAAGGAAGCCGGCATCGACGCGCCGCCACCGGGCTGATCGCGCGGGTAGCAGCGCAGGGCAGGCGCCAGTTGTCTAGCAATCCAGCCATGCGTCAATTATTATTGACGCATGGACCTATCTCATCCTGTTGCCGATCTGTGGCCGGGCGCGCGCGGGCGCGCCCTGCGCACGCTCGTGGCGTTGGAGAAGCCGGTCACTGTTCGCGCTCTGGCGCGCCACGCCGAGGTGTCTGCGCAGGCAGCCTTGGAGTTGGTCAACGAGTTGGCCGAAGCGGGTCTGGTCCACGCCGAACGAGCCGGCGCCGCGGTGATGGTGGCACTCAATCGCCAACACCTGGCGGCGGGCCCGCTGATCGACCTCGTCCAGATTCGCGCCCGGTTGATCAGCGCGTTGCAGGCAGAGTTGAGTGAGTGGGAAGACCTCGCCGGCGCCTGGCTCTTCGGCTCGGCCGCCCGGGGTGACGGCGACAGGTCCTCCGACATCGACCTGCTGTTGGTCAGTGCCGGGCGAACTGACTCGGCGGTCTGGCTCCGACAAACTGACGGGCTGCACACCTCCGTCCGAGCTTGGACGGGCAACCTGCCAGCACTCCTGGAGTACTCCCGCTCCCAGTTCGACGCGCTCGTGCGGGACCGCAATCCATTGATCGATGCGTTGACCGTTGAGGGGATCGCGCTCTGGCGGTCCTCGCGGTCCTTACTCCGGCGAACGGCGTGAGCCCCCGCGCGGCTGGGCGAAGTTCGGCCTGTACTCCGGTGGACGCACGCGCCCGGTTGGTTGATGCCGAGGCGTTTCTGCTCGCTGCTGATGGGGCGTCACACGCGGATGTGATCGCGACCAACGCGATCCATGCGGCGATCGCCGCCGCTGATGCCATCTGCTGTATCGCCCTCCGGGAACGCTCCGGCGACGCCAATCACGCGGCCGCAGTTCGACTGTTGGAGCAAGTTGACCCTGCGCTGTCGTCGGCGCTGAGCCGCAGCCTGAACCGCAAGACGCAAGCTGCGTACGAATCCCGCGACATCTCCGCCAAAGACACCGCGGCCTGCGTCCGCCAGGCGACCACCCTGATCGAGGCCGCCCGGGTACGCGTGCACGCGAGCTGAGACGGTGGACGTCTCACCTCAGGCGTCAAGTTCGATCGCAGTGGCGACGGCGGCAAGGGCAACGTCGTCGCCGGTGCGCTGGTAGGAGGCCAGGGCGGCGTCGGCGAACTTGATGACGTGTTCCCCGCTGTGGGCGATGGCCCGGTCCAGCGTGTCTTCCTGAGCAGCAGGGGCGGCGGGCGGGCGTTCGTCTGGTGTCACGGGCGCGTAGGCGGCGATCACGGCGGCGCTGGCCGTCCAGGCGGCGTCGAAACTGGCGCTCAGGGTCCGCGGTCGGGTTCGTTGTGTAGGCCTTCGTGGAGAAGTTTCCAGTGTGCGTTGCGTTGGGGTCGTTGGAGCGGGTCCAGCCAGGGCGGGGGGATCAGTTCTGGGTGAGCGTCAGATCCGAGTCGGATCTGCCAGCCGTGGTGGTGAATTTGGTCGTGGTGGAAATCGCAGACCAACGCGGTGTTCGCCAGCGAAGTCTCCCCGCCGTCGGCCC
>JBQTIR010000025.1:0-90720 GCA_052387905.1 Sporichthyaceae bacterium | reverse complement strand
AGCGCCTTCTTGCAGTCCATCATTCCGGCGCCGGTGAGCTCCCGGAGCTTCTTGACGTCCGCGGCGGTGAAGTCAGCCATCGTGTGGTGCCGTCCAATTCTTTTGGTGAGAACAGTGTCAGTGATGAAGGGTCAGATGAGGGGGCTGGGTGCGGTCACCGCGCCGCGGTAACCGCACCCAGCCGGTGGCTCTATGCCTCGGTCGGCGCCTCGGCGGCTGCTTCCGCGACGGGGGCGTCCGAAGCGGACACCTCCGCGACAGCAGCTTCGCCGGCGGGGGCCTGCGCAACCGGGGCCAGCGCGACTGGAGCTGCGCTGGCATCCGGAGCCGCGTCGGTAGCCGGAGCTGCGTCGGTGGCGAGCAATTCGGCCTCCCACTCGGCCATCGGCTCACCGACGGCAACCTGACCGCCGGCCTGCTCCTCACGCGCACCGGAACGGGCCTTGAGACCCTCGGCGACGGCATCGGCGACCACGCGGGTCAGCAGGGCGATCGAGCGGATCGCATCGTCGTTGCCGGGAATCTTGTAGTCGACCTCGTCGGGGTCACAGTTCGTGTCCAGGATCGCGACGATGGGGATACGCAGCTTGCGCGCCTCACCGACCGCGATGTGCTCCTTCTTGGTGTCCACGATCCAGATCGCGCTCGGGATGCGGGTCATGTCCCGGATGCCACCGAGGGTCTTGGTGAGCTTGTCCTTCTCGCGCTTGAGGAACAGCAGTTCCTTCTTCGTCATGCCCGAGCCGGCCACGTCGTCGAAGTCGAGGAGCTCAAGCTCCTTGAGGCGGACCAGCCGCTTGTGCACGGTCTGGAAGTTGGTCAGCATGCCGCCCAACCAACGCTCGTTCACATAGGGCATCCCGACGCGCGTCGCCTGCTCGGCGATCGGCTCCTGGGCCTGCTTCTTGGTGCCGACGAACATGACCGAACCGCCGTGGGCGACGGTGGCCTTAATGAACTCGAACGCGCGGTCGATGTAGGACAGCGACTGCTGCAGGTCGATGATGTAGATGCCATTGCGCTCGGTGAAGATGTAGCGCTTCATCTTGGGGTTCCAGCGACGAGTCTGGTGCCCGAAGTGGACACCGCTCTCGAGCAGCTGGCGCATCGTGACGACGGCCATGGGTGTGTCTCCTCGCGACCCCGTTGATCCGGGGGTCTATTTCTGATGCCCGCCGAAGTGGCGGACCTCGGTTACGTCATGGAAACCGGTCGGTTCCCACCCTGATGCCCTGGGCGCGCCGAACGCTTACCGGGGTGAGCGACCGAGGGCGCGCGCACCGGCTCACGCGGAGATCCCAGGAGCGGGACGCCGGTGCGCCGGAGGGCGTGCGAAGTACGACCCGTTGCCGGGTCGCCGCCGGGAAGTCTAACGCAAGCGTTGGGAGCGCCGACGGTCGGTCCTGCCGCGTCGACGACGAAGGAGTCGTTGGCCATGTGGTTGTCCACAGGAGCCGCGAAGTCGCCGCGCTGTCCACAATCTCCGCCACGGTACTTCTGGCGACGCGGGCGGAGGACCCAGGCTCCGTTACATGATCGCGTCGACGCTCGTGCCGACCCTGCTACTCGGCCTCACCACGGCTTCCGGGGCCGGCGTGGACAACCGCTGGGAGCCACCCGTGCCGGGCCCGCCTGTCGTGATCCGCAGTTTCGAGGCCCCGGATGGTCGCTATGGCGCCGGACACCGCGGGGTGGATCTCGCTGCTGTGCCGGGGGCCGTGGTGCGGGCGCCGGGGCCGGGTCGCGTCACCTTCGCCGGCCCCGTCGCCGGGCGGGCGGTGCTGGTCCTCACCCATCGGGGCGGGTTGCGGAGCAGCTTCGAACCGGTCCTGAGCACGCTCGCCGTGGGCACGCGCGTGGAGCAAGGAGCACCGTTGGGCCTGATGGCAGGGGCGGGGCACTGCACGCCCGCGGCGTGTCTGCACTGGGGTCTGCGCCGCGGCGAGCGCTACCTGGACCCGATGGCCTCGCTGGCCGGACGGTCGCCGGTGATACTGCTGCCCCTGCCCCGCGGCGGAACCGCCACCGCCCTGGACTCTGCCGCCACCGCGATGGGAGTCGGGGACAGCAGCGGACGGTCGGGGCGGGCGGGCCTGGTCGGCGCGGCCGTAATACTTGTGCTCAGTGCCGCGCTTCGACCAGCGCGACGCGCAGCGCAACCATGGCCTTGGTGTGGATCTGGCACACCCGGCTCTCCGAGACCCCCATATCGCGGCCGATCTGGGCGAGGGTTTGGCCCTCGCCGTAGTAGAGCGCGATCACCCGCTGCTCGCGTTCGGTGAGACCGGATAACGCCTCGGCGAGCATGCGACGGGTCTCCTGGGACTCGAACGCCGCGACCGGGTCCTCGGCATCGAGATCGGCCAGGGTCTCCCCCAGACTCATCACGCCCGGAGTGTCCTCACCGGCGCCGAGTAGCTCGTCCAACGCCAGCACGTTGACCAGGGCGACCTGGCTGAACATGGTCTGGAGTTCCTCGACGGTCAGCTCAAGCTCCACTGCCAACTCGGCCTCGGTCGGTGTCCGGTGCAGGGCGGCCTCGAGGCGGGCGTAGGCCTGCTCGAGCGCACGCGCCTTGGCCCGCACCGAGCGGGGAATCCAGTCGAGCGCGCGCAGCTCATCGAGGATCGCGCCGCGGATCCGGCGAATCGCGTACGGCTCGAAGCGGATCCCGCGGTCAGGGTCGTACTTCTCGATCGCGTCGATCAGCCCGAACACGCCATAGGAAATGCAGTCGCCGATGTCGACGCTGGTCGGCAGTCCGGCACTCACCCGCGCGGCAACCCCGCGGACCAGCGGGGTGTACTCCAGGATCAACTGGTCGCGCACCGCGATGTCCTTGGCCGAGCGATAACGCTGCCAACGGGCCTCGTCCGGTTCCTCGCCGCCCTGGCCCCCCACACGCGCAGACGGCACCGCCCCGGTCGGGGCGACCGCGCCTGCCTCAGGCACGAGGGTGCGCTTGCTCATAGGAGGCCCGCAGTCGCTCGACCGAAACGTGGGTGTAGATCTGGGTCGTCGTGAGCGTAGCGTGACCGAGCAGCTCCTGAACGCTGCGAAGGTCCGCCCCGCCATGCAGCAAATGTGTGGCCGCGGTGTGCCGCAGGGCATGCGGGCTCAGCTTGCCTACGCCCTCGATCCCGGCCAAATGACGATCCATCAGTGTTCGCACGGCGCGCTGGTCCAGCCGCCGACCGCGCACCCCGAGGAAAAGTGCGGGGCCGGAATCGGCGGTGGCCACCTGCGGGCGCCCGCGGCAGAGCCAGGCGTCGATCGCTGCAAAGGCCGGCGCTCCGATCGGGACGACGCGTTCCTTGTCGCCCTTGCCGATCGCACGCACGGTCCGCCGGGCCCGATCCAGATCGTCGATGTCCAGGGACACCAATTCACCGACCCGCAGTCCGCTGGCGTAGAGCAACTCCAGGACGGCACGATCGCGCACCCCGGTGGACCCGGACTCCAGGTCCGGGGCCACCATCAGAGCCTCGGCCTGTTCATGGGTCAGCACGCCAGGCAGACGCCGGCGCACCTTGGGGCTGCTCAGCCCCGCGCCCGCATCCGTTCGCGCCCGTCCGGTTCGTGCCACAAAGGCAGTGAACACCCGGGCAGCCGCGGCGCGCCGGGCGATGGTGGAATCAGCGTGTCTGGTGGTCCGCTCCAGCGCGAGCCAGCGACGGAGCACAGCGAGGGTCAGGTCATCCGGGTCGAGGACGCCCGATCGCGCGGCGTGCGCCAGCAACCGGTCGACGTCGCCGAGATAGGCCCGCACCGTGTGCGGGGACAGGCCGCGCTCAGCGCGCAGGTGCGTGGCGAAGGCGGCTCGGGCATCCGCGAGCGCGGCCGCCGCCGCGGGAGGGACGACGTTCTCCACTGCCATGAGAGAAACGTCGCGGGGCGCACCCCCCGGCGCAAGCATCGCCGCGCCGGAATGGGGGGACGATCCCGCCACACCGACACGATTCGGGCGTACTGCACGGCCGAGGCTGTGCCTAACCCGTCGGTGCGAACTCCTCACGTCCAGCGCGGGTCAACCGCCAGCCAGCCTCGACCCGCTCCACCAGTGCGCGGGCCGCGAGATCGCCCAGCGCCGCACCCAACTCCGCGACTGTCAGACCTACCTCGCGCCCCAGTTCTGCCAGGCCCATCGGACGCCGGGCCGGCAACGCCTCCAACACCTGGCGTGCCGATTCCGGCAGACCGTCACGCATCCGAGCCGGCCTAACCCGCTCCGGAGCAAGGTCGGACCCCAGCGCTCCGACCGCCTCGATCACTTCGACGGGCCGGGTGACCGCGACGGCGTGGGCGCTGCGCAGCAACTCGTTGCTGCCGATCGACATCGCCGAGGTGACCGGCCCAGGTACCGCCATCAGGACCCGGCCCAGCTGGTCGGTCCAGCGCGCTGTTGTACCTGCCCCACTACGCAGGGCCGCTTCGACCACCACGGTGCCTCGCGTCAGGGCCGCGATCACCCGGTTGCGGGTCAGGAAGCGGTGCCGGACCGCCGGTGCACCGATCGGGGCCTCGCTGAGCAGCAGGCCCGTCTCAGCTATCCGCGCGATCAGCGCACCGTTGCTCGGCGGGTAGGCCTGGTCCACACCACCGGCGAGCACGCCGATCGTGATCCCCTCGGCGGCCAGGGCCCCGCGGTGGGCGGCGGCATCAATGCCGAGCGCGCACCCCGACACCACAGCCCACCCGCCGTCGACGAGCCCCGAGGCGAAGTCCGCGGCAACATGAGTCCCGTACGCCGTCGCAGCGCGGGCACCGACGATGGACACCGAGCGCAACAGCGCCGGGCGCAGGTCCAGCCCACCGCGGACCCACAACCCGAAGGGGCGGCCCGGGCCCAGATCGTCGAGCTGGGTCGGCCAGTCCGGCTCGCCCGGACACACGTACCGCGCGCCGACGGCCGCCCCCCGCGCGAGTTCCTCGGCCCCGGACACCCCGTCGAGCTTGATCCGCATCGCGGCCGCGCCGGTGACCTCGGCCGTCCCCGCCGCGATCCGCGCGAGCGTCTCGACCGCGCCCAGTCGGTCCAGCAATGCGCCCAAGCGAGGCTCCCCCGGCTCGGCGATTCGCGCGAGCACCGCCCGCGACCCGCGCTCGGTCATGCCGCCCACCCGCCGGCGATCCCCGTCCGCATCATCAACGCCGCGTGCACCTCGCTACGACCGGGCTTGTCCCGGCCCCCCAGATCCGCCACGGTCCAGGCCAGCCGCAGCACCCGATCCACACCTCGGGCAGTCAACGTCCCGGCGTCCAGCGCGTCCTCGATCACCGGCATCGCCTCGGCGGCGACGCGCAGGCCCGCGCGCAGCGCACGGCCAGGGACCATCGCGTTGGTCGCCCACGGCGTACCGGCCAGTCGACGCGCCGCGCGCTCGCGGGCCGCGACCACGCGGCTCGCAATCGTCGCCGTGCTCTCGGACTCCCCGGCCGCCAGCAGCTCGTGCCGGCTAGGCCGATCCACCATCACCTGGATGTCGATGCGGTCCAACAGCGGGCGAGACAGTCGGCCCAGGTAGCGCCGGCGCACCGTCGAGGAGCAGGTACAACTGCGTGGATCGGTCGCTGCGCACGGGCAGGGGTTGGCGGCCATCACCAAGGAGAACTCAGCCGGGAAGCGGGCGGTCACCCCGGCCCGGGCGATCAGGACCTGGCCCGCTTCGAGCGGCTCGCGCAGGCTGTCGAGCACACCGGCGCGAAACTCCGTCGCTTCATCGAGGAACAGGACCCCGCCGTGAGCCAGTGACACGGCCCCGGGTCGGATGTCCTTCGATCCGCCGCCGACCATCGCGGCCTGGGTGGCCGAGTGATGCGGGCGGCAGTACGGCGGCGCAGTGATCAGAGGCGATCCCGCCGGCAAAAGTCCCGCCACAGAGTGGATCTGGGTGGCCTCCAGGGCCCGCTCACCCCGTAGCGGCGGGAGGATTCCGGGTAGGCGCTGGGCCAGCATCGTCTTCCCTGCGCCGGGACCGCCGTGAAGAAACAGGTGATGGTGGCCGGCGGCCGCGACCTCCAGGGCCCAGCGCGCCTCGATCTGACCCCGGACATCCGCGAGGTCCGGCAGGTAACCGGGCGCCTGCGCGCCCGGGTGGATCACCGTCGAGGACCGCGGGGTGTGATCGGGTACCGGCGGGTCATCCGGAACCTCCTCACCGCGCAGCAACGCCAGCAGTTGGCGCAGCGAACGGACGCCGAGGACCTCCACGCCCTCCACCAGCGCCGCTTCGGCTGCGTGCGGCTCCGGAACGACAACGCGATCGAACCCGGCCCGCTCTGCGGCGATCACCGCCGACAGCACCCCGCGGGTGGCCCGCAGGCCACCGTCGAGCCCGAGCTCACCGATCAGCACCCGCGACGCGATCTCCGCCGCGGGAACCCGGCCCGCCGCCGCGAGCACCACGGCGGCCAGGGCCACGTCGAACCCGCTGCCGTGCTTGCGCAGATCGGCCGGCGACAGCGACACCGTGACCTTCTGCTTGGGCCAGTCCTCGCCGCAGTTCAGCACTGCGGCCTTGACCCGGTCCCGCGCCTCCGACAGAGCGGTGTCCGGCAGGCCGATCAACGCGAAGCCGGGCAGCCCCGTACCCACATCGGCCTCCACGCTGACCAGCCGCCCGGTCAATCCGGCCAGGGCCACCGCCCACCCACGCGCCAACCCCATCAGACGCCTCGCAGGTGCTCGACCCGCACCTCGTCGGCGCCGCCGGCCCACACGCCCACCACGTCGATCCGGATCTCACCGGGGGTGCGCGTCAGCAGGTGCGTCCCGCGCTCGTCGAGCCACTGCGCGGCCAGTCGGCGCAGCCGGGCCAGCTTGACCGGGGTAACGGCGAGCAGCGGCCCACCGAAGGCGTCGTCGCGCCGGGTCTTCACCTCGCACACGACCAGCGCGCGGCCCTCGGTCGCGACGATGTCGATCTCCCCGGCCCGGCAGCGCCAGTTCCGCTCCAGCACTGCCAGCCCGGCGCCACTCAGGTAGCGCGCGGCCAGGTCCTCCCCGAACCGCCCCAACTCATCTTTCGCCCGCACGGCGACCACCTCCGCGCATGAGCCTGCGACGCAGCAGCGCGCCGGTGAAGGGACCCGGATCAATCTGTGGATGACGACGGCAGGTTCAGTCGCCTGTGGATAGCGATCAACCCCTCGTTACGTCAGCGAGATCGCGCGCCATAACGCGCGCTGTCGCTGACGCAATGGGGATCTGCCTAGCTCTCCGGCGGGGTGAGGTCGGCCTTGGCCAGTTCCTCGACGTTGACGTCCTTGAACGTCACGACCTTCACGTTCTTCACGAAGCGCGCCGGACGGTACATGTCCCAGACCCAGGCGTCAGTCATCGTGACCTCGAAGTAGGTCTCCCCGGTGTCTGTGCGTACCTGCAGATCGACGTTGTTGGTCAGGTAGAAGCGCCGCTCGGTCTCCACGACGTAGGCGAACAGCCCGACCACGTCGCGGTACTCGCGATAGAGCTGCAGCTCCATCTCGGTCTCGTAGTTCTCCAGATCCTCAGCGCTCACACGGATCATTCTCTCCGACGGCGAGGCGCACGCCGTTCACCCGCGCCGCGCTGATGACGTTGACGTAGGACATTCGGTGCTCCGGACACGGGCCATACCCCGCCAGCGCGGCGTTGTGCTCGGCGGTGACGTAGCCCTTGTGCCCGGCGAAACCGTAGTGCGGGAAATCCGCGTGCAGCTCGGTCATCATCCGGTCACGGGTCACCTTCGCCACGACCGAGGCCGCGGCGATACAGGCCGCCACCCGGTCGCCCTTCCACATCGCCAGCGCCGGGCTGTCCAGGCCGGTGACGGGGAAGCCATCGGTGAGCACGTAGGCGGGGCGCACGGCCAGCTTCGCGAGCGCGCGGCGTAGGGCCGCGATGTTGCAGCGGTGCAGCCCGATGCGGTCAATCTCGCCCGGCGCAATGATGGCGACCCCGATCGACTCCGCGCGCGCCAGCACCTCGGCGTACACGCGTTCGCGCGCGGCCGCGGTCAGCAGCTTCGAATCCGCGAGGCCGGGGATCTCGCCGCGCTTGCCGGGCGCGAGCACCACCGCGGCCGCGACGAGCGGACCCGCGCACGCGCCCCGTCCGGCCTCGTCAGCGCCCGCGACCGGGCTGAGCCCACTGCGGGCCAGCGCACGTTCGTAGCCATACAGACCGCTGTCGCGGCGCACTGTCGAACCGCGGGGAAGCATCGGCACACCGTAGCGAGAACGCCGCAGCGATCAGGCGGACCGAGGGGTGGCGACAGATTCCTGAGGAACGACGAAGCCGCGGCGGCGGCGGGCGATGATCAGGGGCACGAGCACCGCGATGCCGGCGGCCGAGGTGCTGAGCGGGAGCGCGTCGAGTTCATCGCGCTTGAACGTCGCCGGCACCCCGAGCGTGGTGAAGCGGTCCAGCGGCCACACCAGCACGAAGGCCCGCCCGACCACGTTGTCCTTGGGGATCGACCCGTTGCCGGGGTCGTCCATGTGGACGCGGGAGTCCGCGGACAGGGACCGGTGGTCACCCATCACCCAGAGCCGGTTCGGCGGCACCGTGACGCTGAACGAGCGGTCCGAGGCCTTGTCGCCGGGAAAGACGTAGGGCTCCTCCAGCGGAACACCGTTCACGGTGAGCTTGCCGTCGGTGCAGCAGACGATCTTGTCCCCGCCCACCCCGATGACCCGCTTGATGAGGTCCTTCTCCGACGAGGACGGCAGTAGGCCGACGAAGACGAAGACGTCCTTGAGGCCCTTGAGGATCGGGTTGTGCGACTCGTTGCGCACGGTGTCGGGCAGCCAGCCACCCGGGTCACGGAAGACGACGACCTCGCCGCGCTTCACGTCACCGAAGTTCGCGGCGAACTTGTTGACCAGCACCCGGTCACCCTTGAGCAGGGTGTTCTCCATCGAGTCCGACGGGATGAAGAACGCCTGCACCAGAAAGGTCTTGATCAGCAGGGCGAGCCCGAGCGCGACGAAGACCAGCACCGGGAGTTCGCGCAGCAGGGAGGAGGACTGCCCGACCGGACGCCGGTCGGAATCCGATTCCTCCGGCAGCTCTTCAGAACGGCGGATCGAGCGCCGTTGGGTAGGGCGCGGCGGCAAGGGCGGTGCACCCGCAACGGAACTCGGCTCGCCACCTGCGTCGGCGCCCAGCGGATCCGGCCCAGGCCCAGAAGGCTCAACGGGCCCAGCAGGATCAGTCACGCTGGGGGGCTCCATTCGTGGTCAGGGGATCGAAGCTGGGCGGAATCGGCAGACGGGTCCACCGGCCGGGGGGCCAGACGATCGCGATGGCACGCCCCACGATCTTGTCCATCGGAACAGTACCGCCGCCGGGCGCCCCGAGGTGGGCACGCGAATCGGCCGAACGGCTTCGATGATCGCCCATCATCCAGACCCGCCCGGGCGGAACCTCGATGTCGAACTTCTCGGTCGAGGGCAGGTCCGTCCCGAAAAGGTAGGGCTCGTCCAGCGAAATCCCGTTGATCTGCAGCTTGCCGGCCGAGTCGCAGCACACCACCCGATCGCCCGGGATGCCGATCACCCGCTTCACGAAATGCTCGTCGTCCCCGCTGAAGCCGATGGCGCCGAGCAGGCGGTCCCACAGCCCTGGTGAGGAGCCCGCGGCGATGAAGCTGCCTCGGCCGTCGAAAACCACGACCTGGCCCCGCTGCACCTCACCGGCGGCGTAGGACAGCTTGTTGACCAGGACCCGATCATTGACGTCGAGCGCGGGTTGCATCGACGGCGACGGAATGGAGAACGCCTGGAACATCGCACCCCGCACCACCAGCATCGCCCCCAGCACCGCGAGCACCGCGATCGCTTGAATCCGCCGCATCCTGCGCTTGCGCGCGGCGCGCAGCAGAGCCCGGGTGGACGGCGTCGCGTCCACCTCGGGCGCCGTGGTGCGACGGTGGGACCGGGGACGCTCGACCAGCATCTGGTCCAGCCGACCCAGCGCCGTGTCGTTAGGGGGCACGACGCCCGCCACCTCAGAGTTCATGACGCCACGAGGTTAGCCCGCACGCCCGGGAGCCGAAGCGAACTTCGACCAGATGGGGAGCAGGGGTGTCGGGACGCCGAGGTGGGCGCGAAGATCGGTTCAGCGCGCCGGGAGGGCGTCGCGCTTCTCCTTGATCTTGGCCTTCTTGCCGCGCAGGTCGCGCAGGTAGTACAGCTTGGCGCGGCGGACATCGCCACGGGTCACGACCTCGATCTTGTCGATCGAAGGGGTGTGCACCGGGAAGGTGCGCTCGACACCGACCTGGAAGCTGACCTTGCGGACGGTGAAGCTCTCCCGCAGACCGCTGCCCTGACGGCGGATGACCACGCCCTGGAAGACCTGGATGCGGGAGCGGTTTCCCTCGACGACGCGGACGGAGATCTTCAGCGTGTCGCCGGGGCGGAACGCCGGAATGTCCGAGCGGAGGTAGGCGGCATCGACGTCGTCGAGGATGTGCATGGCGTGTCGCTTCCTTCTGCCGCGGCGCGCGTACGCGCCGGGTGGTCGGACCCGGGTGTGCGGGTGAGGTTGACCGCGATCCCCCCGGAGCCCGTGGGGGCAACGGTGACGCGGTCGATCAGCCGCTCAGTCTGCCACATCGCCCGGCGGGGCCGTGAATCGGCCATCGGGCCCGGGGTACCAGCCCAGCTCGGCCAGCGCCATCAGATCGGCGCGATCGCAGGAGTCCGCGCGCAGCAGTGCCACCAGATCCGGGCGCCGCACCGCGGTGCGGCGCAGGGCCTCGTCGCGGCGCCAGCGGGCGATCGCGCCGTGGTCGCCGGAGAGCAGGACCGCGGGGACCTCCAGTCCGCGCCAGGTTGCCGGCTTGGTGAACACCGGATATTCCAGCACGCCGCCGGTGTGGGATTCCTCCGCAAGGGACTCGGGGTTGCCCAGGACCCCGGGCAGCAGCCGGGCCACCGCCTCGACGATCACCAGCACCGCAACCTCTCCCCCGGCCAGTACGTAGTCGCCGAGGGAGATTTCATCCACCGCCTCGACCTCCGGGCGTCCGGCGGCATGCACCCCGACCCTGGCGTCGATCCCTTCGTAGCGCCCGCAGGTGAAGACCACCCACGGAGCGCGAGCGAGCTCGGCAGCCAGCTCCTGGGTGAAGGGGCGCCCGGCAGGGCTGGGCACGATGACTCGGGCGCGAGTGCCCGGCGGGCCCTGCGCCAGTACCGCGTCAAGGGCCGCACCCCATGGCTGGGGGCACATGACCATGCCGGCGCCGCCGCCGTAGGGGGTGTCGTCCACGGTGCGGTGCACGTCACAGGTCCAGGTCCGTAGATCGTGGGCGTGCACTCCGAGCAGACCGGCACGCTGGGCCCGGCCGACGATCGAGAGCTCCAGGGGCGCGAGGTACTCGGGAAAGATGCCGATGACGTCGACGCGCATCAGGGTGCCCCGGAACCGTCGTCCGGCGGCTCCGGGTCGGAGAGCTCCAGCAGTCCGGGCGGCGGATTGACCCGGACGAACCCGGCCACGACGTCGACGTCGGGGACAATTTCGGTGACGAACGGGATCAGCGCTTCGCCCCCGTGAACCCGACGGATCGCGAGGACGTCCTGGGAGGGCAGGTGCAGCACCTCGGCGACGGACCCGAGCACGGTGTCATCGAGGGCGATCACCCGCAGCCCGACGAGTTGGTGGTCGTAGAACTCGTCGTCGTCGCCGGTTGCTTCATCGGCCGCGACGCTGACCACCAGACGCACGTCGCGCAGGGCCTGCGCCGCGGTGCGATCGCTGATCCCCGTGAAGGTGAGCAGCAGCCGACCGCTGTGCCAGTGCAGGTGTTCCACGGTCAGCGGGCCGGCCACGGCCGGCTCCGTACGCAGAACAGCCCCGGGAGCGAACCGCACCTCCGGGGCGTCTGTACGGACCTCGACGGTGACCTCACCGCGGATCCCGTGGGGCTTGCCGATCCGGCCGACGACGAGCTCGACCATCAGCGGTTATCTGCCGCGCTGGTCAACTAAATCCACGCGGACGGACTTTCCGCCGAGCGCGCTGACCACGGTGCGCAGCGCGGTGGCGGTGCGGCCCGAGCGCCCGATGACCTTGCCTAGGTCATCGGGGTGCACCCGGACCTCGAGAACGTTGCCGGTCCGGCGGGAGCGCTCCCGCACCTCGACGTCGTCCGGGAACTCGACGATGCCGCGGACCAGGTGCTCCAGGGCCTCTTCGAGCACGGATCAGGCCCCGGCGGTGGCGTCGGCCGGGGCAGATTCCTCGGCAGTGGGCTCCTCGACGGCGGGGGCCGTCGCGGCGGGCTCGTCGGCAACGGGCGCCTCCGCGACCGGAGCCTGCGCGGCAGGTGCCTCGACGACCGGCGACTCCACCGGTGCGGCCTTGGCCTTGGTCTTGGCCGCGTCACGCGCGCCCGTGTCCAGGCCGACGGCCACGAAGGACACCGTGCCCTGCTTGACCTTGGGCTCGGCGAAGCGCAGCGTGCCCTCGGCACCGGGAAGGCCCTTGTACTTCTGCCAGTCGCCGGTGACCTTGAACAGCGCGAGGACGGCCTCGGTCGGCTGGGCGCCGACCCCCAGCCAGTACTGCGCGCGCTCGGAGTCGATCTGGATGATCGAGGGGTCGTAGGTCGGCTGGTACAGGCCGATCTCCTCGATCGCCCGCCCGTCGCGCTTGGTGCGCGAATCGGCGACAACGACGCGGTAGTGCGGGGCGCGCATCTTGCCCATGCGCTTCAGCTTGATCTTGACGGCCACGGTGCTTCTGAACTCCTGGTCTGCCCTGCTGGGCAACGATCGATGGGTACCGCGCCCGGGTGGGGTTCCGGAAGCCGTGGACCCGCTGGTCGCCTGGGTGGGGTAGAGGGCCCGGTCCCTAGCGATGCAGCGACCGAGTATGCCAGACGGGGCAGGGCGCGCCTGCATCGTGCTGGTCACATGGCCAACGGCTCCTTGGTCGCCGACGGGGGTCAGGCGATGACGCGACCCCGCAGGATGATCCGGGTCGGGTTCCCGATCACCGCGAGGTCGCCACGGGGATCGGCGTCGAACACGATCAGATCGGCGGGATCGCCCTCGTCGAGGTTCGGACGCCCGAGATAGTTCCGGGCCCGCCACGAAGCGCCGCCCAGCACGTACTCCAACGGGATACCGGCGCGGTGCAGCGCGGCGATCTCGTCGACGATCCGTCCGTGCTCGATGACGCCGCCGGCGTCACTGCCGACGAAAATCGGGACCCCGGCCTCGTAGGCCTGCGCGATCCGCTCGCCCGCGCCGTCGTGAAGCGCGCGCATGTGCGCGGCATAGGCGGGGTATTTGGCCTCGCCGCCCGCGGCGATCCCGGGGAAGTTCTCCTCGACGTTGAGCAGCGTGGGCACCAGCGCCGTCCCAGACGCGGCCATCGCCTCGATCAGGTCGGAATCCATCCCGGTGCCGTGCTCGATGCAGTCGAACCCTGCCGCCAGCGCCGCCGCGAGCCCGTCCCAGGAGAAGACATGAGTCGTCGCCCGCACGCCGTTCTCATGCGCGGCCGCCACCGCCGCCGTCAATGCCGCCAACGGCCACAGCGGGGTCAGGTCGCCGGCCTCCCGGTCGATCCAGTCGCCGACGATCTTGACCCAACCATCGCTGCGCTTCGCCTGTTCGGCGACGGCGTCCACGAGACCCGACGGTTCGACCTCGACGCCGAAATTGCGGACGTAGCGCAGCGGCCGAGCGATGTGGCGGCCCGCCCGGATCACCTTCGGGAGGTCGTCGCGGTCATCGATCCAGCGGGTGTCCCCCGGGACCCCGCAGTCGCGGGCCAGGAGCACCCCGCTGTCCCGGGTCCGAAGCGCCTGGGTCTCGGTCACCGCCAGCTCCGGCTCTCCGGTCCCCACCAAACCGATGTGACAGTGCATGTCGACCAGCCCGGGCGCGATCCAGCCCGTGGCGACCGTGCTGGCATCGGCCTGGGGTTCATAGGTCACCGTGCCGTCGCGGATCCACAGCTCCACCGGCTGCTCGTCGGGCAGGCGCACACCGCGCACGTGCAGTACGTCAGACATCGACAAGGTCCTAACGCGATCCGGGACCGAGCAGGTCCGTGAAGTCCGACGGGAGTTCGAAGTTCATCGGCGGCGCATCGTCGGCCCGGGCCTGGGCGGCCGCGGTCTCCTGCGCGCGCTTGGCCGGGTTGCCGCTCTTGCCGCCCTTGACCTTGGCGGGTTTGGCCATCTTGCCGCGGGACTTCTTGCCCCCGCCACCGAGACCCGGCATCCCGCCGCCACCCATGCCGCCCATCCCCGGAAAGCCCTTCATGGCGCCGCCGGCCATCTGTTGCATCATCTTGCGGGCCTCGAAGAAGCGCTCGACGAGCTTGTTGATCTCGCTCGGCTCGACCCCGGAACCCTTGGCGATGCGGGTGCGCCGGGAGTGGTTGAGGATCTTCGGGTCGGCGCGTTCGGCCGGGGTCATGCCGTTGATGATCGCCACGACGCGGTCGAGGTCGGAGTCGTCGACCTGGGACAGCTGTTCCTTGAAGTCGCCCATCCCGGGGAGCATCCCGAAGATCTTCGTCAGCGAGCCCATCTTGCGGACCTGCAGCATCTGCGACTTGAAGTCCTCGAGGGTGAACTCGTTGCCCTTGCCGCCCTTCATGAGCTTCTCGGCCATCTTGGCCGTCTGCTCGGCGTCGAAGGTCTTCTCCGCTTCCTCGATCAGCGTGAGCATGTCGCCCATGCCGAGGATGCGCGAGGCCATCCGGTCCGGGTGGAAGGCGTCGAAGTCGCCGACCTTCTCGCCGTTGGACGCGAACATGATCTGACGGCCGGTCACCTTGGCGACGGACAGCGCCGCGCCACCGCGGGCGTCGCCGTCGAGCTTGGTGAGTACGACGCCGTCGAAGCCGACCCCGTCCATGAAGGCCTGCGCAGTCGTCACCGCGTCCTGGCCGATCATCGCGTCGACCACGAAGAGGATCTCGTCGGGATGGACGGCATCCCGAATGTTGATGGCCTGCGCCATCATCTCCGCGTCGACACCAAGACGGCCCGCGGTGTCGACGATGACGATGTCGTGCTGAAGACGACGGGCCTCGGAGATCGAGTCCTTGGCCACCTGGACCGGGTCACCCACGCCGCTGCCCGGCTGCGGGGCGTAAACCACGACGCCGGCCCGCTCGCCGACGACCTGAAGCTGTTGGACGGCGTTGGGGCGCTGCAGGTCCGCAGCGACCAGCATCGGCTGGTGTCCCTGATCGGCCAGGTGCTTCGCGAGCTTGCCGGCCAGAGTCGTCTTACCGGCACCCTGCAGACCGCAGAGCATCAGCACCGTCGGAGAGGTCTTCGCGAAGCGCAGCCGGCGGGTCTCGCCGCCGAGGATCGTGACCAATTCCTCGTTGACGATCTTGATGACCTGCTGCGCCGGGTTCAGTGCGCCGCTGACCTCCGAGCCCCGGGCGCGCTCCTTGACCGCGCCGATGAAGTCCTTGACGACGGGCAGGGCGACGTCGGCCTCGAGCAGCGCGACGCGGATCTCGCGGGCGGTCGCGTCGATGTCCGCCTCGGAGAGCCGGCCCTTGCCGCGCAGGTTCTTCAGCGACGCGGCAAGACGATCGGACAGGGTGTCGAACACGGCAGGGAGGGTCCTTACGAGCGGCGCGAGCGATCGGTCAGGGGCAGCGGCCAGCCTACGTGTCAGTCCAGGGCAGCGAGGACGGCGGCGCAGACGGCGCTGGCGCGGGCGTCGGAGAGTGGGGCTCCGGTGACCGGCTCGGTGAGATAGAAGACGTCGACGGCCTCCGCGCCCCAGGTGCTGACCTTGGCGGAACGGATGTCGACCTCGGCCGCGGCCAGCGCGGTGCCCACCTTGTGCAGCAAGGCAGGGGCATCGTGCGCGCGGACCTCCAGAACCGTCGAGGTCGCGGAGGCGGCCGGGATCACGGCTACCCGTGGCGGCGGCACCTCGATCACGGTGCGTGCCAGCTGGGAAGCCGCGCGCCGGGCCAGGCGATCGGTCACGTCGAGGGATCCGTCCAGGGCGCGCACCAGGTCGCCGCGCAGCACCGCGGCATCCGGGGGGGTGCCGAAGTCGGGGTTGACCGTCCAGACCGTCACGGCCGCCGTCCCGATGGTCTCGGTCACCGCGGAGCGGACACCGAGGCGGTGCACGCCGAACACGCCGGCAACGGTCCCGAGCAGGCCGAGGCGGTCCGGGGAGACGACGGTGACGATGGTGCCGTCGGATTCCGCGCCGATGTGGACCTCGATCACTCCCTCGCGCGCCATCGCCCGCTGAGCCGCCGTCAATCCCCCCGAGGTCGGCGCAGGCCGGCCCGCAAGAACAGCCCGCGTGCGTTCGACCAACGTGGCGATCAACTCCGACCGCCAGGGGGTCCAGGCAGCCGGGCCGGTGGCCAGGGCATCGGCCTCGGTCAGCGCGGCCAGCAGGTCCAGGTACTCCACGTCACCGACCGCATCGGCAACGTGCGCCAGCGTCGCGGGGTCGTCCAGGTCGCGGCGGGTGGCGATGTCCGGGAGCAGCAAGTGGTGGGTGACCAGCGCGGCGAGGGTGTCGACGTCAGCTGCGGCGAAACCCATCCGCGGAGCGAGATCGCGCACCACCGTCACGCCGGTGACGCTGTGGTCCCCGGGCCAGCCCTTGCCGATGTCGTGCAACAGGGCGCCGACCAGCAGCAGGTCCGGGCGGGCCACCCGGCGCGTGAACGCCGCCGCGTTGGCTGCGGCTTCGACCAGATGGCGGTCGACGGTGAACCGGTGCACGGCGTTGCGCTGCGGCCGGCAACTGACCCGCGCCCAGTCCGGGATCAAGGTGGTGATGACGCCCGCGAGGTCGAGGGATTCCCACACCTGGACCGCCGGACGGCCGGCGCCGAGCAGCCGCACCAGCTCCTCGCGCGCAGCGTCCGGCCACGGTTCGGGAAGCCGGCGTGCCGTGGCGGCAAACCGCTCGACGGTGCCGGGCGAGAGCGGAATCCCGGCCTGCGCGGCCGCCGCGGCAGCGCGCAGCACGAGGACCGGATCCTTGACGGGATCGGCGTCGCGGGCGAGCACCGCCTCACCCTCGGACTGCACGACGCCGTCCGCGAGCGGGGTACGCGGCTCGGGCTTGCCTCCACTGCGGGGCAGCCGGAAACGGCGCGAGCGCGAGGCGAGCACTTGCTCGACGCGGCGCCAGGTGATGTCACCGGCGTAGGCGATGGTGCGCCCGACCTCAGCGAGGGATCGCATCAGCGCGATCGCGTCGAGCATCCCCAACTCCGCCGCTACCGCGTCCTGGTCCTGCAGGACCAGGCGGTCGGTACCCCGGCCGGTGACGCTGTGCAGCGCGTCCCGGACGTCGAGCAGGCGATCGTGGGCGCCCGCGATCCGGGCGTGCGGAACGTCCGCGACCCAGGAGGCCGCCACCGCCCGCAAGGTGACCAGGTCGCGCAGGCCTCCCCGGCTCTCCTTGAGGTCCGGCTCCAGCAGGAACGCCAGCTCGCCGTTGGTGGCGTCCCGCTCCCGGGCGGATTCGCGCAGCTCGGGCAGCCGTGCGGGAGCCGCCGAGCGCCAGTCCGAGAGCACCACGCTGCGCAGCTGGTCGGTGAGGCCGCAGTCCCCGGCAATGTGGCGCATGTCGAGCAGACCGAGCAAAGCCTTGAGGTCGCCGGCGGCGACGGTACGGGCCTCGGGCACCGTCCGGACCGAGTGGTCCAGCTTCACCCCGGAGTCCCAGATCGGGTACCAGATGCGTTCCGCGATGGTGCCGATATCCCGGCGCCGGGCGTGCAGCAGGAGCACATCGAGGTCGGACCCGGCCACCAGTTCGCCGCGGCCGTACCCGCCGACGGCGACGAGTGCCACCTGCGCCTCGTCCCCGCCGGTAGCGGTCCGCAGCAGGTCGGCGAGCCAGCAGTCGGCCGCAGCGCTGAGGGCGCTGCGGCGCCCGGGGCCGTAAGGCTCGCAGCGCCCAAGCAGGTCCGCGCGCGCCTGCGCGTACGTCATCGCCGTATCCCCCGCCTGTCCATCGGGGCCCAGGCTAGAGGGTGTGACCCGAACACCTAGAGGGCGTCGATGTCCCGCTCGCCGGTGCGCACCCGGACCACGGCTTCGATCGGGGTGACCCAGATCTTGCCGTCACCGATCTTGCCGGTCTGCGCAGCGGCCGTGATGGCGGCGATGACCGCCTCGGCGTCGGCCGAGTCAATGAGCACCTCCAGGCGGACTTTGGGCACCAGGTCCACGACGTACTCCGCGCCCCGGTACACCTCGGTGTGCCCACGCTGGCGGCCGTAGCCGCTGGCCTCGGTCACCGTCATCCCGTGCACGCCCAGCTTCTCCAGTGCTGCCCGCACGTCGTCGAGCTTGAACGGCTTGATCACCGCGGTCACGAGCTTCATTGCGCCTCCTGGTTGTGCTGCAGTGAGCAAACGTCAGTTCCCGGGTGAGCCGTCCTCCGATGAGGACACCATCCTGCCGGTGGAGGCCCCGCTCACACCAAGCTCGTAGGCCGTTTCAGCGTGCAGGGCCAGGTCAAGTCCGCCTAGCTCCTGCTCCGGGGTGACCCGGAAGCCGATGGTCTTGTGGATCACCAACCCGATGATGAAGGTCACGGTGAAGGCGTAGGCCATGGCCGCGACGGCCCCGACCAGCTGCTTGCCCAGCTGGTCCAGACCGCCGCCGTAGAGCAGCCCGTCGATGCCGTCGGTGGGGTCATCCCCGGTCAGGATCCCCGTCGCCTGCGAACTCGCGACCAGGCCAACCATCACCATGCCGACCACGCCGCCGACGAAGTGCACCCCGACGACATCGAGGGAATCGTCGTAACCGAGCTTGTACTTCAGCGCGATCGCCAACGCACAGACCGCGCCGGCGACCAGGCCGACCGCGGCGGCGCCGATCGGGGTGACCGCCGCACACGAGGGTGTGATGGCGACCAGGCCCGAGACCGCGCCGGACGCGGCACCGAAGGAGGTGAAGGTCCCGTCGCGCAGTCGCTCGACCGCCAACCAGCTCATGATCCCGACGGCGCCGGCGATCATCGTGTTGGTCAGCACCAAGGCTGCCTGCATGTTGGCGCCCAGCGCGGAGCCGGCGTTGAAGCCGAACCAACCGAACCACAGCAGGCCGGCGCCGAGCATGACCAGCGTGAGGTTGTGCGGGCGCATCGGGTCGCGCTTCCAGCCCAGTCGGGCGCCGATGACCAGCGCGAGGGCCAGACCCGAGGCGCCGGAGTTGATCTCGACGACCGTGCCGCCGGCGAAGTCCAGCACCCCGAAGTCGACCATCCAGCCGGGATCGTTCTCGTCGTCACCGAAGTAGAACGCCCAGTGCGCCATCGGCGCGTAGACCAGGGTCGCCCACGCCACGATGAAGACGCACCAGGCGCTGAACTTGGCCCGGTCCACGATCGATCCGCACACCAGGGCGCAGGTGATCAACGCGAAGGTGAGCTGGAAGGTGGCGAAGAGCAGGGTGGGGATCGTGCCCGAGACCTGGTCCAACGCATCGACCATGCCGACGTCGTCGAAACTTCCGATCAGGCCGCCGCCGGAGTCACCGGAGAACGCGAGGCTGTAGATCCAGCCGAACCAGGAGACGGTGAGGACGGCGATGGTCGCGACGACCATCATCATCGTGTTCAGGACGTTCTTGGCCCGGACCATGCCGCCGTAGAAAACGGCGAGCCCGAAGGTCATGACCAGCACCATCGAGGTGCACGCCAGGATCCACGCGGTATCTGCCCCGCTGATCTCCGCCATCGCTGTCGTCTCCTCTGCCCGGCGCCCATTGCGGGCAGCACACGGACGTTCTCGACAGCGGGTTTCCGCTGCATCACGGACGTGTTTCCCCAAGATCACCGATCTTGCACGAACGTTACGAACACATTTCGCGCCTCGCAGCGCCGGTGCCCGGCGGGGCGTCCGTCGGGCCGCTCACGCGTGCGGGGGTCCGGCCGTAGCCGGCCGGACCCCCGCGCGGGGTGAGCGTTCGTTACTAAAGGGCGTCGACGTCCCGTTCCCCGGTGCGCACCCGCAC
This sequence comes from Sporichthyaceae bacterium, assembly GCA_052387905.1. Lineage (GTDB taxonomy): Bacteria > Actinomycetota > Actinomycetes > Sporichthyales > Sporichthyaceae > JBQTII01. The sequence goes on along the minus strand of JBQTIR010000025.1, from coordinate 70,729 downwards.
CGCGGTGTCGACCGGGATCACCCACACCTTGCCGTCTCCGATCTTGCCGGTCTGGGCGGCCTTCACCACCACCTCCAGGACATCGACGATGTCGGAATCGTCGACCAGAACCTCCAGGCGCACCTTGGGCACCAGGTCGACGGTGTACTCCGCCCCCCGGTAGACCTCGGTGTGCCCACGCTGGCGGCCGTAGCCACTGGCCTCGCTGACGGTCATGCCCTGGACCCCGAACTTCTCCAGCGCACTACGCACGTCATCGAGCTTGAACGGCTTGATCACCGCAGTCAGGAGTTTCATGCGTCCACCCTCGAGCTCGTCGGGACCGTGCTGCTGGCGCCGCTGGGCATCCGGGCCTGGGCCGTCCCGACCGAGGTCAACTCGTAGGCGGTCTCGGCGTGCTCGGCCAGGTCGATGCCGCCCACCTCGTCATCGGCGGAGATCCGGAAGCCGACCGTCTTCTCCAGAATGAAGGCGATGACCAGCGTGACGAAGAACGAGTAACCCATCACGGCGAAGGCCGCGATCGCCTGCTTGCCCAGCTGGTCCCCGCCGCCGCCGAAGAGCAACCCGTCGACACCGGACGGGGCGGCAGCTGCACCGACCACGCCAATCATCAAGGTGCCCACCAGGCCACCGACAAGGTGAATACCGACGACGTCGAGCGAGTCGTCGTAGCCCAGCTTCCATTTGAGTGTGATCGCGAGAGCACAGATGCCACCGGCGATGAAGCCGATCGCGATGGCGCCGAGGGGGGTGACCGTGTTGCAGGCCGGGGTGATGGCGACCAGGCCGGTCACCGCACCGGAGACAGCACCGAGGGAGGTGAAGTGACCGTCGCGGACCTTCTCCACGATCAGCCAACCGATCACCGCAGCGGCAGTGGCGACCTGGGTGTTGAGGAAGGCCACCCCTGCGGTGTTGCCGGCGGAAAGCGCGGAGCCGGCGTTGAAGCCGAACCAGCCGAACCAGAGCAGGCCGGCGCCGAGGAACACCAACGGCAGGTTGTGCGGGCGCATCGGGTCCTTGCCCCAGCCCTTGCGCTTGCCCAGCACGATGATCAGGGCGAGCGCCGCGGCACCCGCGTTGATGTGCACCGCGGTGCCACCGGCGAAGTCGAGCGCGCCGAGGTCGACGATCCAGCCCGGGTCGACCAGCGTGCCGTCGCCCGCACGGTCGTCGCCGAAGTGGAAGACCCAGTGCGCGACCGGCACGTAGACGATCGAGACCCAGACGGCCACGAAGATGCACCAGGTGCTGAACTTCGCGCGGTCGGCGATCGCACCGGAGATCAACGCGACGGTGATGATCGCGAACATGAGCTGGAAGGCGACAAAGACCGACTCCGGCAGCGCAGCGCCGTTGTCCACGATCTGGTCTTCGAGCCCGACGGCATCGAAGCCACCGATCAGGCCGTTCCCCTCATCCCTGGTCAGCGCCAGGCTGTAGCCGTAGACGACCCAGATGATCGTGACGATCGCCATGGCGGCCGCCGACATCATCAACATGTTGAGCACGCTCTTCATACGGACCATGCCGCCGTAGAAGAACGCCAGGCCCGGTGTCATGAGCATCACCAGGGCACAGCTGACCAAGATCCAGGCGGTATTGCCTGTGTCGAGAGCGGATTCCACTGGGGGGTGCCTCCCTTTTTGTCACTGCGCGACTCACGTGAGCCGCAATCGCGTCCTGCCCCGAAGGGTGTCTAGGGCGCATTTCGCCGGGAGGCGGCGAATGTTTCGCGTTGATCACCGATGCCGCACCGGTGTTACGTCTGGATGAACGCACGTGCTCCAGATCGCGGGCTCACTCGCCCAGGAGTGCGTCGACGAAGGCGGCCGGGTCGAAGGGGGCGAGATCGTCCGGGCCTTCCCCCAATCCGACGAGCTTGACCGGCACACCGAGCTCACGCTGGACCGCTACGACAATGCCACCCTTGGCCGTGCCGTCGAGCTTGCTCAGCACGATGCCGGTCACCTCGACCACCTCGCTGAACACCCGGGCCTGGGTCAACCCGTTCTGGCCGGTGGTCGCGTCGAGCACGAGCAGCACCTCGTGGACCGGACTCTGCTTCTCCACCACCCGCTTGACCTTGCCGAGTTCGTCCATCAGACCGGTCTTGGTGTGCAGGCGACCAGCGGTATCGATCAGGACCGCGTCAGCGTCGGCACCCACCGCCGCCTTGACCGCCTCGAGCGCGACGCTGGCCGGGTCTCCGCCCTCGGGCCCGCGCACCGTGGTGGCGCCCACCCGGTCTCCCCAGGTCTGCAGCTGATCGGCCGCCGCGGCGCGGAAGGTGTCGGCGGCGCCGAGCACGACGCTGCGGCCCTCCGCGACCAGGACTCGCGCCAGCTTGCCGGTGGTCGTCGTCTTGCCTGTGCCATTGACCCCGACCACCAGGGTGATCGAGGGCCGCTCGTCGCCGCTTCGCACGGCGTGCAGGCTGCGATCGACGTCCGCGCCCACCAGGCGCATCAACTCACTGCGCAGGATCGCCCGGACAGCGGAAGGATCCCGGGTGCCCAGCACACGCACCTGCTCGCGCAGCCGGCCCAACAACTCCTGGGTCGGGGCGACGCCGAGGTCCGCCCCGAGCAGCGTCTCCTCAATCTCGTCCCAGGTGTCCTCATCGATGACGTCCCGGGAGAGCAGCGTGAGCAAGCCCTTCCCCAACGACGTCTGCGACCGCGCCAGCCGGGAGCGCAACCGGACCAGGCGCCCGGCGGTCGGCTCCGGAACATCGAGCGCGCCGGCATCGAGGGCGGGAATGAGCAAGTCAGGAGGCGGCGCCTCCACGACCCCGGTTCCGGCGCGGGGCGCCGGGGGGGTGAGGGTGGGCGGGGGCGACGCGTTTCCGCGCAGCCCACGGACCACGAGGCTGGTCATCACCGCGGCGACCAGCAGCACGACCACCGCGGTCAGGATCAGTTCCACTGTTCACCCTTCGCTGTTGCGGGCCTCGACCTTCGCACGAAGCCCCTGCGCGTCGTCAAAGAGGTGCCCCGACATGCCGACCCGCTCGGCGCCGGCCACATACTCCGGTCGCACACCGACGTACGTGCAGTCCGTCGCCGGGACCCCGAGGAAGCCCGCGGCGAGGGTGTAGATGCCGGCGTCCGGTTGAGCAACGCCGTGGCGAGCGGAGTTGACGATCGCGTCGACCCGGTCGTCGAGACCGAGGTCGACGAGTTCGCGTTCCAGGTTGATCGTGCCGTTCGCGACAATTGCCACCCGGTGACCGTCGGCGCGCAGCTGGTCAACGAGCGCGAGAACGTCGAGGTCGACCCGACCGAAGTGCGCGGCCCAGTCGAGGACGCACTCCACCGCTCGCGGGGCGGCCCCCAGGGTGGGGAGCAGTTCGACCATGACCGACATCCGCCAGTCCTCGTCGCTGATCGCGCCAGTGACCGCCGGCCCGTAGCGCTCAGGGGCGAACGCGATCTCGGCCAAGGTGCCCGGGGGCAGGCCGTAGCGCGCTTCGACCGCCTGGCGATGATCCGCGGCGCCACGGCGCAGCACCCCGTCCAGGTCGAACAGCCAGGCCCGGGGTATCAAGCCGGTTGTTCCTCGCGGATCTTCTGGCTGATCACCGTCGTCACGCCGTCCCCGCGCATGGAGACCCCGTAGAGCGCGTCCGCGACCTCCATCGTGCGCTTCTGGTGGGTGATCACGATGAGTTGGCTGCCCTGACGCAGTTCCTCCAGGATCACCAGCAGGCGGCCCAGGTTGGTGTCGTCGAGGGCAGCCTCGACCTCATCGAGGATGTAGAACGGGCTCGGACGGGCCTTGAAGATCGCCACGAGCAGGGCCACCGCCACCAGCGAACGCTCTCCGCCGGAGAGCAAGGAGAGCCGCTTGACCTTCTTGCCCGGTGGGCGCGCTTCCACGTCGATGCCGGTGGTAAGCATGTCGTCGGGGTCGGTGAGGATCAACCGGCCCTCGCCACCGGGAAACAGCCGGGAGAAGACGCCTTCGAACTCGCGGGCAGTGTCGGCGAACGCGTCAGCGAAGACGGCCTGAACGCGGTCGTCGACCTCCTTGATCACGGTGAGCAGATCCCGGCGGCTGGCCTTGAGGTCCTCCAACTGCTCGGAGAGGAACTGGTGGCGCTCCTCCAGCGCGGCGAACTCCTCGAGTGCGAGCGGGTTGACCCGGCCCAGCAGCGCCAAAGCCCGCTCGGCCGTCCGTAGCCGCTTCTCCTGGTCCACCCGGACGTAGGGAACCGGCTCCCCCGCGACCTGATCCACGCCAGGTTCGAAGGGCTCGGCGATCACCGGAACCAGCTGGTCCGGGCCGTACTCCGCGATGAGGGCCTCGGGGGCGACGCCCAGCTCCTCGACCGCGCGCCGCTCCAAGTCCTCGATCCGCAGCCGGTGCTCGGCCCGGGCCACCTCGTCGCGGTGCACAGAGTCGGTCAGGCGCTCCAGTTCCGTGGCCAGGCTGCGCGCGGCCGCGCGGGCGGTGCTCAGTTCCTGCTCGTGGGCGCGGCGCAGGTCGTCCGCGGCGGCCCGTTCGGCCCCGGCTGCGGCCAATGAGGCCTCCAACGCGGTGAGGGCGTGCTCGGCGCCGTGCGCGACGGCGGCGGCGACCCGGCCGGCGCGTTCGCGGGCGAGGCGGCGCTCCGCAGCCTGGACCCGGGCAGCCCGCTCGGCGGCGGCGGCCCGCATCAGGGACTCGGCGCGGCCGGCCAGGGCACGGGCGCGTTCCTCGCCGGTGCGCAACGCCAGGCGGGCCTCCATCTCCGCGGCGCGGGCGGCAGTGCACCCGGCGGCAAGGCGATCACGTTCGGCGCTGTCGGTCTCGGCATCAAGGGGCTCCGCCTCCGCGGCGGCCAGGCGCGATTCCAACTCGGCGAGCCCGGCCAGGTCACGGTCGCGGGCCTGCTCGGCCACGACGATCGCCTCGGTGAGGCGCTCGGCCTCGGCCTCGGCGCTGCGCACCGTGCCGCCGAGCTGACCGAGCTGCTCCGCGAGCGCGGCCATCGTGGCGTCGGATTCGTGGAGGCGGGCAAGCGCCTGCGCGGCATCCTGGGCGGCCTGTTCCCGGACGCGGCGGGCGACCTCGAGGTCGTGCGCGCGGCGCTCGGTAACGTGGTCGGCCTCGGCAAGCTTCTGGGCGGCCTCGTCGACCGCGGCCTGGATCTCCAGCAGGCTCGGTGCGCTCGCGGATCCTCCGCGGGCGTGATCGACCGCGAGGCTGTCACCCTCACGGGTCACTGCGCGCAACATCGGGTGCGAGGTGACCAACGCGCGCGCCGCGTCCAGATCCTCGACCACGACGACGGCACCCAGCAGGCGATCCAGCGCCGGTCGTAGCGCCGGCGGCGCGGTCAGCAGCTCCATCACATACCGGGCACCGGGGGGCAGCGCGGGCCAGTCGGTGCCCCAGGTGAGCGGGTCAGCGCCGCCGACGACCAAGTCGGCCTGACCGGCGTCGGCGGTCTTGAGGTGGCGCAGCGCGGCGACGGCCGCGTCGACGGAGGAGACTGCGACGGCATCCGCCGCGGCGGCCAACGCTGCGGCGACTGCGGTTTCGTAGCCGTGATCGGCGGTGACCAGTGCGGCCACCGAGCCCAGGACACCTTTGACGTCGGACCCGAGCAGGACCCCGGCGCCGTCGCGTCGGGCCAGACCGAGCTCGAGCGTTTCCTTGCGGGCCGCCAGCGCACTCCGCTCGCGTTCGGAGGTGCGCTGGGCGTCGGTGAGTTCGCCCAGGTGGGCCTCGGCTGCCTCCAACGCCTCCGCAGCTTGCTCGTAGGCCGAGTCCAGGCCCTGCTCACCCTCGTCGAGCCCGGCAGCGGTGGACTCCAGGGCGTGGAACTCCCCCTGGGCACCGGTGGCCCTGGCGCGCGCGGCCGAGCGCCCATCGGTGAGCCTGCCGAGTTCGGCCTCGGCGGCGGCGGCCCGACTGCGTAGCCCGCCGACCTTGCCCTGCAGACGCGCCAGTCCTTCCCGGCGATCCGCTGCCGCGCGTATCACAGTGCTCAGGCGCTTCTCCTCCGCGGCGAAGGCGGCCTCGGCCGCGCTGCGGGCCTCGACGGCCGCAGTCAAAGCGAGACGGCCGGCCTCCACCGCAGCCGCGAGCTCTGCCTCCTGGGCCCGGACATTCTCAGCCTCGCGCTCGGTTTCCTCCGGGTCGCGGCCGGGGCGGGCCTGTTCGGCGTCGCCGGCCATGTGCCTGGCGCGCTCGGCGGCCAACCCGGCCGTGCCGCGGAACCGCTCCCGCAACGCCGACAGGCGATACCAGGTTTCCTGCGCGCGGGCCAGGGCAGGTGCGGCCTCGGCCAGCGCGGCCTCGGAGGCGGCCTCGGCGCTGCGGGCAGCGGCGAGAGACTGCTCGACCTCTGCCGCCCGGGCGCGCAAGGCGGTCTCGTCAGCGACCTCGGCCTCCAGCGACCCCCGCAGCGTGATCAGGTCGTCAGCGAGCAGGCGCAGCCGCGCGTCGCGCAGATCGGCCTGCACGGTCGCGGCGCGACGGGCCACCTCGGCCTGCTTGCCGAGCGGCTTGAGCTGGCGGCGCAACTCGGTGATGAGGTCCGAGACGCGCGTGAGATTGGCCTGCATCGCCTCCAACTTGCGCAGCGCCTTCTCCTTGCGCTTGCGGTGCTTGAGAACGCCCGCGGCTTCCTCGATGAACCCGCGGCGGTCCTCCGGGGTCGCGCTCAGCACGGCGTCGAGCTGGCCCTGTCCGACGATGACGTGCATCTCGCGACCGATGCCGGAGTCCGAGAGCAGCTCCTGGATGTCGAGGAGGCGGCAGTGGTCACCGTTGATCGCGTACTCGGATCCCCCGTTACGGAACATCGTCCGCGAGATCGTGACCTCGCTGTAGTCGATCGGCAGCGCTCCGTCGGAGTTGTCGATGGTCAGCGAGACCTCGGCCCGACCCAGCGGCGGGCGCCCGGAGGTGCCGGCGAAGATGACGTCCTCCATCTTGCCGCCGCGCAGCGACTTCGCCCCCTGCTCGCCCATGACCCAGGCGAGGGCGTCGACGACATTGGACTTGCCCGACCCGTTGGGCCCCACGACCGCGGTGATCCCCGGTTCGAAGCGCAGAGTCGTGGCCGAGGCGAAGGACTTGAATCCCCGCAACGTCAAGCTTTTCAGGTGCACTCGGGTTCGTCCCCCAGGTCGGATTCGCTCGACTTTAGCGCCCTGGAGATGCGCCACCGAACGGCACGCAGGGCCGGGACGCAAGGGGTTCGTGGGGCATCCGGCGTCTTCGCCGGTCCCCCCAACCGGTCCCCACACAGGTAAGAGCGCCGGGGTGCTAGCGCCCGCCTGCCAGCACCCCGGCGCGTCTCGGGAGCGATCAGGCCCGCCGACCGATCGCCCGGCGTCGCCTCGTCGGGGGGACGGGAGCGAACGCGGGAGGGGTCTCGGGACACCGCCTCCCGCGCGCCCGCCAGAGCCCAGGGAGATCAGGTGCCACGGGGTAGCTCGCCGGCCGAAGCCGGGAACAACCCTCCGCCCGATTCAACGAGCGATCGCGGCGGAGGTCACGCCGGAATCACCTGCGGACAGGAAATTCTCGCCGGACATGAGAACCCGGCGGACATGAAAAAGGGACGCCGAGTGTCTCGGCGTCCCTCGGAGGTGGGTGGCGATCAGGTGAGCGCAGGCTCCGCGATCGACACCGTGAGGAGCTCCGCGTGGTGCAGTTCCGCAGACAGGGCGTCGTTCTCCGCCCGGATCCGCATCAGCTCCGACTCGAGCTCGGCGATCCGGCGCTGCATGCGCCGCATCTCGTTGATCATGCGAGGATCCGGGCCGCCGATGTGCCCGAGAATCGCCTTCGCCATCGTGGGGTCCTCCACGCTGAGTGACCAGCTAGTAAGCCAACAGGACATCCGCCCATGCGCGTGTGCGCGCATCAGGGCGACATCTCTAGAGTCGCACCGGCAACGGCCGCGGTCAAGCCGCAACGGGGAACCGCTCGGCCGCATGTCGCACGGCGAGGCGGGGCCAGAACCGGATAACGGGGTCGGAGACAACAGCGGCTCTGTCGCGATCATGACCCAGCGTGCCGCGCGGGTGCAAGAGGAATAGCCGCAGTCACCAGCTGCCCCGCCGGGGCCGGGGCTGGCAGCGCGGGCAGGAGTACGACGAACGGTTCATAAAGGCCTCGCGCCGGATCTCCGATCCGCAGCGCCGACACCCCTGTCCGGCCCGGCCGTACGCCTGCAACGACCGGTCGAAATACCCGCTCTGACCGTTCACATTGACGTAGAGACTGTCGAAAGATGTGCCGCCCTGGGCCAGGGCCGCGGTCATCACCTCCACCGCTGCGCCGAGGATCGCGTCGATCTCGGCCCTCCGCAGCGTTTCGGTCGGACGGGCGAAATGCAGTTTGGCCCGCCACAGCGCCTCGTCGGCGTAGATGTTGCCGATCCCGCTGACCAGCGTCTGGTCCAGCAAGGCCCGCTTGATTCCGGTGCGCTTGCGGCGGAGGGCAGCGGCGAATGCGTCCGGGTCGAACCGCGGGTCGAGGGGGTCCCGCGCGATGTGTGCGACGGCGCGGGGCACCTGGGCACCGTCCGGGCACGTGCGCATCGGCTCCAGGCACACCCCACCGAAGGTGCGTTGGTCGACGAAACGCAGATCCGGGCCGCCGTCGGCGAAGGCGAACCGCACCCGCAGATGACGTTCGGGAGCCGCGGCAGGGGGCTGGACGAGCAGTTGACCGCTCATCCCCAGGTGGATGAGCACGGCCTCGTCGGATTCCCCGCTCGGCTCCGCTGCCGGGGTGTTCAGACTCAGCCAGAGGAACTTTCCGCGCCGTGAGGCGGCGGTGAAATGGCGGCCCTGCAATCGAGCGGCGAAGTCGGCACCGCCCCCTGCGTGCCGACGGACGGCGCGGGCATGGCCGACCTCGACCAGCGCCAGGGGGCGACCCAGCGCGAAATTCGCGACGCCGGCCCGGACGACCTCGACTTCCGGGAGTTCCGGCACGGGCAGGCCGTCAGTCCGCGAGGCCGGCCGAGGAGGCGGCGTCGACCCGCACGCGTAACGCGGTCCAGGCTGCCTCGGCGGCCTGTTGCTCCGCTTCCTTCTTGCTGCGCCCGGAGCCGGTGCCGTACTCGATGCCCGCCACTCGCGCCGCGGCGACGAAGCTCTTCTGGTGATCCGGCCCGCTTTCGGTGACCGCGTACTCCGGGACGCCGATGCCGATGGCCGCAGTCAGCTCCTGCAGGGACGTCTTCCAATCCAGGCCGGCGCCGAGGTGCGCGGAGGACTCGATCACGGGGTCGAACAACCGATGCACCAGCGACGAGGCGACCTCCAGACCCCGATCGAGGTAGATCGCCCCGATGACTGCTTCCACGGTGTCGGCGAGGATCGAGTCCTTGTCCCGCCCACCGGTGACCTCTTCGCCGCGTCCGAGGCGCACGAAGGATCCGAGGTCGAGCGCCCGGCCCACCGCGGCAAGAGCGCGCATGTTGACCACAGCGGCGCGCAGCTTGGCCAGCTGCCCCTCGGGAAGGTCCGGGTGGATGCGGAAGAGCGTGTCGGTGACCACCAGGCCGAGCACGGAATCGCCCAGAAACTCCAGGCGCTCGTTGGTGGGGATACCGCCGTTCTCGTAGGCGTACGAGCGGTGGGTCAACGCGCGCATCAGCAGGTCCGCGCTCGCCCGGACGTCGAGCCTGCCGCACAGCGCATCCAGGTCGGGCGCGGCGGAGTCAGCAGGCGGGGTCACCTGCGCCACACCCGGCACTCGACACACACGATGACGCGGCTACTGCGGGTCTCAGACCCCGAGGACCTGGCGCTTGTTGTACGTCCCGCAGGTCGGGCACGCGACGTGCGGAAGCTTGGGCTCGCGGCAGCGCTCGCAGGTGGCCAGCGTGATGGGCGCGGCCTTCCAGTTCGCGCGGCGGCTGCGGGTGTTGCTGCGCGAGGTCTTGCGCTTCGGAACGGCCACGGCGGTGCTCTCCTGTCGCGGTACGTACAAACGGTGGGCCCGATGGGGCGGCCCGCGGGTGCCTACTCGCCGGGGTCGACGAGCGAGCGCAAGGCATCCCACCGGGGGTCTGCCTCGTCGTGCTGGTGGTCCGGGTCGTCGACCAGCCTGGCGCCGCATTGCACGCACAGACCAGGGCAGTCGTCCTGGCACACCGGCGAGAGCGGAAGAACCAACACCACCGCGTCCCGCAGCACCGGTTCCAGGTCGAACGCGTCGCCCTGGAGCCAGCTGGTCTCGTCGTCGCCCTCCTGCCCGGGTGCCACGAACAGCTCCGCGAACTCCACCTGGAGATCGCTCTCCAGCGGATCGAGGCACCGCACGCATTCACCGGCCAGCGGAGCCCGCGCCGTTCCCGACGCGAGCACACCTTCGAGCACCGATTCCAGCCGCATCTGCAGCTCGATCGCGGCACCTTCCGGTACGCCGATCACCACGAGACCGAGATCCGCAGGTGCCGGAACAGACACCGACACCTTCAGCATCGATCCCGGCCGCCTCCCGAGCCGACTGATGTCGAACACGAGGGGCTTGCGCGGATCGAGCCGCTGGGTTTTCTGAGTCTCTTCGGGCATCAGGCATCAATGGTCTCGTAGACCGGGCACGAGAATAGCCTCCCGGCACCGTTGCTCCCAACTCGACTCCCGGATGCCGCAGCGTCGGACCCCCCACGCTGGGTCAGCGTCCGTCGAGCGTTTCCGGGTCCCGGGGGCCCAGGGGGTCGGTGTCGTACTCCAGCGCATCGGAGCCCAATGCGCTGCCACCGAGGCCCAGATCATCCGCGGCGTGCAGCCGTTCACGGCCGCGGCGGACCGCTTCCAGGGTCCGTTCCAGGGACCGGGCGAGCTCCCCCGCTCCGGACTCGGCGCCCTGACCGACGGCGCGGCGGGTGAGTTCCAGCATCCGTTCCAGCGCAACTTCCAGGTTCGCGAGTTTGGACTCGACGTATCCGTCGACCTCGGCGGTGCGGGCGGCGGCGACCGACTCGGCTTCGAGCCGTATCTGCTCGGCCCAGGCCATCGCGGAAGCCCCGTCCGCGGTGGCCTCCAGTCGGCGGTCGCGTTCGAGTGCGGCCTCGGCGAGCAGCGCCTCGGCCTGGTCACGGGCCGCCGCCATCACCGCATCGGCATCGGCCAGGATCTGGTCGGCGGCGGCAATGCGCTCCGGGAGCGCTGACTCGATCGCGCTGATCCGTGCCAGTACCGCGGAGCGGTTGACCAGGCACGAGGCCGACAGCGGCATCGGACGGGCGGTCTCGACGAGCTCCCGCAGCTGGGCCAACTGGGCGTGGACGTCCATGGTCCCGAGCTCACCGACCTTGGTCGGCGCGCCGCTCGGACAGGCGCGCCAGCAACGGGTCGACGACGACATCCGGCACGAACCCGGTGATGTCGGCGCCGTTGTTGGCAACCTCCTTCACCAGGGACGAGGACAGGAAGCTGTACAGGGGGTTGGTCGCCACCAGCAGGGTCTCGACTCCGGTGAGCGTGTGGTTCATCTGCGCCATCTGGACCTCGTAGTCGAAGTCGCCGACCACCCGCAGGCCCTTCACGATCGCGGGGATGTCATGGGTCTGGCAGTAGTCCACGAGCAGACCCTGGAAGCTGTCGATGCGCACGTTGGGGTAGTCCTTGAGTGCGAGCTGGAGCAGATCCATCCGCTCGGAGATGCTGAACAGGCCCGACTTGTTCCGGTTGACCAGCACCGCGACGACGACCTCGTCGGCAAGTTTGCTCGCCCGCGCGATCACGTCGACGTGTCCGTTGGTCACCGGGTCGAAGGACCCTGGCACTACACAGCTGCGCACGGCCTCAGTCTGCTCGCTCTTGCGGCGCGTCCGAATCCGGGGTCGCGCATTCGTCCCAACGGGCGTACCAGAGCCGCGCTTCGCCGTAGCGGCGGTCGGTGATCGGGGCGAATCCGGGCGGCCAGGTCCACGGCCGATCGCGGCTGGAGCGCTCCAGCACGACGACGGCGTCCGGGGCCAGCCAGCCGCTCGCCGCCGCGGCAACGAGCACCGCCGTGACCTCGCCCGCCGTCAGGGGGTAGGGGGGATCAGCCAGGAGCAGGTCGTGAGCGCGCACGGCGGGTTCGGCCACCACCGCCGCCACCGATCGACCGAGCACCGTGGCGCCGGGCAGTCCCAGCACGGCGACGTTGTCCCGAAGTGCGACGAGCGCCCGCGGGTCGGATTCGACCAACACCGCCTGGGCCGCGCCGCGGGACAGGGCCTCCAGGCCGAGCGCCCCGCTGCCGGCGTAGAGGTCCAGCACCGCGGCTCCGGTCAGTTCCATCCGGGCGACCAGCGCGGAGAACAGGGCTTCCCGGGTCCGGTCGGCGGTCGGGCGGGTGCCCGTGCCGGCCGGAATCTTGAGCCGGCGCCCGCCGGCGGTCCCGGCGATGATTCGCGGCATGCCTACGCCTTGTCCAGGTAGCCGGCCCGCTCCTCATCGAGGAGATCGGCCAGAGCGGCGGCGAGGACGGGGTGGGCGTCAAGGTTCGGGTCTGCAGCCACCACGGCTCCGGCCGCCGTGCGGGCGGCCTCGATCACGTCCGAGTCGCGGACGACCTGCAGCATGCGCAGACTGGATCGGCGGCCGGATTGCGAAGCACCGAGCACGTCACCCTCGCGACGGGCCTGCAGATCCAGCCGAGAGAGTTCGAAACCGTCGCTGGTTGAAGCGACCGCGTCCACCCGCTCGCGCGCCGGGGTATCCGCGGGCGCCTCGGTGAGCAACAGACACAGCCCCGGCGCGTTGCCCCGGCCCACGCGGCCGCGGAGCTGGTGCAGCTGGGACATCCCGAACCGATCGGCGTCCACGACGGCCATCACGGTGGCGTTCGGAACGTCGACACCGACCTCGATGACCGTGGTCGCGACGAGGACGTCGAGCTCCCCGGCGGTGAAGGCAGCCATCACCGTGTCCTTGGCTTCGGCCGGCAGGCGGCCGTGCAGCACGCCGATGCGCAGGCCGGCCAACGGGCCATCCGCCAACATCGGCGCGATGTCGGCGACCGCCGCCGGCGGACGCCGCTCGCTCGTCGGGCCCTGGAGGTCCAGCCCCTCCGGCAGGGTTCCGTTCTCGTCGGGCCCGACGTCGTCGCCCGGTTCGTGACCGCCGATTCGCGGGCACACCACGAAGGCCTGGTGGCCTTTGCCGACCTCCTCGCGAAGGCGCTGCCAGGCGCGGTCGAGGAAGTGTGGTTTCTCCGCGACCGGCACCACGTGGGTCACGATCGGGGACCGCCCCACCGGCAATTCGGTGAGCGTGGAGACCTCCAGGTCGCCGAAGACCGTGATCGCCACCGTGCGCGGGATCGGAGTGGCCGTCATCACCAGGACGTGCGGAGGCGCGGAGCCCTTGGCCCGCAGCGCATCGCGCTGCTCCACCCCGAAGCGATGCTGCTCATCAACGACCACGAGGCCGAGATCGAAGAAGTCGACCCGCTCCTGCAATAGCGCGTGGGTGCCGACGACGATGCCGGCCTCGCCGGACGCGGCATCGAGCAGTGCACGCTTTCGGGCGGGTGCCGACAGCGATCCGGTGAGCAGTGCCACCCGCGTCGCGTGCTCGCCCTGGAACAGTTCGCCGCCGGTGGCGAGCTCGCCGAGCATGGCCGTCAGCGAGCGGTGGTGCTGCTGAGCGAGGACCTCCGTAGGCGCCAGCAGGGCGGCCTGCCCGCCGGCGTCCACGACGGCGAGCATTGCGCGCAGCGCCACCACGGTCTTACCGGAACCGACCTCACCCTGCAGCAGGCGGTGCATGGGGTGGGTCTGCGTCAGATCCATGAAGATCTCGTTGCCGATGGCCCGCTGACCCTCGGTCAGGACGAACGGAAGGCGGGCGTCGAAGGCGGCGAGCAGGCCGTCCTTGCGCGCGATCCTCGGCGTGGCTGCCAGCGCCCGGGTGGCCGCCCGGCGCTGGGCGAGGGCGATCTGCAGAACGAACGCCTCGTCCCACTTCAGACGCTTGCGGGCAAGACCGATCTGGGCAAAGTCCCTGGGCCGGTGAATGAGGCGCAGGGCCTCACCGAGCGGGATCAGCACCTGTTCCTGACGCACCCCAGCCGGCAGCGGGTCCGGTACCGCACTGAGCGCCTCGAGCGCGGCATGCACGCACTTGACGATCTGCCAGCTCGGTACCGCGGCTGTCGCCGGGTACATCGGGATCAGCTCGTCGGTGAACGCGGTGGCGTCGGCCCCCGACTCCGGGTCATCGGGATCGCCGAGCAGCATGTACGCCGGCTGCGTCAGCTGGCGGTCCTCCCGGAAGGTGCTCACGGTTCCGGAGAACAGCCCGCGCACCCCTGGCACGAGTTTGTCTCCCGTCGTCCATTGGCCCTTGCCGAAGAAGGTCAGCTTGAGCTTGTCCTTGCCATCGGTGACGATGACCTCGCGGATGACCCCTTTGCGGGCCTTCATCGCGCGGGTGACGGCGGATTTGACCTCGGCCTGGACGGTGACGTCCGCACCCACTTCCAGCCCGCCGAGCGCCGTGAGCTCCCCACGCCTCTCGTACCGCCGGGGGTAGTGCCGCAGCAGGTCGCCGACCGTGTGGATCTGCAGCGATTTGGCCAGCTTCTTCGCGGTCGCGTCGCCCACCACCCGGTGGACGGACTCCCCCAGCGGATGGTGCGGGCTGAGCGCGACCGGAGCCAGCGTCGGGCGGGTGGCCATGAGAGCGACCCTAGCCAGCGGCGCCCACACTCCGGCGGAACCGGGACTTGTTCCCGGTACCGGCTCTCGCGGCGAGCGTCGCGGAGGCCGGGAGGGGCGGTGCGGGTCCTTGCTCCCTCCTCGACGACTACCCGGGAGGAATCGTGGTCGTGGGGGTTAGCAATGTGATGACCCGCCACCGCCCGACCAACCGGTGCGTGATTGTCTGACAGACTGGGTACCATGTTGGGATGACGACCCAAACGCCCGAGGAGCGCATCAGCTTCCGCGCAGATTCCGCTGCCGCCGCCGCGCTCAACGCGTTGATGGCCACCGGTCGCTACCGGACCCGATCCGACGCCGCCCGGGACGCCCTGCACATCGCCGCCCGAGAAACGCGTCGCGCCGAGTTGCGAGCCTGGGCCACTGCCGTCGCGCATGACCCCGGCGACCGTGCCGAAACCGCCGCCACCCTGGCCTTTGCCGAAGGCGACGACCCGGACAATGGCGGCCTCTTCGGGGCGCCGGAATGAGGGGCGACGTCTACCGCTATCGGCCCGGACGCAACGTCGGTGGACACGAGGAGGCCGGGAACCGCCTTGCGGTGGTGGTGCAGTCAGAGGACCTGGCCGTGCTCTCCACCTGGATCATCGCCCCGACCTCCACCTCCGCCGCCCCCGGCCCGATCCGCCCGAGTGTGCGCATCGATGGGGTGACGACCTGCGTGCAGGTGGACCAGGTGCGTGCGGTCGATCCCCAGGTGCGCCTCGGGGAGCAGGTCGGGCGCCTCAGCTTCGCCGAGCTGCAGGAGGTCGACCTCGCCCTGCGCCTGACCCTCGGCCTCGACTGAGCGGTCCATGCGGCACGACCGAAGTCGGCCTCGGTTCGCTTCGCCCGGGCGGCCTCAGCTACTCTGCCGGAGTCGGCCCGGGATCTACCGGACCGACCCCGGCCCACACCGGGACTCGCGCGGCTTCGACATCGGTCAGCCCGGGGAATTCGACCACTGCTTTCGAAAGAGCGATCGACATGGCTGCCAACTGCGACGTCTGCGGCAAGAAGCCGAGCTTCGGCAACAGCATCTCCCACTCCCACCGCCGCACGTCCCGGCGCTGGAACCCGAACATTCAGACCGTCCGCGCGATGGTCGGCGGCACCCGCAAGCGCCTGAACGCCTGCACCTCATGCATCAAGGCCGGCAAGGTCGTCCGCTAGCGGCGCCGGACGGACGCCTCGCTGCGTTGTCGTCGTGTTCGCTGCGCTCAACGGGCGTCAATCGGCTCGGGATCACGAGCGAAAAGCGTGCTTGTGCTCCGCTCGCCTCAATCGCCCGTAGCCATACAAGAACGGTATGGGTCTCCTCCTCCGCCTTGCGACGCATTCCGTCCGATCACCGATAACACCATTCCCTAGCATCGCCCGGCCCCACAGGGGTCGGGCGTTTCTCATGTTCGGGACGGGATGTCCCAGCGGTGGTCGACGGGGCCGATGCCGGCGCCGAGTGAGAAGCCGGCGGCCAGGGCGCCGGTGACGTAGGCCTTCGCGGCCCGCACCGCCGAGACGGGGTCGTCCCCGGCGGCGAGGCGGGTCGCGATGGCGCTGGCCAGGGTGCAGCCGGTGCCATGGGTGTGGCGGTTGTCGTGGCGCGGGGCGGTGAAGCGGTGTTCACTCGTCCCGTCGCTCAGCAGGTCGACGGCGTCGCCGGCGAGGTGACCTCCCTTGATCAGCACCCAGGCGGGTCCGAGCGTCAACACCGCGTCGGCCGCTGCGCGCAGGTCGTCGGGCCCGTGAACGTCAACCCCGGTCAACGCCGTCACCTCGGCGAGGTTGGGGGTGAGCACCGTGGCCAGCGGGACCAGGAGTGTGCGGACGGCGTCGAGCGCGTCAGCCGCCAGCAGCGGGTCGCCGTGCTTGGACACCGCCACCGGGTCGACGACGATCGGCACACCGGCGGCGCGCATCGGGGCGAGCAGGGCGGCGACCTCGGCGACGAGGGCGGCCGAGGACAACATGCCGGTCTTGACCGCGTCGACGCCGATGTCGTCGAGCACGGCCCGTACCTGCGCGCGCACCGCCTCGGCGGGCAGCTCCCACACCCCGTGGACGCCAACGGAGTTCTGCGCGGTGATGGCCGTGATCGCGCTCATCCCGTGCCCGCCCAGGGCGAGGATTGTCTTCAGGTCGGCCTGGATACCCGCACCGCCGCCGGAGTCGGAGCCGGCGATCGTGAGCACGAGCACGGGAGCGCTCACGCGGCGGCCCTGTCAACCGTTGTGGTCGCGAAATCCCTGCTGTGACGGCCTAAGCACAACCACAAGTGATGACGTCCCCTCAGTGATCCGCTCACGAGAAGTGCTTCCAACCGCCGCGGCCGTCCCACACCGCGCCGTCGACGCTGACCTGACCGGCGGGTGCAGCGGTTACCGTGCCGATCACGCACCAGTCCACCGGCACGTCGCCCGCCGGGAAGGTCGCGACCAACGCGTGGTCCTCACCGCCGCCGAGCATCATCGCCACCGGATCTGCGGGCGGGCGCAATGCACATGCTGCGGCGACGAGTTCGGGCGACGGCACGAGTGCGGCGCGGTGCAGGTCGATCGCCACACCCGAGGCCCGGGCGACGTGCCCGAGGTCGGCGACCAGCCCGTCGCTGACATCGATCATGGCGCTCGCGCCGGCCAGGGCGGCCGCCGGCCCGGCGCCGTACGGCGGGGTGGGACGCAGGTGTGCCGCGGTGATCTCCGGATGCGCGCTGCCCCGTGCGTAACGCAGCAGGGCGAAGCCGGCGGCCGAGGCCCCCAGGGCGCCGCAGACCGCGACCACGTCCCCGGGCTTGGCGCCACTGCGAGTCACCGGAGCACGGCCCTGCAGATCCCCCAGGGCGGTGACGGCGATCGTCACGGTGTCGGCAGCGACGACGTCGCCGCCGACCACGCTGGCACCGACGCAGGCGGCCTCGGCTGCGAGCCCTGCCATCAGTTCCGTGGCCCAGGCAACCGGCAAGGTGCCGGGCACCCCGAGGCCCAGCAGCAGCGCGGTGGGCACGGCTCCCATCGCGGCGATGTCGGCCAGGTTCGCCGCCGCGGCCTTGTGTCCGACGTCGCGCCCGGTGGACCAGTCCAGGCGGAAGTGCACGTCCTGAGTCAGCAGATCGGTGCAGACGACCATCCGTCGATCCGGCGCGGTCACCACTGCCGCGTCGTCGCCCGGGCCGAGCAGGACTCCCGGGCCCTGATGCAGGCCCGCGGTCATCGCGGCGATCATCGCGAACTCCCCCAGGGACGCGACGTCTCCCGCGATGTCGGCGGCGGAGGGAGCGGACCCTGGCCGGTGCGCAGTGCTCATCGCCAGCCTCCGATCCGGTCCGCATGCTCTGGCGCGATAGGTTCGCACGTACCCCGCCCCCCGTCGGGGCCCGCACTGCAGGAGGACGTCATGACGGTCCAGGCCTACATCCTGATCCAGACCGAGGTGGGCAAGGCCGCGGATGTGGCCAGTTCCATCCAGGGCATCGACGGAGTGACCCAAGCCGAGGATGTCACCGGTCCCTACGACGTCATCGTGCGGGCCGAGGCCGGCTCCGTCGACGAGCTCGGCAAACTGGTCGTGGCGCGCATCCAGTCGGTACCCGGGATCACCCGCACGCTGACCTGCCCGGTCGTGCACCTCTGAAACCGAGCAGCGCCCGGGCGACCGGCCTGATCGGCGCGTGGGTCGTGTCCGCCGCCCTGCTCGCGGCCTGCGCCGACTCCGAGCGTGCTGCCGTTGCGGTGGTACCGCCCGACGTGCCGCCGACCGCGCAACAGGCCTGCGCCGCCCTGGCCACCCAGCTACCCGAACGCATCGACGGCGACGCTCGCCGCGAGGTCGAACCGGCCTCCCCCACCACCGCCGCGTGGGGTGAGCCGGCGGTCATCATGCGGTGCGGAGTCCCCCGTCCCGCCGCCCTGGTCGCCACCTCGTTCCTGAACACCGTCAACGGCGTCGACTGGTTCTTGGAGGAGCTCCCCGGGGTGCGCCGATTCACCACCGCCGGTCGTGCCCTCTTCGTCGAAGTCAGCGTGCCGTTCGAGCACGACCCCGTCATCGGCCCGCTGGTCGACCTCGCCGCCGCCGTGACCGCCACCGTGGTGGCGGTGGACTGACGTCAGCGCAGTCCGCGGGGCCGAGCCAGGGCGGTCCGTAGCAAGCGGTCGACCAGCGTGGGATAGTCCACGCCGGAGGCCGCCCACATGAGCGGGAACATCGATACGGGGGTGAAGCCCGGCATCGTGTTGATCTCGTTGAGCACCACGGAATCGTCCGGGCGCAGGAAGAAATCCGCGCGGGCCAGGCTCTCGCAACCCAACACCTCGAACGCCTCAATCGAGAGCGCACGCACCTGCTCCGCCACCTGCGGCGAGACGTCGGCGGGCACGATGCGTTCGGTGGAGTTGTCGAGGTACTTGGCCTCGAAGTCGTAGAATTCGCGGTCACCCAGCACCCGAATCTCGGCGGTGACACTGGCCTGCGGCCCGCCTTGGACACCGGCGGCGTCGCGCTCGCCCTCCAGCACCCCGCACTCGATCTCGCGGCCCATCACGGTGGCCTCGACGATGACCTTCGGATCCCACTGTTGCGCGAGCTCCATCGCGGCGTCGAGATCGGCCGGGCCCTTGACCTTGGTGATGCCCACACTCGACCCGGCCCGGGCCGGCTTGACGAAGACCGGCCAGCCCAGCCGGGCGACCTGAGCGCGGGCCCCGGCGGGGTCGGTGTGCCAACGCCGCGAGGTGATCACCACGTAGTCACACACCGGCAACCCAGCACCCGCGAGCGCGACCTTCATGTGGGCCTTGTCCATGCTGACCGCGCTGGCGAAGACGCCGGAGCCGACGTAGGGGAGATCGGCGAGCTCGAGCAGACCTTGGATGGTGCCGTCCTCGCCGTAGGGGCCGTGCAACACGGGGAAGACGACGTCGATGTCGCCGAGTGCGCCGGCCGCGATGCCGTCGTCGAATACGGTCAGGGCGCGTGCGGTCGGGTCACCGGGTAGCACCACGGCGGGACGCGTCGCGTCGACCTGCGGGAGCTTGCCGCCGGCGATGACCAACTGGTCCGGGTCGTCGGCGGCGAGCACCCAGGCGCCCTCGGTGGAGATACCGACCGGCACGACTTCGTAGAGGTCGCGATTGATGGCCCGCAGGACGCTGCCTGCGGACACGCACGAGACGGAGTGCTCGGAGGATCTGCCGCCGAAGACAACCGCGACGCGAGGCCTGCGCTGGGTCCGCATGAGCAACGACGGTACCGCTCGGGCGGCCACCGGATCGCGAGAATCACCTCGCCCGCGCCCTAGAGCTGGTCGGGGCGTCCGTACTCCGGCAGACCGGCCGCGCGCGGATCGAAGCGCGTCGCCGGGGCACGTTCGGCGCGGATGATCTCGAGCTCGGCGGTGATGGCGGCCATGATGCGCTCGGTCGCCTCCGCCACGAGCTCGGGCGTCTCGGGGCGACCGCGCAGATCATCGAGGTCGACCGCCGGGCCCGCCCGGACCTGAACGAGGCGGCGCGGCCACAACGACGGCTTGCGCGCGTACGGCGCGAGGATGTGTTGCTCGCCCCAGTGCGCGGCCGGGATCACCGGTGCACCGGTACGCAGGGCGATGCGCGCGGCGCCGGTCTTGCCGACCATCGGCCACAGGGCCGGGTCTCGGGTGATGGTCGCTTCCGGGTACACGACGACGCATGCGCCCTCGCGCACCGCGATGCAGGAGGCCTCCACGGACTTCGCGGCTCCGGCGCTGCCGCGTTGCACCGGAATCATCTGGCTCCCGACGAAGACTCGGCCGAGAATTCGATGGGAGAACAACTCGGCCTTGGCGAGAAATCGAGGTACCCGGCCCGTGCTGCACAGGAAGTATCCGAATGTCATCGGATCAATCTTGGACAGGTGATTGGCCGCGATCACCACGCCACCGGTCTGCGGAATGTGCTCCCGACCCGACCACGTTCGGCGGGTTGTCAGCCGCACCACCGGCCCGACGACGGTCTCCACCACCCGGAACCAGGCCTGCTTCTGCTCCGCCATGGCCGCCTTCCTCCCGCGTGGTCTTCCCCTGACAGGATCGTGGTGATGTCCGATTCTTTCGCAGTCCCCACCGGAGCGGGCACAACGAATCACCTGGGGTGGACGCTGGTCGTACCGGTCAAGCGCCTGGAGCTGGCGAAATCCCGACTGGCAGAGGTCGCCGGCGCGCACCGCCCGGCTCTGGCCCTCGCGTTCGCCGCGGACACCGTCGTAGCCGCCTGCGCGGTGCCGAACGTTCGCGTCGTGGTGGTCACCGACGACGCACGCGCGGCCGAACTGCTCGGCGGGCTCGGGGCGGTCGTCGTGCCCGATCTCCCTGACGCCGGTCTGAACCCGGCACTCGCACACGGTGCGAGCGCCGCAGGTATCGGCCACGGCATTGGCGCGTTGTCTGCCGACCTCCCGGCTTTGCGCCCCGTCGACCTCGCGTACGCCTTGGACGCGGCACGGGAGGGACCGGTCGTCGTCCCGGACGCGGCAGGGACCGGCAGCACGCTGTATCTGGCTCCCCCGGGCATCGCCTTCACCCCGGCCTTTGGCGCGCTCTCACTGGCCGCCCACGCGGCCTATGGGGCACGCGTGCTCGACGACGGCGCCGTCTCCTCGATCCGGCGCGATGTCGACACTGCCGCGGACTTCGCCGCAGCCCTCGCCATGGGTGTCGGTACCCATACCGCGCGGGCCCACGCCTCGCTCCCGGACACCGTGCGCGTACACCTGCGGTCCTGAACGACGAACGGCGCCGCCCGCAGATGCGGGCGACGCCGTCACGCGTTCGGTGCGACCTACTTGGCGGCCGCGACCTTCTTGACCGGAGCCTTCTTGGCAACGGCCTTACGGGCTGGGGCCTTCTTGGCAACAGCCTTCTTGACCGGAGCCTTCTTGGCAACCGCCTTCTTCGCGGGAGCCTTCTTGGCCACGGCCTTCTTGACCGGAGCCTTCTTAGCAACCGCCTTCTTCGCGGGAGCCTTCTTAGCGACGACCTTCTTGGCAACCGCCTTCTTCGCGGGAGCCTTCTTAGCCACGGCCTTCGTGGCCGGAGCCTTCTTAGCCACCGCCTTCTTGACCGGAGCCTTCTTCGCAACCGCCTTCTTGGCCACCGCCTTGGTGGTCTTGGCGGGGGCCTTCTTGGCCGCTGCCTTGACCACCGTGCGGCCGGCCGCGGCAGCAGCTGCCGTGACGCGAGCCGCGGCCGGAGCCGAAGTCACCGCTGAGGCAGCCTGACGGGGAAGCTTCTTGGCCCCGCTGACAACCTCCTTGAACGCCGTACCGGCCTTGAAGCGCGGGACCGAGGTCTTCTTGACCTTGACCTGAGCGCCCGTCATGGGGTTCCGAGCAATGCGAGCGGGTCGCTCGACCTTCTCGAACACACCGAAACCGGTGATGCCGACCTTCTCCCCCTTGGCAACTGCGCGGGTGATGGTGTCGACGACGGCGTCGAGAGCTGCGGCTGCCGCCTTCTTGTTCCCGTCGAACCGGGTAGCGAGCTCGTCGATCAGCTGTGTCTTGTTCATTGCGTCCCTCCGACGCCATACGGGCTTCGTATAGGCCCGGCTGTTCGAAAAGTTAGGTGCATAAGAGTGCGGAAACAATCACCGCGCCGTTGAACGCATGTTGTGTCGCGCTGCGATATAGCGCGCACCCAACAGATTCCGGCGCCCACACGCCTTGGCGCGGTGCTCTGCCGCGTCGACGCGGCGCCTACCACAACGGCGCGTGATTCCCTTTGCCATCAAGGGAAACACGCGCCGTCAACGCCATGCTCGGGACGCCGCCGTCAGTGCGCCGCGGGCACCGGAAGCGTCCTCGGAAGGCGCACCGATCGACGTGACTCGAATGTGGCGATGTCATCCGCATGGCGCAGTGTCAAACCGATGTCGTCGAGGCCCTCGAGCAGGCGCCAACGGGTGTAGTCATCGATGTCGAAGGTGGTCTCGATGCTCCCGCACTGCAGTGTCCGGGCCACCAGATCGACGGTGATCTCGATCGCGGGATCGTTCTCGCAGGCCACCCACAACGCGTCCACGACGTCTTGGGCGACGGGAACGGTGAGCAAGCCGCCCTTCCCGGAGTTACCCCGGAAGATGTCGGCGAAGCGCGGGGAGATCACGACCCGGAAGCCGTAGTTCTGCAGCGCCCAGACCGCATGTTCGCGGGAGGATCCGGTGCCGAAGTCCGGACCGGCAACGAGCACCGTCGCACCGGCGCGGGCCGGGTCGTTGAGAACGAACGCGGGGTCGTTGCGCCACGCGGCGAACAACCCGTCCTCGAAACCGTCGCGGGTGATCCGCTTGAGGTACTCCGCGGGGATGATCTGGTCGGTGTCGACGTTGCTGCGACGCAGCGGAACCATCCGACCGGTGTGCGTGGTGAAGGCTTCCATCTCGACTCCTCAGTTCGTCGCGAGGTCGGCAGGGGCGGACAGGTGGCCGGTGACCGCGGTGGCGGCGGCGACCAACGGCGAGACCAGATGCGTGCGACCACCCTTGCCCTGCCGGCCCTCGAAGTTGCGGTTCGACGTCGAGGCGCTGCGTTCCCCGGGAGCCAACGTGTCGGGGTTCATTCCCAGGCACATCGAGCAGCCGGCGAAGCGCCATTCCGCACCGGCGGAGATGAAGACTTTGTCCAGGCCTTCCAGTTCGGCCTGCAGGCGCACGCGAGCCGAGCCGGGGACGACGAGCATGCGGACACCCTCAGCGACCCGGCGGCCCTTGATGACGTCCGCCGCCGCGCGCAGGTCCTCGATACGCCCGTTGGTGCACGAGCCGAGGAAGACGGTGTCGACCTTGATGTCGCGCAACGGCTGACCCGCCGTCAGCCCCATGTACTCCAGCGCACGCTCGGCGGCGGTGCGCTCACTCTCGTCGGACATCGTCGCGGGATCCGGCACGCTGGCCGCCAGCGGTGCACCCTGCCCCGGGTTGGTGCCCCAGGTGACGAAGGGGGTCAACGCCGCGGCGTCGATGTCGACCACGACGTCGAAGCTCGCATCGGCATCGGTGTAGAGCTCGCTCCACGCCGCCACGGCCTCGTCCCAGGCCGCCCCCTCGGCAGGAGCGTGCGGGCGACCTTTGATGTAGGCGAACGTCGTGGAGTCGGGTGCGACGAGTCCTGCGCGGGCACCGGCTTCGATCGACATGTTGCAGACCGTCAACCGGCCTTCCATCGACAGCGCACGGATTGCGGAGCCGCGGTACTCCAGCACGTAGCCCTGGCCGCCGCCGGTACCGATCTTGGCGATGACCGCCAGGATGATGTCCTTCGCCGTGACGCCGATGGCGAGTTCACCCTCGACGTTGATCGCCATCGTCTTGAATGGCGCCAGCGGCAGGGTCTGGGTGGCGAGGACGTGCTCGACCTCGCTGGTGCCGATGCCGAAGGCGAGTGCTCCGAACGCACCGTGGGTCGAGGTGTGACTGTCCCCGCAGACGATCGTCATGCCGGGCTGCGTGATGCCCAGCTGCGGACCGACGACGTGCACGATGCCCTGGTCCACGTCACCGAGGGAATGCAGTCGCACGCCGAACTCCGCGCAGTTCTTGCGCAGGGCCTCGATCTGCGCGCGCGAGACCGGATCCGCGATCGGCTTGTCAATGTCCAGAGTCGGGGTGTTGTGGTCCTCGGTGGCCAGGGTCAGGTCGGGTCGGCGCACCGGACGGCCCGCCGCGCGCAGGCCCTCGAAGGCTTGTGGGCTGGTGACCTCGTGCACGAGGTGTAGGTCGATGTAGAGCAGGTCTGGCTCACCTTCGGCAGCACGCACGATGTGCGCGTCCCAGATCTTCTCGGCAAGTGTGCGGCCCATGGCCTCTCCTCGAATCCTGATGTCCAGCCCGCGGGCGGCGGACTGCGGATCTCCCCTTGTGTCTCGGATCGCGAGACGGCAGTATCAATCCATGGACAAGTCTACACCGGCTATGGACGGCGGCCAGGGCTCGGACGGGACGACCAACCGCGAGAGCGGAGTGGGTGTACTGAACAAGGCTGCCCTGGTTCTCGGCGCCCTGGAAGCCGGCCCTGCGACCCTCGCCGCTCTGGTCACCGCGACCGGTCTGGCCAGGCCCACCGCACATCGCCTCGCGGTCGCACTCGAGCATCACCGACTGGTCGCGCGCGACCTGGCAGGCCGCTTCGTCCTCGGCCCGCGCCTGGCCGAGCTGGCCGCCGCCGCCGGTGAGGACCGCCTGCTCGCTGCCGCCGCCGGAGTCCTCACCCACTTGCGTGACATCACCGGTGAGAGCGCGCAGCTCTACCGCCGCCAAGCCGACTGGCGGATCTGCGTCGCCGCTGCCGAGCGCCTGTCCGGCCTGCGCGACACGGTTCCCGTCGGCAGCTCCCTTCCGATGACCGCCGGCTCGGCCGCGCAGGTGCTGCTGGCGTGGGAGGAGCCCGAGCGGTTGCATCGCGGACTTCAGGGCGCAGTGTTCGAGGCGACGACGTTGGCCGCGGTCCGTCGCCGAGGCTGGGCACAGAGCGTCTCCGAACGCGAGGCCGGCGTCGCCTCGGTGTCCGCACCGGTGCGCGGGCCCAGCAACCGCGTGGTGGCCGCGGTCTCGGTGTCCGGCCCGCTCGACCGGTTGAGCCGTTCCCCCGGCCGCCTGCACGCCCCGGCTGTCGTTGCCGCAGCAGAGCGCCTGACCGAGGCTCTGCGGCGCAACGGCGGGACCGAGGAGAGCGAGCGGCTTCCGACTCCCCCACCGCCTGTTCGGCCCGGTACCCGTCGCCCCGGTACGCCGGGACGTCCGCTGCGCTAGGGAGCACGCAAGGATGAGCGAATGACCGACAAGCCCGCGCTGTCGCTCGAGACGGTCGCTGTCACCAGCGGTCGTCCGGCGCACGTTCCTGATGCCCCGTTGAATCACCCGCTCGTGCTCGCCTCGACCTTCGTCGCCGGTGGCGAATTGGAGTACGGGCGCTACGGCAACCCGACGTGGCAGGCCTTCGAGCTGACCCTCGGGGCGCTGGAGGGCGGGCACGGGCTCGCGTTCGCGTCGGGCCTTGCAGCGGTGGACGCGCTGGTCCACCTGATCCCGCCCGACGGCGTCGTGGTGGCGCCCCGACATGCCTACCTCGGCACGTTGGGCCAGCTCGCGCAGGCCGAGCAACGGCACGGGCTGACCAGGCGACTTGTCGACATCGCCGACACCGACGCCGTGCTGGCCGCGGCCCAGGGCGCCGATCTGGTGCTGCTGGAGTCCCCGACCAATCCCGCGCTCGAGGTGGCCGACCTCCCCGCGATCTGCGCGGGGGCACGTGCAGCAGGCGCGCTGGTCGTCGTGGACAACACCTTCGCAACGCCGTTCGGGCAGCGCCCGCTGGAACTGGGCGCACATATCGTCATGCACTCGGTGACGAAGTTCATCGCCGGGCACTCCGACACCGTGCTGGGGGCACTGGTGTGCCGCGAGGAACCGACGTGGCGTCAGCTGGACGCCTACCGCCGCCTGCATGGCGCGATCCCGGGACCCCTGGAGTGCTGGCTGGCGCTGCGCGGCCTGCGCACCCTGCACCTGCGGCTGGAACGGGCGACGGCAAACGCGGGCGCGCTCGCGCCGAAGCTTGCTACGCATCCGGCGTGCCGGCGGGTGCGCTACCCCGGCCTGCCGACCGACCCGGGACACGCCCGCGCGGCGGCCCAGATGCGCGGGTTCGGCGCGATGATCTCCGTCGAGTTCTCCGATGCCGCCACCGCGGACGCGTTCTGCGCCGCGACCTCGCTGTGGGTCACCGCGACCAGTCTCGGCGGCGTGGAGTCCACCATGGAGCGCCGGCGCCGTTGGCCCGGGGAGTCCGTCACCGTGCCCGAGGGTCTGGTGCGAATGTCGGTGGGCATCGAGGGAGTCGACGACCTCTGGGCCGACCTGGAGCAGGCACTGGGAACCCTGTAGTGCCGCGGGGGGCTCAGTTCAACGGCCGCGTGCCTTCGGGTAGCGCGCCGCCGGAAAGCAGGGCGGTGCCGAGGTCCGCGAGGGCAGTTAGGGCGACCCGCTGGGACCACGGCCCCACCGACACGCGCTGCACGCCGAGCTCCTGCATCTGGGCCAGCGAGATGCTGCCGGGCACCGCGATCAACGACACCGGACCGATGCCCGCCACGAGCGCGGCGACCTCATCGGAGTCGAACTTGCCTGGGACGAAGACCACTGGGGCGCCGGCCTCGACGAACGCCTTGCCCCGGGCGATCGCCTCGGCGATGGCGTCGCCACGCGGCCGGTCTCCCGCCTTGAGGACTGCGTCGGTGCGGGCATTGAGCACGAACTCCACACCTTCGGCGGCGGCGACCTTCATGACGGCCTCGACCGCGGCGACCGCGTCCGCCAGCGGGCGCATCTGGTCCTCGATGTTGGCGCCGACGACGCCGAGGCCGATCGCCTTGCGCACGGTCTCCCCGGCGTTGCCGTAGCCCGCTTCGAGGTCGGCGCTGACCGGGATGTCGACCGCGGCGGCGATCCGTCCCACGACGGTGAGCATCTCGGCGACCGGGATGTTCTCCCCGTCCGCGTAACCGGCCGAGGCCGCGATCGAGTGCGACGCCGTCGCGAGCGCGGTCGTGCCGGGCAGATCGGCGATCACGGTGGCCCCGATCACATCCCAGACGTTGACGACGACGAGCAGTTCGGGAGCGGTGTGCAGCCCCTGCAGGGTGCTGGCCTTCTGCGCGGTGCTCGGGCTACTCAACGGGATCTCCTCAGGACGGCATGGAATCGGGGTCTCCCCTAGCCAATACCCGCCGGTGCCCGTCTATTCCGCGGCCCCCGTGCTGGGGCCACAGGTCGTCACGAAGCGGCGGATCAGGGACGCGCCTCCAGCACGAGGTTGAACGGGGTAGCCGTCGCGCGGCGCACACGGCTGAAACCCGCCTCGGTGAGCAGCGCCGTCAGGCGCGCCTCGCCGGCTTGCGCGCCCAGCGCGGTGCCCGGTTCCTCGGTCTTGGAATGCGCGACGCAGATCACCGTCGAGGCCCCGTAGAACAGTCGGCCCACCGGGTTCAGGTTGTCCGCGAGGTCGTCCTCGGCGTACGGCTCGACCAGCAGGAAAGTTCCGTCCGGCGCCAGCGCGTGGCGGATGTGCCGCGCGGCGGCCAGCGGGTCGGGCATGTCGTGCAGGGCGTCGAAGATTGTGACGAGGTCGTAGCCGCTGCCGGGGAAGTCCGCGGCCGAGGCGACCTCGAAGCTCGCCCCGGCGGCCAGCCCCGCGTCGGCGGCCCGCTTGCGTGCCACGTCGATCGAGGGGGCGTGGTAGTCGAAGCCGGTCACCCGCGAGTTCGGGTACGTCGAGGCCAGCAGCACCGTCGAGGAACCATGCCCGCAGCCGACGTCCGCCACCTGCGCACCGGCGTGCAACTTCTGCTCCACCCCATCGAGCGCCGGAATCCAGGACGAGGTCAGGTTCGCCACATAGCCGGGCCGGAAGAAGCGCTCGGTGCCTTCGAACAGGCTCGGGTCGTGCTGGTGCCAGCCGAACCCGCGCCCGGTCCGCACGGCGTCGGTCAGCGCATCAATGTTCTTGGTCACTGCCACCGGGATGTGGAAAGCCGCGGCGATCTGCATCCCGTCGGGGTCGGCCAACGCGAAGTGCTGTTCGGCGTCGAGCGAGAAACGCCCGCTCTCGCGGTCGTAGCTGACGTATCCCCCGGCTGCCTGCGCGCTGAGCCACTCGCAAACGTGACGCGGATCGGCGCCTGCGGCCGCCGCGACCTCCTCGGCGCTCGCCGGCATCACCTCCGCCAGCGCGCGGTAGAGACCGAGTCGGTCCCCGATCACCGCGCCGATCGCCTGGAACGCGCCACCTGCATCGGTGACGAACCGTCCGAGCAACTCGTGCAGCTTGCCCTCGTCCACCGTCATCTCGATCGCCTCCGCGCCCGCGCGGGCCCTCCGCATGCGGGCGGCTCCATCTGACGCCTGGCAGCAGCGACGGGTCAATGCCCGGGGCCCACGTCGTAAGAACCCCGTCAGGATCCTCGTCGTATCGGGCCACCAACTGCGATTAGTCCCCTCGGGTCAGCGCGCCCGATGTAGGCCAGCGATCAACGTTGTGACGCAAGGTGCGTTCCTTGCGCGAATGTCATCCCAACCGTCACAACCTGGATCCCCAGCCGCGAGTGGCGGAACCGCTATCGCATCCTGACAGCGGATCAGACTGGGTTGCTTGTGGGGGACTTGACCGGCCACGGCAAGACCTTGCTGCCCACCGCCTTCGTCACCGCGCAGGCCGAGTACGGGTGGGCCACCACTATCGACGCCGCTCGGGGCGCCGCCACCGACGTCGGAATCGTCCTCGCGGCAGCTCCTCGTCGTCGCCGACATTGAGCGCACCGCCCGGGAGACCGAACATCGCCGGATCTCCGACTATTACCGCCGCAACGTCGATCACACCCGGAATCGCGACGACGGCATCGACCTCGGCAGATGAGTGCGTGTAGTAATTTGTAGTCGGTTCAGATACCGTTGGGCGTGCCCGAGGAGCGGTTCAGCATCGAGGCGCTCGACGACGAGTCCCCTTTCGAGATTGATCATCAGCATGCTCACCTGTTCAAGCACCCACACCTGGGCCTCGACGATGTCGTCGAAGCCTGGGCTGCGGACCCGCTGTTCTATCCGGCCCGTCCGCCGGCGCATTGGCTAATGGTCGCCGAGGTCGCCGGGGCTGTGCTGGTGGTCCCACTGGCGCCGTCGGAGGCCCGCGATCCGACGCGATGCCGACCCATTGGCTGTTACGTCGCAGCCGGACACCTGGCGACGCGATACCGGGAGGACAGATGAACCGATCCGCGATGACTCCCGAGCAGGAGCACGCCTACTACGCCGAGGCTGACAACCAGATCCCCCAGGGACCGCCGCTGCGACGCCGCCGCGAACGCCTCGCCGACCCGGTCCCCGTCCGACTGTCCGTCGAGACTTTGGATGCGGTCCGCGAAGCCGCAGCCGCCGACGACCGCTCGGTCTCGGCCTGGATCCGTCGGGCCATCGAGCAGGAACTGCGACGGGAAGCCGGCTGACCGTGCGAAGCCACGCACCATTCCAGCCCAGCCACCGCACCGTGGGGGTGGGGCTCGGCCCCCCGTACAAAGCGAAAGCGAGGTGGTCCGCGCTTTCCGCGAACACACCTCGCCACTCGATGTAGCCCCGACGGGATTCGAACCCGCGCTACCGCCTTGAGAGGGCGGCGTGCTAGGCCACTACACAACGGGGCCAGGTGAAACACGTGCCGTGGAGCTGATGAAACGTGAAGCGCTGGGGTACCAGGACTCGAACCTAGACTAGCTGAACCAGAATCAGCCGGGCTGCCAATTACCCCATACCCCAAGGGTCGGCGCGAACCGATCGGGTTCGCGCCGAGGACCGAGAATACCCGACGCCGGCACCGGTCCGGGCCACGGGTCGAGCGGCGCTCAACCTGCCACCGCGAGTCCGGCACGCAGGCGGACCAGGGTGTCCTCCCGGCCGAGCAGCGCGAGGGATTCGAACAGGGGCGGAGAGACCTTGCGCCCGGTGACCGCCACGCGGAGTGCACCGAAGGCAGTCTTCGGTTTCAGGCCCAAACCCTCGATCAGCGCCGCGCGCAGAGCTGTCTCGATGGCCCCGGTCTCAAATTCGGCCAAGCCCTCCAGCGCGGCGATGGCGGCCTCCAGGACGGCCTTGGAGTCGGCGTTGAGCACCTCGGAGACGGCGCCGGGGTCGCGCCGCAGCGTCGCGGAGTCCACGAACAGGAAGCCGAGCATGTCGACGACCTCGCTCAAGCGGACCATGCGCTCCTGCACCAGCGGCGCGGCGCCGGCCAGTTTGCGCGCCTGTGCCGCCGTCAAGGGGTCGGCGACCAGGCCGGCCGCTGCCAGGAACCCCGCGAGCCGGGCCTGCAGATCGGCCGGCTCCAGGCGCCGGATCCAGGCCGCGTTGATCGAGTCCAGCTTTTTGGGATCGAAGCGGGCCGGGCTGGTGTTGACGCGCTCGAGGGTGAACGCCGCAGCCAACTCACTCAGGTCGAACTCCTCGCGGTCACCCTCGCCGAGGGACCAGCCCAGCAGGGCGAGGTAATTGCACATCGCCTCGGGAAGGTAACCGTCCACCCGGAACTGACCTACGGTCACCGCACCGTGACGCTTGGAGAGCTTGGCGTTGTCCTGGCCCATCACGAACGGCAGGTGGGCGAACACCGGCAGCTGCTCATCCGACAGCCCCATCGCCCGGTAGACCGCGATCTGACGGGGCGTCGAGGACAGCAGATCCTCTCCGCGCACGACGTGTGAAATCCTCATCAGAACATCGTCAACGGCCACGGCGAGGGTGTAGAGCGGAGACCCGTCATCGCGCAACAGCACGAAGTCCGGATACAGCGCGTTGTCGAAGCTGACCTCGCCCCGGATCAGGTCGGTGAAGGTCGTCGTGCCTTCCGGCATCCGGAACCGCACGACCGGCTTGCGACCTTCGGCCTCATAGGCGGCGCGCTGTTGAGCCGTCAGATCACGGCTGTGCCCGTCGTAGCCGAGCGGGAGTTTGGCGGCCTTCTGCCGGGCCGTGCGCGCCTGCGCCTCCGCCGGGGTTTCGTAGCAGTGATAGGCGTGCCCGGAGTCCAGGAAGCGCTGTGCCCATTCGGTGTACAGGTGTAGCCGCTGCGATTGCTGGTACGGCGCGTACGGCCCGCCGACCCCCGGCCCCTCGTCCCAGTCCAGGCCGAGCCAGCGCATGGAATCCACGGCGGCCGCGATGTACTCGGGCGTAACGCGGGCGGAGTCGGTGTCCTCGATCCGGAAAACGAACGTGCCGCCGGTGTGGCGGGCGTAGGCCCAGTCGTACAGTGCGGTGCGGATGTTGCCGACGTGCAGGTCGCCGCTGGGGGACGGCGCGAAGCGCACGCGCACTGCACCCTCGGTGGGGCTCGTCATCGCGCCACCACCGAGTTCGTCAACGCGCCAATGCCTTCGACCGTCACCGACACCTCATCTCCGGGCTTCATGGGGCCGACCCCGGCCGGGGTGCCGGTGAGGATGACATCTCCCGGCAGCAGGGTCATCACCGCGGAGATGTAGGCGATCAGCTCGGGAATCTTGTGCACCATTGACGCGGTGCGCCCGGCTTGTTTGAGCTCACCGTTGAGCGTCGTGGTGACTGCCAGGTTGCCGACGTCGAGGTCGGTGACGATCCACGGTCCGAGCGGGCAGAAGGAGTCGAAGCCCTTGGCTCGGGTCCACTGGTCGTCGCTGCGTTGCAGATCCCGCGCGGTGACGTCGTTGGCGATCGTGTAGCCGAAGATCACCTCCTCGACCCGTCCCAGCGGTACGTCGCGGCACAGTCGCCCGATCACCACCGCAAGTTCGCCCTCGAAATGCACCTCGGTGGACTGGGTCGGGTGCACGATCGCCTCGCCCGGGCCGATCACGGTGGTGTTCGGTTTGAGGAAGAGCAGCGGCTCGGGCGGGACCTCGTTGCCCAGCTCGGCGGCGTGGTCGGCGTAGTTGCGGCCCACCCCGATGACCTTGCTGCGTGGGATGACCGGCGCGAGCAGTTTCACCTCGGCAAGGGGCAGGTAGTCCCCGGTCGGGGTCAGCAGGGTGTAGAGCGGGTCGCCGGCGATGACGGCAATCGCCTCAGAACCCTCGGAGCCGGACACGATGCCGAAGGCCTGTTCGCCGTCATGGGTGAATCTCGCAATACGCACCCGGCGAGGCTACCCGGGCTCTCCCCTACCGTTGACCGGTGAGCACCCTGCTAGACCCGCAGCGGTGGACTGCGGCGATGGCCGCCCACTCCCAGCGGGCAGCGCGCTGGACCGTCCCGCACTGCGAGCGCGGGCGGCGCGGGGAGAAGCACCCGGTCCTGGATTTCCTGTTCACCTACTACTCCCACTCCCCCGCAGCGTTGGGGCGCTGGCACCCCGGTCACGGCGTCGCCCTGGCCGGTGACCCACCGCACCGGGGCTGGAAGGGCTACCGCCGGGGGCCGGACGGAGTCGAGGTCGACCCGGGGCTGCTCGCCGGCCGCCACGGCTGCCTGGCCCGCTACGTGGACGGCCTTCTACGGGCTACCGCGGCCCGGCCCCCGGCGTTCGGATGTTTCGGACTCCACGAGTGGGCGATGGTCTACCGGTCCGACGAGGTCCGCCACCCGGCCTATCCCCTACGGCTCCCACCCGCGCAGATCGCGGACCTGGTGGAGTCCAGCGGCGTGCGATGCACCCATTTCGACGCGTTCCGCTTCTTCACCCCGGCGGCGCGGCCGCTCAACGTCATCCAGCCCACCCGGGAGACAGCGGCGGAGCTGGAGCAGGGCGGCTGCCTGCACGCGAACATGGACCTCTACAAATGGGCCTACAAACTCAGCCCGTTCACGCCCTCGGAGCTGTTGCTGGACTGCTTCGAGCT
Source organism: Sporichthyaceae bacterium (assembly GCA_052387905.1). Classification (GTDB taxonomy): domain Bacteria; phylum Actinomycetota; class Actinomycetes; order Sporichthyales; family Sporichthyaceae; genus JBQTII01. The sequence goes on along the minus strand of JBQTIR010000025.1, from coordinate 37,685 downwards.
GGCCCGGGACACCCGGGAACTGGACATGCGCGCCGCGCCGTACGACCTGCGCTCCCTCGGGTACTCACCGATCCCGATCGAGACCGAAGCCGGACGAGCCGCCTACGTCGCGAACCAGCGGACGATCGCCCTGCGCGCCGCACCGCTGCGTCAGGAATTGATCACTGTCGTGGCGGGCATGCTGGTCCACCCGAGCACGGCCCCGGCCGATAAACTCGCCTGATGGTTTCCCAGGAGTACCCCGTCACCTGCGCTGCGGGCGACGAGGCGAACGGCACGGCGAGCATCATGAAGGCCCTGCTCGAGCAGAACTTCGAGAACAAGCCGTACATGATCAAGGTGGCCAAGCGGATGCGCCGCCCGGTGGCCATCATCAGCACCGATACCGAGACCGAGGTCACGATCGACTTCAGCCAGCACGGCGCGGTCGTCTACAACGGCCTCGTCGGCGAGCCCAACGTCGCGCTGCACGTGGATTCCGACCAACTCCTCGAGCTGTCGAAGCTCAGGATCCGGGCGGGCGGCTTCCTCCCCATCGGCCTGGCCTCCCCGCTCGGAATCCGGATCGTGCGCCAGGTGATCGGGCGCAAGATGGTGATCAAGGGCCTGCTCTCGCACACCATCGCCTCGATGCGTACCCTCGCGCTGGTGTCGCTGGCGGATTGACCTCGGTCAGTCCAGCTCGTCCAGGGCGGATCCAGCGGCCGTGCTCTCGTGGCGCAGCAGCCCGTAGGTGACGGCGTCGGAGAGCGCCTGCCAGCTCGCCTCGATGAGGTTCTCGTGGACGCCGACGGTGTCCCACTCGGTCTCGCCGTCGGTGGTCTCCACCAGAACCCGGACGACAGCGCCGGTGCCGTGCGAGCCCTCGATGATGCGGACCTTGTAGTCGACCAGTTCTAGGGTGGCCAGGTCCGGGTAGACCCTCTCCAGTGATTGACGCAGCGCGGTGTCCAGGGCATTGACGGGACCGTTCCCCTCGCCGGTGGCGACGATGCGCTCACCGCCGGCGTGCACCTTCACGGTGGCCTCGGTGCGCACAGCGCCGGTGGCGTCGCGGTCGACGATGACTCGCCACGATTCCAGCTCGAACGTACGCACCGCTCCCGGGTTGAGCTCCTCGCGGACCAGCAGGTCGAAGGAGGCATCGGCGGCTTCGAAGGAGTAACCGCGCGCCTCCAGTTCCTTGACCCGCTCCACGACCCGGTTCAGCGCCGGCTTGTTCACACTCAGGTCGTGGCCCAGCTCGCGGCCCTTGAGTTCGACGCTGGCCCGGCCGGCCATCTCCGAGACGAGCATGCGCATGTCGTTGCCGACCAGCGCCGGGTCGATGTGCTGGTACAGGTCGGGGTCGACCTTGATGGCCGAGGCGTGCAGGCCGGCCTTGTGCGCGAACGCGCTGCTGCCGACGTAGGGAGCGTGCTGACGGGGCGTCTGATTGGCGACTTCGGCGACGGCGTGGCTGACCCGGGCGAGCTCGACGAGTTTGCCCATCGGCAGCACGGAGTGACCCATCTTCAGCTGCAGATTCCCGATGAGGGTGGCGAGGTTGGCGTTGCCGGAGCGCTCGCCGTAGCCGTTCATCACGCCCTGCACGTGCGTGACCCCGGCCTCTACCGCGGCGAGGGAGTTTGCGACTGCGCAGCCGACGTCGTCGTGGCAGTGAATGCCCAGGCGCGCACTGGTCCGATCGAACACGTTGCGCACCACGTCGGTGAGCTGGCTGGGCAGCATGCCGCCGTTGGTGTCGCAGAGCACGACGACGTCGGCGCCGGCCTCCATCGCGGTACGCACCACCTCGATCGCATAGGCCTCGTTGGTGTGGTAGCCGTCGAAGAAGTGCTCGGCGTCCACGAATACCCGCCGACCCTCGGCGCGCAGGTGGGTGACGGTGTCCCGAATCATCTCCAGGTTCTCGTCGAGGTCGGTCTTGAGCGCCTTGAGCACGTGACCCTCGTGGCTCTTCGCCACCAGGCAGATCACTCCGGCGCCGGACTCGCGCAGGGCGGCGACCTGCGGGTCGTCGGCGGCCTTGCCGGACGCTTTGCGGGTCGAGCCGAATGCCGTCAGGGCCGCGTGGCGCAGGTGCAGTTCCTTCTGTGCACGGGCGAAGAATTCGGTGTCCTTGGGCAGCGCACCCGGCCAGCCGCCTTCGATGAAGCCGACGCCGAGGTCGTCGAGGTGGCGGGCGATCGCGAGCTTGTCGGCAACGGTGAGCGCCATGCCCTCACCCTGAGCACCGTCGCGCAGGGTGGTGTCGTAGAGCTGGAAGGCATCCGGCATCGTTTTCGAGGCCTGGGCCGCTTTGAATACCGCGCCCTGATCCGCGTCGCTGTTCTGGCCGCTCACGTCGTACTCCACTCTGTCCCGGGTGGCTCACCGCCCGCTTGTGATGGCGAACTGGTGCCCTGACAAGCAAAAGACCCCCCGCCGGAGGGCGAGAGGTCAGGCGCACCGGAGTCTTACTCCGCCGGTGCGCTCATCCAATAATCAGGGCCTGTGTCACCCGAGCAGTGTGACACAGGCCCCTGTGGCAGGCAAAACCCGCGGAGAGCGCCGGCTCATCGATCGACCGTCAGGAGCATGGCGGCGCCCGGGATCCCCCCGCCGCTGGAGACGACGGCGACCTCGGCCCCGCCGACCTGGCGTGCGCCGGCGGCGCCGCGCAGTTGGGTGACCCCCTCGTGCAGGAAACCGAAGCCGTTGCTGCGGCCGGCGCGCAGCTGTCCACCGTGGGGGTTGAGGGGCAGCTCGCCCCCCGGACCGATGCGGTGGGCATCCTGCACGAAGTCGGCGCCCTCGCCGATGCCGCAAAAACCGAGGGCCTCCAGCCAGGTCAAGGCGTTGAAGGTGAAACCGTCGTAGAGGAGGGCGACGTCGACGTCGCCGGGCCGCAGGTCCGTCCGGCTCCACAGGTGCGCCGCCGGGCCGAACACGTTGGGCTGGTGGGTCAGGGTGCCCTGCTCCCAGAACTGCTCTTCCGCGATCTGGGTCCCGACCGCCTCCAGCCGGACGACGGGACGGGCGAGATCGCGCGCCGCGTCGCAGGCGGAGAGCACCACCGCGTACGCCCCGTCGCAGGGCAAATCGCAGTCATAGATGCCGAACGGCGAGGTGATCATCCGCGCGTCGAGGTACTCCTCGATACCGATCTGATCGGCCCTCAGCGCCACCGGGTTGCGGGCCGCGTGTCGCCCGGCGGAGACGGCAAGCCACCCCAAACTCTGGCGATCGGTTCCATACCGATGCAGGTACTGCGAGGCGGCCAACGCGATCCAGTGCGCGGGCGAGACCGCGCCATAGGGCATGCGCCATTGGGCCTCACCGGTCAGCCTGAGCGCGGCGGGAACGTCGGTGGGCAGCGAGTCGCGACGCACCGCGGTCCAGCAGAGCACGTGCCGGCACAAGCCGGCAGCGATCGCGAGCATCCCGGTGATGACCCCACCGAGCTGACTCGGTACTTCTGCGGAGCCGCTGTGCCAGGTGGGCCGCAGGCCGAGCACCTGCTCCAGCGCCCGCACTCCCCCCGTGCCCACCCCCGGCATCCCGCTCGAGCCGGGATACGCGCAGAGGCCGTCGATGTCACCGGAATCGAGCCCGGCATCGGCGATCGCCCGCTGGCAGGCTTGCACGGTCAGGTCGAGCTCGGAGCGGCCCAACCGGCGCCCGATTTCGGAGGTCCCGATGCCGGTGACGGCCACGCGATGTTCATAGCGCTCCGCGCGAGCCGGCGTGCGAAGGCTGCGCTCCGGTTCGGGTAGCACCGCTGGTGCGTCCGCGCCGCCCGACGGGGTGAACATCGGCAGCCACACGTCTTCGTGCGCCTCGAACACCACACGGACCGCGAGCCCGATCCGGGCCGCCGTCGGATCGACGCCCACGAGGTTGCTGAACAGGCGAATGGCCGGCGCGTCCTCGAGCGCAACGACCACCACCGCGAAGGGTGCGCCTTGCGCGGCCGGCCAAGTGTGAGCGTTGACGGTGGCGGCTACCACGGTCCCCCGGCCATTCACGGCGACCTCGATCAGGTCAGCGGCGCCACACTGCGGACACAGCTCGACGCTGGGATGACGGTGCGTCTGACAGGTCGGACACCACGGAACCCGCAGGATGCCGTCGACGCCGCTGGTCCAGTAGGAGGCCCCGGGACCGACCGCACAGGGGAGAAGTCGCTCGCTCACCCCGCCAGCATCCCCGACCCTGACCACCGGCGCTGCACCGCCGTCGTGCTCCGTTCAGCAGACCTTGTGCAGCCAGCCGTGAGTGTCGGGGGCGTGCCCGTGCTGGATGTCCAGCAGCGCCTTGCGGATCGCCGCGGTGACCGGGCCGGGCTCGCCGTCACCCATTGCCAGCGCTCCCCCACGCCAGGCCAGCTTGCCGACCGGGGTGAGCACGGCGGCGGTGCCGCAAGCGAAGACCTCGGTGATCTGACCCGACCTCACACCATCACGCCAGTCGTCGATGGAGATCCGCGCCTCTTCGACGGCGTGGCCGAGGGCACCGGCCAGGCGCAGGATCGAATCGCGGGTGACGCCCTCCAGGATCGTCCCGGTCAGCGCCGGAGTGACGATGCGGCCGTCGCGGTGCACGAAATACAGGTTCATGCCGCCGAGTTCTTCCACCCACTTTCGCTCGACGGCGTCCAGGAAGGCGACCTGGTCGCAACCGTGGGCGATCGCCTCGGACTGGGCCACCAGGCTCGCGGCGTAGTTGCCCGCGCACTTGGCCCCGCCGGTGCCGCCGATCGCGGCGCGGGTGTATTCCTCAGAGAGCCAGATCGAGACTGGCTTGAGGCCTTTCGCGAAGTAGGCCCCGGCCGGGGAGGCGATGACGAGGAACGTGACGTGTGCGGACGGCTTGACCCCGAGGAACACCTCGGAGGCGAACATCAGCGGCCGGATGTAGAGGCTGTGTTCCGCGGCTCCCGGGACCCAGGCCTGGTCGGTGGTGACGAGCAGGTCGATCGCGTCGATGAAGACCTCAGCCGGGAGCTCGGGCAGCGCGAGGCGCTTGGCCGAACCGGCGAAGCGGGCCGCATTCTTCTCGGGCCGGAACGTGACGATCGAGCCGTCGGGCTGGCGGTATGCCTTGAGCCCTTCGAAGATCGACTGGGCGTAGTGCAGGACCGCGGCGGAGGGATCCATCGAGATCGGGCCGTAGGCCTTGAGCGTCGCGTCGTGCCAACCCCGCTCCGGGGTCCAGGTCACGGTGACCATGTGGTCGGTGAAGAACTTGCCGAAGCCAGGTGCGGCGAGGATCTCCGCCCGGCGTTCTTCGGAGACCGGTGTCGGGTTCGGTGCGATCGCGAAGTCGGTCATGCCAGAGAAGGTACCGGCAGAGGTAGCCGGGGAGGCAGCTGCGGAGGTCGTGGTCATGGCGGTTCTCCTTCGTGGAGAGGTTCGAGTAGGTGGCTGGGTTCAACCGGCTACTCGGGCCGCGATCGCGTCGCCGATCTCACTGGTGGACCGCACCGCGGTGCCGCGCTCGGCAAGGTCGCCCTGGACCGCGGCGTTTACCCGGGCCGCGGCGTCGGGGTGCCCGACGTGCTCCAGCAGCATCGCCACGGACAGGATCGTCGCGGTCGGGTCGGCCTTGCCCTGCCCGGCAATGTCGGGAGCGGAGCCGTGCACGGGCTCGAACATCGAGGGGTAGTTGCGCGAGACGTCGAGGTTGCCACTGGCCGCCAGGCCGATTCCGCCGGTGATGGCGGCAGCGAGGTCGGTCAGGATGTCGCCGAAGAGGTTGTCGGTGACGATGACGTCGAAGCGCTCGGGCTGGGTGACCATGAAGATGGTGGCCGCGTCGACGTGCAGGTAGTCGCGGGTGACGTCGGGGAAGTCCACCGCGACCTCCTTGGTGATGCGCTGCCACAGTCCACCGGCGTGCACGAGGACGTTGTCCTTGTGCACCAGGGTGAGCTTCTTGCGCGGGCGGGCTTGCGCGCGGCTGAAGGCGTCACGCACGACGCGCTCGATGCCGTAGGCGGTGTTCAGGCTGACCTCGGTGGCGACCTCGTGCGGGGTGCCGGTGCGCAGGCTTCCACCGTTGCCCACGTAAGGGCCTTCGGTGCCCTCGCGCACGACGACGAAGTCGATCTTCTTGTCGCCGAGTGGCCCGGGCACGCCCGGAAACAACACGCTCGGGCGCAGGTTCACGTGGTGATCGAAGGCGAAGCGCAGCTTGAGCAGCAGCCCGCGCTCCAGCACGCCGGACGGGACGCCGGGGTCGCCGACGGCGCCGAGCAGGATCGCGTCGTGGTTCTTCAGGTCCGCGAGCTCCCAATCGGTCAGGGTCTCCCCGCTCGCGTGCCAGCGCTTGGCGCCGAGGTTGTACTCCTTGGTCTCGACCTTGACGTCGCCGAGAGCGCGGTGCAGGACCTTCAGCCCCTCCGCGACGACCTCAGGACCGATGCCGTCGCCGGCGATGACTGCGAGTTTCAGGGTGCTCATACTCCCAGGATAAATCCCCGTCTCACCCTTCGGCCTTCCCATCCCACCATGCGGACATGGAGAACCATCCGGTCGGCATGGATGTCCAACGAGCGCGACACGCCGTAAGCACTACGGCGTGTCGCGGCAGTTCAGGCATGCATGCCGCCCCGAACCAGCGGCGGACCGACCTCAGATGAGGTCGGCGGAGCGTGCCCAGTCGGCGTCGATGCCGGCGGCGAGATCGGCGAGGACCTCGGCGGGGACGGCGGAGTCGACGGTCATGGCGACCAGAGCCTGACCACCCTTGGCCGCGCGGCCAACCTGCATCCCCGCGATGTTGACCCCGGCCTCACCGAGGATCCGCCCGACCGTGCCGACGACGCCGGGGCGGTCGGTGTAGCGCAGAAAGGCCATGTGCTGGGCGATCTCGATGTCGATGTCGTAGCCGTCGACCTCGACGACCTTCTCGACCATCTTGCGCGCGCCGGACAGAGTGCCGGAGACCGAGATGATCTCCCCGGTGGCCAGCGTGCCGCGCACGGTGATCAGGTTGCGGTAGTTCGGACTGTCTGCGCTGGTGCTCAGGTGCACCTCGACGCCACGCTCCTGTGCGAACAGTGGCGCGTTGACGTAGGAGACCGAAGACTCCTCGGCGATGTCGGTGAAGACACCCTTGAGCGCCGCGAGCTCGAGCACCTTGACGTCGTGGCGGGCGATCTCGCCGCGGACCTCGACGTCGAGCCGGTCGGCGACCCCGCCGGCGAGCGCGGTGAAGATCCGGCCAAGCTTCTCGGCCAACGGCAGACCGGGTCGCACGTCCTCGGCGATGACGCCGCCCTGGACGTTGACCGCGTCGGGTACCAGGTCACCGGCGAGGGCCAGACGCACGGATCGAGCGACCGAGATGCCGGCCTTCTCCTGGGCCTCGTCGGTGCTTGCGCCCAGGTGCGGGGTGGCGACGACGTTGTCGAGCTCGAACATCGGGGAGTCGGTGCACGGCTCCTTGGCGTAGACGTCGAGCCCGGCGCCGGCGACGCGGCCCTCCTTGAGCGCGGAGTACAGCGCGGCCTCGTCGACGATCCCGCCGCGGGCGGCGTTGATGATGTGCACGGTCGGCTTGACGGTGCGCAGCGCCTCCTCGCCGATCAGGCCCGCGGTCTCCGGGGTCTTGGGCAGGTGGACCGTGATGAAGTCGGACTCGCGCAGCAGTTCTTCCAGGCTCACCAGGCGCACGCCCAGCTGGGCGGCGCGGGCCGCGGGGACGTAGGGGTCGTAGGCAATAAGGGTGACCTCGAAGGCCGCGAGGCGCTGGGCGACGAGCGCGCCGATGCGACCCAGGCCGACGACGCCGACGGTCTTCTCGGCCACCTCGACGCCGGTGTACTTCGAACGCGCCCACTTGCCTTTCTTCAACGCCGAGTGGGCCTGGGAGACGTTGCGCGCGCTCGCCAGCAGCAGGGCGACGGCCAGCTCGGCGGCGCTGGTGATGTTGGACTGCGGGGCATTGACGACCATGACGCCGGCCTTGGTGGCGGCGGGGACATCGACGTTGTCCAGGCCCACCCCGGCGCGGGCCACGACCTTGAGCTTCTTGGCCGCGGCGAGCGCCTCGACGTCGATCTGGGTCGCGGAGCGAATCAATACCGCGTCGGCGTCGACGATGGCCGTCAGCAGCTCGGCGCGGTTGGCGCCGTCGCAATGCCGGATCTCGAAATCGGGGCCGAGGGCATCGACGGTGGCGGGCGAGAGTTCTTCGGCGATCAGGACGACGGGCTTGGTCACGAGTGGGTTCCTTCGGAATGAGTTCTTTGGGGAACACGACACTGTGTTCGCTTCGCTCAACAGACTCAATCGGCTCGGAAGCCTCGAGGCGCTCGTTCCTCGGCCTCGGGCTTCGCTCGCCTCAATCGCCTGTGCTCGGGTGCGTAGCACCAGTGTAACCGCGCCGAAACGCAAGGTGGCACCCGTCGGACGGGTAATCCAGACCACCCCTTAACGCATCTTCGGGTGGCGTGTGGACCTATCGAGGCGGGTCAATAGGTCCACACGCCACCCGAAGATGGGACTTACCGAGCCTGGGTCAGGCGGAGATCCAGCTCATCAGCGGGCGGAGCTTGGCACCGGTGACCTCGATCGGGTGGTTGTGGCCAGCCTCGACGAACTTCTTGTAGTTGGGCAGACCGTTGTCGTACTCGGCCATCCAGTTCTTGGCGAAGGTGCCGTCCTGGATCTCACCGAGGATGCGTCGCATCTCGGCCTTGGTCTCGTCGGTGATGATCCGCGGGCCGGAGACGTAGTCGCCCCACTCGGCGGTCTCGGAGATCGACCAGCGCATCTTGGAGATGCCGCCCTCGTACATCAGGTCGACGATCAGCTTGGTTTCGTGCAGGCACTCGAAGTACGCGACCTCGGGCTGGTAGCCCGCCTCGATCAGCGTCTCGAAGCCGGCCTGGATCAGGTGGCTCAGGCCGCCGCAGAGCACGACCTGCTCACCGAAGAGGTCCGTCTCGGTCTCCTCGGTGAAGGTGGTCTTGATGATGCCGGCGCGGGTGCCGCCAATGCCCTTGGCGTAAGACTTCACCAGGTCCCAGGCCTTGCCGGACGCGTCCTGTTCGACGGCGATGATGCAGGGCACGCCCTTGCCCTCCTGGAACTGACGGCGCACCAGGTGCCCGGGGCCCTTCGGCGCGACCATGCAGACGTCGACGCCGGCGGGCGGGGTGATCAGGCCGAAGCGGATGTTGAGGCCGTGGCCGAAGAAGATCGCGTCGCCGGGCTTGAGGTTCGCCTCGACGGAGTCCTTATAAAGCGTGCGCTGCACCGGGTCCGGCGCCAAGATCATGATGACGTCGGCCTCGGCGGATGCGACGTCGGGAGTAACGACGCGCAGGCCCTCTTCTTCGGCCTTGGCACGGCTCTTCGAGCCCTCGGGCAGACCTACGCGGACGTCGACCCCGGAGTCACGCAGCGACAACGCGTGCGCGTGCCCCTGGCTGCCGTAGCCCAGCACCGCGACCTTGCGGCCCTGGATCACCGACAGGTCGGCGTCGTCGTCGTAGAACATCTCTGCAGCCACGGGGGAACTCCTCTTATCTGACGTCCGAAGAACTGGTTGCTATAGCGACCGCTTCTTCGGACGCTACGGGTATTGACTCAGGCGCTGCGCTGCTCGACCGGACGCAGGGACCGGTCGGTGATCGAACGGGGGCCGCGACCGATCGCGACCATGCCGGACTGCACGAGCTCCTTGACCCCGAAGGGCTCGAGCATGCGCAGCAGGGCGTCGAGTTTGTCGGCGCTGCCGGTGGCCTCGATGGTCACCGAGTCGGTGGAGACGTCGATGACCTTGGCGCGGAAGAGCTGAACGGTCTCCAGCACGTGCGAGCGCGACTCCATATCGGCCCGCACCTTGACCAGGACCAACTCACGCTGGACCGAGTGCGACTGCTCCAGCTCGACGATCTTGAGCACGTTGACCAGCTTGTTCAGCTGCTTGGTCACCTGCTCGAGGGGATTCCCTTCGACGTTGACCGCGATCGTCATCCGGGAGATCTCCGGGTGCTCGGTCGGGCCGACCGCGAGTGAATCGATGTTGAACCCGCGCCGGGCGAACAGGCTGGAGATGCGCGCAAGCACACCGGGCTTGTTCTCCACGAGGACGGACAAAGTATGAATCGTCATGTGGCGGAAACGCCTTCCTCTTCTTCGCGGTCCCAGGAGGGCGCCAGGTCACGGGCGTACAGGATCTCGTCGTTCGAGGTGCCGGCTGCGACCATCGGCCACACCATCGCATCCTGGTGGACGACGAAGTCGATGACGACGGGAACGTCGTTGATCGCCATCGCCTTCTCGATGATCGCGTCGACGTCCTCGGCCTTCTCGCAGCGCAAACCCACGCAGCCGTAGGCGTCCGCGAGCTTGACGAAGTCCGGGATGCGCTTGGACTGCAGGTCGGTGTTGGAGTAGCGCCCGCCGTAGAACAGCGTCTGCCACTGGCGGACCATGCCCAGGCTGCCGTTGTTGATGACGGCGATCTTGACGGGGATGTTGTTGATCGCGCAGGTGGCCAGCTCCTGGTTGGTCATCTGGAAGCAGCCGTCGCCGTCGATGCCCCAGACCACGGCCTCGGGGCGGCCCACCTTGGCGCCCATCGCCGCCGGGACGCAGTAGCCCATCGTGCCCAGACCACCGGAGTTGAACCAGGTGTCCGGCTTCTCGTACTTGACGAACTGCGCGGCCCACATCTGGTGCTGGCCGACGCCGGCGAGGTACAGCGCGTCCGGGCCGGCGATCGCGCCGAGCCGCTCGATCACGTACTGCGGGGACAGCGAGCCGTCCTCGAAGTTGTCGTAGCCGAGCGGGTAGCGCGCACGCAGGTCGGTGACCTGCGCCAGCCAGGCCGCGTAGTCACCCTTGCGCCCGGCCTCGTGCTCAGCCTGCAGCGCCACGATGAGGTCGGCGATCACCTCGCGGGCATCCCCCACGATCGGGACGTCCGCGTGCCGATTCTTGCCGATCTCGGCCGGGTCGATGTCGGCGTGGATGACCTTGGCCCCGGGGGCGAACGTGGACAGCTTGCCGGTGACTCGGTCGTCGAAGCGCGCACCCAGGCAGATCAGCAGGTCGGACTTCTGCAGCGCGCCGACGGCCGAGACGCAGCCGTGCATGCCGGGCATGCCCAGGTGCAACTCGTGGCTGTCCGGGAACGCGCCGCGGGCCATCAGGGTGGTGACAACGGGGATCCCGGTCAGCTCGGCGAGCACCTTGAGCTCGGCGGAGGCCTTGGCCTTGATGACGCCGCCGCCGACGTAGAGCACCGGGCACTTCGCCTCGATGATCATCTTGGCGGCCTCGCGCACCTGCTTGGCGTGCGGGCGGGTCACCGGGCGGTAGCCGGGCAGGTCCAGGGATTCGGGCCAGACGAAGGTGGTCATCGCCTGCAGGGCGTCCTTGGAGATGTCCACCAGGACAGGACCCGGGCGCCCGGTGCCCGCGATATGGAAGGCCTCCGCGATCGCGCGCGGAATCTCCGCCGCATTGGTGATGAGGAAGTTGTGCTTGGTGATCGGCATCGTGATCCCGCGGATGTCCGCCTCCTGGAAGGCGTCCGAGCCGATCGCGGCGCTGGGGACCTGGCCGGTGATCGCCACGATCGGCACCGAGTCCATGTAGGCGTCCGCGATCGGAGTGACCAGGTTCGTCGCGCCCGGGCCCGAGGTGGCCATGCAGACCCCGACGCGGCCGGTGGCCATCGCGTAGCCCTGGGCTGCATGCCCGGCGCCCTGCTCGTGGCGGACGAGGATGTGGCGGATCTGGGTGGAGTCCAGCAGCGGGTCATACGCGGGCAGGATGCATCCGCCCGGAATGCCGAAGATGACCTCGACGCCCGCGTGCTCCAGGGCACGCACGAGCGACTGGGCCCCGGTGATCTTGACACCGGCTTGTGCGGCGCCGGTGGTGTCGGCTTCAGGCATCAGGTTCTCTTCTCGTGAGCAGCTGCAATGCGATCGTTCCTGCGGCAACAAAAAACCCCTCGGGCTCCGCGGCAGCGGAACGAGGGGTAGCGCGATCGATTGACGGTGAGGTCAGTCGGCGCGCTCGACGAGTACTACTGTCGCGTACAGGCACATGCACGAACCGTCGCCGATCGACCCGGCAGTGTCAAGTCGCCTCGCCCCGGTGTCCGATATTCGAGACTACCGGACCCGGATCGAGACCTGCGCCGGCGGTTGGGGAACGAACTGGAGGGGCAGGTCGTGTACATGAACATGCGTACTCCCATCGCCGCACTGTCCACGCTCGCCCTCGCGCTGGCTCTGACGGCGTGCGGGGACGACGACGCTGCCACTGGTCCCGACTCCCCGAGCGGGACGATCAGTGATGATCTCGACCCCACCGGCCAGGCGGTCGACACCGACGTCGAGGCAGAGGTCGAGGCCGAAGCCGCCGCGGGGCCCCCACGGGTCGCGGACACCGTCGCCACCGGCCTGAAAGCGCCTTGGGGCCTGGCGTACCTGCCGAACGGCTCGGCGCTGGTCGCGGAGCGAGACACCGCGATGATCCGTCGCATCTCCCCCAGCGGGCGGGTGCGGACGGTCGGCAAGGTGCCGGGGGTCGTGCCGGGTGGCGAAGGCGGCCTTCTCGGGCTTGCCGTCGCACCGAACTACAAGAGCACCAAAGACGTCTACGCCTATTTCACCGGGGCGAACGACAACCGCGTGGTCCGGATGACGTACTCGGGTGACGGTCTGGGAACGCCCAGAGTTGTGCTGGCCGGGATCGCGAAGGCGTCCATCCACAACGGCGGCCGCATGACCTTCGGTCCCGACGGAATGCTCTATGTCGGCACCGGCGATGCCGGCGTGACCTCGCGCTCGCAGGAGCGGAACTCGCTCAACGGGAAGATCCTGCGGATCACCAAGACCGGAAAAGTGCCCTCGGACAATCCACGTTCCGGATCCCTCGTGTTCTCCCTCGGACACCGCAACGTGCAGGGTCTCGCGTTCGACTCGCGCGGGCGGCTGTGGGCCGCGGAGTTCGGCCAGAACACCTTCGACGAGTTGAACCTAATCAAGGCGGGGCGCAACTACGGCTGGCCGATGGTCGAAGGCAAGGGCAGCAGGGCAGGCTTCACCAACCCCGAGCGCGTGTGGTCCACCGACGAAGCCTCCCCCAGCGGGATCGCCTTCTGGAAGGGTTCGATCTGGATGGCCGGGCTTCGCGGGTCCCGGCTCTGGCAGATCCCGCTGACGGCCTCCGGCGCCCCGACCGCGACCCCGAAGGCCCACTTCACCGACGAGTACGGCCGCCTGCGCACCGTCGCCCAGGCCCCGGACGGCTCGCTGTGGCTGATCACCAGCAACACCGACGGGCGCGGCCGGGTGCGCTCCGGCGACGACCGGGTTCTGCGGATCGTCCGGAGCTGACCCGCCGCGCCAACCTCTGAGTGCGCCGCGGGCGTTCACGACCCCGGAACAGCCCGAGACGCACGCAGAAGATCTAGCGAAAAGGTCTCAATCCGGTCACCGATCGAGGCTCCCTGCCACCGCGGCGAACGTTCTGCCGCTTTGCTCCGTCTGTGCGGTGTGGTCGACGCGGCCACGCCGTGTCAACGCGGAGGTTTCCGATGAACGAGCGCACCCCTGCCCCTCAGCAGCCCGATCGCCGCTCCAGGGGCAAGCGCGCCGGGATCCTCGCGGTGACTGCGGCCGCCGGCGGCGCGGTGGTGGCGACGGTGATCCTGAATCCCTTCGCCAGCTCCACCGCCCAGGCCGCCGACGAGCTGACCCGCTTCGCCGACTGCGACGACCTCGCCGCGCACATGCGGGATCTGGCCTACGCACGCCTCGACCGCGGCGGCATCTACTACGGCGAGGACGGTCGGCTCGCTCCCCCGATGCCGGTCAATCCGCAGTCGCCGGCCGTGCCGGGAGTCGAAGCCGGGAGGGCGACCGCTGGCGACGAGGCCCAACCCGCGCCGGAAGCCGCCGTGAGAGGTGCAGCGCCGAACTCAGAACCCCAGGCCGCACAGGGCTTCGACGCGCAAGACGAATCAGCGCCCGCGGCCAAGTCGGCCTCCCCTGCCGAGGCAGTTGGCACCGGGCAGACCGGCACTAACACCCAGGAAGCCGGGGTCGACGAGGCCGACCTGGCCAAGACCGACGGGCGACTGCTCGTGACGATCGCCGACGGCGCGCTGGAGGTGATGGACGTCAGCGGAGACACCCCACGCGAGCGTGGCTTCGTCGACCTGCCGGGCCAGAAACCGGTGGAGCTCTTGCTCTCCGGTGACCGCGCAATCGTGATCGGCACTGCGGAGCAGACCTCCAAGTTCGGCATCCGCCCGAGCGAGGCCAACGGCGCCTTCGGCAGACGACAGTCGAACTACGCGATCGACTCCACCACGATCTCGGTGATCGATCTGTCCGACCCGGACCGCCCCCTGGTGCGTTCCAGCGAGGAGGTCACCGCCCGCTATCTGTCGGCCCGGATGGTCGACGACGCCGTCCGTCTGGTGTTCTCCAGCACGCCGGACGCCTTGCGCAGCTTCAACGGCCGGTCCGACGCCTTCCGCGAACGCCTCAATGGCACCGTCGCCGAGGACTGGCTGCCGACCCGGCGCACCGTGGACCGCGACGCCCGCACGGTGTCCGAGTCACCGCTGGTCAACTGCTCCGATGTGCGCTACCCGAGCGTGGACTCCGGCCTGGACCTGGTCACGGTCCTCAGCCTGGACGCGGGCGGCGGTGACCTGGGCTCCGCGATCTCCACCGCGGTCGTCGGCAGCGGCGACTTGGTTTATGCCTCCGCCGACCGGCTCTTCGTCGCGACCACCGACGGCGGTTGGGGCGGGCGGGAGGTGGCCTTCGGGGCACCGAACGACGCCCGGTTCGCGCCCGACCGCTCCCTGCCCACGACCGTGACCCGGATCCACTCCTTCGACATCACCGGCGCGGGCGCGGACTACCTGGCCAGCGGCACCGTGGAGGGTTACCTCTACGGCCGCTGGGCGATGTCGGAGCGCGAGGGTCTGCTCCGCGTCGTGACCACCTCGACCGCGCCGTGGAACGGACGTTTCGGTGGCTCCACCGAGACCGGCGTCAGCGTGCTGGAGACCGTCGGGTCGACCATGCGTGTGATCGGCGCCGTCGGCAACATGGGCCTGACGGAGACGGTCCGCTCGGTGCGCTGGTTCGACGAGGTCGCCGCCATCGTGACGTTCCGTCAGACCGATCCGCTCTACCTCGTCGATCTGTCCAACCCGCTGACCCCGCGGGTGCGCGGTGAGCTGAAGATCCCCGGTTACTCCGCCTACCTGCACCCGATCGGTGACCACCGTCTGCTGGGTGTGGGCCAGGACGCCGACGAATTCGGGCGCACCCTTGGACTGCAGGTGTCCTCGTTCGACATCCTCGACCTCGCCGATCCTCGACGAAGCGACGCACTCGGCTTCGGTCGCGGCACCAGCTCGCCGATCGAAACCGATCCCCGCGGATTCGTGTACCTGCCGGCCGAGCGCATCGCCGTGTTCCCCATGGTCGCCACGCGAGGGTGCGACGCTCGCGCGGAGGATGCCGGGACCTTCATCTGCCGGCGTCCCGAGAACGGGCTTGCGTTCGCGCCCGGCGAGCGGGGTCGCTCGACCAGCGGCCTGGTCGGCATCGGTGTCGACGACAAGGGTGAGCTGAGTCAACTCGCAAGCTGGAACGGCCGCGAGGGTCGCGATGTGGTCAAGGTCCTCCCCCTGCCGGGCGGACGCCTCGTCGCTTTGGACACTGCGGGGGTGACCATTCTGCAGACCGACGGTCTGCGGCCCACCGGCTCGGCCCGGTACCAGCGTCAGGGCCCGTCGCGCTGAGCTCGCCGGCCACCCGACCTCACGCCCTGTGCAGCGGGTCGATCCAGCGCACGGCCTCGGGCTGATCCACGCCCGCGATCTCCAGGTTCACCACGATGGGCTCCTGGCCGCTGCGGGTCAGCACGCACCGCAGCTCGGCGCTCTCGCTCGCGTTGATCTCCTGGTGCGGGACGTAGGGCGGCACCCAGATGAAGTCCCCGGGTCCGGCCTCGGCGGTGAACTCCAACCGCTGGCCCCAGCGCATCCGGGCCAGGCCGCTGACAACGTAGATGACGCTCTCCAACTCACCATGGTGGTGCGCGCCGGTCTTGGCTCCGGGATGGATCGTGACAGTTCCGGCCCAGAGTTTCTGCGCGCCGACCCGTGCCCCGTTCACCGCCGCCGCCCGGTTCATCCCCGGCGTCTGCGCGGTATTGGTGTCCAGGGAGTCAGCCGGGATGACCGTCACGCCATCCGTGCGCCAGGTGGTCATTGCTCAGTCCTCCGAGACGCCGAGCCGTTCCAGGATCAACGTCTTCACCGCGGCGGCGTCGGCCTGACCCCGGGTCTGTTTCATCACCGCGCCGACCAGCGCGCCGATGGCTTGGACTTTGCCGCCGCGGATCTTCTCCGCGATGCCCGCATTGGCAACGATCGCGGCGTCCACGGCGGCGGTCAGAGCGCCGGTGTCGGAGACGACCGCGAGCCCGCGGGCGGCCACGACCTCGATCGGCGATCCCTTGCCGGCGAGCACGCCCTCGATCACTTGGCGCGCCAGGGTGTCGTTGAGAGCGCCTGAGTCCACCAGCGCGACGACCTCGGCAACCTGTGCGGGGGTGATGGGCAGCGCTGCGAGTTCGACGCCGTCGGTGTTGGACCGCCGCGACAACTCCCCCAGCCACCACTTGCGGGACGCTTCCGCGGAAGCACCCGCAGCGACCGTGGCGATGACGCAGTCCAGGGCGTCGGCGTTGACCAGCGCCGCCATGTCCAGGTCGGTCAGGCCCCACTCGCCCTGTAACCGGCGACGGCGCGCCGTCGGGAGCTCGGGCAGCGCGGCCCGCAACTCGGAGATCCATTCCGCGGGGGGCGCAAGTGGCACCAGGTCAGGCTCCGGGAAGTACCGGTAGTCCTCCGCGGTCTCCTTGCTGCGCCCGGGCACCGTGGTCCCGGAGTCCTCCTGGAAGTGCCGCGTCTCCTGCACGACCCGGCCGCCGGCGTCGAGGACTCCGGCCTGCCGGCAGATCTCGTGGCGCACCGCACGTTCCACCGAACGCAACGAGTTGACGTTCTTGGTCTCCGAGCGGATGCCGAACTCCGTCGCCCCGCGCAGCGCGATGGACACGTTGGCGTCGCAGCGCAGCGAGCCTTCTTCCATGCGGACGTCGGAGATGCCCAGCGTGCGGCAGATGTCACGCAATTCCGTGACGTAGGCCTTGGCGACCTCGGGCGCCAGCGCGCCGGTTCCGGCGACTGGTCGGGTGACGACCTCGACGAGCGGGATGCCCGCGCGGTTGTAGTCGACCAGGGAATGTGACGCTCCGTGAATACGACCGGTCGCGCCGCCGACATGGGTGGACTTGCCGGTGTCCTCCTCCATGTGCACGCGCTCAATCTCGACGCGATACGTCGTCGGACCCAGCCCGGGTACCTCGACGACGACGTCCAGGTACCCGTCGACGCAGATCGGCTCGTCGTACTGGCTGATCTGAAAGTCCTTGGGCATGTCCGGGTAGAAGTAGTTCTTGCGCGCGAAGCGGCCCCACGGCGCGATCGAACAGTTCAGGGCAAGGCCGAGGCGCACGATCGACTCGATCGCCTTGGCGTTGGCCACCGGCAGCGAACCGGGAAGGCCCAGGCAGGTCGGGCAGACCTGCGTGTTCGGCGCCGCGCCGAAGGTCGTGGGGCACCCGCAGAACATCTTGGTGTTCGTCCCGAGCTCGACGTGGACCTCGAGCCCGATGACCGGCTCGTAGGTCTCCAGGGCCTGCTCGTAAGGCACCAGCACAGGCGAGCTCACAACTCCGGCGCTCCTTCGATCAACAGGTGTCCGGTCTGTTCACGCAGGGCGGCTTCGACCGCGCCGGCAACGCGATACATGCGCTCGTCCGCCATGGCCGGGGCCATGATCTGCAGGCCGACGGGCAGCCCGTCCTCGGGGGCGAGCCCGACGGGGATCGATATCGAGGCGTTGCCCGCCAGGTTGGAAGGGATCGTGCACAGGTCCTGCAGGTACATCGACAGCGGGTCGTCGACCTTCTCCCCGATTCGGAACGCGGTGGTCGGCGCAGTAGGCGAGATCAGGACGTCGACGTCGGCAAATGCCGCGTCGAAGTCGTTCGCGATGAGCCGACGCACCTTCTGCGCAGCGCCGTAGAACTCGTCGTAACAGCCGGCCGAGAGCGCATAGGTGCCCAGGATGATGCGGCGTTTGACCTCGGCACCGAACCCGGCCGAACGGGTGGCGGACATGACCTCGGCGACCCCGTTGATGCCGTCGTCACCGACACGCAGGCCATAGCGCATGGCGTCGAACCGGGCGAGGTTCGAGGAGGCCTCGCTCGGCGCGATCAGGTAGTAGGCCGCGAGCGCATAGGTGAAATGCGGACAGGACACCTCGACCACCGTGGCGCCGAGTTCGGTCAGCAACTCGACGGTCTCGGCGAAGCGTTGCTCGACGCCGGCCTGGTACCCCTCGCCGGCGAGCTCGCGCACCACACCGATCCGCATGCCGCGAACCTCGCCGCGGCGGGCGGCGGCGACCACTGCCGGTACTGGGGCGTCGATCGAGGTCGAGTCCAACGGGTCGTGACCGGCTATCGCCTCGTGCAGCAGCGCGGTGTCCAGCACCGTGCGGGCGAAGGGTCCGGCCTGGTCCAGGGACGAAGAGAAGGCGACGAGGCCGTAGCGGCTGACGCCACCGTAGGTCGGCTTCGCACCGACGATGCCGGTGACCGCGGCGGGCTGACGGATCGAGCCCCCGGTGTCGGTGCCGATCGCCAGCGGCGCGGTGAAGGCGGCGACCGCGGCCGAGGAGCCGCCGGAGGAGCCCCCCGGGATCCGCTCGAGGTCCCACGGGTTGCGGGTCGGCCCGAACGCGGAGTTCTCCGTGGAGGACCCCATCGCGAACTCGTCCATGTTGTTCTTGCCGAGGATGACGACGCCGGCAGCGCGCAGTTTCGCGACCACGGTGGAGTCGTACGGCGGGCGCCATCCTTCGAGAATCCTGGATCCGCAGGTGGTCGGGACGCCCTTCTGCGTGAGGATGTCTTTGAGCGCGAGCGGGACACCGGCCAGCGGTCCGAGAGTGGCACCGGACGCGCGCTGGGCGTCGACCGCGGCGGCGGCAGTGAGCGCGCCCTCGGTGTCGACGTGCAGGTAGGCGTGGACCCGATCGTCGACCTTCGCGATGCGGTCCAGGTGAGCACGGGTCACTTCAACGGCTCTGATATCTCCGGCCGCGATCGCACCGGCGATCTGGGCCGCGGTCAGGCGGGTGAGGTCGGTGCTCACGCTCACGCTTCGGTGTCCAGGATCCGCGGCACCCGAAACCGTTGGTCCTGCGCAGCAGGAGCGCCGGACAGCGCCTCCTGCGGGGTGAGGCCGGGGCGGACCACGTCCGGGCGGTACACGTTGGTCAGCGGCACGGCGTGCGACATCGGCACGACGTCGGCGGCGGCGACCTCGGCGACCCGGGCCACCGCGTTCAGGATGGCGTCGAGTTGGCCCGCCATCCGTTCCAGTTCCTGCGGCGTGAGATCCAGACGGGAGAGCCGCGCAAGGTGCGCGACGTCGCCGGAGGTCAGGGCGGTGCGCGTGCTTGCCATGTGCGGGGGTGCCTCCTGAACGGGCTCTGCGGTACCGGGCAAGTCTAGGTCTGCCGCCGAAACCCCCCGACCCTGACGGCATGAATGCGGAAACCCGGCCGACACTCCGCGACCCCTCCGGCGTGTCGCCCCGACTTCGGCATGCATGCCGCTCAGAACCAGTCGCGGAAACGTGATAGCTATCCCCTGGAGACATCGACGGGGCAGGATGACCGCCATGTTCCTGCTGCGAGTGGTGCTGCCCGACCGTCCTGGCTCACTCGGCGCGCTCGCGACCGCCCTCGGCAAGGCCGAGGCCGACATCGTCGGGGTCGACGTCGTCGAGCACCGCGGGGACGGCTGCGCGGTCGACGACATCCTCGTCGAACTCCCGCCGAACCGGATGGCGGACGCCCTGGTCACCGCCTGCAACTCCGTCGAGGGCGCCGAGGTCGAGTTCGTCCGCTTCTACCCCTCCCGCGGCGGACTCCAACGCGACCTACAGGCCGTCGAGGCGATGACCGAGGATCCGACCGCGGCCGTGGCGGCCCTGGTCCGCCTGGCCCCCGACGTCTTCCGGGCCGACTGGGCACTGGTCCTAGAGGTTCTCGACGAGGGCGGAAACCTGCAGCTTCTGCTGCGCAGCGGCGCCGCTCCGGAGGACCTTGACGACGTCACCGTGCCCTGGCTCCCGGTTCCCCGCGCCCGTCGACTGCCCGAAGCCGGGAGTTGGGCACCGAGTTGGGCGCAGTCCACGACCGCCGCAGTCAGCCTTGGCCACCCCGACCAGATCTTGGTCCTGGGCCGTCGCGGCGGTCCGGCCTTCCTGGACTCCGAGCTGGCCCGCCTCGGCCACCTGGTCTCCCTCGCACGGGCGATCGGCGCTGACACCGTCTGAACTCCGGTCAGGGCGCAGGTAGTACGGCGAGGGCGCGAGCGGCGTCGGGGCCCTGGGAGAGCAGGACCGCGAAGCCGGCTTCGTCGAGGACCGCCACCTTCAACGACACCGCCTTGTCGTACTTGGACCCGGGGGCGTCCCCGACGACGACGAAGGCGGTCTTCTTCGACACCGACCCGCTGACCTTCCCCCCCAGCTTCTGGATCGCCTCGGTGGCCTGGTCGCGGGAGAAGGTGGCCAGGGAGCCGGTCACGACCACGGTGAGGCCGTCCAAAGGCCGCGGTCCCTCCTCGGTGACGTCCTCGGCCATCCGCACGCCGGCGGCCGCCCACTTGGCGACGACCTCGCGGTGCCAGTCCTGGGCGAACCACTCCACCACCGTCGCGGCGATCGTCGGACCGACCCCGTCGGCCGCGGCAAGCTCAGCCTCCGCAGCGGCGGCGATCGCCGGGATCGAGCGGAACTCGCGCGCCAATGCCTGGGCAGCGGTCGGACCGACGTGCCGGATCGACAGCGCCACCAGCACCCGCCACAGCGGCCGGTCCTTGGCCACCTCCAGGTTGGCCAACAACTTGCCTGCGTTGGCCGACAACTCCCCGTCGGCCTTGCGCCGGAAGTAGTCGACGCGGCCCAGCGCGGCGGCATCGAGTGCGAAAAGGTCACCCTCGTCGGTGATCAGGCCCGCGTCCAGCAGGGCGGTGGCGGTCTTCCATCCCAGCGCTTCGATGTCGAACGCTCCGCGGCCGGCGACGTGGAAGAGGCGCTCGCGCAGCTGCGAGGGACACGAGCGGGTGTTGGGGCAACGCAGATCCGCGTCGCCCTCCTTCTCCGGCCGCAACTCGGTACCGCAGGACGGACAGTGCGTCGGCATCACGAACTCGCGCTCGCTGCCGTCGCGCAACGCCGCGACCGGTCCGACGATCTCCGGAATCACGTCCCCGGCCTTGCGCAGCACGACGGTGTCCCCGATCAGCACTCCCTTGCGCTTGACCTCACTCGCGTTGTGCAACGTCGCCATCTCCACGGTGGAGCCCGCGACCTTGACCGGCTCCATCACCCCGAACGGGGTCACCCGCCCGGTGCGCCCGACGTTGACCGCGATGTTGAGCAGCTTGGTGGTGACCTCCTCGGGCGGGTACTTGAACGCGATCGCCCAGCGCGGGGCCCGCGAGGTCGAGCCCAGACGACGTTGCAGGTCACGCTGATCGACCTTGACCACGACGCCGTCGATCTCATGCACGACCGAGTGCCGATGCTCGCGGTAGTACTCGATGAACTCCGCCACACCTGCCAGGTCCGCCGCGACCTTGGCGGTGGCCGGCACCGGCAGCCCCCAGCCGGCGAGCAGGGCGTAGGCCTCGGACTGGCGCTCGTACTCCACCCCGGTCGAGGCGCCGATGCCGTGCACGACCATCTCCAGAGCGCGGCTGGCGGTCACCCGCGGATCCTTCTGCCGCAACGAACCGGCCGCGGTGTTGCGCGGGTTCGCGAACGGAGCCTTTCCCGCCGCGACGAGGGAGGCGTTCAGCGCCTCGAAGCCCACGACCGGGAAATAGATCTCACCGCGCACCTCGAGCAGGTCCGGCACCGCGACGCCGGACGTCACCGCGAGCCGGTCCGGGACCCCGGCCAGCGTGCGCACATTCGGGGTGACGTCCTCCCCCGTGGTCCCGTCGCCCCGGGTTGCCGCTCGTATCAAACGGCCCTTCTCGTACACGAGCGCGATCGCGAGACCGTCAACCTTGAGCTCGCACAGGTACTGCGCGCCGGAGCCACCCTCTCGCTCGATCCGCGCCGCCCACTCCGCGAGGTCCTCGGCGCAGAATGCGTTGTCCAGGCTCATCATCCGCTCGAGGTGGACGACGGGCGCGAAATCCGTGCTAATGGCTGCACCCACGCGTTGTGACGGAGAATCAGGCGTGCGCAGCTCAGAGAACTCCTCTTCCAACGCGACCAGCTCACGCATTGCCTCGTCGTACTCGGCGTCCGCGATGGTCGGAGCGTCGAGTACGTGATAGCGATAGAGCGCGTCGGAGAGCAGCTCGGCAAGCTCGGCGTGGCGAGCCCGCGCCGCAGCAAGCGTGCTCACTGCTGCCCCAGATCGGCCAACGTCCGCCCAGCGTCGGCGCAGCGCGTGGTCGCCGCCCGGGCGTGGGCCGGGGAGGTACCGGCCATCCCGCAGGTCGGGGTCGGGACAACACGCGCCAGGCCCGCGGGCTCGAGTCCGAGCCGATTCCAGAGATCGGTCACGGGGGCGACCGTAGCCGCCAGCGGGGACAGTGCCGATCCACTCCCCCGAGCCCCGCCGGAATCGAGCGCCGGCACGACTCCGGCGAGCAGTACGCCGCCGGCCTCCAGGAACTGACCGAGTTCGTCGTCGGCCTCCTGCGGCAGCACGGACATGTCCAGCGCCATCGCGGCGAAGCCGGCCCGACGGAACAGTCCGACCGGGGCACGGGCGGCACAACAGTGCACGACGACGGGGACGCCCTCCCCGGCCAGGAGCTCGACGATCGAGCGCAGGGCCGTCTCGGCGACCGGCGCCGACACGGCGCGCAGCATCCCGAAGCCGCTCGCCGTGGGCACCCGCGCATCGAGCACCGCCGCCAGCGCCGGTTCATCGAGTTGGACGACGACGCCAGTCCCGCGGGGCAACCGCTTGCGAACGTCGGCGACGTGCTCGCGCAGGCCCTGGGCCAGCGAGGCGGCGATGTCACGGCAGGCACCGTGGTCCGCGAGGGCCTTGTCCCCGTAGTGCAGCTCGACGCTCGCCGCGAGCGTCCACGGCCCGGCGACCTGGATCTTCACCAGGCCGTCGTAGTCCTGACCCCGGTCCTCGAGCGCGTCCAGGTCGGCATGCAGGTAGCCCGCCGCGCGGCGTTGTTCGCGGCCGGGGTGATCGGCGAAGCGCCACCCGCTGGGCGCGAGCTCGGCATGGAGCTCGGCGAGGATCGCGAATGACCGGCCGATCATGTCGGCGCCCGCCCCCCGCGCGGGTAACTCGGGCAGGTAGGGCAGCCCGGCCAGCATCGTCAGCGGGATCGGCACGGCCTCCAGCGGCTCGGTCCCCGGGAGCGACCCGACGCCCGACGCGGAACCGGGCGCAAGCTCGAGCAGGCGGGTCGGGGGCACCGGTTCAGGCTACCGACGGGGCGCGCGGGCACCCGGCGGCCACCTGGTGTTGGACGAAAGCACCAGATATGGGGATCATTCGGATTCAGCCATCCGGCTGCACCCCCTGACCTGCTGGGAGTCACGCCATGATGGTGAGCAAGCGCCACGCGCTGATTGTGGGCTTCGTTGCTGTGCTGGCGGTCGCGCCGGTCGGCATCGCTGCCGCGGGCGCCGCCACCGTGAAGGACGCGACCCTCTCCAAGGTCGGCGTACTCACCGCCGACGGCGCCGCGACCAAGATTT
This sequence comes from Sporichthyaceae bacterium, assembly GCA_052387905.1. GTDB lineage: Bacteria > Actinomycetota > Actinomycetes > Sporichthyales > Sporichthyaceae > JBQTII01. Next base: position 13,799 of record JBQTIR010000025.1, on the reverse strand, counting down.
CCGCCACCTTCGTCTGTCCCCAGGGCTACGACGCGTTTGTGACCCTGCAGGTGATCCAGGCCCAAGGCGAGAAGTTCGCCGGTGGTTTCGACCAGGCCGGTAAGACCTGCACGGGCAAGAAGCAAAAGGTGTCCTTCTACGTCCAGGCGGTCCCGGCGGAGAACACCGCGCCCTTCCGGTCCGGATCGGCCTCGGCGCGAATGATCCTGGACGCCGTCGACCCGGAGTTCGCCGGTCAGCCCTTCTTCGAGGAGGAGCCGGTCGAGGAGACGCCGCCCGGGGTGCTCCCGCCGCTGCCGTTCGCCGGCCAGAAATACCTCACCGACGCCGGCGGCGAGAGCGTCGCCCCGCAGGTGCATGCCGAGGACCGGCGCACGATCAGGTTACGCACTCGCTGAGCGTGCGGGTGATGGTGGCGCACCCGATCACCCGCGACCCGCAGTAGAGGGCGGCGGCCTGGCCGGGCGCGACGCCACGCAGCGGCGCGTCGAAGGCAATCTGGAGCGCGCCGTCCGCGACGACAATCTCGGCCGGAACCGCTTCGCCGTGCGCCCGCACCTGCACGAGCGCGTCGAATCGAGCCCCCGGGTCGGGCCCGCACCACACCGGTTCGTCAGCGTGCAGCGCGGCGACGTCCAACGCCTCGACCGGACCGAGGACCACTCGGTGATCGACGGGAGAGATCTCCAGGACGTAGCGCGGGCGCCCGTCGGCTGCCGGGGTACCGATGCGCATCCCCTTGCGTTGCCCCACCGTGAAACCGAAGGCGCCGGTGTGGGTGCCCAGCACTTCACCCGCCGAGTCGACGAAGTCCCCCGGGCGGTCGCCGAGGCGTTCGCGCAGGAAGCCCGCGGTGTCACCGTCGGGGATGAAGCAGATGTCGTGGCTGTCCGGCTTGTCGGCGACCGCCAACCCGCGCGCGTGCGCTTCGGTGCGCACCGCGGACTTGAGCGAGTCCCCCAGCGGGAACATCGAGTGGGCGAGCTGATCGGCGTTGAGCACGGCCAACACGTAGGACTGGTCCTTGTCCGGGTCCGCAGCGCGGTGCAGCTCCCGACCTGACGGGCCGTCGACCAGTCGGGCGTAGTGCCCCGTGCACACGGCGTCGAAGCCCAGGCCCAGGGCCCGATCCAGCACCGCGGCGAACTTGATGCTCTCGTTGCAGCGCAGACACGGGTTCGGGGTGCGCCCGGCGGCATACTCCGCGACGAAATCGTCGATCACCGAAGACTCGAACTCGGCCGCGAGATCCCAGACGTAGAACGGGATCCCCAGCACATCCGCGGACCGGCGGGCATCGCGGGCATCGGCCGGCGTACAGCAGCCCTTGCCCCGTGCGTTGGTCTGCGGATGGGCACCGGAGTTCTGCGCCAGGGCCAGGTGGACACCGGTGACCTCGTGCCCGGCCGCCACCGCGCGCGCCGCGGCCACGGCCGAGTCCACGCCGCCGGACATCGCCGCGAGAACCCGCATCGTTAGGTCCTGCGCCGGCGAAGCGCCGCGGCCGAGACCCGGCGCTCGGCCGCGATCTCCCCGGCCCGGCGCGCTCGTTCCACCACCGGAGACAGAGCCTCGATCAAGGCGTCGACATCAGCGGCGGTCGAGGTGTGCCCAAGGGAGAAACGCAGCGAGCTGCGCGCGGTGGCCTCATCGGCGCCGGTCGCCAGCAGGACGTGACTGGGGCGCGCGACGCCGGCCGAGCATGCTGAACCCGTGGAGCACTCGATGCCGCGCGCGTCGAGCAGCAGCAGCAGCGAGTCGCCTTCGCACCCGGGGAAGGAGAAGTGCGCATTGCCGGGAAGGCGGTGGGCCGGGTCCGAGATGGGATCACCGTTGTACCGCGCGTCGGGAACGGCCGCGAGCACACCGGCGACGAGGTCATCACGCAGCGCGGACAGGTGCACCGCGTGCTCACCCTGACGCACCGTCATGACCTCTACTGCCGCCGCGAAGCCAGCGATCCCGGGAGTGTTCAGGGTGCCGGAGTGAATGTGGAGTTCCTGCCCGCCCCCGTGCACCAATGGCGTGGGCACGCATCCGCGGGCCAGCACCAGAGCTCCGACCCCGGGTGGACCACCGAGCTTGTGCGCGGCGATGCTGATCGCCGAGACTCCGACGCCGGCGAAGTCCACCGGCAGCTGCCCGGGCGCTTGCACGGCGTCGCTGTGCAGCGGGATGCCGAACTCCGCGCAGATCGCCGCGAGCTCGGCAATGGGCTGCACAGTGCCGATCTCGTTGTTGGCCCACATCACCGAGACCAGGGCGACGGAGTCCGGGTCGGCCTCGATCGCGGCGCGCAGCGTCGCCGGGGCGAGGTGTCCAGCGGCGTCGACCGCAAGCACTTCCAGTTCTGCGCCCTCGTGCTCCGCGAGCCACACCGCCGGGTCGAGCACCGCGTGATGCTCCACGGCGCTGATCAGGATTCGGCGACGCGCAGGCTCAGCCCCGCGGCGGGCCCAGTACAGGCCCTTGATCGCCAGGTTGTCCGCCTCGGTGCCACCGGCGGTGAAAATGACCTCGCCCGGCCGGCAGCCCAGCCCGGCGGCGATGGCCTCGCGCGATTCCTCAACGATCCGGCGCGCGGATCGGCCGGCGCTGTGCAGCGAGGAGGGATTCCCGACCCGTGCCAGCTCCCGGGTGGTAGCCGCCAGCGCCGCGGGCAGCATCGGCGTCGTCGCGGCGTGGTCGAGGTAAGTCATCGCGGGTACAGCCTAATCGGGACCGCGAAGCGGTCCCGCCGACCTCCCGGAGCACAGGAAAGGCCCGGCGCGAGCCGGGAATGCCGGCAGCGAGTAAAGCGCAGCGGACGACAGCGACCCCATTGATCCGGGGGTCAATGTCACGTCGGCCCGCGAGCCATCGCGAAGGCATCCCGGCGGAAGCCGGGCCTGGCCTGGGCGAACTACCCCTTGCGCTTGATGATCTCGTCGGTAGCCTGCGGCAGGACCTTGTGCAGGTCGCCGACGACGCCGTAGTCGACGAGTTCGAAGATCGGGGCCTCGCGGTCCTTGTTCACCGCGACGATGACCTTGGAGGTCTGCATACCGGCGCGGTGCTGGATGGCACCGGAGATCCCGGCGGCCACATAGAGCTGCGGAGAGACCGTCTTGCCGGTCTGCCCGACCTGGGACTGGTGCGGATACCACCCGGCGTCAACGACAGCGCGCGATGCACCGACGGCTGCACCGAGGGAGTCGGCCAGCTTCTCCACGACGCCCATGTTCTCGGCCGAGCCGACACCACGACCACCGGAGACCACAATCGAGGCCTCGGTGAGCTCAGGGCGCTCGCCTTTCTCCTCAACGACTCGGTCGACGATCTTCGCGGCCTTGGCGCCGGCCGAGAGCTCGACCGAAACCGGGACCCGGGAGCCGGTAGCGGGCGCCGGGGTCGGGGGGGTCGCGTTGGGCAGCACGGCAACGATCGGGGTGCCCGTGCTGACGGTGGAGTGCACGACGGTCGCGCCACCGAAGATCGACTGCTCGGCGACGACGGTAGTGCCGTCGAGGGCCAGGCCGGTCGCGTCGGTCAGGACACCGGAGGTGGCCTTGATCGCCAGGCGTCCGGCGATCTCCTTGCCGTTCGCGGTGGCAGCAATGAGCACGGCGACCGGGGACTGCTCGGCGATCAGCTTGGCCAGCAGTTCGGCGATGGGAGCGACGACATAACCGGTGAGTTCGGCGTCGTCCGCGACGTAGATCGTTTCGGCGCCGAACTCGGACAACTTGTCCGCGACGGCGTCGATGCCGGAACCGACGTAGACCGCGGCCGGTTCGCCGACGGCGCGCGCCATCGTGAGCAGTTCCAGAGTGACCTTCTTCAGTGCCCCGTCAGAGTGCTCGACGAGTACGAGAACCTGTGCCATGTCAGCGAATCCTTATCTCGGACGTCGAAGCTCAGACGAACTTGCCGGTGACCAGGAAGTCGACCAGCTCGATGCCACCGTTGCCCTCGTCCTCGACGACAGTGCCCGCCGAGCGCGGTGGACGGTTTGCGTAGTCCGCAATCGAGGTCCAGGAGCCGGCGAGGCCGACCGAGGCGGCGTCGAGGCCGAGGTCGCCGATCGAGTACGTCGTGACCGGCTTCTTCTTCGCGGCCATGATCCCCTTGAAGGAGGGATAGCGCGGTTCGTTCATCTTCTCGACCGCAGAGATGACGGCGGGCAGCGTGGACTCGACGACCTGGTAACCGTCGTCGGTGAGCCGGTGCGCGCGCAGGGTCTTGGCGGCCGGGTCGACCTCTACCTTGTTCACGAAGGTGACCTGCGGCAGCCCTAGCCGCTCGGCGAGCATCGCCGGCACGACCGAGGTCCGCGAGTCCGAAGACTCCGAGCCGGCGATGACGAGGTCGACGTCGCCGATCTTCTCGATCGCCTTGGCCAGCGCCAGGGAGGTCGCCACCGCGCACGAGCCCTTGAGCGCGTCGTCCACGACGTGTACCGCCGCGTCCGCGCCCATCGACAGGGCCTTGCGAATCGCCTCGGTGGCCGATTCAGGCCCCATGGACAGCACGGTGACCGTGCCGCCGTGCGCCGTGGTGATCTGCAGCGCCTCTTCGATGGCGAACTCGTCCATCTCGTTGAGAATGTTGTCGGCGGAGACGCGGTCCAGCGTCTTGGTCGACGGATCCAGCTTCTTCTCGGCCCAGGTGTCGGGCACCTGCTTCACACACACGACGATGTTCATGCTCAGCCTCGAACCTTGGGTTACCGGCGGGTTTCCGCGATTCTAACGGCCGGTTCGGGGTGCTCCGAACGTGGCGTCGGACACCCTGGGGCCAGGTTCAGCGCCCGGTGAAGTTCGCCTTGCCCGGACCGTTCTCGATGAACGAACGCATCCCGATCTTCTGATCCTCGGTGGCGAACAGGGCCGCGAACGCCGCCCGCTCGATCTCCAGTCCGGTGTCCAGGTCGACCTCGATCCCGCGGTCGATGGCTTCTTTGGCTGCGCGCAGGGCGGCGGCCGGGCCGTTGACGAAGGTCTGCGCCCACGCCAGGGACGTGGAGTAGACCTCGTCCGCGGGGACGACCTTGTCGACCAGGCCGATCGCGAGCGCCTCGGCGGCGTCGACGAATCGCCCGGAGAAGATGATCTCCTTGGCCTTGGCCGGCCCGACCAGGCGCGTCAAGCGCTGGGTCCCACCGGCGCCGGGGATGATCCCGAGCAGGATCTCCGGCTGGCCGAGCTTGGCGTTCTCCGCGGCGACGCGGAAGTCGGCGCACATCGTCAGCTCACACCCGCCGCCGAGGGCGTAGCCGGTGATCGCGGCGATCGTGGGCTTCGGAATCTTGGCCACTGCGTTGAAGCAGCGGTGCAGTTCGTGCGAGCGGATCGCCATCTCGGCGTAGGTCAGCTCGGCCATCTCCTTGACGTCGGCGCCGGCCGCGAAGACCCGTTCTCCGCCGTAGATGACCACGGCACGGATGTCGTCGTCACGGCGCGCAGCGTGCGCGGCGTCGTGGAACTCCTCCTGGACCTGGGCGCTGAGCGCGTTCATCTTCGGCCGGTCGAGCCGGATGGTCCCGACCCCGTCGGCGATCTCCAGCCTGACGAATTCACCCATGAACGCCTCCTGGTCGCGATGGCCCCAACACCTGCTCGGCACGCTACCGGGGCGCCGCAACCCGCCCGGCACCGGGAACGGGAATCATGGAGCCGTGAATGCGTACTCCCGGACTGCGGATCCCGGCCGCCCGGCGCCCCTGGGCGTGACGCATGACGCGGCGGCGGGCGGGGTCAACGTGGCGGTGCACTCCGCGGGCGCGGACGCCGTCACGCTCGTCCTCTTCGACGACGGGTCTGCCGAGGTCGGGCGCGTCCCGCTGCTGGAGCGCACTGGACACACCTGGCATGCCTTCGTCCCCGGGATCTCCCCAGGGCAGCGCTACGGGTTCCGGGTCGACGGGCCCTGGGACCCCGCTCGCGGCGCCCGGTACAACCCGAGCAAGGTACTCCTGGATCCCTACGCCCGCGCTGTCACCGGCGACTTCCGCGCCCACCCCGCGACGTTCGGCCATGTCCACGGCGCGAGTGACCTCGCTGCCGACGACCGCGACTCGGCCGGGCACGTTCCGGTCGGCGTGGTCGTGCCGACGACCGCGACGCCGGTCTGGGAGCGCCGGGGCGTCGCGTGGTCGGACACCGTGATCTACGAGCTGCATGTGCGCGGCTTCACCCGCACGCACCCCGCCGTCCCGCCGCCGTTCCGCGGAACCTATGCCGGCCTGGCGCACCCCGCCGTGACCAGTTACCTGCGCGACCTCGGTGTCACTGCGGTCGAACTCCTGCCGGTGCATCACTATGTCAGCGAGGAACACCTGCTGCGCGCCGGGCGACGCAACTACTGGGGCTACAACTCCCTCGCCTACTTCGCCCCGCACGCCGCCTACAGTGCGTCAGGGGACCTGGGCGGGCAGGTCACCGAGTTCCGGGCGATGGTCCGGGCCCTGCACGATGCAGGCCTGGAGGTTCTGCTCGACGTCGTCTACAACCACAGCGCCGAGGGCGGGTTGGACGGACCCACGCTGAGCCTGCGCGGGTTCGACAACGCGACCTACTATCGCCAGCGCACCGACGCCCGCTACGACGACGTCACCGGCTGCGGCAACACCGTTGATACCCGGCACACCCACGTCCTTCGTCTGGTCACCGACTCGATGCGCTACTGGGTGAGTGAGATGGGCGTCGACGGCTTTCGGTTCGACCTTGCGCCGGCATTGCTGCGCAACGAGGCCACTGTGGATTTCCGCGCAGCTCTGCTCGCCGCGATCGCCCAGGACCCGGTGCTGTCCGCGGTCAAGCTGATCGCCGAGCCCTGGGACCTGGGCCTGGGCGGCTACGTGCTCGGCGGTTTTCCGCCGCCGTGGTCGGAGTGGAACGACCGCTTCCGCGGCAGTGTGCGTGACTTCTGGCGCGGGGCGGCCTCTGGAGTCAACGACCTCGCCTACCGCTTGTCGGGCAGCTCGGACCTGTTCGGCTACCCGGGGCGTACCCCGGCGGCCTCGGTCAACTTCGTCACCGCCCATGACGGCTTCACGCTGCGGGACCTGGTGACGTACGAGGCGAAACGCAACTTCGACAACGGCGAGGACAACCGTGACGGGTCGACGGACAACCGGTCCTGGAACTGCGGGGTGGAGGGCGAGAGCGCGGACCCCGAAGTCGCGGCCCTGCGCGAACGCCAACTGCGCAACCTGCTGATGACCTTGCTGCTCTCGGTCGGCACGCCGATGTTGGTGGCCGGCGATGAGCGCGGGCGCACCCAGCGGGGCAATAACAACCCCTACTGCCAGGACAACGAGATCTCCTGGCTCGACTGGTCGCCCGACCCCCTCGCCGAGCGGCTGACGACCTTCACCCGCGCGCTGCTGGCGCTGCGCGCGGCCGCCCCGGAGTTCCGCCGCGGCGAGTTCTTCACCGGTGCCGCGGTCGCCGCCCACGGCGAGCGGGACATCACCTGGATCGGCGCCGGCGGGGCGGAGCTGACCGAGGCCGACTGGCACGATCCGGAACTGCGCACCCTCGGGATGCTCCTCGGCGCGGTTCCGGACCACCACCGCCACGCTGCCCCGCCGCACGCCGGGTACCTGCTGCTCCTGCACGCCGGAGCGGACCCGGTGAAGGTGACGTTGCCTCAGAACGGCGCGCCCCGCCGCTTCGTCCAGGAGCTCGCCAGCGAGATTGCGCCCCCCGGCGTCGGTGAACCCCGGCCCCAGGTCTGCGGCGAGGTTCTGACATTGGGGCCGTACAGTGCCCTGTTACTGCGTGTCGAGCTCACCGAAGGACCACACTCATGAGCATTCCTGTGAGCCTCGAGGACCTGCCCGCGACGATCGCCAAGTGCGGGTTCGCCTACCTGCTGACCGTCACCAAGGAGGGCGGGACCTGGATCCGCTCCACCCACGTGCGGGCAGCCGACGGGGTGTTGACGCTGTACGACGGGGGCCGCCGCACCCGGGACAACGTGGTCGCCCGTCCGGCGATCACCCTGCTCTGGCCCCCGGCCGAACCCGACGGCTGGACTCTGCTCGTGGACGGGACCGCGAGCGTCGGGGCCGAGGTGATCACCGTCGAACCCTCCCACGCGGTATTGCATCGCTCGCCACCTACGCCTGCGCCCGACTAGCCTGCGAAGGGACCCGGCACCGACGCCGCGGTCGTTCCCGAGGCCCCCCGGAGGGCATTGTGACCGCGACAGCTGAGCGCACCGACCTTGACCGCACCCGCTTCTTCATCGACGGCGCGTGGGTGGACCCGCGCGGGACCGAAACGCACACCGCGATCGAGGCGGCCACCGAGCAGGTGCTGGGAACGGCGTCCCTGGGCACCGACGCGGACATCGACGCCGCGGTCGGCGCGGCCCGGCGTGCGCTCGACACCGGCCCGTGGGGCCGCACGACGGCTGCCGAGCGCGCCGAGGTGATGCACGCCTTCGCCACCGCGCTCATGTCGCGTAGCGCGGCCACCAGCAAGCTGGTGAGCCAGGAGAACGGCATGCCGATCACGCTCTCCACCATGTTCAACGGCGCGGCTCCCGGGCTGCTCCTGCAGATGTACGCCGAGCTGATCAAGTCGCTCCCGCTGGAAGAGGTCCGCAAGAGCCCGTCCGGCGCCACGATCGTGCGCCGCGAGCCGGTTGGTGTCGTCGGGGCGATTACGCCCTGGAACTACCCGCAGGTCCTGGCGATGTTCAAGATCGCGCCCGCGCTGGCGGCCGGCTGCACGATCGTGCTCAAGCCCTCGCCGGAGACCGCACTGGACTCCTACGTGTTCGCAGACGCCGCGCAGGAGGCCGGGCTCCCGCCGGGGGTGCTGAACATCGTGCTGGCCGGACGCGAGGCCGGATCAGCGCTCGTCTCGCACCCGAACGTCGACAAGATCGGCTTCACCGGCTCCACCGCTGCCGGGCGCATCATCGGCGCCGAGTGCGGGCGCCTGATCCGCCGGGTCACCCTGGAGCTCGGCGGCAAGTCCGCCGCGATCTTCTGCGACGACGGCGACATCGACACCTTCATCGCGGGACTGGGCTCCGCGTCGTTCATGAACAACAGCCAGACCTGCACGACGCAGTCGCGCATCCTCGCGCCGCGCTCGCGCTACGCCGAGGTCGTCGACGCGGTCGCATCCGTCGCCAACGGCCTCAACGTCGGCAACCCGCTCGACCCGGCCGTCACCTGCGGACCGATGGCTAGCCAGACGCACCTGAACCGGGTGATGGGCTTCATCGACGTCGGCCGCAACTCCGACGCACGCCTGGTCACCGGCGGCGGGCGCCCCGCCGGGCAGGATCGCGGCTGGTTCGTCGAGCCGACGGTGTTCGCGGACGTCAAGAACACCGACCAACTCGCCCGCGAGGAGGTCTTCGGACCGGTGCTGGTCGTGATCCCTTACGACGGAGACGACGAAGCCGTCGCGATCGCCAACGACAGCAACTACGGCCTCGGCGGTTCGGTCTGGACCGCCGACGAGGCCCGCGGCCTGGACATCGCGCGTCGGGTCCGCACCGGCACCATCGGGGTGAACTACTACAACATCGACCTCGGGGCCCCTTTCGGTGGCATGAAGGACAGCGGGCTCGGCCGCGAGCTCGGCCCGGAGGCGCTGAACAGCTACCTGGAGTACAAGTCGATGTACGCCAGCGCCGCCCAACTGCCGAGCTGAGAATGCGCTCGGCATCCGCTCGTGCGGATGCCGAGCGTCAGTCCGCCTTGGGCGGTCACCTTCAGCGCAGCAGCCCGTCGTGCATCCCCGCCGGGCCGGCGGGGACCGCGACCAGGCCGAGTTCGGCCGGACCAGCGAGCAGCCGATGGGCCGGCAGCACCCGGACGGTGTAACCGAAAGGTCCGCTGCGGGACAGGTGCACGATGCCCTCATAGCGCACCCGTCCGCCCTCGTAGTGCTCGACGGGATGCAGGGAGAGCGTGCGGGTGTCCGCGAGGCTGTCGGTTTCGTCGACGCGGCCGTAGACGAGCTGGATGTCGACGTCCGCGGTCTCCAGACCGCCCAGGGAGATGAAGGAGCGCACCGCGATCTGATCCCCGATCGAGGCTCCATCTGAGGCACCGTCAGCCTCGACGTGATCGACGCGCACCGAACTCCAGCCGCCGCGCACGTGCGCCTTCCAGGTCGCCAACTCCTTGGCGCCGGCGAGCTTGTCCTCGGCCAGTTCCCGGCTGGACATCGCCGCGGGCGCGTAGAGCAGAGTGACGTAGTCCTGCACCATCCGGCTGGCCAGCACCTTCGGGCCCAGCGAGGTGATCGTGTGCCGGACCATCTCCAGCCACCGGGCCGGCAGCCCCGAGGAGTCCCGCTCGTAGAACCGCGGGGCGACCGCCGTCTCGATCAGGTCATAGAGCGCGTGGGACTCCAGCTCGTCACGCCGTTCGGAGTCCTCGACCCCGCCCGCCGAGGGGATCGCCCACCCGTTGCCGCCGTCATACCACTCGTCCCACCAGCCGTCGAGCACCGAGAGGTTCAGGCAACCGTTGAGTGCCGCCTTCATCCCCGAGGTGCCGCAGGCCTCCAGCGGACGCAGCGGGTTGTTCAGCCACACGTCGCAACCCGGGATCATCTCCGCGGCCAGCGCCATGTCGTAGTCGGTGAGGAAGACGATGCGATGGCGCACGTCGGCCTCATCAGTGAAGCGGACCAGTTCCTGGATCAGCCGCTTGCCGCCGTCGTCGGCCGGGTGCGCCTTCCCTGCGATGACGAGCTGGATCGGACGCTCCGGGTGCAGCAACAGCGCCTTGAGTCGCTCGGGATCATTCAGCATCAACGTCAGGCGCTTGTAGGACGGCACCCGGCGGGCGAAGCCGATGGTGAGCACGTCCGGGTCGAGCACCGAGGAGATCCAGCCGAGTTCGGCGTCGCTGGCCCCGCGCAGCAGCCACTGCTCGCGCAGGCGCCGCCGGGTGGAGTCCACCAGCCGGGCGCGCAACACGCGGCCCATGCCGAACAGGGACTCATCCGAGACGTTGTCCAGCCCGGTCCAGCCGTCGGCGGTGGCGATGAACTCCGAACCGATCTCACGTCGAGCCAACTCGAGAGCCTCCGGCGCGGTCCAGGTCGGGGCGTGCACGCCGTTGGTGATCGAGATGATCGGCACCTCGGCGGTGTCGAAGCCCGGCCACAGGCCGCCGAACATGCCGCGGCTGACCTCGCCGTGCAAGGTCGAGACGCCGTTGGCGCGCTGGGCCAGACGCAGACCCATGACGGCCATGTTGAACACGGCCGGGTCGCCCCCGGCGTAGGTCTCGGCGCCGAGCTCCAGCACGCGCTCGACGGGAACGGAGCTCAGCGAGCTGTCCCCGCTGAAATGCGCAGCCACCAGGTCGCGCGGGAAGCGGTCGATCCCGGCAGGCACCGGGGTGTGCGTGGTGAACACCGTGCCGGCCCGCGCCGCCTCCAGGGCGGCGTCGAAGCTCAGGCCGTCTTCCTGCATGTACTCCCGGATGCGTTCGATGCCCAGGAATCCGGCGTGCCCCTCGTTGGTGTGGAAGACCTCCGGCGCCGGAGTACCGGAGAGCCGGCAGTACGCGCGCACGGCCCGCACCCCGCCGACGCCGAGCAGCAGCTCCTGGTGCAGTCGGTGCTCGGTGCCGCCGCCGTAGAGGCGGTCGGTGACCTCACGCTCGAACTCGGAGTTCTCCTCCACGTCAGAGTCCAACAACAGCAGCGCCACCCGCCCGACCTGGGCCAACCACACCTGGGCGACCAGCTGCCCGGATCCGGGCAGGTCGACGCGCACCCGCAGCAGCGACCCATCGGCCTCACGGACCTGGGTGATCGGCAGCTCATGGGGGTCCAGGACCGGGTAGCGCTCCTGCTGCCAACCCTCACGGGACAGCGACTGGATGAAGTAGCCGCGGCGGTAGAGCAGGCCGACGCCGACGATCGGCACCCCGAGGTCACTGGCAGCCTTGAGGTGATCACCGGCCAGGATCCCCAAGCCACCGGAGTACTGCGGCAGCACGGCGGTGATGCCGAACTCCGGGGAGAAATAGGCGATGGCCCGCGGCAGTGACACGCCGGCGGCTTCCTCGCGCTGGTACCAGCGCTCTTCGGTGAGGTAGGAGCGCAGATCGGCCACCGCGCCATCCAGGCGGGCCCGGAAGCCGTCGTCGGCGGCGAGGGCGGCCAGGCGGTCCGAGGAGACCGCGCCGAGCAGCTTGACCGGGTCCGCACCCACCCGGTCCCAAACGGCCTCGTCGACGGCCGCGAAGATGGCGCGGGTGTCCGCGTGCCAACTCCAGCGGAGGTTGGTGGCGAGCTCGCCCAGCCCCGCCAGAGCCGACGGGAGGGCGGTGCGGACGGTGAACCTGCGGATAGCTCTCACGGTGCCAACCTATTACCCGCCTGGCGCCTGGTTGGACGCGAGATCCCCGGGTACGTTCGTGAGAATGACCGGCCGTATCCCCATCACCGACATCCGCCCGCAGGTCGACTGTGGAACGCGCCCCGCCAAGGCTGTGGTCGGGGAGTCCCTCCAGATCAGTGCGACGATCTTCCGCGAGGGCCACGACGCCGTCGCGGCCAATGTCGTGCTGCGTGACCCCCGGGGCCGGGCCGGGGCCTGGACGCCGATGCAGCTCGTGTCGCCGGGCACCGACCGCTTCACCGCGACCGTGACGGCGACCAAGGTGGGCCAGTGGAGCTACACCATCGAGGCCTGGGGCGATCCGATCGCGACCTGGCGCCACGACGCCACCATCAAGGTTCGCGCCGGGATGGACGTCGAACTGATGCTGGAGACCGGGGCACTCCTGCTCGATCGCGCCAGCGAGTACTGCCCCGACGAGATGGCGGTCAAGGTGCTCCGCGAGGCCGCTATCGGCCTACGGGACGACACCCACCCGGGCCCCATGCGGCTCGCGGCCGCGCTGACCCCGGAGGTCACCGGAATTTTGGCGCTGCACCCGCTGCGCGAGTTCGTGACCGCGAGCAAACGCCTGCCGCTGGCCGTGGACCGGCGCGAAGCGATGTTCAGTTCCTGGTACGAGTTCTTTCCCCGCAGCGAAGGTGCCACGTTGGATCCGCCGAAGTCCGGCACGTTCGCCACGGCGGCACAGCGGCTGCCCGCGGTGGCGGAGATGGGCTTTGACGTCGTGTACCTGCCGCCGATCCACCCGATCGGGAACGCGTTCCGCAAGGGCCCCAACAACACCTTGACCCCGGGCCCGGACGACCCCGGGTCCCCGTGGGCGATCGGCTCGGCCGAGGGCGGGCACGACGCCATTCACCCGGACCTGGGCACCCTGGCCGACTTCGACGCCTTCGTCGCCCGGGCCGGTGAGCTCGGCATGGAGGTCGCCCTGGATTTTGCGCTCCAGGCCTCACCGGATCACCCGTGGGTGAGCGAGCACCCGGAGTGGTTCACCACGCGCGCGGACGGCACTATCGCCTACGCGGAAAACCCGCCGAAGAAGTACCAGGACATCTACCCGATCAACTTCTGGTGCGCCGATCGCAAGCGTCTGTGGGAGGCATGCCGCGACGTCGTGCTGCACTGGGTATCGCATGGCGTGAAGACGTTCCGGGTGGACAATCCGCACACGAAGCCGTCGGCCTTCTGGGAGTGGATGATCGAGGACGTCCAGTCCGCGCACCCGGACGTGATCTTCTTCGCTGAGGCGTTCACGCGTCCCAAGCGTCTGAAGAACCTCGCGAAGCTCGGTTTCACGATGTCGTACACGTACTTCACGTGGAAGAACACGTCGCGGGAGCTGACAGAGTTTCTCGGGGAGCTGAACACGCCGGAGCTCACGGAGTACCTGCGCGGCAACTTGTTCGTGAACACGCCGG
>JBQTIR010000024.1:0-183572 GCA_052387905.1 Sporichthyaceae bacterium | reverse complement strand
CCATCAGCGACCACGAGCGCTACTTCCTGATGGCCCGCAACACCTACGCACCACTGGAAGCCGGCCCCGCGACCGACGCCGACGGCATCCCCACCCCCGGACACAAGGTCAGCAAGGTCCGCGCCCGCCTGTCCGCGTTCTGGTACGCCGACGATCTGCCCAAGCCCACTGCCGAGCAGTACGCCGAGCTCACCTCCGGCCACGGCGACGGGCACCATTGATGCGCGGGCGCCCGGGACCCGACAAACGACACAGTCCGAACCCCCACTGAGGGTTCGGACTGTCGCCGATCTCGTGAGAGATCACAAGGGTGGAGCTGTGGGGATTTGAACCCCAGACCCCCTCGATGCGAACGCTCATTGCATGTTCAAAACGCGCCATCGAGACCACTCCACAGGTACGTATTTTCGCAGGTCAGAGCCATAATCAGTCCAGGAATGTCCGCCACCGTCCAAGCTTGTCCGTCACCACCAATGCTGCCAAGCTGCTACCGAGAAGCACACTGTCGGGGTGGCATATGGGATGGGTTCAGAAGCGGGCGGGGCGCGACGGGAAGCCCCGGTTCACCGCGCGCTATCGCGACCTTCGGGGTGCCGTGCGTTCCGCCGGCACCTACCGGACCGAGAAGGAAGCGGCGCGGGCATGGCACGGCGCCGAGGAGTGTCTATCCCTGGGCCGCGTGGGCGATCCGAAGCGCGGACGACAGACGCTCGCGCAATTCGTTGAGACCGAGTGGTTTCCCAACCACCTGATCGAGGCCACCACACGGGAGAACTACCGGTACCTGCTCAACCGCTACGTGCTGCCCGGGCTGGGCCACATGCGGATGGTGGAGCTGCTTCCCTTTCACGTCCGGGAATGGGTCGGCGAGCTGCAGACCGGCTACGGCGCACGGCCGCCCACCGTGCGCGAAGCCAAGGTGGTCCTCGACGCGATCCTGACGACGGCGCTGAACGACCAGGTCGTCATGCTGCACGCTGGACGCGGAGTCAAGACCCCACCGGTTGCCCGGAAGCCGCGCCGCATCATCACCGTGGAGCAGTACAACCTGATATACGCCGCGCTGCCCAATGCGGCAATGCAGCTGCTGGTGGAGACCGCCGTCGAGTCCGGGCTGCGGTGGGGCGAGCTGACCGAACTTCGCCCGAAGGACCTCGACCTGACCGCCGGCGTCCTGACCGTCTCCCGTGCCGTCGTAGAGCTGAAGTCGAAGGACCGGCCCGAGGGCGTGCGGTTCGTGGTCAAGGACTACCCGAAGGACAAGGAGTGGCGGCAGCTCGGCCTGACGGCGCGACTGATCGATCAGATCCGGACGCACATTAGGCGGGCTGCGCTGGGGCCGGATGATCTGCTGTTCCAGTTTCCGGCCCCGGCTGTCGCCCGATACCGCCGACCGGACCGCCTACCGGACCCGGCGACGCTCGGACTGACCGAGCCCAACGGCACGGGGCGGCAGTACCAGCACGGGACCCTGACGGCGTATCAGGCCGCACCGTGCCGGTGCCGCCACTGCAAGGACGCGGTCGCCGCCTACCGCGCCGACCGGCGGGCTGCAGGGAAGGACAGCCCGCGCCGCCCCCGGGAGGTGACCACCGATGGCCACATCCCCAACCGGTGGTTCCGCTACTTCGTCTGGGACCCCGCGACGCAATCCGCCGGGTTGGCCGTTCACGTGACACCGCACGGGTTACGTCATGCCCATGCCTCGTGGTTGCTCGCCGGCGGGGCGGATCTGCAGGTAGTGAAGGAACGGCTCGGGCACGGGAGCATCGTGACGACAGGCAAGTACCTGCACGCCATGCCCGGCGCCGACAAGGCCGCCTTGGAGTCGCTGGATGCGTTTCGAGCGCGACGTCCCGACCCGGAACCCGCCGCGGTGGCTGATCCGCGCGAAAGCGACCTCGCCGAGATGCGCGAGCTGGTGGCGAAACTGCACAAGATGCTCGGCGGCAAGGAGCACACTATATGACTTCTCGTCAGATACCTTCCAGGTTCCAAACTAAGGACTAGAGCTAGTCAGGTTCCGTGACGACGCTCAGTTGAACCTCCTCAGACCTGCTCGGCGGGTTCCAGCAGTCGTCGCTACACGTGCCCGGTTCGAAGGCTAGCGAAGAGGGCTTCGGGGGTTTGCCAGCCGAGGATCTTGCGGGGCCGCTGGTTGAGCTCCTCGACGACGCGTTGGAGGTCGGTCGCGGTGTGGACGGCGAGGTTCGAGCCCTTGGGGAAGTAGTCGCGCAGTAGCCCGTTGGTGTTCTCGTTCGTCGGGCGCTCCCACGGCCGGCCCGGATGACAGAAGTAGACGTGCATCCCGGTGTTCGCGGCGATGGCGTGGTGGTGGCACATCTCGGAGCCCTGGTCCCAGGTGAGCGTGCGTCGCAGTTGGGGTGGCAGCGCGCCGAGTGCCGCGTTGAGCCGGTCGCGTAGGGCTTCGGCGCGGGAGGGCCCGTCGAGGTGGATCAGCATGGTGAAGCGGGTGGTCCGCTCGACCAGGGTGCCGATCGCGGAACGGTTGAACGCGCCCACGATGAGGTCTCCCTCCCAGTGGCCGGGTTCGAGCCGGTCGAGGACCTCCGCCGGGCGCTCGTCGATGAGCCGGATCGGGACGATGAACCGCGGTCGGCGTTCGTTGCCTCGCCGTCGCGGACGCCGATAGCGCCGGCGGGTCGACGTGGATTCCCTTGCCAGGGTGCGTTCTGGGCTGTAGAGGGCCTGGTAGATCGTCTCGATCGACAGACTCCGCCCGTGAACGACCCGCAGCTCGCGCGCGATCAGCTCGGGGCTCCAATGCTTGTCCAGCAGGCCCTGCACAACGGCGCGCAGCTCGTCGTTCTCGGCGAGGATCCGCCTTCGGGTCCGCGGTCGCCGGGCGAGCATCAGATTGTGTGCCCTGTAGGGCTTGTAGTCCCCGGCGTTGTCGCGGTTACGCTTGAGCTCGCGGGCCACGGTGGAGACCGCCCGTCCTAGTTCCTGCGCGATCGTCCGGGCGGACTTCCCGGCCCGGTGGCCGTCGGCGATGGCCACTCGCTCGGCCAGGCTCAGGTAGCGCGGCGATTCGACGCGGGGCTCGAGGCGGTCGATCACGGGCGCGACCCTGCGTTCCGCGCCGCTGCGCCGGATGACGCCGCCGTTCTTCCACCAGTGGCCGGTCTTGCGGTCGATGCCGAGCCTGCGGCACGCCTCGGAGATCGACACGCCCTGGCTCAGCAGTCGCGCGAACTCGCGCTGCTTGTCCACCATCGGCTGCCGACCGGGACGACGCGTTGATCCAGTTCTCATGAACACCTCTATCTACCTGAGGTGTAGCGACGATCCCTGGAACCCGCCGATCGACCCTGGGGAGATTCGCCGAGCGTCATCACGCGCAGCTGACAGTGCGAGTATTCGATTCTCGTCACCCGCTCCACGAAAGACAGGCTCTGATCTGCGGGTTTTCCTTCCTCCACCCAGCACCGGATTCTCCACTTATGTCGCTCTGGAATGCCGGAGATGGCAGCCGGGCAACGACCGCGGAGGCAACTGGCCGACAAGGTCCGGGGTTGTCGAGGCAGGGCTGAAGCGCGCTGGGTCAGACCTCAGACTGCCTCAGACTGCCGCACAGCAGGCTCGATGCGACGGTCCGGAAGCCCAAGGATCTGAGCAGGCGGACCGCTGGGTCCCACAACCCGAAATCGGAGCTTGCGATGCGCACCTTCTCCCCCAAGACGATCGGTTGGCTGTCCGCGATGGCCGTGTGCGGAACAGTGCCGCTGGCCTCGTCCGCTTCTGCTGCACCGCCGTATGAGGTCGTCTGCAAGCGGACAGACTTCGGATGTACGACAGGCGGCTACGGCGCCCAGGATTTGGGGTGGCCCGACCGCGAGTATGGGCAGGAATACGAACGTGGCCTCGTGCACAACTGCACTCGATACGCCGCGTTTCAGCTTTCCCGGCGCGGCCTTGCCGACCCCGGCCGTACGTTCGGACATGCCCACCAGTGGGATGACACTGTCCGCAGCGTCTACGGCGCCTCTGCGGTGAACAGCAGTCCGTTGGTGGGGGCGATCGCCCAATGGGATTCGTTCCCGAACGACGGCGGCTTTGGGCACGTCGCCTACGTCGAGGAGGTCGGCACTGACTTCATCAAGGTGACTGACGACGCCTACGGCGGCGGAACATCGACCCGGATTATTCCGCGCGGCTCGATGTGGCCGCACAACTTCATCCAACTCAAGTCGACGCCGGCACCAACTAAGCCGCCGGCACCGCAGCCATCGTTGGCTCAGTACCGGAACACCATCGTCAAACAGGTCGGTGACTCCCGTACCAGTTGGTTCGTTACTCCTGACCTCAAGCGCCTATGGATTCCCGATGGTGGCACCTTCAACCAACTGCGCGCCCGGGGTTTCGCACTGAACGAGAACGTGTCCACCGAGGTCCTTAAGCGACTTCCCGACCAAGCCTCTTGGTGGGTGGCATCCGGCGCGGCATTCACCGACAAGCGCTCACTGCGCCGCGACATGCATGTGCGGTCCTCTGATGGCCGCTATACGTTCGTTCTGCAGGGCGACGGCAACCTCGTGCTGTATGGCCCTTCCGGCCGGGCGATCTGGTCCACGGATGTGCGGGCCTCCGGATGGCGAGACCAGGTAAAGGTCAAGTTCAGTGCCGCACGCGGAACGTTGGCAACCTATGCCGCCGATGGGCGACGGATCTGGGAGAGCGGCGGCCTCAACGCCGGTGGTGACCGGTTCGTCGTGCAGTCTGACGGCAACCTCGTCATCTATGCGGGTTCCAAGGCCGTCTGGGCAAGCAACACCGCAGGGCGCAACTGAGGCCCGGGAGGGCGAGGATGGCGGCCGGAGTCATGAGCATTTGCTGCAGATCAAGGAGGCCCGGGACAGAGTCGCCTTACTCGGACGTGGGCACCCTGCTGCACCGGTGGGATCCCGGTCGGCGCTGGCGCCTACCCCGCCCCGAGCCATCGACACGGTCTCGGCGCGCCGACCGGCCGACTGCGGTTCCTCGGCGGCGGGCGACGCTCATCGATGCCCAGGTGGCCGCCGCGGGATGTGACTCGCACAAGACCCGACGACTGGTGCTGACAGACCGACCCGGGGCCAACGCGGAGATGCACCAACACTGCTGCAGTGCAGCTTGTCCATGCCGATCGGCTACTGCGACAGGTTCACCGCAAGAAATCTCATGGTCCCTCACGATCTGCTGCCTTGGCCTCGTCACCGGATCTCATGCATCCGTCAGATCGCGCGGTGAAGACAGGAGTACTCTCCCCCGGAATCCCCCTAGTTGCGCTAGCGTGCGCCATGCCGCAGCGCGTTCGCGGTGTATGCCGGCGGCAAGTACCGCACCGGGAACGGGGAGTTAGTCGTGTCATGGTGTCGGGCCTGCGGGCAACCGCAGGGGTCGCAGGAGGGGCTGTGCGCTGGCTGCGGTGCCGACCTCGCGATTGGTGCGCCCGCCGAATCGCCGATCGGGCTGGTCTATGAGACCCGCGGCAAGTTGGGGCTCGGCCACAAGCAGGGCATCTGCCTCGACGTCGACGGCGGCTCCGTCCTATTGCACTTCTCCGCCAAGGACAAGGAGCCCACCCGACTCCCGATGTCCACCGGGTCCACGACGCTCGTTCCGTCCGAGTACTGCGTAGCGACGCGGCTGCTCTACGCCGCTGGACTCCCCGAAACCAAGCAGGCCGCGTGGGACCGCGACATCGTTCGGACCCGGGCGGCAGCGCTGTGTGGCGACATCCGTGTCCTGCGCCGGGTCGCCGATGAGGCCCTCCACCTGTCCTGGGGTCCTGTATTCGCCTGGGCGCCCCTGCAGGCGTCGGAGAAGGCATGGCGCTCGGCCTGCCACGCGGCGAGTGTGGGCGATGAGCGGTTGCTGCGAGAGTCGCTCGCCGGGTTGCCGGCTACCGGCTATCCAACACGCGTAGAACTGCTGCTGCCGCACCTGGGCGCGGTGCACCGAAACTCCGCGGCGTGGCGACCCATCCTCGACAGCATGTGTGAGGCGGGGGTGCCCGGCGCCGATGCCATCATGCGGACCGCCCTGGGATCGTGGGATGAGGCGCTCGATGCTGGCGCGGCCCTGCTCGCGCAGGGTCGGCGTGACGCCTGGTCACAGCTCCGCGGGCAGCTGGCAATCGGTGGGTCCGTACCTTCGCCGACCGCACCCCATACGCCCGCCTGGGGCGCCGTCAGCCTGATCTCGCTGTCCGACCGGTCCGTCGACGACAGCCTCGGGCAGCTCGCCGGATTGGAGCCGGCGCTCCTCGACGACCTGGTCGACAAGGGTCGGCTGACGCGGTCCGCTCCCGTGGTGAATCTGGGAGGCGCGGCCCGGGTGTACCTATTGGCACGACTGGACCCGGACAAGTTGAGTGAGGACGAACTCCGCTCGATCGGTCACACCCCCGAGCTGGCCCGAAGACTGTTCCTTAGCCGTGACCGGGCTTCGTTGTCCGGGCTCCCGCCGATGCCACGAGTGACGCGTTACCAGGCGCTGCTCGACGTCATCGAAGGCGGTCAGCCCGACCCGGAGCGCCTCGATCCTGCGACCGTAGCGTTGCTGGGGGTGCCCGCCTCCGTACTCGCAGAGATCAAGGAAGGCGTGACCCGCTCGCTTCCACCGGAGGTCGTTGCCGACCCATCGCTTTGGCCGATCTTCACCGAGCAGGCCATCACTGGGAAACTCCCCGCGGATGCTGCGCGTGCGCCGAATGACACGCTGAATATCTGGATCGGGTTGCTGCGGCTGATGGGCCTGCTGTGGGAGGGGCGCCTCCCCGAAGCGATCGAGCACGGAAAGATCTTGACGCCTCATCTGAATGATGCTGAGCGACAGCAGGACGAGGTCCTCAGCATGACCGCGTTCGCCCTCGATCAGATGAACCGAGTCGACGAAGCGCTGGGCATGCTGGAGCACGCACTTCAAGGCCTTTATACGCAGGACTTGTTGGTCAATGCGAGCATCGTGGCGTCGCGCGCGCGACCGGAGGTGGGCGTCACGTATCTCGCGCGCCTGGTCGAGGAGGCGCCGACGGCTGAGCTCCAACGCGCGGGACTTGACCGAGCGATTGAGGTCTGGCTGGGGAGTTCCCTGGACTTCCCGCCCGTCTTGGTGCCTGCTCTACGCACGGGGTTGAGCGTCCAACAGTCGGTGGAGGACTTCGTTCGTCTGGCTAAGGTGGCGGTCAACGTCGCCCCAGGGGTGCTGCAGTCGCTCCCGGATCCGGGAGGTGAACTGTCCGGTCCGCGCCGGATTTTTGTCGCCAAGTCGCGCATCGGGCCGGGCTCACAATTCACCTTACGTGACCTCGCCGACGAGTACATCGCCGTGTACCAATCGGTTGGCCGACCTGAATGGTTTAATAAGGAATGGGACTCCTGGATGAGTACCGTTCGGGAAAGTCTCTTCGTCGGATTCGGAGATGCTCCGGCCAGTGCGCAATTCGTGGATGCGGTCCTCGTGAACGCACCTGAGTTGTTGAATCAGGAGCAACGGTTCGTACTGGCTCCCCAGGCCGGTGCACACCTCTCCGGATTATTCGCCGAAGACGGAAGCCATCTCAATGATGTGGCCTGGACCAAGTTCTTCTTCAGGCCCATCGACGATTTTCTTCGGGAACGGGCGCAACTCGACGCGGGAACAGCCGAGTTCGTAGCCGAAAATTTTACCCGCACCGTCGCGTTCAGTGCCTTGAAATTGCTCGTGGTAGGCCGCGACATTGTCGCAACCTCGTACAACCCGCTCGGTGACCGTCTTCGTTGGGACCAGGAGAATCGGTACGCGATCCGCGCACAGATGGAGAGCATTCTCGTCGACGCACTCAATGGACCCGTGGCGACACTAGAACAGCTTGTCGAGCGACTGCGCCGCCTCGGAGTTACCGATAAGGGACTTCGTGAAGTGACGGACGACCTAACCAAGGATCTGAATGAGTGGCGTGATGAGATCGCTCGCTTGCGGAGGAACTTGTGAGTGAGATCCCCCATGGGTGACCGTAATCCGTACGTCTTGCTCGGTATCCCTTACGGATCACCGCGAGATCTAGCTACGCGGGCTTTCGCGCGGAAGGCGAAGGGGCAGCGGCGAGCGCGGGTCGGTGAGTCCAAGGAAGAACTGACAAACCTGACCTGGGCCCTGAACCAGGTGGCCGACAACATCCGCGATCCACGCACCGCGCTGCATGTGTACCGGGTCCCTGCCGATCCGGGAGCACTCGACCCGATCGGGGACGGCGTTCTGCGGCCGGGCCCGGAATTCATGCCACGCACCACCCCATCCTCAGATGCCGAGTGGGCTCGTCTGCTCGACGCCGCCCGTGAAGAAGCCGTCGCGGTGCTCCATGAGGAGATCGCAACCTCCGCAGTACTCCCGCAGCGTTAGCCGACACCGAAAGGCACGAGCCATGACTGGCGGACAAGAACAGGTGCTGCTCGACCTGCTGGAACGGATGAAGGCCTTCGAGCAAGAGGCCGAGCAGATCAAGAACATCCTGATCGTCAAGGACCCCTCCAGGATCGCAGCGGAGGCGTTCGACGGCTTACGCAAGGCGGTCCTGGCGGGAGCGGCTGAGCGGCGCAGCCATCTAGTGCAGCTGGTCACCATGTCCGTAGCTGTGTCCCGAGCGACCTCGGTGGACGACCTGGTGCCGCAGGTACAGGAATGGATGGAGCAGGCAGGCGTGCAGGCGATGTTCGCTCTGCCCGCCGGACAGCGGGCGTCCGACTACTTCGACGACCTCGGCGGCGCCGGTCTGGCCGGCCCGATAGAGGTCGTCGAGCCGGCGTATGTCGATACGCAGAACGACTCGGTGATCCGGCTCGGCCGAGCCAAGCTCGACGAGGTCGCGGCGGCCGCAATCCCGAACGCGCCCGGGCCGGACGTGACGGACTCCTTAGACGCGGCCGATCGGCCCGCGACCGAGCGCGCCGAGACCCAGGACGTGCCAGCATGAGCGCTTTCGGCATCGACTTCGGCACCACTAACAGCGTCCTTGCCGTCTGTGTTGGTGGCGTGATGGAGACCGTTTCTCTGGACCGCCCACCCGGTGAATTCGCCGAACTGGGCTTCGACCGCGTGCTGCCCACCGTGCTCGCCGACAGCGGCGGGACGCTGGAGTTCGGCTGGAAGGCCAAGCGGAATCCGAACAAGCTAGCGGCCGTCAAGCGCCTCTTCCAGACCGATGACGACGTCACAATCGGTTCGCACCACCTGAAAGTGGAGGAGGCAGCGGCGGTCTTCTTCCGCCAGATCAAGGAACGTGCGTCCAACGCTGGCCTCCACCTGGACAGTGCCGTGGTGACCATCCCGGCGAACAGCCGCGGCGCCGCTCGCTACCGCACGAAGGTCTCGGCAGGCCTCTCGGGCATCGAGGTGATTGCCCTACTCAACGAGCCCACCGCCGCAGCCATGGCCTACGCCAAGACGATTCGCGATGGCGACAGGGTCCTCGTATTCGACTGGGGAGGCGGCACGCTGGACGTGACGGTGCTTCAAAATATCGACGGAGCCTTCATCGAGGAGGCGTCGAAAGGCATCCAACGACTCGGCGGCATCGACGTGGACGACGCCTTCGCGGCAGGGATCCGGGCAAAGTTGCCGGCGGGCAGCGGCTCTCGGCTCGACCCGTTCGACCTCGAGCTTGCAAAGGTCAAGCTATCGGCCCAAGAGACGACGGTTCTCTCCCTCATGGGCGGCGGCACTGTCGAGGTGACGCGTGGTGACCTTGAGGACGCCATCCGGCCGCTTATCCAGCGGACACGGGAGCCCGTCGACAAGTGTTTGGCCGACCTCAACGGAGCTCGGATCGACCACTTGGTCATGGTTGGTGGATCTTCGAAGATCCCGATGGCGCAGCGCTACATCCGCGAACTGCTGCGGTTGGAACCCATGGCCGACGTCGATCCTATGACGGCGATCGCCGAAGGGGCGGCCCTAGCCGCGGGCATCCTCGCCGGAGAGGTGCTCGACAACGACTTCTTTGTGGGCACAGAGCATGCACTCGGAATGGTCGTCCACAATCAGGGTCCGGACAAGCCGGAGTTCTCCGTGTTGATCCCACGCAACGCGAAGCTGCCGTCGTCGGCGACTGAGGGTTTCACGCCGACTCGCGACAACCAGGAGCGTGTACGCGTCCAGATCATCGAGGGCGATCCGGACGCTCCCTTTCAGCATGAGGACAACGTGATTCTCAAGGAATGGGACGTCGAACTGGAGCCGCTGCCACTGGCACATGCTTCGTTTTCGGTCACCTTTGAGTACGACGTCGACGGCATCCTGCATGTCAAAGCCGAGTACGAGAAAACAGGCAAGGTCATCCTTGACGAGGAGTTGTCCTTCGGCGCTGCCGGTTCGAAGGCTGACCTAGTCAAGATGCGCAAGCGCATCGACGGCCTCAGCACCAACGGTTCGACAGGTGAGGGTGGCGCGAGCGCCGCAGTAAACCCGAGCTTGTCGCCCGAGAGCCAAACGGCCATCCGGCGGGCCCGGGACAAGATCGTCCCGTTCGTGGACAACACCACCCAGACTCAGTTGGCGGGATTGGTAAGCGAGCTAGAGGCGGCTTCGCCGGACACCGAGGCTGACGCGCGTCGAGCCCTCGAGGTCGCCATCCGCGAGCACAGTTACCTGTTGTAAGCCACCACACCCCCGATCGAAAGGCGGTTGCCCCGTGACCGAGATGCTGGTCCTCCCGTTCTACGTCGTTGTCGATGTGTCGTACTCGATGACGCAAGTACCGAAAACCGTGGACGGCATCGTCAGCGAGGCGCCGCTATCCGCCGGCAACAAGATCGTGCGGGCCGTGAAGGAAGCGCTCGACGTCGCCCCGATCTTGGCCGACAAAGTCCGGTTCTCGCTGCTGGACTTCTCTGACGATGCCCAAGTCGTGATCCCGATGTGCGACCTCATGAAGGTGCATCCGGACGACATCCCAGACCTGAACGCGCGCGGAGGCACATCCTTTGTCGCTGCCTTCAACTTGTTGAAGCGTCAGGTCGGAATCGACGTCGCCCAGCTCAAGGCCGACGGCCACAAGGTGCACCGACCGGCGGCCTTCTTCCTCACCGACGGCGAGCCGACCGACGAGGAGCACGAATGGCGATCGGCCTTCGAGTCGCTCACTGACTCCGGCTTCAAGGAGCGCCCGAACTTCATCCCGTTCGGCGTCGGTGACGCCAAGAAGAACATCCTCGACCAGTTGGTCTACCCGCCAGGCAAGATGCGGTCCTTCGTCGCCCGACAGGGCGAGGACCCGGCCGCCGCGATCACTTCCATGGCGGAGAAACTCGTGGCCAGCGTCCTGGCCTCCGCGAATTCCTTCACCTCCGGTGACTCCGCTGCCTTTATTCCGCCTGCTCAAGAAGAGGATGACGACATTTGGCTCTGAGGGTCGAGGAGCGCGAGCTCGGGGAGCGACGTGACCTCGCCAAGGGCGGCATGGCGACGGTGCACGACCTGCCCGACTTCCGCATCGGCGAACAACCGACATGGGCCCTGGTCTACAAGAGGTACAAGAAGTCGATCCGGCCGGTGCCGATCTTCGGCTTGGAGGCGCTGGTAAAGATGCGCGAGGTCCTGCACGCGGACCAGGTCAAGGCACTCGATCGTTCCTTCAACTGGATGGTGCGGGTCGTGACTGACAGCGGGAGCGGCGCGGCGGGCGTGATCCTGCCGCGCCTCGATGCGTCGTACTTCATAGACCTGCACACCAGTTACGGCGACGTGAAGAGCGTGCCCGCCGAGGGTCAGTTCCTCGCGGCCGACCGTGAGTACTGCGCCCAGAAACGGATCGTGTTTCCGAGCATCGATCAGCGCATGCAGCTGTGCATCAGCTTGGTGAAGGGAATGGGTCTGCTCCATCGGGCGGAAGTGGTGTACGGCGACCTGTCCTTGCGGAACTTCTTGTTTCGGCTGAGCCCGCAGCCGTCTGTCATATTCGTCGACACCGATGCGATGCGCTCGAGGGGGTCGACATCGTCGTTGGGACTGCAGCCGCATACGCCGGACTGGGAGCCGCCGGAGGCCTTGCAGGCCAAGGCGCGCAAGGACAGCATCGGCTTCGCCACGCAGAACCAAGACACCGATCGCTACAAGCTAGGCCTGGCGGTCCTCCGGATCCTCGCGGACGGACCGCGCGTCGCGGAGAAGCGCGACCCCACGCTCGTGAAACGAGTGCTCCCCCGTCACCTCTACGCCCTGCTCGAGCAGAGCCTGCTCGGCCCACCGGCGGCGCGTCCGCCCGCCAAGACCTGGTACGAGGAGTTCCGCCGATGACGTCGACCTCGCTGGACTGGAGTCCGTTCGACCGTGCAAACGCTATTGGCGATCCCGGCCGTCAGCCTGAGATCCGCGCGACCAGCGGCCCGCTCAACGTGGGCGTGCCCGACACTGTTCTCGACTTCCTCTCCCTCGGCCCGTTCGAGCTGCGCGGATGCGCGACGCGCGGATGGAGCCACAGGTACAAGGGCACCCCTCGGCAGGACTTCTTCTCAGTGCTGGTCAACGATGACTACCTCATCGTTGCCGTCGCCGACGGCGTCTCCGAGGGGGAGTTTTCGCAGGTCGCGGCCGAGACGGCCGCTCGATCGGCTTGCAAGCTCGTCGCCGACCAGCTCGCCCGAAACGGGTGCGTCGACTGGGTGCAGCTCGCCGGGCGGGCCTCGATGCGCATCATCGACGAGGCCGAGTACCGGCAGATCTCCGTGCCGACGGAGGAGTCACCCTCGCTCGACGACCGGCTCAGGTCCTGCCTGGAAAAGATGTCGACCACGCTGATCGTGGGCATCGTCAACATGACGCCGCGCGCTGAGGGCTTCCCCGTCGAGATCGGGGTCGTCGCGGGCGACTCGGCTGCGTACGTGCGCCGCATCGAGGAGGACGTGCTCGTTCCGGTCGGGGGCGGCAAGGAGGCCGGGGGAGCGATCACCAGCACCCGGGTGCGGCCACTACCCGGTCGGGTTGACCCCGAGGCGAACTACTTCTTTCTGCTGCCAGGCGAGGCCCTCGTGCTTGGCAGCGACGGCATCGGCGATCCCGTCGGCGACGGCACCGGAGAGGTGGGTAAGGAGTACGCCGCTCGTTGGGTGAGCCCGCCGACGATCGACGCGTTCCTACTGGACGTCAACATTTATCGGCGGAGCTTCGACGACGACCGCACTGCGGTTGGCGTCTGGGTGCGACCCGACGTTGAGCTACCTGTAGCCGCACCGGAGGATGAGATCGTGGCCCCGTACCCCGGCGAGCTCCTGGCCACGGATACTGGCGAGCTTGTGGAGCCGGCTGATGAGCTCATGGCCCTCGCCGAAGCGGTCGGCTCGGCAACCCCACCCGAGCAGATGCCCGAAGCGCAGGCGGCTGCCCCCGACAACGGTCCTCCGCTCGTTACCGGACCTGGCACCGAGCCGACACACCCTTCAGCGGGAGCCGGGTTACCGACGGATGTAGAAATCGACACTCCGGCCAGGCCTGCCCAACCGTTCGCTATCGACCCGGCCACGTCCGGTGTTGAGGACCCCCCACCCGCCGATTGAGATTCCCAGGGAGGCCCCGCCGTGGGGTTCGTGATCTTCATCCTGTTCGTCGCTGCCTGTGTGGGTAGCGTGATGTGGAACCACCGCAACGCTAACGCTGCGCTGAGCGGCGTGACTTTCGTGCTGCCCTACCCACCGAGCGTCGTGGCCGACGCGATAGCGCGGGCTCACAACCAGGGCGCACTAGCCGCTATCCAGCGTTTCGTACGCGGTATGACGGTGACTCCGCTCGGTCCGACGGCTTTCGGCGTCAAGACAAAGATCGGGGACCAAGGCACGATCTCGATCTCCCAGGACCCCGCGGGATCTCTCGTCACCGCCCGCGCGCTCAGCTTGTACGTCGGTTCGCACCCCAAGACACACAACTGGCGAGGTTCCGCCATTGCCCATCACCTGTCCGTCTGGCTTGGCCTCCGGCCTAGCGCGGCCCGGTTCAAGCGTTGGCAGAGTGGGTTGGAGAGCCGCATCAAGAAGGCCTTGGCCCGGGTCTCGCCTCCGCTGCCGTCAGGTGCGTCCCCGGGTCCGGTGCCACCCGCCAGCGGCGCTAGTCCGCTGACCGGCTCTGGCCCCACGGCTGGCTCGTTGGGGTCGTACACAGGGTCTGAGGAGTCGACTTCACCTCCGCCTGCGAGCACCTCAGGCAGTCAATCTGGGTGGCGTGACGGTGTGCCTCCGCCGGGTGGCTCCTCTCCGCCTGTGCCTCCGCCGGGTGGCTCCCCTCCGCCTGTGCCTCCGCCGGGTGGCTCCCCTCCGCGTGTGCCTCCGCCGGGTGGCTCCTATCCAGGTGGGCTTCCGCCTGCCGGCGCGTCCCCAGATGGGTTCCCGCCCTCGGGCGTCGGGCCTGTGCCCACTAGCGGTTCCCCGACCGTCTCACCGCTCCCCCCGGCGCCCACCTTCGTGGGTGGGTCGCAGGGGAACGGTCCGGAGGTTCAGGGTGCAGAGGCCCGCAACAGCCAGCGACTGATCGCCATCGGCGTCGACCTCATTGCCGTCTTCATCGCTGTGGCTGTACTGGCCAACTTGATCTCCGGGATGTTTTCCGCGGTGGGCTTTGACGGCAACGACATCGGTCAGTTGGGAGCCTTCCCTCAGATCCTGGCGCTGCCCTTCGCCTTTCTCGCGGTGTCCACGCTCCTGCCGTGCCTGCACGAGGTGACCTCCTCCGTCCCCAGCGCGACACTCGGCCAGGTAGTCGCTGGCGTTCGCGTCGTCGACGCGTCGACGCGGCTGCCACTCACGATCGGCCAATCGGCACGCCGGGTCGGTGTGCGGATCGTGGACATTCCGTTCCTGGTCGAGTTTCTGACAGGAAGTAAAGGTGCGCGGACGACTGCGATGCATGATCGTGCGACCGGCACCGCCATGGTTGAGGTCGGACCAATTGGCGGGTTGCTCACCGCTCGGGTCGCCAAGTTGGGTGGCACTGCTCTTGCCGTCTGCTTGGTCTTCGTCTTGGCGCTGCCCGCCCTCGCCAACATCGGCAGTCTGACTGGAGGCGGTGGAACCGACGACGCGGACGTCGTCGCCCTACCACTGGACACTCCCTCGCAAGATCTACCCGAGGCGATTGCGCCGGCCGAGGCGATTGCACCGCCCGAGGTGCTCGCACCGGCCGAGCCAACCACTCCACCGGAGACACCCACTCCATCAGCGTCGTCGACGTCATCGTCGAGCCCCGCGGACACCTCCGCCTCGACAGCGCCGCTCCCCCTCGGACCGAATGATCCGATCGACTCTGAAGGAGTCCAGACGGACGACCTAAGCGCCGACCAAGTGCTGAGCCTTAGCGATGACGACGCATCTCAGCGTCTGCAGTCTTATGTCGATGAAGGGGAAGGTGCGGTCGACGCGATCTCCGACGGCACCTGGGTTCCCCAAGTGAGCAGCAAGTGTGCCGGACTTCTGGCAGCAGACCTGATGGGCTCAGAGGCAACCTATGGATATCCCGATGGGGAGCCTGAGAGCTACAGCGATGGCATCACTGTCCAGCAGATCCTCGCGTTCCACCGTGGTCTGCGCGACCGCTTCGATGCGTACGACGTCGTCCTGAGCACACCCGGCCAGCTCGGCATTCAGACCACCAGTGCCGGTGCGTGTGGAGGGAACCAGCAGTGGATCTCGCTCGTCACCGACGTCCAGAGCAGTGATTTCGCCGAGGTCAATAGCTGGTGCGATGACCGGGATCTGCCTGTCGACGAGTGCGGCGCCCGCGAGGTGGACTTGGGCGGCGAGAGCGATTACCGCAGTCGGTCGGCCGAGCTCGACTAGGGAACCGGCACGCTGCAGGGATCGAACTTCTTGGCCGTCAGGATCCGCACCACGGAGGCGTCTAGGTCCCTTCGGTTGATCCGGCCGTCGGCAACCGCCTTGACGATTGCGTCCACGGTCGTCCGGAATAGCCGGTCGACCTCTCGCCGTACCGCCGCCGGCGATGACGCCTCTGGGCCGAACAGGACCATATCGGCCCCAGCAGCTAGGGCACGAACGGAGGCCTCCGGGATGTCGACCAGTTCGGTGATCGATCGAGCACTCAGGCTGTCGGTCATGACGAGCCCGTCAAAACCGAGTTCCTCGCGCAACAGTCCGCGTATCACCGCCGAGGACAGGCTGGCGGGCACCGTAGTCAGCCCGGGCACCGCAGCGTTGGAGATCATCACCGCCTCGGTGCCAGCCTGGATCGAGGCGACGAACGGGAGCAGTCCGGCTTGGCGGAGATCAGCAAGCGGGAGCGTCGACGACGACGCCACGAAGTCCGTGTTGCCGCGCACGCTGCCCAGGCCTGGAAAGTGTTTGACCACGGGCAGAATGCCCGCGGCTCGGAGTCCCTCGGAGTACGCCAGACCGTAGGCCGAGGCCGTAGTCGGATCGAGGCTGAAAGAGCGTTCCCCAGCGGGATTCGCCACACCAGGGCCGGGCCGGTCGTCGAGGTCGAGCACCGGCGCGAGGTCCACAGTGACGCCGAGGGTGCGCATAGCCTCACCCATCACCTGGACACGCGAGCGGACCTCGTCCGGGGTCATTGTCCGCGCCATCGTCCTGGGCCACGGCAGGCTAGGAACGGTGGGCCGCAACCGTTGGATGTCGCCACCCTCCTGGTCTGCCATCACAAACGGCGGACCGGCCGGGCCGGCCATCGCAGTCAGCGCGTCGATCCGGTCGGCAAGATCGCGCGGCGGTGCACCCGATCCGAGGAGCAGGACACCCCCGGCGTGTGAACGCACCGCGCTGGTCGCTGCCGGGAAGTCGAAGTTGAGCACGGGCACGGTGATGAGTTGGGCCGCGCGTAGGCGTAGGGGCCAGGTGCCGACCACCATTGCCGCGTCGCACGGCTCCTGGATCGCGGTGGCGGTGGGGCTAGGTCCATCTGTCGCGCCGGCGATCTGGGCATCGAGAGACGCCGATGGATCTGTGGCGCACGCGGCGAGTAGGCCCGCGATCAATGCTGCTCCGACGACCGAGTGCTCGCGCAAGTGTCCCCCCTTGGCTTGGGTGCGCGATGGGCAAATCTCCGAAAGCGTTCACAGCCACCGGGTCAGTAGTTGCACGATCTGCAGAAAAACCTAGCGTCGCAGCTCAGCGTCGCCTAAGTGTGCGGCGAGTGTAATCGATCTTGCCGTCAGCATCCGTGACTGGGGTCTCGGTCCCGGGCCGATCTCCATCCACCACGTTGACGGCGGGGCCAGTTGGGTGCCCAACCACTAGGTCGTCCCAGAAGGTACCTTTGTGATCTTGTGCTTCCAACATGATGGCGCGCATACGGAGAGGGATGTCTTGTATATAGGGAAGGATTCCGGGGTCCCAGCTGGCTAGGTCTCGAAGAACAGCGCGCACTGGTTCGGTCATTGTTGCGTCGAATTCTGCAGTCGCCCAGCGATCAAGATATCGTTGTCCGACCGAATCACCTGCTTTGCCGCTGATGAATTGATGAGCCTTCAGCCGCGTCTGCATGTAGAACTGCTGCGCAATTATCGCACAGTTCTCCTGGGTAACCGGATACCTGGCTATAGCCAGCAACTGTATAACAAAATCATCAGGAACGGGTGGTGGGCGCAACGAAACGGAGCCACGGGGAACGAGGCCGATAGAACTCAACGACGAGTCGACTTGTTTCAGGTGTCCGATGAATGGAATCTGCAGGCGGTCGTCTCCGACGCCGAGGGGGAACACCCCGATCTCGCATCCGTGCGGAGCTCGCCATAGGGTGAACAGCAGGAAATCGCGATTGTAATCTCCTCCTGAATATACTGCCGCAGGCGCAGCTTCATCCCTCAATAGCCAATCGTGTCCGGTGGGGACTAAGTGCGGCAGATGAGGATACTGGCGCGAGCGGTAACCATCGATCACCTTTTCAATCGCTTGTAGCGCATCCTCAATTTGCAGGTTGCTTCGCAGGCGTCGACCTGAACCCATTGGAGGAACGCTCGCGTTATTCGTGGCCACTCTGCTGCGCGAAAACAGTCCCATCGTCTAATACCCCTTCAAGATGTCGTGGTGGCCGGATCAGATTTGGACGCCTGAATTACGGAACTAGCATCGCCCCTTGCACACTTTGCATTTTCCGCTGCCGCCGCATTGAGGGCACTTCACTGGATTGGTCCAGCCGCCTCCCGTTGAACCCTTGCCCGAACAATGGTCACAGTTTCCAGAGTTTCTACATGCCTTGCATGACATTTTCTCTAACCCCATTCGATTCGACTACTCTTCCCATTTTGTGCGCTACTAGTTCTTTCATCAGCAATCGTACGGCCTCTTGTTGCTTGGATGTTTCTGGTCATTGCAGAGTCGATTCGTGTTGTTGCACTGTGAACAATTCAACGCACCGAATGCACCACTGTGCTTGTAGCCGCACTCATGCACATTCCACGTCTTGCACCACTTGCATCTGTCCCGAGTTCTTTGTCCCACCTTCATCGGAATCCCTCTTCCTGGGCAGGACGCTGCCCATCTGCATGGGAACCTGCAGCGCAGGCCCCAACCCGGTCGCCGAATTATCCTCAGCCGGTCCACCTCCGCGCAAGATCAGTTTTCGAGGGCATCCCAACTTGAGACACCCTCGGAATGACATCGGAAATCTGACTGGACCTCGTGCGCCTCACCACCGGGTACGCCAATAGCTTCATGGGCGCACCCAGCCTGCCGCTACGAGGAAGTGCACGTACTCCGGATCGGCCAAGGGCGGCACGCGGGGCAGCCCAAGGTTGAGTGCGCGTTGGCGCACTTCGCTCAGTCGGGCTTGTACCGCGGACACGCTAACGCTGAGTTCGGACGCCACATCGTGGAGACTGCGCCGACCGACAGCTGCGCGCGGCGGCCAACACAGGAGGTCGCTGAACATGTGGCGTATAGCTTCGTGCTGTGCCGCCGTTAGAGGCCTCGGACGCTCGAGAATTTGGGTGTCTCGGTCATCGCAGTCGGACTTCGGCGACAGACAAGTAGGGCCAGGATCGTGGTCCGTACCGACCTGCAACAGGACCCAGTGCTCAGATCCTCGCGAACCAATGAGACGCACACCGACTCGGTGATCGGGCAAGCGCTCCTCCTCGCGGGCACGACGGGTAGGCAGTCCCCAGCGGTGCAGGAGGGCGCCATTACCGTTGAGGACTTGGAGGTGCCAGTTCGATGATTGATGTCTTACGGTCAGGGCGGAGGGCGAGATGTAGAGGTCATCGATGCGAAGGCCTGACGAAGAGTCGATGCGTCCGACAGTCACCTCTTCATCTCGCGGAAGCATCACCGACAGCTCTCGAGCAATCAGCGATGCCTCGGCCTGATCTCCACCTGCCGAACGGGAGCGGACAGTGACCTGCGCGTCCGGAGCGTGTGGTAGGTGAAGGGACATGTTGTCAGCGTGCCTACGACGAGCCGGCTGAGCGAGACTGCCCTGCAGCAGCCACCTACGCCCGCGGTAAGGGAACGGGACTGCCCAGACTTTCGTTGACTCGGCAGGTAGGTGGATTCAGGCCGCGTGAGCGGTCTGATGCAGTGTCTCGAACTCGATGGGTGTCAGTCGACCGAGGCTGTCTTGGCGCCGTCGGCGGTGGTAGCTCTTCTCGATCCAGATCACGATCGCGAGGCGTAGTTCCTCGCGGGTCTGCCAGCGCCGGCGGTTCAGGACGTTCTTCTGCAGGAGGCTGAAGAAGGACTCCATGGCAGCGTTGTCGGCGCAGGCCCCGACGCGGCCCATCGATCCGCGCAGTTGTGCCGTGCGCAGCGTGCGGACGTAGGCGTGCGAGCGAAACTGACTGCCGCGGTCCGAGTGCACGATGACCTCGAGGACATCGACCTTGCTGCGCAGGGTGAGGGCGTTGTTCAACGCGTTGACCGCGAGGGAGGCGGTCATGCGCGTGTCGATGGAGTAGCCCACGATCCGCTTGGAGCAGGCGTCCTTGATTGCGCAGAGGTAGAGCTTGCCCTCGCCGGTGGGGTGCTCGGTGATGTCGGTGAACCACAGCTCGTTCGGGGCCGTGGCGGTGAAGTCCCGCTCGACCAGGTCGTCGTGGACCGGTGGGCCTGGCTTGCGGTGCAGGCCGCGCTTGCGCGAGTGGACCGACCACAGGCGGGCCATCGTGCAGAGCCGGTTCACCCGGTTGCGCGAAGCCCTCACACCCTGGGCGGCGAGCTCGTCGGTGATGAACCGATAGCCGAACGTCGGATCATCGTGATGGATGTTGATCGCGGCGTTGATCAGATGCGCGTCGTCCCAGTCGCGTTGGGTCACCGGGTCGGCCTGCCACTTGTAGTAGGCCTGTTTGGAGAAGCCGAGCACCCGGCAGGTCACCGCGACAGGGATCTTGTCAGCGGCGAGGTCACGGACCAGCGGGAACATCATTTTGGGAGCGTGTCCCGGGCGAAGTAGGCCGTGGCCCGGCGCAGGATCTCGTTCTCCTGCTCTAACCGTGCCGTCCGCTTACGCAGCTCACGGTTCTCCGCGACCAGGTCCGTCGCACCAACCGGGCCAGGGCGACTCTCGGCAACCTCGCCAGCCTCCTCGCGTTCAGCGATGCGTATCCAGCGATGCAAGCAGGACTCGGAGATCCCGAAACTCCGTGCGACTTCAGGGACGCTCTGATCGCCCTTGCGGGCGACCGCGATCACGTCGCGGCGGAACTCCTTCGGATAAGGGGTCGGCATGGCGTCGATCCTTCCAGCGAGACCGTGGTCTCACGGGTAGGAGTCAACCGAACCCTGGGCAGTCCCAACCGCCACCTGCCCTACGATCACCGAGGACCGAGGGAGGAAAGCGCCAATGCACCCCAACAAGACTGCCAGGAGGTTCCTGGTCACCCTCGCCTTACTGTCCACTCTTACGGCATGCGGTGACCAACCGTCACCTCCGAACACTGCGCTACCGCTGAACGATCCGACAACGGCCCCAGCGACTCCCAGCGCACCGGCTTCACCCGCCGCGCTCGAATCGTCTAGCCCAAGCGCGACCCCGACCCTTGCATTCACCCCGTCGGTGGAGGAACCGAGCGCGTCAGTACTTCAAGAGTTGGCGGCAGCCTTCGTCGCAGATGCGAATGGGGACCCGAGTGAGGCGCTCGCCGACTCTCTGACGGCTTCCCCATTCCTGTCCGAGCAAGGCCTGCCCCCAGCCAACCTGGAGCTGCTGCCCGACACCTTCCGCTTCACCGCGGCCACGGTGGGCGTACTCGATGCGGTGGTCTTCGTATCAGAACCCCAGGAACGCTCGGAGCGTTGGTCCACGACCCTCACGCACAATGGGTCGGGATGGCGCATCGCGACAGCCAGTGTTCGCCCGGTGGAGCCACCCATCCTGCTCATAGAGGCGGACGGTCTAGGCCCGCTACGAATCGGTATGTCCGGCGCCGACGCGGTGGCGACGGGATTCGTCTACCGCCGGAACGTGCCCGAAGAAGTCTCTTGCGGCACGATCTACAGCAGCGTCGGCCTTCCCGGGATCCTGGTGGATTTCCGCGACGATAATCCCGATCTCTTGGACTCCATCCTGATCAAGGAGAGCGGAGCGGCAACTGCGGAAGGTCTTCGCGTTGGCAGCTCCATGTCGGAGGTGAAGAGCATCTACGGGACCCGAGTCCGCTCGCTCGAAGGAGTCTTTGGCGCACAGTACGAGGTTCAAGGCGACGGGTCCCGACTTGTCTTCGCCGACTACGACGGCGTCGTGAGCGCCATCCTCATCTCCCGCGTACCCGACGTCGTCCCGGGCGGCTGCTGATCCGGCCCTCCCGGAAGGCCGTCCGCCGGGCTACACCGGCTGCTCAACACCGATAGCGCCGGCCGACGCTGTGGCGCGGCCGGCGGGCGAGGATTTGGCGGTCGAATGCCGGACCCAAGGCCTGGGCAAAGCTGTCTCCCACGTCTGCTGCGTCATCCACGTCCGATGCCCGCCAGAGGAAGACGTCGGTTGTCCCGTTCGTGTCACCCGGGACGAGATTGGTCGCGGCCGAGGAGAAGATCACGAGGCTACCGTCGGCCGAGACCCGTGGACGCGCAAGATGTTCGGCGGGCCCGGGCACACCGGCCACCTCACCTGCAGCAGGCTGCTCCAACCAGGTGATCGATCCATCGGCCGCGTTCTGGAGGAACACGCCGTCGGCGGCCGGGGTCGGGGGATCGAGCCCTGTGGGACCAGACTCGAAGGCAATCCGGAGTCCGTCAGAAGAGACTGACGGCTCGATGGCATGGCCTGTGGACTGCCTGCCATCTGCATCGACGTTGATCCGCGTGAGTTCACCCGTGTCGAGATCAAAGCGAAGTATGTCGCCGACAGCGTTGGTGTCGTCGGGTACCAGGTTGGTGGCCTCTGAGGTGAACACCGTGAACCGGCCGTCTGCTGAGATGGCGATGCCGTCCTGGCCGGTTGGCCCGTCTGGTTCAGATCCACTGAGTGATTCACTGGTTCGTGTCAGTGTGCCAGTCACGAGATCCTTGACGTAGACCTCGCGGGCGCCGCGGGCATCCTCTGGGGAGGTGTCCACGTCGAAGGCGACATGGTTCCCATCCGCAGAGAGAGCGACTGCACCAAGCCCGCAGTTCCACATCAATGGCTGACCGGTCTCGTCGGCGCACGCCGAAGTGACGGTGCCAGCGGTGAAATCTCTGACGTAAACGCCCACTCCGCCTCCCGACTGGACACCGAGATCCCCTGCGTTGGACGAGAACGCCACGCGTCGGCCGTCGCCCGAGATCGCAGGCGTGCGGGATGAGCCGTTCGCCGATTCGTCAATGCTGTTTCGGGAGACCAACTCAATCAATCCGGTGTCCAGATCGGCGAGGTATACATCGACCAATCCGTTCCGGTCGTCTGCGTCTATGGCGTCGAACGACTCGAACGCGACGCGGCGGCCGGACGCGGACAGCGCAACGAGAGTTGTTGTGTCCGCGGTCTCGCGTGCACCGACGCGCAGCTTCTGCGCCCGGCCCGAACCAAGGTCCCTGATGAAGAGGTCGGCGACGCCGTTGGAGTCGCCCGCAACGATCTGAGCACTTTCCGAGATGAATGCCACATGTGTCCCGTCTCCACTGATAACAGCGTCGTAGGAGGAGTCCCTCAACTGTCCACCGATCGAGTCGACCGAGAGCCGTGTGAGGCCCCCTGAGACCGGAGCGGTTGCTGCGATCGCGACGTCCGCTGTCTCGTCATCGCGCACGGATCTGACGGTTAGTGAAATGGCGGCTCCGGCGATGACCGCAGCCGCCACGATACCGGCGATTGCAACCCTCGCCCGACGGCGCGAGGGTGTGACCACGGTTGGCGAATCCATCCTTGGTGGTCCGGAAATGGCTGACCGCTCTGCCAAAGTGTCGGGCTCACCGATCGCGGCGGCAGCGGAACTCAGGCCGATCGCCGCTGCCCTCGCATCGATGGGCCGTCGCGCCGGGACACGGTCGGCCAACGTGAGAAACACGGCCCACACGGGAGTCGGCATGCCGGGCGGTCGCTCAGGTGGCGAGCCTTGGTGATGCCGCAAAGCCGCATAGAAGTTCTCGGCGGGGAACGGCACCACGCCGGTACAGATTTCGTAGAGCAGGATCCCGAGGGCGTACAGATCAGCGGCAGGGGACGATTTGGGGCCGTCCAGCCGCTCCGGCGCGAGGTACTCCAGCGTTCCGACCACGCCCTGTTGTCCAGGGCCCGCTAACAGCAGATCGCTGAGCCCGGCGTCGGCAACCTTGAACAGGGCGGGTTCGCTCAGGGTGTCTATCAAGATGTTGTCGGGCTTGATGTCGCCGTGTGCCAGACCCGCCGCGTGCAAGGCCGCCAGGCCCCGGGCTACTTCTGCCGCCAGGCCGCACGCCTGTGCTGGTTCGACCGGACCGCCCCTGCGCAGCCGGTCCCGAAGAGATCCGCCCTGCACCAAATCCATGACGATCGCGAGTTCGCCGGCTACCTCGAGGTGTCCGCGGATCTGCACGAGGTGGCGATCACGAATAGACGTCTGGGCACGAACCTCGGCGATGACCGCTAACCGAATCTCGGCAGAGCGAACCAACTCCCTCCGAAGAATCTTGAGCGCGCAAGGATCGCCATTCGGATTGGTGGCGGCGAAGACATCACCGGTCGAGCCGCTACCGAGCGAATCGCCTAATCGATAGGTCCCGAACAACTGTTCCGTCACCGCAGTTCCTCAGCACCACTCGAAGCTGGTGGGGGTGCGACCTTGACCTGGTGCGGCCACCACCATCTGGACGACCGTCTCCTCCGCTATGTCGAACAGGAGTACACCGCGAGGGCCGTCTAGGCGGTACTGCACGAGTACCCCCCGCTCGCCTGTAGCCACGACACCTGGGTGCGCAGTCCTGAGTGCTTGTAGCGTGCTGCCCACACCGATGCCCGCTCCGGTTCGCACGTCGGTCGTCTGGACGAGCACGCGCTCGACCGTCCCGCCCCCGGAACCCACGACGGCGACAACATCGGAGGACGGGCGGCCCGGCACGATGTAGGTGCCCTCGCATCCACCGGCGCCATCACGGACGAGCTGGGTTGGAATCATCTGCGTCATGGCAGTCTCGGTCACGACTACTGGGCCGACAATTCCCGGCTCGGCGATCCATGACTTCAGGTCAGGACCGAGCATCGGCGTCGGATCTGACGGGCCCATGCTGGCCCCCGCTGGGACCGACGATTTCGTGTCACCCGACGACGACATCCAGAACCAGCCTCCACTGATCACCGGAACCAGCATCAGCCCTGCGGCTAGGAGGGCGATCCGGCGGTGCGGCCGGGATCGCGCGCGGAGTTGTCGTCGAGGCCCTTCCGGCGGCTGGGCGAGCCGTGGTGCAGCCGCATCGCCGCCCAGAACCACGACGAGCTCGACCAGACGGTCATGGACCTGGCGCGCACGAGGGCGCGCGTCAGGATCCGATCTCAAGCAGTCGTGAACGACGACCCACAGCCGATCGGGAACGCCCGGTGGGCGACCCACCTCGAACTCGGCCATCCGGCGCATTGACGCCGCCGGTGTCTCGGCCTGATGAGGCGTCACACCACACAAGAGTTCATAGAGGATTGAACCGAGTGCATAGATGTCGCACGGTGGTTTGGGTGTGGAACCCTCGGCGACCTCCGGTGCGACGTAGCCCTGGGTGCCGACGAGTTGAGTGGCGTGGCGCAGGTGGTGTTCGCGTGCGACCCCGAAGTCGGTCAGTCGCGGGTCTCCGAGTCCTGCACCCGAGGTGAGCAGGATGTTGCG
Source organism: Sporichthyaceae bacterium (assembly GCA_052387905.1). Lineage (GTDB taxonomy): Bacteria > Actinomycetota > Actinomycetes > Sporichthyales > Sporichthyaceae > JBQTII01. The sequence goes on along the minus strand of JBQTIR010000024.1, from coordinate 158,365 downwards.
CGGCTTCAGGTCGCGGTGTACGTAACCGGCCTCATGGATCGCCGCCAAGCCTTGGGCCACCGCGGCACCGATACGCGCGACCTCCGCAGGCACGAGAGTTCCGACTGGGCGCACTGCATCATCGAGAGTTCCACCCTCGACGAGGTCGAGTGCGATGGCGTATGTCGAACCGGCCTCAATGAACGCATGAGCACGCACGACGTGGGAATCATTGACCGATGAGGCGATCCGGTACTCCAGCCGGAATCGTTCGATCATGGCGCGGTCGTCGCTCCACCGCTTCCTAAGCACCTTGACGGCTAGCAACGTGCCGTGCGCGTCCCGGGCGCGGAACACCTCGCCCATCGCGCCGGCGCCGATCTGCTCTTTGAGCACGTATTCGCCCAGTGCTCGCGGGCACGCGCCATCCTGGCCCCCACCGGGATCTGTCGTCACCGATCGTGGCCGTAGGTGCGGCGATGACCTTCCCATGACATGGCGTCAGGGGTGACGTAACCGAGTGCAACCAAGGGGATCAAGTACTCCATGTCGGTACGCGAGGTGCCTCTGAGGCTCACCTCACGATCTGCCCGTGCCCGGACTTCATCGAGCCGCTCCTGGACCGCTGACACCGTGCAGTGAAGTGCATTCGCCACGTTCTTGAGCATGAGTTTTCCGCCATCGGCCACCGGTGGCCAAGACAGGACATGGGCAAAGATCAACCCCAGCGCTGCCTGTTGAGGTGCCGTAGGTGCGGTCGCCGCGGCGTCGAGTTCAGTGTCAGTGCCGCCGGGTGTTGAGATTCCGACCCGACGGATCACCGGCGGGGACAACCGCGCGTCCTCGTCCTCCAACAGGATCCAGTAATGCACCGCCTTCTCGCCCCTGACCCGCAGCGCGATGCGCGCGCCCGTGAGCACCGATTCCTCGGCTGCGGGGTAGGTGTGCATCCCCCAAGGGTGCACCTCGACACCATTGGCGTTGTGGGAGCTCACCACCCATGCGTGGTCACTTCGCTCGACTGTGACCGCTAGCCGCGAGACCCGTCCGTCCAAGGGATCGTCAGCAATGGCGATGTCGGATTCCCTGCCGATGGTGACCGGCGGATCCCCGGGGCGCATTGTCCGACGACCCCGCTCGTGCAGGATTCTCGCGCGTTCTTCGACCACGACGAGCCGTGCCTCGCTACCCATCTGGATCCCCCGTCCTTACCTACTCGCGACGACGGTAGAGCAGGATGGCGCGGAGTGAGTAGCGCGGCCCGCCGAAGCTGGACGGTGCTGGCTTGCCGGGGGTAATCCGTAGTTGACCGCCAACTGCTCGGTCTTGCGCCCAGAGAACGAAGGTCTGGAGAGGCTCGTAGGCCTTTCGCCCAGTTGGAGTGGCTACGCGGGGTCGTCGAAGAAGAAGCAAGTCAAGCTCCCGGCGCGGCCCGCGGTAGTCCGGAAACTGATCGTGCTGCTCACGCGGACCACGTCCTTGCCGTTGCCGCTCGGCGAGAGGGACACGCTGTAAGGAGCGGTCCGCCTGGTGCGGTCGACCGTCGTGCCCTGGTTCTCAGCGAAGACCGTCAGGCGGATCTTGGTGACGTTGACCGAGGTGTTGCGGAAGCTGCCGCTCTCACCGTCGTCGGTGGCGCGGACCTTCACCCGGCTCACGTCATTGCTTTGCGGTCCGGTGAAGGTGATGGCGAGGTTGACCCGCACACTCTTGCCGCCCACCGTTCCCGAGCACTTTTGGGTGAGCACGTCGGACGCTGCCGTCGTAACAGGCGTCGCCTGCGCGGGAACGGCCACTGCGAGCGGGAGAGCAACGAGCCCGGCGCAAATGACAAGTGAAGGGATCCGATGTAAGCCGTGGGTAATCATGCGGTGTTCTCCGAGGGGTGAGGTGGGGTCCGCGGGTGTGCTTCGAGATCTGCGAAGGGTCCAGGTTGCGGTGAGCGGCAGGACTACGGCCGCTTCGCGCGTCGTCGACATCGGGGTCCTCCACATGAGATTCGCAGAACTGGTCGGGTTGAGCCCACGCTCCTCGACGTGGCCGACAAGCAACAGACTGCTGCGCGGCAGCCCCTCGCGAGGTTGCTCAGGTCGCAGTCGGTGGCCCAGCCGCAGTACTCCTGGGGCGCTTCACATCAATGACGTGCCGATGGTGCGGGGCGGCGTGATGTGCCTGCTGCATGGCAGCCTGGTGGAGCGGCGACTGCATGGTCGATCCTGGGTTTGTGGATGAAGAGTCGCACTTGGGCATTGCCCACCTACCTGGATTTGCCTGGGCCGCGGCCATCGACGGGCTGCTCCGGCGTGGCGAAAACCGGCGCTCAACCAGAAAAGGTCGATGAGCTAGATGTTGAGCGGGATGCGCCGGTTGGCGGCGGCTCTTAGCTTGATCGCAGTAGTGGCGGGCTGCGCTTCGAACCCTGCGGAACTGGGTGGATCCGGTCCTCCCACGCCTACGCCAACTGGTGAGGTGCGCCTGACCCCCGCCTCGCCCACAACCTCGGTCCCGGCAGGCAGTATCCGCGAGATCGACTGGTTGCGACACCCGATGCCGGCTGCCATTTGCGGGGCCGAGGGTACGGTCCGCGGCGACGCCGACGGTTACTCGCGCGGCATCCCGCACCGGGAGTACGGCACAGTCGAACTCTGGGTCGATGCCAATGAGGCTTTGAACGGCCTGGTGGTTGCCGACCTGACCCATGATGGTGTGGAGGACGCGGCGATGCTGCTGTCCTGCGGGACCGGGGGTGGCCTTGCGGTGTCCCGAATCGAGACACGGGTGGTGGTGTTCGACGGCACGGCACCCGAGTCAGCACTGGGACTCGTGCCGCTCCCGGCGGCACCGGCAGATTCGGGGGCGACGTTCGCCGACGCGCTGGAGGTTCGCGATGGTGAGCTGTTCGTGACCAGCGGCGTCTATGCGCCGTCGGACGCGACGTGTTGCCCGTCGCGAGCAGTGCTGAGCCGGTGGGGTTGGACAGGTTCGTACTTCTCCGAGTTCTCCTCGACCCCCGGCACATTTGCTGGAGTCGAACTACCGGACACGGCTGGACGGCGCGCTCCTCGGGATGCGCAGCTGGCCTTGATCGCGGGCGAGTTGGGGTCCGGTGATCAGATGCGATCCGACCTGGTCATGTCGGAGGGGGCCCAACTTGAGGACACCTTTGGTACGCGCCGGATCGGTATCGAGTTTCACAAGCAATCGTTTCGAAGCCTTGGCGACCGGTGGGGGATTATCGACGCTGATCTGGGTAGTGACGGCGGAGCGCCGCAGCGGTGGTCGCTCTACCTGGATGACCGCGAAGCCCCGTGGCAGGTGGCTGCGGCCGCGCCGGCTTCCGCAGTCGACGCCTTGTCCCAGCTGACGCTCGCACCCGGGGTCCTCGGCCCCCTGAGGGTTGGCATGTCGGCCGAGCAGGCGGTCGGCACCGGCCTGGTCGGCCGGTCCTTCCTGCCAGAGGAGTCCTCCTGCGGAGAGATCTATCAAGCGCGTGATCTGCCCGGCGTCTTGGCCGACTTCCGCTCCGACGATCCGGATGATCTGGACTCCCTGCTGATCCGTGAGCCGTGGGTTGCGACCGATCGAGGCGTGCGGGTGGGCTCCTCCCTGTCAGAGCTGCGTGCCGCATACGGAGCGGACTTGAGAACCGCGGCAAACAACTACGGCGAGGTCTTCTTCGTGGAGGGCGCGGCGGGACGGCTGGTCTTCGGAGCCGACAACACCGACGTTGTCGCACTGATCCAGGTCGCTCCTGTCGGCGCGCTGCCTGAGGGCGGCTGTTGATGCGCCGAATCAGCTGGACTTGGACGCCAGCGCGACGTAGGGGGCTGCTGCGCAACAGGCTGGTTCCCATGGGTATGGCCACCTACCGTCGGAGCAACGACACCGGATGCGACGTCGGACACTGCGGTGCATTAGCAGCCGGCCGGTCAGCTCCGCTCAACTTTGTGGCCTGGACCGTTTCAACGCGAGAGGTACTCACGTGAAGATCCGCCAGAAGAGGTGCGGCGGCGGTGTCGCTGCATCGATTGGGTTACTCACTGCAGGGTCGGTCGTTCTCGGGGTCTTCGCAGGGGCGATGCCGGCGGCAGCGGATTCCACCGGCAAGGTCAGGGTGTGCGTCCATGGCTTGGGGTCGCTCAAGCCCGGGGAGTCGCTGCGCATCGACATCGACGACCGCTTCTTCGCACGATTCCGGAACGACGGCTGCAAGTCCGGCTCGCTTCGGATCGGCAAGCACACATTGGACTACCGCGGTGACTTCAACGGGGTGACCGCGATCAATCTCGATCGGGAGCGGATCATCGACAAGAACGGCACCCGGTCCAGCGAGTACGGGTTCAGGACGTGGCGAGTATTCGCGGGCAAGCAGACGAAGCTCGATGAGTACTACGACGTTTACGACGACTGACTGGCTGTAGTGACCAGGCATGTTGGTTGGGACGAGGGACAAGGCGATGACGGATCCTGGGGCGCGCTCGCCTGGTCTACTTTGGCGGCAGCGCGGTGGAGCCGAATGCGTCACCCGCTCCGATATCGACGACGAGTAGCTCGCTCAGGACTCCCAGCCCCAGGTTGCGAGCATGGTCTCGATCTGGACCCAGTAGGCGTCGGCGTGGGCAGCGGGCACGCTGACGTCCAGCAGCACTGTCGAGTTGAAGCGGGGCACGATGACGCGCCATGCGGTGCGAGTTCCGTTGGACACCCGCGCGAGGCGCCCCACCGCCCCATTCAGCGCAATGGGTGCGTTGACCTCGACTCGACTGCCCGGGTAGGCCCGGGTCACGGAACTACCCCATTCGGGGCCTACGACGGTTTCGCCGGTCGGTTCGGCGACGGCCTCGACCCACATGATCAGGGAGACGTCGTCGTCACTGCGGGGCGCGGTGAGCTCGAGCACCGGAGTGACACCAACGTCGCGGTCGAACTCATCGACCAGCGGCAGCCGATCCGGCACTTCGAACCACGGCCACACCAGGCTGAGGCGGCAGATTCCTGGCACGGTGCAGGAACCATCGAGTGGCAGCAATTGCGCCGGCACGATCGCGCGGTCGCCGCCGCCGAAGAGCTGCTTGAGAAGTCCAGCCACAACCGCCTCGTTCGAGTGAATGAGTGGGGACCTTGCGTCGTGCGGCTGAATACTATGGTGCGTCCGCCGGCCGTGAACGAGATGAGGCGCTGTGTCGGGTCCCCTTCGACCGTTGAGTCTGGGGTGGCACCCGATCGACCCGGGACCGGGGCCACGCAGCCCGCTGCTGGACCGGCCGCCCGGCCCCGGCCAGAGCAATCTTGAACTCGCGCACCGTCAATGGCGTGCGGCGGTCGAGGCCGACGAAGCCAGGCTCCTTCAGGCGCACCTGGGCGGGCCCGCGTGGTTCCCTGTCCCACTACCGGCCAACGCCAACGTCGTCCCGGTTTACGGAGGAACGACCGAGGCGATCGAGCAGGTGGTCACGACGCTCGTGCTTTCGGGTCTGGAGAGCGGCCTCGGGCACTGCCGCGTCGTCAACCTCTCGGGCTGGAACCTATCCGAGACACTACGCAAGCAGATGCGAGCGGCGAAGCGCAACCGCGCGCAGTTCGAGGAGGTCAGCGCGCGCGGCAGCACGGTCAACCTCTTCGGCAACCCCCGCTCGGATGAGCTTGTCGCGTTGTTGGTGGACGCCCTGCGGATCTCGGCGGACCGGAGCGCGGGGCGCCAGACTCAGCAGGAACGTCAGGAGCTCGAGCGAGTCGTCCGGCTCCTGCGCGGACAGGTGACGCTGGACCGGATCGTCGAGGCCGTCGACGTCGCACTGGGCGCCGGCGGTCGGCTGGCCGGACTGACGGTCGATGAGATGCGTGACCTGCAGGACTACTACGCCAGCTCCGTCAGCCAGCGCCGCACGTCCCAGGACCGGCTCAGTGACCTGCACATGGACCTCGAGGCGCTGCGCGGATTCAGTCAGGCACCCGGGCGGGCGCCCGAGCTGGTCGGCGGCGGCACGGCGACCTCGATCCGCTGGTACGACGTGGCGCCGGGCCGGTCGACGGACGAGGTCGAGCTCGGCCGCCAGCTGCTCGCGCGGGCGGTAATGCAGACGTTCACCGCAGGGGGCACGAGCGAGTTGCTCGTGGTGGTCGGTGCAGAACGCCTCGCGGCAGAAGTCCGCGACGAGCTGGTCAACGCGGCCCACCGGGGCCGGAAGTGCCTCGTCCTCATGTACACGGAGATCGACGACGCGGGCGCGCGGCTGCTCGGCAACGCAGGCTCGTCCCTCGCACTGTTCCTGAAGATGCCGAACATCAGGGACGCGACCCTAGCCTCCGAACACCTCGGACGGGAGTACAAGTTCGTCGTGAACGGCATCTCGATCGCCGAAGGCCAAACACAGGACTGGAGCAACTCCTACGGCACGTCGAGCTCACGCGGCTCGAGCACGACCAGGACTTCGGGCCGTAGCAACTCCTATGGCGGTGGCGCCTTCAGCTTCAGCCGCTCCGTCGGCACATCGGTGAGTCGTTCCTTCGAGCAGGGGACGTCCATCAACCAGTCGCGGGGCGGTTCCACGTCGAACACGGCGACCACCTCGGCCGGTCGCGTCCACGAGTACGTCGTCGAACCTGAGGTGCTGCAACGGATGCCGGACGACCTGATGCTCATCGTCGGCGACGACTCGGTGACCATCGCCAGTTGCCGCAACAGCCTCCGCCGCTCGCCCCAGACCTCGACCCTGCACGTGGTGACACCGTGACCGACGGCTCGCTGCCGCGCGAGGGTTCGGGCCTGACCCATCGCCTCGTCGAGATCCCGCTGCGAGCCGACGGCGACCGCGCGGACGGCCGGCACCGGCTCCTGGGTCCGCTCGCGGTCGCCCACGGCGCCGGCCGCCCCGTGGTGGTGAGCTGGCTGCGGACGCGGGCGCACGGTCCGGTGCAGGTTCTCGTCGGCGGGGCCGAGGCAGGGTCGGGAACCGATGAGGTACAGGTCGCCTTCCCGCCAGGCGCGCGCGGCCGGCGGCAGAGCAGCGAGGACACGGCAGGTGTGCTGGCGGGCCTATCGTGGCAGCAGGCCGAGCTCGCCCTCGACGCCGGCTCCGGCACGGACGAGACGCACGCCGACCGGATCGAGGACCTCTTCGCTCTCTACGGCGAGCCGATGGGTTTCCTGGTGGTAGCCCGCCCCGTGGCCGCCGAACAGATCGCCGCAGCCATCGACGCTCTGAGCGACGAGGTCGCCCGGCTGGAGGGTCTGCGCAGCGGCCGCGGTGTGCATCGTCGGCAGTTGGCGCGGGCGGAGCGCAACCTCGAGTACCTCGACCGCAGTGCCGGCAGCGGGTGCTGGAGCCTGGAGCTCTGGACCGGCGGCATCGACGCCACCGGCGCTCGGGTGGCGGCCGCGATGCTGGCCGGATCCGCCGACCTGGCAGAGGTTCCCCTTCTCGCGCGCCCGGCCCAGACCGTGGTCGACGGCCAACCCGGGGGGGCCATGTCGGTGGTCGTCGGAGCGGACGCCGTGGCCGCCCTCGCACGCCCCCCGTTTCGGGAGCTACCCGGCGTCCGCGTGACACCACTGCCCGAGTTCGATCAGAACGTCGAGGACCGGATCCAGCTCCGGCTGGGTACGGTGCTCGACGGCGCGCGCTCGCCCGCAGCGCCGTTCGGCGTCTCCTTCGACAGCGTCAACCGGCACGTCTTCGTCAGCGGCGCGACCGGCTCCGGCAAGTCGGAGACCGTGCGTGCGCTGCTGTGGGCGCTGAACCAGCACGGCGTCCCATGGATGGTCATCGAGCCCGCCAAGGCCGAGTACTCCGCGCTGGCACCGTGGCTCGATCCCGGCAACCCCATGGTCGTCATCCGGCCGGGTGTGCCGGACGCGCCGCCGCCGATGATCAACCCGCTCGAACCCAGCTCTCTCCTGGTGGGCGGCGTACGACACACGTTCCCGCTGCAGACTCACCTCGACATGGTGAAGGCACTGTTCACTGCCTCCTTCGATGCGGAGGAACCGTTCCCCCAGGTGCTGAGCGCGGGCCTGACGCGGGCGTACCAGGCCCGGGGCTGGAACCTTGTCACGGGCACGGCGTCGGACCCGGCGCTGAGCCCGCCGGAATGGCCCGTGCTCGGGGACCTGGTGCGGGAGTCTCTCGGCGTCGTCGAAGGACTCGGTTACGGCGCCGAGGTGCGCGACAACATGCGCGGGTTCATCCGCGTCCGGATCGAGAGTCTGCGCAGTGGCACGCCGGGGCGATTCTTCGAGGGTGGCTACCCGATCGACCTCGACGACCTGCTCGGCCGACCGGTGGTCTTCGAGGTGGAGGACCTGGGCGACGACCGGGACAAGGCGTTCTTCATCGGCAGCCTGGTGATCCGGCTTGTCGAGCAGCTGCGCCTCCGCCAGAAGCACGGGCTGCGTAAGCCCGGCCTGTCCCACGTGTTGGTCATCGAGGAGGCGCACCGGCTACTCCGCCGGGTCGCCGAGGAGAGTCCCTCGGCGCATGCGGTGACCATGTTCGCGAACCTGCTGGCCGAGATCCGCTCCTACGGGGAGGGTGTCGTCGTGGCCGAACAGATCCCCTCGAAAGTCATCCCGGACCTCGTGAAGAACAGCGCGGTCAAGATCATGCACCGGCTACCCGCGGAGGACGACCGCCGCACCGTCGGCGCGACGATGAATCTGACGGACGATCAGTCGGCGCACGTCGTCGCACTCGAGCCGGGGACCGCGGTCGCCCACAGCGCCGGGATGGACCGGCCGGTGTTGGTGCGCATCGATCGCGTCGGAGCGCGCGACCGTACCGGGGCGGCGACGTCGGCACCGCGCCTGGGCCCACGATCGGCTGCGATCCCGGCCGAGTCCGCCACGCACCGCTTCACCCTGGCCCAGTTCGAGGCCTCGCGCGCCCTCGCGACTCCGGCCGTCGTGTTGTGGGCGGAGCAGACCGTCGTCGGGCACCTCACCTGGGACGAGCTGGGTACGCCAGCCGGGTCGTGGTTCGAGCGGTTGCGTGCCGCCGACACCGAGCGGGTCCGCTGCGCGATCGGCCTGGTGGTGGCGGACTCCGTCGCGCGGCGCTTGCCGCTCGTGCGGGAGTGGCACGACCCTGCCGCGTTCATCACGGACGTGGCCGACCGTATGGCGGAGCAGGCCGCCACGGGCCGCGGCATCAAGCGCCCGCCGTGGCGTTGGGCGGTCGGTCAGTTCCGGAACTTGTCCGTACGCCTGGACTTGCGGGGCGACCCTGCTGGTGCCGACACCTCGCTCCCCCATCCTCGGTCAGCCCACTGGGCGGGAGCCGGTTTCGATCTGCCCGGTCCGAGCTGGGACGAGCAGCTCACACAACTCGACGCCCGTTATCGCGTGTCTACGGTCTGGCCCGCGCTGCTCGCGGGTGCGCCGCCGGTCTTGGACGACGTCGCACGTTCCTTGGGGTGCGCTGCCGGCACCGAAGCGAATCGGATATCGCGGGCTGTCGGTGCACTTGGGCTCGACCGGCGTTGGCTGGCGCGACGGGTGGGGGCGTCGGATGCCTGAGTTGTCCGCCGGCGGGGGGGAGTCTGGCGGTGACCGGGGCGTTGAGGCGGCCAGCGGCCCCCTGGACTCCACTACCCACCAGGATTCCTACGACGAGGGTGATGCGGACTACGACGCTGAGCCGGGCCGGGGCGAGCCCAGCCCTGTGGATGAGGGCGACGTGGACTACGACGCCTGGCCGGATCAAGGCGAGCCCGGCCCCGTCGATGAGGGCGATGCAGCCTACGAAACGCTGCCCGACGGCGCTACCGAGCACCCGGAGCAGGCCGCGCAGGATGCCGCCCGCGCCGAGGTCGCACGGGTCTTCGACATTGACGAGGCCCGGGAGGACGTTGCCGCGGCCCTTGCTGAAGGCCCGCCCTCGGTGACCTCAGCCGAGTATCGCGACCAGGCCGAGGCATGGGCGGAGCAGCAGTCTCAGGATTCGGCCGTCAAGGAGGTCGAGTTCCAAGGGCCCGCACCCGCGAAAGAGGTCGAGTTCCAAGGCCCCGCGCAGACCAAGGAGGTCGAGTACTACGACCCGGGGGGCGCCCCGACCGATATGCCCGCCGACGCGCCAGCAACGGACGTACGGGACGTCCAAGAACAGATGGTGGTTGCCGACGCCAAGGCCGACCTTGTGGCGCGACAGGACGCCGGTGAGGTGCTGGGCGGGGACCCTGTCAACCGTGCTGAACTGTGGCACCTGCAAGGCCAGAACGACCGTGCCTTCCAGAGCGATTGTGCTCTGGCCTCGACCTCGGAGGTCCTCCGGGATTGTGGTGTGGATGCAAGCGAGAGTGACGTCGTGGATCAGGCGGTAGAGCGACAGCTCTGCGTGACCGACAACGACCCTGCCCGCAATGGCGGAGTGAGCGACGGACGGGCAGTCAGCGAGCTCCTGAATGCGAACGGCGTGGAGAGCTCGGTCGAGTACCCCCCGGATTCGGAAGCGCTGGCGGCCCGGGTGGAGGAAGGCCGCGGTGTCATCACCGAGGTGAACTCTGGCGAGCTGTGGGGCACCTCCGATTCTTATCGATTCTCCTTCCTGGGCGATGACCGCGCGAAGGTGGATCATGCAGTCCAGGTCACCGGAACGGTTCGCGACCGAGATTCGGGCGAGCTCACCGGGTTCGTGGTCAACGACACCGGGAACCCCGAGGGCGCTGCCAACGTGATCCCCTTGGACACCTGGGACCGGTGCTGGACCAACACCAACAGAGATCACGAGTCGGTGGTGACCGCCCGGTCTACGGACGAGGAGAGAGGCACGCGATGACGCGCATGTATGACGCGGTGGCCCAGCTTGTCGCGCTGGAGTCGTACGTCTCCCCTGCCGTTCCCACCCGGCGGTTCGGCAGGCCTGCAGTCGTGGGGATCGCATCCCCGAATCGACCGGTCGATCCAGGCCACTCCGAAGTCCCGTCGCATTGGTTCGCCGGGGACGCAGGCGAGACCACTCTTCTCGCATTCGCCAGTACCAAGATGGTCACCCCCATCCGTGACTTCCGACCCGCGGTTATAGCGGTGCACAGCGCGGCCATGCATCCGCGGGACGCGCACGCCATCATCCGGAATCAACTGCCAGCAGTGCGGAAAGCCTTCTTCGCCGACGAAGCAGTCTCAACCGCGGTGGCGAGCGAGGTGGCAGCTGCATACGCAGCAGCCGTACCGCCCCCACTCCTGCCGTGGCTGCAGGAGTGCTGCGTCGACTTCTTCGCCTGGCTTGACCGGGCTCAGACTTAAGATCACGCAACAGTGACTGGCCGTCAGGCGCTCAGGGCCCAGTGCCCCGCACCAACAAGGCTTCGCGCCGAACGACCCACGGTCGGGATTGCGAGCGCGGTCATGAACCACACACCATTATCGGTCCGGGTCAGCGACGCGAGGAGTGCAGCAGATGAGCCCGGCGCGGGGCACTCGATCCGCGCAAGCACGGTGCCGTCTGCTACTACCATCTCTGTGAGGATCGTCCTATGGGGAGTAAGACTCTCACCATGGTAGTTCGTGGCGGCGATCACGATCCCAGCCGCAGCCGGGTCGAGCGCATTCAAGCGCAACTCAACCGCAGTTGTATCTTCACGAGCAGCGGAGATCGACTGACCGACGATCGTCACTGCCCCACTCTGTGCGCTCGGGATTCCGTAGAACGCTAGGTCACGCAGAGTTCCTTCACGGTCGTAGATCAGGGCCGATACATCTGTCGCGGGTCCTGCTCCGTTGTTTCCGCTTATGACTCGTAGCCAGAGGTGTTCGGTAGCTGGCGCGCCGCCGCGGGTCAGCTGTACGGACTCGCCAGTGGCTGGAGTGGACGGGACCGCGTCTAGTGAGTCGGAGCGCGGGGGAACAGCGGCGGCCGTCACCCGTCGGCGCTGTGCCGTCCCCGCTGTGGGTTTCGCCGGCCGGGCGGTGGTGGACATCGGGCGCGCGTAGTCGATACGGGAAGTGGCCTCTGGAGTCCCCCTCGCTTCGGGCGCTGGCGTCGGCTCAGGCGGAGGCGTGGGCTTGCCAGGGCGGGTGTAGGAAATCCCTGGGGTGGTGCCGGCCACCGGTGCCGGCGCGACGTCGGGCGCCGAATCGATCGGCGGTGGCGTGACCACGGCGGGCGTCTGAGATACCGACGTAGGTGTCGAAGCGGGTGTCGATGATCCCGTCGGCGTCTCGTCCGCAGGTCCCTCAACGTTGACGCCGTAATCGGCCACGAGCCCGGCTAGGCCAGAATCCCAGCCCTGACCGATGGCGCGGAACTTCCAAGCGCCGTTGCGCAGGTAAAGCTCGCCGACCACGAAAGCGGTCTCAGTGCTCGCGCCCATATTGCCGAACCTGTGCTCTTCGGCGCCGGTCGCAGCGTCCTCGACGATCAGAACGAGCCCGTGGACATCGCCGAAGGTGGCATCTGAAATCGAAGCTGCAAGCACTACTCTTTCGACGTCCGATGGGAGCATGGTGAGCTCGACCCGCATCCGGTCGGAGGCCCCCACCCTGCCCTCATGGAAGACGGCATTCGTAGGGTGCGTCGGTTGGTTGTAGAAGACGAAATCCTCATCGGCTCCGACCTTCCCGGACGAGCCGACGAGCAGCGCACAGAGATCGATGTCCAAAGGTGTGCTCGAGCCCTCCCACTGGAGAACCGTTCGCGCAGAGGTCATGACGAGCGGTGCGTTCCCGCCCTTAGAAAGGGTAGCCACGGCTGACGATCCTCCCACCTGCGGACGGGATAGCGGCGATGCCAGCGGCGGCGGCGAGCCGCTGGGCTTGGCCAGATGCGGAACCCCTGCGGTTGCCGACCGTAGCGGAACATGGATGCGGCGTCGATGCACCATGCGCATAGAGTTCACGAGCGGAAATTGGCCCCGGATCGGAGGCAGCACTATGGCCCGATCCCCCCTCGGCGGTCGAGGGCTTGGGCCCGTCGCATGTGTGGTCTGTGGGCGCACGATCCGGGGTTCCGCGGTGGGAGTGCCCGACGGTCGGATGTGGTGCGCGAGTCATCAGGGGAGCCCCGGCTGCCAGTGGTGCCAGGTACCAGTCATGCGCACGCCTGCACCGGGGGGAGTGCGAGCCTGCGATCTTTGCGAGAGCACCGGCGTGTTCTCGAGCGCGGCTGTCGTCCCTGTGAAGGACGAGCTCAAGCGACACATGGCCACCTTCGGTGTGCGAGTAGGCAATCCCACCCGGATCAAGCTGGTCGCTTCCGGCGCATCGGGGCCAGACGGGCCGAGCCTCGACTCGCATCGATTCGGGACGACGACCTGGGACGTCCACAACGACCATGTCCTCAGCGGTCCGATAACAATCCGCGTGTTGCGCGGTATGCCGCTCGTTCGGTTCCGTCACGTCATCGCCCACGAGTTCGGCCACGCAGCGATGGCCGGCTCGCCGGGCTCGGCTCGGCTCGGCCCACGGATCATCGAAGGCTTCGCGGAAGCTCTAGCCGTTATCCATCTGGAAGGACAGTCCGACGCGGAGAATGTCCAGTACGCCAAGATGCTGCTAACCAATCCGGATCCGGTGTACGGCGACGGACTTCGTGCGGTGATTGGCGTCGTCCGGCAGAAGGGTCTTGCAGAGACGCTGCGCGCGCTTCGCAAGAACCGTCCAGATGCGGTGGGTCTACCGATCCAATGACCGCTCTCCGCGGCCCCTGTTCAGCCAGCGACCGAGGGGTCGATCATGATCTCGGTGAAGCGGGCGATCTTGCTCTTGACATCGGACAGGACGAACTCGGACCAGCTCGACGTCTCGCGCCCCTCGACATTGAAACGGGTGGGCCTATCACCGTCGCGGCGGGCGCCAAGGGTGACGGCGACCAGGCCCCACGGCGTGAGCTCGTCAGACGCTCGATAGCGGAGGTAATAGTCGAGTCCATCCTTAGAGCAGCATCGCTCGACGTAGGTGCGACAGTCGTGATCGATGACCATCGCCGCCTTGGTGAACAGTGCTGCCACGTTCTCGACTAACAATGGTTGGGCCTTGCGCTCTAGTAGGTTCCGAGCCCAAGTCGTGAACCACTGCTCATCAAGTTCTGACGCGACGGGCGTGAACACCGCGCTCTTCTTGCCAAACATGGCCGTGCCTCATCTCTTGGGAGACCAAATCGGCGCCCGGGCAGCCTGGGCCTTGCGGATTGCAAGTGCCCCGGCCAACCTAGAGCACCCGAGAGGCAACCGGCTCCCACCACTGGGCTAGCGCGGCGCGCAGAACCTGGCCGCACACACCGAGCGGCGCGATGGCAGCGGACACCCACACGTTGGTGTCGGCCACCGCTCGCGGTGCCACCTATGCGGACTTGGCGGGGCGGCCCGAGCGCACCGACCGCGTTTCCTCGACTGCGAGGGTCATCGCCTCATCGTCACTCGGCTGATCGCCGCGGGTGGCGATCCGATCCATGAGGTCACCCAGCTTCACGCGCGCGGCGTCCATCCGACCAGCGCGAACGTACGCCCGAAGGGCATCCTCGACGACCTGGCTCTCGCTGAGCCCACCCGTGGCGGCAAGCACCTTGGTCGCCACCAGCAGATCGGCGTCCAGGTAGACCGTTGTCTTCCGTCGCCCCATATCCACAGTGTCGCCGTCATGACGGTTTGACGGGATTATCAGATTCACAAGGTCCATGCGCCTTCACTTCACGGGGTCGACTGCCCGTTGGCCACAGCACGAGCGTTCTCCGCTCGGCGAGCGGCGTCCGGCGGAGCGGACAACTCGATACCTGCGCCCGTCAGGATGCCCAGATCCAAGTTCCAGGTGCGTCGGTTGCGCAGCATCCACGTCGCCCGCGCCGCGCCCAGATGCCCGCCCGCTTCGGCAGCGGACATCCCGGTGACGGTGCACAAATGCGCGAAGGCTTCGTCGGCGCGCCCGCCGAGTTGGGCGAGCCCGAAGTGCGTCGCGGTGTGGCAGGGCGTGCATAGGCAGATCAGCCGGCGTAGCACCTGCGTGCCGACCGGTTGGGCCGGATCGAGGAGGTACTCCCAGCGTTCGTGGACCTCCAGCCAGCGGCCGGCGTCCCGGTCGGGTGCGGCGCCGCACGCCTCGCATCTGCGCTCGGCCCGGTCGTTGACCATCCGGCGGACCCGGTTCCAATCCCGGCTGCTGATGCACGAGCGGGCGTTGGTGAACCAGCACGAGGTGGGCACCGGGTCGATGAACAGGCCGCCGCCGAAGGTGCGGTCCTCCCCGGGCAGAATCTCGGGGATCGGTGGACGCACGGCCCAGGTGGCGAGTCCCGGGGTGATCCCGGCGGGTGCGTACCAACGACGGGCAGCGGCATCCCAACGCGCGCCCGCGGCCTTGGCGGCGTCCTTCTCCGCATACGTGACCTCTAGCCACACCCGGTGGCACACGCGGCCAGCCGGCTGCGCGGCGGGCAATTCGGTCCCGCTCGTCGAACCTTCCTGCGTCATGATCATCGACCTCCTTCCCCTATGTATGCCGCCTGCCCACGAACCGATCGAGCCGCGCGCCCACCTCCAACAACCAACCCCCATAACCCCAGCACTGACCCGTGAGTTCTCGTAACCAGACGCGCGGCAGCTCCGGGCGGCAGCCCGGATCGGTGCGAAGGCCGGCTCCTTGGCCGGGGTGAGGTGGGCGGGGAGGGCGCGCGGCTCAGCCGGCTTGCTCGAGAGTGACGCTGTGGCCGAGGCGTTCGAGCTGGGCGACGAGGCGGCGGGTCCGGACCGCCGGATCGATCTCGCGGGTGAACCAGTCCGGTCCCAGGTCGCGGTAGGGCTCATCGCGCACGAGCATCCAGTAGCCCGAGACCAGCATGGAGTGGGCGACCGCGACCGCGGCGCGTTTGGCCCCGCGCCGGGCGGCGAGCTGGCGGTATTGCGCGGCGAGGTAGGTGTTCTTCATCCGGGCCGCCGAATGCGCGGATTCAACCAGCATCGAGGCCAGCCATTTGTTGCCGCGCCGGGTGCCCATCGACCAGGATTTGCCGGCCGATTCGTGAACCGCCGGCGCGAGCCCGGCCCAGGCAGCCAGGTGCGATGGTGAGTGGAACTGGCCCATGTCCGCGCCGGTCTCGGCGATGAACACCTGCGCGGTCTTGACCCCGACACCGGGGATGGTCTGGAGCAGTTCGAACTCGTGCTGCCAGGGCGTGATCGCCGCGGCAATATGGGCATCGGTGGCCTTCAGGGACGCCTCGATTTGGGCCAGACGCTGCAACATCCCGCCGACGAGGAGGCGGTGGTGGTCATCGAAGCGCCCGATCAGCGACTCGGCCAGGGCGGGCTTCTTGTTCCGCAGGTTGCTGTAGGCGAGATCGGCCATCGCGTGCGGATCGGTCTGCCCCTCGACCAGGGCGGTGAGCATCGCCCGCGCCGAGGCGCCGGTGATGTTGGAGACCACCACCGAGAGCTTGATCGAGGCGTCCTCGAGCAGCTTCTCCACCCGGGTCGCTTCCCGGGTGCGGTCCCCCATCAGCTGGACCCGGTAGCGGGTCAGGTTGCGCAGCCGGCGGATCTCCGGCGGCGGCACGAACGAAGGGGAGACCAGGCCGTGTTCGACCAAGCGGGCGATCCATTCGGCGTCGCGGACATCGGACTTGCGCCCGGGGACGGCTTTGATGTGGGCGGCGTTGAGCAGCCAGGTCTCCAGGCGCTCTTCCAGGCAGTAGAACACCGGCTTCCAGTAGGTCGCGGTCGATTCCATCGCCGCGAGTGTCACCCCGTTCTCCACCAGCCATTCGGCCATCACCTGCAGGTGGCGGGTCATCGTGGAGTAGGTCCGTGTCTCGCTGACCCGGGACCCTTTCGGGCCCGGGGTGCGAATGCAGACTGTGACGGTCGCCTTGCCGACATCGAGGCCGGCGACCCGATCGATGAGAACGTCCATGGCGTTCCTCCGAGTCTTTCCCGCGCCCCGGACGGGCGCGGGTCAGGCGTGCCGCCCGGAGGGACCTTGGACCGAAGGAGACTGACCCGCGTGCTCGATGGCAACATTCCGGCACACCCGAGGACCCCGCGTCACACTCTGCTCTACGGGCTCGAACTTCAGCACCTGAGTAAGAACGACGTCGCCGGGCGACACCCGATCAGTGTGCGCCGCCGCACCGCTGCGGTCGATCACGGCGAACAGCGGCCACCGCAAGGCCGGGGTGGATGGCCACGGACGATGGCGGATCCCCACGGACAGGCATAACCTGACGTCCCGTCAGGCCAATCCGCGAACGCCGCCCCTTCATCGTGACCGGCTGCGCCACCACCCGCGACCCGCACCACCGCACGGACTCTCAGGCGCCGGCACGGCCAACAGCCAAGCTCACTCCTCTGGCACCTTCGGTGATCGCCGTCGATCTCGGCCTCCGCCGCGCACACATGTAGGACATGGGAGCCCTCGAACGAGCCCGCCGCCGGCGGGAGCCGTGATGTCGCTGGCCCGCCTCTCGGCGGGATCCGGCTACAAGTACCTGCTGCGGCACACCGCCTGCGGCGACGCATGCCGTGAGCCAGGTACGCCGCTGACGGCGTACTACGCCGCGTCCGGCTACCCGGCCGGGCGGTGGCTTGGGGCTGGGCTGGCCGGCGTCGATGCAGGCAACGGGATCGCGGTCGGGACGGTGGTCACCGAGGAGGCGATGGCCGCGCTCTACGGTTCCGGCCACGACCCGGTCAGCGGCAAGGCACTCGGGATGCCCTACCCGACCTACAAATCCGCGGACGAGAGGATTGCCGAAGAGCTTGCCGGCCTGCCCGACACGCTCGCCACGGACGAACTCGCAGCGCAGCGCGCGGAGATCGAGAAGGTCGAGCGAGCGCGCCCGGTGCGCGCTGCGGTGGCCGGATTCGACCTGACGTTCACGGTGCCGAAGTCGGCGAGCGTCCTGTGGGCGCTCGGCGACGAAGCCACCCAACGCGCCGTTGTCGACGCCCACCGCGAAGCCGTGACCGCGGTGCTCGGCCTTGTGGAGCAACGGTTCCTGCACACCCGCGTCGGGGCCCAGGGCTGCGCCCAGGTCGCCACCGCCGGGATGCTCGCCGCAGCGTTTGATCATTGGGACACCCGTACCGGCGACCCGAATCTGCACACCCACGTCGTGATCGCCAATAAGGTCCAGGGCCCCGACGGCAAGTGGCGCTCTCTGGACTCCCGCGCCCTGCACCACGCCGCCGTTGCATGCTCGGAGGTCTACGACGACCTGCTTGCCGATGCGCTTGCTACCCGCTTGCCGGTGAGCTGGAGCTGGCGCTCCCGGGGCGAACGTCGCAGTCCCGCCTTCGAGATCGACGGGCTCGACGACAACCTGTTGCGCGCGTTCTCGGGACGATCCGCGCAGATCGAGACCCATGTGCGCGAGCTGGTCACCGATTTCGTCTCCCGGTACGACCGCGAACCCAGCCGCCGCGAGATCCTGCGTCTGCGTCAGCAGGCCACGCTGGCGACCCGGCCGGACAAGACCGTCCAGCCGTTGCGCGAGCTGTTCACCCGGTGGCGGGGCACCGCGAGCACCCTCACCGGGCAAAGCCCCGACGCCGTGGTGGCCCGCGCTCTGCGTCCAGGTGCCAGCGGCTCCGCGATCGTCGAGGACAACGCCGTCACCGAGCTTGCCGGAGTCGTTCTCTATGCGGTGACCGAACGCCGATCGACGTGGACGCGGCCCAACCTGCTCGCTGAGGCCGCCCGCGCGACCCGTCACCTGCGCACCGCCGCACCTGACGCACGGGTGGCCCTGCTCGACCGCGTCGTCACCGCGACCCTCGACCGGTGCGTTGCGCTTGATCCCCCGGCGATGTTCTCCACTCCGCGCCGGTTCCAACGTGCCGACGCGTCCAGCGCGTTCACCCGGCCCGACGAGCACGCGTTCACGACCGCCGCGGTGCTCGACGCCGAAGCCCGCCTGCTCGCCGCGGGCGAAGACATCACGGGGCCGCGAATCGACGCCGCAGCAGTGAAGGCGGTATTGGCGAGGATCGCCCGCCCGATGCCCGGTCGGCGCGACCTGACCGAGGATCAGCAGCAGGCGGTGGTCTCGATCGCGGCCTCCGCCCGCCGGCTCGATGTCCTCGTCGGCCCGGCCGGCAGCGGCAAGACCCGGACCCTGCGCGCCCTGCGCACGACCTGGGAATCCGCGATGGGACAGGGCAGCGTGGTCGGACTCGCGGCCTCGTCCACGGCCGCCGCCGAGCTCGCCGCCGCGCTCGGCATCACGTGCGAGAACACCGCCAAGTGGCTCCACGACAACGGCAGCGACCTGACGAGGGGAACCGCCACCCTGCAGCCGGGCCAGCTCGTGATCGTGGACGAAGCGTCCATGGTCGCCACCGCCGACCTCGACCGCATCCTCAACCAGGCAGGACAAGCGGGAGCCAAGGTGCTCCTGGTCGGTGACCACCACCAGCTCGGCGCCGTGGGAGCCGGCGGCGGCTTCGCCCTACTGGCCGAGACCCCGCACACACAGTCTTTGACAGGGCTGTGGCGCTTCCGTCAGCGGTGGGAAGCCGACGCGACCCGCGCCCTACGAGACGGCAAGGTCAGTGCGGTCGACAATTACGCCGAGCACGGCCGTATTCACGACGGCCCGAGCGAACTGATGCTCGACCACGCCTACACCGCGTGGGCCGCCGACGTTGCCGCCGGGCGAAGCTCGCTGCTGCTGGCCGCCGATCGGGCGACCGTCAACGCCCTGAACACCCGCGCGCAAGAAGACCGGGTCGGCGCCGGCCTGGTCCAGCCCGACGGCATTCCCCTCGCCGATGAGGCGGCCGCTGGCCGGGGCGACATCGTCGTCACCCGGCGCAACGACCGCCGCCTACACACCGCCGACGGCGGATACGTCCGCAACGGTGCGCTGTGGATGATCACCGATATCCACCCCGACGGGGCACTAGACGTCACTGCGACAGGGATCGCCCACGGACCGACCGGTTCCGCGACGGTGCGGCTCCCCGCGGCCTACGTCCGCGAACACGTCGAGCTCGGCTACGCCGCCACCGTCCACCGTGCCCAAGGCATGACCGTCGACCACGGCCATCTCCTGGCCACCGACACGATGACCCGGCAGACGCTCTACGTCGCCATGACCCGCGGGCGCCAGTCGAACCACGCCTACGTGGCCGTCGACGGAATCGACCCAACGTGCTCTGACCCGACCGCCCCGGAGGTTCCGACGGGACGTCATGTCTTGGCGAAGGTCCTCGCCACCGACGGCGCCGAGCTCTCCGCGACCACCACCCTGCGTCGCCGCCAGACGGAAGCGACGTCGCTCCGCCACCTGTTCCCGATCCGCGAAACGTTGGCTCGAAGCGGCGCACCGGGCGATACCGACGGCGACCGCGCGCTGGCCGAGGTCCAGGCCCTGATCTCCGCCCGCTCAGCCACACTCCGCGACCAGTTCAGAAACCCCGGCTCGCGGAGCGTCAGTACCGCTGGCCCGCGACGACCCCGACCGGAAGGAATCCAGCGATGACCGCACCGGAGACCGAACAGCTCCCCAGCGACCTGTTCCCGACCTTCCCACTGTGCTGGGCGACCCTGGACGAGTCGCAGACCGAGGACGCTCTCGACGAGCTGGCCGACTGGGTGCTGTGGGCCGTCGAGCGCTACTCCCTCGACCGCCGCGTTGTCCCCGAGTGCTGGGACAATCACGGTGCGCTGATCGAGGAGCTCTCCGCGCTGCGCACCGCATGGATCGCCGCGTACTGCATCACCGGGCCGCCCGGTGCACCGCTGGAGTGGCACCAGCACTTTGACTCGGCCCGCCAGCGCCTATCGGACTGGGCGTCACGTACCGGTTGCCGGCCGGGCGAGCACCGGCCGGATCGTTGATCGCTCAGCAGATCGGGCAAGAAGACCCGGAAGGAATACCCGTTGCCGGCGGGCCCTGTAAGCCACGGGTGAGCAGTACAGGATCGGCTTGCACGAGGGTGTGCGACGGCACGAGCGTCAGCCCCCGTCGTCCTCTGACGTCTCGGGGGTCGCAGCTTCGGCTTCCGGCGCGCGGTGGCCTAGGACGTCGACGGCGAGATCCACCAGCTCGCTAATGATCACCGACCGGTCCGCGATTGCCAGCATCTTCGTGAAGTTGAGTTCGACACCGATCCCGTCATCGCCGGCCGACGTCCTGATCGTCACCGAAGGCACCTGGAACTCATCCTCGATAGTGCCGCGGATCGCGACCACATCGTCCACGACACCACCAGCCTGGTCCGTCAACACGTTGACTTTGCGCTGGAGACCATTGAGCGCGACCTGCGTCACCGGGCGACCCTGCAGAACGGGCACGAGCGCGTCCCAACGCGCGGGTGCCGAGTCTTCACGGCCTGGAAGACGATTGCCCTTGGACGCAACCTGGACTCGCCACTGACCCCTGTAGACGGCCACCGTGTTCCCGACGAACCGCCACTCGCCTGCGGCGGGCGAGTCGCCGTCCTCAGGGTTGATGACCATCTGGGCACGTACGGCAGTCCAGCGATCTACGTTCGCGGCGAGCAGTGGCGTCAGGTCGAGGCCCGCCAGGACCCCGCCCAGATCCTCCAGCCGTGCCAGGTCGAACATCCCGCCCAGATAAGACCAGTAGGCCGGGTCCTGCGTTACGTCTTGCCTGGACAGCAGGTACGGGAGCAGGACGTCTATCTCTGCGGATGAGAGCTGCCCTCCGATCAGTTGCTCGGCGGGCTCATCAATGATGCTCGGCAGGATCAGGGAGCTGACATCGCCGGTCAGCCCGATCTCCAGGATCTGTGCTGCACGTTCCAACCGAGTCGCGGACTCAGGCAGGAAGACCTCGCGGACAAGTTCCCCGAACGCTTCCAGGAGGGGGGCGTCGTCGGCGCTGCCCTGCAAGGGCACCCGGAGCGACTTCAGCGTGTCGCTGGCGATAAGGCCCCGTCCTCCGCGCACCAGGTTGGGCCGGATCAGCGATTCCAGCGGTGCCTGGTGCCCTGGGTCGCTGGCGAACTCTCCCAGCGTCGCTACCCCGGTCACCATGGTGTTCGGAGCGTGCTCCACCACATCGCGGCGGACCTCTGCATCCAGTTCCGGACCGACGGACGGCTTCAACGATAGGAAGACCGGCGAGTCCTTGGACAGCGCCTCGAGATCGTGCGCTGCGAGCGTCGACTCCAAGCTGGGACGGAGGTACACACCCCGCGTTGCCTTCTTGCCGTTCACCGTCCACTTGACCATGAAGTCCGGTACGAAGCTGTGGTTGAAGTACCGGGTGTCTTCGATCTCGGCAGATGGATCCAGCCCGGTGAGTTCCTTGCGCACCGCCTGCTTGACGCCCTCAATGACATCTTCGGGCCGCGACGCAGCGAGCGCCTCGTTCACAGCGGCCTGCGCCGCTCCTAGAACTGGTGAAGTCACGGGTACCTCCCAAGCTGCGAGTAGATCTTGAACAACTCATCCTTCGTCAGCGAGACCTCGTTTTGGCGCTCGTGGCGGACCAACAACCAGAGTCGCTGCGCCACCGCAATGACCAGATCCGGGTCCAGTGGCTTCCCGGCCAGGCAGTCCACATTCGCCTTCAGGGCCTCCTTGATCGAGGCTTCGAGGTATTGCCGGCTGGTGAGCTTCGGCCACTCGCCCTGTGAGAACGGATGGGTCGTGACCCACAGGAACTCTGTACCCGGATCACCGCCCTTCTCTTCGATCTCGTGAGCCGTCGTGCTGTAGGCGTTCACGAGGAACTCCTTGAAGTCCTTTCCTTGACTTCCAACGACGTCATACGCCTTGGCCTCAACGAACACGGGGACCTGCCTCGGGCCGATGAGCCTCCCAGCCAGGTCGTACCGCTTGAGTTGCCCGTCCAAGCGCTTTCGAGTGCATTGCTCGGTGAACTCGTACACATCCCAAGAGATCGCGAAATAGGTGGTTGCCTCCAACCACGCCTTCACCTCGTAGACGCCGACGCGCCCCTTCTCCTGTGACGCCTCGGCAACCATGCGCGGCACAGTAGGGGAGGCATCTCTGCAGGTCGAGCACATCGACCTGCAGAGGTCGCGGCGCCCCGCCTCCAGCACGCCTCATCACCACCGGGCGACTCGCCTAGTGGCCCGCCTTGGGCCACCGGTGCAGAACATAGGCCGGACAGTAACCGAACACATGTTCGATGACTAGGCCTGTGTGGACACTCTTCACTTTGTCGGAGGCGACGGTTACGGTCCGCCCATGGACAGCGAGGACCAGGGGCCGAACCTCCGCTATCGGATCATCCCCATTGCCGACCTCCCGATGCCCCACAACCTGTCCAGGTGCAAGTACGGCGACCGCTTCCGACGTCTGAGCGACGACTGCGGCGACGGACAACAGGCAGCAGTTCGCTTCTACGAACAGCTCACCGACGCCGAGCGCGCAAGCTGCGACTATCACGCGTTCGACTGGGCAGCCGTCGCGAACCGCTCGGTCGAGATCATCGAACGTCTCGGCACCGAGCCTCATGAGGAAGCTGTGGAAGCCGCCGTTAGGGACTCGCGCCTGCGCAAGATGGAGAAGTGGTTCCTGCATACCTTGCTGCGGCGGGAGCCGATTTTCCTGACCGGCGGCCAGCACGGCGACGGCCAACATCGCGCATGCGGTCTGCGGTTCTCAGGCGCTGATCGGGTCGTAATCCAGGACTACCCGTAGGCCGACACGTGGTCACTACGCATCAAGGGCGCGGGGCGCGCTTGTCAACGGCGCAGTCGAGGCGGCCGAAGCGCTGCCGGGCGGCCTGCCGGGATACACCCAGGGCGACCGCGATGCGGTTCCAACTCCGCCCCTGGGCGCGCGCCCGCTTCACTGCCTCAATCAGGTCGGTATCGGCCTGCGCCATCCGGTCCGCGGCCGCAGCCACGGCCGCGAGGTCCTCGGTGTCGTCCACGTGCACAGCGCTCAGGTCCAGCGCAGCCAGGAAGTCTGCGGCGGTGTCGGTCTTAGCCATCGTGATCACCCCTCCTCAGAGGAACCGGTAGAAAGTCCGACGCAGCACGTCGGCGTGGATGACGCGGGGGTCTTCGGTGTCGAGGTCGGCAACGACTACCTCCAGATGACGCCCCGTGCGGTCAGGTCCGATCAGCAACGTCGGCTCACCGTCCCGGTCCTGAGTGATCGCGCGGACTGCGTGCCGGGCTGCGTGCAGCATGTCCTCGTCGGCTATCCCGTGCTTGCGTGCGCTGTCGAGGATCCGCATTTAGACAATACCCCTTGTCTGCCTAGTTGTCGGCAGGACGGCGACGCCGGACACGGTGCACCCCGGGTCCGACACTCACCGCGAGATGCCGGTGCCGAGTCGTCGGGTAGGCGACTGGGCGGGGTGCGCCGGACGGCGGTTGGCCACCGCACGCTCCTGGACGACGGGGCTCAGGGTTCCGACCGCCGCCGAGAGAGCCGGGTTGGCGGCGGTTGCGGACGCGGAGTGCGCGACCTGGTGGCGTAGGACGTCGGCGGCGCCCGCTGCTTGCCGGAGCGCCGGCAACATCGGTGGAGTCAGGCCAGCGTCCGAAGTCGAGGCGAAGGCGTACGGCAGCGTCGCGCCTTCGCTGCGATCGGGGACCGCCCAATGTCCGTGCTCAACTTGAGCGAGGGCTTTGTCAGCGAGGATCTCGACGAGATCTGGGAGCCGGCGCGCCAGGCGGTTGGCGTCGACGGGATCCAGGGTGACGCCAGTGGCGAACGCCAGCCTGGTCGAAGCGTGCAGGTCGCGCAGTTGGAGCTCCAGCGCCGGAGCGGCGACTGGGTTGAGTGCGAACTCGCCGCGGTCGCGCGTGGCCGCCGCATGCAGGGCACGGGCAACGTCGCCGAGTTCCTGGCGGAGGTCGCCGCCGGTGACGCTGCTCGCGGTGCCTGCCGCGAGGATGCAGAGGTCGCGGGACACTTGCGCGCACGCACGACTGTGATGTGGCGTCACCTCGGTTGATTGGTCGAGCAGGATCGTCAAGCGGCGCGTGTCGCGGGCCAAGGTCGAGTTTCGGGACGCACGGGCCGCGATCCCCGCCGCTGGGGTGACGATGGGCGCCGAGGAAGCCTCGGCCACCGCTGGTTGGCTCGCGTCGCCGTTGGGCGCGGCAAGCGCCAAGGTCTCGCGGGCAGCAACCCGCAGACCGGCGGTCGCGGCGACGAGGGCGTGGACGTCAGGTCGCTGCCCGGCAACCGCACCGAGATCGGTATCGAGAACCGCGATCGCCTCGGCCAGGCCCGCGATCTCGGTGAGGACGTCCCAGGCGACGTCGGGTTCGAGGTTGCCGACGGTGGGGCCGCCCCAGCATCGGCCAGCGAGCAGCGCGCGACGGCCGACCTCGACCCAGTCCGCGGTGGATGGACCGACGGGCCTGCGATTGTCGAACAGCTCGCTGGGACTGCGCTCCATGTGGGGACGACCACGGCCTTGCAGGACCAGGGCGAGGCCACCGATCGGGTCGGCCTCGACCCGGGCCAGGGGCACGGCGTAGTGGCGAATGCGCGGCCGATCGGGGCGGGTTCGCGGGACGAGGTCGCCGAGCACGTGGGCGACGTGGTCCAGAACCGCGGCTCGGGCGGTCACCACGACGTCGAGGTCGACTTCGCTGGGGCCGCGGGTGAGCAGGGACGCGAGCGCCTGCGCGGCGAGTGCGACTTCCCGCTGCCACAGCCTCACCGCCGGTGGACTGAGTTGGCCGCGAGGTAGGGCGAGTTCTCGACCTCGCGGAGGTCGCGGATGACGTAGGCGAAGCGCAGCGTTTCGCGAGCGGTCGTGGCGTCGGCGCTGGCGTGCAGCAACGCGGCAACGGCGATGTCCAGATCGGCGCGAGGCTCGATGGACGGCGCGATGTCCGGCGGGAGCGGCGGGTAGCGCGGGCGGATCGACTCCAGCGACAGGACCGCGAAAGCGACGCTGCTCAGGTCGGCGCAGGCGTCCAGTGGTCCGACTGCGTGGGCGAGATGTCGCTGCAGACGGGCTATCGCGAACCTGGCCTCGGAGATCGCGTCGCTGGGCTCGGTGAACTGGGGCTCGATGGGTGCGGATTCGGTTGTCATGGCGTCACCTTTCGTCGGGTCGGGTCGAGCGGTCCATCTGCGGCTGTGGATGGGCAGGGCGAGCTGGGTTGTGCACAGATGCGGGCGGAGGGCTTGCAACGCGGTCAGCGCGATGCGGGGTCGAGCCCGGCCGAGTGGGTGAGGGCAATCCCAGCCAGGGAGCGACCGGCCGGTTCGCTCTCAGCGCGGCGGGTATCGGTGCCAAAGCCGAGGTCGCGGATCGCCGTGCGCGCAGTGGACAGGACGCGGGTGGCGGATTCGCGCAGCAGGTCCCGGTTCCCACCGGACCAGCCGGCGACGTAGGGGACGGAGTAGGCGGTGGCATCGAGACCGGCTGCCGTGGCAATGAGGTAGCCGATGGACTCGGCCTCCACCTCGGCCTGGGATCGGCAACCGGCCGACGTGCCGTAGCGGCCGAGGAAGCGGTTCTCATGGTCGGCGCGGATGTGCCCGAGCTCGTGGGAGAAGGTCTTCGCGGCCTGGGCTTCGGGGACGTCGTCGCGGACCCGGACGGTGTGGGTGGCGAAGTCGGTGTACCCGTTGGCTCCTCGACAGTCGCCGCGTTCGACGGTGTAGCCGTCGGCGCCCACGACGTTGATGAGCCGGTCGAGGAACTCGCGAGGTGCAGGTCCAGTCAGGATTGTGGGCGCGACATCAGGCAGTGGTTCGCCGTCGGTCTGAGCCAGGTCGAAGACGTGGACGACGCGGAACCCGCGCAGTTGACGTGCCACGGCTCCGCCTTCCCGAACCGGTTCGCCTCCTCGGGGTTCGGCCGGCGTGGTGGCCGCGACGGGCTCACCGGCCCGGGGCCGGTACAGGCAGGGAGCGAGGATCGCGATCCCCTTCTCGCCCTTGCGCACCCGCCGGTCGAGTGAGTTCCACGTACGGATGCCCGCGACACGGGTCGCATCGGGTCGCTGAATCCCGATCAGCAGAACGTTGTTCGCGCTGTAGGAGGGGAAGCGGGCCGCGACAGTGAGCATCCGCCGCCAGGCTTCGCTGGTCGTGAGGTCATCGACGGCGCGCATCAGGTGCTCGTGCGCCGCAGCGAGCCGGTCACCGCTCTCGGCGCGGCTCATGCTGACGCCCCATCAGCAAGCACCGTCATCGCTACACCTGCGCAGACGGGTTCGGACCATCCGAGGTAGTGGTCGGTGGCCACGAAGCCGGATTCGATGCGGGCGAGGGTGACGTGGTAGACCCCGCCGATATTGCCGCGTTCGGCGTCGAGGACGTCGTTGGAGACGAGGGTGATGCGGCTGGAGTCGCAGTCCGCGTCGCTGCTGGCCACGAGGGCAACGTGACCGTCGGCGGAACTGGTGCTCCAGAACACGAACGATCCGGGTGGCGGGCAGCGGTCGCCCGGGTGGGCGAAGCCGGCGGCGAGCATCGCGCCCCAGTGCACGGATGCGGAGGCGTAGCCGGAGTTGGCGTGGCCGTAGGCGCGGCAGGCGAGCCGGTCACAGAGCCGGTACCACCCGGAGTTCGCGCCCACCAGCGACAGGGCGGCCCGGATTGCGGGCGCCGAGGAGACCGGCGCGGCGACCGGCACTCCGGCGGCCGGGCCCGGGCCGCCGAGAACAGCCAACACGGCGAACACCGGGACAGCGACGAACCACGCAACGACGGCGCCGCCGGCTACAACAAGCTTGGTCATGACACGTCCTTCAGCAGAATTGGCGAGCCGGTGGCGCAGGCGGTCTCGATGGCGGATTGGCCGGCGCGAAGGTGGTCGGCGTCGGCGCGGCTGGTCCATGGCTGCAGGTCGATGACCGAGGGCCGGGTGTGGCGGAGCAGGAGGACGGCGGTGCCGAACGGCAGGGTCCGCAGCACCGAGGCAGGCATCACCGGGACCTGGCGGCTACTCACTGAGCTGCTGCGTTCACCGCCGCGGCCGTGGGAATAGGTCGTGGTGGGTTCGTCTATCTCGCCGAGGAGGCGGGAGACGTCCTCCAGGTCGCGGGCCTTGCCCAGGCCGCCGAGGATGAGCTTGACGGTCGCCGCGTCCCAGATCGCATCGGCCGCGTGCTCACCCCACCGGTGCCGGGCCTGGGCCAAGGACTGCAGCACGGCGAGGGTGGTGATCCCGGATCCGCCACCCTCGGCCATCAACGACGGCAGCGATGGCAACGGGGTGAGGTTGGCGATCTCGTCGAGCGCCAGCAGCAGCGGCGGATCCAGGCGCGCCCCGCGGGCGCGGGCGGCGCGGGCCCGGGCGGTCTCGGTGATGTCCTCGACGAAGGCCGCGACCAGGGGCGCGCAGGTCCCCGACGAGACTGCAGAGGCGAGCAGATAGAGCGTGCCGGATTCGGCGAGGAACTCCCCCGGGTCGAATCGGTCCCCAGGTCCAGGGTCGACGGCGGCGAGCACCTCGGGGTCAGCCAACGCGGCGAGGGCTTGACGGACACCGAGCCAGACGGAGTCGCGGGTGCGCGGGTCGGCGTGGATGGCCGATTCGAGCGCGTCGGCCCACCCGTCGGCGGCGGTGGACTCGCGCATCAGCACCGCAACCGCGTCCTCGGCCAGTGCCGGGTTCAGCGACCACCGATACACGTCGATCGCGCGGCGGCCGTCCAGCGCCGCAGCGTGCAGCAGACAACGAAGCGCCGTCTCGGTCTGCCCGGACCAGAAGTCGCTGTCGGACACGCTTCGACCGAACCCGGCGCCTGCCGCGAGGCCGCGGGCCCGGACCAGGGCAGTGCGCGGGCTCTCGCAGCCCCGCACGGGTGACCAACGCAAACCTCCGGGGAGCCCGGCGAGGCGTTGCGGGTCGAAGATCGCGACCGGTCCCCGGCGGGCCCGGGCCTGGTGGGTCAGGGCGAGGGTGTCGGGGCGGGTCGAGGTGGTGACGACCGGACCCGGTGCGTCCAGGACCCAGGGGATGACGACGTGCAGGCCCTTGCCCATCCGCGGTGGCCCGACGAGTAGCGCCGAATCCTCGACGCTGCACCACAACTCCGCGCCCCGGGCGCAACCGAGGCGATAGCCGACTGAGGCGGGTGCGACCTTTGCGCCGCCGTCGGCAAGCGAGGGGCGGACCACGGCCGTGCGTCCAAGGACGACGGATCGGCCGGCGACCGAACGGGCTTCGCGGGCTGTGGCCAATCCCGGCAGCGTCCGGACATCGCGCCGGTCGCGGCTGGTGCCTCGCAGCGTGGGGGAGATCCAGCGTAAGCAGGCCCACGCGAGGACGCCGACCGCGGTGAGCACGAGCGAGGTCGCACCCCAGTAGGCCAGCGGCCCCGGCAACGCCGACGGCTCCGGCCACGCCGACGCCGGGGCAGTCGCAGAGCCGACTGCGGCCAGCGCCGACAGCATTCTGCCGTCCGGGACGCCGCGGCCCGTCACCAGCGCCGCCAACGCGGCTCCGGCCCACAACACGGCCCCCACGGCGAGCACCCCCGCGAACGCGATGAGCGCCAGGTCGGTCAGGTCGATGCCGTGACCGCCGGAATTCCCGCCCCGCGTCGAGGTCGTGGTGCGCGGTCGCCGGGTCATCCTTCCCGTCCTTCGATAGCCAGCGGTCCGGGCCGATCGCGCCGTTGCATCACGGTCTGACGCTGCGTCATCGCTGAGGTCCTGGTCACGGCACCACCGGCCGCGAGGGGCCGCGCTGCGGTCGTGAGCGTCGCGACCTGAGTCCGGGCTACGCCCAGGACCTCCCAGAGCTCCAGCTCCGGGTTGCGCGCGGACTCAGACACCACCTCGGCGGCAACCTCGGCCGCGAGTCGGAGGTGGTCCGCGGCGACGACACGGGCCAGGTATCCGGGGCTCGCAGCCAGCGAGGCTTCTACGCGGGCGAGAAGAACCTTGGGTTCCGGTCCGCTCCCGAGTGTTGCCGCGCGGTGTTGGATCTCCCAGGCGACGGTGACGGGGTCGATCGGTCGGCCGTGGTCGGCCTCGCGGAGCACCGCCGCGTACACGGGCCGCCAGTCCGGGTTGGTGATCGCCTCCGGTCGCAGCCACCCACGGACCGGACCCAGAGCAGCAGGTCGTGCGATCAGGGCGGCGACGAGCACAGCCTCGTGATCGGCGACCTCTGCCGGGTCGAGCCGGGGGTGCGCCCTGAGGAATCGGTCGGCGCCGACGCCATGGTCGGTCGACCGCAACCGACGAGTCCCGAGCGAGGTGCTCTCCCCGAGGCCCATTGGCTGCCCGGGAGCTGCGGGCGCCATGTTGGGGCCGGGGGCTGCGGCGTTCCAGCGGCCTTCGGCGGCGTCCAGGGTGGCGTTGATCGTGACGCGGACGGCCTGCATCGGGCGCGAGCTTCCATCGAGGACCGCCGACAGCGCACCGGCGCGCAGCAGGACCGCCTGGGACGCGACCTCGCGGCGAAGCGCTGCGTCCAGGACCATCACCGCGTAGGTGGCGGGGTGAGCGTGGGCGGGCGCGACCCGCAGCAGGCCAGCAATGCGGACCACTGCCGCGCGAGTCGGGCCAAGGCGACCGAGGAGTGCCAACCCGACGGCCTCCGGGTCCGGTTGCGCGCCGGCGGTGGACAACTCGCGGATGACCCGGCACACCTCGCCGTGCCAGGGATCGGCGAAGTCGCTCGGCCGCAGCCACCGGATAACCTCACGTCCACAATCGGCGGCCAGCAGCGAGCCCAGGGTGGCGCGCTCCGCCAGGTCGAGGGCGTTCATCGCGCACCGTCCGCGGCCGCGAACCCGAGCAGAGGCCCTCCGCGCATGGCGGCGTCGGTGTCGTAGAGCGCCAGCTCCTCAGGGTGCAGCCGGTGGTGCACGACGTGCGACGCACGAGGCAACTTCCACAGCCCGCACCCACGCGGAAGGGAGGGAAGCAGCGCCCGCTCGGTGTCGGTCAGACCGAGCGCGGCCTCCGTGCCGGACAGCTGATCGGTCTCCTGCCGATACACCACGCGGGTCGAGCAGTCAGCGAGCAGACCGGCCGCGAGCGCCCGGGCCTCGCTGCCCTCGGCGCCCACCGCGTCGAGGTCGGAGAGCCGGTGCAGGACGAGCAGGTTCGCGATGCCGTGGGCGCGCGAGAGCTTCCACTGCGCTTGCATCCGCCGGATCAACGCAGGGGACCGCAGCAGCCGCCAGGCCTCGTCGTAGACAATCCACCGCCCGACCGACGGGTCACCGGCGGAGGCGGCGGCCGCGAGCGCGCCCTCGAGCCAGGACGCGGCGCAGGTCATGGCGACCGCGACCGCGAGGTCGTCCGAGCCGAGCGCGGACAGGTCGACGACAACCATCGGTCCGTGCGGATCGAGCGTCACCGTCGACGGCGCGTCGAACATGCCGGCCAGATCGCCGCGCACCAGCCGGCGCAGCCCGTGCGCGACGTCGCGACCGTCCTCGACCCGATCGGTGAGCGCCACCCCATCGTCACGGGCCTGGGCGGGGTCAGGGTCAACCAGCGCGCTCACGACGTCGGACACCACTGGCCGGCCGCTACGACCCGCGGCGGAGACGACGGCGGCGTCCAACGCCGCCCGCTCCCCCGGCGCCAGTTCGCGACCCAGCAAGGATTCCGCCACCGCCGCGAGAACCCGGGACCGCTGCCCCGCCGCATCCGCGGTACCAGCACCGGCGTCGAGGGGGTTGAGGCGCGCAGACAGCCCGGGTCCCAGACGTAGGACTACACCGCCGACCTTTTCGGCGACGGCCGACCACTCCCCCTTCGGGTCGCCGGGGACGTACGCCCGTCGCCCGGACGCGATCGCCCGCACGACCAGAGACTTCGCCAACGCCGACTTCCCCGACCCGATCACCCCGGCCAGCGCCATGTTCGGGTTCGTCAAGGCCCCCGCCGCGTACAGCGCCCACGGGTCGAAAGAGAACGGTTCACCGGTCAACGCGTCCGAGCCGACCAGCGCGCCGAGGCGGCATGGCTCCGGTGCCAGGAACGGATACGCACCCGACAACGTCGCCGAGCTGGCGCGGTGCGCAGGAACGCGCAGGCGGCCGAAGCGGGTCGTCATGAGAACACCCGGGCCAGCGGCAGCGCCGCGGCCGCATAGGCCTGAACCTGCTGGCCGACCAGCCGTCGCAGCTCGCACCCGGCCTGCCCCGCCGACGATTCCAGTGACGCGCATGAGTCCTCCAGTTCGTCGAGCGTCGGCGCAGAGACGGCGATCAGACCCACGAACCGCAAGTCGCCGTGCCCGGCGATCAGGTCCTCCTCACGGCGGGTCAGCTCCGCCGCAGCAGCACGCGACGACTCCTCCTCAACCCGCCCGATCCGCGCCCGGGTGGAGGCATCGGCGAGCTGTTCGGCGCGGGCCCGTCGGATCTCCCGCAGCGCCTTGGCCGGCGGCAGCGGCTCGGCGGTGAGGCTGAACGTCCGACCTGCGGCCGGCGCCAGTAGCAGGGTCCGGAGAAATCCCGGGTGAGTGACCGAGCGCGGCCACTCCGCAATCCAGTACGTCGCGTGCCACGCCGAGTCGCTGCGCGCGTGCGACCACTTCTCCGCAACAGCCATCGGTCCGGCGGGGCCGTCCCCCTCGGTGTCCTGCCTCCCGACCCCAACCGGGTCGTACGCGCGCCGCAGGGCTCGGGCCAACTGACGTGGCGTCAACCACTCGGCCCCAGCGAGTTCCGCGGCATCCAACGCCTCAGCCAGCGACCCGATCGCGCCGGTGACGTCGGCTCCGCGACGTGGGCGCATGCTCACCGCGATCAGGCACTCGACGCTGCTGGCGCCAGCGGTGTCACCTTCCACCTCGTCGAGGACCCGAGCCGCCCACGCCGATGCTGGTGCGGACTGGCCGGCCCACCAGGTGCGGATACCTGATCCGCCGACGCTCGTGCGGTGCAGCACCTGGACCCCAGTGACGCCGGGAAGCTGGGCCAGCGAGCCCAAAAACCGGCCCCAGCTCGCGACCCGTCGGTCCTGGGTGGCCGAGTCCTCCAGTAGAAACCCACGGCCGCGTACTCGCGCGACAACGGTGACCTGGGCTGTGGCCCCACGTGAGCCCCCGCGACGGATCAACGCCGCGCCTGTCGCCGCGTCGGCGGAGATCCGCAGTCGCCCCTGCACACCCGGGATCGCCAGGTCGTCCGGCGGCTCGATGGTCCGGGCCAGCACGGTGTTGGCCTTGCGTGCGCGACGAGCCGCCCACGGCAACACGGTCGGGAGCACCTCGACGAGTGGACGGCCGCCCGCCGGGACCAGCGCCACAGCGAGCGCTCCGCCCCAGAACGGCGCACCGAGCAGGAGACCTGCGGGCCCGGCGGACATCCCTGCCGCGACGACCAGAACCAGCGCCGTGCCGACCAGTACAAGCTGCGCACCGCTCAGGCCGAGGAGCAGACCGCGGCGCTCCAGGCGCCCGAAGCGGACCTCGGTGGCTTGCGTCGCTGTCATCGCTCGTCCTTCCGGGATGTCGGTCCGCTGTTTCCGCCGGGCTTCGTGGGTCGAGTCGCGCCGAGACCCGCCGCGAGCGAAGCTGCGCCCGACCCGGACGCACGGGACGCTCCGCCCCGGCGGGCGGCGGCTGCTCCCCCCGCCCCTGCCGTGACGGAGGAGGTGAGCGCTTGCTGGGCTGCGGACCGGGCCTGCGTGCCCGCGGCACCACCGGCACGGGAGATCGGGTTGGCCGCCATCGAGGAGTGCATGACGGACGCGGCCTCCATGCCACCCCAGTGAACAAACTTGAACGTCAGCCACGGCGCGAACGAGGCGATTGCGAGCAGGATCAGCCCGACGAGCACGTCGGACAGGCCGGCCGACTGCACGAGCGCGGGGTCCGGCATCGCACCGTCCGCCGCGAGGCTGGGTCCGGTGCCGGTGAACGCGCTGGCGCCCAGCACGAACGTCACGACGATGACGACCTTGCACAACACGAGCGCGACGACGATTTCGCTCCAACGCCGCGCCCACACCCGGGTCTGGTCCCACACCGCGCCGGCGAACGCAATCGGCGCGAACACCGCGACCAACAACAGCGCGGCCTTGCGGAACAGCAGCACCGCCCACAACGCCAGGCAACCGATGATGATCCCGATGCCGAGCAGCATCTGCAGCACGGGACCGGCCGTCGGCCCGGCGAGCCAGGTGATGTTCAGGAAGCGCTCCGCGGCGCCATGCACCGTGGTCCCGCTGGAGGCAGCGATGAACTCACAGATCCCGTCCGTTGCGATCAGGCTGGCCTGGGTGACCGATAGCGCGAGCGCCGCACCGAGGAACGCCTTGCCCAAGCCGACAGCCGCGCGCGCCAACCCGCCGGGCTCACGGCGAAGGACCGAGGTCATGACCTGCGCGACCAGCAGGCCCATGACGACGGGAAGGGTGACCGCGCCGATCACGGCCACGTTGGCTCGGAACCAGTCGGCGCCCAGGTCGACCCGGGTGCCCGTGTCCAGCGCGGCCAGCGCGGTCGTGGTGACCGACTCCGCCGCGCGGACGAACGCATGGCCGAGGGCGTCCAGCACGAAACCGGAACCGGCATCCGTAGCGGAGCCGACCACCCCACCGACGACGTTGCACAGCGGATCCAGGGGTCCGACGCATGCCAGGTTTGCGGCTGTCACTGGATCCGCGTTCCCATGGCTGAGAAGAAGCCGATGATCCCATTCGCCCCGCCGATCAGCAGCGCCCCGCCGGCCGCCACGAGCACCCCCGTCTTGCCGCTGGAGGCGTGGGAGTAGTTGCCCTGGTGGTGCCCGAGCGCCCAGATGATCACCGAGACGACCAGCCCGGCCACACACGCGATCAGGCCCCACGTCAGTAGTGCGCCGACCAGCTCGCGCAGGACCTCAAGCCCAGGCAGACCGTTGTTGTTCGGGTCGATCCCCGGATTGCCCGCACTCCTGGTTGACCCCGAACTCCCGCCCGTCGTTCCCTGCAGCCGCAGTCGTTCCGCGCTTCCACCGATCCACGTCATCGCGCCACCCGGAGTGCCGGTGCCCACGGCCATCCGTGAGCTCTCGCTCCTATGTGTGCGCGGAAAGGTTCGAGATCGACTGCCCTCGCGACGAGATGCGAGAACGCCGGTCGAACGCGTGAGGTTCGACCTCTTGCCCGAGCTGGTGCGCCCTCCACCCTTGACGCAAGGGTGCCAGAGCCAAGCGGCTATCTCAGCTGACAGCCCCGCGAGAAGGGAGCGACAGGGGGCACTCCAGCCCGCGTCGACGCCCCCGACGCGCGCGGTCCGCACGCAACGCGTCCGACACAGCCGAGCCGACTACTCGCTCGGCGCCCATGATTGATGGCTGCAATCCCCAACATTCACCCCTCGCCGCCATGCGGGCGTGGGGGGAAGAAGCCATACCGACCGCGATCGTTCCGCCTCGTGAAGACAATGTCCTTGGATTCCACCTGCAGCGGCTCGGTCGGGTCCAGGTTCTCCATGACGATGACTTGGCCGTCGAACCTCGCCTGAACATCCCTGTAGAAGGCCGCGACAACCCCCACGGGTAACGACGGATCCAGGACCTCGTCAGCTGCAGCGTCCGGGGGCCGGTACGTGACCAGAGGGGAATCGAGCACGACGAAGCCGGGGTGGGCAATCTCGCGATCGAGGCAGTACTGAGCGAGCCCGAGTGTGAAGGCGGCGTGAAGGATGGCACGAACACCCTTACCGTGCGCCGCGCGGTATTGGTCACCAGCATGGATGTCTTGCTCCGCGCGGTCATACCGCACCGCATCCGCCTCCGGGTAGCCCCAATCAGCCAATCGCTGCGATAGCTCCGCCGAGAACTCACGCAGCGCGCTCAAACTGAGCTGGGTAGCCGCGGCTGCGCTGCCGGTCTGAGCTTCGTCCTCGATCTGCGTCTTCATCCGCTCTAAGTCGGAGATCTGATCGTAGAATCCGAGCGATTTCTCGACCTCGCTCCGCACTGACAAAAGCTGCCGAAGGTCGTCGTTCTGCGGAGTGAGCTCGGCGTCGAGGGCGTTCAGCTCGCGGACAAGTTCTTCGGCTCGGCTCTGCTCCGCTTGCCGTGCGACCAACAGCTCAGCACGACGATCAGCCATGTCAGCCAAAGTCGATACGAGGTCGCCTCGAAGTCCAACCGTCTTCACCATTTCCGCTTCGACGGATGCGTGGAACGCAGTCTCGTCGCCCTCGCAGTCGATGTTGAAGTGCTGGTCCGCCGGCACCGCACCGCAGAACACGCAAGTCCCCGGGGTGAAGTACCCGAGCAACGTTCCGGCCTCGCGGATAGTCGCGAGACGGTCCAAGTCAGAGTCGTACTGCTGCTGCAGGAGCTCGAACCTCCCGCGAAGGGCGACCAAGTCACTGAGTTCGGACCAAGCCGAAGCAACGGACTGCTGCGACCGGCGAAGCGCGTCACCAACCGTTGATCTTCTGGCGAGAATCGCCGCCACGGCGCTGCTCTGTTGTTCGATCGTCCTGATCAGCAGCACCAACTGGTCGCGAAGCTCGGACGACTCGGGAGTCTCCGCCAGCTTCGTTTCCAATCCACCAAGCAGCCGGTTGATGACCTCCAACCGGGCCCCTACGACTCGCGACCCTTCTTGACCGGAGTCGGTGGCGACAAGACCGGCATCGTCCTCGTCCTGGAGAAGCAGCTTGAAGACCGAGATCTCCTTGGTCCGGGTGGTGAAGTTCCCGGTGAGCGCAGGCTTAGTGTCAGCCTGCATCCGGGTCTCGTCCACCACACAGAGATGAGCGAGATTCCTGAAGCTCAGCGAGTCTGTTTCGTTGTGGCTGTTCTTGCGAATGCGCTTGCCTTCGAGGTCGAGGTGCTGGAGCAGGTACCGCGACAGATTCCGCGCATTCTTCGAGCTGTGTTTCGCCGACAACTGCTCGTCGGGCACGGCCAGGGGGCCTTCGCGGACATCGGACTTGAAGAGGAAGACCTTGCCCCCGGTCACCGCGCGCGCCAGGGTGACCGCGTCGCCCGTAGGCAGCTCGATTCCCAGGAGCACTGTGGAGTACCCAACCCGCTCTGGAATCTCCTTAAGCGCGCTGGCTCCGAGCATGAAGTCGATCGCGTCGACGATGTACGACTTTCCCGTGTCTGATGGGCCACGCACGAGAGTCAGCTTCGGTCCGAACTCGACCGAGGCAGGTGGGACGGCTGCGCCGATGAACGTCAGGTGGGTGAGGACAATGGGCACGGCTGTCACGCTCCATTGCCGGCTGTGGCCTGGATGTGCTCGAACTCTTCAGCCCAGTGTCCGGCTGCCCTCCGCATCGCCTGACGGAGATCCCCATCGGTTAGCGCCCCGAACTGCGACACGACCCACGCCGCGCGCGCGGCGAGAGCGTAGGCGTAATCGGTTTCGAACAGCCCGATGAAACTCTTTGCCCCATCAGCGGCCCAAAATTGGATGCCGTCCCGGCGCGGCTCCATGTGCGCGAGGCCGGCTCGAACCAATACTTCGATGCCGAGCTGAATCCGTTGCCGCTTGACGCCGAGCTCACCGGCACGGCTTGGAACTGGTGGATGCAAGCTCGCGGGGCCGCCGAGGTCTGCGCTGTGCAGAAGCCCATGGTCCAACAGCACGAGTCGGTTGATGTCCAACCGAGATAGGAATGCCTCGACCAAGATCGTGAGGACCCTGATCGCAGTCTCCAGAGGACTGTTCAGCGGACTCGTCATGGCTGCCCTTGGACCCATGTGAGGCGATCGTCGTTGGCGAGCTGGTGGCAGATCCCCTTCCGGTCCTCCATTCGAGACACCGACATCAACGCGTGGGCGGTCAGGTCAAGTTGAGTCGAGGCGGTCAGAACCTCGGTGAGCTTCGCCATTCCAGTCGGATGCGAAGTGTCCGCCATCTCGATCACGCCCGCGTGCACGTCGTCCTGCAACGTCTCGAACGTGCCCGCCGGGACCGAATCCCTTGCGTGCAGGCGGAGAGCTTCGGCCGAGTAGAACGCGACACGCTGTCGCTGAAAGTGCAGGCCAAACTGCGCGTGCGCGGAACACGACGCTCCGTCGAAAACCTCGGCCGGCAGCAGCTCTGAGTACACCTCCGCGAGCTGACCCACGTACCGGGCCTCGTGTGCCGCGATGGCTTCGGGAGGGCCCTCGGCCGGCGGTCTCAGCGGAAGCGGGCCGCCAAACCGCGAGACGTAATACGGAGTGCGACGGTGTACGTCTAAGGCATCAAGCAACTCGACGGATTGGAAGAGCGCGAAGTCCGTCGTCTCGGCCAGCACACGGACCCCGTCCCGGACCTGGGCGTCGAGTTGCGCTGACACTGCACCGTGTCCGCTCAGCTCTTCAAGGAACTTCTTGCGAAGCTCGGTCGGCTTGCTCAGTAGGCGGTTGAGGCCCTGTCCACATCCCCGGGGAGCGAGGAATGCATAGCAATCTGGAGCACGGTAATGCCCACCCACGACAGCCACGAAGACCTTGAGCATCTCGGGGAACGCATCGGACCATGTGATCGCGCCGGCATAGTGCTTCCCCTGGTAGCAGTCCCACGGACCTTCGAATCCGTGCAACGTCTTGAACGCCGCGACGTCCACACCGCGATCATTCGGACCACCGAGCCGCTTGATCTGCTCGTAGGACTCCGCGAGCCCCGTCGCCCACTCTCGGATGAAAATCTCCCACTCGTCCCCGGAGTAGAAGAAGATCCGCTGCTGAGGGGTGACCGGGGGACCGCTCAACGTAGGCGCTGTAGCAGCGGCAACCGGAATGTCGAGATCACTGAGCTGAGGGGGCGCTCCCTCAGCCGGGGCTCCCGCAAGGTCCGACATCGCTGGCCTCCGGGAAGAACTTGGTGGTACACCACCCTACTGACCAACAGGGCTGGCTCCAGGTACGCAACCGCCTTGACAAGCAGCGCGGCGGACGGCGCCCACGCGGTCACCACGGGCTGTCGGCGGTCGGTGGCACGATGACGACCATGACCAACTGCAAGCTGCGCAAAATCCGTCTCACGCCCTGCGCATATGGTCCTTGGTGATGTCCATGCGCAGGACGAACGCGTGAACCTCAGCGGGGACGGCCTTGTCCTGAGCCCGACCGACCTAACCAAGCACCTGGCATGCGCTCACCTGACGACTCTGGATATGCGCGCCGCCCGCGGGGAACTTGAAGCCCCGGACGAGGTCGACGAGGCGCTGGAGATCGTGTTCCGGCTGGGCCTGGACCACGAGGCCAGCTATCTCGCGGACTTGAAGACCCGCGGGCTCAACGTCGTTGAGATCGCCGAAAAGCAACCGCTGACCTCCCGCGTTGCGCAGACCACCGCCGCGATGTTGGCCGGCGCCGAGGTGATCTACCAGGCCACGTTCCTGCATGGGGACCGCCGCGGGCACGCGGACTTCCTGCTGCGAGTAAACGAACCGAGCGGCCTCGGCCCGTACTCGTATGACGTGGCGGACACCAAGCTTGCGCGGCGGATGAAGGTCGCGGCGCTCGTGCAGATGGCCGAGTACGGCACGCACCTGCAGCGTCTCCAGGGCCGGCCCCCGAGCTGGCTGACCGTCGTCACCGGCGACAAAGCAGAGCGTCGTTACCGCTACGCCGACGTCGCCGCCTACGCCGAGCGCGCTGCCCGACGGCTTCGGGAGGCCATCGCCGACCCCGCTCCAACCGATGCCGAACCCACGGCGCATTGCGCCCAGTGCCGGTGGGCGGCGCGGTGCGAGATCGGGTGGCGGCGTGCCGATCACCTCTCCTTGGTGGCGTTCATGCGCAGCGACCACCGACACGCCCTCGAAGACGCCGGCATCACCACCGTCGCCGCGCTGGCTGCTGCAGATCCCGCTTCGCTACCGAGCACGATCGGTGCGACGAGCCGCGCGCGGCTACACTCGCAAGCGGGTCTTCAAATGCGCGAGCGCATGACGAAGTCCCCCCACTTCGAGCTGCTCGATCCCGCGCCGGGCCAGGGCCTGCTGCGCCTGCCGGAACCGAGCGTGGGCGATGTGTACCTGGACTTCGAAGGCGATCCCTACGCCGAAGGTGGTGAGGGACGCGAGTACCTCGCTGGGATCTGGGACCGCGCCGGTGAGTTCACGACGTTCTGGGCGCACAACCGCGACGAGGAACTTGTCCTCACCCGCGACCTGCTCGCTCACCTCGTCGCCCGGGTGAAGGCCGACCCTGGCGCCCACATCTACCACTACGCGCCCTACGAGCGGACGGCTCTTGCACGTCTGACCCAGCGTCACGCTGTTGGGGAAGCCGACTTCGACCTGCTACTGCGTGGCGAACGACTCGTCGACCTGTACGCCGTGGTACGCCAGGGCCTGCGGGTGAGCAAAGAGAGCTACTCGATTAAGAAGCTGGAGGACTTCTACTGGGACGAGTCCAAACGCCACGGCCTCAAGGGTGACGGTGTCGCCAACGCGATGTCCTCGGTGATCGAGTACGAGCGGTGGACGGTCGAAGGTGGGCAGCAGATCCTCGATGACATCGCCGAATACAACCGTGAGGACGTCGAATCGACGCACGACTTGCACGTCTGGTTGGAGAAGCGGCGCGCCGAACTCGAAGCAGAGCACGGCCCGCAGCCCCGCCCGGCCCACGGGGACGGGGCGCCCACAGAGGCCTTGCGAGAATCGCAGGCTGCCGAAGTCGCCTTGGCCGACGAGCTCCGTGCCGCAGGGCACGCGTTGTTGGGAGGCCTTGTCGGGTGGCATCGTCGTGAGGACAAGCCCGGCTGGTGGGACCACTTCCGCGTCGGCGATCTCTCCGACGACGAGCTGACCGCCGACGGCGCCTGCATCGGCGGGATCGGCGAACCGTTGTCCCTGGGCCCGCTGCCCAAACCGGCCCGATCGACGATCTGGCGCTACCCCTTCCCCCCACAGGACACCAAGGTCTCCGGCAAAGGCTTCGATGTCGATACCCATAAGTTGGCCGGGGAGATCACCAGCCTCGACCCAGAAGCAGGCTGGTTGGACCTCAAGGTCGGCAACGGCAAGCAGCCGCCGCGCCCACGTGGACTCGGTCCGGAGCCACCCATCGACGCCAAGGCCATGCGCGAGTCGCTCGCCCGCACCGCCCGCGAGATTCTCGACGACGCGCAGCCCCTCGGGCGCGCGCTCCTCGACCGCGTCGTGCCGGCCGGACTAGCACCCTCGGCGGGGGAACTGCCACGCGACGTCGTCGTCCGCGTAGGGCGCCACCTCGGCGGCACGGCGCTCGCAGTCCAAGGCCCGCCCGGCTCAGGCAAGACCACCGTCGGCGCCGAATTGATCCGGGCCCTCCTCGACGACGGTCTGCGCGTCGGGGTCACCGCCCAGTCCCACGCCGTGATTGCGAACCTGCTCAAGGCCGTGGGGCGCCGGGCCCTGCACAAGAACAAGCCCGCCCCACCCGCCGGCCTCATTCAGCACACCGGGGAGAACAACGACGTCGTCCGGGCCCTCACCGACGGCACGCACAACTTGGTCGGCGGGACGCAGTGGCTGTGGGCGCGCGAGGACCTCGAAGATTCCCTCGATGTGCTCGTGATCGACGAAGCCGGGCAGTTCTCGCTCGCGAATGCTGTCGCCGTCTCCCGCGCCGCAGCCGGACTCGTGCTGCTCGGTGACCCCCAGCAGCTCATGCAACCGACCCAGGCGCAGCACCCCGACGGCGCGGGCATCTCCGCTCTGAACCACCTGCTAGACGGCGCGCCCACCATCCCGGCGGATCGCGGCGTCTTCCTCGACCTCACCTACCGTATGCATCCCGAGCTCGCCGACGTCGTGTCGAGGCTGATGTACGAAGGCCGGTTGGAATC
The DNA here is from genome assembly GCA_052387905.1 of Sporichthyaceae bacterium. Classification (GTDB taxonomy): domain Bacteria; phylum Actinomycetota; class Actinomycetes; order Sporichthyales; family Sporichthyaceae; genus JBQTII01. The sequence continues at coordinate 116,835 of JBQTIR010000024.1, read as the reverse complement.
CGCGCCCGACCGAGAGCGCCAACTCGTGCACGCCGCGCCCTGGGTCGGAGCGGGCGTGCGTTGGGTACCAGTCGCACACGTAGCGAACGAATCGACCTCTCCGAGCGAGGTCGCCCGCGTCGCCGAGATCGCCGCCGACCTGTTGGCCGGCACCTGGACCGATTGCGACGGCGCCGAGCATCCGGTCGGTCCGACGGACGTGCTGGTTGTGGCCCCCTACAACGCCCATGTCGCACGGCTGCGGGCGGCGCTGCCCGATGGCGTCCGCGTGGGCACCGTCGACAAGTTCCAAGGTCAGGAAGCCCCCGTCGTAATCTACTCCCTTGCTTCTTCCTCGGCTGCCGACGCTCCCCGAGGCATCGACTTCCTCTACGACACCCACCGTCTCAACGTCGCGATCTCCCGCGCCAAGGCACTCGCGATCGTCGTAGGATCCCCAACTCTCCTCGATTCTGCGGTCCGCAATCCCGACCAGCTACGAAAGGTGAATGGGCTAATCGCCGTGACCCAGACACGTTAGGCTCCGGTCGTTTAGGGGCTGACTCTGGCCGCGCTAGTTTCTGACCAGTGCGGGAACAACGACCACCAAATCACGCTGGCTACCCCGCACTACAACTAGAGGAAACCGAGCCCGGTCGGATTGCAGGATCTTGCTGACGGCGAGGCGACTTTTCGGCGTCCGCACTGAGACAAGGAAGTGTCGCGCGTACGAAAAACTCAGGGGCGCGAGGCGTCAGAGTCGTTGCCGAGTGGGGCGTTGGGCCGCACTGCAAAGTCTATTAGCAAGCGCAACTGAGATTCGTCTCCCTGCAGGTAAGCAGCCACGATCTCGGCCATCTGAGGGACCTTGCGCAAAGGGATCACGTAGTCGAATACCTTGGCCATGACCTGCAGCGTTTGCTCTGTCCATGGTCCTTCGGTTACGAGAATGGCCATCAACCTCTTGTTATGACCTTTCCAATTTATCGCAGAGAACATCTTGTCCTTCGCGTAAAGCGAGGCATGCCTACTGGAAGATTTTCTGACTTCGATGAAGACCAAAGGATTGACCTCGTCGGGAGCAACGAAGTCGGCACGAAAGCTATACACCACTCCAGCAATACTGTCGTACTCAGATTCTCGCTTGTATACAACGCCCGCGACATCCAGCGCGTTTGCCACAACGTCCTCCAGCAAAACGCGCCCCACCAGGTCTCGGACAATCCCTTCAAGCGTCGGCTCGATACTCAAGCGGAGGTCATTGACTGTAACTTGCCGTCCCGGCTGGATAGCATTTAACAGATCAGCGATGCGCTTCCCCGCTGGTTTAGATATCGAGTTGTCGTTGACACTGCCGACAGCTTCTTTCAGCTTGGATTTACTCGTGATGTTGAGCAATCGCTGAAAGACTGGCAGCAGGTACGCATTACCAGAGACGAATCCACCGTCAAATTTCTTGAAGTCATCGGTCTGAACTCGCATGTGTTCCAGGAGCTCAGTTACGCGGCTCCTAAGGACGATATAAACACCACGAGTAACGGCGTTTTCGACGCTGAACGGAATGGCCTGCATCCGCGTCCACTCTTGAACGACCTCGGCCGCACTGACAACTTCGGCATCGAGGGGACTATTAATTCCTCCGAGAATAATCCGGCGTTCCACCGCGTCGGACATATCTGAGACGGCCAGACGGTTGAAACCGTCCGTCCGTGCCGCCAGGTCCAGGTACACCTTGATGATCTCGGCCATCGCGCCGCCCGCGACCGCGTAGAGAGTAGATGTGGCTGGAGCGAAGCCGCTTGCGCCTTCTTCGTCTGGGAGACCGTCGATTTCCATGCTTCGTTAGGTTCCCTTGATCGCGTGTATGTGAAACTCGCCCAGGCCCTCAGACGAACCCTGCCGTTTGTCCAGGACCCAGCGGCCTCCGCGGTCCCTGAGTCTGATTATCTCCTTGACTTCGAAACCACTATAACTCATCAGCCGCGCCAAGTACTTTTCTGTATGGATATGCACGCCATATAGCGCGGCATCGGATACAACCATGTGAAAATTGGCGCCGGGTTTGAGCTTGCTCTCCGTTTCGCGGATGACAGCGCCCATCTGCGCGAAATACGGAAAGACTAGCGAGTCGTATTCCTTCTTTCCCGCACGTTGCTTTCTCTGGAAAGTCAATGCGTCGCGGACTTCGTACAGATCCGCCGCCAGATCATTGGGAACGTGGGACTCCCAGTGCGACTGTCGCCGCCGTTCGATCGTTGGCGCGGTCGTGGTATTAATGACGAGTTTCCCTCGGACAGTATCTGTTATTTCGCGCCAGGAACTCGCGTAACGCCAGAAATACAATTCCATCCGAGTCATCTCGGCGAAATCGAAATTGTTCAGATACGGCGGACTGGTCACACAGATGTCGACTGATTCTGGCGCCAACTGATGCATGCATTCGGAACTCTGCCGGTAAAGTTGGCTCGGCGCAGTGGCGGAAGGCATTCCGCGCAGATCGTCACGAATCTGACTCAACACGCGATCGGTCATCTCAGAAATGTCGACGCTTCGCTTTGTCGTCGTCGGCGCCTTATAAATCCCATCCGTCTTGCTCCCAGCGGCGCCTTCGAGCAGTCTCGTCACGATCAGTCGATAAAGCGGCCGCAAGCGAATCGGACAGTCGACTTCCGCCATCAAGGCGCCGGCGAGCCACGCCAGGGATTCTTGATTGATCAGCTTATCGAGAAATTTACGAGCGTCTACCGACCATATCTCTGACGAATCCGCCACACTGCTCACATTGGCAAGCAATTTGGCTACGAGCTCAAGATCTTTCGCACTCCGGGTAGACACCTTCGCCGTGGCGATGTCGTGGAAAAATGGATGCGGGTCGTATCCCACGCCCTCGAGTCCGAGGCTGTTGGCCGTCACCAGCGCCGTGGCCATGCCACAGAAGGGATCAAGGAGACGAGCTCCCGAGCCTTCGAGGCTCGCGCTCCTCACTGCGTTCGTGACGAACTCCGGAGAAAAGCCGGCAACGAAATTCAACCATCGGTGAACGGCGTGGTGCTTGGTCGTGGTGTTCGTGGGCAGACGGTGGGGCGCTGCACGATCCGGTGACGTAGACACGGAGGCGACGCTACTGGGAGACCCTGACTTCGTAGTCAGCCACACGCCGCTGTCGCTCCTCGTAGGTGGTGAGCCCGGACGCGTGGGTCTCCATCCCGGCCCTACGATCGCGGTCAGACCAGGCCTGACCTGCATGAAGTCAGCGAGGCGAGCTCCGACTCAGAGGCTCGTTTTGGCTGAAGCAGGCTTGCGACCTTGTTCCCCATGTCATCCTCCGGCTCGAGTGCGGCAACTTGCCGCCGCAGCGCCGCAACCATTCGACTCGCCTCCGCGTCGTCACCGAGAGCAGTCGCAGCACGAATCGCATCCTCGTAAAGCAGCTCTGCGAACGGTTCAGCCACCAAGCCTTTCGAGGCCGCCCAGCGCGCGCGTCGGAGATCTCCAGCCGCCAAACTGAGGTCGGCCAGGGAGTGGGCCACATCGACGATTGAGCTGATCATGTCCTGGGTGTCGGGTTCGGCCCAGGCGTAGGAGACCGGATTGACACCGAGAAACGGGCGACCGCGGACGAGTTCCAGCGCCGCGATCAAATCGGCGGCGCCGTCAGCGCCCGCCGCCAGGCCACGCTTGGCGACGACGCAGAAATCGCTCCAGTCGCAGCTGACGGCGGGCGCAAGGGTGTAGTGCCCACCCTCGCCGACGAGTCCGAGATGAGGTTCACCGGCCGGGTTGGCCCCGAGCCATTGACGCGTCCGGGAAACGAGTGGGTTTCGGGTGTTGCGGGAGACGCGGATACCCGGCCACAACGCCTCGTCGAGTTGGAACTGCGTGGCGCCAGGATGCAGCGCCAGGTAGGCGACGAGTTCGGTGGCTCTGCGGCGGCGACCGGGCGCCCCGTCGTCAGACACGCCCTCGATCTCGACCGGGCCGAGCACGAGCACTCGGGGCGCATCGATTTTGGTGGTATCAGAAGTGCCGAGACCGGTGGCGGACTTGAAAGGTTCCGGGACCGCTGCGGCCACGCTCAGCACCGACGGCACACGGCTATCCGCCGGCGGGGCAAGGTCAACGTCGGGGCCCGCAGGCGAGCGCTCGCTGCCGTCTGACGTCGCCGACACGGCGGAAGCCACGTCCGGGGCGGACTCCGGTGCGGGGACGAGCGTCGTGTCGAGCAAGTCGACGAGCGCCGGGAGCGTGGCCAGATCGAGGCGCTGGGGTTCGAGGTCGAAGCCGGCGGGGTCGAGAGTCCACTGCCCGTCAGTGACGCGAAGCGTCCACCCATGGCCCGCCGGCGAGGTGCCAGTCGTCACGACGCACAGCCCGCTGCGCGGCGACGCCGCGCTGGCCTCGTCCGCGTCGATCTCAGATGTGCCGTGCATGCGGATCACGACGGCCGGTGCCCAGACATCGGCGGCAACACGGGATGCGCGCGCGACCGCGAGGTCGGGGACTCCCGCGTTCGCGAGAATCGCTGCGACGTCGCGTTGACGAGACTGCTCCCACGCAGCTCCCTCGCGGGTGTCCAGGACCGTGACACGCCCGGCGTCGAGGATCGACACAAGCTCCGGCGGGCACCCAGTGAGGACCAGCTGCGCGGACGCGGCCAGCGCGCTCGTCCCCAGCTCGGCAATCAGGGCGTTGAGGATCGGCGCCGTGTCGGCGGCCTCGCCGACAAGATTCAGCGTTCCGGCGGCTTCGAGGTTGACCAGCAGGATCGACTCGTCGCACACCCCGAGGGCGACGAGCGCCGGGTACGGATCGACCGCGTCGTCCTCGAGGTCCGCGCCTCCACCCTCGACCGACGCCGTGAGGGCCCTGGCGTCCAGGGTCCACGAGCGCGGTCCCGCGGCAACGAAGGGCGCGACGGCATCGCGGTTCTCGGTGCCGAGCAGCAGCGTGGCATTGGATGCGTTCAACTGGATGGCGTGGAGGTCGGGAAGCGCGCGCCCTTCTCGATAGCAAGTCGCCGCGAGGGCTCTGAGTGCGTCGCGCAAGATGTAGATGGTCAGCTCGGCATTTGCCGCGCGGAGGACTCGTTCGACGGACGCGGCCGCCACGTCGGGGCGGCGGATTCGTTCACCGGGCTGGCGGTGTCGTTGGGTCCGGCGGCGCCGTCGAGCCAGTTCGGCGGTGAGTCCGGCGCATGCGAGCACGCCCAGGCCCATGCTGAGCGCGCCGAAGGGGACTCCGGGATCGTCGTCCGTGTGTTCGGTGGCGGGATCGTTCGCCGCCCCGGGTGCCTGGTCTGCACGTGCTGTAGATGGGGCCTCGGCAACTGGGGTCGCGGCAGGCGCCGGAGCGGTGGGGACTCGCGGTGTTGCCTCGCGAGCATGGGGAATCAGCGAGGCGCCCGTCGGCGACTTAGCCGCCGCCTGCGCCGCTTTCGTCACGGGCACGGCGGTCGGTCGGTCGCGCTCGACCTCGGTGGAGATCCCGGTTGCGTCCGCGGGCATCAGCAGGCGCCAGCCTGGCTGGATCAGCCGGGCAAGTTCGAGTCGGTGGCCGTCGGGTTGGGGTCGGTCGCGGTTGAGGTCGTAGACCTCGCGCCAGCGCAAGCCGTCGCCGAGGTGGCGCTCGGCGATGTCCCACAGCGAGTCGTGTCGGTGGCCATGGGGAGGCTTGACGACGTACCAGAGCGCCCGAGCGGGCTGCGCCTCGCTCGTCCGGCCCTCGCCCACGGTGGGGCGGACCGAAGCAACGGGCTGGACGGATTCCGTCTCTACCGGTCGCAACTCGACGGAGGGGCCAGTGACATTGGCCGGCGCGGAAACCTGGGCAGTCGCGGCGGCGCACGAGGTCACCAGGGTCTGCGTGACGGCGGCCGCCGCCGGCCCCGAGGCCGTGGCCGTCACGGCGCTGGACCCGGCGAGCAGGAGTGAGGCCGCGACCACGAGGCGCCGGGCGAGGTGCTGGTGGAATCCGCACCACGGGATATGTCGTGGAAGCGCTCCCCCGCCCACGGCGGCGATCGCCTCGACCGTGACAACGAGCATCAGCTGCGCCCAAGCCACCCAAATGATCGCGGCGAGCATGCCGATGACCGCGGCGTCGGTGAGCTGCCCACCGACCAGCACCTGGTGGGGAACGGGGTTACCCACCACAGCGAGCAGCGCCACGGGGGGTCCGGCGACGAGCGCAGCGATCGCCAGCAGCGCACCGAGCCCCCGCCAGACCGTCGTCCGGCGCCGCCGGGTCGAACCCGGTGAGGTATCAGGTGCGTGGGTCGTCATCGGGACGCCTCCTTGGCGGAGTCGAGCGGGGTTCCATCCAGCGCGCTCGCATTGGGCCGGTCGATGCCGGTCAGCCCGCGAGCGGTGGCCGTGGCGGAGGAGGACAGGTCCTCGATGCCGATCGCGGAGAGGATCGCCGTAGGCCGGGTGATGCGCACGGTCACAGTGACGGCGTCACCGGCCACGCTGGTCTGTCCGTCGTGGCCGGTGGTGGCGAGGTAACTCTCGGCAGCGCGGCGGGCAGCGGCGGGATCGAGCCGTAGCGGCCCGCTGCTGTGCAGGCTGGACGGGGAGAGCGCGTCCGCGCCGGCGCGCGCTGCTTGCTCGGCGACGGAGGACGCTTCCTGTCGTGCCGCCAGGGCATACCCGCCGTCGATCACCAGGCCAGCCATCGCCAGCAACGCCGTCGAGAGCACGACGACGAAGAGCGTGACGGCGCCTTCGTCTCGCGGCGCGCTCTCGCGCTCTGGAACGGACGGCGCAAGGCGGTCGGCCGGTGGCGGCAAGGTGGTCACTGTCCTCGGTAGGTGTCGATCGGGGCGACCGCGGTCGCGGTGAATGCACGGCTGCCGGGCAGGCCGGCCATGCCGAGGCCGGCCAGGGATGCGGTGCAGCGCAGCTGGGCGCTGACGGTTCCGCCGGGTCGCAGCTTGGCGGTGTCGATGGCGACGTCGAGCTGTTGGCAGGCCCGGTCGCCGAGATAGGCGCGGGCGGCGCTCTCACCCGCGCGTTGCGCAGCTGCCCCGGTGCGTTCCAGCGAGGCGGAGCGGGCTGCGTCGGCGGCGGCGCCGTCGACCTGCCCGCGGGTGTGCGCGATCCGACCGAGGCCGGCGACCAAGACGAGCAGCACGATCAGCAGCGGCGCCACCAGAACGACCTCGACGGCGACCGAACCGGCGTCCCGGGGTCGACGCTCCGCCACCAGCTGCGGTGTCATCGCGCGCTCCCGCCGGTCGGGATGAACCGCTCGACCGGTCCGCGGGCCTCCTCGTGGACACGCAAGGCGAAGATGCCCAGGATCGAGGTGGCGTTGCCTCGGACGCTGACAGTTGCGGTGTCCGCGGTGCGGGTCACCTCGACGGTCGGGCTCCGCAGGATCGTCGGGGCCAGGTGGTTGAGGTTGGCTATCGTCCGCGCGCGGGCGTCGGCCTCGGTGCCGTCGTAGGAGCGTGCGATCCGGACGCCGTCCTGCGCGGCGGCGAGCGCGGCGTGCTGGGCGTGCATCCACAGTCCGATCTGGATAATCGTGAAAACACCGATCAGCAGAGCAGGCATGGTGATGACGAGCTCGACGGTGCTGGTCCCGGCGTCGCGCGGCACGCCGGTGGTGCGTGCGGACCGCCGACGTTGGCGATCCGGCGCACGGCGAAGACGGTGAGTGGCGGGGAGCATCGGCTACTCCGTCTGCAGGCTGTTGGCCTTGCTGGTGATCTTGGCGACGATGATCGCCACGATCGCGACGGCGGCGATCGCCAGCGCCGCGGTGATCACGACGTACTGGACGATGTCGCCGGCGTCGCGGGGGCGCCCCTCTGTGGCTGCGTCCTCCATCGCGGTGCGGTGTCGGGCGCGGATCGTGGTCGCCAGCGCGGAGAGGTAGATCAGTTCCGGCATGTGTCCCCCAGTAGTTGCTGATGCGGCGTCAGATAATCGTTGGGTTAGAGGGCGAGAACGGCTGCGAGTGCGGGGTAGGCGATGAGGATCAGGAAGCCGAGCGCGAGCAGGACCTGGGCGATACGCATCGATTGGTCGGCCTGGGCTGCGTTGCCTTCGGCGTCGGTGAGGGCTCGTCGGCGCAGGGTGGCCGCGCGGGCGCTGAGGGTGTCGCGGACCCGGGCGCCGTGGTCGCCGACGAGAGCGAGGGCACCGGCGAGTTCGCATAGCTCGGGTACGCCGATGCGGCGCCCGAGTTCGCCGAGGCCATGCCAGGCGTTGGTGCCGGACAGGCGCGCGGTCGCCAGTGCGTCGGCAATCAGGCGGTGTGTCCAGCCATCGGAGAGGTCGGCGGCTTCGGACAGCGCCTGCGGGGCGCCTCGGCCGCCGGCCATGCTCATCGCGACCAGGTCGAGGTAGCAGCTCAGCGCGCGGCGGAACTCGGCGCGTTTGGATTCGGCGTCCTTGCGCAGGGCGAACTGCGGCAGGAATCCGAAGGCAAGCGCGAGGATCGGCGATCCGATCAGCAGCACCGCGCCCGGTAGCCGCGCCCCGGCGGGTGCGAGGGCGACGGCCAGCATCGGCAGCGCGAGGAGTCCGACGAGGCCGGTGAGGACTTGCCGGCCCATGAGTAGGTCGTCGCTACGTCCGGTGATGGCGAGGTCGCACTGGCGTCCGGCCGGGTCGTGGGGGGTACGACCCGGCCGGAGCCTCGGTGCCAGCCGATCACCGAGGAGGCGACCGAGCTGGGCTTGACGGTCCGCCCAGGACGGACCATCAACCGGGCGGACCCCTGTGGGGACAGCGGTACGCGCGGCGTCCAGGCGACCGATTGCGGCGAGCAATCCGGGCCGCTGCGGGACGAGAAGGGCGAGCAGTCCGACGACGGCGGCTCCCAGGGCGGCGAACACGACGATGGCGGTGGTCACCGGAGCCCACCGCCCCCGGCGCGGGTGAGCAGTCGCGGTGTCGCGGTGGAGGTGCCGAGGTTGCGTAGCCACGCGAACGCCACCGCGAACACTGCTGCGACGAGGACCAGGACGGCCTGGCCAGTGGCGGTGTCGTAGGGGTCGAGGTAGGCGGAGTTCAACCCGGCGAGCGCGCCGACGAAGCCGACGGTCGTGCCGACGATGATCTTCACGCCCGTGCGCAGCGCCCGTCGCCCTGCCTCAATCTTGCGGCGCAGATCCAGTTCGTCGCGGGCCGAGCAGGCGAGGGCTTCCAGGGTTGCGCGCAGGCCCGGGCCACGTAGCCGGGCGTTGAGGATCAGCGCCGCGGCGACGAGGTCAGCCGAGGGATCGTCGAGGTCGTCGGCGAACCGGGTGAGCGCATCGGGCAGCGGCTCGCGGGCCCGCAGTCGCTCGACGAGGCGGTCCACATGGGGCCGCAGCGGTGGGGCGGCCACACCGGCGGTCGCGGGGATCGCCTCCTCCAGACCGATTGCCCCGGCGATGGTGTCATTGAGGCTCTCGGTCCAGCCGGCGAGTGCTTCGAGGCGGTCGATCGCGGCTGCGGCGGTGGTTCCGCCACCGAACAGCCACGGCCAGGCCCACACGAGAGCTACCGCCGCGAGGGCGGCGACCGGCCAGCGCGTCAGGATCGCCACCGCCACACCCACCACAAGCGCCACCTGCACGCGACGGTTCATTGTCGGCATCGCGAAGGGCACCGCCCGCTTCGATGTCGTCGGCGGCGCGATGACGGCGACAAGCAGCAGCCACACCCCGGCGCCCAAGCCGGCGAACACCGCAAGCGCGGCCAGTGTTGTCGTGTCCATCGGTCCCCTCCCCCGAGGTGCAGTTGTCGTACGTCCAGGCGTTGTGATGTGGCGTCAGTACGAGGTGTTCGGGTGGTAGCCAGCGGTGATCAGATCGTTGACGCACCCGATGGGAACCATGTCGTTGCGGACGGCTCGCCCGTCGGCGCCTGGTGTGAAGATCTCGCTGGCCTGGACCCGGTGGTCGAAGCCGTTGACCTCCAGAACCGCGGACACGAACCGGCGCGTCGACACTGTGCAGTCGATCGCTAGACCGAGCGCGCCGTCGGCGCGGGTCTTGCGCATGAAAACGACGAAGTCCAGCGCCCCGGTGCCGCCCTCGCCGCCGGCGATGAGCTGGTGGGTGGCTTCCAGGTCGAGGCGTTCGGCGGCCTGGCGGGCGTAGGTGGCGATGCGGTCGAACACCCCGCGCGGGCTGCGGGCGTGGATGGTCGACAGGGATCCGTCGTTGCCCTGGCTCATGGCGTTGAGCATGGTGACGACCTCTGGGCCGAGCACCTCCCCGACGATGACCCGGTCGGGGTTCATCCGCAGGGTCCGGCGCACCAGCTGCGCCATGCCGACCTCGCCGACGCCTTCGCTGTTGGCCGGTGCAGCTTCCAGCTCCACGACGTCGGGGTGCAGGTCCGGGTGCACGCGAAGGCCGAGCTCGAGGCTGTTCTCCACGGTGCACAGGCGCTCGCGCGGGTCGATCTCGTTGACCATCGCGCGTAAGAGCGTCGTCTTCCCCGAGTCGGTCTCCCCCGCGATCATCACGTTGCGCCGGGCCCGCACCACGGCGGACAAGAACGCCGCGAGGTCTGCCGAGAGCGTCCCGTTGGCAACCAGATCAGCCAGGAACACCCGCGGATAACGGTGCCGGCGCAATGACACCGCCGGCCGGGCGGTCACTCGTCGCACCGCGGAGAGCCGGGTGCCGTCGGGTAGGCGCAGGTCAAGCTCGGGGTTCGCGTCGTCGAACACCCGGGCGTTCAACCCCGCGTACGCGGCGAGGACCTGGACCTGTTCGATCAGCTCGGCATCGGAGGCCGCGACCGGGCCGACGCGTTCGCGGCGACCGTCCGCGTAGGAGACGAAGACGTCGTCGCAGCCGTTGATGTCGACGTTCTCGATCGACGGGTCATCGAGCAGGATCTGCAACCTGCCCGCACCGAACAGCCCCGCGAACACCGCTCCCGCGAGCGCCAACTCGACAGCCGGGGACGGCGGCTGCTCCCCTGCATGCAGGATCCGGGACACCTCACCGGCCACGACCCCCGAGATGACGGCGTGAGCGTGTTGATGTTGGTCGTCACCGGTGAGCGCCGAGCGGCCGGAGTCGCGGCGCTCACGGTCGACAGCGGCGAGGCGTTGGGCCACCTCGCCCTGCAGCCTGCGCACCACCGTGGGGTCCGCGACCGGACCCGACGTCATGACGGTCATCGCGTCCTCGCCAACAGGCGTCGCCCGCGCGCCGGCGCTGGGGCCGCATTTGCGCTGATGTGGGTAGCCAAGGCGCGAGAAGTGCGCATCAGCAGGGACCGCTGCAGCCGGGGCGCGGATTCCGTGGTGTAGAGGTCGGCGACCGAGCTGGGGTCCAGGGCGAAGATTCCAGCGACCTCGGCCGGAACGTCACCGCGAGCCAGAACCTCGCGCATCGCGGCTGCGGCCTCGGCGCTGCGGCGGTCCTCGGCGACCAACACAACCAAGGCCCTGCGATCGGGCTTCGGTCCCAGCGCTTCCAAGACGTGACTGAGCCGGTCACGAAGGCGGAGCATCGCCGCCGGCTCGGCCCGCCCGACAGCGACCAGGACATCCGCCTCGCCAGCAGCCGACAGCACCGGGCTGCCGATGTCGAGGCGGCCGAGATCGGCGATGACGTCACCGTCGCCGACGGTCCCCAGGGAATTGATCGCCAGCTCCCAGAGGCTCCGCATCGCCGCGCCCTGTTCGGGGGCGGACAGACCCGGAATCACCAGCGCCCTGCCGCCCGCAAGAAGCGGCTGGCCGTGGTCCCACAGGCTCGTCGCGGAGTCCCGCCGTGCGGCGGCGGCGAGCGTCAACAGTCCAGGTTCGGGGCGCAGGACAGGTCGAGCGTGATGGTCGGTCAGGCGAAGCGCGAGGTCACCGCCGGCGGGGTCGAGCTCGACCAGAACCAACGGGCGCGGCCACACTTGCGCCAGCGCGAGCCCGAGAGTAGTGACCCCGGGGCTGCCCTTGTCGGAGAACAGCGCGATCAACGTCATTGGGTCACCGCGACCTTGACCAGCCCTAGTCGACCGGCGGAGCCGTGGGCGAGGATTCGTCCCGCGAACTCCAGAGGCACGACCAGCGTCACGAGCGTGTCCGTACCGCCAGAGTCGTCCGGCCGGAGACCATAGATCTGAGCAACTGTCAGTGCCTTCGCCGCTTCTACCGTCGACGCCGCCGCGCCAGCTGCCGGGAGCATGACGGCCAGGACCCGGTCGCCAACACTCAGACCGTCGGCCGGGAACTGGCCTGACCGCAGTGCAAGCCCGACCATCGCCTGCCCCTCGGCGGGTACCGCAGCGGTCGTCAGCATGTCCCGGTTCAGCACCTGCCCACCGACCAGGCCCACCGCGGCAGTGCTGCCAAGCACAGTCCGCAGCTCCCCGGCCGCGATCGCCCGCACTGAGCCCGAGAGGCGTACGGCGGCGACGTCACCCGCCTCGATGACATGCCCGGCCGGTACTGCACGGGATGCGATCAGAACTTCGGTCGTGTCACCCGCCCGCGAGACAAGCACGGTGCCGCTGAGGGCGAAGCCGACGATGAGCAGGACCGCAACCGCGATCAATCCCGGACGCCGCCCGCGGGTCGGAAGCGCAGTGCGGCCCGAAGGAGCCTGGGCGAGCCCGTTGACCTGTTGCACCGGGATACCCGGTGACGTTGCCACCCCGTTGTTCATTCCCCGCCCCCCATGACCACGACCGTCTGCCGTTCTGCGACGGCAATCGGAAAATCAACCTGACGCTCCATCAGCGGCAGCGAGCCGCCGCGTCCCCCCGAGCCTCGCCAGGTCACCTGCCATTTCACGACCACCCGCGCTGGATAGGCAAGGCCTGGTCGCACGGCACTGGAGCGCAGGTAGGTGTAACGGCACGCACCCGCGGTTTCGGTGTCCGAAGTCCACGCACGCCCGGCGCCCGTGCAGTGCACCGGCGCGCTGCCGTCGCCGGGGAACCAGGTCGCCTCGACCGGGGTCGCCGTGACCTCCGCCCAGACACCACCGGCCCGCGTGCGCTGCCGCACCGGCGCCCACCCGTCAAGGAAGAACCAGGTCGGCACGTTCACCAACGTCGAAGGTCCGGCGCTGGACGGACGTGCCGGGGAGAAGCGCGGTTCAGGCAACGGAAGTCGCAATCGGTTCGTAGCGCGCTGCGCCAGCTCCTCGGGTGACGACGCCACCAGAGCGACCGCAACCCAGGCCATGCCGACCGTGCCGTCAGAGCATGTGCGGGTCACCCACCCGCCTGGTCCCTCGCTGGCGGGCGCACCGGAATCGAACTGCTGCTCGGTGGCGTAACCGCCAGCGCTAGGAGATTTCTGCTGCGAGCACCGCACAGCCGGCGCCGGCGCTGCACGACGCGACTTCTGCGGTGCGTCAGCAAGTGCACCTCCGTCGACCACGGCAGTGCTTACCCATCCGAACTGGGAGCGCTCGACTGTGACGCCATCGTCGTCGTCGGCAAGTGCCGGTTGCGCAACTCCCAAGGGCAGGCCTGCGATCGCGGCGAGGAGCAATGTCGCTGACCGCCTCAGCACGCTTCCTCCGGGTACTCGATGGTGGCCATGCGCCACCGACCGTCTGCGCCGCGCGCGAGGGTCGCGACGACCTTGGTCGCCTTGATGCCGCGGGTGGTGATCTTCCCGTCGGCCCGCTTCTTCCGGCCCGCATTACGACCGTCCTGACAGTCGCGGACCGTGGCCCGGTCCCCATCAATGCTCTGCACGGATGGATCGACCACCGGGGCGCCGTACCCGACCTCGCCAATCTCCTCGGCAGCGAACATCCCGCCGAGCACACGCTGCAACGCGGGGTTGGTGGTGAACGGCTCCAGCAACGCCCGACGGTCGTCCTTGGAAGCCAACGAGATCTCGGTCTGGCGGGCAAAGAACTCCCGATACGCCGCGAGGATCGCCTCGTCCTGAGATGCCGTCGGCGTCGGGCTGGGCGAGGAGGTCACCGTCGCAGGCTCGAAGGCCTCGGACTTGGGCTGATCTGACGACCCACAGCCGGCCACCGACACGACCGCCAGCACTGCGATCGCCGACGCCAAGCGACGCCGTGCACCCCGGTCACTTCCCACCCCTGTGGGTCTTTCGATACGGAACATGCGATTCACCCCGTTTCCCCGGGTCTGGGTCTACCACCCGTTCAGACCCATCCGCAGCGCTTTCGCCAAATTGTCGAGATCTTCGTGGCAAGGTCCAGCGGCGCCGTCGCCGATATGCATGCCTCCCCCTATATGTGCCAGCCGAGGTCCGAGATCGACGGATCACGACGCCATCGCCGGTTGGCGGGCGTCGAGTGTGAGGGCCGCTCGGGCCGGCGGTCGCATCGACTCGTGGCAAGTCGCACGCACCGCTGCGGCGACCGCCGGGCCAGCCAGAGCTCCCTCTCCTCCCGTTGACAGCCGCTCGACTAGGCCCGGCCAGCTAGACGTACCGAGCAAGAGAACCGTCACCCGCCGGGCCTGCCACGACGGGATCCCCAGAGCGATCGACATCTCCCGCCACCCGTGGGCCTTCGGGGTCCCCGACGGGTTCGGTCGCGCGTGCTCGGCGACGTGGAGGATGGCGTTGCGGGCGGTGTCGGGATGCCACCCGTGGCCCGCCAGCAGGTCGACGAGAGGTCCCAGCCGGCCGATGGACTCAACTTCGGCGAGCACCTCACCGGCGTGGTCATAGCCTGCGTCGAGCATCGCCGACAGACTCAGTGGCCGGGCCAGCGCGGCGGGGTCGGCTACTGCGGACCAGTCACCGCGGACCTTCGACTCGGTCGGGTCGAGGGTCTTTCGGAAGCGGTGGATCCGCCAGGCCGAACGTGCGCTGGTGCCGTACGCCTCGGCCATCCGCTCGTTCAGCATTGCAGACCGCACCGCGGCGTTCACCACTCCCCAAGGGGATTCGGCGGACCGGAGCTTCGGTGTCCGCAGCGCCTCCCACGCCGCTGCCCATCCCGTCGATTCCGCCTGCTCGGCCTCCGCCCCGGTGAACCCCACCGTCCGGACGACCGGGCGAACGACCTTGCGAAGGGCGTAGTCCAGGACGGCGCAGCCGGCCTCGCGGTCCCATCCTTCCGAGTCGATTCGGATCAACGCTGCCAGTAGGAGCGGGGTCGTGCCGACGTACTCGTGGGCTTCGCGGTCGAGCGTCATCCTGGTCGTATTCATTAGGCCTCCCTGGTCGGTTTCATGGGAGGACCGTCGCCAACACCGATTGCCGAATCGCTTGCCAGCGCAGCGAATCTGCAGGTCAACGGATTGCCAGTCCGCTTGCTCGACCCAGAGATTTGATCGCCACCGGCATTGGGCAAGCACTGCGGCAATCGCTTCTGTTCACCCTGGCTACGACCGCGGTGACGACCGAGACGTCACCGCGCACGTTGCGTGATTCCGATGGAGCAGCCATGTCGACCTACCGCCGCCCAGCCCGCCAGCCGATCCCGGCTCAGGCGGGCTCCAGCCGAGACTTGCTCGTCGAGCAGGCCGCAGAGCGGCTGGGGAAGCCCGTGCGATTCGTCCGCCGCCTCATCGCCGAGCGCCCCGTGCGGTTCTACAAGGTCGGCCGCTACGTCCGGTTCGCGGTGGAGGATCTCGACGAGTTCGTCGCTGCCGACTGCATCGAGCCATTCGACAGCGCGCGCCGCTGAGGTCGTGCTGTGACCGTCGGCGGGTGCAACGCGACCACTGGTCGTGCCAACTACGCGATCTCGGTGATGATCCGGCTCAACTGCGTCGCGGCCCCCGCACTGCCTTCATCGACGAGTCGCTGCAGCGTTTCCACGTCGCGGCGTGCGGCGGCCACATCCGCGAGGCGGTCGGCGGCCAATCCGTTGCCCGCGTCGATCAGGTAGTTCAGCGTGTCCACATCGCCGCGTCCGGCGGCCAACTCGGCGAGCCCGTCTGCCGCCACCTCGTTCCCGGCGTCAATGAGGTGCTTCAACTCGTCTACGTCACCGCGCTCGGCGGCGAGAACAGCGAGTCGATCGGCGGCTTCCTCATTTCCATCCTCGGCGAGGCTGCGTAGAGCGGCGAGGTCGGTGGCAGTCATGCCTTGACGGTACGCCTCCGGACGCCTGACAAGGTGAGCCCGGGCAGCAGGTTGCGGCCCACCACATCCGAGTTGCAGCGGCGGCCATGAGGGTGGTGTCCGTCCACCCAGGAGTCGCTGCAGACGCACTTAGCCGGTGCCCAGGTAGGCAGCCCACGCGGCCTCGCCGATAAGCGCGCCGAGCGCGGCGCCGGCGAGCATGAACGGACCGAACGGGATCGCTGCCTTCATGGTCGCCCGACCGCCCACGAGCAGTACCGCCCCGAGGGTGGCGGCGAGGAGGAATCCCGCCACCAGGCCGACCAGGCTGGGGCCCCAACCGAGCCCCCCGAGGACCAGGCCGAGCGTCGGTGCCAGCACCACGTCGCCGAGGCCGAGGCCGCGGCCCCTGCTCGCCACATGGATCGTCCAGTAGGTCGCCAACCACACCCCGGCCGACGTCGCGGCTCGCAGGAGTGAAACCTCGCTGCCCACCGCTGCGGGAGCGATGAGCAACGCCGCGGCGGCCGGGAACATCGGGACGGTGATGACGAACGGGAGCCGGCGCACGGCTATGTCGATGCGTGCCAGGGCCACGCCGACAATCGACACGAACAGGATGGCCGGCAGGGTCGGGTCGCCCGCCAAGCGGACGGTCATGACGGCAACAGCGAGCAGACCCACTGCGACCGTCACCGGATGCCGGCGAGAGAGGCTGACGAAGTCGGCCGCCCCTCGCGACGCCGCTAGGCCGCCCGGTGCGTTCAGCTGCACGCCGCCGCCTGTCGGTCGCGCGGCGACGCCGGAATCTGAGCCCATTGCCCTGTCGTCATGACTGCCCCCGGCGATCGTCCGCGCCGACGTCGGTCGGCACCGCCGCCGACGCTAGCCACCTGATCCTGATCTGTCCGAAGATCAACCAAATCCCCGAATCCCCGGTTCACCCCAAACTGGGACGCGAGTCGGGGCCGGCAAGTGCACCGGCAATCCGGCCGGGTCGGCATGGCAAGCATGTCGGCAACCCCAGACTGGTACCGCCCGCGGTGCCGACACCAACCGTGGCAGCCAAGGCGCCCGGCCCGGCGAGTCGCACTCCTACGCAGAGCCGGAGAGTCCGAACTGGATGGCGATGCCAGCCTTCGTGTACCGATCCCATCCACTGCCAGCGCCCAATCGGCGATGCTCGTCGGCCAGCACAGTGCACGTGACCAGCCTGGCGTCGAGCAGGTCGGCCGTCGCCCCCACGGTCCGCGGAACAGCGAGCAAGTCGGCGACGATCGCGCCCACCGGTTCGACGTGTTCGCGTTCGAGCTGGCGGGTGCTCCGCTGGTATCCGCCGGAGTTGACCAACTCAGCGGCCGCCACCGACCACCAGCCGTCGACTTCGTACTTGCTGGCCACATAGGCGGCACCACGGGCAGCGGCCAACGGGCGTTCCCAGCCGTAATAGATCTGCTCGCGGACCGCCACCGACTTCGCCCGCGAGCACGGCGCCAAGTCGTCCGGGATTCCCCGGATCGCCTCGACCAACGCGACGATCTTGGCTGCGCAGTGGAGGCGTGCGGCCTCGGCTCCGGTCGTCACCACGACGCTCAGCCTCTCACTCCGTCACCGGCCGGGAGCTCGACGCTCCTGCCCACCGGCGACGGATCATCCTGATCGCCACCCTCGCCCCGTCTGCTGATCTGCGAGGTCTCCGCAACCCGCCACGGCTGGTGCCAGGGCAGCCATCGGCTCCGTATTCATACCGGAGCTGCCCTTGCGGGGCGCGGTGCTGAGGGCCTTTGGGCTCGTGGTCAACGGCTGTCCCATGGTCGAAGCCAAGAACAAACGTCATCCAGCCGATTGCCCAACCGCTTGCCCGCTCGGCGAACCCTCAGCTCAGAGGATTGCCAGCCAATCGCCAATCGCCTCGACCAGTTGGCGAACCCACGCGCAAGCATCTTGGCAATCGGCCGGGGGCAAGCTCGACCATCCTGGACCCCAGCAACGGAGGACCCCAATGCCTCGCAGCGCGACCGTCATCAGCCTCCCGCGCCCAGCACCGGAATCGCCGGTCGACCGGATGCTGCTCACCGTCGAGGAGGCTGCCGCGGCCCTCGGCGTTGGACGCAGTCTCATGTTCGAGCTAATCGCCGCGGGCGACGTCGAGACCGTGCGCGTGGGGCGGCTGCGCCGAGTCCGACCCGAGGACCTCCGCGCCTATGTGATGACGCTCAGAGCGTAGTCGGTAGAAGGGGCAGCTTCCTACGACCCTCGCACTTCACGGCGCACCGCTGGCACGGTCTGATGGCGCGTCTCGCTTCCGACCTCCGGCGTCTCGGACCAGAGCGAAAGCCTGCGCCGATCCCGAATCCATCAACGAGCTCGGCGCTGCGGCAGAACTGGCAGCCGGGACTCCGTCGGTCGAAGAAGACGCGAGCGCGTCTGTCCTCGCGC
Source organism: Sporichthyaceae bacterium (assembly GCA_052387905.1). Classification (GTDB taxonomy): domain Bacteria; phylum Actinomycetota; class Actinomycetes; order Sporichthyales; family Sporichthyaceae; genus JBQTII01. The sequence goes on along the minus strand of JBQTIR010000024.1, from coordinate 98,451 downwards.
CAACCTTCGCTGCGCCCCACGCGTCCGCACCGTGGGATACGTTCGCGACATGGCGAGATACCCCAGGATTCGAGAGCAGCACATCGCCGTTTTCGGCGAGGCAGGGTCGGGCAAGACCGTGTTGGTCTCCTCCTTCTTCGGTCCGACGCAGGAGGGCTCCTATACGAACGACCTGTGGGACCTCGTCGCCGACGACACCGGTCAAGGAAATCGCCTCTACCAGAACTACCTCGGCATGAGGGACCGGGCAACGGCACCGCTGCCGACCCGGTTCGCAAACACGACCTACTACTTCTCGGTCAAGCTCAAGGGCGGCGACAACGACGCGACCAAGAAGCGACCCTTCGACGTCCTGCGCCTCGCCTGGCACGACTACCCCGGCGATTGGTTCGAGGCAGAGCCCAGCAGCGCTGAGGAACGCAATCGGCGTTCCGACACGTTCCGCTCGCTCCTCCGCTCCGACGTCGCCCTTCTCCTCGTGGACGGGCAGAAGCTGCTCGACCTCCGCGATGAGGAGGAGCGGTACCTCAAGTCGCTCTTGGGCAACTTCCGCCAGAGCTTGTTGCGACTCAAGGACGATCTGCTGGCGGAAGAGGGACGGCTCATCGAGTTCCCCCGCATCTGGATCCTTGCCCTTTCGAAGGCTGATCTGTTTCCGGGCTGGGACGTCAACACGTTCCGCGATCTCGTGATTCTCAAAGCCGCGGAGGACATCGAACGACTGCGCTCGACGCTCGGGGAGCTCATCGAGACTCCGGCAGCACTCTCGATCGGCGACGACTTCATGCTGCTTTCCTCCGCCAAATTCGAGCTGAAGTCAGACGGTGCGGAACCCGTGGAGATCGACCTGACCCGACGCGTCGGCCTCGACCTCATCCTCCCGGTGGCGTCCCTGCTTCCCTTGGAACGTCGCGTCCAGTGGCACGAGAAAATGGACATCCCGCGGAAGGTGCTGGAATCGCTGGCTGATGGCGCCGAACTTCTGGCAGCGGGTCTGACCGGCGGGAAGTTCGCGGCGGTCGAGAAGATCCTGGTCAAGGCCGGCAAGGTCGGCGAGTTGACGCGCAAGGCGCTGCCGATTCTGACCGAAGCCGCCAAGCTGGCAGGGCCGAAACTCAAGGAAATGAACGAGCAAGCCCGCGCACAGCACGACTACCTCAGGGCGACGCTCACCCAGTTCAAGCAGGATCTCGAGCATGGCGTGGCCGACAAGGTGATCAGGACTCTGAAGTGAGCGCGGAGGCTCTCAAGCCAAGGATCATCTGGGCCACCCGCGGTCGCTTCTGGGGTTTCCGATTCCTGCTCGACGGCGGCGTCGGCGACCCCCTGCCGACCTACGAACGCGCCTTCGGGGAGCTGAGGGACGCGCCGTCCGCTTGGCGCCGCGAAGGCGAGTGCGTCGCGCTCCGCATCCTGGATCCGCTGGGGCGAAGGGACGCCGCAGGCCGCGTCATCCCCCACGAGTTCGTCGTCTTCGGGCAACTCGCCGACGCCGTCGACTCGGTGGAGGGCGGCATGCGCGTGGTCTGGCCGCTGGTGGCCGATGCTTACGCCGACGTCTGGGAAGCGGCGAACCCCCCGACCTCGGACGACCTTCACTTCAGTACTTCGTGAGATATGGGACAGAGCGACCGACGTCAGCGGACCAGGACCCGCGACCTAAAGATTTGCGGGAGCGTCAGCACCAGCGACGAGCCCGCTAGTTGCGGTTCAGCCCGTGTGTCCGCGTCAGCAGCGCGCGTTTGAAGTGACTTTCCGAGGCGTCGACCTCGGACATCGGAGTCGACGGACCAAAGACGCGGAGCACGCTGAAGACGAAATGGCGGGCATGCTTGGCGTCCGCCCCGGTGAGGTCGCGTAGCGCGACGTTCCCGCCATGGCCATTGGTCGCGTATTGCGCCCACCTGCCGAGGATGCGTTCCGATCCGTCGGCCTTGCCCACGTAGAGCCGTCCTGTGCTGGTGTCGGCTATCAGGTAGATGCCCTGTACGGAGCCGAGCGCGGTGCGCCACGTTGCGTAACGCGGATCGGCGATGACGGTCTGCAGCTCGGTATGGCTGAGGAGGACGTTGTCGAAGCCGGGGAACGGCACCGCGTCCGGGTCGGCGATCTGAACGACCGGTAAGTGCCCTGCGGACGTCCCGCTCCTGTTCCAGTTGATGGCGTCCCTGCCCCACTCGATGACGAGTCGGCCGACGAGGGAGGACAGGACCTCGGACTCACGCAGGTCGTAGAACCGGTGCTCACTCGTGCGTTCCTCCACGACCTCGCCGTGGTTCTCAAAGACGACGAGCAGACGCGAGCGGCGTCCGCCACTGGCGAGGAAGCACACCCAGTACCGCGGCGGATTCCTCGGGAACCTTGCGACGGTGGCGGACTGTGATCTGGTGTAGAGACGCAGGCCATCGGGTGTTTGATCGTCCGGACCGAGCGCGTCGCCCCCGACCGTGTGCCGGATGACGACGACATCGCCGGCATCGACGCCGGCCGCGGCAAGGATGTGGCCGAGTGTGAGGTCGCCGGCCGGCGAAGGTGTGACCATGCCAGGACCGTAGCGAGGACTACGACTCAGGCCAGACCCGCTCCCGGAACGGCGGCGCATCCCAGTCCGGCTCAGCAGCAAAGCCCTCGGCCCGCATCAACTCGTACAGGCGATCCGTTTCGTCGACACAGACCAGTGCGTCGAACACCTCGTCACCAGAGATGACACCCGCGCCTTCCCAGAGCGAGGCCGGCACCCCTGCATCGGACAGCGCCTGACAGACCTCGTCAAGGACGTGCCCGACCTGGACACGGAGCTCCTCGGTACTGGCGTCGCAGTCCGACAGCCACTCGGCACGGTCGGCGTCGGGAAGAGAGCGGGACGTCGTGAGAAGAACACGTTCCTCCGGACGGAGCTGGTGCGCGGCCCCGGACAGGAGCAAAAGTTCGTCGAGGTCTCCGACGAGGAGAGTGCCCGCCAGTTCGTGCGCCTCGATGCCGTGCAGCCTCATCCACCCACGAAGGGCCCAGTGGTAGTCGCTCGGGAGAACCATGGCTCCAAGCATCTCCTCCGCAGGCGTCCGCCGACACCCGAACGCTGAGCGGCCATCAGTCCAACGGGCCAGGCGCGAATGGACTCACTCCACAATGCGTTAGGGAAGCTGCGCCGTCTCCTCATTGACACCGATTGCCCGGTAACCGGCGAGCACCCCCTAGTCAGTGATCACGTCGGAGTGGCCCGGCACGATCACGACGTGTTCTCCGTCGGCGTCCACGCCACAGGCAGGCCCGCAGCTGTGAGGGCCGCAGCCGTCCGGCGTTCAAGGTCGTCCTCAGCCTCGGGAGAGGCGTTAAGCAGAACGGCGGCCTCGGGCTCCTCGGCCCGGAGATCGAGGTACTCCACCCGACTCACCCAGTCCCGCTCCCATGCGTCGTAGACCTCGCCAATGATGCGCAGGCGCTCGGCCCGGCTCACAGCTAGACCCGGGTCCTTCGTGAGCCGCCGCTGATCCCGATGCCCATGCCAGCCTCCTCGCAGCTTCGCGTTCCGCGTGCGTGTCCCCGAAAGTCTGGGCAGTCCCAGGCGAACCATCCGCTTCTAGAAGCAGGCTAGACGTCAGCACCGACAACCTTGTTGGGTTCCCGCCCGCCGCACCGCCGCCATGGACACCCGCCGTCGGCTCGGCCCACAGCTACAGCAATGCAGGCTGGGTGCCCGAAACCCGGTCGGTCGCTGGGAGGCCCGCCGACTTCTGCGGCCGACCCGGGCCGCTGCCACCCTGAATCCAGCGCCGTACGGCGACATCCGCCAGCGTCCACCCCGGCGTGTCGCGAAAGTTTGCGTACACAATGCGTACAAACGATCAATAGGCCCGGAGCCACTAGGGCTTCCGGGCCTCTGACCTGTATGAACGTGGTAGCGGGGACAGGATTTGAACCTGTGACCTCTGGGTTATGAGCCGCATTCTTGGGCCCGATCGCGCACACAGGTAAGCATGAATAAACGGTATCAGCCCAGGTCAGAGGCCTGCGTAGCGTCCACGATGGTCCATCAAGGTCCGGTTGAGTCTGCCTACGTTTGCCTACATCCTGCCTACACGAGGTCGGGGTGGGGGTGATGGCATGCCGTGGGTCATGAAGCGCCGGGGTCCCAGTGGTGACGCCCGATTCCAGGCAATCTACCGGGACCCGACCGGGCGAAAGCGCTCCGCCGGCACCTTCGCCTCCGATCGGGAGGCGAGGCATGCCGCCCGGCGGGCGGAGAGCAGCGTCGAGGGCGGCTCGTGGTTCGACCGGACCGCCGGCAAGACCACCTTTCGGGAGTACGTCGAGGAGACGTGGTGGCCAAGCCGGCACTTGGAGGTGAGCACCAAGGCCGGGTACCGGGCGAACCTGAACCGACACTTCCTGCCGTACTTCGGCGACCTGCCGATGGCCGCGATCCTGCCGTCGACGGTCCAGGGGTGGGTCACCAAGGCGGTTGCTGACGGGCTGTCAGCCCGCAGCGTCGTGAAGTACCACGTGATGCTGCACAGCATCTTCAAGCGCGCGGTGCGCGATCGGGTCATCGCCTTCAACCCGTGCGCGGACACGGAGCTTCCGAAAGTCGTCGCGCGCAAGACCCGCACGGTCTCCCCCGACGAGTTCGAACGGTTGCTCAAGGCTGTCCCCGGTCGGTGGCAACCCCTCGTCCTCACCGCCATCGAGACCGGCCTGCGGTGGGGCGAGTTGATCGCCTTGCGGCCCCGGCACATCGACTTTCTGCGTCGCGCTCTGACAATCGAGGAGACCATCGTCGAGGTCTCGAAGAAGCACTCCCCCACCGGCGAGCGAATGATCGTCAAGCCTTATCCGAAGGACGACGAGCCCAGGACCATCCGCGTGGACCAGGACCTCCTCGACGTCCTCGCGGCCCGAATCCAGACGCTCGGCCTCAGCCTCGACGACCTGCTGTTTCCCTCGACCGAGGTGGCGGGAGGCAACCCGGTCTCACGCAACACTTTCCGTACCCGGGTGTGGCTACCTGCCCTGGAGAAGGCGCAGCTCGGGCATCACGTGCGCATTCACGACCTGCGCCACGCGCATGCTTCCTGGTTGCTCGCCGGCGGCGCGGACCTCAAGACCGTCATGGAGCGGATGGGCCACAGCCAGATTCAAACCACGCAGAAGTACCTGCACACTCTCCCCGACGCCGACGACCGTGCACTGGCGGCGTTCCGGCGCACCCGCGGTCGCTCGCCAGGCACGTCGTGAGTCCGGCAAGCGGTCGCGACCGAAGGTCGCCGAAGCGACGCGCTGCGACCGCCATCACCCGACGCACCGGTGACGAGCCGTACCAGGTGGTCTACCTGCGCAGGAACCCCGAGGGTGATCCGGAGATATCGACGCCGGGCGTGACTTCCTGCGCGGGTGCCCGGACAAGGTCCGCGCGACGATGGCCGCCGTCCTCACCCCGCGCCCAACAAGTTCGGGACGAAGAGGTCGTGGGTTCAAATCCCGCTACCCCAACACCGTGTGATCTCTCAGGAGATCACGGACAGGTCGAACCTACCCGGACTGGTCGCGCTGAGCGCCTGTGGCGGTGGCGCCCAGGGCGACACGACCGACATAGCGGCACCGGCGCGCGTGGTGGCACCAGCTGAGCCGGCCCCGGTGGTCGAACCCGCCGCACCGCCGGTCCCGGAGCAGTTGCAGTTCACCGCCCAGACCGTCGCTGCGCAGCCGTTCGATGGGACAACCCTCGCCGGCCAGGACGCGGTCGTCTGGTTCTGGGCTCCGTGGTGCACCGAGTGCCGGCGCGAGGCCCCGGCTGTGGCCGCCATCGAGGCCGCCACCCGCGGCACCGTCAGCTTCGTGGGTGTCGGTGGCCTGGGGCCCGTCGGGGACATGACCTCCTTCATCGAGCAGTACGGCGTCGGCGCCTTCCCCCACCTCAACGACGCGGACGGCGAGATCTGGAAGGGCTTCGGTGTCACCCGCCAGCCGGCCCACGCCTTCATCAACGACGACGGCACCGTCGAGATCGTCCGCGGTGAGTTGAGCCAGGCCGAACTCGAAGCCAAGGTCGCCGAACTCGCTACCGCCTGACGTTCCCTCAGGTAAACCTGCTCTCCCGTCCACGCGCCGCCTAGCCGCCACTGGGACTGTCCGCCATGAGAGATGACCTTGCCTTCGCCCTGGGTGCAGGCACGCTTGCCGCACTCAATCCCTGCGGCTTCGCGATGTTGCCCGCCTACCTGGCCCTGTTCGTCACCGGCGACGAGAAGCAGCCCAGCCGCCTCGCCGCCCTCGGTCGGGCGCTGCTCGCCACGGCGGCGATGACCGCGGGATTCCTCGCCGTGTTCGTCGCCTTCGGCCTCGCACTGACCCCGATCGCCTCGACCGTGCAGCGCTGGCTGCCGGTGGTCACCATCGTGATCGGCGCGGTCCTCGTCGTCATCGGGATTGCCATGCTCGCCGGGCACAACGTGCTGCTGCGGACACCGAAGCTCAAGATCGGAAACCCCGTCGACAGTCCCCGGGCGATGGCGCTTTACGGCGTCTCCTACGCCATCGCCTCGCTAGGTTGCACGATCGGTCCGTTCCTGGTGGTGACCACCACGACGTTCCGCGGCGGGGACATCGCCACTGGAGTCGCGTCCTACGCCGCGTACGCGGCCGGGATGGGGATGGTCGTCGGGGTGCTGGCAGTCGCCGCCGCGATGGCCCAGCAGTCCGCGGCCCGGTTCTTCCGCCGCGCCCAGGCCTACATCACCCGGATCAGCGCGGTGCTCCTTGTGGTGGCCGGCGCCTACGTCGCGTGGTACGGGATCTACGAGCTACGGATCTACGCCGGTTCGACGGCGGACGACCCCATCGTGTCCAGGGCCGCGCAGATCCAGAACACCCTGGCCGGCTGGGTCGACGACCTGGGCCCGTGGCCCTTCGCGATCGCCCTGGTGGTCGTTGTTGCCGTTCCTGTGGCGCTCACCTTCGCCCGCCGCGGGCGACGGTCGGACATCATGGGTGGTGTCGATCGGGACGAGCCGATGCCGCAGATCTGACCTGTGTGACCCGGACCAAGTTCGACCGCCAGCACAGCAGTGCGGAGGAATGGACGGTGGCGGTGCAAGGTTCCACGACCGTCGAACGTATGGAGCGCCACCAGGTCAGTGTGTACGTGGGGGCGATGCTCGCCGGTGCCGCAGTAGGGGCGGGAGCCCCGTCCGCCGGCCCCGGCCTCGAGCACTCGATCAACCCCACGCTCGGGGCTCTGCTCTATGTGACGTTCCTGCAGGTTCCGGTGGCCGACCTGGTGCGCTCCTTGAGGTCGGGGCGTTTCCTGTGTGCAGCCCTGGTGATCAACTTCCTGTTCGTGCCGTTGGTGGTCGCGGCGATGTTCGTGTTCCTGCCCGACGATGACGCCGTACGACTCGGCGTGCTGCTCGTGCTGTTGTGCCCGTGCGTGGACTACGTCATCGTCTTCACCGGTCTCGCGGGCGGTGCGCGCGAGAAGCTGCTCGCGGCAACGCCCTTGCTGCTGGTCGCGCAGATGCTCGTGCTGCCGCTGTTCCTGCTCGCCTTCATGGGTCCGGATTTGGCCGACGTGGTCGAGGTCGGACCCTTCGCCCGGGCGTTCGTCTTCCTGATCGTCATCCCGCTCACCCTCGCCTGGTTCACTCAGGCTTGGGCCGCACACCACCCGGCGGGGCGCTACCTCTGCGCAGCGATGGGTACGACGATGGTGCCGTTGATGGCCGCGACGCTGCTGATCGTCGTCGCCTCCCAGGTCCCTAAAGTGGACGACAACCTCGCCGACGTCGTCTCGGTCGTCCCGGTGTACGTGGCCTTCCTGGTGGTGATGGCTTTCACCGGGCTCCTGGTAGCGCGGCTCTTCGCGCTGGATGTGCCCGCCGGCCGGGCCATCGTCTTCACCGGCGCCACCCGTAACTCCCTCGTGGTGCTCCCCTTGGCCCTCGCCTTGCCCGACGAGTTCGCGATCGCCGCCCTGGTCGTGGTAGCCCAGACGTTGGTCGAGGTTGTGGGCATGCTGGTCTACGTCCGAGCCGTTCCCCGGCTGGTCCCCGACCGCTGAATTCGCGGGTGGGTTTCGTACATCCGGACGGCGACCAGCAGGCCGGAGGCTGCGGTGAGGGCGGCGACCGCCCATACCGCCGCCTCCAGGCTCCAGGTGTCGGCGATGATCCCGGCCAGCAGTGCGCCAACGGCGAAACCGCCGTCGCGCCAGAGCCGGTAGACCCCGACAGCGCGGGCCCGCCAGGCCGGGTGTGCGACGTCGCCGATGACCGCAAGCAGGGCGGGGTAGACCAACGCGGTACCGACACCCAACAGGACCTGGGCCAGTGCCCAGACCGCGAAGGTGCTACCGGCGGCCACCACGGAGATCGCCACCGCCTGCAGCAGCATGCCCGCAGTGATCAGGTGTTTGCGCCCGAGGCGGTCCGACCACCAGCCCGTCGCCATCTGGCCGACGCCCCAGACCGCGGGATAGAGGGCGGCGAGGGCGCCGATCGCGGTGATCGACAGGCCCTGCGCAGCGAACAGCAGCGGGAAGACGCCCCACGCCAGGGCGTCGTTGAGATTGTTGACCATCCCGGCCTGACTCGCCGCCGACAGCGCTCGATCCCGTGCGCTCGTCTCCCAGAAAATTTGATGGGTAGTCAATTCAGCGGCACCGGTGGCGCCGCGCGGGTGCAGGGCGGCCTCGGCCAAGGCGTGGTCGCGGGTCTCCCGCACCGCGAGGGTGGACAGACCTAGGCCCAGCGCGGCGAACGCGACGCCGAGGAAGAACGGTTCGGGCCGTAGCCCTGCATTCGCGGCGATCGCCCCGGTGGCCAGCGCAGTTCCCGCTACCGCGATGTAGCCGGCAGCTTCGTTCAGTCCCATGGCCAGGCCGCGGCGTTCGGGGCCGACCAGGTCTATTTTCATGATGATGGTGGTGGACCAGGTCAGGCCCTGGCTGATCCCGAGCAGAACGTTGGCGACGACGACCCAGCCCCAACTCGGGGCCCAGATCAGCAGCAGCGGTACAGGGACCGCGACCAGCCAGCCTGCAACCAGCACCGGCTTGCGCCCGTACCGGTCGGACCAGGTGCCGGCGAAGAAGTTCGTGATCGCCTTGGTGGCGCCGAAGGCCAGGATGTAGGTGAGCACGGTGGTGTAGCCGTCGAGGCCGAAGACCTCGTCGGCAAGCAGCGGCAGCACGGTGCGTTCCTGCCCGAGCATTCCGCCGACCAGGGCGTTGACGGCGACCAGCAGCAGGAACTGGGCGAGGTTGGCGCGCAGACCGAGGCTCGGACCCGTTGCCGCCTCGACCGGGGTGCCAGCGCTCACCTGTCTACCGCCAGTTCACGGCCGGTGGCGACGGACCACTCGCCTGCGCCGCCGTCCAGCACCGCCAGGCCGGTGGCGCCGGCCCGGGCCAACACGCTGGCGCCGGTCATGGCGCGCTCGCCGTGACCGCACATCACGACTGCTCCAGCTGAGGCACCGTCAGGCTCATCGGGGAGCCTGCCGAGTTCGATGTTCCTCGCCCCTGGAATGTGACCGGCGGAGTACTCGGGCTGTTGGCGGACATCGAGGACCGCACGGTCCCCGATGTCCGTCGCCGCCACAAGATCGATCCGCGTGACGGCGCCGTTCCAGGCGGCCATGCCGCCGTCCAGCTGACCCGCGATCTGGTCATAGCCGATCTTTGCTGCCTGCCAGGCGACCTCCGCCGGGTCCTGGTCCGGGGCGAGCACGACGACCAGCTGCGTGTCGGCAGGGAACAGCCAACCAAGCCAGGTGGCGAACTGATCGCGCAAGGGGATCGAGATCGCGCCGGGAATATGGCCGGCGGCAAATTCAGTAACCGGTCGTACGTCGACCACCTGGGCCCCGACGGTCAGCTGACCCTGTACGACGTCGAGCGAGAGGGGCGTCAGGCTCGGGTTCGCCGAGAGCACGGCCGGTCCGCGCCGGTTCACCTCACCGAGCCGGTCGAAGTAGGTGGGGTACGAGCCAAGGCTGGCGAGCAAGTGGGCAGCGAAAGCCTCCTCGTTCGGCGCGGCGAGCAGCGCGTTGGTCCGCCTCTCGGCGCCGATCGTGGTCGTGCGTTCGGCGCCGGGTGGTGAGGAGCAGAACGAACCCGCCCCGTGGGTCGGCCAGACGGCGGTGTCATCGGGCAGCGCCAGGAGTCGGTGCAGCGACCGGTACTGGGCACGCGCCAGCTCCGCGGCCCGTTCGGCGCCGAGCAGATCGGTGCGGGCGGCCGAACCGACGATCAGCGAGCCGCCGGTGAACACGCCGAGCTCGCGCGTGCCGTCGAGCAGCAGGAACGCGAGGTGTTCGTCGGTGTGCCCCGGTGTCGCCAGCGCCCGCAGCGTCAGGCCGCCGAGATCGACCTCGTCGCCGTCACTCAGCCCGGTGTGCGGAAAACGCCGACGTCCGGCGGCCGAGGCCAGAACGGTGGCTCCCATGTCGCGGGTGAGTTGGACGGCACTGCTGAGGAAGTCGGCATGCAGGTGGGTGTCCGCGGCGAAGGCCACCCGCAGGCCGCGATTGTCCGCGGCCTCGCGCAGGGCCCGCAGGTCGCGGGAGGCATCCACGGCGAGGGCGCGCCCGTCGCCGAGATCGAGCAGGTACGAGCTGTTGCCCAGGCCAGCGTCGATCAGCGGAATCAGGTGCTCGTCGGCGAATCCCATGGCGGCTCTCCCTTGTGATGGGCAGGTCGATTGTCTCAACCGATCGGCATTGTTACAATATTCCACAGAATATTGGAGGAATGGCAAAATGGGAGATCGACAGCTCAAGTCCGCGCTCTACGAGACGCTCGCCCGGACCGGCAAGGCCCTCGGCAACGGCAAACGACTCGAGCTGGTGGACCTGCTCGCTCAGGGCGAGCGCAGCGTCGAGGACCTCGCGGCCGCGGCCGGCCTCGGCCTGAGCACTACCTCAGCCCATCTGGGCACCCTTCGCCAGGCCGGGTTGCTCATGAGCCGACGCAACGGGGTGCGCATCTACTACCGGCTAGCGGGCGACGACGTCGCCGAGTTGTATGTCCTGCTGCAACGCGTAGCGCGTACTCACCTCGCGGATACCGAGGTAGCGAGATCGGCGTACCTCGGCGCCGGTGACACCGATGGGTTGACCCGCGAGGAGTTGATGGCGCGGCTCCGGGCTGGCACCGCCACCGTGATCGACGTGCGCCCGGCGGCGGAGTTCGCGGCCGGACACATCCCTGGCGCGCGGTCCATCCCGCTGGAGGAGCTCGCAGCACGCATCGGAGAGCTGCCCACCGACATCGAGATCGTCGCCTATTGCCGCGGCGCGAACTGCGTCCTTGCCCATGACGCCGCCCGACTGCTCGCCGCTCGCGGTCGCGGTGCAGCGCGCCTGAACGAGGGAATGCTCGAGTGGCGCTTGGCCGCCCAGCCGGTAGAGGTCGGCGACCTCGACTGACTCCCAAGACCCTGGTGTTGCCTAGTGCCCGTCGTCCCCATGCGGCGCCTCAGCGACCACAGGTGGCTTGGCCGCCGTCGGCGTGGACGAGGCCGCCTTCGGATCACACGCAGCGCGCAGTCGCTGCTGCTGCCTGCGGGCCGCCGCCTCGGTTCTCGCGCTGGGATCCGCCTTCGCCCGGTTCGCCGCAGTAGCAGCTACCCCCACCTGCTTGGCACACTTCTTTGCCGCCGCAACGACCTCGGAGGGTGCGATCTCGGCTGAGAGCGCGGCGGGGCTGAGACCGCCCTCAACCCCGCCGTGTCCATCAGCGTGGCCATGACCGGAGACGCCGGTGAGCGCAACGATGGACATCGCGCTCACGAGCACGCCGCCCGCGCCCGTGACGACCAGTGAACGGCGCCGCGTGCGCCGCGCCGGCAGGCCCCAACCTCGGGTGACGGCCAAGGAAGCTACGACCACGACTGCACCAAGAACGCTGGCGAGCACGTCCGCGCGAGCCATCGATTCGGCCACGCCCTGCTTCGGACCGAATGGAATGCCCGATGTCCTGCTGATGACCCAGGTCATCAGCGCGGCCACATTGACGATCGCGCCGAGGAACACGATGCGAGGCGCGATGGGACGGAACAGAACCAGAGTCGCCCAGCCGATCTGGAACGCTCCTAGCGCAGCGAAGAACGCCACACTGGCCCACCAGTCGCGGTGTTCCGGCGCGACCGCGAGGTGCACGACTCCGGCCCCGGTTGAGGCGAAGGCGGCGAGCGCCAGCAGGGGCCTGCTTCGAAGCACGGCACCTGCACCGCGCGGCGCACGGACCAGGTCTGGCCTTGCGGAAGATGTGGGAGTGGGCTGTGGCGATGCGTGGCGGGACATACAGAAACCTCCGGAAGACAGCGAATGAGAACACGCGCGACGCCGCGCCGGGGCGCGGACAGAGCGGTCCTATATGCGCTGGACTCCCGGGGTTCGGAGCTCACCTACGACGGCGTGGATTGCAAGGGCCGCCGCTGGGACGCGCGCGGCGACGTCCTCGCTGCGGGACATCGAGGTTGGCGGGGCGCAGGCCAGCACCAGGTGGTTGAGCGCCGGGCCGACTGGCCGGACCGGCGAACCACAACTGCTGTCATCGTGCGAGGCGCTGCCAGCGGCGACGACCACCTTGTCAGCCGGATCGACCACGTCGAGGCTCGTGAGCCCCGCTTCGTCGTGGGGACCGTTTCCGCCGGGATCGGCATGACTGGGTGCGGTGTGATTGTTCGCGGAGAGAGCCATGAAACGGGCCTCGGCCTGCCCGTCGGCATGCGCCGCCGGCCCCAACAAGTGCACGACCATGCCGAAAACAGCGGCCATCACGAAACCGAACAACCCGACTGACGCTCTGGAACCGCGTCCGGGGCTGAGACGCACTCCTCCCCGGGGGGAGGTTCGCCTAACGTGCCGCGTCATGACTGTTACCGCGCATCCGAGTCAGGGCCCAACATGTGGGGGGAGGCTAGCGGCATCTGCACCGCCTCTCCAGGACCCACGGCCGGAGGAACGCGTTCATAACGCAGCCAGCATCTGGCCCGGCGGGTTGGATTCCCACCCATTCGGCGGTATCCGACGCGCTGCGGGCGGCGAACAGGTGCAGACCACGTAACCGCCACGTATCGTTCAAGGGTCATGCACCCACGCCCCCGGCGCAGCCTGGCACCGCGACTCATGCTCCTCTTCGCGGTGCTTACCTGTTTGCTCGGGCTCGGGCAGGCGGGCGCCTCTGCGCAGACCGTGATGACGAACCCCACCCCGACAGCGGTGGTGTCTATGTCGGAGCACGGCGGCCACAAGGCAGCGGGCTCCTCGCTGACGGCAGTCGGCATCTCGCCCGCCGCGGGCGCCGCGGGGCCGGCCCAGGGTCACGGCGGACACGGTTCCGAGGCTGGTCATGAGTTGAGTTGCATGACCGCCTCTGCTGTCTCCGCCACGGGCGCCGTCGCCCTCGCCGACGCCGCCAACCTCCTCAGCCCCGCCTTCTTTGTACCTGTGTCGCAGATGCGTAGTGCGGTACTCGTCGTGGCGTATCCGAGGCCACCGGATATCTCCGCCCTCTGCATTCAGCGGATCTAGGAAAACGCTCCTGACTGGTGCCTTCGGCATCGGTCACTTTGGCGTTTCCCGAGCCAGCCGCCCCCTGTGGCGTCGGCCTTCCGCGACCTGAAGGGCTCTCCGTTCCATGTCTGCCACTGCCTTGTTCATCACCGGTTTGAGTACCGGAGCCATCGCCGGGGGCGCGTCCTGCGCCGCCGTGCAGGGTGGTCTGCTCGCCGGCGCCGTTGGCCGCCGACGGACTGCTTCCGCGGCTACCGTCGCGGATCGCAAAGCCGTTCGCGTCGGCACCGCGAAGGACCCTGTCACCGCCTCGCCGGCTCCGCTGCAGGCCGCCGACGACGCCGGCCCTGTCGTGGCGCTCGGGGCGTTCCTGTCCGCCAAGCTCCTCTCCCACACCCTGCTCGGGGCCGCCTTCGGAGCACTCGGTGCCGCTGCCCAACCGAGCCCCCGAACGCGCGCGTTCCTGTTGTTGATGGCGGCCGCGCTGATGATCGTGTTCGCCCTCGACATGCTCGGGGTCAAGGCCGTGAAGGGTTTGACACCGCGCGCACCGGAGGCCTGGACGCGTCGGGTGCGCCGCAGCTCGCGATCGCAGTCGGCGTTCACTCCAGCGCTGCTGGGTTTTCTCACCGTGCTTATCCCGTGCGGGGTCACCCTGAGCATCTGGCTGCTCGCGATCACCTCTGGGTCGGTCCTGGCCGGCGCCGCGGTCATGGCCGGATTCGTGCTCGGGACAGTTCCGCTGTTCGCTCTCCTCGGATACGTGTTGCGGCAGTCGACCCGGGTGATGCAGGGGCGCCTGTCCATCGCGACCGGTGTCGTCGTGCTGGCCGTCGCCGCGTGGACCGTAAATTCGGCCCTCGTTCTCGGCGATTGGGGTCCGGCCCGCGGCGACGGCGGAGCGATCTCGGCGGCAGCGTCTGCGCAGGCCGTGCGTGATCTGCCCGACGGCACACAGGTCATCACCCTGGCGGTGAAGAGTGGTGGCTACAGTCCGTCAGCGATCAGCGCCAAGCCGGGCGTGCCGACCCGCCTGGAGCTCGTCACCGATGACACCGGTGGGTGTACGCGGGCCTTCGTGGTCGCCAGCAAGGGCATCCAGGAGATCCTCCCGGAGACCGGCACCACCACGGTCTACTTGGGCACGCCCACCACCGGCACGCTGCGTTACACCTGCGGCATGGGCATGTACACCGGGCGGATCGCCTTCCAGGCGGTTCCGATCGCAGCTGCGGTCGGCGGTGGGAAATGAGCACCCTCGTTCTGGCCGTTACTGGGATGCACTGCGGCAGTTGCGGGATGTTGATCGATGAGGCCGTCGAGGACCTCCCCGGGGTGCGCAGTTCGAGCACGGACATGCGGGCTGAGCGCACCACCGTCGACCTGGACGGCAGCGGCGCGACACCGAGCGACGTGATCGCCGCGATCGTGGCCGAGGGATACACCGCGGTCCTCGTCGCGCCGTAGCGTCCCGCTTGACTGGATACCCCCCTGGGGTAATACTCAGACGGTACCCACACCGGGTATCCGTATATGTACCTCCATCCGGTCCGCCGGTAGTTCTCAGGAGCCGAGCTCATGAACGTTCCCGCGAAACTGGGCACCTTCGCCATCAGCGTGGCGGTTGCCTTCGGCCTGGCCTTCGGTCTCGGGTCGCTCACCGACCCGATCGCGCCCGCCGAGGACAGGGTCGATCTCGCTGCCGGTGACGGGGCTGCGGCCGACGATGGCGGGCACAGCGGCATGGCCGGCATGGGTGATAGTGCCGGCGAGGCGGGAGCCCCGGCCCCGTCCGGCGTGGTCGCGGCGGTACCGGATGAACTGCCTGGCCTGGCGATCGCGGCGCGCGGTTACACCCTGCGGGTGCTCGACACCACGCCCGGCGCGGGTGAGGAGGTCGACGTGTCGTTCACGGTGCAGAGCCCGGACGGGGGTCCGGTGCTCAACTACCTGACCACCCACGAGAAGGAGATGCACTTCATCGTGGTCCGCCGTGACCTGACGGACTTTCAGCATCTGCATCCTGAGCGGGCCACCGACGGCACCTGGTCGGTTCCAGTCGACCTGTCCGCCGGTGGGGTGTATCGGGTCTTCGCCGACTTCGCCCCCGCTGCGCTGAACGAGACGATCACCTTGGGCTCGGACGTGTTCGTCCCCGGCGACTTCACCCCCACCGAGCTGCCGACCGCGTCGACAACCTGGTCGGCGGACGGGTACGAGGTCACCCTGGACGGAACCCCCGGGGCGGGCAGCGAGTCCGAGCTGACCTTCACCGTCAGCCGCGACGGGGTGGCGCTCAGCGATCTGGAGCCCTACCTCGGCGCGTTCGGGCACCTGGTGTCCCTGCGGTCCGGGGATCTGGCCTACCTGCACACCCACCCGGTAGACGAGGCCACCGCCGGGCAGCAGGGCGGCCCGGACATCCTCTTCGGCACCGAGTTCCCCACGGCGGGGCTCTACCGCCTCTACCTCAACTTCTCCCACGCGGGCATGGTCCGGACCGCGGAGTTCACCCTCGACGTGCCGGCCGGCACCGCCGCGCCCGTCGCGCCACCCGCCGGGCAAGCGCCACCGGCCCAGCCCGACCCCGCGGTCGCGCCGCCCGCCGGCGGGCACTCCGGTCACTGAGACACCGACCCGTCGACCACCAGCCCCCTGAGGAGGCGTCATGACCACCATCGATTCCCGCGGCGCGCGCCACGACGGCGCCGGCGATTCCCGCAGCATCGACCTGACCGTCGGAGGCATGACCTGCGCCTCGTGCGCGCGACGGGTCGAGAAGGCGCTGAACAAGATCGACGGGGTCACCGCCTCGGTGAACTACGCGACCGAGAAGGCGCGGATCACCTATGACCCCTCCGTCGCCCCCGACCAGCTCATCGCCGCCGTCACGGCGACCGGGTACACCGCTGCTCTGCCGCCGCCCCCTGCGGGCGCGGGCCCTGGCTCCGCGCCTGGAACGGCGGCGGAGGCGGCGGAGGCCGAGCACGACCCCACGGCCGCACTGCGCAACCGCCTCGTCATCTCTGCCCTGCTCGCACTGCCGATCGTGGCGCTCTCGATGATCCCGGCCGCGCAGTTCGACAACTGGCAATGGCTCACCCTCGCACTGGCGGGACCCGTCGTGGTCTGGGGCGCGCTGCCGTTCCACCGGGCAGCATGGACGAACCTGCGCCACGGCACCGCCACGATGGACACCCTGATCAGCGGCGGGGTGATCGCCGCGTTCGGCTGGTCGATCTACGCCCTCTTCTGGGGCGGCGCGGGCATGACCGGGATGACCATGGGGTTCCACCTGATCCCCGAACGCGGCGGCGGGTCGGAGGAGATCTACCTCGAGGTCGCCTCGACCCTGACCGTCTTCATCCTGGCCGGCCGCTACTTCGAGGCCCGCGCCAAGCGGCTGTCCGGCGCGGCCCTACGCGCGTTGATGAACCTCGGTGCCAAGGACGTCGCACTCCTGCGCGACGGGGTCGAGACCCGCATCCCGATCGAATCCCTCGCCGTCGGCGATGAATTCGTGGTGCGCCCGGGGGAGAAGGTCGCCACCGACGGCGAGGTCGTCTCAGGCAGCTCCGCGGTTGACGAATCGATGCTCACCGGGGAATCGGTCCCCGTCGAGGTCAGGCCCGGCTCGGTGGTTACCGGGGCGACGGTCAACGTGGGCGGCCGGCTGGTGGTGCGTGCCACCCGGATCGGTGCCGACACCCAGCTCGCGCAGATCGCCCGCTTGGTCGAGGACGCCCAGACCGGGAAGGCTGCTGTGCAGCGCCTCGCCGACCGGATCTCGGGGGTGTTCGTCCCGGTCGTGATCACCCTCGCCGTCGCGACGCTGGCGTTCTGGCTCGGCAATGAGGCCTCCGTCGAACTCGCGTTCACCGCCGCCGTCGCGGTCCTGATCATCGCCTGCCCGTGCGCCCTGGGTCTGGCAACGCCGACCGCACTCATGGTCGGCACCGGCCGCGGGGCCCAGCTCGGGATCTTGATCTCCGGGCCCGAAGTGCTCGAGACCACCCGACGGATCGACACCATCGTGCTCGACAAAACCGGCACCGTGACGACCGGTCAGATGAGCCTGGTCGGCGTGCACCCCGCAGCCGGCACCGACCAGAACGAACTGCTGATGCTCGCCGGATCACTGGAGGACGCCTCCGAACACCCGATCGCACGCGCGGTGGCCGCTGGTGCCCGGGGCAGAGGAGTCACGCTGGCGCCGGTCGAGGGATTCGTCAACGCCGACGGGCGCGGCGTGCACGGTGTCGTCTCGGGTAGGGCCATTGTCGCGGGCCGGCGCACCTGGTTGGCTGAGCAGTGGTCCCAGCACGCGAGTGCGGATCTGATCGCTGCCGCCGATGCCGCCGAATCCGCCGGGCAGAGCCCGATCTGGGTGGGCTGGGACGGCGCGGTGCGCGGCGTGCTCGTGGTCTCCGACACCGTCAAGGACACCTCCGCCCAGGCCATTACCGAGCTGAGGAAGCTCGGGCTGCACCCGGTGTTGCTCACCGGGGACAACACCCGGGCCGCGCACGCCGTGGCCGCCCAGGTCGGCATCACCGAGGTCATCGCCGAGGTCCTGCCCGCACAGAAGCTGGAGGTCATCAAGCGACTGCAAGCCGAAGGCCGATCCGTAGCGATGGTCGGCGACGGGGTCAACGACGCCGCGGCCCTCGCCCAGGCCGACCTCGGCCTGGCGATGGGCACCGGCACCGACGCCGCGATCGCGGCCAGCGACCTCACCCTGGTGCGCGGTGACCTGCGGGCGGCGGCCGATGCGATCCGCCTGGCCCGGCGCACCCTGGCCACCATCAAGGGCAACCTGTTCTGGGCCTTCGCCTACAACATCGCCGCACTGCCCCTCGCGGCGGCGGCGCTGATGAACCCGATGATCGCCGGCGGCGCCATGGCGCTCTCCTCGGTATTCGTCGTCACCAACAGCCTGCGGCTGCGGCGCTTCCAACCTCTCCCAGGACGCACCTCATGAGCCCAATCGGTCGGATTCTGCGCGCCGCCGGTGAGCCACAGGTTCGGCGGGCGCTGCGCTGCGCTGCCGTGTGCGTCGCGCCAGGCCTGGCGTCGCTGGCGCGAGCTCGGACGCGCCCATGATGAGAACCGCAGCCAGCAGGGTGGTCGTCACTGGGACCGCCCTGCTAGCGCTTGCCGGCTGTGGCGGCGGGACGTCCGCCGCGCCGACGGGGGAGGCCGCGCCACCCGGACCGACCTTCACCCAGGCTGACGTCGACTTCGCGGTCGAGGTCAGTCAGCATCACGGTCAGGCGTTGCGGATGACCGATCTGGCCGCCACCCGGGCGCGTTCCCCGCAGGTCAAGGCGTTGGCCAAGCAGATCGGACGGGATTACGCCCGTGACATCGACGTGATTGCCGAATGGATTCGGCTCTGGGGAGCCGCCGGCGCCGAGCTGCCCGCGCACGACGCGGGCTTCGGCGAGACAGGCGCGGGCATGCTTCCCGAGGCCGCCGTGGACCGCCTGGAGCGTCTCAAAGGCGCTGCCTTCGACAGCAAGTTCCGTCAGCTGATGGCCCGTCATCATCGCGGTGGACTGGACCTTGCGAAGGACGAACTCGATGGCGGGATCAACCCCGACGCCCGCGCCATGGCCGAACGACTTCAGCTCACTCAGATCCGCCAGCTCAACACGCTGGCTGTCCGCTCTTGACTGCACCGAACGAAAGAGGACCGATGAGAATCACTCGACGCCTGTCCCGCTCCGCCACCGCCGTCGTAGCTACAGTGGCCACCGCAGCTGTCCTCACCGCTTGCGGTGGAGGGGACGGCACCGCCGCCCAGCCGGCGGCCAACGCCAGCTTCAACCTGGCGGACGTCGGGTTCGCCCAGATGATGATTCCTCACCACTCGCAGGCGGTGAAGATGGCCACGCTTGCCGCGACCCGGGCCAAGGACCCCAAGGTCCAGAAGCTCGCCGCCGAGATCCTCGCGGCGCAGGGCCCGGAGATCGAGACCATGCAGACCTTGCTCGAGGCCTGGGCGCAACCGTTGATCCCGGACATGGCCGATATGGATCACTCCAGCATGACCCCGGATGAGATAACCGCGATGATGTCGGGCTCCATGCCGGGTATGGCGAAGGAGCCTGAGCTCGAGAAGCTGAGCACCGCCAAGGGCGCGGCATTCGACCGGCTTTTCCTCACCCTCATGCTCGGGCATCACCGCGGTGCGGTGGAGATGGCCCAGATGGAGCGCGCCGACGGCAAGGCCGTCGACGCCCTCGCTCTCGCCGAGGACATCGAGACTGGTCAGACCGCTGAGATCATGCGCATGGAGAAGCTCCAGAAGGCTTCATGAATCCCATACGGTCCGTCAGATCCGCGCGCGGCCCGCGTGTTCCGGCCACCGGTCGGACGGTGATCGAGGCGCCCGCGCCTCGCGGCGGCCGCGGCGTCGTCATCGCCGCGGTTCTGGCCCTCGTCGTGATCATCCTCGGCATGGCCGCCCTTTACGCCATCGGCGGGAACTCCAACGAACCCCACGAAGGGAGCGGTGCGTTGTCCGGCGACGACTATCCCGAGCTCGGGCTGGAGCACGTCCACGGGCTTGGGGTCGACCCCGCCGACGGAATGCTGTACGCGGCGAGCCACTACGGCGTGTTCCGACTACCTGAGGGTGGCCCGCCGACACGGGTGGCGGACCGCTATCAAGACACGATGGGCTTCACCGTCACCGGCCCCAACACGTTCCTCGGCTCGGGACACCCGGACCTGCGGGAGAACCTGCCCTCCCGCCTCGGCCTGATTCAGTCCACCGATGCCGGCGTGACGTGGTCCTCACTGAGCCTGAGCGGACAAGCCGACTTCCACACCCTGCACGCCCGCCACGACCGGGTCTACGGCTACGAATCCGGCACCAAGGCCTTCATGGTCTTCACCAACAGCGCCCAGTGGGAAACCCGCAGCACCCGAGCGATCCGCGACTTCGTCGTCGATCCCCGCGACCCGGACATCGTCCTTGCCACCGCCCCGCAAGGGTTGATCCGCAGCGCCGACGGCGGTCGCACCTGGAACCTCCTGGACAAGGCACCGGAGTTGGTTGTGCTTGCCTGGGCATCGCCGCGGGCCCTTTATGGCGTCGGCCCTGATGGCGCAGTGCACCACTCACCCGACGCGGGTGCGACCTGGACCCGGCGAGGCACGGTCAAAGGGGAACCGGAAGCTCTCCACGTCGACGACCGCAGCGGCTCCGAGGCCTTGTACGTCGCAGTAGCCGAACGCGGCATCGTGGCGAGCGATGACGGTGGCACCACCTTCACCACCCGGTACGCCGACGTGGCGCCGTGATGGCCCTCGGCTTCGCACCATCGGTCGGCGAGATCACCCTTCTGGCCTCGATTCCCAGCCCGTCGCAAGGCGTCTGGGATCTCGGACCGTTCCCGGTGCGCGGCTACGCCGTCAGCATCCTGATCGGCATCGTGATCGCGATCTGGCTCGGGGAGCGGCGGCTGGTCGCCCGCGGCGGGCAGCGCACAATGATCTCCGACGTCGCCATCTGGGCCGTCCCTTTCGGGATCCTCGGCGGGCGTCTGTACCACGTGATAACCACACCCGAGCGGTACTTCGGATCCGGTGGAGACCCGGTCGAGGCCCTCTACATCTGGGAGGGCGGCCTCGGGATCTGGGGTGCCATCGCGCTGGGCGCGGCCGGTGGGTACCTCGCTACGCGCCGGCTCAACCTTCGCTGGTCCGCCGTCGCCGACGCGGTAGCGCCCGGCGTCGCCCTCGCCCAAGCAGCGGGCCGCTGGGGCAACTGGTTCAACCAGGAGCTGTACGGTCGGCCCACTGACTTGCCCTGGGCGCTGGAGATCGATTCCGCCAACCGCCCGGACACGACGCCGGAGATCGCGACCTACCACCCGACGTTCCTCTACGAATCCCTGTGGTGCATCGGCGTCGCGGTCCTCGTCCTCTGCGCGGACCGCCGCTTCCGACTCGGCCACGGCCAGGCCTTCGCGCTCTACGTCGCCGCCTACTGCACCGGGCGGCTCTGGATCGAGGCACTGCGGGTCGACACCGCCGAGCAGGTGCTCGGGCTGCGGTTGAACATCATCACCAGCGTGCTGGTTTTCACGGTTGCTGCCTCCTACCTGATCTGGTCGCGCCGGCGCCACGGATCGCGCGGGTCCAGTCCGTACCGCGTCCCGCCGGGCTCCGGGTCCGCTCTGGCCGGCGCGGCATGACGGCTGATGTGATGCACCGTCGTGGAGACGGCAAGAGCGACAAGTCCTCTTCGGCTGTCGAGAAACGCCGATCAGTCGCTGGACTTCTCACCCGGGGAGTCGGCGAGGCTCTGATCACCATCGGAATCCTGGTCCTGCTGCTGTTGGTGTACCAGCTCTACTGGACCAATCTGGAAGCGAATCGACGCCAGGACGCAATCAAGGGCGACCTGCGCGAGTCGTGGACCGAACCCATCTCCAACGGCAAGCCCATCAAGGGCGGCGCCCTCGGCATCATCTACATCGAGAGGCTGGGCCGCACGTGGGAGAAGCCCCTCATCGAGGGCGTGGGCCTGAAACAACTCGCTCGCGGTGTCGGGCACTTCCCCGGCAGTGCGATGCCGGGCGAGGTCGGCAATTTCGCCATTGCCGGCCACCGCGCCACGCAAGGTGAGCCCTTCGCCTATCTCGACCGGATGCGCCCCAAGGACAAGGTCGTCGTGGAAACCCGTGACAACTGGTTCGTCTACTCCATCAAGGCGCAGCCGGGGGCCGATGTGGACGATCCCGCATTCAAGCTGGTCGACCCGAGCTACGGCGCCGTCGTCCTGCCGGTCCCCGAACAGCCGGGCGTCGGGCCGACCAAGCGCCTGATCACCTTGGTCACATGCAATCCACGGTGGGGTTCCTCCACGCGGCTGATCCTGTACGGGCGCCTGATCCAGACCTTGCCCAAGCCAGGACCCCCGCCGGCGGCCCTGGCCTACCGCGAGGCCGGCACATGACCGCGGGTGCCATCCGTGCCGACATCAGAATGTCGGTGCGCAGCGGTCAGGAACGGACCAGCCGAGCGATGGCCGCGTTGGCTTCGGACAGCTTGGCCACGCCTATCTCGCCGCCCTCCACCGCCGCGCTGAGCACGCAGTGCCCCAAATGATCTTCGAGTAACCCCAGCGCAACGGCCTCGACCGCCTTGGTCACCGCCGCGACCTGCGTGAGGATGTCGATGCAGTACTTGTCGTCCTCTATCATCTTGGCGATTCCGCGTACTTGACCCTCAACGCGACGCAGCCGCTTCAGATAGGCGTCCTTGTCTGCGGCATACCCGCTCATCACGTTCCCCTCTTCAACCGTCCTCCTAACAATACCGTGCAGGGGTATTGATCTACCGGTAGCGGCCCTCATCCGAGGCGCTCACGCATCCACAGCGCACTGAATGCTTCGGCCGTCTGCGCGTCAAAGGCGAGGCAGCTAAGGGTCCGGCGCTCCACCGTCACCTCGAGTGCGTTCACCTGGTCCGGGACCGCGCCCGCAAGCACGCCTTGCGTCTGCGACACGAAGTTCCGGATCAGCGCTTGGTCGGTGCCGTTCAAGGTTTCGCGGTAGCGAATCACCACGAATCCGTCACCGACGACGTGCCCGAAATCCACCTCGTTCCACGATTCGCCAGGGGCGAAGAAGTTCTTCGGTGGATGTTTCCCATCCAGCACCACCGGAGCCGTCGCCTTGGCGACGGTGCAGGTACCCGTGCTGCCAGCGGCCAAGTCGGCATACGGGTCCCCACCCGCGGACTTCGCGGTCAGCGTCGCCGCGGCTGCGAGTCCGACCAGCGCGACGGCCAGGTTGGTGGTGCGCAGCACCTTCGGCTCGCGCGCTCGTTCGCGCTGGCCGGATACGTCCAGGGCGAGCAACCCTAAGATCACCACCAGGGCGATCGCCATCAGCTGGCCGATCTCGATCCCGATGTTGAACGCGATCAGCCGGGGTAGCAGCCCGTCGTCGGGCAGCCCGGTCTCCTGGAAACGCGTAGACAAGCCCAACCCGTGTACCAGGCCGAAGCCGAACACCCCGGCGCCGAAGATCCGCCAGCGGTAGGGGGCTCCGCGCGCACCGAAGATCCCGACGAACACGATGCTCAAGGCGATCACGACGTCTACCAGATCGGCGTTGAGTTTCCAGTCGGCCAGGGTGGCGACGATCAGCGTCAGGCTGTGCCCAGCGGCGAACAGCGTGATGAACTTCGCCGCCCGCCGAGGCGCCCCGGCAAGCACGACGACGGCAATGATGAATATCAGGTGGTCCCAGCCGAGCAGCATGTGCTCGATGCCGACCTGGACGAACTCCGAGGTCGACTTGCCGGCGACGTCGTCACCCAGGCCGTGAGCGACAGCAGACCCGGCTCCCAACACGACCGCGACCGCCGCCACTGGGAGCGCCCGAGCCAAGACCCCGCGGACGGAGCCATCGCCGGGGCAGATCATGCGGCGCATAATGCAAGAGTCGTCCACAACGCTGCTCTAGTTCCCGCGATCGATCGTCAATGACATTGCCCGTCGCAATGCGCGCTGTCCGCCAGTGCGATCGCCGGGGCCAAGGCGATCACCGGCGGAAACATCAGCGCGCCCGCCGCGCCCACACATGCCAAGGCGATGACTCGTCGACTCGATGCTCGCTCGCTGAGCAGGCGCCGGATGCGCTCGGCCGGATCCGCGCCCGTCATCGCCAGGGTCGGATCTGCGCCGCCCGCAGGCTCCACTATGGACATCGAGAGCAACGCCGACGCGACCGCGCGGCGCCCTGTCCGCCGGGCTGCGTAGTCGTCGGCCGCCATCTCACTGAGCCGGCGCACCTGAGTCGAGTACTGCGCAAAAGCGCCGCACCACCGCAAGGACGAGGTGACCACGTCGGCGAGCACAATCAGGCGGTGATGGCCGAAGCGCAGATGACCGCGTTCGTGCGCCACGGCGGCCGCCACCTCATCTGGGTCCAACAACGCCAATGCCCCGCGAGTGAGCACCACTCGCGAGGTCCGTCGCGATCCCGGAACACAGAACGCAGCCGGACGGGACTCCTCCAGCACGCAGACCCGCTCGAGGGTTCCCGAACCGGGGCTGGCGATCGCGTCGGTGAGCAGGCGGTGCCGAGACTGCGCGCGCCGGACGGACCGGAAGCGGCGGAACGCCAGTCCCGCCAGCGCAGTCGAGGTCGCGAGCAGGGCGAGCAGGGCCACGTAAGTGACCTCGACGGCGTACCAGGAGCCGGCGTAGGCCGCATGCACCAGCCCCTTGTCGGCGTGGAAGAAGCGCACGACCGCGTGCTCCCACTTGTCGTGTCCGACGAGGGCGAGCACGCCGGCAAGAGTGGCGAGAAAGGTGAAGGCACAGGCATGCCACACCACCAAGGCGGTGCGGGGCGTGCGCACGACCCAGGAGGACCTGCTCAGGACTCGGTCGGCGCCCACAGCAAGCGCACCTGCGTAAGCCAGGAGCACACCGATGACCAGCACGACGTCAGCCGCGCCCAGATGAGGGAGCGTCATCCGCAGGCGAGTTGAGCGCCCGTCGCAGGGCGGCCGCCTCCTCCGGGCTCAGTTTCCCGGCAAAGCGGAGCAAAGCGTCGGCGCGGTCGGTAGCGGAATTGAGGACCTGGTCCATCAGGTCGGCGGTGTAGTCCTGCGCCTCGCGCGCCGCGGTGTACTGGAAGGAGCGACCGACCTTGGTCCGCGTCAGCCAACCCTTTTCCCGAAGTCGTTCGATGACGGTCATCACGGTCGTGTACGCGAGCGGACGGCCCTCGATGAGTTCCGCAGCCACCGTGCGCACCGTGACCGGCTCGTCGTGGCGCCACACCACCTGCATGATCTGCGCCTCGAGCTCGCCGAACGTGCGCATCGGTCAACTCCTCGCGGGCGTCCAGGATGGGGGGTGAGCAAGTCCGAGATTTCTTCTACACAGTGTAGTAGTTTTGCCTCATGGAGGCTCGCCGCTCGACAACAACTCTCACCGTACGCCCGATGGCGGCCGGCGATGTGGCCTTCGTCGTCGCAGAGCAACTGCGCCTATTTCCCCACGGCATGGTGGGTCGACTCGGCCCGCGATTCGTGTCCGCCTACGTGCGCACATTTCCGGACAGTCCCGGTGCGTGCGCTCTCGTTGCTGAGCACGGCGGTCACCAGGTGGGGTACTTGCTCGGGCTGGCCGACGGGGTCGAGCATCGACGTCATGCGCTGCGCAGGCACGGGGTCCGACTGCTTGTCGCCGGCATCTCGGGGGCGACGCGGCACCCCGCGCACGGCCTGCGCATTCTGCGCAGGCTGCTCGCGCCCCTGGTCCGCAGGACCCGAGCGACCCGCAGCAGCCCAGGCCCCGAACCCCTGCCCGTCGAGAGCGGGCCGGTCGCGGTGTTGTCCTTCATCGCGGTGCTGGAGCAGGCCCGCTCGCTGGGGGCCGGCCGGGCGCTGATCACCGATTTCCTCGCCCATGCGGAGCAAGCCGGCTGTGCACGCGCCGCTTTGGTCACCGTTGCCGGGCCGGACGGAGCCAGTGCCTTCTACGAGCGGACCGGATGGGTGGCGCGCGGGGAAATCCAAACCCCGGAAGGGCGCACCTTGATCGCTTACGATCGGGAACTAGGAACCCCAGGGCCGCCCCCGAGCCGCGACGCTGGTGCGCCGGGCGCGGGGGGCGCCACCTGACCCGCACCCGGTAACACCGGCACCGAGTTCGCTCCACCGAAGGATCATTTGTTGTGGCTCACTCGATGACTGTCCGACGTCGGCGCCTCCGCTGCGGACTGGCGCTGCTGGCCGGCGCACTTCTCGTCGCCGGGTGCGGGACGGATAGTGCCGCTCCGGTGGCGGCGGTGAATCCGGGTCCACTCGCTGGCGAACCTGCCCCCGCATCGCCGACTCCCGCGGCAACGCCGAGCGCGCCCCCCACGCAGGCACCGACCGATCCGGGAGCGGCTGGCGCAGACCCGGTCATCCGCCCGATCCCGGCGGCCCAGTGGGAGCGGATGGTCGAGGTCGGCATGTGGCGCCCCGGGTGCCCCGCCACCCGCTCCGACCTTCGCGTGGTCGAGGTCAACCACGTCGACTTCGACGGGGAGATCCAACGCGGAAACCTCGTCGTCAACAAGGACGTTGCCACCAGCATCTCGCGGTTGTTCACCCGCTTCTTCGACGAGGGTTTTCCGATCGCCCGGATGCAGTCGGTGGAGGCCTACAATGGTGACAGCAACGCGAGCCTGCGCGACAACAACACCGCGGCGTACAACTGCCGCCGACCCGACCAGATCAACGCCCCCCCGACCGCCTCTCCGCACGCCAACGGGCGGGCCATTGACATCAACCCGCTCAAAAACCCCTGGATGGACCTGCGTTGCCAGTGCTGGTCACCCAGCGCCAAGTTCAAGGAGCGCGTGCCCGGCCAGGGCACCATCCTCAAGGGCGGACTGGTCTGGAAGGCCTTCCTGAACGAGGGATGGATCTGGCAGAACATCGACGTGCCCGACTACATGCACTTCGACACCGGCTACCCCTCGGCTCCCTTCACCCCCGCGTCCTGACCACGACCTCCGCGACGGCGCCCGCGCAGCGCAGAGCCGATCTCGGTGATGCCCACCAGGTGCGCCACGGTCATGAAGACCAGGATGAACAGTGCGCCGCCGACGGCCAGGCCGGCCGCCGACGCAGCGAGTCCGTCGCCGATCCTCGACACCAGGATCTGCGCGCTTCCGTAGCCCGTCAGGGCCGCCGGCGTGCTCGCCGCGGCGAGCAGGCTGTACCGGCGCAGCATCCCGGCCTGAACCGCAGGGACGAGGAGGCGCCGAAGTTTGCGCAGCGTGAGCACCAACCCGATGGCATAGGCGAGCCCGTACCCGACTGCCATCCCGGTGACTGACCACCGCGGGGGCAACGCGAGGTAACTGACCACGGAGAATGTTGCGTGGGCCAGCGCGATCCAGGCCGCGACGGTAAACGGGGATCGGGTGTCCTCGAAGGCGTAGAACGTCCGCACCAGCAAGTACTGGGCCGTGAACGGGATCAACCCAAGGGCGAATGCGCTGAGCATGTACCCCATCGCGTAGGTGTCGCGAACGGTCATCTCGCCATGCAGGAAAATCGTGGTGGTGATGTGCGGACCCATGGCGAGGAAGAAGAACGCCGCAGGAACCACGGCAAGACCCGACACCCGCAATGCATACGACAAGTCTCGGCGCACGGCGGCCAGGTCACCGCCGGCGGCGGCCCGGCTCATCCGCGGCAGGATCGCCGTGAGCAGCGAGACGGTGACCACACCCTGCGGGAGCAACCACAGCAGGTGCGCGTTGGTGTAGGCGGTGTAGCCAACGCCGTAGGAGATCTCCTCGCGTACCGCGGCGACGGACACCTTGGTGGCCAGCAGCGTCACCACCGCGTAAGCGATCTGATTGACCGCTACCACCAGCACGGTCCAGGTCGCCAGGCGCGCCGTCTTCTGCAGGCCAGTTCCGCGCCAATCGAACCGGGGCCGAAAACGCAGACCCGATCGGCGCACCAGAGGAACCAGAACGAGCGCCTGCACGACCACCCCGCAGGTGGATCCCAGGCCAAGGAGCCGGATCTGATCAGGGCTGATCTCTGCCGCGGTGCGAACGTCGCCGGCGACCACGAGGTAGGCGGTGAAGGTGGCGATGACGACGACGTTATTCACGATGGGTGCCCACATCATCGGGCCGAACCGACCACGCGCATTGAGCACTTGGCCCAGCATCACAAAGAGGCCGTAGAAGATGATCTGCGGCAGGCAATAGCGAGCGAAGGTGATAGTCAGGGATCGTTGTTCATCCGAGAAATCGGAGTACAGGTCGACGATCAAGGGCGCCGCAGCGATCGCCGCGGCCGTGACCACCACCAGCAGTACTGCCGTGACGGTCAACAGGCGATTGACGTAGGCGTCACCTCCGTCGGGGTCGGTCTGCATCGAGCGCACGATCTGCGGCACGAACACCGCGTTGAGCGCGCCGCCGATCAGCAGGATGTAGACGATGTTCGGAATGGTGTTGGCGACGTTGTAGGCGTCCGCGAAGAGCGCAGTCCCGAGCGCGATGACCACGACGACGTTCCGCATGAATCCGGTCAGCCGGGAGACGACGGTCCCCCAGGCCATCACCGCACTCGACCGTCGTAACGATGCCGCCGCCGCGGGGGCCTGAACGCTCACGTGCGCATCGAGCCCCGATGTTCGGCCGTCGGACTGCACTGCGCACCCTCGTTCGTCGTGTTGCTTCGATCC
This sequence comes from Sporichthyaceae bacterium, assembly GCA_052387905.1. Lineage (GTDB taxonomy): Bacteria > Actinomycetota > Actinomycetes > Sporichthyales > Sporichthyaceae > JBQTII01. Next base: position 69,695 of record JBQTIR010000024.1, on the reverse strand, counting down.
CTGCCGGTACGTCGCGCATCGGATCAGGTGACTGGGGCACCCGCTCCTGGCACGCCCCCAGCATGCACATCCTGGTCCTGTACACCGGGAGTGACGTGGACCAGGGCGCGCGCCAGCCCAGGCACCTCGGACATCACGCGCTGCCGGGCCTCCTCAGCCAGGGCACACGCCGCCACGATCCCTAGCCCGGGGTCGACCACGACGGCAGCGTCCAGGCGAAGGCTGTGCCCGGTCCAGCGCAGCTGAAGCCGCCCGACCCCGTGGACGCCGGGAGTACCACGCAAGCTGACGTCGGCCGCGTCGACGAGTCCGGGGTCCACAGCGTCCATCAGCCGACGGTAGATCGCCGTGGCCGCGCCCTTGAGGACGACCAGGATCGCCACGGTGATCGCCAGTCCGACAAGCGGATCGGCAAGGTCGAAGCCGGCGAGGACACCCAGGGCGCCGAGGACCACAGCCAGGGAGGTGAAACCGTCGGTGCGGGCGTGGAGGCCGTCGGCGACCAACGCCGCGGAACCGATTTTGCGTCCGACCCGTATCCGGTACATGGCAACGAGTTCGTTCCCGGCGAATCCGATCACCCCGGCGGCGATCACCACCCCGACATGCTCCAGCGGTTGCGGGTCGATCAACCGCCGTACTGATTCATAACCGGCCACGACCGCGGACAGCGCGATCATGATGACGATAAAGACCCCCGCGAGGTCCTCGGCGCGGTCGTAACCGTAGGTGTAGCGCCGCGAGGCAGCGCGGCGCCCGAGGACGAAGGCCACCCAGAGCGGGGCTGCGGTCAGCGCATCGGAGAAGTTGTGGATGGTATCGGCGAGCAGCGCCACTGACCCCGAGAAGAACACGACCACGCCCTGAGCCAGCGCGGTCGCCATCAGCACGACCAGGCTGATCTTCAGCGCACGGATGCCTTCGGCACTGGCCTCCAGATCCGGGTCGACCGAATCCGCCGCGTCGTGGCTGTGCGACCGGAACACCGAGGTCCACCCACCATGCCCGCCGGCTCCGTCATCGTGGAGGTGACCACGGTCGTGACCGTGGCCGTGCGACCCGTCGCCACTCACTCGGCATCGAGGGTCGTCGCAGCGCGGTTACCGAACGACGCGACCTCCGCCGCAGCGCGGTGGTGGGTCGGAATTCCGACACCGACGTGCTCCGCGTGGTGAATGGCATCCCGGACCAGCGCACGGATGTGGTCATCCTCGATCCGGTAGAAGACCTGGGTTCCCTGCGGGCGGGTCTGCACGATTCGTGCCATGCGCAGCTTCGCGAGGTGCTGCGACACCCCCGCAGGCGGCTTGGCAACGGCGGCCGCCAGTTCGCCGACCGACTGCTCCTGATCGAGCAGGGCCCACAACAGACGCACGCGGGTGTGGTCGGCGAGCATCCGGAACACCTCCACCGCCAGAGCGACCTGCTCCTCCGCCGGCTGGCCTGCATCTTTGAATGTATCTGCATTCATACGCAGATACTAATAGATGCTCAGGCGGGACATCGACCTCGGGCGCCATTGACTAAGGACGCCGGGGCGAGCTGCGGCGCCTACCGATGGCCTCGATCCTGCCGTCGACGGTTCAGCGTTGGTGACCATGGCGGTTGCTGACGGTCTGTCAGCCCGCAACGTCGTGAAGCACCACGCGATGCTGCACAGCATCTTCAAGCGAGCAGCCCGTGATCGGGTCATCGCGTTCAACCCGTGCGCGGACACGGAGCTTCCAAAGGTCGTCGCGCGCAAGAACCGCATGGTCTCCCCCGCGGAGCTTCGGTCGTCAGCCACCACCGGGGTGCGGCACGATTGCTTCATCCCGGTCGCGTTGCCCCGGCGTAAGGCATGTACGAGATCGGCAGGATCCGCACGGACTTGCCTGGATTCGGCGCGTCGACCATCTTGCCGTTGCCGATGTAGATCGAGACGTGGCTGATCGGGCTGTAGAAGTAGACAAGGTCACCCGGTAGCAGCTCCGACCGCGGCACTTTGCGGCCGGTGGCGTACTGCTGTGCCGAGGAGTGCGGGAGGGAGACCCCGGCCGCGCGCCACGCTCCCATCGTCAGCCCGGAGCAGTCCCAGGCGTCAGGGCCCGCGGCGGCCCACACGTACCGGTCGCCGAGCTGCGCGAGCGCGAACGACACCGCCTTGGCCGCCCGCGCCGTGTCGGGCACCGGCATGTCCTGCAGGGAGCTGCGCGCATCGTCGCGCGAAGCCCGGTCGAATCGCTCGCGGTCCTTGGCTTCCAGCCGATCGAGCACGGTCCGGGCGGCTCGCAGATTCCGCTCCACCGCGGCCTTCTCCACCGCTAGCGCCTTGCGTTGCGCCTCTACGGCGGCGAGCTGCTGGGCGGCCGCGGCCTGGTTGGCCTGCAGCTCGCGACGCGCCTCGACGACTCGTCGCAGCGCGGCAGCCTCGCGAGCGGACAGCGCGTCCATCATGGAGGCTCGGGCAAGAAAGGACTCTGGATCTCCGGAGAACATCAGTTGCACCGTCTGGTCGATGCCCCCGTTGCGGTACGCATCCGCAGCCAACGTTCCGACCGAGCGCTGCAGCTCACGAACCGCTCCCTGCTGTCGCGCAGCGACGCGCTGCGCGCTGGAGAATTTCCGCTCTGCAGCGGCGAGCGCGATCCGTACGTCGTTGTAGCGCTCGGTCGCCTGCTCGGCCTTGTGGTAGAGCGCTTCGACCTGCCGACGGGCCTCCTGGGCGTCCAGACGCGGCGCGGCCACTCCGGATCCGGACAGCCCACCGACCAGCAACGCCGCGACGGCGGTGCACGCGGTGGAGGTGCGCGCGAGGCGCGCATGACGGCGGACGGGCATTCAGGTGTTCCCTTCCTGGTCCGCCTACCGGGTTAGCTGACGGGTTCGGGCAAGGAAGATCGCCCTTCGGTGTTCCACCGCAGTGGAGCACCGACTCACCCCAATGCCGCAGGTGGGTCCCCGGCTCCGGCCGCGCGTCGGCCGAACTCGGCGTGAACTCGCGACCGTCGACTTCATGTCCGCTCGTCCTACGCTGGATAGTAGTCAAGGTGAAGTAATCGTTCAATCCGGGCCGGGTCCAGATCCGCCGCCGACCTTCTCGACCCGGTGCGATCGGGGCCCGTCCCGGGACCACGGGACCTACGCGCTCAGCCCAGGGGCGCAGGACGCGTTTCGACGAATCGTCAATAGCTACTATGAATCATAGGAGTACCTGCCTGTCGGCGCCTGGGCGCCGACGCCGAGCCAGCATCGATCCTGGAGTCCGCGTGAGCATGTTCCGCACCACATCGACGCTGCTGGCCTTCTCAGCCGCGCTGCTCACGGCCACCGCGTGCTCGGGTGAGGACCAGGTCGCGGCGGATATTCCTCTTGGCACCTCCAGCGCGGTGCCAACTCCGCCCCAACCGCTACCCCCTCTCCCCGTTGCTCCGGCCCCTGCCGCACCGGCGACCCCCGAGCCCGCGGACGGCAAGTCGATAGTGATCGACTTGGTGGCAGGCGAACCGACCGCTCGGCTCGGTCCGACGATCAAGGTCGACAAGGGCGAACGGGTCACCGTGACAGTGACGAGTGATGCCGCGTACGGGGTGCACGTTCACGGCTACGACGTGGTGGTCCCAGCAAAGACAGGCGCCACGGCGACGAAAACGTTCATCGCCGATCTGGCCGGCATCTTCGAGGTTGAAGTCGAGGAGACCGGAACCTTCCTGTTCAATCTTCAGGTCAGCTGACCGTGCCGGTACCGGTTGGCCGGGGCGCCGGGGACCTACTCCTTGCGCATGGCGTCGGCGCTCGCCAGGACCTGCCGCTGGGTTTCACTTACGTCCTCGTCGGCGCTCTGCTGGCACTGGCCGTGTCGTTCATCGTTCTGGCGCTGGCGTGGCGGACCTCGAAGCTGAGCGGCCGTGTGTCCGGGCGCCCTATGCCTCCACCGATTGCCACGATCGCCGACTCGCCCGGCCTGCGCTGGGCGCTGCGCGTCGTTGGCTTGGTGCTGACTGCCTTCGTGGGCTGGGCCGCCCTGGTGGGTCCGGACCTCGCCACCAACCCGACTGCCGGTTTCGTCTACGTCATCTTCTGGGTCGGTCTCGTTCCCGCGTCACTGCTGTTCGGGCCGGTGTGGCGTTTACTGAACCCGCTGCGGACCGTGCACCTGCTGGTCAGTAAGGCCGCCCGCCTCGACCCTGACGATTCTCGATGCCGGCCTGGTTGGGCTACTGGCCCGCCGCGGCCGGGTTGGCCGGCTTCGTCTGGCTCGAACTGGCGGCGTCCAACCGCGGCAGCACCGGAACCATCACCACCTTCTTCTCCCTCTACATCGGTGCGAATCTGCTCGGCGCCCTCGCGTTCGGACAGTCCTGGTTCGCCCGCTGCGACGGCTTCGAAGTCTTCTCGACCCTGATCGGTCGACTCGCCATGATCGGCCGCCGCACCGACGGAGTCTTAATCTGGCGCAACCCGCTGGACAACCTCGACTCGGTTCGCGAAGCCCCCGGCCTCGTCGCCGTCCTTGCCGTGATGTTGGGCTCTACTGCCTTCGACTCTGTCACCTCCACCACATGGTGGCTAGAGATCTCCTTCGACTCCGAGCTCTCGCCACAGGACCTCAACACCGTGGGGTTGGCCGCCACGATCGCGACGGTAGGCGCTGCGTTCACAGTTATCGCGTGGTCCTCCGGACTGCTGGCCCACCGCCAGGTGCCCGGCAGCGCGACCGCCTTCGCGCATTCGCTAGTGCCCATTGCGGTCGGTTATCTGATTGCCCATTACTTTTCTTTGCTCGTCTTCGCCGGTCAACAGACCCTGATCTACGCTTCCGATCCGATGGTCGACGGCTCGAACCTGTTCGGAACCGGTAACTGGGGGGTGAACTACTCGCTGGTCTCCGTGACCGCTATCGCGCTCGTGCAGATGCTGGCGATCGTCGCCGGACATGTCCTGGGCGTCCTGGCTGCACACGATAGATCGGTTCGCCTGTTCCGCCCCGACGTCGCAGTGGTCAGTCAGCTGCCGATGATGGCGCTGATGATCGCCTACACCCTCGGCGGGCTGTCGCTGCTGTTCGCGGAATAGGGATCGGTGTCCCTAGCGTCCGTCAGATTCCCACCACGGCCGAAGCAGGGTCTCCCCCGCGTAGCGCCGATCGAGCTCGGCATCCACCCGAGATGCGATGACAACGTCGTCGCGGCGCGCCAGCCAGAACGCGATCATCACGAACGGGATGCCGGCGATATGGCCAACAAGCCAGTACCACCCGCCGCCGATCTTCTGGTCCAACGCGAGCGAAGGTCCCCAGTCGCGTGCCAGGTCCGCGTAGTAGTCCGCAGCGATCAGGCCGCCGCCGGTGATCAACGCAAGCCCGAGGGCCGCATTGGCAATCACCTCACCCAGCCCAATGAACATGGACAGGATCTGCGGGTATCGCCGGGGCACCGGATCAACCTGAAGCCGCGTCCAGTAGTAGAGGAATCCCAGGCCCAGCAGCAGCACCAGCGTGGCGACGTCCACGGCCTCGACACGCATCATCGCCTCGAACCACGGGGAGAAGAAGATCACCCACGGCAGGCCGAGCATCAGCGTCGAGCCTACGCTGGGATAACCGAGCGCCCGACCGGCCTTGCTGCGCAATGCGGCCCGCGCGGCGCGAGCATGCCGTTCCGGCAGCGTGGCGGCCGCAAGCGTCAACGGCCGGCCGAGCGCGAGGAACAGCGGGACGACGATGAACACCGCCGGGATCAGTGTCGCCCGCGCGTAGAACAAGGTGTCGGCGTAGACACCGATAAAACCGTGCGTGACCAGGACCAGTGCGACCAGCCCGCTCCCGAACGCGATCGTGCGGTTGACCGGCCAACGCTTCCCGCTCGCGCGCAGCCGCACGAGGCCGCACATATAGAGCACGGCGAGCAGGGCCGTGACGGCGAGCATCCCCCAATCCCACTGCCAGGCCTGCAATGCGGCCGTGCGTGAGGTGAGCGGCTCCAAGGGCTCGGCCACCGCAAGACGAGGCGTGGGGCCATAAATCACGGTTCCGACCCACCGCGGACGGCGGCGGCTTCACCGCCGTCGAGATCTGGATATAGGTGCGAAGACCCCTGCGGATTCGGCAGTGGCTCCGACTCTGCTGGTGCTGGGGCGGCCCAGCCGCCGGGGAGCTTGGCGGTCTCCAGCCGGCACAGTCGACTTCTCAGCGAGAACGTCAGCGCAATGACCGCGGCGAACATGGCCAGGAAGAACACCAATCCGATGAACCCGGGCTCAACTTTCGCGGGGTCGAACGGCATCGGTGACGGCGACGGGCTCACGGCGGCGATCAGAGCGCCGCCCATGTCGTCTCCACCTGTCCCGTCACCCCTCGCCGACTGCTATGCGTCATAGTAGTGCTATGCCGCGACGCCGACGCACTGACCGGTCAGGTGCCCGCCTCCTCGGAGGCACGCTCGGCGTTGTGCTGGCACTGAGCAGTTGCGGGGGCGCGGCCAACTCGGGCACGACGGCCGGAACGAGCGATTCGGGCTTCGTCTCCGGATCCGGAGCCGTCACCATCATCGCCCCCTCCGATCGCGGGGGCCCGATTCAGCTGTCCGGCCCCTTGCTCGCCGGTGGCCGTTTCGACCTGCAATCCACCCGTGGTGAGGTCGTCCTGATCAACATCTGGGGATCGTGGTGCGCGCCGTGCCGGAAGGAGGCACCCGAGCTACAGGCGGCGTGGGATCGACTGCGTGACAAGGACGTGCAATTTCTCGGATTGAACACACGCGACGACGCCGCTGGGGCGGCCGAGGCCTTTGAGCGTCGCTTCGGGATCACTTACCCCAGCGTGCGCGACCCTGACGGCGCCCTGCAGCTCGCCTTCCGCGAGACGCTGCCACCGCGCGCAATCCCGAGCACGCTCATTCTCGACCGGCAGGGACGCGTCGCCGCCCGGATCATTGGCGCCAGTACGCGCAGCACGTTCACTGCCCTCGTGCAGGACGTCCTGGCCGAAGGTGACGTTGCTAACGCCCCCGCCCCGGGCGGGTGAAGCTGCGCGCCCTCCGCCCGAGCAGGAGCAGCACCGGGACGACACCGATCAGCGCGAGCGCCGCCTCCGGCCATGCGCCTGCCCGTGTCGCCACAGTCCGGCCGGCCCGCAACTCCATGGACCCGACGAGCGTCTGCTGCCGCCACATCCCGGTGCGGGCCTGTACGGAGCCATCCGGCGCGATCAACGCGCTGATACCGGAGGTCGTCGCCACCGCCACCGCGCGATTGTGCTCGATCGCGCGTAGCCGCGCCATCGCGAGCTGCTGCAGCGTCTCTCCGCGCTGGCCGTCGCGCATGTAGCTGGCGTTATTGGACTGCACGACAAGCACATTGGCCCCCGCCCGGACGGCGTCGCGGGCGGCGCCGTCGAAGGCGACTTCGAAACAGATGACGTCACCAATGCGTGCCTCGCCGCTGTTGATCACCGCGGCCCGGGCGCCGGGGGCGAAGTCACGGCCGACCAGTGTCAGGTCGCCGAGACCGCCGAGGACGCTCCGCAACGGGATGTACTCCCCGAACGGCACAAGATGACGTTTGTCGTAGGTGGCGCCGGGTCCGGTGCCCGGAACCCAGAGCTGACCGACGTTGCGACCGCGCCCGTCCGGGGCATCCAGGATGGCGCCGACAAGAATGGGGCGGTCGATCGCAGCGAGCGCGCCCTCGATAATGGCGCGCACGGCGGGGTCTCGGTCCGGGTCAATATCGGTGGCGTTCTCCGGCCAGATCACCAGGTCCGGTGCCGGTAGCTCCCCGGCCGCGACTTTCCTGGCCAGTGCCCAGGTGGCGTCCGCGTGGTTGCGGGTGACGCCCTCGGCCCGGGCTTGCTCTGCGACCGAGCGGGCGCGTGGCACGTTGCCCTGGACCACCGCCACCGCCACGCTGCTCTCGGTGGTCCCCGTCGGCGCCCCGACCCCGACGAGGGCGCCACCGCCGATCGCCACGGCGAGTGCGACCGGGGCCACGGGGATGGCACGACGCCAGGACCAACCCGCCAGGATCCCCGCGGCAGCGGCCGTCCCGACCGCGGCGAGAATCGTACTCAGCAGGGGGATCCCGCCGAGTGCGGCCCAGGACGCCATCGGCGAGTCGGCTTGGCTGAACCCGAGCCGCCCCCAGGGGAAGCCGCCGAGTGGGACCCGGCCCCGGAGCGCCTCCACCGCCACCCACGCGCATGGCACCACCAGCAGCCGCGCCCGTGAGCGCCACCCCAGCGCGACGAGAACGCCGAGCAGGCCCATGAACGGAACTTGACTGAGGATCAGCGCTAACCAGGGAGCAGCGCCGAGGTTGAGCATCCAGGTCAGCAGCGTCGCGAAGAACACGGCACCAAAGATCGCGCCGAGCCCGAAGGCGGCCCGCGCCGACCGGTTGGCCACGGCGAGCAGCAGCGCGCCAGGGCCCAGCGGGGCGAGAAACCAGAGGTCCCATGGCGGGAACGCGGCTGCCAAGGCCAGCGCGCCGGCGAGGGCCCACCCCACGCCGACCCGGATCGGCGCCACCGGAACCGTGAAAGACGCCGGACGCCGCTGGTTGTGAGGTGCGACCTGCACACTGGTCATCGCGTTCTCCTCGGGACAACGCCTGCCGACGTGGTAACCATGGTCCACACCGTCGGACCCTGGGTCGCCTACGGTTTACTACAATTCATAGTAGGCAATCGACCCGAAGGCGCCTTACGCCCACCTTGGTAGGGCGCGAGGCAAGTGAGGTCAGGAGGGGGATCGCGGTGCGCGGCTTCGGCGACTTGGAGGCGGCCATCATGGAGCAGATGTGGGGGACCGAGGAGCCGCTTACCGTACGAGCGGTGCACACCGCCATCATCTCCCAGCGGCCCCTGGCCTACACCACCGTCATGACGGTGATGGACAAGCTGCACCGCAAGGGTTGGCTGGACCGTGAGCCGCTCGGCCGCGCTTACCTCTACCGGCCGGTGGTCAGCCGGGAGCAGTACACCGCGGACCTGATGGGTGAGGCCCTCTCGGCAAGTTCGGACCGCAGCGCCACCCTGGTCGCCTTCATCGAGCACCTCGACCCCGCGGAGGCCGCGCAACTGCGGTTGGCATTGGAGGCGGCACCGGAGGTTCCGCAGCCGCGGGGTCGGACCAAGCGATCCCGGCGATGCTGACCGGCATCGCGCTGCTGACCTGGTGCGGGCTGCTTGCGGTCGTCGTCCCTGCGCGTCTCCACCGGGCCCAGTGGTCGGCTCGCGCGCCCCGCCTCGCCCTAGCGCTGTGGCAGGCGCTCAGCGTGTCGTTCTTGATCTCCGCGGTGCTCGCCGGGATCGCGCTCGCCGATCCCGACAGCATCTCGCCGGGGGCTTTCGCCCACCCGATGCTCTCGTGCGTGGAAGCCATCGTGGGGGCGCTGCAGACGCCGGAGGGTGCGCTCGCTGTCGGGTTCGGTCTTGTGTTGTCTTGTGTAGTTGCCGGACGCGCATCGTGGTTCGTCGCGACGACCTTGGCCGAGGCCGCGCAGCGCCGCCGCCTGCACAGCATTCGCCTGGCGCTCGTCGCTCGCCGGGATGTGGGGCTCGACGCGCTGATCGTCGACCATCCGGTCCCGCAGGCCTACTGTCTTCCGGGACGCAACGCGACCATCGTGGTGACCAGCGCCGCGGTGGCGGGTCTGCCGGCTGCCGACCTTGCGGCTGTGCTCGCGCATGAACGCGCGCATGTGACCGCCCGTCACCACTTGGTGGTGGTGGCTGCCAGTGGTCTGGCTCGCGCGTTCCCGCGAATCGCGCTGTTCCGACTGGCGGCGGAGGCAGTACCCATGCTGATCGAGATGGCTGCGGACGACAGCGCCGCACGCCGAACCGACCGCCGCCGGGTGGCCACCGCACTCGCAGCCCTCGCCGGCGCACCGGTTCCCGCTTCCGCGCTGGGCGCCTCGTGCGAGGACACCGTCGCCCGGGTGCGACGACTCCTCGCGCCGGCGCCCCTGAGCAGAGCCAGCCGGCTGACGGCGATCACCGCGATCCTCGGGGTGCTGGCGGTGCCGGTGGCGACGATGACCGCGTCGACCTGGGCGGCTCACCAAATATCGAACTGCTGCACCGCGCTGGAGATACCGGTACCGAGGCGGTGAACCCGCCAGACGCACCTCGGCCCCGCCGCCGATGGGAGACGCGGCTGACGCTGCTCGCGGTCGCGACAGTCGCCGTCGGCTACCTCGCCTTCATCATCTTCGTCTTGGTCAAAAGTCGAAACTGAGCGCCGCCGGGCAAGATCCAGACGAAGCATTCTCGCGAAAGGACAAGTACTAACGTCCCTAGTAGGATGCGGCGTCACGGAACTCCGCCGGCTGCGCTCAACGACGCCTGCCGCTGCACGGTGAAGGGGATCGAGACCATGCCGAACACCAAAGAGTCCGCAGGGGCGGAGTCCGGTCGACCGTCGAACGCGGGCGGCACACGCAAGGCCGCGGCCCGTAGCCGCGCAGAGAAAGTCGACGCCCTGCGGCGGACACAAGATCGGCGGCGGCGGCTGCGCTCCGGCGCGATCGCGATGGCGGTCGTTCTGGCGGTAGGCGGCGCGGCCACCTTCGTGGCGGTCGCGGTGAAGCAAGACATGGATTCCGACGCTGCCCTCGGCGGGCCGATCGCGGAGCTCCAGGAGTTCACGCCGGAGGCGGCTCACGTCCCGACGCCGGTCGAGTACGCGCAGACCCCGCCGGCTGGTGGCGACCACAACTCGGCTTGGCTGAACTGCGGGGTGTACGCCGAGGAGGTCACCGCGGAGAACGCAGTGCATTCGATGGAGCACGGCGCGGTGTGGATCACCTATCGTGCGGACCTGCCGAGTGACGGCGTGCAGGATCTGAAAGAGCAATTGCCTGACTCCTACGCGATCCTGTCGCCCTTCGAGGGCCTGTCCGCGCCGGTAGTTGCTTCGGGTTGGGGTCGGCAGGTTGCGCTCGATTCGCCATCGGATCCGCGGCTGACCCAGTTCATCGAGCAGTTCCGCCTGGGCACGAACGCGCCCGAGCCCGGCGCGCCCTGCGACGGCGGTGTGGACGCAACCGGCCCGCTCGCGGCCGCGCCGGCGCAATGATGCGCCGCACGATCGGCTTTGCCGTCGTGACCCTCGTCGTGGGGACTCTGCTCGGGTTCGGGGCAGGGATAGTCGTCTCCGGGGAGGACGTCCCGGCGGACTCGAGCGCGGCCGCGGGCTTCAGCCGTGACATGCAGACCCACCACCGGCAGGCCGTGCGGATGGCCTTGATCGTGCGGGACAGCACCGACGACCCAGAGATCCGCACCTTGGCCTACGATATCGCACTGACCCAGCAGCAGCAGACCGGACAGATGTACGCGTGGCTTGCACAGTGGGGGCTTTCCCAGACCGGTACTCCGATGGCATGGATGTCGTCGGCGCAGCGCACGGCGGTCAACGACCAGACCGACGTCCCGCCCATGGCGGGGCATTCCCAGTCAATGCCGGGAATGGACGCTCAGGCCATGCCCGGGATGGCCTCGACGGCCGACCTCACCGATCTGGAACGGCTCTCCGGGCAGGCGGCCGAGCGTCGGTTCCTGCAGCTGATGATCGATCATCATCGCGGCGGCGTAGCGATGGCTCAGGCACTGTTGGACGCGGGCGCACCCGACCAGGTCGAAGGACTGGCCGGGACCATCGTCGCGGCGCAGAACGCGGAGATCACCGCAATGCAGGATCTGCTGCGGACCCGCGACGGTGCGCCGTGACTCGCCCTGAGTTCTGGTGATAGCAACCCTGCTTCGGCCGCTGAACGCGGCCGCATGGTGGACGCTTGCCGTCAGCGCGTTGGCGCTGGTGGCCGTGGCGTTCACGAGCGGCTTCGCCCCGCCGCCGGTCGGGGTACCTGACCCGGGAACGCTCACCCGGTGGGGCTTGCCCGCCGCGCGCGCGGCGCACGACGCGGCCGCCGCGACCACTGTCGGGCTGCTTGTGCTCGCAGCTCTCGTCCTTCCCCAACCGCCCGGAGTGCGCGAGCTGCTCGGAGCCCGGCTGTGGGCGGTCCGAGTCGCCGGGATCAGCGGCGCGGCGTGGTGCGTCCTCGGCGCCATCACGCTGATGTTCACCTATGCCGACGCCAGCGGCAACGCTCCGTTCGTCCCGGGCGGCGGCGACCAGCTCCGCTACTTCGTCACGGAGCTCAGCCCAGGCCGGTCGATGGCCGCGAGCTTGCTCATGGCCGCCCTCGTGACGCTCGGGGCGATCACCGCTAACCGAGTCACGACCACAGGTCCCCTCGCGGCAGGCACACTGGTAGCGATGCTGCCCTTGGCACTCGGCCACACCGCCGCCGACGGTAACCACGCCACGGCGGTAACGGCACAGGCCGCGCATCTGATCGGGGTGAGCGTGTGGGCCGGCGGACTGCTGGCGCTGGTGATGCTGCGCCGGCGCCTGGGCTCAGCGCTGCTGCCGGTGCTTCGCCGGTACTCCACGCTTGCCGGCTGGTGCTTCGTACTGGTCGGCGGATCCGGGGTGCTCAGTGCCGTCACCCAGCTCAGCAGTTGGTCCGCCTTGGGGAGCGACTACGGCAGCCTGCTCTTCGCGAAGAGCATCGTGCTGGCAGCGCTCGGCGGCTTCGGCTGGCATCTGCGCCGGCAGATCCTGGGCGCCGGCGCTGGCCGAGAAGGTCCGGGCAGCGTCTTCGCCCGCATCGCGGCCGTCGAGTTGGCGTTGATGGCGATGGCGGTGGGCCTCGCGGTGGCGCTCTCCCGGACGAGCCCGCCACGCACGGCGCAGCCGCTACCGTCCCTGGCCGAGTCGCTGCTGGGTTATCCGCTGCCGGCGCCGTTCACCACGGCCAAGCTGTTCACGGCTTGGCGCCTCGACCTGCTCTGGTTGACGGTCGCGGTACTGGCTGTCAGCTGGTACTGGCGCGCGATGTGGCAGCTGCGCCGGCGCGGCGACGGCTGGCCGCTCGGGCGGGTGGCGGCGTGGACTGGGGGCTGGCTCATTCTGGTGTGGGCCACCAACGCCGGGCCTGGGGTGTACGGGCGCGTACTGTTCAGTGCGCACATGGTGCAGCACATGACGATCGCGATGGTCGTGCCGGTCCTGCTAGTACTGGGGGCGCCGATCACGCTCGCACTGCGAACGCTCACCCCTCGGCGAGACGGCAGCACCGGCCCGCGCGAGTGGTTGCTCGCCTTGGTCCACGCGCGCCTCTTCCGGCTGGTGGCGCACCCAATCGTTGCCGCCGCAGTTTTCACGGGCAGCCTGGTGATCTTCTACAACTCCCCGCTGTTCGAGTGGGCGCTGCGCACACATACCGGCCATGTCCTGATGACTGTGCACTTCCTGCTCGCCGGCTACGTGTTCGCCTGGGTCATTTGCGGCGCTGATCCCGGCCCGCCCCGGCCGCCGTATGTGTTCCGGATCCTCCTGCTGCTGGTGACGTTCGCCTTCCATGCCTTCATCGGCATCGCCTTGATGAGCAGTGCGAGCATCACTGGCGGCGAGTGGTTCGCCGCGCTGCCGCGGGACTGGGGGCCGAGCCTGGCAGAGGACCAGAACCGCGGCGGCGCGATCGCCTGGGGCATGGGCGACCTGCCAGTCCTGGTGATGGCGATTGCGATGATGCGCGTGTGGATCGCGTCCGATGCCCGGGAGGCGCGACGGATCGACCGCCAGGCGGACCGCGACGGCGACGCTGCGCTCGCGGCCTACAACGCCTACCTAGCGCAGCTCGACCGTCACGACCCCGCACTCGCGCGGTCGGGATCGCCCACAACCGGCAAACCCGAACGGAAAAGCATCGACCATGGCTGATTCGCCGGGCGGACACGGGCACGGGCCCCGGATCGGCTCCGCTGCCGCTCTGCATGTGCGTCCGCTGACGATCGCGTTCGGGCTCACGGCCTCTTACATGGTGATCGAGTTCGTCGCCGGGTTCTTGACCAACAGCCTGGCGCTACTTTCCGACGCCGCACACATGGCCACCGATGTCGTCGGGCTCGGGATGGCACTGGCCGCGATTCAGCTCGCGGCGCACCGGCGCAGCTCCCAGCACACCTATGGCCTCTATCGCCTGGAGGTCCTCGCGGCCCTGCTCAACGCTGTGCTGCTCTTCGGTGTCGGCATCTACATTTTCGTCGAAGCCACCCGCCGGTTCAGCGACCCGCCGGAGATCGCTGGCCTTCAAGTCGCGCTGGTCGCGGTGGTGGGCCTGGTGGTCAACGTGATTTCGCTGCGACTGCTCCGCGCGGGGGCAAAGGAAAGCCTCAACGTCCGCGCCGCCTCGCTCGAGGTGGCCGTGGACGCGTTGGGCTCCGTCGGTGTGCTGGCCGCCGGCGCAATCCAGGCCACCACCGGCTGGCGCTACGCCGACCCGATCATCGCCGTCGGCATCGGCCTCCTGGTGGTGCCACGGACCTTCCGCCTGCTGCGCCAGGCGCTGCGGATCCTGCTGGAGGCGGCACCCCCCGGGGTCGACGTCGCCGCGGCGCAGCGCGACCTCGAAGCGCTGCCGGGCGTGACGGCTGTCCACGACTTGCACATCTGGACGGTGACCGACGGTATCGAGAGCGCCTCCGTGCACGTGGTCATCGCCGAGGACACCGACTGGCACGGCGTGCTCGACGCCAGCCGCGACCTGTTGGCAACCAGCTACGGCGTCACCCATCCGACGATTCAGGTGGAACCGCACGACCACGAGGAGACCCCATGCCAGGTCTGACCTACGGATCGGGGAGGCAGTGACCTCGCAGCATGGACCCTTCGCCCTGCCGAGGCGCCGCTTTCTCGCCCTGACCGCGGGTGCCGGCCTCGGGCTGGTCGCCGGTTGCGCGGACAGCCCACCCACTCCTGGCGCACAGGGGACAGGTACGCCGAGCCCGAGCAGGGCGCCGAGCGCATCCGGCCTCCTGCTTCCCGGAAGTGCCGCCGGGACGTTGGCGGCTGCCCCGGTGGAGATCGACCTCGCGGGCACCGTGGTCACCACGTGGGCCTACAACGGCGTGGTCCCGGGGCCCGAGATCCGGCTGCGGCGCGGCGAGGTGCTCCGTGCGCGACTGACCAACGCCCTCGCCGAGGAGACCACCATCCACTGGCACGGGATAACCGTGCCGAGCGCGATGGACGGCGTCCCGTACGTGAGCCAGGCGCCGGTGCAGTTCGGGGAGGAGTTCGCCTACGAGTTCGCCGTGCCCGACGCCGGCTCGCACATGTACCACGCCCACGTGGGTCACCAACTCGACCGCGGGCTGTACGGGCCGTTGATCGTCGAGTCCGACGAGGACGAGCCGATGGCCTACGACCGCGAATACACGCTGATGATCGACGACTGGCGCGACGGACTCGGCGTCACCGAGGCGGGGGTGCACGGCGGCGGGCACAGCGCTACCCCGACCGGTGAGCCCTCAGGCGGCGGTCCGAGGATCCGGTTCGGCCTCGGTGAGACAACGCCGTCCACCGGGCCGAGCGGCGCGCCGGCGGACGACACCGAACCGGACGCACCGACCGACGCGGGCGCGAACCCCGGCGAGCGGCTCGGCGGTCGGGTGTACCCGATGTACCTGATCAACGGCCGGCCCGCCGCCGACCCCCCGACGCTGGAGGTGCGCTCCGGGGAACGGGTCCGGCTGCGCCTGATGAATATCGCTGCCGACACCGGCTTCCTTGTCGCCATCGCGGGGCATTCGATGACCATCACGCACACCGACGGCGCACCGGTGCAGCCGGTGACCGTCGACGCGGTACGCCTGGGCATGGGCGAGCGCTACGACGTTGTGGTGAGCGCAACAAATCCCGGCGTGTGGCAGCTGGCCGCGATGCCGGAGGCCAAGCGCGGGTTCGCCCGAGCTGTGCTGCGCTACGTCGAGGCCCCAGCCAGCACGCCACCCCCGCTGGACCTACGCCCTAGCGAACTGAGTGGACGTCAGGTCGGCTACGACGAGCTCGTCTACGCCGGGTCCCGCGACCGCCCGAGCGGCGAGCCGGACCGGGAGCACGAGCTGACGCTGACCTCGACCAGCCGGATCAACGGCCAGCGCTACCCGGACGCCGACCCGCTCGAAGTCGCTGCCGGAGAGCTGGTCCGGATCCGACTGACGAACACCGCGACCATCGGCCACCCCATGCACCTGCACGGCCATCCCTTCTGGGTTGCCACACCAGGAGGCAATGGACCGCTCAAAGACACGGCGTTGGTTGACCCGAACGGCGGCGTAGCCAGCTTCGACTTCGTCGCCGACAACGCCGGAACCTGGATGTTCCACTGCCACAACCATTACCACATGGAGAACGGCATGGCCCGCCTCTTCGATTACGCCTGACGATCCGCCCACCGGTTGGCCGTGGTCACCGAAGCGACCCGCACCTCCCTGGTCGTGGACGTATTCTGACCATCCATCAGACCAAGGTGCGCCAGTAGTACCAGAACTGCTCAGCGATAAGCGCCGAGACCACGAGGCCCGTCGCGGTGATCACCGCGATCCGCCAGGAGGCGATCACTCGAACGCCGCGACTGGCGGCCAAGCGCGGCCCGAAGACGCCGGACTGCGCGTTGCGCAACGTCACTTCGACGAATACCGGCAGCACAGCGACCCACACGATCATGCAGTACGGGCAGAGCGCACCGATGCGGTAAAGGCTCTGAAAGATGAGCCATCCCACAAAGCCTGCGGCGAAGGTGACTCCCGCCTGCAAGCCGATCCAGTAGAGGCGGGCAAACCGAGCGCCGCCGATCAACGCCGCCCCGGTAGCGGCAAGGACCGGAAAGGCGGCAACGCCGATCAGGGGATTGGGGAACCCGAACGCCTCCGCCTGATCGGTCTTCATGATCGACCCACAGTTGAGGATCGGATTGAGGCTGCAGGACGGCGTATAGGTCGGGTCGGTGAGTATCGCCAGCTTCTCGACCATCAGCGTGAAGGCAGCAGCGAAACCGACCAGGCCGGCCACGAGCAGCAACCAGCCCAGTGTTCGCTCCGGGTGCGGCGGGGTCGCAGGCGCGGCGTCAGCGTCCGCCTCAGCCGCGAGCAAGGTGGCGGAGCCGGCCATCAGGTGCCGGCGAGCGCTTCGTCGAGGGCGTTGGTCAGGTCCGCCTCGGACTCGGGCTCGAACCTTTTGCCATTGAGGAAGAACGTCGGCGTTCCCTTCACGCCCAACGCCGTGCCGTCCTGAACGTCTCGCTGCACCCGCGCGGCAACCTCCGGCGAGGCGTAGTCGGCGTCGTATTTGGCCATGTCCAGGCCGAGCTCTTCGGCGAAGCCCCGGAAGGTGGCGTCGAGGGGGACGCGTTGTTCGCCCCACTGCTGCTGCTTTTCGTACATCAAGACGTACATCTGCTCGAACTTGCCCTGCCGGGCGGCGGCCTCCGCGGCTCGTGCGGCGCGTTCGGCGTTGAAGTGGCCCGGTAGCGGAAAGTACCGCGCGACAAAGGTGATCCGGCCCGCGTAGGTCTTGCGCAGTTGCTCCACGACCGGGAAAGCCGCTGCGCAGCCCTCGCACTCGAAGTCGAGGAACTCCACGAACTCGACGTTGCTGCTACCCCGCTCACCCAGGACGTGACTGTCTGCCCGCACTACTGCCGCGTCGCCCGCCACCGCACCGGCCGAATCATCGGTGACCCGAGCCAGGGCGAGCAGGGCGCCCACCACAAGAGCGAAGGCGGCCACCAACACCAGCGACACCTTGGCCTGCGTTTTCACCAACGCGAACCTCCTCCGCTGGAGCACCTACGTACGCTCCAGCACGCGAACATCACGGATCCAGCACCGCACTCGATGTCCGAGCGGTGCGCCGGAACCCACAGACTACGATCCATCGTAGTACGCAACCGGACACCTCGATCTACTTCGCTGCCTGCTGTCACCGGGCGGCGCCCATCGAGGCCGCCTGCCGTTGGCCTGTCACCCCAGCCCCTCGGCAGCCCCCGAGCGCCCGGGCCCCCGTGGCGCAGTCCGCTCGCGGCTCCAGGTGCTGACCACCAGAAGTGCCCCGCCGCCGACGATCGCCACGTCCGCGAGATTGAAGGTCGGCCACCACCCGGTGTGCAGGTAATCGGTGACGATGCCGTCGCCGGCGCGGTCGAGGAGGTTGGCCACCGCACCGCCGAGCACGAGCGCGAGGGCGGTCAGCAGCGACCGGCTGCCCCAGCGGGCGACCCGCCAGGCGAGCACCGCGATCCCTGCGGTGATCGAGGCGGTGAAGGCGACGATGAGCGCGGTGGGGACCTGGGCGCCGACGGAGAACGCGACGCCGGAGTTGTATCCGAGCAGCAGATCGACTGGGCCAGTCTCGATTCCCTCGGGCGGCAGCGACGCCTTCGCCCACTCCTTGGCTCCCAGGTCCAGGCTCGTGACTGTGGCAGCCACCAGCACCATGAGCAGGCGCCGCCGCCTCAGCTGCCCGGCCGAATCAACCTCGCTGGGCTCCGTCACCGGGTGGCACCGGTCAGGGCAAGGGGCCAAGCCGCGGTGTCCGCGGCCGGGGGAAGCGGCTGGGCGCGACCGGCTCGTATCCCGTTGGCGATGACGACCACCTCAGCGATCTCGTGCACGAACACCACGGCGGCCAAGCCGAGCACCCCGAATAGAGCCAGCGGCATCAGCACCGCGACGATCGCCAGTGACAGTCCGACGTTCTGCAGCATGATTCGCCGCGAGCGACGGGCGTGGGCAAATACCTGGGGTAGGTGGCGCAGGTCCTCCCCCATCAGCGCGACGTCGGCGGTCTCGATGGCTACATCGGTGCCCATCGCGCCCATCGCAATGCCGAGGTCGGCGGTTGCCAGCGCCGGGGCGTCGTTGACGCCGTCGCCCACCATCGCGGTGCGCCGCTGCATTCGCAGCTCGGCAATCAGCGCGGCCTTGTCCTCCGGGCGCAGGTCCGCGTGGACCTCAGTGATGCCCGCCTCGGCCGCGAGGGCGGCGGCGGTGAGTTCGTTGTCCCCGGTCAACATCGCGATGGCGTACCCGTCGCGGCGCAGCCGGGCCACGACCTCAGCCGCTTCCGGGCGCAGCTCGTCGCGTACCGCGACGGCACCGAGCACCTGTCCGTCCCGTTCGATGAGCACCGCGGTGGCGCCGGCCTGCTGCATACACCGGACCTCGGCTTCAAGGTCACCCGGTTCGATCCAGCCCGGCCGGCCCAGGCGTACTCCGGCGCCGTCGAGGCGGCCGATCAATCCTGCTCCCGGTACGGCCTCGACGTCGGTGGCGGGCGTGACAGCTGGAACGGCGGCGAGAATGGCGCGGGCGAGGGGGTGCTCGCTGCGGGCCTCGAGCGCGGCGGCGATCCACAACACCTCCGCGCGGTTTACGCCGGGAATGGTCGCGACGTCCACCACCTCGGGCTTGTTGCGGGTCAGGGTGCCGGTTTTGTCCAGCGCGACACCCCGAATCGTGCCGAGTGCCTCCACCGCCGCGCCGCCCTTGACCAGCACGCCCATCCGGCTGGCGGCGCCGACCGCCGCGACGACAGCCACCGGCACCGAGATCGCCAGCGCGCACGGCGAGGCCGCGACCAGCACCACCAGGGCGCGTTCGATCCAGACCGACGGATCGCCGAGGAATGCGCCGACGGCGGCGATCAGTGCGGCGCCGACCATGACGCCGGGCACCATAGGGCGGGCGATCCGGTCGGCGAGCCGTTGAGCCTCGCCCTTGCGTGCCTGCTCGGCCTCGACGATGCGCACGATCCGAGCCAGGGAGTTGTCCGCTGCTGCAGCACCCACCTCCACCTCAAGGGCACCGCCACCGTTGATCGAACCTGCGAACACGGCATCGCCCGGTCCGGCCTCGACCGGTACGGACTCCCCCGTGATCGCCGAGACGTCCAGGGCCGTGCGCCCGGCCCGGATCGTCCCGTCAGTGGCCACCCGCTCCCCAGGCTTGACCAGCATGCGGTCGCCGACCATCAGCTCACGTGGCGAGATCACCTGTTCTTCTCCGCCGCGCAGCACAGTTGCCTGAGCCGGCACCAGGTTCAGCAAGGCACGCAGGCCGCGCCGGGTACGGGCGAAGGCGAGTTCCTCCAGCCCCTCGCTGATCGAGAACAGGAACGCCAGGGCCGCGGCCTCCGCCACCTCGCCCAGGGCCACCGCGCCGATCGCGGCGACCGTCATCAGGGTGCCGACCCCGATACGGCCCGCCAGAAGCCGACGCAGCGCCTGCGGCACGAACGTCGCGCCGCCGACAAGTAACGCCAGCCACTCCAGGGTGAGTTGCAGGCCCGAACCGCCCGCCTGCCCGGCCGCGAACGCGGCGCCGAGCAGCGCCCCGGCGGCCATCGCCGCCTGCAGCTCCCTGACCTCCCAGAACCGCTCCAGTTCCGCGTTACCGAGCTCGGGGCCGGTCCCGTCATCCCGGCCGCAACATGCGCCGCTCATGGCCGCGCCGTGCGCCGACGGCTGGCCGGATCGACGGGCGCCGTTCCGTAGGTCGGACACAGGGCAACCGCGTTGCCGGTCGCCGCGAGCAGGCGCTCGGCGGCGGCGAGCAGATCGAGGAGCTCCGGGCGGGCGAGGGAGTAGAAGATCTGCCGGCCCTGCGGCCGGGCCTCGACCAGCCGGCAATCGCGCAAGCAAGCCACATGAGCCGACACAGTCGATTGCGCAAGGGTGAGCTCGTCGACCAGATCCGCGACTCGCGCCTCTCCGGCCGCGAGGCGGCGGACGATCGTCAGCCGGTTGCGGTCGGAAAGGCTGTGAAACAGCGCGACTGCATCCGTCTCGCCGCGCGGGCCGGGCGCCGCCGTTTCTCCCAACCGAGCATTGATCGTCACATAACGATGATAGCGCCGAAAAGCGATGACGGGCAGCGCTGGACGCCGCAGCTGCGGTGGCCCGATTTACAGCGAACGCCCTAATGCAGGCAGCTCAGGGTCAAATGCCGGGTTGACCTCGCGTAACCGCTGAGCGTCCGCCCTCGCCTTTTTGTCGTTGCCGAGCGTGCGATGGATCTCACTGCGTTGGTACAGGAACAGGGCGTTGCGCCAGCCGCGGGCGAGCGCACGATCGACGTAACGCAAGGCCTCTTCCGAGCGCCCGGCACGATGCAGCGCCCACCCAAAAGCGTCGGCGACGACCGCGAACTGGCGGCGGTCCCATTCCGCCTCGGCAAGCTCGGCGGCGCGCTCGGCCGAGCCGTGGTCGGATTCGTACTCAGCGAGGGCGAGCTTGTCGGTGCCCCCGTTGGCAGCGAATAGCTCCTGCACCGTCTCGACCAAGGCGAACTGCTCGCGGGCCAGCTCTGGCCGGCCGAATTTCGTGAGCACCTCGCCGTACTCCACGAGGTACTGCGGATTCGGCACGCGGGAGGTCAGTTCGGCGTAGTCGCGCATCGCCGCTTCTGCCTCTCCGCGAAGCGCGGCGACCTTCGCGCGTCCGTGCAGCGCTGGGGCGCTGCGCGGGTCAGCGGCAAGGCCTGCCTCGTAGTGCCTCAGCGCGTCGCCCAGGTTGCCGCTGTTGAGCGCGAGCTCACCCAGCTGATAGCGAACGAACCCGATCGACGCAGGATCGGCCGCCTGCTCGAGCGCCTGCTCCAGCAACGTCCCGGCGAGGTCGAGCTCCCCGCGTTGCTCCAGGTCGTAGGCGGCGCGCGCCAGGGCCGGCAGCGTCGGCAGCAGGTTCAGCATCCGCTGGGCAGCGGCAGTGGCCTTGTCCGCCTCGCCCAGCTGGGTATACGCGTCGACGAGCACGCCATAGGTCTCAGGGTCGAAGTCGCTCTCCGCTCGCGCCTTCAGCCCCCAGCGCCGCGCTTCGGAAAAGTCGTGCCGCGCGTTCGCCAGCGCACCCATGCCGACCAGCGCCGCGAGGTTGTCGTCCGGCTTCAGCTCCAGCGACCGCGCGAGGGCCTGCTCAGCCTTGGGGTAGGCGGACGGGTCGGCATTGGCGCGCGACGCCTCCAGGTACGCGGCGCCGAGCGCGGCCCACGCCGCGGCGTCGCTCGGCTGCTCGGCCAATCGCTGCTGGAGTCGTCCGATCTCGCCAGTTGGGGTCGCGACCCCTTCGACGCCGGGAACCGCCGCTCTGGGGGAGTCCGCTCCGGTTGCCAAACCCAAACCGAGAGCCCCACCGACAAACAGTGCGAGCGCGGACGCGGCGATCACCACCGCACGGCGGGTGTGAGCGCGAACGGCTTTCATCGTCTCCGTCAGATTGGTAGGTGAGCGGCCCACCGGTGAGCGACTGCCGGGCCGAAGTCCTACCCAGAATAGTAGCCCGGCTCCAGCACATGGCGACGAGGAGCGAGCGCGGGCCCGCCCCGGCTCCAAATGCTCAGATCACTGTCGCGAAGTTCGCGGTCCAGATCCGCATCTGGATTGAGAGCTCGGTCCACAGGCCGCTGACGAGCAGCACACCCAGGATGCACAGCATCACCCCACCGGTACGGGTCACCAGTTGGTGGTGGGCGCGCACCCAGCTCACCGCACCGAGTAGGCGCCGCATGCCCAGCGCAACGCCGATGAACGGCAGCCCGAGGCCCATGCTGTAGACAAAGGTGAGGAAGGCGCCGCGGCCGGCGCTCGCGCTATCGAACGCCATTGCCTGCACGGCGCCGAGCGTCGGACCGATGCACGGAGCCCAGCCCACCCCGAAGAGCACCCCGAGCAGGGGCGCGGCAAGCAAGCTTGCCGATGGTGCCCGTTGCAGGAGGCGGAACTCTCGCTGCATCCCCGGGATGAGTCCGAGGAAGCTGAGGCCAAGGACGATCGTGAGCGTGCCGAGCACGCGGTTGATCGTGCGCTCGTGCTCGATGAGTTCGGCACCGGCGTAGCCGAACAACGCGCCGAAGGACACGAACACCGCACTGAACCCGAGGATGAACAAGCTTGTGCCGAGAAGCAACCGGCCACGGCGGGCCTCGCCGAGGTCGGCGCCCGTCATGCCGGTGACGTAGGACAGGTATCCGGGCACGAGCGGCAGCACGCACGGGGAGGCGAACGAGATCAGGCCCGCCAGCAGCGCGACGGGCACGGCGAGCAGCAACGAGCCCGAGGTCACCGCCTCGGCGAAGGACTCCCCCACGCGAAATCCCCTCCGGCCGGCTAACGACGGTGCCTAAGCGTTCATCGGCATCCAAGAGCTGCCACGGGCCAGAACCCCGATGTGATGTGGGCACCGGCGCAGTCTACGACGTATCGTCGTAGACCAGTCGTTGGACGGAAGCCGCCGCGGGCGGTTCGGGAGGACCGCGTGCGCGAATCGGCAACCGCAGTGCGGCTCACGGCCACCGCCTTCGCGGCTTGCATCCTGACCACGCTGGTCCTACATTCGGTCCTGGACGGAAACGAGTGGTTCCTGCGCACGGTCGCAGCTGTTGCACTCGTGGCGGTTGTCGGAGCGGCGGGGCGCGTCATGCGGGTACCGCGGCCGGCGATCCCGCTGGCCCAAGGCGCCGTCGTCTTGCTGTACGTCACCGCCACCTACGCGCGAGAACCGGCGTACTTGGGCTGGCTCCCCGGCACGGCAGCTCTCACCGCGCTTGGGGAGCTGACGTCAACCGGCCTGGAGGATATCGACAGCGCCGTCGCACCGCTGACTCCGTCGCCGGCTGTGACCTTCCTCGTCGTGAGCGGCGTGGCCACCATGGCGATCCTCGTCGACACCCTTGCCGCCAGCTACCGGCTGACCGCGTTGGCCGGTCTGCCCCTGGTCGTGCTGTACGTCGTTCCGGCGGCCGTGCTGCCCGATGGCCTTCCTGGGGAGCTGTTCCTGTTGCCGGCGGCTGGATATCTGCTGCTTCTCGTCAGTGACAGCCGGGAGCGGCTGCGGCGCTGGGGTGTCGCGATCGCCGCCCAGGACCGCACCCCGAGCCGGCCCGCGCGATCGGGCGGGGTGCAGCGTCGCGTCGGCGTCACCGTATTGGCGCTCTCCGTCGGCGTCCCCGCACTTGCGCCGGGGCTGTCCGACGGGGCGTTCGGCGCCGGTGGCCTCACCGCGGATCCCGGCGGCGGCAAGACCATCTCGACGTTGAATCCCCTGGTGAGTCTGCGCCGCGACCTCGTGCGACCCGAGGACGTCGACATCATGCGAATTCGCACCTCCTCTTCCCGGCCGGACGAGCTTTACCTACGAGCGGTCACCCTGGATACCTTCGACGGCGAGGAATGGCGCGCGGGCCGGCGCAGCGTGCGCAAGTTCGAGGCGGACCTGCCCGACCCCCCAGGCCTCGCCACGCTGGTGGAGGCCTTTCCCGTGGACACCACCGTGGAGGTGCTCGACACCCTCGCCTTGGATTACGTTCCGCTGCCCTACCCCGCAACCCGGCTGGAGATCGACGGGTCGTGGCGCCTGGACGAGCTCACCGGCAACGTCGTCAGCCAAGACGGCGAGAAACAGATCACCGGCACCTCCTACCGGGTCGAGAGCCGCGACCTGTCACCGTCCAAGGACGACGTCACCGCGCCCACGCCAGACCCGTACCTGACCCCCTATCTGCAGCTGCCCGAAAGCGTGCCGGACCGGGTGCGTGAGCTCGCTGAGCGGGCTACCGAGGGCGCCGAGGGCCCGTTGGAGCAGGGCATCGCGCTGCAGCAGTACTTCCGGAACGCCGCCAACTTCACCTACGACCTGCGGGCGCGACCGGGCACCGGGCAGGCCGCGATACTGGACTTTCTTGATGACCGCCGGGGCTACTGCGAGCAGTTCGCCTCGACAATGGCCGTGATGGCCCGTCACCTCGGCATACCCACACGGGTCAACGTCGGCTTCACTGCCGGCTCGCTAGCCGATGACGGCCTGAGCCGGATCATCAGCACGCACGATGCGCACGCCTGGCCGGAGCTGTTCCTCCCCGGCATCGGATGGGTGCGCTTCGAGCCGACCCCGAGCTCGGCGTCCTCTAGCCCCAGCTCCCCGAGCTGGTTGACCCCGCCGGATCGGCCTGACGCCCAGGACGGGGACACCGAAGACAGGGACGCGCAGACACCTCAGAACAGGGAGGAATCAACGACCGACGAGCAGGGCGAGGCCAACGGCGGTGCGCCGGTCGAGCCCCCGTGCGACGACCCGAGCGGGTCGTGCACTGCACCGCTGCCCACTCCGCCCGAACCCAGCGAGCAGGCTGGCGACGGCGCGCCTTGGGCGCTGATCAGCCTGCTCTCGATCGGGGGGCTCCTGTTGTTGGCGGTGCCGGCACTTCTGCGCGTCGGGCTGCGACGGCGTCATATCGCCGGCCTCGCTCGGCCAGGCACCAACCCGGCACTCGCAGCAGAGATCGCCTGGCGAGAGGTACGTGACTGCGCCATAGACCTGGGTCACCACTGGCCCGATGCCCGCACTCCGCGGCAGGGCGCGGCGGCGTTGATCAGCGGAACGGAGTTGAGCGAGGCCGCGCGACACACGCTGCACGCCCTCACCACCGTTGTGGAGCGTGTGCGCTACGCACAGGTCGGGGCCGTTCAGGTGCTGCCGGCACTCGATGAGGCCGTTCGCGAGCTGCGGTGCGCCATGGTGATGCGCGCCGGACGGCGAGAACGACTGCGGGCCACGTTCTGGCCGCGCTCGCTGTTCACGAGGGCGCGCTCGGCCCGAGCGCAGCTCATCGCGCACCTGGCTGCGGCGCAGCGATCGCTGCGCGCCGGCCCGGGCAGGGTGGCGGCCCGCCGCGCCGAGAACCTGACGTGACATCAGGTCGCAAGTTAGCTGCTTGCGTCAGTCCGCGCTGATCTGCATCGCGACTTGGCGGAGTTCGACCTCGTCGACGACGTTGTCCCAGCGCTCGGCGACGATGCCTTCGGCGTCGACGAGGAAGACCCACGGCTCAGTCAGCTCGCCGGCGCGGGTGGGGTAGATCCAGTCCGCCGCCGCCTTGTTGACGTTGGCGTCAGCGTAGTCCCGCCATACCTCCAGATGGATGAAGTTCATCCGGTCACCAAGGTCCGCGGCGAGGTTCTCCACGGTGTCAGTGATCGGCCCACAGAACTGGCTGACGCAGAACGTGGGTGTGGACACCACGATCATGGTGGGTTTGCCGGAGGTGACCGCGTCGGCGACCGTCATGCGGTGCAAGGTTTCGTCGGGGACCGCGCCGTCGTCATCGGCGCGGGAATCCAACGCCCGTGGCGGATCGATCACGTCGCCGACCACGAAGTTATCCGTGCGTGGGGCCTTGTCCCCGGGCGCGATGACTGCCGGACGCTCGTTGACGGTGAAGTCGACGCTTGCCGAGCGCGGTGTCCCCGCCACGTCGACTCGTAGCGTCGCCCGCCACGGCCCGGCCTGCTCGAAGCGGACCTTGGGTAGGGCGTAGACGCCCACGCCCTCGGAGGGCCGCACGACACGGGCCTGGTCGGGCACCGACGCCAAGCTCTGCCCGGGCACCGGGAACCAGCGGGCTTCGCCTGCCGGGCCAGGCTGCGGTGCCCCTGCGCCGAGGTAAGTCCAACTCACGTCAGCCGTGCCGAAGCTGACCAGCAGCGAAGTCTCCCCGCCAGTGAGCAGCCCGAAGATGACGCGCTGGTCGCGGTTTGCGACGAGGTCATAGCTGGCGAGCTGCACGACCAGGCCACCGTCGGGCGTCGAGCTGGCGGGCGGTGCCGCCGACGGGGCACCTGCGCCGCACGCGGTGAGCCCGCCCACGAAGGCAAGCCCAAGCGCGCTGCGCACAAGGGCCTGGGGTGCCATCACCTGGTGACCTCCTCGGTCAAGCAGCTCGGCGCGACGTCCGCTCCTAGCAGGGTGAATCCCTGGGCAGTTTCGGTGATCAGCGGATCGAGGTCCTCGACCGGATCCGGGCCGCGTCCCTGGGAGAGTTGGGATTCCACGACCTGCTTCGCCTCCAGCAGGCGGGCGGCTTGGCTGCGGTGGTCCTCGCTCAGCTGTTGGGCCAGGCGGTGCAGCGGTTCGTGCGCCCGGTCGAAGAACTGGATCCGGGCGGCATCGACATCTAGGGCGGTCGTGCTCGCCCGTAGAGCACACAGATCAGCGATCAACGTGTTGGCGAAGGGGTCGTCGGAATCGGCATCGTCCCGGCGAAGGGCCAGCAGCACCACGGCAGCCGCTAGGAGCGTTACCGCTGCGGCTGTCACTGCCGTGCGGGCGTGAGTCCTCATGGGCCATTCACACTACTGGCTGATTCCTCGCTCACTCAGTCCCCTCGGCGGCGAGCGGCTCAGCTCTCATGAAGACAGGCGCTGCCGGGGTGTTGGAGCACGGGCCTGTCCACAAGCTGACGCAGGTCGGGAAAGTCGAAGGCCGCCTGTACGCTCCTCAAGTAGCTACTAATTTCAATAGTAGATCAGATCTCCGCATTGAGGATGCCAAACGATTCGAGGTGAGCCGCTCTGACGCCGAAGTTGAACCGGAAGCGGAGGAGGGGGCACGGCAAGTCCGGCCGCGATCCCGTCCTGCTGGCGCTTGTGGTGGCCGCTGGGGTCCTGACCGCGAGCGCCATCGGCGCTCTCGTCCTTCGGGTGCTTGACACCCGTAGCGACGACGGAGGTGGGCTCGACGAACTCTTCGGCACGATCACCACCACGCCCACCGCCCGGCACGTCGAGGGGCCCGTGCAGTACGAACAGAGGCCGCCCGCTGGTGGAGACCACGCACCCGCATGGCTCAATTGCGGGACCTACACCCAGCCGGTGGCTGACGAGAACGCGGTCCACTCCCTCGAACACGGAGCGGTATGGATCACTTATCGCCCCCGACTCGCGATCGCGGACCTTGAGCGTCTGCTCGCTCTCGTCCCACTGGATTACACGGTCCTGTCGCCTTACCCCGGACTTCCTACTCCGATCGTGGTTTCGGCCTGGGGCCGACAACTTGCACTCACCAACCCCGCGGACCCGCGATTGTTTGAGTTCATCCGACGCTTCCGTCTCAGCTCGGACGCGCCGGAGGCTGGCGCACCGTGCGCCGGGGGCGTCGAAGGTTGAGCTCGGCCGCGTTTACGCACCGCCCAGGATGGCAACGAGGGATCCGCCAAGCATGAACGGGCCGAAGGGCAATCGGGACGTGCGCGTTACCCGGCCAAGCAGAAGGAGTGCGGTGGCGACCACGGCCGCGGTCGCGAAGGCGATGAGCGGGCCAGCGGCGATCTCGGTCCAACCGATCCAGCCCAGCTGCAGGCCAAGCAATCCAGCGAGCTTGACGTCACCGAACCCGATGCCGCCGGGACGCAGAAGCGCGATCAGGTAGTAGAAGCCCGCAGTCAGTGTGGCGCCGACAACCGCGCGTATGAGCGGTTCGCCGCCCGTGTCGGCAATCGCCGCTACCCCGAGTAGAGCCAGGGCAATCGGGTACGAGGGCAGGACAAGCGCGTCGGGCAGCCGATGGTGACGAAGGTCGATCGCGGCGAGGGCGACGCCGATCCAGCTGAGGTAGAGGAACGCTGGTAGGTCAGCCGACAGTCCGAGCGCGGCGGCGAGCGCGCCCCAGATCGCGGAAACGGCCACGACAAGAACTGCATCGGTTGGGCCGGGACGACGAGGCCGGACTAGCCGGTAGGTGGGTCCGCCAGCTGGGACCCGTGCAACCACGCCCGGGAGCAGCAACCCCGCGGCAGCGCCGGCTAGTACAAACGCGACGCCCGTCAGCCCCACATCAGACCTCCCTCCAGCCCCGCGGAATCTTGCGGTCGCGTCCCCGATTCTCCGCCCAACCGCGCACAGGCAGAATGCGTACTCGTCTTGCTCAACTTGAGATGCGGTCGATCTGGGCGTCCGGCGCGCACACAGGCAAGGCGTGGAGACCCCTTCCGTCATTCATCTCCGGTCCCCGGCTGCGCGTGGCCGGTGGTCGCGGTGATGTCACTCGCGCGGCTGTCGGCCGGATCTGGGTACCGATACCTGCTGCGGCACACCGCGTGCGGTGATTGCGCGCGGGACGCGGCTACTCCGCTGACGTCCTACTACGCAGATTCCGGCTACCCGGCCGGGCGCTGGCTCGGGGCAGGGCTCGCCGGGTTCGACGCTGGTCGCGGTCTCGCCGCCAGCACGGTGGTGACCGAGGACGCGATGGGTGCCGTGTTCGGGCGCGGCCACGACCCGGTCAGCGAAACCCCGCTCGGGCGGGCGTATCCGACCTACCGCAGCGCCGATGAACGGATCGCCGACGCGGCTGCCCGCTTGCCCGACACGCTTGCCGAGCCCGACCGTCAAGCGGCGGTCGCGGTGATCGAGCGGCGGGAACGAGCACGGCCAGTGCGGGCGGCGGTGGCCGGGTTCGACCTGACCTTCACTGTGCCGAAGTCCGCCAGCGTGCTGTGGGCAATCGGCGACGACCCGACACGGCAAGCGGTCACCGACGCGCACCACGAGGCCGTGGGCGCGGTCCTGCACCTGATCGAGGACCGGTTCCTGCACACCCGGATCGGGGCGAACTCGTGCGCGCAGGTCAGCACTTCCGGGATGGTCGCGGCGGCGTTCGATCACTGGGACACCCGCACCGGGGACCCGAACCTGCACACCCACGTCGTGATCGCCAACAAGGTTCAGGGCCCGGACGGGAAGTGGCGCTCGGTCGACGGGCAGGCGCTCTACCACGCCGCGGTCACATGCTCGGAGGTCTACGACGACCTGCTTGCCGACGCGCTTGCCACCCGGTTGTCAGTGTGCTGGTCGGTGCGCGACCGAGGAGCGCGCCGCAGCCCCGCCTTCGAGGTCGACGGGATCGATGACGCACTGCTTGCCGTGTTCTCCGGGCGCAGCGTCCAGGTTGATGCGCACTTGCGCGCGCTGCTCGCCGGCTTCGCCGACACGCACGACCGCGAGCCCACCCGCCGCGAGGTGCTGCGCCTCCGTCAGCAGGCGACGCTGACCTCACGACCGGACAAGAGCGTCGCTCCGCTCCGGGAGCTGTTCACCCGCTGGCGCGAGACCGCTACCGCCATCACCGGCCGGCGCCCCGAGCAGATCGCCACCGGCGCCCTGCAGGGCGCACCACCGGCTGCGACGGCCGGGCAGGTCGCCGCCGAGGTAGTGGAGGATCTGGCGAACGCGACCCTGTCGGGCATCGCTGAACGTCGTTCGACGTGGACCAGGCCGAACCTGCTTGCCGAGGCCGCCCGGGCGAGCCGGCTGATGCGCATGAGTAGTCCCGTCGAGCGGGTCGCGCTGCTGGACCGGGTCGTGGCCGCGGCGCTGGCCCGCTGCGTGGCGCTGGATGCACCCGAGCTGTTCAACAGCCCCGCCCGCTTCCGCCGCGCCGATGGCACCAGCGCGTTCACCCGTGTCGACGAGCACGCTTACACCACCGAAGCCGTCCTCGCCGCCGAAGCACGGCTGCTCACCGCCACCGAGAGCACCGACGCGCCGCGCGTGCCCGAGGACGAGCTGGCTACGGCTGCCCGCCGGATCCCTCCGGGCGCATCGGGGAGGCGACTGACTGCGGATCAGCAGGCCGCGGTCGGGTCGATCGCCACATCGGGGCGCCGACTCGACGTGCTTGTCGGCCCGGCAGGGACCGGGAAGACCCGCACCTTGCGGGCTGTGCGCACGGCTTGGGAGCAGGCTCACGGCGCGGGGTCGGTGATCGGGCTCGCGCCCTCGGCGAATGCCGCCGCTGAACTCGCCGCGGCTCTCGGGATTGGGTGTGAGAACACCGCGAAGTGGCTGCACGAATCACGCCAGGCCGAGCCCGCCCCCAAGTGGTGCCTGCACGCTGGGCAGCTCCTCGTCATCGACGAAGCCTCGATGGTCTCCACCCCCGACCTGGATGCCCTCCTCGCACAGGTTGGCGCCGCGGGCGCGAAGGCAGTGCTCGTCGGGGACCACCAGCAACTCGACGCTGTCGGCGCCGGCGGTGCCTTCGGGCTGCTCGCCGAGCAAACGTCCTCGCTGCACCTGACCGCGCTGTGGCGCTTCCGCAACCGCTGGGAAGCCAACGCCACCCAAGACCTGCGTGCCGGCAGGCCAGACGCACTCGATGCCTACGCCGAACACAGTCACCTGCACGGCGGCCCCGCCGAGCTGATGATCGAACGCGCGTACGCGGCGTGGAACACCGACCTTGCCGCCGGGCGCAGCGCCGTGCTGCTCGCCGCAGACCGCAACACCGTCACCGCGCTGAACACCCGCGCCCACGACGATCGCGTGAGCGCCGGGCTCGTCCGCCCGGACGGCATCACCCTGGCCGACGACACCAGCGCCGGGCGCGGGGACGTCGTCGTCACCCGACGCAACGACCGCCGAATCCCCACCCCTGACGGCGGCCACGTCCGCAACGGCGCACTGTGGCGGATCACCGAGACGCACCCAGACGGGTCCCTCGACGTCACCCCGCTCCCGCGGCCCGGAGCCGACAGCCCCGATCCGGCTGGCGGTAGCCTCCGGCTCCCTGGCGACTACGTCCGCCAGAACGTAGAACTCGGCTACGCCGCGACCGTGCACCGCGCCCAAGGCATGACGGTCGACCACAGCCACGTCCTCGTGCACGCGGGCATGTCCCGCCAACAGCTGTACGTGGCCATGACTCGCGGCCGCACCGCCAACCACGCCTACGTCGCCGTCGACGCGATCGACCCGACCTGCCCGAATCCGCCCGACCTTGATCCGATCCCGACGGCGCGTCAGATGCTCGAGGGGGTGCTCTGCACCGACGGCGCCGAGCTGTCCGCTACCGCCACCCTGCGCCGCCGCCAGGACGAGGTGACCTCGTTCGGCCGCCTCCTTCCGATCCGCGACACCCTCACCACCGCCGCCGGGCACGGCGACGCGGATTGCACGCCCGCGGCCGACGAGATCAAGCGCCTGATCGCGATGCGCGCAGCGCATGTCCGCGAGCAGCTCACTGGCCGCACACCTGGCGGCTACTCCCAACCCGCAGCACCCGAGCAGAACCCAGAAGGGATACACCGATGACGTCTCATGAGTTCACCGACAGCCTTCCGCCCGAACTGTTCCCGACCTTCCCGCTCTGCTGGGCGACCCTGACCGAGGTCGAAACCGAGGACGCCCTCGAGGAACTGGAGGACTGGGTCAACTGGACGGTCCATCGCTACGCCCTCGACCGCCGAGTCGTCCCGCCCTGTTGGGACCAGCACGGCGCGCTCATCGAGGAACTCTCCGCCCTACGCACCGCGTGGCTTGCCGGCTTCGGTCTCATTGGACGGCCCGAGGCGCCGTTGGAATGGCACGGTCACTTCGCCGCCGCACGGCTGCGGTTGGCCGAGTGGGCCTCGCGTACGGGATGCCGCCCAGGAGAACACCGACCCGATCGCTGAGGTCAGCTTCAGGTTCGAGCTAGCGTCCCTGTCCGTTGAACAAAACGCTCAGCGGTGACCGACTGGCATGACCCATCGGAACGCGCTCCGAATCGGCTTCTTGCACCAGCACTCGGCACTGCAGCCGCAACGTATCGCACCCATGCCCTCGGCGATCCGCGTCGACACCGCAAGCACGGCGTAGGTTCCCGCTGCCAGCACTGCGACTCGCTTCATGTCGTCAGGCTACAGAGCGCCGAATGACCTGAACCAGCTGAATGTAGAGAGCCAGCCGCTTCGAAGTACGTTCGCGCCGCCGCCGCGCCGCCGCGTCGCACGAGTGACCAGCGCGGTTCGGCCCTTGGACTCCTGGGGCGCGTTATAGCCCCAGTGCGTGTCCACCTGTTGGCGGCGGCGGGTGCGCTGGATGCTGGGGCCGGCGTCCGTCCCGCTCGCGTTCCTGGAAACCGCTGCGAAGCGAGGCGCACGCGATGGCGGCGGCGGCCGGCATCGGCGAGGGCGTCACCTGGTCGGCGCGAAGGGCGGCGGCAACAGAGCCTGCGGACTGGAGATGCGTGAGTATCGGTGGGCACCGGAGCGGGTCGAGGGTGCTGGCATAGGTGTAAGGCAGGCGCGCTCCCCCAGCGCGGTTCGGGATTGCCCAGCGTTGCTCGACGATCTGGATCTTGGCCTGCCGGGCGAGGAGGTCGACGAGGGGTGGCAGGCGCCGCACGAGCCGGGATGTCCCGGCGGGTTCGCGGTCTGCCGCGAGGGCGACGCGGGTGCACTGGCGCAGCTCGCGCAACTGCAGCTCGAGGGCCGGATTTCTGCCCCCCACGATGGCTTGCTCGCCGTGGTGGGAGTCCGCCGCAGCGTGCAGATGGACGGCGAGACCGGCGAGCACCTGGCTGGAGTCGCCCTCGCCAGAGCGGGCGGCGTGGGCGCCGGCGAGGACGGTGAGATCCCTCGCGACGGCCGCGGTACCGCGGACGTGAGGAGGCGTCAGGTAATTGGCGGCGGCGAGCAGGCTGGTGAGGCGCCGGGTCTGCGCGGCGATATCCAGCTCGGCGACGGAGGTCGGCGATGCGCCGCGGATCGGACCTGGGTGCACCCGCATCGTCGGCCGATCCGCCAGGGCCGGCCCGACGTGCGGAGCCCCGTGTTCGCCGCGAGTCGCGAGGGTCGCAACCTCCCGGGCTACGAGGCGCAACCCGCCGGCCCGAGTGAGGACGTGGGCGACGTCGGGGCGCGACCCGGCCTGCGCGACGAGATCGGGGTCGAGCTGGCCAATGGCCTCGGCGAGGGCCGCCACCTCGCTGACGACCTGCCAGGCACGCTCGGCGGGGAGGACGTGAGGCGCGTCGGTCGACCAGGCGCGGGAAGCGAGCAGGGCGTGCCGGCCGGCGGACGACCAAGCCGCCGTGCTTCCTCTGGGCCGGCGGGAGTAGTCAAGTAGCTCGCTCGGACTGCGGGCGAGTTCGAGGCGGGGCCGGTGGCGCAGGATTTCGTCGAGCGCGCGCAGCGGGTCGGCCACAACGAGGGCGAGGCTCGGACCACCGCGCCCGCCCCAAACAGGTTGGCGGATGCGCGGCGCGATGTCGCCCAGGACGGTGCTGACGCATTCGAGGACAGCGGCGCGTGCGGTGATGGCGACGTCGATATCGAACCGTCTGCCGGGCTCGGTCAAGAGGTCCGCGAACGCTTCGGCGGTGGCCGCGATCTCACGGTCCCAGGTGCTCACGGCTCACCCGATGGCGTGCCGGTGTTGACGGCCGCGGGGTGCACAGAGTCGAGGTCGTGCAGATCGCGGATAGTGCGGGCGTAGCGCAGCTTGTCCGTCGCAGTGCTCGCACCGGCCATGGCTGCATGTAGGAACCAGATGGCCTCATCCAGGTCGGACTGGGGGTCCTCCGAGGCAGCGATGGAGTCCGGCATCGGGGCATAGGACGGGTAGAGGTCTTCCAGGGTCATGAACGCCATGGCCATGCCGGTCAGATCGGTGCAGGGGTCCAGCGGGCCGATGACTTCGGCGAGGTGGTGCTGCAGGCGCGCCATGGCGAGGCGAGCCCGGTGTACCGGCTCGGGCGGGGTGGTGAAGGTCAGCGGGTGTTGCAACGCGGGCTCCTTGGTTGCTGGTCGGAATTGAGCAGCCTCGTCGTCTTACGGTGGACGCGGCGCGCATCGGGGCAAAGTTGTGGACGACGGCCGCGTTCCGAACGCCTGTGGATAGCTGGCGCCGAGAACGTCCCTCAGTGCCTCCTGTGGGGTGTGTTCACCGCGGCCCCTCGGGCGCCGGTGGGTCGGCAGGCAGGCCGGGGAGGTCGGGGTACCGCTGGTGCCCTAGTCGCTCAACGGCCGCACCCGCGGCAAGTACGGATGCGGCGTCGCCGTCGAGGTCGGTGACGATGGTTCGCGCGGTGCCGATGACGCGGGTGGCGGCGTCGCGGAGCAGGTCGGGGTTGCCGTTCGACCATCCGGCGAGGTAGGGGAGGGAGTAGCTCTCGGTCGGAAGGCCGGCGGCGTGTGCGACGAGGTAGGCGATGGATTCGGCCTCGACCTCAGCCTGAGCGCGGCAGCCCATTGAGGTGCGGTACTCGGCGAGGAAGCGCGGTTCGTGGTCGGCACGGATGTGGCCGAGTTCGTGGGCAAGGGTCTTGGCGGCCTGCGCTTCGTCGACGTCGTCGCGCACCCGCACGGTGCGGGTGGCGAAGTCAGTGTGGCCGTTGGCGCCGCGCTCGCAGGGGCCGCGTTCGACAGTGAAGCCGTCTCCGCGGATCGCGTCGACGAGGCGGTCGACAAGCCATGGCGGGGCGCCGCCGCGCAGTTGGGCAGGTGCGACCTCGGGCAGTGGGTGGCCTTCGGTCTGGTTGAGGTCGAAAACGTGGACGACACGAAAACCGCGCACCTGGCGCGCCGACTCGGACTCCCGTAACTGACTCTGAGTCGATGCGGTCGGCGGTGGGAGTTCCGGCGCTGCACGATCACCGGCGTCGCGTGGCCGGTAGAGGCAGGGCGCCAGGATCGCGATGCCCTTCTCTCCCTTGCGGACCCGCCGGTCGAGGGAGTTCCAGGCGCGCAGGCCGGCGACGCGGGTGGCGTCGGGCCGCTGGATGCCGATAAGCAGGACGTTGTTCGCGCTGTAGGTGGGGAACCGGGCAGCGACATCGAGCATGCGCCGCCACGCCTCCCCGGTGGTCAGGGCCTCAACGGCGGTCGCGAGGTTGGCGTGGGCGGTGGCGAGCCGTTCGCTGGGGTCGGCGCGTCCGGCCGTCATCGATCCGGTCATATGACCCTCCCTCAGCTCGTGATCGCGTCGGTGGGCAACGGCAGGCCCGCGCAGATGGGTGGGGACCAGCCGAGGTAACGCGCGGGGTCGACGAATCCGGATTCGAGGCGGGCGAGGGTGACGTGGTAGACCCCTCCAAGCGCACCGGTGGCGGCATCGAGGACATCGTTGGAGACCAGCGTGATGCGGTTCGGGTCGCAGGTTCCGTCGGCGGAGGTGACCAGGGCGACGTGCCCGGCGGCCCCGGTGCCGGTGCTCCAATACGCGAAGGACCCCGGCGGCGGGCAGCGATCGGTTGGGCGGGCAATCCCCGCCGCGAGCATCGCCTTCCAGTGCGCGGCCGCGGTCGGGTACCCGGAGTTGGCGTAGCCGTACGCGCGGCAGGCCAGCCGGTCACATAGCCGGTACCACCCGGTGCGGGTGCCGACCATCGACACCGCAACGCGGATGGCCTCGGCCGGTCCCCTCGGCGACCGCTGCCCAGCAGAGACGGCGACACCACCCGGGCAGTTCCCCCAATCGGCGGACCGGGCGGCAACGTCGCTGACGAAGTCCGCGGTGATCTCAGGGATGTCCGGGTAGCTCGCGAGCCGGGACTCCCCCGCGTTGTGGGCAACGATGAGCGCGTCGAGCTCGGACAGCTCGCGGGTGGACGCCCAATCGCGATGGGCGGTGCGCAGGGCGCGGACCCCGGCGAGCCGGTCGCACAGGTACTCCCCCACCACCTGAGCATGGATGTCCCCGTCCCGCACGTCCGGGCGGCCGTTGCCGTCGCGGTCGGCCGACCAGGGCGCGCCGTAGGCATCACGCCAGACAGCGCCGTTGAGCTGGAACAGCCCCCACGTGCCGCCATTGACGTCGCCGGCGTACGCGTCGGGGTCGAAGGCGGACTCCTGCGCCATCACCGCGGCGATCCACGGCTCCGGCAGGTCCGGGCAGGCCGCGTGGGTGGCGGTGATCCACGGCCGCGCCCGGGCGGGGATCTCCGCGTCGGCGGCTAGGACGCCGCCAGCCGGGCAGCCCAGCGCCGTGCCTGAGACGCCGAAGACCGCGAGCAGCGCGAGGACAGGGACGGCGACGACCCAGCTCGTCGCGACGGCACCGCCGGCAAGCATCAGCTTCGTCATCGCGCTGCCTTCCCCTGCGGCGGGGCAGCGGCGGCCGCAACCTCGATGGCGTGCTGCCCGACCCGGAGCGCGTCGGCGTCGGGCCGCTCCGTCCACGGAGTCAGGTCGATGACGGAGGGCCGGGTGTGCCGAAGCAACAGAAGAGCGGTGCCGAACGGGAGGGTGCGCAGCACTGAGACCGGCAACACCGGAACCTGACGGGTACTCATGCTCTGGGACCGGTCGCCGCCGTGGCCACGCGTCCAGGTGGTGGTCGCCTCGTCGATGTCGCCGAGCAGGCGGGAGACGTCCTCGAGGTCGCGGGCCTTGCCGAGCCCGCCCAGGACGAACTTGACGGTGGCGGCGTCCCAGATCGTGTCGGCGGCGTGCTCGCCCCACCTGTGCCGGGCCTGGGCGAGGGATTGCAGCACGGCCAGCGTGGTGATCCCCGACCCTCCCCCCTCGGCCATCAACGAGGGCAGGGACGGCAGCGGGGTGAGATTGGCGATCTCGTCCAACGCGAGCAGCAGCGGCGGGTCCAGCCGTGCGCGCGGGGATCGGGCAGCCCGGGCACGGGCTGTCTCGGTGATGTCCTCGACGAACGCCGCGACCAACGGCGCGCAGGTCCCGGAGCTGACGGCTGAGGCGAGCAGGTAGAGCGTCCCGCATTCGGAAAGGAATGCCTCGGGGTCGAAGCAGTCACCCGGGCCGGGGTCGACGGCGTGCAGTACGTCGGGGTCGGCCAGCGCGGCCAGTGCCTGGCGCACGCCGAGCCAGACGGAGTCACGGGTGCGGGGGTCGGCGTGGACTGCGGCCTCCAAGGCATCGGCCCACCCGTCGGCCGCATCCGGATGACGGGTCAGCACGGTGACGGCGTCGCGGGCCAGAGCCGGGTTGAGCGACCACCGGTACAGGTCGAGGGCTCGCCGTCCGTCGAGTGCTGCGGCGTGCAGCAGGCATCGCAAAGCGGTCTCGGTCTGCCCGGACCAGAAATCCGAGTCGGACACGCTTCGCCCGAACCCGGCCCCGGCGGCCAGTCCGCGGGCGCGAACCATCGCGGTGCGCGGGCTCTCGCAGCCGCGGACCGGGGACCACCGCAGCCCGCCGGGCAGCCCGGCGAGGCGTTGCGGGTCGAAGATCGCGACCGGGCCGCGTACCGCGCGGGCTTGGTGGGTGATCGCGAGGGTGTCCGGGCGGGTCGAGGTGGTCACGACCGGACCGGGGGCGTCGAGCACCCAGGGGATGACGACGTGCAGCCCCTTGCCCATTCGCGGTGGGCCCACGAGCAGAGCGGAGTCCTCGACGGCGCACCACAGCTCGCGACCGCGTGCGCGCCCGAGCCGGTAGCCGACCTGCTCCGGGACGGCCTTGCCGGTCAGGGACGGGCGTACATGCGCGGAGCGGCGAAGTAGCACCTGCTTGCCGGCGGCCGCGCTGGCCTCACCTGGGCTGGCTAGTCCGGGCCGGGTGCGGATGTCGGTGACGCCGCGATCTGCGGACTGCGGGCGCGCAATCCACCGCCACAACGCCCACCCGCCCGCGCCCGCAAGGGCCAGGATGGTTGACGTGCAGACCCAATACAGGACTGGGCCGGGGAGCCTGGCGGGTTGCGGCCAGGCCGCGCCCGGATCGGAGATTCGGCCGAGCGCGCTGACGGCGGCCGTGATTCCGCCAGGCGGCACGCCGTGCCCGGCGGTCAGCGCGGCGAGGGCGGCGCCCGACCAGAGCAGCGCCCCGCCAACGAGGACTGCGGCGAGCAGGGCCAGAGCAAGGTCGGCGAGTGGGGACTGCCCGTTTCCGCGGCGTTGCCGAGGAATCTGACGCGGGATCATCCGGCCACCGGTCCGGCTCGATCGGGCTGCCGTGCGGGCAGGGCGTGGACGGAAGCGAGTCGCCGGGCGTCCCCAGGCGGGGCGGTGAGGGGCCGGGCTGCGGTCCGCAGTGCCTCGGTGAGGATGTGCCCGGTGCCGAGTACCTCCCCCAGGTCGAGGCCGGGGTTGGCCGCAGTGGTGTGCAGGCTCTCGGCCGCCCGGTCTGCGGCCGAGCGCAGGTGATCGGCCGCGACCACCCGGGACCAGTGGGCCGGGTTGGCCGCCAGTGCCGCCTCCGCGCCGGCGGTCACGGTCGCCGGGTCGGGGCCGGGACCGTCGGTGCGGGAGCTGCGTTGGACCTCCCACAGCACGGTGACGGCATCGACCGGGCGCCCGTAGGTGTGCAGCCGCAGCATGGCCTCGTACACCGGACGCCAGGCCCGGTTGGTGACCGCGGCCGGGCGCAGCCAGCCCGCGGTCCTGCCTATGTGGCCGGGGTGGGTGAGCAGCGCGGCGATGAGCCTGGCCTCGTGCTCGGCCACGTCCCGCGCGGAGACGGACGGGTGCGCGTCCAGTAACCGATCCGCAGCCAGCGCGCCGTCCAGGCGCGCGATTGAGGTCCTCAATGGCGTCGGTGCAGCGCTCCGCCGGTCTGCTCCGATCGGTTGTGGGTTGGTCGCGGCTGCCCACCGGTGACCGGCGTCGTCCAGGACCGTGTCGATCAGCGCGGTGATGGCGATGATCGGTCGCGGCGAGGCCTCCAGCGTGGACTGCAGCGCACCCGCGCGCAGGATCACGCCCTGGGCTGCGGTCTCGCGGCGCAGCGAGGCCTCCAGGACCATTGCTGAGTACGTGGCGGCCTGCGCCGTGACCGGCACGTCGTGCAGCAGACCGGCGATGCGCACGACGTCCGCACGGGTGGGCCCGAGGCGGCGCAGCATCTCCAGCCCGACCGCCTCCGGCCCAGCCGTCTCGCCGGCTGCGGACAGCGCGCGGATCGTGCGGTAGACCTCGCGATGCCACGGATCGGCGAAGTCCTCGGGCCGCAGCCACCACCCGGCCACGGCAGCATCGTGCCGCTCACCACTGGGGGGTTCGCCGCAGAGGAGAAGCGCGCCAAGTGTGGCGCGTTCCACGAGAGGGACGACCTTCACGACCCCTCACCTCCCGGTGCGGGCTCCCGCATCCCACACATGGCCAAATCGGTGTCGTAGAGGGCCAACTCGTCTCTGTGGAGCCGATGGTGAACGAGGTGCGACGCCCGCGGAAGCTTCCACAGCCCGCACCCGCGGGGCAGGGAAGGGAGCAGCGCCCGTTCGGTATCGGTCAGACCGAGCGCAATCTCGGTCCCGGACAGCTGATCGGTTTCCTGCCGGTAGATCACGCGGGTCGAGCAGTCGGCCAGCAGACCCGCTGCGAGTGCCCGCGCCTCACTGCCCGCGGCGCCGACCGCGTCGAGGTCGGAGAGTCGATGCAGGACGAGCAGGTTCGCGATGCCGTGGGCACGCGAGAGCTTCAACTGGGCCTGCATCCGGCGGATCAGGGCCGGGGAGCGCAACAGGCGCCACGCCTCGTCGTAGACGATCCACCGCCCGATCGATGAACCGCCGGCGCCAGATGAGCCAGGGGTGCCGGTGCCGAGGGCGCCTTCGAGCCAGGACGCAACGCAGGTCATGGCGACCGCGACAGCGAGGTCGTCGGACCCGAGCGCGGACAGATCGACGACGACCATCGGCGCATCGGGATCAAGGGTCACCGTCGAACGCGCGTCGACCATTCCGGCCAGATCACCGCGGACCAACCGGCGCAGCCCATGCGCGACATCACGGCCGTCGATCACCCGGTCCGCGAGCGCGACCCCGTCCTCGCGTGCCTGGGCAGGATCGGGGTCGACCAGTGCGGCCACCACGTCGGACACGACAGGCTGGCTGCCACGACAATCGACCGAGGCGACGGCGGCGTCCAACGCGGCCCGCTCCCCCGGCGACAGGTCACGCCCCAGCAGGGATTCCGCCACCGCCGCAAGAACGCGGGACCGCTGGCCCGCCACGTCCGAGGTCCCGGCCCCGGCGTCGAGGGGATTGAGGCGAGCGGGCAGTCCAGGTCCGAGTCGCAGAACGGTGCCGCCGACCTGTTCGGCGACGACGGACCACTCCCCCTTGGGGTCGCCGGGTACATACGCGCGCCGCCCGGACGCGATCGCCCGCACAACCAGGGACTTCGCCAACGCCGACTTGCCCGACCCGATCACCCCAGCGAGGGCGACGTTCGGGTTCGTCAGCGCACCCGCCGCATACAGCGCCCACGGGTCGAAGGAGAACGGCTCACCGGTCAGCGCGTCCGCCCCGACCAGCGCACCCAGACGGCACGGCTGCGGCGCCAGGAACGGATACGCCCCCGACAACGTGGCCGAACTCGCCCGGTGCGACAGCACCCGCAGGCGACCGAAACTGGTTGTCGAGCCGGGGCCGAATCGCACCGTCATGACAGCACCCGGGCCAGCGGCAAGGCCGCCGCCGCGTAGGCCTGGACCTGCTGACCGACCAGGCGGCGAAGTTCGCACCCGGCCTGGCCCGCCGAAGACTCCAGCGACGCGCACGCGTCTTCCAGTTCCTCAAGCGTCGGCGCGGAGACCGCGATCAGGCCAACGAAGCGCAGGTCGCCGTGCC
This sequence comes from Sporichthyaceae bacterium, assembly GCA_052387905.1. GTDB lineage: Bacteria > Actinomycetota > Actinomycetes > Sporichthyales > Sporichthyaceae > JBQTII01. The sequence goes on along the minus strand of JBQTIR010000024.1, from coordinate 28,734 downwards.
CGGCGATCAGGTCCTCCTCGCGGCGAGTCAGCTCGCTCGCGGCGGCCCGGGACGCCTCGTCTTCGACCCGCCCGATCCGCGCCCTCGTGGCCGCGTCGGCGACCTGCTCGGCGCGGGCACGTCGGATCTCCCGCAGCGTCTTGCCCGCCGACATCGGCTGCGCGATAAGACTGAACGTCCGGTCCGCACCCGGGGACAGCAGCAGCGGCCGGAGGAAACCCGGATGGGTCGCCGAGCGCGGCCATTCCGCGATCCAGTACGTCGCGTGGAGGGCCGAGTCGCTGCGCGCGTGGGACCACTTCTCCGCTACACCCATCGGCCCAGCCGTACCGGCGCTTTCCGGACCCAGGCGGGCGGCACTGATCGGGTCGAATGCCCGCCTCACCGCTCGCATTACCTGACGTGGCGTCAGCCACTGCGTGCTGTCGAGCTCGGCGGCGGCCATCGACTCGGTCAACGAACCGAGAACAGCATCGATCTCGGTACCGCGATGCAGGCGCAGGCTGACCGCGACCAGACATTCGAGCGTGGTCGCGCCGGCGCTGTCCTCGTTCACCTCATCGAGGACTCGGGCCGCCCATGCGGACCCGGTCGGGGACTGGCCAGCCCACCAGCGACGAACGTCTCCGTCGCCTTCGGATGTTCGATGCAACACCTGGATCCCGGTGACCCCGGGCAGCTGCGCGAGCGATCCCAGCAGCCGTCCCCAGCTCGTCACACGACGGTCCTGGGTCGCGGAGTCCTCGAGCAGGAACCCGCGACCGCGCACGGCCGCGACCACGGTGACCGGAGCCGCCCCACCCCGTGATCCGAAACTGCGGATCAGCGCCGCACCGGTGGTCGGCTCGGCCGTAACCCGAAGCCGGCCCTGCACTCCAGGGATGGCCAGCTCCTCGGTCGATTCGGTCGTCCTGGCCAGGGCGATATGGGCACCACGGGCGCGGCGGCCCGCCCACGGCACCACGGTCGGGAGCAGCTCGATGAGCGGACGTCCGCCGACCTGGACCAGCGCCACCCCGAGTGCACCGACCCACACCGGCGCACCAAGCAGCAGACCCGCGGGGCCGGCGGACATTCCGGCTGCGACGACGGCGATCAACGCCGACCCCACGAGAGCGAGCTGCGCGCCGCTCAGGCCGATGAGCAGGCCGCGCCGCTCCAGCCGACCAAAGCGGACCTCGCTGGCCTGAGTCACCGTCATCGCTCGTCCTTCCTCGTCGTCGGACGCCCAGCCCCACCGGGGCGCGTTGATCCGGTCGCGCTCAGGCCGGACGCGAGCTGCGCGGCGCCCGCGCCTGGATTGCGGGCGGGGCCGCGCCGTCGGGCTGCGCCCGCTCCGCCGGCACCTGCCATGACGGAGGAGGTCAGAGCTTGTTGTGCGGCGAACCGGGCCTGCGATCCCGCGGCGCCGGCCGTGCGTGAGATCGGGTTGGCTGCCATCGAGGAGTGCATGACGGAGGCGGCCTCCATGCCGGTCCAGTGCACGAACTTGAACGTCAGCCACGGCGCGAATGACGCGATCGCGAGCAGGATCAGTCCGACGAGGACGTCCGAGAGCCCGGCGGATTGGGCGAGCGCCGGGTCCGGCGTCGTCCCGTCGGTAGCAAGGGTCGGCCCGGTTCCGGTGAACGCGCTCGCGCCGAGCACGAACGTCACGACGATGACGACCTTGCACAGCACGAGCGCGGCGACGATCTCGATCCAGCGGCGCGCCCACACCCGGGTCTGGTCCCACACCGCACCCGCGAACGCGATCGGCGCGAACACCGCGACCAGCAACAGCGCGGCCTTGCGGAACAGCAGGACGGCCCACAGTGCGAGGCAGCCGATGATGATCCCGATGCCGAGCAGCATCTGCAGCACGGGACCGGCCATCGGGCCAGCAAGCCAGGTGATGTTCAGGAAGCGTTCGGCAGCACCGTGGACCGTGGTCCCGCTGGACGCGGCGATGAACTCGCAGATCCCGTCCGTCGCGATCAGGCCCGCCTGGGTGACAGCCAACGCGAGCGCAGCACCGATGAACGCCTTACCCAGACCGACAGCCGCGCGAGCCAACCCGCCGGGCTCGCGTCGCAAGACCGAGGTCATCACCTGCGCCACCAACAGGCCCATGACGACGGGGACAGTGACCGCGCCGATCACGGCCACATTCGCCCGGAACCAATCCGCGCCCAAGTCGATCCGGGTGCCGGTGTCCAGCGCGGCCAGCGCGGTCGTGGTCACCGACTCCGCAGCCCGAACGAACGCATCCCCGAGCGAGTCCAGGACGAAGCCGGACCCCACCTCAGTGACGCCGCCCACGATGCCGCCCGCGACATCGCAGAGCGGGTCGAATGGACCGATGCACGCCGGGTTCGCCGGGGCCGTCACTGGATCCGCCCGCCCATCGCGGAGAAGAAGCCGATGATCCCGTTCGCCCCGCCGATCAGCAGCGCTCCGCCAGCCGCGACCAGCACACCGGTCTTGCCGCTGGAGGAGTGGGAGTAGTTGCCCTGGTGGTGCCCGAGCGCCCAGACGATCACCGACACCACGAGCCCGGCCACACACGCGACCAGGCCCCAGGTCAGCAGCGCCCCGACCAGTTCCCGGAGCACTTCCAGGCCCGGTAGGCCATCGTTGTTCGGCGCGATCCCGGGGCCGGCGGCGCGTAGCTCCCGCCACACCATCGCTGGTGTCGCCAGCTCTGCTATCGGATCGGTGATGTCCATCGCGCGACTCCCAGGGGCTGTGCCCGCGCGGCTTGCGCGGACCCTCAGAGGTCCTGTGTGCGCGATCGGCCCCCAGATCGACCAGAGGGTCGCTCTGCATCACTCCCAGAGCTGCACCGGCGCGATTGGCGTCTAGTGCCAGGGGTTCTGCGTCCTGAACTGACGGTGCATCATCGATTGATGATCAAGGCACATGCACGGTCTATACCGGGCATCGGGCAATGGCTGCAGCGGTGCAACTCGGCGCGGTGAACCAGGGCGCTGGCAATGGTTGACCTCGTGCGCCTGACTCCCAGTCCTACGCGCCTGCGAGCGCGGCGAGAATCTCGCTCGTGTCGAGGGTGACGTCGTCGCCCGGATCAAGGTCGGCGACGTTGCGGCGCAGCGACGCAACCAACCGTTCGACGTCCGCGCCGTCTCCCGCGGAGTGCGCTATGCGGATGGCGTCCTGGTAGAGGAGCTCGGCGCAGGGCTCGACGCTGAGGCCCTTGGCCGCTGCCCACCGAGCGCGGCGTTGATCGCTGGCCGTGAGTGCACCCTCGGCGAGGGCATGGGCGACGTCGACAATGGCGCTGATCATGTCCTGAGCGTCAGCTTCGGCCCAGCCGTACGCGGCTGGGTTGACACCGAGGAATGGGCGACCGCGCACGAGATCGAGCGCGGCGGTGAGGTCGTCGAGCCCGGTCGCTCCGGCGGCGAGGCCGCGCTTGGCGAGGGCGCGGAAGTCGTGCCAGTCGCAGCTCACCTCGGGGCGGAGGTCGTACTGCTGGCCCTCTCCGACGAGCGAGACGTACGGCTGTCCGTCGGCGGCCACTCCGAGCCACGAACGGGCACGGGAGACCAGGGGGTTACGGGTGTTGCGCGATACCCGAACGCCGGGCCACAGCGCCTCGTCAAGCTGGTGCTGGCTCGCGCCGGGATGCAGGGCGAGGTAGGCGATCAGTTCGGTGACACGGCGGCGTCTGCCGGGTTGCGCTTCATCGACGACGCCGACGATCTCGACGGGCCCGAGGACGAGGACGCGGGGCAGAGCGACAGCTTCGGCCATGTCGTCAGGCGGCACCGTCGAGTGCGGAGCGTCGGGGATCGCCGCCGCGAGCACCGACAGGTCGGTCGGCGATGCACCGGTCGTTCTGGCGTCCGTTGCGTTCATGACCGTGATCGAGAGCGCCCGTGATGGTTCACCGGCGGCGGGTGCCGGGATTCGCCCGACCTCTGGAGTCGGCGGCTCCGCTGTCTCTCCGTTGGGAGCGGGGGCGGGATCAACGGCGACCGACAGCATGTCCTCACACTGGTCGAGGCAGGCCGGGTCGAAGTGTTGCGGGTCAAGATCGATCCCGGCCGGGTCCAGGCGCCAACGCCTGTCGACGGCAGTGAGCGTCCAACCCGGCCGTTCCCCCGGGACTGGCGGCCTGGTGGTCACGACGCAGACGCCTCCGTGCGATGGCGCGGTGAGCGCGCAGGGCGAGACAGAAGACTCGTGGGCGGCTGGCGCGTCCTCGATCAGCACGGCAGGAGCCCAGGCGTCTGCGACCCGGCGATGCGCGCGCGCGGCAAGCAAGTCGGGGAGGCCGGCATCGACGAGGAGTGCTCCGACAGCGCGCTGGCGAGCGATCGCCCATCGACGTCCGGCGTCAGAGCCCAGGTTTCGCACGCGACCGGGATCAGCGATTCCCGCGAGCCGGGGCGGGCATCCGGTCAGGACGAGTTCGGCGCTGTGGGCCAGGGCACTGGTGCCGAGTTCGGCGGCGAAGGCGTGCACAATCCGAGCGGATTCCTCGGATGGGCCGACGACACGCAGTGTCCCGGCAGCTTCGAGGTTGACGAGCAGGATCGTGCCCTCGGTGACTCCGACGGCAACGAGCGCGGGGTAGGGATCGACGGCGTCGGCGGCGTCGCCTCGCTCCTCGTCCTCGCCGGTTCGCGCTCCGAGGTGCGGCCCATCCGCTGCCGCGGGCCGGAGTGTCCAGGTCCGAGGTCCGGTGGCGGCGAATGGCGGCACGGCATCAGGTTCCGCGGCGCCAAGATTCAAGGTCAGGCGCGTGGGGCTGATCTGCACCGTGTGAAGGTCGGGCAGTGGGCGGCCGCCCTGGTGGCAGGTATCGGCGAGGGTCCGCAGCGCGTCGCGCAGCGTCATCACGGTGAGTTCGACGTTGGCCGCGCGCAGCTGCGCCTCGACGCCCGCGGCCTCCGAGCCGGGGCGGCGGAGTCGTTCGCCAGGTTGCCGGAGTCGCTGGGCGCGGCGACGGCGACGGGCCAGCTCGGCCGTGAGGCCGGCGCAGGCCAGGGCTCCGAGGCCGAGGGTGAGCGCGCCGATCGGCACGCCGCCGTCCTGGTCTGCCGCCGCGAGCGGCTCCTCGGCGCCGGTGGACCGGCCATCAGCCGTCCGCGATTCGGTGGCAGGTTTCGGAGCGGGAGCGGGAGCGGAGGAGACGGGATCGGGACTAGCCAGCGGGACGGCGTCGCGCTCGCCCACGGGCGGCGCCAGCCGTTGACCGGTCCTTTCGGTTTCGGCGTCGGACCGTGCGGTCGCGCGCGCGGGGCGGTCTGTTGCATGCCCACCTCCGCCGCTCTCGGCCAGGCCCGTGGCGTCCGGCGGTAGGAGCAGGCGCCAGCCGGGGTGGATGAGCCTCGCGAGCTCAAGCTCGCCACCACTGGGTTGCGAGCGTCCCTTGTTGAGCGCATAAACCTCCTTCCATCGCAGTCCGTCGCCGAGGTGCCGTTCCGCGATGTCCCAGAGGGTGTCGTGGTTGCTGCCGCGCGGCGGCTTCACCTCGTACCAGCGACCTGCCGGCTCGGAACTCCCCAGGTCCGCTCCGTTGGCGTTGGTGCGCCCGGGTCGCTCATCTGGGCGGGCCTCAGCCGTGGGGCCACCGGACAGGTGTCCACTGGCGGCGGGAAGCGACGTGGCAGCCGGCTGACTTGCTGCCGGAGATTCCTGATGGGAAGTCAGGTATACGGAGGCCACGCTGGGTGAGCACGGTGTCGCCGCAGCGACCGCCGGATCCGCGAAGACGGTGGCACCGGCGAGCGTGCTGCTTCCGGCGAACATGAAGGCAATGGCGAGCACCAGGTGGCGCGCAAGATGCTGGTGCAGGCCGGTGAACGGGATTCGGCGCGACAGCGCGGCTCCGCGGATGGCCGCGACTGCCTCTACGGCAACGGCGAGCATAAGCTGCGCCCACGCGGCCCAGAGGACGGCGGCGAGCATGCCGATCACGGCGGTGTCGGTGAGTTGCCCGCCGATGACGGCGTGGTCCGGGACGGGGTTGCCGACGAACGTGATCAGCGCGGTGGGCGGGCCGATGGCCAGGGCCGCGAGTGTGATCAGCGCTGCGAGGCCGCGCCATATCGTTTTCGCGCGGTCGGCAGTGGGTGCCAAGCTCCGGGTCGAGAGGTCGGCGGTCATCGGGGCCCCTCTCCTGAGGTCGTGATCGGGGGCAGGTCTTCCTCGTGATCGATGCCGGTCAGTCCGCGGGCGGAGGCAGTCGCGCTCGCAGTGAGGGTCTCGATGCCGATGGCGGAAAGGATCGCTGTGGTGCGGGTGACCTGCACGGTGACGGTCACGGTGTCCCCGCTGATGCTCGCCTGCCCGGCGTGCCCGACCACTGCGAGGTGCCGCTCGGCGGCAGCGGCCGCGGCCGCCCTGTCGATCCGTAGCGGTCCACCGCGCAGGAAGCTCTGGCGGGACAGGGCGTCGGCGCCGGCGCGGGCGGCCTGTTCAGCGGTGGCAGCTGCGTCCTGTCGGGCAGCGAGGGCGTATCCGCCGTCGACGACGAGCCCGGCCATGGCGAGTAGGGCCGCAGTGAGCACGACAACAAAGGGAGTGATGCTGCCCTCGTCGCAGGTGTCGGCGCCGCGCGCGGCAAGCGGGGAGGCGAGGGGTCCGCGCCGAGTGGGTCCAGGCAAGTTCGGCGTCGGGGCAAGTCGAGGGGCCATCTCAGCGTCCCCGGTAGGTGTCGATCGGGGCATGGGAGGTAGCGGTGAAGCTGCGGCTGCCCGGGAAGCCGGCCATCCCCAGCCCTGCGAGCGAGGCGACGCAGCGGACCTGGGCGATGACCGCGCCGCCGGGTCGAAGCCGGGCGACGTCGATCTCAATGTCGAGCCGTTGGCACGCGTCGCCGAGGTAGGCGCGAGCGGCGCGCTCGCCGGCCTGCTGGGCGGCGCTGGGTGCACGTTCCAATGAGGCGGACCGGGCCGCGTCGGCCGCGGCTCCGTCGACCTGACCGCGCGTGTGCGCGATGCGACCGAGCCCGACGACGAACACGAGTAGCGCGATCAGCAGCGGGGCCAGGAGTACCAACTCGACGGCGATCGACCCGCGCTCACGATCGCCCTGGGCAACCTCGGGGCGGGTGTCAAGCACCGGGGACGTGATCATCGGGCACCGCTCACCGTGGGGATGAACCGCTCGACGGGGCCGCGGGCCTGCTCTCGGACCGGAAGGGAGAAGATGCCCAGAATCGATGTGGCGTGACCGGTCACGGTGACCGTGACCTGCTCGGGTGCGCGGTCGACTTGCACAGTCGGGTCGCGCAGGATCGTCGGGCCGAGCCGTTCCAGGCTGGCGCTTACGCGATCGCGGCCGGCCTGCTCAGTGCCGTCGTAGGCCCGGGCGGCCCGCGCGCCGTCCTGTGCCGCCGCGAGTGCGACGTGCTGGGCGTGTGCCCAGAGCGCGAACTGGATGACCGTGAGCACGACGAGCAGCAACGCGGGCATCGTGATGACCAGCTCGACGGTGCTCGTGCCTGCGTCGTTCGGACGGGCGCGCCGCCGCGGCCTGCGCCGGAGTCCGCGTGCGGACCCGGCCGCTACTCGGTTTGCAGACTCGTGGCCTTGCTCATGATCTTGGCGACGATGATCGCGACGATGGCGACCGCGGCAATCGCGAGTGCTGCGGTGATCACCACGTACTGAACGATGTCCCCGGCATCGGCGGGGCGATCGTCGCCGCTCGTGATCCGCTGATGACGACCCCTCAGGATTGTTACCAGCGCGGACAGGTACTGGATCTCCGGCATTGCTGCCTCCGTTCGTTGGGGGGAACACTGGGCGGTTCACAGGGCGAGGACCGCGGCGAGCGCGGGGTAGGCGACGAGGATCAAGAACCCGAAAGCGAGGAGGACCTGGGCGATGCGCATCGCCTGGTCGGCCTGGGCAGCCTGGCCCTCGGCGTCAGTGATGGCCCGGCGGCGCAGGGTGGCGGCGCGGGCGGTGAGGGTGTCGCGCACGCGGGCGCCGTGATCCCCCACGAGCGCGAGGCTGCCGGCGAGCTCACAGAGCTCGGGTACGCCGATTCGCTCGCCGAGCTCCCCGAGCCCCCGCCAGTGGCTGGCCCCGGTCAAGCGGACGCTGGCCAGGGCGTCGGCGATCAGCTGATGCGCCCACCCGTCGGACAGGGCCGCGGCTTCGGGCAGTGCCTGTGGCGCGCCGCGACCGCCGGCCAGACTCATCGCGACCAGGTCGAGGTAGCAGGACAGCGCGCGGCGGAAGTCCCGCCGTCGCGCGTCGGCTTCGCGGCGCAGCGCGATGTCCGGCAGAAGGTAAAAGCTGACCCCGAGCGCTGGCGCCCCGATCACCAGCGCCCCAGCGGGCAGCCACACCCCGGCCGCGGAGAGCAGAAGCGCAGTTGCCGGGAGCAGACAGAACCCGTAGAACCCGGTGAGGACCTTGCGCCCGAGGAAGGCCTCATCGTTTCGTGCGGTGATCGCCAGGTCAGCCTCGTGGCGCCCGGCCGGGGCGTTGGGGAGACGCCCCGGCCGGGCGAGAGAGCCCAGGCGGGCGCCGGCAAGGCGACCGAGCTGAGCTTGCCGGGACGTCATCGACGTCCCGGTGTCCGCGCGGGGGGCTGCGGGGGCAGCGGTGCGCGCGGCGTCTAGGCGTCCGACAGCGGCGAGCAGACCGGGCCGCGACGGCAGGAGCAGGGCCGCGAGCCCAACGAGTGCGGCGCCAAGGCCGGCGAAGATCACGACGGCGGCGGTCACCGCGCGACCTCGTAGGACGATCCGTTGGCCTGGTTGCTGAGCAGCCGTTGTGGCACGGCCACGTCGCTGAGAACGCGCAGCCACGCGAACGCGGCGGCGAACACTGCGGCGACCACGAGGAGAACCACCTGGCCCAGAGCCGTGTCGTAGGGCGCGAGATACGCCGAATCCAACGCGGCGAGGGTGACGACGAATCCGACGGTGACCCCGACGATGATCCGCACGCCCGTACGCAGGGCGCGGCGGCCCGCCTCGACGCGGCGGCGCAGATCCAGCTCGTCGCGCGCCGAGGTGGTCAGCGCTTCCAGGGTCGCGCGCAGCCCAGGACCGCGTAGGCGGGCGTTGAGGATCAACGCAGCCACCACCAGGTCCGCGGACGGGTCGTCGAGGTCTGCGGCGAAACGGTGCAGCGCCGCAGGGAGCGGCTCGCGGGCACGTAGCCGCTCGACCAGTCGCTCGACGTGGCCGCGGATCGATACCCCTGCAGCGGGGGCGGTCGCAGGGATCGCCTCCTCCAGTCCGACGGCGCCGGCGATGGTGTCCTTCAGACCCTCGGTCCACCCGGCCAGAGCCTCCAGCCGCTCGATCGCGTCCTGGGCGCCCGACCCGCCCCCGACCAGGCGAGGCCACGCCCACACCAATGCGCCGGTACCGAGCGCAGCCACCGGCCACCGGGTCAGGACCGCGACCAGGACCCCGGCGCCGAGCGCGGCGGCCAGGCGCGGAGTCATCCGGGAGGCGAGGCGAGTTCGGTTCCGCCGGGTCGGGACGGCCATACCGCGCCAGGCGGCGACCAGCAGCCACACGGCCGCGCCCAGGCCCGCGAACACCGTGAGCCCGAGCAGCGTCTTGACCTGCATGGTTCTCCCCCTCCCTCGCAAAAACTGATTGACGGTCAGGTCGATACGGCCTCGGGTCGGTATCCAACGCCGATCAGGTCGTCAAGACACCCGATCGGGACGCCGTGGTTGCGGACCGCCCGGCCGTCGGAGCCGGCGGTGAAGACCTCACTCGCCTGCACCCGCCGGTCGTATCCGTTGACCTCCAGCACCGTCGAGACGAATCGCCGGATTCCCGCAGCGGGCGAGTCGAGCGCCCCATCGGTCGTGCGGGCCTTGCGGACGAACACGACGAAGTCCAACGCCCCGTTGCCGCCCTCCCCGCCGGCGATCAGCTGGTGGGTTGATTCGAGATCGAGACGTTCGGAGGCCTGGCGGGCATAGGTGGCGATGCGGTCGAAGACCCCTCGCGGGGTGCGGGCGTGGATGGTGGACAGCGATCCGTCATTGCCCTGGCTCATCGCGTTGAGCATGGTCACAACCTCGGGACCGAGCACCTCGCCGACGATCACCCGGTCGGGGTTCATCCGCAGTGTGCGCCGCACCAGTTGGGCCAGGCCGACCGCGCCGACTCCCTCGCTGTTCGCCGGGGCTGCCTCGAGTTCGACCACGTCGGGGTGCAGTTCCGGGTGGGCGCGCAGTCCGAGTTCGAGGCTGGTCTCCACGGTGCAGATCCGTTCGCGCGGTTCGATCTCGTTGACCATCGCGCGCAGCAGTGTGGTCTTTCCGGCGTCGGTCTCGCCGGCGATCATCACGTTGCGCCGGGCCCGCACGATTGCAGCGAGGAATGCGGCAAGTTCGACGCTGAGGGTGCCGTTGCCGACCAGGTCGGACAGGAACACCTTGGGGTAGCGGTGCCGGCGCAGCGACACCGCCGGGCGGGCGGTTACCCGCCGGACCGCCGACAGGCGGGTGCCGTCGGGCAGGCGCAGGTCCAATTCGGGGTTCGCGTCATCGAACACGCGGGCGGACAGCCCGGCGTAGGCGGCCAGCAGCTGCACTTGCTCGACCAGCTCCGCGTCGCTCGCTGCCACCGGCCCGACGCGCTCGCGGCGACCGTCGGCGTAGGAGACGAACACCTCATCGCAGCCGTTGATGTCGACGTTCTCGATCGACGGGTCATCGAGCAGTACCTGCAACCGGCCGGCTCCGAACAGCCGTGCGTGCACCGCGTCGGCCAGAGCACGTTCCTCCTCGGGTGCTGGCGGCTCCCGGCCGGCCGCCATGGCCGTTTGGACGTGGGCGGCGATCACGGTGGCGGTCACGGCGCGGGCGTGCTGGCGCTCGTCCTCGCCGGTTAGCTCGGATCGGCCGGTGGCGCGGGCGTCGCGCCGGACGGTGGAAAGGCGCTCGGCCACCGCGGCCTGCAGGGTGCGTACCAGAGCGTGATCTACCGCGACCGCCGTCGGCGTGCTGGTCACCGGGACCTCGCGATGGTCGTCAGGCGTCGGCGCGGTTCTCGCGGTGGCGCCGGGGTGGACGGGGCCTGCGAGCCGGTCGTGGGTTGAAGTTGGATGGCGAGCGTTCGGGCGCTCCGCGCCAGCAGGCTCCGGTCCAGGCGGGCACCACCCTGACCGCCGAGTAGTGACTGGACGGCGGTGAGGTCCATGGCGAGGAACCCGGCGATCCCGACCGGCAGAGCGGCGTGCTCCAGCACTGATCGCATCGCCGTCACGGCCTCGCCGGCCCGGCGGTCCTCAACGACGAGCACCACGAACGCCCGTCGCGGATGGTATTGATCCGTCGGCAGAACACTGAGCAGGTGGGCGAACCGGTCCCGCAGCCGCAGCATGCCCTCCGCGGTTCCGCGGGCGACGCCCACGAGTACATCGGCCGCCTCCGCCACTGCGAGGGCGGGACTGCCCGGATGCAGCCGTCCGAGATCGGCCAGCACGTCACCGTCCTCGGCGCCGGCCAATGATGCCGCGAGCATCGGCCACAACCCAGCCAGGCCTGCACCCTGCTCCGGCGAGCTCACCCCAGGAAGCACCACCGGTCCGGGAGACCGGGTGCCGGGAATCATCTGCCCGTGCTCCCGCACCGCGGTGCCGGCCGTAGCGGGCTCGCGGCGTGCAGCGGCGGCCAGAGTGAGCAGGCCGAGCTCGGGGCGCAGCACGGGCCGACCGGCCGGGTCGGTCAGGCGCACCGCGAGATCCCCGCCCGCCGGGTCGCACTCGACCAGCGCGACCGGTCGAGGCCACACCGCCGCCAGAGTCAGGCCGAGGGTGGTCGTCCCCGGGCTGCCCTTGTCGGAGAACAGCGCGATCAGACTCATGGGGTCGCCGCTGCTGGCACGGCGGGTGCCGCGACCTTGATCAGGCTCACCTGTCCGGCCGCAGCGTCCGCGGCCAGGCGCCCGGCTGCCTCGGAGGACACGAGCACAGTGACGAGGGTGTCCGCGGCTGTCGTGGCATCAACTCTGATCGCGAACACCTCACCGGTCGCCAACACCCTCGGGGGCGTGGCCCGCTGATCGGCCGGATTGGCCGTGGCCGGGACGGCGATGGCCTGCACCCGATCGCCGACGGCTAGCCCATCGCCCGGCAGCCGGCCGGGTGCCAGCGCCAGTCCGACCATCGATTGGCCCGGAACAGGGAGGAGGGCGTCGGTCAGCATGTCCCGGTTGAGCAACTGCCCGCCGACGAGGTCGACGGCCGCGGTCCGCCCGAGCACGGTGGCCAGATCAGCGACCTTGATGGCGCGTAGGTCCCCGGCCACGCTCACCGCGCGCACGTCCCCGGTGCCCAGGACATGCCCGGCCGGTACGGGACCCGCGACGACGAGCACCTCGGTCTTCCCGGCGGCGTTGGAAACCAGCAGCCCTCCCGCCAGCGCGAACCCGACGATCAACAGCACCGCCGCAGCGATGAGCCCCGGCCGGCGCGCGCGGGTAGGAAGCGGCCGCGCGGCGGACGGTGAATGCCCGGCGCCGTTGAACTGGTGCGCCATCCCCGCTGCAGAATTCTTGACACCTGTGCTCACGAGCTACCCCCTCCAACCACCACGGTCTGCCGTTCGGCGACCGCGACTGGGAACGTCGTCTGACGCTCCATCAGTGGCAACGTCCCCCCGAGACCACCTGAGCCCCGCCAGCTCACCCGCCAGGTCACCGTCACCCGCGCGATGTACACGTTTCCGGGTTGGGCAGCGCTGGAGCGGGTGTATGTGTACAGGCAAGGCGTCGCCGAGGTTCCCGTCGCTGACCAGGGGCGGCCTGCACCGGCGCAGCGCACGGGGTCGCTGCCATCTCCGGGCCACCACAGCGTCTCGACCGGCTCGGCCGACACCATGGCCCACACCGCGCCCGCCTCGGTCCGTTGCGACACCGGCTCGAAACCGTCGAGGTAGAACCAGGTCGGGATCGCGACCAACGTCGCCGGGCCGGCACTGGACGAGCGCCGCGGCTCGAACTGCGGTTCCGGCAGCGGTAACCGCAGGCGGTTCGTGGCGCGCTGCGCCAGCTGCTCCGGCGTCACCGGACCCGAGCCGAGCGGGCCGACTGGAACCCACGCCGTCTCCATCGAACCGTCCGAGCATCGCCGCACGACCCACCCGCCCGGCCCTTCACCAGGCGGGGCGCCCGAGTCGAACTGCTCCTGCGAGGCGTAGCCCCCAGCGTTGTCGGACCTCGACTGCGCGCACGTCCGCGTGGGCGATGTGGCCGCGGTTGGCTCCGGCCGCTTCCTGACCTTCTTGTCACGCGACGAGCCGACGTCGACGACTTCGGACTCGATCCAACCGTTGCCGCCGCGAACCGCGACGGGGTCGTTCTCGGCCGCCGCAGGCGCTGCCAGACTCAGCGCGGCGCCAGCGGCAGTCACCAAGGCCACGGTTCGGCCCGCGTTCAACATGGGTCGTCCACGTAGTCGACCGACGAGACTCGCCACGATCCGTCCGGGCCTCGACGCATCGTCGTCCTGACGCTGTCCTCGTCGAATCCCTTCGTGGTGATCTTCCCGCTGGTGCGCTTCTTGCGGCCGGTCTCGCTGGTGTCCTGGCAGTCAGCAATGGTGGCCTCGTCGCCGTCGATGCTGGCCACTGTGGGGTCGAGCTCCGGGGCGCCGTAACCGACCTCGCCGAACTCCTCTGCGGCGAACATCCCGCGCAGGACCCGCTCGAGCGCCGGGTCGACGGTGAACGGCTCCAAAAGAAGCCGCCGCTCCTCCTTGGGTGCCAAGGAGATCTCGGTCTGGCGCGCGAAGAACTCGCGGTAGGCCGCGAGGATGGTCTGCTCCTCGGAAGGCGCAGACGACGTCGGGCCGGGCGTGGTCGGCGCATCCACGGCCGCAGGTGGCTCGGTGTCGACGTCACCGTCGGAACTGCAGCCTGCGGTCGCAGCGAGCGAGAGGGCCAGCGCGACCACCGCGACGCCCCGCCCGCACCACCGCCTTAGCGGCACGGCCCCCGTTCGAGGCCACAATTCGGTCCTCAACATCCCGAACACCCCTATTCCCCAGGTCGGTCCTATCACCGGGCCCGGACAGTTCGCAGCGGATTAGCAAGATCCACGAGATATTTCCGGCAAGTGCCTGCGCGCTGGTGCGCGAAATGCATCGCCACCGTTCTGTGTGCGCGATCGGGGCCTAGATCGACCGGGAGCAAAGTCAATCCCGCTACGAAGCCACTGCAGTGCGGCCGGATAGGCGGCACTCGACCCGCTGCGCCGTTCGCGCGGGCGTGCGCTTCGACTCGTCCCGCGTCGCCCGCACTGCGGCATCGATCGCGGGCCCGTGCAGAGCCGCGACACCGCCGGTGGCGAGGCGTTCGACCAGGCCTGGCCAACCGGGTGCGCCGAGCAGCAGAACCGTCACCCGCCGGGCTTGCCACGGCGCGATCCCGAGTCCGATCGCGAGCCCCCGCCAGCCCGGTACCTCAGACCGGTCCGGGCGGTTGTTGGGCGCGTGATCCGCGACGTGCAGTACGACCTCCCGTGCAATCTGGGGAGACCATCCGCCCCGAACGAGCACCTCGACGAGAACATCGACGCCAGACTCGGCTTCGCAGGGGAGGTGGTCGGTGAACGGCCGGTCGTAGCCGTCCTCGACCAGCGCGGTGAGGCTGAGGGGCCGGGTCAGCGCTCCCCGATCAGCGACCGCCCGCCACTCCCCATGGCGTCGCCCGTCGCCAGCGGCGCTGGCCGCGCGGAACCGTTCGATCCGCCAGGCGGTAGAAGCGGCGGTCCGGTATCGCTCGGCCATCTGATCGCCGAGCACGGCCCGGCGCACCGCGGTCGTCACGAATCCCCACGGCGAGGACGCCGTCCGGATCGCCGGGTTCGACAATGCCTCCCACGCGACCGACCAGCCGGTGGCCTCGGCGGACTCCGCGGCCGATCCAGCCAACCCGGCCGACCGCACGGCCGGCCGCACCACCTCGCGGCGGGCGTAGGCGAGCAGGACGTCTCCCGTGGGGCCGTCCCACCCCTCAACCTCGATTCGGTCGAGGGCGGCGAGCATCCGGGAAACGCTCTCGACCTGGTCGAGCAGCGACTGCCGGTCAAGGGTCATTGCAGTGGCGAACATCGGGCCTCCTGTGTTGGCGTCTTCGCCAGCACGGTCCCGACGACCGGTTGTCACGATGCTTGACAGCCGAGACGTTTCCGCAGGTCAACCGCTTGTCAGGATGCTTGACAGGCGATTGCCCAGCGCTTGCCCGCCCGCGTGATCGCAGTCGTCGGCCGCCGTCAGATCTGAGTCCTTGGTGCCGCGGCGTTCCCTTCGAATCGGTGCGATCGCCCGTCCGCCGTCAAGCATCGTGACAACCATCAACTCGGATCCTGGAGCACCGCGGATCGCGCTTCGGGCCTGCCGACGACGCTCCGCGCAACGCGAAGGAGCCGACCCATGAACCGCGATGCACACCCGGACCGCAAGCCTGCGGACCGTCCCAAGCGCCTGCCGTGCCCGACCCCTGCCGAGCCCGTGCCGACCGTCGATGTTCACGACCCCCGGCTGACCGCGGTCCTCCTGGCCCGGCAGCTCGACGAGCTTGCTCGGGCACTGAACTATGCGACCCGCGCTGCCGGGCCCCGGCTGGAGTACGCGTCCGACGTCTACGAGGTGCTCCGGTCACTGCGCGCCGCGCTGACCAAACTGCCCCAGGCCTGCGGCCAACTCGCCGACTTCCTCCGCCGGCAGGATGCCGCCGGAACCCTGCGTGCCGAGCGCGGCTTCCCGCATGCCAGACGGCCTGACGTTGCCGTCGCCAACGCGGCGTTCAACCTCGGCCAGGCGGCGGTGGCGGCGAACGTCACCGCCACCGCCCTCGGCCGCGCGCAGGAGACGATCAGCGGGCTGTCCCACAATGAGCTCGAGAACTCCCGACCCGCGCGCGCACGGGCATCCCGACTCCTCGGGATCACCGAGCCGGAGGCGGCGCCGACCCAGGGCCCGGGGGTCGAACCGTGACCAGACAGGGACACATCCCACAGAGCCGTACCGGTTCCACACGTTCCGCGGCGACCGCCGCACTCGCCGCGCCGGCGGCCCACGCCCGCCTGCTGCTCACCGTCGAGGAAGCGGGCGCCGCCATCGGCGTCGGCCGCAGCCTCATGTACGAGCTCATCGCCAACGGCGACCTCCAGACCGTACGTGTCGGCCGTCTGCGCAGGATCCGCCCGGAAGCGTTACAGGAGTACGTGACCGGACTCTCCGGGTAGGCGATGGTCCACTGGAAGTCTCGGCGTCAGTCTCTACGCCGGCGACGTAACGGCACCCGCGCCCGAGGTATATCGATGCCGCTAGCCCGGGCCCTTCAGGAACGGCCCTAGGGTCAGGTCTCATGTTCGACGCGAGCGACTACGAGCTGGTTTGGCCGCATCAGGCGCTCTTCCGCGAGTTGACCGCATTACTGGCGGAGCGTCCGACCACCGCGTGGGCCTCTGCGGCGGAGGATCTGCTCGAGGAGGCGTTCGCCAGCACCATCCCGGTAGAAGGCTTCCGGTCCGTGACCGTCCGCGACACATCCACTGCTTGGGCCGAAACTCCGACCGGCCCCCAAGTCCAGCACCTCCGCGAACTGCTCGCGGCGGCGAGAGCTTGGCCGCCGGCAGGAACGCCTCAACGGCCGTTCTGGTCGCAGCGCCAAGGCCGCGCCCAGCCCCGCCCTACCGGCGCGCCCTCCTACTACCGCTTCGCCTCGGCATTCCTGAGCGCTGTGCGCGATCTGGACAGCCGTGGATACTTCGACCACCGCATCCCGGCTGGTTGTGATGACCATCCCGAGTGGCCGGTGGTCGACGGCCAGGACTTGCTTCGGCGGACGCTGGGGATGGACGGCTTGTGGCCCGTGTACACCACCGAGCAGTTTTTAGACTCCGGCGAAAACCCAAACCCTGACCTCATGTTCGACCTGGTCGAGGCATTACACGATCTCGTCGCGCGGCCACGGCGGCGCGACTGGCATTCGTTCATGCGCCACCACCACTACAGCGCGTTCTCCACCGAGACCGCCCGTCTGGTGTATCGCGCTCAGATCAACGGGCTGCTGGACGCTACCGAGATGCCACTGCGGCTGGCGGATTCTGGCGAGGATGTCGGTCGCCTGGTCCTTGTGGTCAACGATGGGCGGGACGAACTACTCACGCGCGCCTTGGTCTCGCCTGAACCCACCATCGCGCAGCGGGTGGCGCACGCTGTCGCTCTCTTTCGCGGCCGTCACGCGAACGTGCACGACAAGCGTTCCGCGATCGTTGCCCTGGCGTTGGTGCTCGAGGAGCGGCGCACTCTCCTTAAGACCGAGCTACTGCCGAAGGACGAAGGTGCCCTCTTCCAGCTCGCCAACAACTTCGCGTTGCGACACGAGCGAGCCGGCCAGCAGCGTGACTACGACCCGGTCTTCCTTGATTGGGTCTTCTGGTGGTACCTGGCAACCGTGGAGTTGACTGACCGGCTGATTGCCCGCCAGGTCGAGCCGTGATCGAGGTTTCTCCGGCCCGGCTCCCAGCCGTCAGACGCCTCCCTGGTCGCAGTGCTCAGCTCGGGCTTGCCGAGACCCGAAGCGGGACTGCAGTCCCGAACGTAACCCGGTCGGCTCATCCGGCGACCAGGTCGATGATGGGGGGCCACCCCAGGCACCGCGTCCCATCGATGGCCGGCGGGCGTACCGTGAAGCTCGCCGCAAATCTCGAGCTCGTGCCATTGCTCAGCAACTCGCGAGCTGGCGACCCGTCTTTCACAGCGAGGCGGACTTCCAGCAGGCCTTCGCGGGGTACGTCCAATGCCATGACCCCGCGATGGCCGTGCGGCTCGAGACCCACCCCGAACCATCCGTGCGCCTCGATGTACACCTGCAGCGCCCTGACCTCGATCGCCACACCGCCATCGAATTCAAGTACCCGTTTGTATCGTTGCTCCTCATGGATCCAATCCCTCGGCCGCCAACTCCCGAGTATCTGCGTGAGGCAACTTTCCGGATGTTGGGCATGCGTTGCCTGAGATGTGGCACGGTCCGGCCCTTGGAGGTTGCTCACATCATGGACTGGCCGACCTGTGTTGCAGCCGCGAGCAAACAGATCAACGGAATGGAGCCGCCCGCGGATTGGCGGATGGGCGTCGCTCTCCAGAGCTTCCACAATCTGGGAAACGTGCTACCTCTTTGCCGCAACTGCCACGGTCTGTACGACGGGCGGCAGCACGAGGATGTCACCGAGTGCGAGATTAGGGGCTACCGGGACGCAGCCGTGCGAGAGGCCGGAGCGCTGGCCCGACTGATCGATTTCGTGGGAACCGAGCTGCACGGCAGACCGAACAGGTGCACACACATGATTGATGGCAGGAGAGAGCACTCGCACATGGTCGACCTGCAAGCGTGCGCCTGGCCCCTGATCTGGTTAGCACAGGGATACCGAGATGGGGCGTTAGCGGGCGACCCCCACCTGGTGGTTCCGTCAGCCGGCGCCGGCCACCACCACGTGCACCTCGATACGACGACAATTGCCTTGTGCGGGTCGCCCCTCGCCGAGTGCAATCGAGCCGGACAGATCTGGTCTAAGTCCTAATGTCGTGGCGACCACAGCGCAAATGATCATGCCCTGTCCGGCACAGCTAGCACGGCGGCGATCTCGGCGCGGATGTCGCCGGCGGTGTTGATCGGCTCGATGGCGCAATGGGCGGCGAGCGCTTCGAACAGCGAGGAGTTCAGCCGCGCGTTACCGCCGGTGTCGAAGCCGTCGAGGGCCTCTCGGATGCGCACGCGCGTCGGCTCGTCCACCAGCTTGCTTCAACCCTGCACAATCCTAACTGGGTAAGGGGGAGGCGTTCGGGACGCCAACCGAGAGCTCGGCCGCCTACAGCTTCAGAGCCCCCGCCAGCTCCGCCGCCGGGATGCGCTCTTGCTCCAGCCGAACGTTGCGCCCAAGGCGATCTCGTGCGAGGTCGGAGTAGAGCAACTGCTCCTCGTCCGTCAGAAACTGCGTCGGGCCCTCCATCGGAGTGTCCTCGTGAACCCAGCAGTCGCGGTGGCCAAGCAGCGTTCCGCGATCCATCAGGATGCTCACCACTGAACCGTCGCCGCCCACGACCGCGCGCACGCGGTCCAGGATCACGAAGCCCCAAGTGTCGATGTCGCCCCAGTACACGATCGGGGTCTGCCGGACCCACGGGATCGCGGCTATCAATTGGGGCGCCGCGTTGCCGTTGCCCAGAAGTGCCACCGTGCCGGGCATCGGGGGCAGCGAGAGGAACGGGATCTCGTTCTCCACGACTAGGATCCGCGCTGCCTGAACGGGAAACTGCGCGACCTCAGAAGTGGGCACCTCGACGTCGGAGTACGGCGAACATCCCGGCATCGACTGGTCGAGGAAACGCAGACGCACCCGCAGCGGCTTCGTGGCGAGCCCGAACCGGTTGGCGAACGCGTCCTTGCCCTTCTGGCCTGGAACACCCTCGATGGCCGCAGTCATGTCCGCGATTTCGCGGCGGAAGGTCTCCACGATCTTGGAGTGCACGCCGGCCACAGGTATCTGACGGGGGTGCAGTCCGGAGGCGGGGTTAGCTGTCAGCCAGAGCGCCGCACCCACAACCGCGGGCCAATCCGCGCCGATCTCCAGAACTCGGTGTGGCCGGCGAGCCATGAACGGATGGAAATCCAGAGGCGTGGACTCCAAGGCGGTTCGGAACGAGGCGAGCTGCGGGCTCGCCGCGGCCGCTCGCGCGAGGTCGTCGACGGTGTCGAGGTACGCAGCCACCGGAACCTGGATGGACCCCAGCAACCGATCGTTGACCGTTCGCCACTCCACACGAACGGGCGCAGGTACTTTCCGCCAGGTCTCCAGCCACCGACGCAACTCCTCGTACTGCACGCTGCGCTGAGCCGGCGCGGGCCCTTTGACCGGTATCCGCACGGGGTCGAAGGGGGCACCGGCGGCGATCACGGCCAACGGAGTTCCTCGTCGCCAGATCGCCGCGGCCCGATTGAGCGCGTCCCGCGGTTGCGTCCATGCCGTCATCGCGATCCGACGGTGATCTCGCGATCGCGCTGAGCCTCGGCCCGCGCGGCATCCATCCGCTCGCGGTACTCCTCGATGCGCATGAACAGCGACCGCGAGCGGTGGTCGGCACCGCAGGTGATCAGCGCTACCCGTTGGACATAGGGCGCGATGACCTCCTTCTTCTGGAGCGGCGTGACAATGAGAAGTTGGAACCCCATCGCACGGAACAACTCAAGTGCGAATCGCGTGGACACGTCCGAGCCGCGCGCGAACGCCTCATCGAGCGCGACGAATCGGAACGTCTTCGGGCGGGGATCGCCCGGCACGAGGCCGAACTGATACGAGAGTGCGGCAGCGAGCACGGTGTAGGCCAGCTTCTCCTTCTCCCCACCTGATTTGCCTTCCGAGTCGGAGTAGTAGGCGACCACCTCCCCGGTGTCCCGGTCCTTTTCCAGCACGGCGAACGTGTGCCATGTCCGCACGTCGGTGACCCGCGCGGTCCACGATCGGTCTTCTTCGGCGCGGTTGTCGCGCCCGTTGAACCGCTCAACGATCGCCTGGACCTGTTCGAACCGCGCACGGGTGTACGCGTCCTCCCCACCGCCCAGCGTTCCGTCGATGCACTCCCTCAGATCGCGGCGGAAGACAGCGAGTTCTTGATCGGAGTTCGGTGCGACGTCCACTTCGATGTAGGTGTCGCGAGTGAAGGAGATCGGCTTCAGGGCCTCGTTGATCCGGTCGATTCGGTCCCGGATGCGGGACCGGCGCTCCTCCAGGTGCTGGTTGAATCCGGCAATCTCCCGCAATGTGTTCTCCGCCAGCTGCCGCCGAAATTCCGCCTCGAAGCGGGGCAGGTCGTCCTCGGTCAGCCTGCGGTGCACTCCTCGGAAGTCCGGGGCGGACTCCAACGTGGCGTCCATGTCCAAGGCATCGGGCGGGTAGCGCTCCTGAAACTGCTTCATGGCCTTGATGGCTGCGTCCCGCGCGCGACCGGCACGTTTGGCTGCAGCGTCGATCTGACCCTGCAGGTCTTCTCGGACGGCGCTGCGTACCCGGTCGATGTTGACCAAGCTGACGGATGCCACCCGCTGTTGGGCAACCTCGTGCAATCTCCCGAGCAGCGACATGTCCGGTTCAGCGAGCGCCAGCTCCTCCGCGGGCAGGCCGGCCCGTCGGGACATCAGTTCGGCGAGCTTGACCTCTGATGTCGCGATCTCGCCGACCGCCTTCTCCTGACGCTCCTTCAGTTTCTTGAGAGCATCACGTGCCCGGCCCGCCTGGGAACGCAGCTCGGTGAGCGTCGAGGACGCGCGCAGCAGCGCATCCCGATCCTCCGTCAACGCGGTGAGCATCTCCCGGGCTCCGGAGACGTCGACGTCGGCGTAGTTGGCGTATTCCCGCAGCAGCGTGTCTGCCGCGTTCCTCGATTTCTGCAGTGTCGCTTGCTGTTGTTCGGCAGCCTCCAGCGAACGCACGCGTTTCTCGATCTCGATCCGGAGCGAAGCAGCGTCAGTGGTGAGCGCCTCGAGCTTCGCGGCGTTGTCCCAGCCCAACACGTATCGGCGGCGATCACCGAGCGGGCTGCGGTCGTCCTTCTCGTGGCGCATCCCCGACCGCTTGACCTGTCCCTGGGTAGTCATCGCCTGTTCGGCACGTCGGAACTCCGCCACCGACGGCGCCAGCACGATGTTGCGGAACCGGCGTACGATCTCGCCGCCCAACCAGGGCGCCATCGGCGCCGAAGTGGCCACCTCCAGCACGTCGGGCAGCGTTCCTGCTACCGGCCGACCCGCTGGTCGGGCTTCGGCAGGGACGGCTTGGTAGGTCAATCGAGCGCGCAAGTTTGTCGAGTCGACCCACTCGGACACTGCCGGGTATGCCGCCTCCGGGACCAGCAGGGTGGTGCCGAAGCCGTACAGCAATCGCTGCACGGCCGGTTCCCACTCACGCCTGTCCCGGCGAACCTGCAGTAGCTCGCCGACGAAGGGCAGGTCCTCCTCGACCAGCCCGGCCGCCACGGCGATCCGGGACCGCAGCGCCAGCAGGTCTGGGTCCAGGTTCGACTTTCGACCTCGGAGCGCCTGGATCGCCGCCTCCGCGACCCGCAATTGCTCCCGCTGGTGCTGCAGCGCGGCGATCGCTTCGTAGCTCGGCTTCTGTTCTTCCGCCTGACGCGCCAGCTCGTCGACCGCAGTTTGCAGGACCTGGCGCATGACGCCGAACTCATCCAGATCCGCCGGAGGTTGCACGCCGGCTTCGCGGCATCGCTCCTCAAACAAGGACCGCCGGCTTTGGCGAGTTTCCAGCGAAGATTCGGCCTTCGTGATCTGCCGCTCCAGCTCGTTCAGCGCGGGGCCGCCGGCATCGTCGATCTGCTTGTCGAGCACGTTGATCCGGTCGCCCGCGGATTGGATCTGCTCGTCGAGGGTTGCCTTGCGTCCCTGGGCGCTCTCGAGCCGACCTGTTGTCGCCGCCGCCTCGGTGTCGATCAGCGCAACCTCGACGCCGCTATAGAACGCCTCTAGCGCCTCATCCCGAACGCGGGTGAACTCGTCGCTGGCACCGACATGCCGGTCGTGTTCGTCGAGGGCCTCCATCAGCGGGCCGAGGATCGACAGCTGAGCCTTTGCGCGCTCGATCGCCGCGGCCGAGGCCGTGAGGTCCTGGTAGTGGTTGACCAAGGACGCGATCTTTTCGCGGGTCTCGTCCGGTGGCTCCAACATGTGTGACCGCACGAACGTGGTGAGGTTCTCGACCTGCTTCATCGACACCGTCTGGGCCCACAGGTCGAGGGCCTGTTCATGAGGCAGGCCGAGCTTGCGTCGGACCGCGAGCAGATACTCCTGCCAGGAGTTGCACCGCTGTACGCGCTGGCGGATCAGTCTCTGCAGCGTGCGGGCGTCGCTGTTTGCGCCTGCGAGCAGCGCCTCCAGCGTGATCGGGGTGTCGGAGACGCCGTAGATCTTCTCGATGGCGCCCGTCGCGGTGAAGTAATAGACGTGGACGAACACGGCGTCGACCGCGGCCTGCTCATCGCGAAAGTGCGCCAGCACGGCGGAGACCTGACCACTACCGCGCAGAGAAACGGGTCTGGCCCGGGTACCGGTGTCGTCGGCCGCCGTCGTGTACACGCCGCGCAGGTAGGTCTCCAGGCGTCGTTCGTTCTTCCCCGCCCCGGCGGCCTTGTTGTAGACGATCCGCGCCGTCGGCACGAACAAGGTGGTGAGGGCGTCCACGATGGTGGACTTGCCTGCGCCGACCGAGCCGGTTACGAACGCGTCGTGGCCCTCGAAAGGGAAGGACACGATCGACCCGTCGAAGGTGCCCCAGTTCAGCATCTCGACGTTCCACAAACGGAAGCCCGCTGCAGCTGGCATCTCCAAGCTCAGGGCCCAGTCGCCCCCCGCCGCACTCATCGCTCGTCCGACCCGTCGGCCGTGGGGTCACTCGACGCCGCGTGGGCGGCGTACGCGGCCAGGCGCTCATCGAACTGAGTAAGCCACTCGGCATCCACGAACGCCTTCACCACGCGCAGCACCTCGACCTGGTCGGCACGGCCGCGGAGGCGGCGACAGAACCCCATCTCGACGAGCTTGTTCACATCGGCATCGACGGCCTCATGCAGCTTCGTCTCATTGGACCGCTCCGGGTGGTAAGTGCGGACCAGCTCCACCAGATCGTCGCGGCCAAGGACAAGCCGGGTCACGTCACCTTGGGAGTCCAGCTCGGCCATTCGTCGCCGCAGCAACGCGAGCATCAGCGATATCCGATACGTCAGTGGCCGACGCCGCAGCAGCGTGGGCGCACCCTCATCGAGATTCTGCTTCCGCCGCAGAAATGCGAAACCCTCTCCCCGTTCGAGGAACAGATCGAGGTTCAGCGCCGAGACGTAGTCCCGTACCGCCGATTCCATACTCACCAAGGCCTGCCAGGCCCTGGTCCCGTCGTGGATCACACCGCGCAGCAGCGGAATCACGGCGTCGCCGATCGCGAACGCGTTGCTGCGTTCCGTCTGGTCGGCACCGGGTTCGTCGTCGAGATCCGGATCAGTAGTCGTCATGACTCGGGTCCCCGCCCACATCCGTCAGAAGCATCCGGGGCATCCGCGCCAACCGGCTGCCGCCTTGCTCTACCAGCAGGATCTCGTCCTCAACACCCACGTCAACATCGGTGAGCCAACGCGCCTCCGTGGCCACCTCCAACAAGGTCACCAACTCAGCCAACCCTTCGGTGAGCGGTTCCAGATCGACGACGTCCTTCACGCTCAGCCCGCCCGGGAACAAGGCCAACGTCGAGGCCAATACAGCCCGCACGACAGTGGGGTCGACCCGCTGGCCAGCGAACAGCTCCTCACCGATCTCCTCCGCCGTCGGTGGATCGGCCGGCTTCGGATCAGGGAAATCCTGCTTTACCGGCGGTTCCCACAGCTTCTTGTCCACCGGAAGGACCAAGTCGGCTCGTGGCTCGTCGATGGCCATCACGTCCGCGCCGACGGGCTGGTTGTCCCGGAGGTCGACGGCCTTGGACTCGATCGCCTGAACGAGGGAGGCGATGCGGCGATTGTCGGCGTAGCGCTGTTCTTCCAGGAACCTGCGCATCTGAGCCGAGAGCCGCGCGACGGTCAACTGGACCTGCTCGGCGGCAACCAACCAGTCCCGCGCGATCATCGGTAAGCCGTCGTCCACGCCGGCCACCTCGTTCATCGCGGCCACGCTCCGCAGCAGCGACTGGAAGCGCTCCCACCGGCCGGGGTCGAACAGGAAGTCGTAAAACCCGACGAAGGACGCGCCCGTCTCAGCTTCGGTGATGAAGTGGCGTCGGCCGAGGACTTCATCCAGCAAGGGGCCGCGCGGCCCGTCCCACCGAGCGACGCGCTCGCGCGTCTCGCGATCCAGGGCCCGGAAGTTCTCCTCCACCTCGCGGAAGTCCGCGAGCAGTCCACGAGCGAGTGAGGACAGCGTCTGGTAGCGATCGCGTACCTCGCTCGCCGACAGAGTGTCGATGCGCCCTGCTCGGACAGCCTCGATCTGCGCGTCAAGGTCGGCACGGCGCTGTTCGAGGCGTCGCAGCCGCTCCTCCGGGTCTGCCTGCGACCCCTCGACGATCTGATCCAACAGATCGACCACCTGGAGCAGACGTGACTGTGTCCCGATGAACCCGCGGGAGGTCATCAGGCCCTTGACCCACACGACAGCGGCCTCGGCGCGGGGAGTCAGGTCGTAGACCGGCTCATCTGAACCTGGCGAGAAGTTGCGGCGCAGCCAACCGCAGGAATCACTGCACCAGTCGATCAGGTACTCGTGAGGCGTCTTCGCCATGACATCGAGACCGGTGTCGTTAACTTCGTCCAGCACGTCCCGCAGGACGTCGGCCAACATCGGCTCCGACGCCGTCCGCACACCGCTCGACAGGAACGCCGCGTCGAGAAAGGTGATCACGGCAGGAGCGTGGTCAGCTGCGAGCAACCGCCAGGCCGCATTACCGCGGCGAAGGATCACGAGCGCGTCGAGCGTGACCGCACCCGTGCGCTCATTTCCAAGATCCACGACAACTCCTTGATCGACATCCGACGCCCAAGGCATTGTCGCGGGCGCCACCAACAATGCCCAGGAGCTCGCGCGACAGCGACCGAACTCCCCTCGCGTGCTCGGGCGATCGCGTTGCGGTCGTCGGGATCCCCAACAGATCCCGGCGTCGATCCCTCGGGCGATGGGGATGGCCCTTGACGTGGGGTAAGACCCCCGCGCGACCCACCAACGGCTGGCGCGATCGCTTGACAGAAGCTGGCCCCGTGGCCCACCCTTTCAATATCGAAAGGGGTTGGGTGTGGACATCGAACGGATGCGCCGGCTGCTCGGCGCCGGTCCGCCCACGGGCACCGAACAGGTCACCGTCTACGTCCCAAGCATCGACTCCTCCGGCGCGCCGATCGATCAAGATCACTGGCGCGAGGAGACGCTGCGAACTTTCGGGAATCTGTTCCGCGGCGCCACTGCCTACCCTCCCGGGCGGGGCGTGTGGCGCAACGACGTTGCCGGCGGGCGACTCGACTTCGAGGAGACCTGCATCGTGTACTCAGTGGTCCCCGCCGAGGTTCTCGACGACGAGACGGTTGTTCGCCAGCTTGCCGACTTCCTGCGACGGTTTCGAGTCGAGGCCCGGCAGGGCGAAGTCGGACTTGTGGTCGGGCAGTTGTATCTGGGCATTACCGAAGATCCTGAGGAGTGAGCTGCGCCATGCAGGCCGATAGTCACGACAGCGAACGAGTCGACCAACTCGCGCGGCGCCTGGGCGCATCGCGGGTAGTAAAGGTCGGTCACCATTCCGTGCTCTCCCCGCCGGAACTCCTCGGCCTAGCCGAGGTCATCCGCACGCGCATCCGCAGCACCGGAGGCCGGCCAACCGACCCGGACCTCACGACGAAGCGGCTCGTCGGCTTCAAGCCGGAGACATGGCAACGCCTCCAGGACGCAGCGCAAGAGCTCGGTCGTGAGGGTGTGTCAGTCGCGCCATCACAGTTGGCGGCGATCCTGATCGAACGAAGCTTGAACGAATCGGACCGCGCGTCCTGACTGTTCGGCACGGCGACTTCGAAGGGAGGTACTCGCATGACGGCCTACCTCGTAGACCTTTGGGATCCGGATAGCCCGCGCCGCTACGTGCCACGGGTCTTTGTGGGCGCTCGCGTGAGCAGCACTCACGGTGAAGACATCTCTCTACTCGAGCACGACTGCGCGCGACTTGGCCAGTCGATTCAAGACGCGGCGCAGGCGCGCGGCTGGACGTGGGACGTGTTCGTGGCGACCCAATCCCTTCGACCGCCTTCATGGGGCAACGGAGTGCCGGACGGCATCAACGTTGCGGGACTCAATCTGCGGCTCTTGGCTTGTAGCGACGCCCTCGCGGTCCATGGATTCAAGGGTGGGTCGTTCGGGCTCGGACAGCTGATCTCCTTCGCCCGCGGCCAAAACATGCCAACTGCTGTCTTCCACCACACCCGCACCGCGCTGTCCCGCATGCTCGTCGACGACCAGGAGTACACCGCACTCCTCGACCTCTACCAGTTCGACAACGAGTGGGACATTCACTCATCAGCCGAGCAATGGGTCGGCAAGTTCGGAGCTGACATCCAATGCTCGCCGGACCGCCGGAAGCGCCGGGACACAATCCACGGCGCCGCCGCCCAAACCCTCCGCGACATCTGGATCTCTCTCGATCCACAGGTGCAGGCTCAGGTGTGCGTCGAGACCTCGCTCCCCAAGCAGGCGATCGAGGAGTACCTCAGCTTCCCGGCGCTTCTCGCGGACCTGCGAGCCGAGACGTACCGGGCGCTGATCGATGCGCTGGAGGCACGTCACGGCGGGCGCGAACCGCTGGTGTGCGCGAACGAACTGGCCGCCTGGCGCGAGTGGTCGACGGAACGCGGAATACCGACGGCGGTCGCGCACCTGGTGCTGAACGCCGCATCACGGGAACGACTGACGGACCGGGTCCGGCGCGACAGCGAGGATCTTCGTCATACCGGAGGGTGGGACCAATTTGCCGAGCGCTACCTCCGCGGCGACGCTGGCGCGTGAGCTGGCTCAGCACGCCGCCCGATGTGCGTCAGCCATTGACCCCCCGGTCGACTTGCAGCACGTCGCAACCCACTGGGGTGCGCGTGTTGTGGAAGCCGTCGACCTGCCGGATCTCGGCAGGACGCGCTTGACCCCCGAGGGGGGTGGCGAGATTCTCATCCGCACCGATGTGGGCCGCGCCCGGCAACAGTTCACTCTCGCCCACGAGCTGGGGCACTGGCTGCTCCATCGACACGTGGGCCTACCGCTGGCCGACCAGTCCGGGAATCGCGCTATCGAGTCCTTCTGCAACGACTTCGCGTCGAACCTGCTGCTGCCACGAACCCCGCTAGCCCGCCGCTTCGCCGGTTGTCCGCGGGATCTCCCTACGGCAAGTTCGGTCGCGCAATGGGCGGGGTCCTCACTGACTGCCGCCGTAGCGGCGCTCAACGACAGTCCACTGGAGTGGCAAGCTTGCGTCGCCTCCTGGCGCCGCTCGGAGTTCGACCGATCGCGGTGGGTTGCCCTTTCGGTGATGGCCCCGGGTGGTCTGAGTTTCCGCATCGAAGCCACCCGGACCACCAGTGAGGCACTGTCACTGTATGCGGACGCCGCAGTCACACCAGAGCGAGTAGACCTGCCGGTGTTGGTCAACGGCGAGGTCGTCCGGTGGAACGCTCAGCTACGGCTGACGGATTCGGGCGCGCTCACATTCTCACCTTCACGGTCTTTCGCTGGGGCAGGTAGGGCGCTCAACGGACCGCGGCCGGAACTCGCCGACCGGATCGCCTGATCGGACCGTCCGCGAGACAGCTGACGGGGTTGTGACGCCGCCGGGCCGACACCAGGCCCAGAATCGACGACCACCGTTGACCAGGTACGCGGTCTGAGTCACCGCCGGGGCCGCGAGCCAGGGGAATGGCTGGCGTACTCCCCGGCCGCCACGCCACGAGCCCGGACACTTCGCCGACTCCCCACCGGAAGCGTTGTACCAAGTCCTGGGGTGTCCCGGGCCACACCGGCTGGTCTTTGCTCCCCGTCCGTGGACGTCCATCACCGTGCTCGGGGGTCCATTTCGGCGTGTCGCCGAAGTTTGCCTACATTCTGCCTACATAACGATCAAGGGCCACGATCACAGATTCGTGATCATGGCCCTGACCTGCATGAACGTGGTAGCGGGGACAGGATTTGAACCTGTGACCTCTGGGTTATGAGCCG
>JBQTIR010000023.1:0-34100 GCA_052387905.1 Sporichthyaceae bacterium | reverse complement strand
GATGGCACGGTCGGGACGCTACGGTGGACCACCGACAGTTCGAGGGGTGCGCCGCAGCCCTCACCAGCCCGGCCCCTCGGGGCACGGCGCCCGAGACCCTCCCGAGCGCACTCGCGGCCATCAATCTCGATCATGCTGCGCTGTACCATGACGTCGTGCTCGCCATGCTCCCGCTGGTGGCGAGCCGCTATCTGGAGGCCCTGATGAGCACCAGCTACGAGTACCAGAGCGAGTTCGCCCGCCGCTACTTCTTCCAAGGACGCGCCGAGGGAGAAGCCGAGGGGGAAGCCAAGGGAGAAGCCAAGGCGGTGCTGGCGTTCCTCGGCGCCCGCGGCATCGACGTCCCCGACGATGTTCGGGCCCGGATCAACAGCTGCACCGACCTCGACCAGCTCGACGCCTGGGTCCGCCGCGCCACGACCGCGACCACCGCCGACGACCTGTTCGAATAGCCCGTCACGACCCGCAGCTCGGCGAGCGGGCCACGGGCGCTCAGCTCAACCCAGTGCCGCCGCCACCACCGCCTGAGCCTCCTCCTGGATCCGGGCCAGGTGCGCAGGACCCTGGAAGCTCTCGGCGTAGATCTTGTAGACGTCCTCGGTGCCCGACGGGCGGGCGGCGAACCAGCCGGATTCGGTGGTCACCTTCAGACCGCCGATCGGCGCTCCGTTGCCCGGTGCCGTCGTCAGCCGCGCCACGATGGGTTCCCCGGCGAGCTCGGTAGCACTCACCTGATCGGGTGTCAGTTTGCTCAAGGCAGCCTTCTGTTCGCGGGTGGCTGGGGCATCGATGCGGGCATAGGTCCCCTCGCCGTACTTCGCGGCGAGTTCGGCGTAGCGCCGGCTCGGGGAATCCCCGGTGACGGCGAGGACCTCCGCCGCCAGCAGGCACAGCAGCAGCCCGTCCTTGTCGGTGGTCCACGGCGCGCCGTCGCGGCACAGGAAGGAGGCGCCCGCACTCTCCTCACCGCCGAACACCACGGTGCCTGCGGCCAATCCGTCGACGAACCACTTGAAGCCGACCGGCACCTCGAGCAGGCGCCGACCGAGCCCCGCCACGACCCGGTCGATGAGCGCCGAGGACACCAGCGTCTTGCCCACCGCTGCGTCGGTCGGCCACTGGGGGCGGTGGCCGAGCAGGTAATCGATCGCCACAGCCAGGAAATGATTGGGGTTCAGCAACCCGGCGTCCGGGGTGACGATGCCGTGTCGGTCTGCGTCGGCATCATTGCCCGTCGCGACGTCGAAGCGATCACGCGCGGCGATCAGCGACGCCATCGCATACGGCGAGGAGCAATCCATCCGGATCTTGCCGTCCCAGTCCCGCGTCATGAACGCGAACCGGGCATCGACGTTCGGGTTCACCACCGTGAGGTCCAGGCGATGGCGCTCGGCGATCTCGCCCCAATAGCCCACGCTGGCGCCGCCGAGCGGGTCAGCGCCGATCCGGATACCGGCCGAGCGGATCGCGTCGAGGTCGATCGCGAGCGGCAGGTCGTCGACGTAGCGGCCGAGGAAGTCGTAGGTCCCGGCCTGCGCGCGTGCGCGGGAGAGCGGGATACGGCGGACCTCCCGTAACCCACCGGCCAGCAGCGCATTCGCGCGGGCCGCGATCACCGAGGTGACGTCGGTATCGGCCGGGCCGCCGTGCGGCGGGTTGTACTTGAATCCACCGTCGGCAGGCGGATTGTGCGACGGGGTGATCACGACACCGTCGGCCAGGCCGGCGCCCGCCGTTCGCGGGCGGCCGGCGTTGTGGGTCAGCACGGCACGCGAGAGCGACGGGGTCGGGACGTAGCCGTCCCGGGAGTCCAGCAGCACCAGGACGCCGTTGGCGGTGAAGACCTCGATGGCGGTGACGGCGGCCGGCTCGGAGAGCGCATGGGTGTCCTTGCCCAGGAACAACGGCCCGTCGATCCCGGCGCCGGCGCGGTACTCGCTGATCGCCTGGGCGATCGCGGCGATGTGGTCGTCGTTGAAGCTCGCACTCAGCGCGCTGCCGCGGTGCCCCGACGTGCCGAAGGCAACCTGCTGCGCCGGCTCCGCAGGGTCGGGGTGGTCGGCGTAATACGCCGTGATCAGACGCGCGACGTCGACGAGATCCGCCGGATCGGGCAGCTGACCTGCCCCGGGGTGAATGCTCACCCCCTCAGTCTGCCCGCTCAGCCCGCCCAGGCGAGCAGCGGTGCATCCGGGCCGGTTCCGCGCAAGGTCGCGAGCGCGTCCTTCTCGATCTGGCGCACCCGCTCACGCGTCATGCCGAGCTGCGCACCGATGTCGGCGAGCGTGCGGGTCTGACCGTCGCGCAGCCCGTAGCGAAGGTCCAGCACGGCGGCCTGGCGCTCGGGCAGAGCCGCGATCATCCCGCGGAGCTGATCGATCATCGCTTGGTGCTCGGCGAGCTCGGCCGCGCTGATCTCCGCGTCGTCGACGACGAGGTCGGCGATGCGCAGGTCCGCGTCGTTGCCGACAACGGTGTCCAGGCTGACCGGCGTCCGGCTCAGGCGAGTCAGTTCCTCCACCCGGCTGAGCTCGATGCCGAGCTCGAGGGCGATCTCCTCGGCGGACGGGTGGCGCCCGAGCGTGGCGCTGAGCGTGCGCTCGGCGCGGCGCAGCCGGGAGACCTCTTCCACGACGTGCACCGGGAGCCGGACGGTACGTCCCAACTCGCCCATACCCCGTTGGATGGCCTGACGGATCCACCAGGTCGCGTAGGTGGAGAACTTGAAGCCGCGGGTGTAATCGAACTTCTCGACCGCGCGGATCAGACCGAGGTTGCCTTCCTGCACGACGTCGAGAAAGGCCGCGTCACGGCCGGCGAACTTCTTCGCCACCGACACCACCAGACGCAGGTTCGCCCGGACCATGTGGTCCTTGGCGGCGAGGCCGTCGGCGGCGATGCCCGCCAGCTCCCGTCGGCGGGGTGCCCGCAGCCGGTCACCGCCGGGCGCCGCAGCCTCGGCGAGCAGTCGCTCGGCGTACACGCCGGCTTCGATGCGCCGCGCGAGGTCGACCTCTTCCTCTGCGCTCAGCAGCGCCGTTCCCCCGATCTCATCGAGGTAGACGCGCACCAGGTCGGCATCGATATCGCGACCGGCGGCGGACACGCGCGAGCTCGCACGACGGGCCCGCGGCACTCCCGCGCTTGTCGTCTCGCTGCGCTCGCTCATGCGGCATCCTTCGCCACGCGCTTCGCGCTCGCGAAGTCGCCGGTGTCCATGGCATGCCACTTGCTGCGCTCGGTCATGCCAGCCTCCTACCCGGGGATCGACGCGATCCCCACCGTGAATTCGACGCCCACGCGGTTGCGGTTGACCCCCGCTACGCGTGAGTAGTACCCGCACAACTCTCCGGTGGGCTCAACGTGTTCCCGGCGGGCACGGTTCATATCCGGGCCACAGGTTCACCGATTCCTCCCCGATCGCGGCCCCGGGCTGCCCCAGACACCGTCCCGCCACGCCGCGAGCGACGGATCCTTTGCCCGGGATACCACATTTTGCCTGGTAAACGACGGGTGGGCTTGCTCAATTTTGACCTTTCGCTCTTCGGAGTTGACCCCCCAACGCCGATTAAGATGGCGAGCACGAACAACCCGTGCGTCACAGTAGCCCCGCGCGCCACATCACCGTGTAGTGCGTAGGCCACCGCAGGAGGTCGACCGATGTCCGCTCACGACACGCTGCCGGTCCCGTATGCCGGCGACGCCCGACGCAGCGTCGCGCGCCTGCGCCGCTGGGAGATCCTGCTCTCGCTTGCCGTCGTCGTGCCGTGTGTTTCCGGCGCCCTGATGGTCGCCGCGACCTACACCCGCTAGAGGTACAGGCCGGGGGCGCCGTCGTCGAGCCGCTCCGCCGCCACCGCGTGCAGGTCCCGGTCGCGCAGCAGCACGTAGTTGGTCCCGCGGACCTCGACCTCGGAACGCTCCTCGGGGTCGAAGAGCACCCGGTCCCCGATCACCACGCTGCGCACGTTCGCCCCGATGGCCACGACCTCGGCCCAGGCCAGGCGCTTGCCCATCTGCGCGGTGGCCGGGATCAGGATGCCCGCCCCGGACTTGCGCTCGCCCTCGGCGCCGTCGGCCCGCACCAGCACGCGGTCGTGCAACATCTTGATGGGGAGCTTCTCCCCGAGGTCTGCTTCCGCACGCTTGGCCACGGGCGCCAACAGTACGGGGACGCAACAACGCCCCGCAGCCGAGGCTGCGGGGCGTTGCGGAAGTTCTGTGCGTCAGCCGAGCAGGCCGCCGCCACCGAGCAACGGCAGGTCCTTCGCCACGTCGCCCACGATCGGCAGGCCCCCATCGGAACCGCCACCGACGATCGGCAGGTCCTTCGCCACGTCGCCCACGATCGGCAGGCTGCCGCCCTTGGAACCGCCGACCAGCGGAAGGTTCTTCGTGGTCTTGTCCACGGTGTCGGTCAGTCCGCCGACGACGTCGCCGACCGGCTTGAGCGGGGTCTTGTCGGTGATGCCGGTGACGATGTCACCGATACCGCCGACCGGGCCCTTGTCCTCCGCGGCGGGCTTGGCGACCGGCTTGGCCGGCTTGACGACCGGCTTGGCCGGCTTCGGCTTGACGACCTTGACGACGTCGGAGACCACGGGCTTCGGTGCGGCCGGGCTCGCGTTGCGCTCCGAGGTGCCGGAGGGCTTGCGGTCGACCATCGACACGGCCGGGGCCGGGCTGGTGGCGACGGGCGCGAAGGACACCGGAGCGGCGTTCGAGTCGGTCGCGACGATCGCGTTGGGGCGACCCAGCGCGTCGAGTTCGTCGCTGCCCGGAAGCACGGCGGGCGAGACGAGGATCATCGCCTTCAGTGCGAGCAGCAGGACACCGGAGATACCGGCGACCGCCGCGGTCTGTCCGAGAACGCGAACCGATCCCTCGGTCCCCGCCCCCTTGTGCGTGGCCGGCGACGCGGCCTCGTTCATGTTCTCGGTCATGATTCCCCACCCCTGGATCATCAAGTAAGTGTTGAGCACCCCACGGAAAGCGTGGAGCGCCTTGTTCACCGGACGGCGATTCCCCCAAACCACCGAAAGCTTCCGTCCCGCTTTAGACGGAGCACCCACGCGTTGGGTTCCACCCGATCTGACCTGGGCAAACGCGCAGACATCTGCGGGAATGTCCGGATCTGGGCGAGTCGGGAGCCAGCCTTACGGCGCGGGCCACGGGGCGATGCTCAGCGGCGGTGACGCCACACCCAGAGCACCAGAACGGCGCCCGCGACCGCGGCGATCTTGATCACCCGGTCCGTCTTCAGCGATCCGTCGGGGTTCACCACGACCTCGCGGGCCCGCGACTTCGCGACCTGGGCGACGTTTGCGGGGGCGACCTTCGCGGCGATGGCGTCGATGCTCGCGGCGAGCTGCGCGCGGGACTGCTCGATCTGCGCCTCAAGGCGGTCGCCGTCGCTGCGCTCGGGTCCGTTACCCCGTCCGCCCACGACGTCTCCTCTTCTCCGGCGCCCTGAAGCCCGCACGGGCCGGCGCGATCGCCGACCAGTCTTTCAGGTGTCGCGGGCGGCCCCGGCTCCGACCCGCGATCACGGGGTGAGAAGGATGGGGATCACCCGCACGCCATCCCTTCCCGACGAGCACCTGGAGCCGACCGTGGCCGCTGCCCGCCTGCACCCCGGCGACCCCGCCCCTGACTTCACCCTGCCCGGCGCTGACGGGGAGAAGGTCGCCCTCGCCGACCTCCGCGGCACGACCGTCATCCTCTACGCCTACCCCGCCGCGATGACCCCCGGCTGCACCAAGCAGGCCTGCGACTTCCGGGACAACATCGCCCGGCTCACCGCCGCCGGATACACGGTCCTGGGACTGTCCCCGGACTCCGTCGCCAAGCTGGCGAAGTTCCGCGACCGCGACGCGGTGCCCTTTCCGCTGCTCTCGGACCCGGACAAGGCAGTACTGAGCGCCTACGGGGCCTACGGCGAGAAGCAGCTCTACGGCAAGACCGTCACCGGCGTCATTCGCTCGACGTTCGTGATCGGACCCGATGGCGTCCTGACCCACGCGCAGTACGGCGTCAAAGCCACCGGCCACGTCGAGCGCCTGCTGCGCGAGCTCGCCCTCTGACCTCTGGGTAAGCCCCACATCTGAGTGTGTCCGGGGCTTTCGGCACGCCCGGATAGGCCGACATCCACACAGAAGTTGGGTGTGTGGCCTGGCTAGTGTTGACCGCGCGCGGGAGTGGCGGAATTGGCAGACGCGCCAGACTTAGGATCTGGTGTCTTCGGACGTAGGGGTTCAAGTCCCCTCTCCCGCACCCTGTGATCTCTCAAGAGATCGGCGACAGTCCGAACCCGCTGCCTCTGTCATCGCCTGGACCATTCCGGCGCATCCACAGCGGCGGCCCGATGCGCCTCGGCGATGGCGAGACTCGCCGGGGAAGCGTTCTGACGCGCGAGATCGTCCTCCAACGCGATCGGTTGCTCGGCGAGGGCGTTGACGATGTTCGCGTGGAACCCCCACAGGCCGAGCACGTACCCCGTGGCCCTTCCGAGAGTGCAGCCGAACGCACGAAGTTGCGCCTCACGCAACGGCAGCACGGATCTAAATCTGGTGTACTCGGCCCACGAAAGCGGCTCGTTGACCGCGAGGGTGAGCAAACCGACGTCGTGCAGAAGCGCGGCAACGCTCAGCTCGTCGATCCGTTGGTCGGACCAACCGCTCGCAGCGGTGGCCCGACGAACCGATGCTGAAGCCCGAACGCCCTGGGCCGCGAGATCGGCCACCACGACATCGGCCGGCGGCCTGCTCACGGGCCGAAACGCCTGTCCCGCCAGCACGAGCGTGTGGATCATGCGAGGACCGAGCAACGTCACCGCTCGACTGACCGAGGTCACCTCGTTGGTGAGAGCGAAGAGGGAGGAATTGACGAGCTTGAGCACCTCGGCGGTCGTCGAGAGGTCCCGCTCCACCAGGTGCGCGATGTCGGCGATGGTCGTCTCTGGCCGATTGGCCAAGGCGATGAACTCCGCGTAGAGCTCAGGCGGCCTCGGTAGTGCCTTCAGCGCTCCCAACATGGAACGCAAATGATCGTCCTGAATCAGCGCTCGCGCGGTCAGGATCGAATCCAGCGTGGCGACCAGCGTTTCCGGCTCGCACGAGCGTGACAGGAACTGCTGCGCGGAACCGACCGTGGAGATGATGGCATCTCGGTCCGCACCGTCGGACAGCACGACTCGGGCCGTGTGCGGGAATCGACGACGTACCTCATCCACCAACGTCGCGCCGTCGATCCCCT
Organism: Sporichthyaceae bacterium; assembly: GCA_052387905.1. Classification (GTDB taxonomy): domain Bacteria; phylum Actinomycetota; class Actinomycetes; order Sporichthyales; family Sporichthyaceae; genus JBQTII01. The sequence continues at coordinate 26,846 of JBQTIR010000023.1, read as the reverse complement.
GCGTTCCGATGACCGCGACCAGGACATCGACCCGGTGGCTCGCCAGGTACTCCAGCGCCCCAGGCCCATCCATCGCCCACCCCAGGGTCCAGACCTCCCGACTCAGGTGCGTGGCGTGCTTGAGGCCGGCCAACGCCTGCGACTCACCGTCGACGAGCAGGATCTCCGGCATGATCGTGCGCCCCCATTGAGCTGTCCGACCTCTTGTCGAGACTCCGCCGATCCATCGGCGCTCTCACTGGCGAACTGAAGGGGCGGGTGGGTGTACAGCCACTGCGTCGACCTGAATTCAGGTGCGGACCACACGGGCGATGATCGGCACCAGCGCGCGCATGGCCTGCCCGCGGTGACTGATCGCGTCCTTCTCCGCTGCCGACATCTGCGCGGTCGTGCGATGGTGGCCATCGGGGACGAAGATCGGGTCGTAGCCAAAGCCGTTGGTTCCGACGCGCTCACGCAGCAGGCGGCCGCGGATCTCACCTTCGACGGTCTCCACGGCGCCGTCGGGCAGGGCCAGTACCCCGGCGCAGACGAAGGCCGCACCGCGGCGATCCTCGGGGACATCGGCGATCTGGGCCAGTACGAGATCGAGGTTGGCCTCGTCGTCGCCGTGCCGGCCGGACCAGCGTGCCGAGAAGATACCCGGCATCGCGTTCAGCGCATCGACACACAACCCGGAGTCGTCGGCCACTGCGGGCAGTCCGGTGGCCGCAGCGACGGCCCGGGCCTTGAGCGCGGCATTCTCGGCAAACGTGACTCCGGTCTCGGCGACCTCCCCCACCTCGGAGAACTCACCGACGCTGCGCAGGGTGACCGCGAGTCCGGCGTCGTCGAGCAGCCGTTGGAGCTCGGCGAGCTTGCCGGCGTTGCGGGTGGCGAGGACGAGCTGCGTCATCGGTGCACCGCTCACGCCCGGCCGAGCGACTGCAACTGAAACTTCGTCAGATCAGCGCAGCCCCCGACCGCGAGGTCGAGCAGCGCGTCGAGCTCGGCACGGTCGAAGGGCTGGCCCTCTGCCGTCCCCTGCACCTCGACGAAGCGGCCATCTCCGGTGCAGACCACGTTCATGTCGGTCTCAGCGGCGACATCCTCGACGTACTCCAGGTCCAGCCTGGGCTCACCGGCGACGATGCCGACGCTGACCGCGGCGACGGAGCCGATGAGAGGTTCGCCGGTGAGCGCACCCTTGACCCGCAGCCACTCGATCGCGTCGGCGAGCGCCACGTAGGCGCCGGTGATGGCTGCGGTCCGCGTGCCGCCGTCGGCCTGCAGGACGTCGCAGTCCAACGTGATCGTGTTCTCCCCGAGCGCCTTGTAGTCGATGACCGCGCGCAGGCTGCGCCCGATCAGCCGGGAGATCTCGTGGGTGCGGCCGCCGATCTTGCCCTTGACCGATTCACGGTCCCCGCGGGTGTTCGTCGCGCGCGGGAGCATCGCGTACTCGGCGGTGACCCAGCCCAGCCCGGAGCCCTTGCGCCAGCGCGGCACGCCCTGGCTCGCGCTGGCGGCGCACAGCACGCGGGTGCGCCCGAACTCGACGAGCACCGAGCCCTCGGCGTGATCGAGCCAGTTGCGGGTGATCGTGATCGGACGGAGTTGGTCGGCGCTGCGGCCTTCGGGGCGAGACATGCGCCCGACCCTAACCACGAACTCCACCTTGCGTCAGCGAGAGCGCGCGCTATAGCGCTCGCTGACGCTGACGTCGGGGGAAATGAGGGCGTCAGATCTCGTAGGTGGCGTGCGGGCGGGCGAGCTCGCACGGACCGTCGAAGCCGGCGGCCTCGGTCAACGTGCGGTCGGGGTCGTTCCACGGCGGAACGTGGGTCAGCACCAAACGGCCGACCCCGGCGCGGCTCGCGTGCTCGGCCGCCTCCTTGCCCGTCAGATGAATCGTAGGGGCGTTGTCACGGCCCTCGTGAAACGAGGCCTCACACAGGAACAGGTCGCTGGCCTTGGCCGCGCGCACCAGTGCGTCGCTGACGCCGGTGTCGCCGGAGTAGGTAAGCACCTTGCCGCCGTGCTCGATGCGCATCGCGTAGGACTCGACCGGGTGCACGACGAGTTCGGTGCTGATCCGGAAGGGCCCGAGCTCGAAGGTGGTCGTCGGGAAGAGCTGGAACCTGAACTCGGCCTTCATGCCCGGCTCCGGCGGCAGGTCGTAGGCCCGCGCCATGCGCTCGGCCGAGCCCGCCGGACCGTAGACGTCGAGTTGCGGGGCCGGACCCTCGGGTCGGTACCGGCGGGCGACGTAGTACCCGCAGAGGTCCATGCAGTGATCGGCGTGCAGATGGGAGAGCAGGACGCCGTCAATGCTGTACGGGTCGGCCACCTTCTGCAGCGAACCGAGCGCGCCCGACCCCATATCGAGCAGGAGCCGGTAGCCCTCGGCCTCGACCAGGTAGCACGAGGCCGGGGAGTCCGGGCCGGGGAAGGACCCCGAGCAGCCGACGATGGTGAGCTTCATCAGGCGCCACCTCCGCTTCGCGCAGATGCTCGCTCGCGGAGTCGGCGCGGACACATGGCATGCGACTCGCTGCGCTCGCTCATGCAATGGCCCCCATCACGCCTACCTGACCCAGCGCCTCGACGACGCCGATGTCCGGACCGAGGAAGCGGCGCCCGACTGCCGCGAAGGGCTGGCGGTCGCCGGTGGCGAGGAAGCGGTGACGCGGCGCGGGAAGCTGCGCCGAGCGCAGCAGGTCGTTCTCGGTGAGCACCCGGTAGACGTCCTTGGCGGTCTCCTCTGCGCTGGAGACCAAGGTGACCTCGGGTCCGAGCACATGCGCGATCGCCCCGGCCAGCAACGGGTAGTGGGTGCAACCGAGCACGACGGTGTCCACGTCGGCGGCGATCAGCGGCGCGAGGTACTGCGCGGCCACCTCCAGGACCTCGGGCCCGGTGGTGCGGCCGCGCTCGGCGAACTCGACGAACTGGGGCGCGGCGGCGACGGTGAGCTGCACGTGCGGGGCCGCGGTGAAGGCGTCCGGATAGGCGGCCGAGGTCATGGTGGCCTGCGTACAGATCACCCCGACGCGGTTGTTGCGGGTGGCCGTGATGGCCCCCCGCACCGCCGGGCTGATCACCTCGACCACCGGGACCGAGTAGCGCTCCCGGGCATCGCGAAGAACCGCGGCCGACGCGGTGTTGCAGGCGATCACCAGCAGCTTCACGCCCTCGTCGACCAGGTGGTCCAGCACCGCGAGCGAGAGCGCCCGGACAGCGGCGATCGGGCGCGGCCCGTAGGGACTGTTCGCGGTGTCGCCGACGTAGACGATCGGTTCATGTGGCAGCTGGTCGAGGACAGCCCGAGCGACAGTGAGGCCTCCGACCCCACTGTCGAAAATGCCGATCGCAGCCTCGGACATAGCTGGAAACGCTACGGGAGACAGCGCGGAAACAGTACGGAAACGCCCGGTCGCCTCGGTCACATTTCCCCAGGTGAACGGGTGTTAACGCTCAGTCGGTTACGCCCACAGTTGACCCTCGAGTCTCTCTTCGGCTTCAGCGATCGTTCCGGAGTAGGCACCGGTGGACAGGTACTTCCAGCCGCCGTCACACACGATGAACGCGATGTCGGCGCGCTGGCCGGCGGCGACCGACTTGGCGGCCTGGCCCAGGGCCGCGTGCAGGATCGCACCGGTGGAGATGCCGGCGAAAATGCCTTCCTCCTCGATCAGCTGACGCGTGCGGCGCACCGCGTCGCGGGGACCGACGGAGAACCGGGCGTCGATCAGGGAGGGGTCGTACAGCTCGGGGACGAAACCCTCATCCATGTTGCGCAACCCGTAGACCAGCTCGCCGTAACGGGGCTCGGCGGCCACGATCGCCACGTCGGGTTTGTGCTCGCGGAAGAACCGACCGACGCCCATCAGCGTTCCGGTAGTGCCCAGGCCGGCGACGAAGTGCGTGATGGTGGGCAGGTCCTCCAGCAGCTCCGGCCCGGTGCCTTCGTAATGCGCCTGCGGGTTCGCCGGGTTGCCGTACTGGTAGAGCAGCACCCAGTCGGGGTGCTCCTCGGCCATCCGCTTCGCGACCCGCACAGCCTCGTTGGAGCCGCCGGCGGCCGGTGAAGGCACGATCTCCGCGCCCCACATGCGCAGGATCTGACGGCGTTCCTCGGAGGTGTTCTCCGGCATCACGCACACCATCCGGTAGCCACGCAGCTTCGCCGCCATCGCCAGCGAGATACCGGTGTTGCCCGAGGTGGGCTCCAGGATCGTGCAGCCGGGCTTGAGCCGGCCGTCCTTCTCACCCTCAAGGATCATCCGCAGGGCGGCGCGGTCCTTGATCGAGCCCGTCGGGTTGTGGTCCTCGAGCTTGGCCCACAGGCGCACGTCCGGGGACGGCGAGAGCCGCGGCAGCCCCACGAGCGGGGTACGGCCGACGGAGTCCAGCAGCGAATCGAAGCGCACGGTTTCACCAATCCCACGCGGCCGGCCCGGGGGCCGAAACCGCAGGTCAGATGGATCCGCCGGCGACGGCAGGCAGGATCGTGACGCTGTCCCCGTCGGCGAGCTCGGTGGTCAGCCCGCCAAGAAATCGCACGTCCTCGTCGTTGAGGTAGACGTTGACGAAGCGGCGCAGGCCGTTGTCATCGACGAGGCGGGTCCGCAGGCCCGCGTGCCGGGACTCCAGATCGTCGAAGAGCTCATCGAGGGTCTTCCCGGCGCCCTCGACGGCCTTCGCGCCGTCGGTGTACTGCCGGAGGATCGTCGGGATACGGACCTCGATGGCCATCAGGTGTGCTCCAGATTCGTTTTCCCCTGGTGAGGGGTGGCGTTGTAGGCCGTCTCAGGCCAGACGTCGGGGGTCAGTCTGCCCGACCGCCGGGCGGGGGCTCACATGCGGCAACTGTCAGCACGCTGCGGTCATTCCAGGTGCTCATGCCACGTAGGACTCCACGACCTTCACCGGCTCCTCGGTGACGACCCCCTCCACGATCCGAAAGGACCGGAACTCGACGGTGTCGGGCTCCTTCGTCGACACGAGCACATAGTGCGCATTCGGCTCCGAGGCGTAACTGATGTCGGTGCGCGACGGGTAGGCCTCGGTCGCGGTGTGGGAGTGGTAGACGATCACCGGCTCCTCGTCGCGGTCGTCCATCTCCCGGTAGAGCTTGAGCAGATCCAGGGAGTCGAACTCGTAGAACGTGGTGGAGCGGGCCGCGTTCGGCATCGGGATGAAGCGCGCCGGACGGTCGGTTCCCGCCGGTCCCGCGACCACCCCGCACGCCTCATCCGGGTGGTCCGCGCGGGCGTGGGCGATGATCGCGTCCCGCGTCACGACGTCGATAGTCAGCACACCCACATCTTAACGTTGGGCGTGGACCAGGGCGTCCTGCAGGGCGGTGAGCCACTCGTAGAGGGCGAACGCCGGGAGCAGGGGGTGCTCCGGGCTCATGTCGGCGACCCGCTGAGCGTAGTCCTCGTCGACCTCCAGCCGGCTGCCGAGCATCAGGCGCAAGTCGTTGAGCGCGAAGAGCCAGGCGTGGGCCTGGGCGGGGTCCAGGGTCACCGGGCCCGGCCCGAGGGTGGACAGCAGCATCTCGACGTTGGCCCGTTTGCCGGCCACCAGGTCGGCCTCGGTGAAGCGACGGAACTCGGCGGTGGCCTCCGGGTCGTCCGGGTAGGCGTCGGGCAGCAGCCGGGCCAGCGCCGGGTCGGCGGGCCGCGACCGGTCGACGGTGTCGGCGAACGGGTCGAGGACCCCCGGGGCGATCTCGGCGGTCTGCGCGCCGTCGTCGGACTCCCGGGTGCCGAGCAGTACCAGCAGCTCACCGAAGGCGTTGCGGACGATCGCCGCTTCGTGGGGGTCGAGTTCGAGCGCGACGAAACCACCCCGCCCCCGCTTCACCCACATGCGCTAGTCGTCCTTCTTCAGCGTGGCCCACAGGCCGTAGCCATGCATCGCGCTGACGTCACGTTCCATCTCCTCGCGGGTGCCCGAGGACACCACCGCGCGCCCGGCGTGATGGACGTCGAGCATGAGCTTGGTCGCCTTCTTCTTGCTGTAGCCGAAGTAGGTCTGGAAGACGAAGGACACGTACGACATGAGGTTCACCGGGTCGTTCCAGACGATGGTCACCCAGGGGACGTCGAGGTCGACCACGGGTTCGGTGATCGGCCGCTCGACCTCGGCGGGTGCCACGGACATGGCCCCATGCTCCCACTTCCGATCGTTTCGGGGGGACACGCGGCGGCGCGCCGCGGCTGCAGCGGAACTGTCGGTGGGTGGTCTTAGCGTTCTCGACATGCGAATGCTGCACACCTCCGACTGGCATCTCGGGCGTTCCTTGCACCGCGCCGACCTGCACGGCGCCCAAGCCGCGTTCGTCGACCACCTGGTCGCCACGGTGCGCGCCGAGCGCATCGACGGGGTGCTGATCGCCGGGGACGTCTATGACCGGGCACTGCCGCCGGTGGAGTCCGTGGAGCTGTGCAACGAGGCGCTGTTCCGGATCCGGGATGCCGGTGCCCGGGTCGTCCTGATCAGCGGAAACCACGATTCGGCCCGACGCCTCGGCATCAACGACCGCCTGGTCGATGCCGCCGGGGTCCACCTGCGCACGCGGGTGAGCGCCGTCGCCGAGCCGGTCGTGCTGGAGGACACGCACGGTCCGGTCGCGGTCTACGCCATTCCCTACCTGGAGCCGGCTGCCGTCTGCGCCGAGCTGCCCGGCGCGCCGATCGAGACGCGCTCGCACGAGGCCGTGCTACGTCGCGCAGCCGATCTGGCACGCGCGGACCTGGCCCGGCGCGGTGTGCGCTCGGTCGCGATGGCCCACGGTTGGGTCGCCGGCGGCCTGACGAGCGATTCCGAGCGCGACCTCAGCGTCGGCGGGGTCGGTGCGGTGCCGGCGTCGGTGTTCGACGGGTTCGACTACGTGGCCCTGGGGCATCTGCACGGCCGCGCGACCCTGGCCGAGCAGCTGCGGTACTGCGGTTCCCCCCTGGCGTACTCGTTCTCCGAGGCGGCCCACGTCAAGGGCTCCTGGCTCCTCGAGCTCGACGCCAGCGGGCTCGGCGCGGTGGAGTTCGTCGAGGCGCCGGTGCCCGGTCGGCTCAGGTCACTGCGCTCCACCCTGGACGATCTGCTGACGAGTGCAGCCTTCAGCGAATTCGCCGGCGACTTCCTCTCGGTGACCCTGACCGACGCGGCCCGGCCCGAGGCCGCGATGGATCGGCTGCGCACCCGCTTCCCCCATGTGCTCGTGCTCGAATGGGCGCCGGCCGAATGCGCCGCCGACGGTCGCGACTACCGCACCCGCCTGCGCGGGCGCAGTGACAGCGAGATCGCGCGGGACTTCGTCACGCATGCGCGGGGAACCGTGGCCACCGACGCCGAGGCCGCGTTGCTCGACGAGGCCTTCGCCGCGGTCGCGCGCCGCGGCTCCGAAGAGGCGGGGCCGCGCGAGGTTGCCGCGTGAGGCCACATCGGTTGGACGTGACCGCGTTCGGCGCGTTCGCCGGGACTGTCACCGTAGATTTCGACGACCTCGCCGCCTCGGGGTTGTTCCTGCTGCACGGCGAGACCGGGGCCGGGAAGTCGACGTTGCTCGACGCCTTGGGCTTCGCGCTCTACGGCCGCCTTCCCGGGCAGCGCGCGGCCGCGCGACGTCTGCGCTCGGACCACGCTGCGGCTGCCACCCGCACCGAGGTCCGGCTGGAAGCGACGCTTGGCGGGCGCCGGATGCGCGTGACCCGCTCACCCGAGCAGGAACGCGCCAAAGTACGCGGCACCGGCACGACCACCGAGCCGGCGAAGGTGCTCCTGGAGCAGTACGACGGGGCCGGCTGGGCCGCGGTCTCGACCCGCGCCGGGGAGGCCGACGCCGAGATCGCTGACCGGCTCGGGATGTCGGCGGAGCAGTTCTTCCAGGTGATCCTGCTCCCCCAGGGCGAGTTCGCCCGGTTCCTGCGGGCGCCCTCGGACGAGCGGGCCGCGCTGCTGGAGCGGCTGTTCGGGACCGACCGATTCCGCGACGTGGAGAGCTGGTTGGCGCAGCGTCGGCGCGACACCGCCGCTGAGCTGACTCAGCGTCAGGAGGAGGTCGGGGTACTCGTGCGCCTGATCGCGCAGATCGCCGAGGTCGACCCGCCCGAGGGCGAGCCCGGCCCGGTGTGGGCGAGCGACCTGGCCGAGCAGTACGTCGCCGCGGTCATGACGAGCCGGCACGCGGTGGAGATCGCCGCGGCCACCCTGGCCGCCTCCGACGCGAACGCCGAGGCCACCCGCACCCTCGCGCACCGTCAACACCGGCGTCGGCAGGCCGAAGCACGGCTTGCCGAGCTCACCGCGGCCGAGGCTTCCCTGGTCGAGCTGCGAGCCGAGCTGGAGCTGGCACGTGCGGCAGCAGGGGTCAGCGCCTACCTCGCCGCCAGATCAGGCACCGCGGCGGACTTGTCGGCGCGCTTGACCGAACTCGCCGCCCGCGCGCAGGCCGCCGGCACCGAGCGCGGCGAGCTGGTCACCCGGCGCGCCGAGGACCGCGCGGCCGCCGAGGCCCTGCCGCGGGCCGAGCGGCTCACCGAGGCGGTCAACGAGGTACAGCTCGCGCTCGCGGCCTGCCGCGATGCGGCCGAGACGGACCGAACCTGGCGCGAGCGTCACGTCGAGGCCCGGGAGGCCGCCGCGACCCTGGCGGAGGAGTACCTGCGGGTGCGCCGCGAACGGCTGGACTCCATGGTCGCCGAGCTGGCAGCCACGCTGCAGCAGGGCGAGTCCTGCCCGGTGTGCGGGTCCGCGCAGCACCCGTCACCGGCGGCCGGGCGGCCCGGGCGGGTGACGGCCGACGACGAGGACGCAGCGGATTCGGATGCCGAGCGCGCGCGCGTCGCGGCTGAACTCGTCGGGCAGCACGCGGCCGCCGCCGCGAGCGAGCTCGCTGCGGCCGGGCAACGTCGCCGCGACGCCGGCGACCGTCTCGCGGCGCTGGCCGACGGCGGGCTGGCGGCGCTGGCGCAGAGCTGCTGCGAGGACTCCGAGTATCTGCCGGGCGACGACGCGGTCCGCGCTGCGCTACGCGCGAGCAGGGCCGAGCGTGACCGGCTCGCCGCCGCGGCGGCCCGGCTCCCGGCGGCCGATACCCGCATCACCGCGATCGATACGGAACTGGCCGAGCTGGCCGTGGCGCACACGGCCGCGCAGGAGCAGCTCGCCGGGGCGGAGCAAGCCGCCGAGGCAGCCGGGTTCGTCGACCTGGCCGCGGCCGCGTCCGCGGTACGGACCAGGTCCTGGTGTGACGCCGCTACCGCCAAGCTCGATTCCCACCGCCGCGAGGTCGATGGCACCCGGGCGCTGCTCGCCGACCCCGACCTCGACGTGGCCCTCATGCCGCCGGCGGACATCGCCGCCGCCGAGGCCGCGGTGGCCGCCGCGCGCGCAGCACACACCCAGGCCGTCGCCCTGGCGGCCTCCGCCCGTGAGCGCAGCGTCGCCCTGGACCGGCGGGTGCCTGAGTTCGAGCGGGCCCGCACGGCGCTGGAGCCCGTCGCTGCCGAGGCCGAGCAGGTCCGCGCCCTCGCCGACCTGGTCAACGGCCAGGGGGCGAACACCCGTCGCATGACCCTGTCCGCCTTCGTGCTCGCCGCGCGACTGGAGGAGGTAGCCGTCGTCGCGGGGCAGCGCCTGCACCGGATGACGGGTGGCCGCTACACCCTCGTCCACACCGACACCGGGCGCGACGGGCGCCGCAAGGCTGGGCTGGGTCTGTTGGTCCGCGACTCCTGGACCGGGACCGACCGGGAGACCTCGACCCTGTCCGGCGGCGAGACCTTCATGGCCAGCCTGGCCCTGGCACTGGCCCTCGCGGATGTCGTCTGCGGCGAAGCGGGCGGGACGCGGCTGGATTCGTTGTTCGTGGACGAGGGCTTCGGCAGCCTGGACCCCGACTCCCTCGACGAGGTGATGGACGTCCTCGACGGTCTACGTGAGGGCGGCCGGGTCGTCGGGATCGTCAGCCACGTCGCCGAACTGCGCGCCCGGGTTCCCGCCCAGGTCCACGTCCGCAAGTACCGCCACGGCAGCGAGCTGACCGTCGTCGCCTGACGAAATGTCAGATCACAAGTTTCCCCTGGCGTCCTGCTCCCTTTCGATCGCCTCGAAGAGGGCCTTGAAGTTGCCCTTGCCGAAGCCGGTGGCGCCGTGCCGCTCGATCAGTTCGAAGAACACCGTCGGGCGGTCCTGAACCGGGCGGGTGAAGATCTGCAACAGGTAACCGTCCTCGTCGCGGTCGACGAGGATCCCGCGGGATCTGAGCTCCTCGACCGGGACGCGGACCTCACCGATCCGGGCACGAAGTTCCGGGTCGTCGTAGTAGCTCACCGGGGTCGCGAGGAACTCCACGCCACCCGCGCGCATCGCGTCGACGCTGCCCAGGATGTCCGCGGTCACCAGCGCCACGTGTTGCACGCCCGGGCCGCGGTAGAAGTCGAGATACTCGTCGATCTGCGAGCGCTTCTTGCCGGCCGCAGGTTCGTTGAGCGGGAACTTCACCTTGCGGGTGCCGTCGGCGACGACCTTGCTCATCAGCGCGGAGTACTCCGTCGCGATGTCGGCGCCGACGAATTCCGCCATGTTCGTGAAGCCCATGACGCGGCGGTAGAAGTCGACCCAGTCATCCATCCGCCCGAGTTCGACATTGCCGACCACGTGGTCGATGTCGGTGAACACCGGCATCCGCGGGCTCACGATCGGCGAGCGGGCCACGAAGCCCGGGGCGAAGGCGCCGGCATAGGCGGAGCGGTCGATCAGCGTGTGGCGGGTCTGCCCGTAGGCCCCGATCGCCGCCGTGACGAGAAGTCCGTTTTCGTCGCTGGACTGCGTCGGTGGGGCGAGTCCGGTCGCACCTCGGGCGCAGGCCACCTCGTACGCCTGCGCAACGTCGGTGACCGCGAGCGCGATATCGCGGATCCCGTCGCCGTGCTCGGCCACGTGCGTGGCCAGGTCGGTGTCCGGACGCAGCGAGCCCGCGATGACGAAGCGGGCGTCCCCGGCCGCGAGCACGTACTCGGCGACCTCGCGGAATCCCTGCTCCGGGCCGCGGTAGGCGATCACCCGCATCCCGAAGGCCGTGGAGTAGTAGTGCGCAGCCTGGCGCGCATTCCCGACCTCGAAGCGCAGGTGGTCAAGCCCAGTCAGCGGGAAGTCGATCATTCCTTCATCGTGACGCAGTCTGCGCGCGGATGCCCCAACTTTGGGTGGCGTTTCGACCTATCCCGAGGCCGCGATAGGTCCACCCGCCGCCCGAAGATGGGGGTTTGGGGTGCGTCAGGGCTTGCCGTCGTTGACCCAGCGGCGCAGGGTGTCCACGCGTTGGCGCAACTCGTCGACGCCGGCGGCAGCGGTGGCGGGGCCGCCGCACAGGCGGCGGAGTTCGGCGTGGATCGCGCCGTGCGAGCCTCCGGTGCGGTGGTGCCAGGCCCCGACGAGGGTGTGCAGCTCACGGCGCAGGGCGGAGCGCTCGGCGTGGGTGGCGACCGGGCGGCGGTCCGCGGTCAGGGGGGCTGCGGCCTCGCCGGCGCCGGCGGACCGGCGGTTGCGCCGGGTCTGTGCCTTGACCTGGTCGGCCTGACGTTTGGCGAGCACCGCGGTGACCTGGTCGGCGTCGAGCAGACCGGGCAGGCCGAGGAAGTCCTGCTCCTCGCGGCTGCCGGGTAGCCCGGGCAGCCCGAACTCCGCGCCGCCGAACATGACCCGGTCAAAGGTGGCCTCGCTGCCCAGCGCCTCGAAATCGCCGAGGGAGTCATCGACGCCGTCATTCGCCTGCTGCGCCGCGGCGAGCAGCGCTTCTTCCTCGGCGAACGGGTCGTCCCCGGCGCCCAGCGCTCGGCCGAGCACGTGGTCGCGGGTGCGCTCCAGTTCGGCGGCGTGCGCCAGCAACGGCGCGACGGTCGGCACGAACACCGAGGCGATCTCGCCGCGGCGGCGGGCGCGCACGAACCGCCCCACCGCCTGGGCGAAGAACAGCGGCGTCGCGGCGTTTGTGGCGTAAACCCCGACCGCGAGCCGCGGAATGTCCACCCCCTCGGAGACCATCCGCACCGCGACCAGCCAGCGGTCTTCACCGGTCGCGAACTGACCGATGCGCCCGCTGGCACCCTTGTCGTCCGAGAGCACCACGGTGGGCGCCCTGCCGGTGATCTCGCGCAGGATTCGCGCGTAGGCGCGGGCTGCATTCTGGTCCGAGGCGATCACCATCGCGCCGGCGTCGGGAACCGAGCGGCGCACTACCGACAGCCGCTTGTCCGCGGCGCGCAGCACCGCGGGAACCCACTCCCCCGAGGGATCCAGGGCGGTGCGCCACGCCTGATTGGTCAGGTCCTGGGTCAACGGGTCACCGAGGGTGGCGGAGAGTTCGTCGCCGGCCCGGGTGCGCCAGCGCATCGATCCGGCGTAGGCCAGGAACACCACCGGGCGCACGACGGAGTCCGCAAGGGCCTGCCCGTACCCGTAAACGTAGTCCGCCACCGAACGCGGGATCCCGTCCGGGCCAGGGGCATAGGTGACAAACGGGATCGGGTTGGTATCGGACCGAAAGGGGGTCCCGGTCAACGCGAGACGGCGCGTCGCGCCGCCGAAGGCCTCCTCGACGGCCTCGCCCCAACTGCGGGCATCGCCGGCATGGTGGATCTCGTCGAGGATCACCAGGGTGGGGCGGGCCAACGTCCGGTTGCGGTGCAGGATCGGGTGCGCGGCGACCCCCGCGTAGGTGACCACCACACCGGAGAACCCACGGGCGGTCTTGCCGTCGGAGTTCTTGAACCCTGCGTCGATCTTGATGCCGATCCGCTGCGCGGCATCGGCCCACTGGGACTTCAGATGCTCGGTGGGAGCGACGACGGTGACCGCCCGCACGACCTTCGCTGCCAGGAGTTCACTGGCGACCCGGAGTGCGAAGGTGGTCTTGCCGGCGCCCGGCGTCGCCACCGCGAGGAAATCCCGCGAGGACGAATTCTGATAAAGCGTCAGGGCTTCCTGCTGCCAGGCCCGCAGCCGCTCCGCAGTCCCCCACGGGGCGCGATCCGGATAGGCCGGCGGCAGGTGCTCCGCGGACCACGTGCTCATGACGCACCGTCATGGTCATCGGGAATTCGCAGGGTATGCATCGACCAGGACACACCGGGGATCGGCACGACCTCGCCGTCACCGCCGGTTGCTGCGTCCATCGCCGATCGCAGCGCGGCCATGACCGCACCGACCGGGATCTGATCGGCGTCGGCGCCCAGGGGCCGGCCGCCCGGCGGACCGCCCACCACCTCTACGGCCACGCGGTCCGGGCCCTGCGCCCACGGCAGCGCGAGCACCACTGCGGCGCGGGCGCCGCGTTCGAGCGCCCCGGCGTCACGCTCGCCCACCGGCCCAGGCGCCTGGACCGCGATCCGCAGCTCCCGGACCCTGACCTCACTGGTGTGAGCGGCGTCGAGCACTGCGCGTACCGCGACCACCGCGAACGCCTCGAACGCTCTGCCTTGCCCATGCTCATCGAGACCCTCGACGAACCCGACCCGCCGCTGCGCCACCGCGAAATCGAACTTAGTCGCCGCGCCGACCGCCACGGTCGGGACCTGGCCCGCCTGCGCACGGCCCCCGGTCGGGCCGCCCTGTGCACTCGGGACCACGGCGCCCGCACGCGGGACCACGGCGCTCGCGTGCCCGGTGCCGCGGCACAGCACCTGGTCCTGCGGGCTGGAAGCATCGCCTGGCGGTGGCGCGGCCGCGACCCGGTCGAGCAAGGCGAGTGCCGGGGTCGTGGTGGGCAGAAATTGCCCGGTGGGCAGCGGATGATCCAGATCCAGGGCATTGCTCGCGCGCAGGTGCAGCCCGTCCAGCTCCTGTGCCCGGGCCAGGCGGTCCAGTTGCGCCTCGACAGCGAACGCCGCGGCCTCGCTACCGCCACCGGCCGGGCTCGGCAGTGGCGAGTTGGTCGTGCGCACCGCGGCGACCTCCAGGTCGACGTTCTCGACGCGGTAAGGCCCGACCCCCGCTGCGCACAGGGCCGACACCAGGCGAGCGCTGTCCCCGGCGTAGGCCCCGGCGTCGATGCGGATCCGCGCTTGCACACCGATCAAGCAACCTTGGGCGTCGGCGTGGTGCCGATAGGCGAGCCAGGCCCAGCGCCGCGCAGGGACGAAGGGCATGTCGGGGTAGGCGGCCGGCTGCCGCGCGGTGCCCGCGTCCGGGGTCGGCTCCGGCGCATCGGGAGCGGCGATCAGGTGGACCGGTCGTTGATGACGCAGCGCGAAGATGCCGCACACCACCGCGGCGCTCAGCTCCCCGCTGCCGTCCCCAGGGCCGTCACTTGAGAGCAGCCGTACCGCGGGTCCGTCCAGGTCCAGACAGGCGGCCACTTGATCGCGCAGGCCGATGCTCAACTGTCCGGGGACCGCGATCTCGACCCCGCCTTCGCACGGCGCCGCCGAGACCACACCCGCTGCGGGCGCGTTCGGTTGCTCCAGCGCGTACTGGCCCTCGATCACCACGGTGGCGCCAGGCATCGGCTCGCCGGGAACGTCTTCGTCGAACGAAAGCGCCACCGGATCGAAGGCCGTGCCCCGGCGCAGATGGACCGCCGCAATGACGGTGCCGTCCGGGTGGATCGGATCGGCGCGTTCGGCGGCGTAGGGGTCGCAGCTCACGGGTAATTCGCGGTAGCACACGCTCAGACGCGTGGCAGCGAGCCGGGCGGTCCCGGCGTCGACCGCGAGCACAGCCGCCACCGGCTCCCCCACATGCCGTACCACGCCCGAAGCCAGGACCGGCCGATCGGCGCGCGCGGGTCCGTAGGTGAAGGCGCCGGGCAGGTCGACCGCGGTCAGGACCTCCTGGACACCCACGAGGTCGGCGACGGAACCGGCCTCGATTTCCAGCAGCACGGCGTGCGGGTGCGGGCTGCGTACGAGCGCCACGCACCACGGCTCAGCCACGATCCGAGCTCCCCCACCAACGACGGCTACCGACGACACCTACCCCAGGTCAGGCGTCGGGATCGTCACCCTTTCCGGGTGGGAAGCCGTCGTAGATCTCCTTGCATTCCGGGCACACGGGGTACTTCTTCGGGTCGCGGCTGGGTACCCAGACCTTGCCGCACAGCGCCTGCAGGGCGGTGCCCTCGATCATCGCACCGGTCAGCTTCTTCTTCACCACGTAGTGCGAGAAGCGGTCGTGGTCACCGTCGCCGGTAGAGGTCTGGGTGCGCTCTTCGGTGATCGTGCTGAGCCCGCCACCGGGCTCCAGGGGCGTCGTCATGGGCCCGAGTCTAGGTCCACCTTGCGCCGGCGGTGGAGTGCGCCGAGCGGCGGTCAGTTCATCCGGGGATCGGCGGGCCGGCTCGCGAGCAGCGCGAGCTCCCCGCCCTGGCGGCGCAGTACGGTTGACCACAACTTGCCCGGGTGCCGGGTGAAGGCGTCACCCGCGTGGGAATCGACGATCGCCCAGGATCCCTCGCCGAGTTCGCCCATCAACTGCCCGCCCGACCACCCGGCGTAGCCGGCGAACACCCGCATCCCTTGCAGCGATCCGGACAGACTCGCGGGGTCGGTGTCCAGGTTGATCAGTCCGACGGAGCCGACGACCGGGCGCCATCCCATCCGGGCCGCCCCCGTTCCGGCCGGCACCGCGTCCAGCGCCGCCAGCGCCAGGGCGCTGTCGACCCCGACCGGTCCCCCGGCGTAGACGACGTCGGGATCGCTACCGATGCCGCCCCACCCGGACAGCACCGAGGCCACGGTCATCTCGGTGGGCCGGTTGAGGACAACACCCAACGAGCCGTCGGGTGCGTGCGAGAGCAGCAGCACCACCGTGCGGGCGAAATTCGGGTCGTCGAGATCCGGTGAGGCGACGAGCAGCTGACCCGCGCTCACGTGGTTCGGAAGCAGCGGGAACGCCATGTGCCCAGCGTGGCAGAAACCACCGCGCTCACCAAGAGCCCACCTGGCGCACTACTCCCGGCGAGGGGTCAGGCGCCGACGCTTGACTGCGTACATCGACTCGTCGGCGAAGCCGAGCAGGGTGCTCGCGTCAATCTGGTCGTCGTGAGAGACGGCGTAGCCGATGCTGACGCGAATGTCGACGGTGCGCCCGTCGGGGGCGAGCAGGCCGGGAGCGGCCTCCACCGCCGATCGGAGCCGTCGGCACATCGCCTCCGCGTCGGCCGGGTCGCGCAGGTGGGCAACCACGACGAACTCGTCCCCGCCGACGCGGGCAACCGTGTCCCCGCCACGGACCTTGGCCGCCAGCCTCGTCGCGACCGTGACCAGCACGTCGTCGCCGAAGCGGTGTCCGTAGGAATCGTTGACCGTCTTGAGCCCGTCGACGT
Source organism: Sporichthyaceae bacterium (assembly GCA_052387905.1). Taxonomy (GTDB): domain Bacteria; phylum Actinomycetota; class Actinomycetes; order Sporichthyales; family Sporichthyaceae; genus JBQTII01. Next base: position 10,531 of record JBQTIR010000023.1, on the reverse strand, counting down.
CACAGAACAGCACGGTCACCACTCCCCCGTCACGGTCCCGGGCGGCCACGGCCTGGGCCATGCGGTCATCGAGCAGGGCCCGGTTGGCCAGGCCGGTCAAGGCGTCGTGCAACGCGAGGTAGGCCAGGCGCGCGTCCTCAGTCCGCCGCGCACCGATGTCGGTGTAGGCGGCAACCACGTAGGACGGCTCGCCGGCCGCGTCGCGCACCACCGACATGTTGCGCCGCACCCACACCACGTTCCCGTCGCGGTGGCGGTAGCGCGACTCCGCGGTCAACTGCCCTGCAGCGGTGGACAGCTCGGCGCAGGCGGCTGCTTCGGCAGCGGCATCCTCGGGCAGGACCAGGTCCGCCGGGGAATTCGCGAGCAGCACATCGACCGGGTAACCGAGCATGCGGCACAGCTCGGGATTGATCCGGAACCACTGCCCGTTCAGGTCCAGCAGCGCCATGCCCACGGGAGCATGGTCGAAGGCGGCCTCGAAAAGTGGCCCGTCGCCCAGACCGGCCCCACTCCGTGCGTTCACCGATGGCTCATCGGAGTCACTCAGTCCGGGACCGCCGCGGCGCCGAGCTGACGGGCGAGCTGCTGCAGCTGCACGCTGATCGACCAGCTGACCTCGTCGATCGGCCGAGCGCCGTTGACGCCGATCAGCTTTCCCCGCGCGGCGTAGTACTCCAACATCGGTACGGTCTTGGAGTCGTAAACGTCCAAGCGGTGCTCGATGACCTCCAGCGTGTCATCGGTGCGCCCGCTCTCCTCACCGCGGGAGATCAGCCGGCGAATCAGCTCGTCGCGGGGAACCTCCAGGTGCACGACTGCCTGCACCTCGACACCGAGTGACTTGGCCACCTCGTAGGCGGTCTCGGCCTGCGGCAGCGTCCGCGGGAAACCGTCGAGGACGTAGCCGCCTGCGCTCGCCGCCTCGACCACCGGCTTGCGCAACATGTCCATCACGATGCCGTCCGGCACCAGATCGCCACTGGACAGACATGCCTTGACCTGGCGTCCGATTGCCGTCTCCGCGTTGACGTGCGCGCGCAGCAGGTCGCCCGAGGAGATGTGACGGACCCCCAGCTGCTCCGCGATCCGGACGGCCTGGGTGCCCTTGCCGGCTCCCGGCGGTCCGATCATCAGCAGGCGCATGGATCGCTCCTGAGCTCCTCATCACACGCGGCGCCGGGGCGAACGCCGCCCCAGACCTGTCAGGTTCACCGTAACGTCCTTTCACCGCGGACCCAGGATCAGGCTGGCGACCACCCCCGCGTGATCGGTCCCACCGATCTCCACGACCTCGGTGCCGGCGGCGCCGAAGGCCCGCGAGATCAGCACATGATCGAGCTGGAAGAGGAAGGGCAACCAGGAACGGGGCCGCCAGGTCCGCGCCAGGCCGGAGCCGGCACTCTCCCCGGCGTCGCGCCACCCGTCGGCGAACAGGCGCTGCATCGCGTCGTGGTTCGGCGTGGAGTTGAAATCCCCGAGCACGATCGCCGGCTCCGCCGTCCCCAGGTCCCGCAGCCGAGCGCGCAGGGCGCCGTGGTCGGCGCGGTAAGCCCGCGCGGTGAACATCGAGGTGCGGAACGGGTGCACGACACGGACCGTGACGTCGCGCCCGCCGATCTGGACCCGGGCACCGGGCTGACGGTGGATCCCGTCCCAGTCCACCAGCGGGGTCACCGGATAGCGCGACCAGAGCCCGCTGCCGTGCGCGTCGATGTCCGGGCGCAGATGCCGGTACGGGAGCGCGGTGTCCAGGCCCGCCTGCCCGAGCGCCAGCACCGCTTCGGGCGTGAGCTCGGTCAGCGCGAGCAGGTCGACGCGCTGCTCGCGGACCTCCTTGACCACCGCGGCCGGGTCGGCATCGCCGTAGAGCAGGTTGGCGGTCATCGCGACCACCGGGATGCCGCCCGCGGGCGGGTCCTCACCGGCGTAGAACGGCGCGAGCCAGGCGACGTTGAGCGCCAGCGCTGCCGCCGCGACCCCGGCCAGCACCCGCCGGCGGGCGAGGCCCGCCGCGACCGCCACCACGAGCAGCGCCAGCAGCGCCGGCGGGATGAACGCGACGATCATGATCAGCCAGGCGCGGTCGTGGTCCCCGACCACGCGGACCAGCGTCGGCAGCGCGGCTACGACCAACGCCGCAGCCAGCGCCTTGCCGGCATGCATGCGGAAAGCGCCGCGACACGCCGCGAGCGCACGGCGTGTCGTCGGGGTTTGGGCATGCATGCCGTCGAGGACGGGCTCAGCCACGTCCGGCCTTGCGCGGGGGCAGCGGGAAGAAGCCGGAGGTGCGGGCGACGTAGTCGGCCATCCCGGGGCGCCCGGCCATCCGCTTCTCGGTCAGCGCGGCTCCGCTGCCCTTGGTCAGGAACAAGATCATCACCACCGGGGACAGGATCGTGAACGCCCCGACCCCGGTCTCGGCGGCGACGAGGTAGAGCCCGGTCCACACGCAGGCGTCGCCGAAGTAGTTCGGGTGCCGGGTGTAGCGCCACAGCCCGCGGTCCATGATCTTGCCCTTGTTGGCCGGGTCAGCCTTGAACTCCTTGAGCTGGTAGTCCCCGACCGCCTCGAAGAACAGCCCGATCGCCCACACAGCGACGCCGACCGCAGCGATCCAGCCGGGCCAGTCATCCTTCAGCACCACCATCACTCCACCGTCGGCGGAGCGCTCAACGACGCCCGACGGGTGGGCGTCGTAATACTGCGCGACCTGGATCGGGAGGGAGATAAACAGGATCAACAGTCCTTGCAGCCCGTAGATCATGCGCAGCGCGTAGGCATTGCGCTTCTCCGGCGACACTTTGGCAAGCAGGGCCTCATACCGCGGGTCCTCGCCGTGCCCGGCGTTGCGCCGGCCGATGTGCCAGGCCAGCCGCGTGCCCCAGATCACCACCATGCCGGTGATCAGTAGCTGCCGCGTCTCGGGGCCGGAGTCGCCCGCCATGACGTAGGTGATCAGGGCGACGGTGACGAAGCCGAGCCCCCAGGCGACGTCGACGACGCTGTGCTTGCCCAGCTTCTTCGCCAGCGCGAAGGTCGCGCCGAGCAGTACGACCAGGCCGAGGGCGCAGGCGAGCAGACCGCCAGCGAAGCCGCTGCCGTCGAAGGACTCCATCCCGTCAGCCTCTCAGAGCGCGCGGCCGAGGCGAAAACCCCGGACGTCCGAAGCAGCGGTCGCTATTGCTGCCGCTTCTTCGGACGCTGGGCCTTCAGCGGACGTGAAAGCCGTCGTCGCGCACCTTGGGCATGCCGGCGACCCCATCGGGAGCGCGCTTGACCGCCAGGATCTGGTCGACACCCATCCGGCCCTCCTCGAAGACCAATGCGCCGCCGACCATGTACAGGCGCCAGACGCGGGCGACCTCCTCGCCGACGAGGGCGACGACGGCGTCCCAGTTCTTCTCCAACGTCTCCAACCAGGCCCGCACGGTCCAGACGTAGTGCTCGCGCATCGCATGGACGTCGCGCACCTCGAGGTGAGCGTCCTCGATCAGGGCGACGGTCTCCCCGACCGGGCGCATGTGCATGTCCGGGGCGATGTAGCACTCGATGAACGCACCGCCACCCGGGCGGTCGCGCCGGGACATCTGCTGGATCAAGGCCCGGCCGCCGACCCGGAGCGCTTTGTGGATGACGCCGGTGAACGTCGGATAGTTCTCGGCGCCGACGTGCTCGCCCATCTCGATCGAAGTGACCGCATCGAAGCCGGTCTCGGGCACCTCGCGGTAGTCCTGCAGGCGGATCTCGACCTGGCCGGTCAGGCCACGCTCGGCGACCTTGGCGAGCACGAAGTCCTGCTGCTCCCGCGAGAGCGTGACGCCGATGACGCGGGCGCCGTAGTACTGCGCGGCGTGCAGCGAGAGCGAGCCCCAGCCACAGCCGATGTCGAGCAGGCGCGATCCGGGCTTGAGGTCGAGCTTGCGGCAGATCAGGTCGAGCTTGTCGCGCTGGGCGTCCTCGAGCGTGTAGTCCGGGGCGTCCGAGGTGTAGTAGGCGCAGGAGTACGCCAGGTGCACGTCGTCGAGCAGCAGCTTGTAGAAGTCGTTGCTCAGGTCGTAGTGGTGCGAAATCGCCGCCCGGTCGCGCAGCTTGGTGTGCAGCACGCCGGTGAGCTTGGCCTGCGAGACCGGTGTCGCGGGCTTCGGGCCGATGGCACCGAGCTTGATCGCCGTTCCCGCCGCTGCCGCCAGCTGAGACTTCGTCAGCTTCGGGGCCGTCAGGTTACGCTCGCGAATCGCGGCCCATACCAAAGTCAGGCCCTCCGTCAGGTCGCCCTCGACGTCGATCTCACCGGTGATGTAAGCCTGGGCGAGCCCAAGCTCTCCGGGGCTCCACAACAGCCGGCGCAGCGCCTTGCGGGAGCGGATGATCACGGCCGGCGCGTCGGCCGGGCCGACCTCGCTACCGTCCCAGGCTCGGATCCGGATCGGCAGCGTGCCACCGAAGATCGGCTCGACCAGCTTCGCCAGTTGTCCGGCGGCGTTTCCCCCAAGGAGACCCATGACCTGCTACTCGCCCTTCTGGAGCACGAACTGGTAGACGTCGAGATAGCGGCTACGGAAACCGGCCTCGGAGTAGGCGAGGTAGAAGGTCCACATGGCGCGGAAGGTGGCGTCGAACCCACCAAGGGCCTCGACCTCGGCGGCGCGGGAGGTGAAACGTTCCCGCCACAGCCGCAGCGTGTCGGCGTAGTGCAGGCCGAACCCGTGCCGCCCGACCACCGTGAGCGAGGTGTGCTCGGCGACCGCCTGCTCCACCGCCTGGACCGAGGGCAGCAATCCGCCCGGGAAGATGTACTTGTGGATCCAGGTGTAGGTGTCCCGGCTGGCCAGCATCCGGTCGTGCGGCATCGTGATCGCCTGCAGGCCGACGCGGCCGCCCGGGGCGAGCACGCGGTCCAGCGTCGCGAAGTACGTCGGCCAGAACTCGAAGCCGACGGCCTCGATCATCTCCACCGACACGACCGCGTCGTAGGTGCCCTGCACTGAGCGGTAGTCACACAGGTCGATCGTGACCAGGTCCGACAGCCCGGCGGCGGCAACCCGCGCAAGGGCGAGGGTGCGTTGTTCCTCGGACAGGGTGATCGAGCGCACCGTCGCGCCGCGGCCGGCCGCGCGCAGCGCGAGCTCGCCCCAGCCGGTTCCGATCTCCAGCACCCGGCTGCCCGGCCCGACCCCCGCGGCGTCCAGCAGTCGGTCGACCTTGTGCCGTTGGGCGTCGGCGAGGTCGTCCCATTCGGCGTCCGCGGCGAGGGCCACCGAGCCGTCGCCCGGTCCGAACAGCGCCGAGGAGTAGGTCATCGTCTCGTCGAGAAACAAGGTGAACAGGTCGTTGGACAGGTCGTAGTGCCGCGCGATGTTGCGCTGCGCGTTCTCCGCGGTGCCCTTCTCGCTGTGCGGGTGCCGGTGAACGGCCAGGTCCCGCAGGCGCTGCAGGACCGGGGGCACCAAGGTCGACATCCGGCTGCAGAAGACCGTCAGCACCTCGGCGAGGTCATCGGTGGTCCAGTCCCCGGCCATGTAGGCCTCGCCGAACCCGATCAAGCCACTGTTGCCGACCCGGCGGTAGAACGCGCCGGGGCGGACCAGCTGCATGACCGGCGTCGAGCGGTCCCCGCGACCGAGGTTGCGCCCGTTCGGGGTCAGGATCTGCAGCGGCAGCTTGCCCGCGACCCGCTCGAACAGGCGCCGGGCGATCTTGGCGCGCATGCCGCCGGGCGGCAGTGCCGCAATGGCCGGCCAGAGGGCAGCGTCGACACCGGCGTCGTAGCTGGTGCGACGGGGAAGTGTGAGCGCCACTTCTATACCTCCGGTTGGCGGCGATGCTTAGGCCTCGGAACGACGGGAACCCGCCGCGCCCACAGGCGAACGCCCTGTATTCGGATCTGAACGGCCACCGTAAAGGTCACCCAGGGCACCCGAATTGCCGAGCTCAGCAGGGCGCGGGTCCCGGCCGCCCGGCGACGCCCTCGGACGGTCGCGACGAAGGGCTTGGCCTCGCCTCGATGCAACTCGATCGCGATCCGCACCTGGGCGTCCGGGCGAGGCAGCGACATCCGGTAATGGCCGTCGACGGGGTAGAACGGGGAGACGTAAAACTCCTTGTCGAAGCTCGCCCGCCCGTCGGCGTCGGTGCGCACCAGGTAGGCGTGACGTTCGCCATAGGTGTTGTGAACCTCGGCGACGACGCACATCAGGGTGCCCGCCGGGTCGTGGCACCAGTAGACCGACAGCGGGTTGAAGACGTAACCCAGCACCCGGGCGTTGGCGAGCATGAGGATCCGCCCGCCGCCGGTGTCCACCCCCCGGGCCGCGAGGAACGCGTCGAGGTTCTCCCGCAGGCTCGCCCCGGGGGAACCGAGGTGGTCCTGCGCCCGGAACTGGGCCAACGCGCGCAGCGGGCGCGGGATGCGCGGCAGGTCGTCCAGGTCGACCAACCAGCTGTAGCTGCGGTAGCGGAACGCATTGCGGACGGGGGTGTGCCGAACGTGGGCGACGACCGTGTCGTAGAGCGCGGCGCCGCCCCAGCGATCGGTCGGGGCGCGCGCGGGGAGCAACGCTGGTGCAATCACCAGTGGCCGCCGAGCCGACGGGCCGCGGCCAGGCCGGAGCGTGCGCCGTCCTCGTGGAATCCCCAGCCGTGATACGCCCCGGCGAAGGCCACCCGGTCGTCGTCGAGTTCGGGCAGGCGGCGCTGCGCCGCTACGGAGGTGGGGGTGTAGATGGGGTGCTCGTAGACCATCCGTGCGATGACCTTCGCCTCGTCGACCAGCGCCGGGGAGTTCAGGCTGACCACGTAACGCTCGGGTCCGGGCAGCGCCTGCAGGCGGTTCATGTCGTAGCTGACCAGCACGGCGTCGGTGTCGGCGGCGTCCCCGCAGCCGGCCATCCGGTAGTTCCAGGAGGCCTGGGCTCCGGCCGTGCGCGGCAGCGGCCTGGTGTCGGTGTGCAGCACCGTGTGATTCGTCGAATAGGCAATGGCTGCGAGCACCTCGCGTTCGGCGCGGGTCGGCTCCGTGAGCAGCGAGAGCGCCTGGTGCGGGTGGGTCGCGACGACAGCGGCGTCGAAGGAGGCGATCTGGTCGCCGTCATCTCGGATCTGGACGCCGTCGGCCGTGCGGGTCAGCGCGCGGACCGGAGTGCTGGTGTGCACCGCGCTCAGATCCTTGCCGACGCGCTCGACGTAGCTGCGCGAGCCGCCCACCACCGTGCGCCACTCGGGCGACCCGGTCACGGCCAACATCCCGTGGTGGTCGAGGAACGAGAACAGGTAGCGGGCCGGGTAGGCCAGGGCGGTCTGTGGGGCGCAGGACCACACGCAGGCGACGACGGGTTTGAGGAAGTGTGCGACGAAGTACGCGGAGTACTTACCCCGCGCGATGAACTCCCCCAGCGTCTCGTCGCGGGCGTCGCCTTCGTCAGTGGCGAGCAGCGCGGTATTCGAGCCATCGCTGGTCCCACCCGCTCGTTCCTCCCCGGTGGCACTAGCGAGAACAGCGTGGGCTGCCCGGTGGAACTTGGGGACCTCGACGAGCATCCGCAGATACGCGCGGTTGCGCAGGTTCGCCGGCTGGGGGAACAGCCCGTGGACGCCGCGGGCGCCGGCGTACTCCAGGCCGCACCCGTCGCACCGCACCGACATGGACATGTCCGACGGCTGGGTCGCGACGCCGAGCGCGGCGAACAGGCGCAGCAGGACCGGATACGTCTTCTCGTTGTGCACGATGAACCCGGTATCGACGGCGACGGTGCTGCCGCTGCGCCGCAGGACGTCGTGGGTGTGGGCATGGCCGCCGAGTCGGCCGTCCGCCTCGTACAAGGTGACGTCGGCATCGCGCTGGAGCACCCAGGCTGCCGTCAGGCCGGAGACCCCGGCGCCGATCACCGCGATGCGGCGGCGCGGGCTAGTCACCGTGGTGCTCCGATCCCGCAGGTTCGGAGGATCCTTCGCCGGACGCCATCAGGTACGGGGCGAGAACCTCGGCGGTGAAGTCGGTCGCGAAGCGGCGCCAGCGAGCCCGCTCGCGCAGCATGAAATGGCCATGCCCGGGCAGCGCCACGTACTGCGCCGGCGTCCCCTCCGCCACCGCCCGTTCGACATAGGCGCGTGAGGTGCGGGGGTCGGTCCAGCGGTCCGCGGTGCCGTGCACCACCAGCAGGCGCCGTGCGCCCAACTGGACCCGAGGTTCGCCCTCGGGGAGCCACGGCGCCAGGCCGAGCACTCCGACGACTGCCGGGTGGTCGGCGACCCGCAGCGCGGTTCGTCCGCCCATGGAGTGCCCCACCAGCACGACGGGGACCGCACCGAAGCGATCGGCGATCTCCGCCAGGGCCCAGCGCGCGTCAGAAACCGGGGAGGCCTCGGCGCCGTTCCACCCCCGGACCCGGTAACGCAGGGTCGCCACGGTGACCCCGTCAGCGCCGCTGCGGCGCGCGATGGCGCGGGCGAAGGGGCGCATGCGGACCGCGGAGAGGTGACGCGCCCGCGACCGGTCGTAGGAGTCCGCTCGGCCGCCGTACAGCACCAGCACCACAGCCCTGGTCGTGCCGGGGGCAAGTCGCAGGTCCAAGGACGGCTGCAGATCTGCTTCGGCCATCTGCGGGTGCTCCCCTCCACCAGTGCTCACAGCAGGTCTTCGCTGCTGGGGCGAGCGCGGTCGGCCCTGATGGGTCAGAGCCTGGTCACACCGCCCCCGCGGACTGCCGCAGCCAGGCCGAGCCTTCCACGCACGCACGGATGGGTGCAATTCGGGCATTGGGGTACAGAAGGTGCATGGACTCGTGAAAGCGGTAATGCAGAGGATTGGTCTGCCATCGGACAAACGGCTACCAATGCAGGGGGCCGGTCGGATGATTTTTCGTCCCGGGACGCAGGAAAATCCCATGAACTCCCGAAACGAACTCAATCTGAGCGATCATCGTCGTCAACGAGAAGGCAGCGTTTCCCACCCGCCGGTGGGTGCTGACTTACCGATCCAGCCCACGTCACCCGACGCTCCGACGACAGGATCTGATCCCGATGGCCATGAACCCGGCTGCTTCGCACTTCGGTACTGCGATGAAGGGCTACGACCGGACCGCGGTCGACGCCAAGGTCGCCACGCTGACCGAGGAGCGTATGTCTTTCGAGAAGCGCGCCGCCGAGCTCGAGCGCGAGTTGAGCCGCTTGCGCGGCGCCGTCGCGAACGGCGAGCAGGCGCCCTACTACGTCACCCTCGCCCGCAACCTGGAGGGCATCCTGCGTCAGGCCGACGAGGACGGGCGCAAGGTCCAGGCCGACTCCGAGGCCGCCGGCGAGCGCGAGCGTGAGCGGGCCCGCGGGGCTGCGCAGGCGTTGCTCGCCCGCACCAAGGAAGAGACCGACCGCCGTGAGGCCGAGGCTCGCGAGGCGTGCGAGCGCCTGGTCGGCCAGGCCCGCGCCGAGGCCGAGCGGATGCGCGGCGAAGCCAACACCCAGGCCACCACCATGGTGAACAGCACCAGCGACGTGGTGGAGAAGGCTCGCGTCAAGGGCGCCCAGATCGCCACCGAGATCGAGACCAAGCTGACCGTGCAGCGCGAGCAGTTCGAGCGCGACATGATCGCCCGTCAGGAGACCGCGGAGCGTCGCCTCGTCGAGACCGCGCAGCTGGCCGAGCAGATGAAGGCCGAAGCGACCAAGATGACCGAGGATTCCCAGCGCGCGGCCAAGGCCCTGATCGACGCCGCCAAGACCGCGGCGCACGACCTGGTCACCGAGACCGCCGCCCGCGCCGAGCGGCTGCAGCAGGACGCCGAGCGCGAGCTCGCCGCCCTGACTCACCGTCGGGACAGCATCAACGCTCAGCTGACGACCGTCCGCGAGACCCTCTCCAGCCTCTCCGGCGCGATCGCCAAGTAAGCCCGACCGCACGTCATCCAGAAGGCGCCGGCCCCCGCGGGGAACCGGCGCCTTCTGCGTGCCCAGGCCACAACAAGGGGGTGCGACCACAGCAACGGGCGTGGGTTAACGCCAAAAGCGGGCTCGCACACGGACCCGCTGGGGGTCCGGGGGCGAAGCCCGCCGGGCTGGGGGTTTGGGGGGCTGCGCCCCCCAAGGTGACCACCGGAACGAGTAGGCGAAGGTGCGCAGAGCGCACCGAGCACACTTCTCCCCCGAGTGGAGGTGGCGGGAATTGAACCCGCGTCCTACGGCACCGATCCAGGTCTTCTCCGGGCGCAGTCTGCTGTTGAGTTTCTCAGCTCCGAGCAGTCACACAGACAAGCCGCTCGACGAGCTCAGTCACTGCTTGGTTTCCGCACCCTCCCCGTGACCGGGAAGGTGCGTAAGTCATCTAGCTGATGCCAGACACCGGGTCGATGACACTCCCCGGGCTGACAGATCTCCTAGTGCTCTACCGTCAGGCGGCGAGAGCGAGATCGCGCTGGTTAGAAACCTTGGCGCTTATTTTTTTGCGAGGCATGGTTAACGAGATCATCCCCGCGTCCTCGGCCCGCTTCTCCTGCAACGACATCCGCAGTCGAAACCGATCACCCCCTGTGCAGTTGTG
>JBQTIR010000022.1:0-89888 GCA_052387905.1 Sporichthyaceae bacterium | reverse complement strand
GCCCTTCGGCACGCGCGGGCCCCCGACCCACACCCTCCAACCACCACCCCCCCCCCCAACCGCCGTTCCCGCCCAACCCACCGTGGCACACAGCCAAGGTTGGGTCGGACGCTACGAGATTTCAGTACGGACGGCCCGTGGCGCGCAACTTGTCGAGGGCCTCGGCGAGGATCGCTTGGCCGTCCTCTTCGGTGCGCCGCTCGCGCACGTAGGCCAGGTGCGTCTTGTACGGCTCCGTGCGCGGGGGCGCGGGGGGCGCCTCCTTGTCCTGGCCTGCGGGGAGTCCGCAGCGCGGGCAGTCCCACGTCTCCGGCGCCGTGACACTCAGGTCCTCAGCGAAGCTCGGTCGGGTCTCGTGCCCGTTGGCGCAGAAGTACGAGATCCAGAACCGAGGCGCTGAATCGCCACGCTCGGCCTCGCCCATCGGGCCGGCGCCGACGCGGCTGCCTCTGATCGCATTGCCACTTGCCACGTGAAGACTCCAGTTGTGCAGGTACGGATGTGAGGTCGGTGCACCGCGCGCGACCGGGGTCGGTGCCGCCAGCCTGGTTCTAGGGAGAAGTTCAGGTCTTCAGCAGGAGCAGCAGCCCGACGCAGGCCGCCGACCACACGACAATCAGCACGTAGGTGATCCGGTCGAGGTTGCGCTCGGCGATCGAGGAACCCCCGAGCGAGGACGAGACGCCGCCACCGAACAGGTCGGAAAGGCCGCCGCCTTTGCCCTTGTGCAGCAGCACCAGCAGGATGATGAGCACGCTGGTGAGCAGCAACAGGACCTGGAACGCGATTTCCACGAAACATCCACTCTCTCGACGAGCGCCGCCGCAATCGCCATTGCTGGCGACTCACACCTGATTAGAAGCACGCCTTCGCGACGGGCAGCCGTCATCCTAACCCGGCTGCTCCACCGACCGGGGGTAGCGCACGATCCGGGTGAACTCGTCGGCGTCCAGACTCGCCCCACCGATCAGGGCCCCGTCCACGTCGGGCTTGGCCATGATGCCCCCGACGTTGTCCGATTTGACCGATCCGCCGTACAGCACCCGAACTCCGTCGGCCAGTTCGGCGGAGTACAGCTGGGCCAAGGCGCCGCGGATCGCCCCGCAGACCTCCTGAGCGTCCTCGGGCGTGGCGACCTCGCCGGTGCCGATGGCCCAGACCGGCTCGTAGGCGATCACGATGCTCGACGCCTGCTCCGCCGCGATCCCTGCCAGGGCGCCGGTGAGCTGAGCGAGGGTATGCGCGACGTGCTCACCGGCTTTGCGAACCTCCAGTCCCTCCCCGACGCACAGGATCGGGGTCAGCCCATGCCGGTAGGCGGCCGCGACCTTGGCATTGACGACCGCATCGTCCTCGCGGTGGTAGGCGCGACGCTCGGAGTGCCCGACGACGACGAAGGTGCACTGCAACTTGGCCAGCATCGCGCCGGACACCTCGCCGGTGTAGGCGCCGCCGTCATGGGCGGAGAGGTCCTGCGCCCCGAATGTCAGCCGCAACCGGTCCGCGTCGATCAGGGTCTGGATCGACCGCAGGTGGGTGAACGGCGGGAGCACCGCGACGTCACAGATGTCGTAGTCCTTGCCGGTGAGGGAGAACGCGAGCTTCTGCACCAGGGCGATGGCCTCCAGGTGGTGCAGGTTCATCTTCCAGTTGCCGGCCATCAGCGGCATGCGGCCTTCGGGGGCCTTCGCGTTGCGCGGCATTTCCATTGGTCCTTCCATGGTTTCGCGGTAGCCGGCCTTCATGGCCGCCACCGCATCGCGGATGCCCATCCGGGTCAGCCCCCGAGCGCGGCGAGGCCGGGCAGGGTCTTGCCCTCGAGGTACTCCAGGCTGGCGCCGCCACCGGTGGAAATGTGCCCGAACGCGGAGTCGGCGAAGCCGAGCAGGCGGATCGCGGCCGCGGAGTCCCCACCGCCGATGACGGAGAACGCGGCACTGTGGGCCAAGGCCTGGGCCACCGCCCGGGTGCCGCCCGCGAACGCGTCCATCTCGAAGACCCCCATCGGGCCGTTCCAGAAGACCGTCGCCGCGTCGGCGAGCTTCGCCGCGAACAGCTCGGCGCTGCGCGGCCCGAGATCCAGGCCCATCCGGTCGGCAGGGATCGCGTCGGCATCGACCACCCGGGCCTGCGCGTCGGGGGCGAAGCGGTCGGCCGCAATCACGTCGACCGGAAGCACCAGGTCGACGCCGCGCTTGCGCGCCTCGGCCAGGTAGCCACGCACGGTCTCGATCTGGTCGGCCTCCAGCAGGCTGGTGCCGACCTCGTGGCCCTGCGCCGCGAGGAAGGTGTAGACCATCCCGCCACCGATCAGGATCCGATCGGCGACGGCCAGCAAGTTGTCGATGACGGCGAGCTTGTCGGAGACCTTCGAGCCGCCGAGCACCACGACGTAGGGCCGAGCCGGGTCCTCGGTGAGCCGGCGCAGGACGGCGACCTCGGAAGCCACCAGAGGTCCCGCCGCGCTCGGGAGCAGGTGGGCGATGTCGTAGACGCTGGCGTGCTTGCGGTGCACCGCCCCGAAGGCATCGCCGACGTAGGCGTCGGCCACCTCAGCCAGCTGGGCAGCGAACGCTGCCCGCTCCGCGCCGTCCTTGCTCGTCTCGGCGGCGGCGAAGCGGACGTTCTCCAGCAGCGCCACGCCGCCGTCCGGGAGCGCCGCGGCGGTGGCCTTGGCGCGCTCACCCACGGTCTCGGGACTGAAGAACACCTGCTCGCCCAGCAACTCCTGCAGGCGCACCGCGACCGGCGCCAACGACAGCTCGGGGATGGCCATGCCTTTGGGCCGCCCTAGATGCGCGCAGACCACGACGCGGGCACCCCGGGCGGCAAGGTCGGTGATCACCGGCAGGCTCGCCCGGATCCGGCCGTCGTCCGAGATCGCAGCGGTGCCGTCGTCAGCTCTGGTGAACGGGACGTTGAGGTCGCAGCGCACCAGTACCCGGCGCCCACGCAGGTCGCCGAGGTCGTCGATCGATTTCACGCCGACCCCATCTCGGTAGCGTCCGACCAACCGAGCGCTATTGGCCACATGTGGTCGGACGTCAGCTCTTAAAGGGACGCGCCGACGTGGTTGATGAGGTCGACCAAGCGGTTGGAGTAGCCCCACTCGTTGTCGTACCAGCCGACGATCTTGGCCTGGTTGCCCTGGACCATCGTCAGGGCGCCGTCGAGGGTGCAGGACGCGGGCCAGGTGACGATGTCGCTGGAGACGATCGGGTCCTCGGTGTAGTCCAGGATGCCTTTGAGCTCACCTTGGGAGGCGGCCAGGAAGGCGGCGTTGACCTCGGCCTTGGTGGTGTCGCGGCTCAGGTTCAGCACGAGGTCGGTGACCGAGCCCGTCGGGATCGGCACCCGCATCGCGATCCCGTCGAGCTTGCCCGCCAGTTCGGGAAGCACCAGCGCGGTGGCCTTCGCGGCACCGGTCGAGGTCGGGATGATGTTGGTCGCCGCACCGCGGGCCCGGCGCAGGTCCTTGTGCGGGAAGTCCAGGATCACCTGGTCATTGGTGTAGGCGTGGATCGTGGTCATCAGACCGCGCTCGATGCCGAAGTTCTCCAGCATCACCTTGGCCATCGGCGCCACGCAGTTCGTCGTACAGGAGGCGTTGCTGATGATGTGGTGGGTGCCCGGGTCGTAGGCGGTGTGGTTCACCCCCATCACGATCGTGATGTCCTCGTCACTGGCCGGCGCGGAGATGATGACCTTTTTCGCGCCCGCGGCGAGGTGCTTGCCGGCGTCGGCGGCCTTGGTGAAGATCCCGGTCGACTCGACCACCACGTCGGCTCCGAGCGAAGCCCACGGCAGGTTGGCCGGGTCCCGCTCGGCGGTGACCGCGAAGGTCGCATCGCCCACGGTGATCGAGGTCTCCGTGGCCTTCACCTCGCGGCCCAGGCGGCCCAGGATCGAGTCGTACTTCAGCAGGTGCGCGAGCGTGGCGTTGTCGGTGAGGTCGTTGACCCCGACGATCTCGATGTCGGCGCCGCTGGCGTGCACCGCCCGGAAAAAATTGCGCCCGATGCGACCGAAACCGTTGATGCCGACGCGGACCGTCACCGTGAGCTCTCCTCCGTGCTGCTGTCAGGGGCGGTTCGGACCCTACTCCTGACCAGTCCGCCAAGAGAAAGCGCGGCTACTGCGCCATCATCTCCGGGGTGAGACAAGCCTCGGTGCCGGGGATGCCGAGGTCGGAGGCCTTCTTGTCGGCCATCGCCAGCAACCGGCGGATGCGGCCGGCAATCGCGTCCTTGGTCAGCGGCGGGTCCGAGAGTGCACCCAGTTCTTCCAGGCTCGCCTGCTTGTGCTCGACGCGCAGTTTGCCGGCGGAGGCGAGGTGGTCGGGTACGTCGTCGGCAAGGATCTCCAGCGCCCGCTCGACGCGGGCACCGGCGGCGACCGCGGCGCGCGCCGAACGGCGCAGGTTGGCGTCGTCGAAGTTCGCCAGGCGGTTGGCGGTGGCGCGGACCTCGCGGCGCATCCGGCGCTCTTCCCAGGCCAGCATGGACGTGTGGGCGCCCAGGCGGGTGAGCAGAGCGGAGATCGCGTCGCCGTCCCGGACCACGACCCGATCGACGCCGCGGACCTCACGGGCCTTGGATCCGATGCCCAGACGCCTGGCGGATCCGACGAGGGCGAGCGCGGCCTCCGGACCGGGACAGGTGATCTCCAGGGCGGAGGAGCGGCCGGGTTCGGTCAGCGACCCGTGGGCGAGGAACGCCCCGCGCCAGGCGGATTCAGCACAGCACGCGGAGGCGGACACCACCTGCGGCGGAAGGCCGCGCACCGGTCGACCCCGACCGTCGACCAGTCCGGTCTGGCGGGCCAGAGCCTCTCCCGCAGCGACCACACGCACGACCCACCGGCTCCCGCGGCGCAGTCCACCCGGCGCCATCACGGCGATCTCGGAGGTGTGCCCGTAGATCTCGGCGATGTCCTTGCGCAGCCGCCGTGCGGTAGCGCCGGTGTCGAGTTCGGCCTCGACCACGATGCGCCCGCTCACCAGGTGCAGGCCGCCGGCGAACCGCAGGATCGCGGAGACCTCGGCCTTACGGCAACACGGCTTGGTGACCGTCAACCTGCTGAGTTCATCCTTGACCGCTGCCGTCATCGCCATGGTGCGATCCTGCCAGAGGAGAAGACACCTTCGTACGCCGCCGCAAGAAGAACCGGGTCATGACGCGGCGATCCGTCCGCCATCCCGACCGGGGCGAGGACGACCTCGGCGCCCATCGCCGCAGCGGCGGCGCGCAACGCAGGGACATCGGCGACGGCCGCCGGATCGGCCAGCACGACGTCGATGCGCAGGCCAGGCTGGTGGCGATGCAGCACGTCGAGGTGCATCGAGGCAGAGAAGCCGCTCGTCTCGCCCTGTTGCGGTGCGAGGTTCAACGCGATCAGGCGACGGGCCGCCGTCGTGTGCAACGCCGCGGCAAGCTGGGGAACGAGCAGGTGCGGCAGCACACTGGTGAACCAGGACCCGGGTCCGAAAACCACCCAATCGGCCGCGTCGACGGCGTCCAGCGCAGGCTGACAGGGCGGCGGATCGGCGGGAATCAGCCGAATCTCGCGGACCCGGCCCGGTGTCGTGGCGATGGCGACCTGACCGCGGACGGCAGTGACCCGCTCCGGATCGCCGGCATCCACGCCGATCACATCGGCCTCGATCTCCAGGGGTACGGCGGCCATCGGCAGCACCCGGCCGCGGGCCCCGAGCAACAGCCCGACCCAGTCCAGTCCGTCGACGGTGTCCCCCAGCAGTTCCCACAGCGCGACGATGAGCAGGTTGCCGACGACGTGCCCGTGCAGGTCCCCGCCTGCCCGGAACCGGTGCTGCACGACCTTGCTCCAGGTCGAGCCCCACTCGTCGCTGCCACACAAGGCGGCCAGCGCCATGCGCAGGTCCCCGGGCGGGAGCACCCCGAAGTCCTCGCGCAGTCGCCCGCTGGATCCGCCGTCGTCGGCAACGGTGACGATCGCGGTGATCTCCCCCGTGACGTCGCGGAGCGCGGCGAGCGACGCGGCCAAGCCGTGCCCACCGCCGAGCGCCACCACCCGGGGACCTGTACTCATTCTTTCCCCATGTCCCGGTGCACCACGCGGGTCGTGATGCCGGTGGCGCGCAGCCGGGCGACGATGGCCTCGGTGATCGCGACGCTGCGGTGCTTGCCGCCGGTACACCCCACCGCAAGCGTCGCGTAGCGCTTGTTCTCCGTGCGGTAGCCGGCCAGCACGAGGTCCAGCAGATGCAGGTAGGTGTCGAGAAACTCCGTCGCCCCGGGGCGCGAAAGCACGTACTCGCTGACCTCGGGGTCGGTACCGGTGCGCGGGCGAAGCTCCGGCACCCAGTGCGGGTTGGGCAGGAAGCGGCAGTCCACGACCAGGTCCGCGTCGGTCGGCAGGCCGTACTTGTAGCCGAAGGACATCACCGTCACCGACATCGCATCGTCCGCGTCGGTCCCGAAGGCCTGGTCGATCTCGTGGCGGAGCTGATGGACATTCAGCGCCGAGGTGTCGATGACGAGGTCGGCGCTGCCACGCAGGTCGCGCAGCAGGCCGCGCTCGGCGGCGATCCCGTCGACGATGCGACCCTCGCCCTGCAGCGGGTGTGGGCGGCGCACGCTCTCGAACCGGCGGACCAGGGCGCCGTCGGAGGCCTCCAGGAACACGATCCGCGGCTTCATGCCCGTCGTGTCGAGTTCGGTAAGTGCCCCGCGCAGGGCGTCGAAAAACGCACCGCCCCGGACGTCGACCACCGCGGCGATGCGTGGGACCGCGCCTTTGCTGCGCCGCCCGAGCTCCACCAGGGTCGGTAACAACGCGGGCGGAAGATTGTCGACCACGAACCAGCCCGCGTCCTCCAGGGCGTTGGCCGCGGTGCTGCGTCCCGCCCCGGACATGCCGGTGATGATTGCCAGCTCGGTGGCCGGTACGTCGGCCATGTTGCCCATCCTTACTGTCCCCCGTCGTCGGGTCCGTCCTCGATGATCTCGCCAGTCGCCATATTCACCGCAGGCGCCGCGCCCGCGACCGCACCCGGGTCGTGCAAGGCGGCGTGCACGGCGGCAGCGGTGCGCGGGCCGAAACCCGGCACCGCAGCGATCTCGGTGACCGAGGCCGCCCGGAGTTTGCGCACCGACCCGAAATGACGCAGCAGGACGGTGCGCCGGCGCTCGCCCACACCGGGGACATCGTCGAGCTGACCCGCCGTCATGGTGGTCGAACGCCGCTTGCGGTGATGCCTGATCGCGAAGCGGTGAGCCTCGTCGCGGACCCGCTGGAGCAGGTAGAGGCCCTCACTGGTGCGCGGCATGATCACCGGGTCGCCTTCGCCCGGCAGCCAGACCTCTTCCAGTCGCTTGGCCAGGCCACACAGCGCCACGTCGTTGACGCCGAGTGCGGCCATGGCAGCAGCTGCGGCCGCGACCTGAGGGGCGCCCCCGTCGACGACGATCAGATTGGGCGGGTAGGCGAATCGGCGCGGCCGACCGGTTGCCGGATCGATGCCCGGCGCGAGCCCGGCGTCGAGCTCCGCCACCCGCAGGTCGGCCGGACTCAGGTCGTCGGGGGTGGCGGCATCACGGTGCTCGGTGTACCGGCGGAAGCGCCGGGTGATGACCTCCGCGATCGAGGCGACGTCGTTCTGGCCGTCCACGCCCTTGATGTTGAAGGAGCGGTATTCGCTCTTGCGCGCCAGCCCGTCCTCGAAGACCACCATCGAGGCGACGACCTCGGTCCCTTGCAGGTTCGAGACGTCGAAGCACTCGATACGCAACGGTGCCTCGTCCAGGCCGAGGGCTTCCTGCAGCTCGCCGAGGGCGACCGAACGCGACGTCAGATCGCCGGCCCGGCGCGTCTTGTGCAGTGCCAGGGCCTGACCGGCGTTGCGCGCGACGGTCTCCATCAGCGCCTTTTTGTCCCCGCGCGCCGGGACCTTCACCTCGACGCGGGAACCGCGCTTGGCCGAGAGCCAGGCGCACAGCGCTTCGGGGTCCGGCGGCAACTGCGGGACGAGAATCTCCCGCGGCACGGCCTGCTCCTGCGGCCGCGGGCCGGTGGCGCCGCTGCGCACCCCACGGCTGCGGTCCGCCCGCGCGGCCGCAGCGACCGTGCCGGTGACGTCGTCGTCGCCGTAGAGCTGTTGCAGGAAGTGCTCGACGAGCTCGCCGGTGGTGAGCTCCTCGACCCGGTCGGTGACGAAGCCGCGTTGCCCGCGCACCCGTCCACCTCGGACGTGGAACACCGCCACCGCCGCTTCGAGCGGGTCCTCCGCCAGGGCGACCACGTCGGCGTCGGTCCCGTCGCCGAGGACGACGGCGTTGGCTTCGATCGCCCGGCGCAGCGCCCCGGCGTCATCGCGCAGCCGGGCGGCCCGCTCGTAGTCCTGGACCGCGGCGGCGGCGGTCATCTCCTTCTCCAGCCGGCGCAGGAAAGGGGCGGTCTGGCCGGCCATGAAATCGCAGAAGTCTTCGACGATGCGCCGGTGCTCGACGGCCGAGACCCGGTCCACGCACGGCGCGGAGCACTTGTCGATGTAGCCGAGCAGGCACGGCCGCCCGACCTGGCCCGCGCGCTTGAAAACCCCCGCCGAGCAGGTGCGGGCCGGGAACACCCGCAGCAGCAGATCGAGGGTCTCCCGGATCGCCCACGCGTGGGCGTACGGCCCGAAGTAGCGCACGCCCTTCTTCTTCGGCCCGCGCATCACCAGCAACCGCGGGTACTCCTCGCCGAGGGTGACCGCCAGGTGCGGGTAGGACTTGTCGTCGCGGTAGCGGACGTTGAAGCGCGGGTCGAATTCCTTGATCCAGGAGTACTCCAGCTGCAGCGCCTCGACCTCGGTCGCCACCACGGTCCAGTCGACCCGGGACGCCGTGGTGACCATGCTCTGCGTGCGCGGGTGCAGCCCGGCGACATCACCGAAGTAGGAGTTCAGCCGCGAGCGCAGGCTCTTGGCCTTGCCGACGTAGATGACCCGGTCGGCGGCGTCGGAGAACCGGTAGACCCCCGGCGAGTCCGGGATCGACCCCGGCCGGGGCCGGTACGTCGAAGGATCGGCCACCGCCCGAGGTTATTCGTTCGGACGGATGCATGCCGTGCTCAGGCCAGCGAGATGAAACCGTTCATGACCTTGACCGTCTTCGGCTTCAGCCCGGACGGCGCGGGCGGGCTGAGCACGGAACCGTCAGTCGCCGAGAAGGTGCTGCCGTGGCACGGGCAGGTGATCACGTTGTCCGAGATGCTGCTGACCGCGCACCCCTCGTGCGAGCACGTGGTGTCGAAGGCCTTGAACTCGCCGGCGGTGGGCTGGGTGATGACGAGCTTGGAGTCCGAGATCACCATGCCCCCGCCGACCTCGATGTCCGCGGCGACCGCGATGGTGCCCTCGGGAGCGCCGGGCGGGATCTCGGCGGCCGCGGAACCGCCGCCGCCTCCACAGGCGGCCAGGCCGCCCGTCACCCCGGCCGCCAGCGCTCCCGCCAGCACGGTCCGCCGGTGCAGACAGGGCGCAGCTTCGACGGTCTCCATGCTCATGCGGGCAGTCCTCACGGCTCGGTAGCCTCCCGCGCAGCGCGGCGGCGTCTACCCGGCCCAACGACTCAGCCGCGCCAAATGCTCCCGGTCACGGGTGTGATCTTGGCCTGACCTGCCCGCAGGGACCACCTCGCGCCGGTCCGGAGAGGCGCCGAGCTACGATTCGATGAGGCCGAGTTCGCGCAGGATGGCATCGGTGTCGCGCCCTGGTGCGCAATTCTTGACTGGCTTGACGCAGGCGATGATCGCCGAGCGGATGTGTTCGCGGACGATGTCATCTCCCCGGCGGTAGACCACGACCAGCCCATTGACTGCGCCGCGATTCCCCTCCCGGATGCGGAAGCCGACCGGAATCGTCAAATGCGGCACTGAACCAAGGAATTCTGGGACGAACCGCATTTCCGCAGCGGGCACAACGGTGCCG
The DNA here is from genome assembly GCA_052387905.1 of Sporichthyaceae bacterium. Taxonomy (GTDB): domain Bacteria; phylum Actinomycetota; class Actinomycetes; order Sporichthyales; family Sporichthyaceae; genus JBQTII01. The sequence continues at coordinate 79,936 of JBQTIR010000022.1, read as the reverse complement.
ATCGCGGGTCGATTAATCTGCTGGTCAGGGCCGGGGAACCCGGGTCCGGTATACCCGACGGCTCCGTAGTCCTGCAGGTCGCGCGGCCAGATCGCGACGGCACCGAGGAAATCGACATTGGCCGACATGAGAGGAATGATGTCCAGGACTTCGATGTCCTCACCACTGTCTCGGATCGCGATGTCGCTAGTACTGAACGCCGTGCCGGCAGCGAATGGCACGAGTTCATAGACGGTCGCAGGCGCGATGCGCGGCACGGTCCGCAGATCCTCGCCGGACCGCTGCTGCACAGCGGCCACGAACACGAGTACGGCGATCATGGACGTCGCCACCAGGGGTATACGCCACCTGCGAGGCTGCCGGGGATGACCCGGTACAACCCCGGTTATGCCGCCGGCGCTCGCCTTCACTTGAATGCCTGGACACGCTGATTGGGAGCACCGGGGACGTCGGTGTCACCACACCACTCGCCGCGGTTCCCCGGGAATCGGAAGGTAATTCGCACTGCCTCGCTGTATCCGCTGCGGGTCGTGCCCGCGAAGGCGACTCCACCCAACGGCTTGATCGAGAAGCCGGACGAGTACGTGTAAGCACGCGCCTCGTGGGTGGATATTGATTTCGCGAGAACATCCTCCGAGTTCTTCCTCGCACAGCGGAAGTCGTCTCTGTTGCGGGCTCGGTCCGCCACGCCACCGGTCGCAAAACCGGGACTGGTAAGCACCTGCACCTCGTAGCTTCCGATATCATCGTACGCGCAGTGGCGGTCTTGGACGCCGTGCCGCCAGTTGATCACGTACTCCCGATGAATCCGTCCATTCCGTGGTGCCACTCGATCGACGAAATCCGCTTCGAAGGTTGACGAGCGCGATCGCGCCCCTTCCTGGCCGAACGACGCGCCGCCGTCGTAGGAGACACCGGTCCCAATCTCGGTCGACGCGGAGCTTGAGTAGGTGGTCTCGATCCGAGCGCCGTCGTTCGCGATCGCCGTCGCCACAATGACTGGGCCACTGCGCGGAGGCAAGATTCGATAGTCCGAACACTCTGGAAAAGAGACGTGGTCCTGCGCGCTGGCCACGAGCGAGGGATTCGGCAGCTGGGGCGCCCGCCGGGGGTCGACCTTCACGTCGAGCAGCGTCCTCGCCAGGGGTTCGGCGTCCGGGCCCAGCAGATCCGCACCGAGCTGGCGGATCCATTGACCGTCATCGAGGCCGATTTGCGTCAGATGTACCAGGTGGCGGTTCTGGTGGAAGACATTCAGCTCGAGATCGATCCCGTCTCGCCCCTGCAGGGCGCGCAACAACGGGGTCGCCGCGGCGCGCAGTTCATACCGACCGGCGTTATCGGTGACCGCACGGGCCACCGGCGCGACAGCGAAGGTCGAGCCAACCGCCATCTTCTCCAAAGTTTCAGGGTTCGGCCACGCCCCGAGTAGCAGGTGGGCACCGGCCATCGGCCTCCCGGCATGGTCGGTGAGCGTGCCGTTGAGTACCACGGGCTCCAGCAGCGAGCGGGAGTCCGGGATCGTGGCGAACGCCGGCAAGCGGTCTAGCGCCCACGCTGCGTCGAAGGCGCTTCCCACGGCGATCTTCGCCGACGCCGGCGGGGCGCCTCCCACCGAGAAGGCCAGCGCACTGGCGACCGCCCCTGCGGTGGTGAGACTGATGATTCGCACTCGCGCACTGTGGCTGAACCCCGTCATGACATCCCCCCGGATCACCGCGGCGCCCTCCCCTGGCCGCCATCGAGCCGGAGATTACTCCCGTATCACCGCGGAGTCAGGCGAATCGGGCATCCGTCACATTCAGCCGCGCCGAATGCTCCCGTCGGCGACGGTGATCTTCTCCACCGGCAATGGTGCTTCGGCGGGGCCGGCCTGGACCATCCCGTCGGCGATGCTGAACCGGCTGCCGTGACAGGGGCAGACGATCGAACCGCCGGTGACCGATCCCACGGTGCACCCGGTGTGGGTGCAGGTGGCGCTGAAGCCCTTGAAGGTGCCCTTGGTCGGCTGGGTGACGACGACCTTCTGGTCTTCGAAGATCTTGCCGCCGCCGACGGGAATGTCCGAGGTGAACGCCAGGCCGCCCGGGGGCAGCGTGGGCTCGGGCGTGGGGGTCTTGGTCGCCCGTCCCCCCTTGGGCTCTGCCTCACCCTTTGCCGCTGCCTCGCCCTTTCCGGTGCCCCTGCCGTCACCCTTGGCGTCGGCCTCACCCTTGCGGGCGGTCGCCAGGTCGCCCGAGGCCCGGGATCCGACCTCCACCTCCGGCGGGGCATCCGTCGGGGCGTTCTTAGAGGCGACGGGGTCGGCCTTGGCGCTCGCCTCCTTCTTGGCTGCCTCCACCTTGGCCCGCTCGTCCTGCGGGCTCCCCGCCCGGGTCCGCGCGGGGCGCGGTTCCGCGGTCCGGCGGAACACGTCGGACTTCGACGGCAGGCTGGGGACAGGCGCCGGCGCTGTGCCGGCTGAGTTCACCGAGTCCGAACCGCACGCCGCCAGCGGGATACCCGCGGCGGTGGCCAGCCCGACCGCGGCGGCGCCTCGCAGCAAGACCCGACGGGCGGGGTCAGCGGATCCTGGGGTGCTGGGCGAGGGCTCGGTGGCCACGTCGGCAGGGTCCTGCGGCGTCACCATGAGCGTGCTCCATCCGTTCGCGGGCCGGGCGCGGGGCCCTGTCCTGCACTCTAAACGCGCCCGGCGGCGGCCTTGGGCCGCTTGACCGGCCCACTACCCGCACCCGACGCGCGGGTTGACCTCTTCTTCGGCGCCGGAGCCTTCCCAGATGCCCCAGCCCCCGGCTCGACCCCCAGCAACGGCGCGAGGAAGCGCCCGGTGTGGCTCTCGGGCATCGCGGCCACCTCTTCGGGGGTTCCGGTGGCCACCACCCGGCCCCCGCCGGACCCTCCCTCGGGTCCCATGTCGATGACCCAGTCCGCAGTCTTGATGACGTCGAGGTTGTGCTCGATCACCACCACTGAGTTCCCCTTTTCGACCAGGGACTGCAGTACGCCGAGCAGTTTGCGCACGTCCTCGAAATGCAGGCCCGTGGTCGGCTCGTCGAGGATGTAGATCGTGCGCCCGGTCGAGCGCTTCTGCAGCTCGGCCGCGAGCTTGACCCGCTGCGCCTCGCCGCCCGACAGCGTCGGCGCCGGCTGCCCGAGCCGGACGTACCCGAGCCCGACCTCGACGAGGGTCTTCAAATGCCGGGCGATCGGCGGGATCGCGGCGAAGAACTCCGCGCCCTCCTCGATCGGCATGTCCAGCACCTCGGCGATGGACCTGCCCTTGTAGTGCACCTCAAGGGTCTCGCGGTTGTACCGGGCCCCGGCGCACACCTCGCACGGCACGTACACATCGGGCAGGAAGTTCATCTCGATCTTGATCGTGCCGTCGCCCGCGCACGCCTCACAGCGACCGCCCTTGACGTTGAAGGAGAACCGGCCCGGCAGATAGCCGCGGACCTTGGCCTCCTGGGTGTCGGCGAACAGCTTGCGGATGTTGTCGAAGACCCCGGTGTACGTCGCCGGGTTGGAGCGCGGGGTGCGCCCGATCGGGGACTGGTCGACGTGGATCGCCTTGTCGATCTGCTCCAGGCCCTCGATGCGCGTGTGCCGGCCGGGGACAGTGCGCCCGTGGTAGAGGTGGCGCGCCAGCGCGTTGTAGAGGATGTCATTGACCAGGCTGGACTTGCCTGACCCGGAGACCCCGGTGACGGCGACGAAGAGCCCGAGCGGGAACTCGACGGTCACGTCGTCGAGGTTGTGCTCGCGGGCGCCCCGCACGATCAGGTCCCGGCCGGTGGTCCGGGGGCGGCGGATCGCCGGCACGGCGATCGAACGGCGCCCGGACAGGTAGGCCGCGGTCATCGACTCCTCGACGCCGAGCAGGTCCTCATACGTGCCCGAGTGCACCACCTGGCCACCGTGCTCGCCCGCGCCGGGACCGATGTCGACGATCCAGTCCGCGGTCTTGATGGTGTCCTCGTCGTGCTCGACGACGATCAGCGTGTTGCCCAGACCGCGCAGGCGCAGCAGCGTCTCGATCAGGCGGTGGTTGTCGCGCTGGTGCAGACCGATCGACGGCTCGTCGAGGACGTAGAGGACCCCGACCAGGCCCGATCCGATCTGGGTGGCGAGGCGGATGCGCTGTGCCTCGCCGCCGGCCAACGTTCCGGCGGCGCGGTCCAGGGAGAGATAGTCCAGGCCGACGTCGAGCAGGAAGCCCAGTCGCGCGTTGACCTCTTTGAGCACCCGCTCGGCGATTTGCTTCTCCCGCGCGGAGAGTTCCAGGCCCCGCAGGAACTCGGCGCACAAGCCGATCGACATCGAGGCGACTTCCGCGATCGAGCGCTCGCCCAACGTCACCGCCAACGACACCGGCTTGAGCCGGGCGCCGTTGCAGGCCGCGCACGGCACCTCGCGCATGTAGCCGGCGTGACGGTCCCGGGAGGTGTCGGACTCAGCCTCGGCGTGGCGACGGGCCACCCACGGGAGCACCCCTTCGAAACCGGTGTAGTACGAGCGCACCCGCCCGTACCGGTTCTTGTAGCGCACGTGCACCTGGTGGTCGTGCCCCTCCAGGATCGCCTTGCGGGCCTTGGCGGGCAGTCGGTCCCACGCGACATCGGTGCGAAAACCCATCTCCTCGGCCAAGGCCGTCAGCAGCCGCCCGAAGTACTCCTGGGTGCTCGCCGAGACCCAGGGGGCGATCGCGCCGTCGTCGATGCTCTGCGAGGGGTCCGGGATCACCAGGTCGGGATCGACGACCATCCGGGTGCCCAGCCCCACGCATTCGGTGCAGGCACCGAACGGAGAGTTGAAGGAGAACGAGCGCGGCTCCAGCTCCTCGAAGTCCAGCCCGTCGTAGAGGCAGGTGAGGTGCTCGGAGAAGACCCGCTCCCGGTGCGGGTCGTCCTCGGGCAGGTCGACGAAGTCGAGGGTGACCAGGCCGCCCGAGAGCTTCAGCGCGGTCTCGACCGAGTCGGTCAGCCGGCGTTTGGCGGAGTCCTTGACGGCGAGGCGGTCGACGACGACCTCGATGGTGTGCTTCTCCTGCTTCTTCAGCGTCGGCGCTTCGGTGAGCGAGTGCACGACCCCGTCGACCCTGGCCCGGGAGTAGCCCTTGGCCACCAGCTCGCGGAACAGCTCGCCGTACTCGCCCTTGCGTTCGCGGATGACGGGCGCGAGCACCTGGAACTTGCTGCCCGCTTCGAGCTCCAGGACACGGTCGACGATCTGCTGCGGGGTCTGCTTCGCGATCGGGCGTCCACACTCCGGGCAGTGCGGGCGGCCCGCGCGCGCGTAGAGCAGGCGCAGGTAGTCGTAGACCTCGGTGATCGTGCCGACCGTCGAGCGCGGGTTGCGGTTGGTGGACTTCTGGTCGATCGAGACCGCCGGGGACAGGCCCTCGATGAAGTCGACGTCGGGTTTGTCCATCTGCCCGAGAAACTGACGCGCGTACGCCGACAGTGATTCGACGTAGCGGCGCTGCCCTTCGGCGAAGATCGTGTCGAAGGCGAGGCTGGACTTGCCGGAGCCGGACATGCCCGTGAAGACGATCAGGGCGTCCCGCGGCAGGTCGACCGAGATGTCCTTGAGGTTGTGCTCGCGCGCGCCGCGCACGATCAGCCGGTCCGCCACCGCACCCCCTGATGAGTCTGGATCCGCCCGAATTCGGACCCCGGTCATCGTAGGTGGCACCACCGACAATGCCCGCCGAGGTGGACAACCGGGGCTACATCAGGGCACCGATGGGCATTCCGCGAACTTCCCGGACGAAACCACTCGAACGGACCAAGGTCCGTGCGCGCAGGGTGACCGGGTGCCTAGCGTCCCCACCAATACCCACCAGCCCCGGCGTCCCCACCAGACACCGGACGGGGGACGCCAATTCCCGCTTCGATCGGAAGGCACCTGTGCTCGCCCCGACCCACCGCCGGCTCCGGCGCGCCCTCGGCGTCGCCGCGCTCGGCCTCGCGTTAACCGCGGGGGTCACCCCGCTGGCCCCCGCCACGCCGGACGCGTCGGCCGACGTCGCCGTGGCAACCGCTCCAGGTGCGCGCGGACCGGCGCCGCAGACGCTGCTCGCCGAGCTCCGCAGCATCGGTGGGGGTGCCACCACGATCCGCACCGAGCCGAGCACCGGTGCGGTGCGGTTCGTCGGGTTCCCGGCGGGCACCGCCTGGCGGGCACCGGTGGGGAGCGCCGGCACACCGACGCAGACCGCGCACGCGTTCCTGGCGCGGTACTCGACGGTGTTCGGCGTGCGGCCCGGGCAATTGCGCCCGACAACGAATCACGGCGCACCTGCCGCGAGCCCCACCGTGCGCTTCGCGCAGTACCACGGTGCGGTCCCGGTGACCGGCGCCGAACTCGTGCTTGCCCTGGACTCCACCGGGGGGATCACCACGGTGGCCGGGAAACTGCTCCCCGGGCCGAGGCTCGGCACCGAGGCGGCGGTGACCCCAGCCCGAGCCCGCGACCTTGCCGTGGCCGCCGCCCGCCGCGAGTGGTCCCTGCCCGCGTCGTCGCCGGTCACCGCCGGAGCGCCCGAACTCTCGATCGTCGATTCTGGCCTGGCCCCTCGTTCCGGCAGCTCGGCACCGACCCTCGCCTGGCAGGTGCCGGTCGCGCGGGCCGGAGCAGGCGAACCACAGGCGGCGTTCGTCTTCCTCGATGCCGGCACCGGCAGCCGGCTCGCCGTCCTGGAACGGGTCCATGCCGCGCTGGATCGTCGGGTCTGCGACAACAACAACCGTCGCGGCTTCCCGGCGACGTGCCTGCTCGATGTCGACCGCACCGAAGGTGAGGCACCCTCAGGCATCAGCGCGATCGATGATGTCTACGACCACCTCGGCACCGCCGATGCCTTCTTCCGCACCCGCTTCGGCCGCGACGGCCTGAACGGCGCCGGCCAGCCCTACCGGGCGGTGGTGCGCTACTGCCAGCCGTTCGCCACCTCGAGGTGCCCGTACCAGAACGCGTACTGGGACGGGATCGACACCCTCGTGTTCGGCAGTGGCTACGCGGCCGACGACGTGGTGTTCCACGAACTCGTGCACGGCATCACCCAGAGCATGTCCAGGTTGTTCTACCTCGACCAGAGCGGCGCGATCAACGAATCGCTCTCGGACATCTTCGCGGAATTCATCGACCTGCTCGACCCGGCCACCGACGCCGCCGACGACGCCAACCCTTCGCTGCGCTGGCTGCTCGGCGAGCGCCTGGAGGATGGCGCCATTCGCAGTCTGGCCAGCCCGACCGACTTCGACCAGCCCGACTCGATGCTCTCCGCTGCGTACCTGAGCGTCCCGGCCGGAATCAGGTGCAGCGTCGCGAACGACTACTGCGGCGTGCACGTCAACAGTGGCGTGGGAAACAAGGCCGCCTACCTCATCGCGGCCGGCGGGGAGTTCCAAGGCCGGTCGGTCACCGGTATCGGCATTCCCAAGGCCGCTGCGATCTTCTACCGCGCCGCCGGTCTGCTCGGCCCGCTCAGCCGCTACCACGACCTCGCCGACGCCCTGGTGCAGAGTTGCGCGAACCTGATCGGAACCGCGCCCCTCGGGGCCGACTCGCCGGTCTCGGCCGCCGACTGCCTGGAGGTGAGCGACGCGGTCGCGGCCACCGCGATGGACTACGAGGCGAGCGCCACGGACAAGCCCAATCTCGCGCCGCGGGCACGCAATCGCGCGGTGAGTGCGCAGAAGGGGATCGCCCGGCTCAATGTCCTGCGCGGCGCCATCGATCCCGACGGCGACGCCGTGACGTTCGGGACGGCGACCAACGGCACCAAGGGCAAGGTGCGCTGCACCGCTGCCGGCGTGTGTACCTACCGCGCCAAGCCGGCCGCGCGGGGTACCGACCGCTTCACCTACACGGTGCGCGACGGACGCGGGGGCGTCGACACCGGGACCGTCGCCGTCAAGCTGAGCACTCGTCAGGCACGCGCCGACGCGGGGGAACTCGACGACGAAGGCCGTGCCATCAAAGACAGGGGTGCCAGCAATGACCGGGGAGATGGCGGCGAGCTCGACGACGAAGGCCGCGCCTTCAACGACCGCTCGGCGGCGACCGGCACGCGGCGGGCATCGCCGGGGCCCGCGGACCTCGTCGGGATCTCGCGCACGGGCGCGGTGCGCTACGCCGAGGGCAGCGCTTTGCGCACCGGCGACCTGCGGGTGCGGCGCAGCGGCGGGAAGATCAGGGCGATCACCGGCACCGGCACCTTCGGCCCCGGCCTGCGCGTCAGCTTCGACCTCAAGGTCCGTGACGAACTCGCCTTCGGCGAGATCGTCGTCCGACACCCGCGTAGTGGATTCGTGGACCGGATCCCGGTGCAGGGCGACCGCATCTTCGCCCAGGGCCGCAAGATCACAGGGGATGTGCGATGGCGTCTGAACGGAAAAGCAATCCCGCGCCAGCGCATGGTGTTCACCGTCCGGGACCGGCGACGATGACGCGGCCGAGCAACGCGGTCACGGTCCTGGTCGCGGTGGTGATTGCCGTGCTCGGCGTGAGCCTGCTCCCACCGAGCGCGCTGGCTGCGGCGCCGCCCACTCCGCTGGGTAGCCAATCCCCGCAGACAGTGACCCTGCGGGTGTCCACGCACGGCGGTTTTACTCCGGCCGGAGTTGCCGCGCCACCGGAGGTCACCGTGTATCGGGACGGCCAGGTGCTCACCCTCGACACCGTCATCGACCCGGTCCCGGACCCCGCTGCCGACCCGAGCGCCGCGCAGCAGGACGTCGAGGAACCCGCGCTTCCCGGCCTCACCCAGCGCACGCTCACCCCCGAGGCACTGGGGCGCCTGCTCGCCGCGGTACGGGCCGCCGGCCTCGCGGAGAACAGCTACAGCGACGCCAGCGAACCCGATGCCGGCGTCACCGTCATCTCCGTGGCGCTCGATGACCTGACGTACACCAGCTCGTTCAGCGGTTTCGGCCCGCGGGCGAGCGACAGCCCCGCGGTGGCCGACCGCCGGGCACGCGCGGAGGCCTTCCTCACGGCGTTGCGAGACCTGCCCGCGCTCGCCGGACCGGACGGGGTCTCCGCGCCGGCGCCGTGGGAGTCCGACCGGTTCGCGGTCTCGGTCCGCCCCGCACGGGGCGGCATCGACCCCGAGATCAAGGATTGGCCGGCCCGGGACATCGAGCTGGCAGCACTGGCCCGCGCCGCGGGCTGCACGGTGCTGGGCGATTCTGCCGCGCTGGCCCTGCGCGGCGCACTACGAGGTGAGGACGCGGCCACCCATTGGAGTGAGGGCGGGCGCACCTGGCGGATCTACGCCAGCCCCCTGCTGCCCGACCAGAGCGGGTGCCCGGCTACGTGACCGTGAGGGTCACCGGCTTGCTCGTTCCGGCCTTGGCCCCGGGCACAGCCCCGCGGCGGACCCGGTAGGTGTGCTTTCCCTTGCTGGCCGGCTTCACCTTGAACTTGGTGATGCCCTCCCGGTTCGGGCTGCGCTTCTCCACGGACTTCCACTTGCCCTTGACCAGGCGTTCCAGGACGTAGGGCACCGAGACCGACAACGGATCGGCAGCACCGACGAGGACGAACGCCGTCCCCAGCTTGCCCTTCTTCTTCACCGGCAGCAGAACGACCGACGCCTTGACCGGGATCGTCTTGGGTGTGCTGAATCCGCCGATGCCCTTGTCGTCCCCGGGGAAGATTGCGACGTACTCATAGGTGCGGTCCGGGGTCACCTTCAGCGAGAACTTCCCATCCAGCCCGGACTGTTCCAGACCGGCCTCGAAGATCTCGTCGGTCACCGGGTCGTAGGCCAGGATGCGCACCTCGCGGAACACCAGCGGCTCACCGGTGACGGCGTCGGTCAGGGTGCCGCTGAGCTTGACCGCCTCGCCGTACACCACCGAGGACCGGCTTGACGCCAGCGTGATTCGGGCGGCGGCGACCGTGAGCGTCGCGGGCTCGGCCACCAAACCCTCCACGTCGCGCGCAAACAGCGAGTAGGAGTAGGTGATGGGGTCCAGACCGGTCAGGGTCGTCGTGGAGTCTCGGCCCGCGTAGACCTGCTCGCCGTCGGTGATCGTCGCGGGCGGGACCCTCCCGACGGCCTGGCGGATCACCGTCTCCGTGAAGTCGACGCTGGCGGGGTTCTGCCACGTCAGCACCAGCTCGTCGAGGGTTGCGGTGAAAGCGGGTGTGCCGACCGGGTCCGGTGGAACGCCAACCGTGTCGGCGAAGGCCGGGTCGATCAGCCCCTCACCGCTCAGGTCCACCAGGAACGGGGCACCGCGGGCCGAGGTCGCGAGGCTGAGCTGCGCCGTGCGTGGGCCGCTGCTCTGCGCACGCTGACTGACCGTCACCACACACCTCGAACCCGGCATCAGCGTCTCGCATGTGTTCGCTTCGACGCTGTGATCGGCGGCGGCCGGACCGGACAGCACGGGTGTGGACACCGTGACCTCGCTCGAGCCGGTGTTGACCAGAGTGACGGGCACGCTGCGCCCGGCGCTGAACACGGTCCGCTCCGGCCAGTCCACCCGGGTCGGCGCCACCAGCAGATCGGGATCTGCGGGCATGTTGATGCGGATCTCGCCGAAGGCAGCCGGCGCAGTGGCGCTCTCGCAGTGGTGTTCGAACACGATCCACAGCCGGCTCAGGTCCTGCGACATCTCGAGAATCTCGAAGCTGCCCGCCACCTCGTTGCAGCCACGTCCGCTGCCGAAGATGGAGATGCCCGGCTTGCCGTCGGCGCGAAACGGGGTGCGCTCGGCGCCGGCGTAGACGCCGGTCGCGAAGGTCTCGCCCTTGGCCGGAGCGAACGTGAACCGGAAGTAGTCGGTGTAGGACGGGTCCTTGGCGAAGACCTCGATGGCCGTCGGACCAGCGCTCACGTCAATGTCGTCCAGGCCCGTGCGCCAGAAGTACGCCTTGGTGCCTCCGGCGATGAAGTCCCCGGTCTCGCCGACCATCGTCACCGTGGACGTGATGGACGCTGCACGGGCAGGTGCAGGCAATCCGAGACCGGCGGAGCCGGCGACCAGCGCTACCGCAGCGACCCGGCACACCCAGCGGTGCAGGGCTGTTCGATCCACCGAAAGTTCACCCATCTACATGACTTTTCCAGTCCGCTGCAGGAGGACATACCTCGGGCAGGCAAAATCGGTCTGGGAAGCCTCCGACCCACCGGGGTGCACACGAGCGCGAGGAGTTTGCCATGGCCAGCCCTGCTTACACCGGCAACGTCGAGGTCGGGGGCAGCCCCCACGTCCGTGAGCTTCCCGGCCTCGTCATCACCAAGGCCGCGGTGGGACCGATGAACAACAACAGCTACCTGCTGCGGTGTACCGCGACCGGTGAGCAGCTCCTCATCGATGCCGCCAACGAGGCCGACACCCTGCTCGGCATGCTGGACGGGCCACTCGCCACCGTGGTGACGACCCATCAGCACTACGACCACTGGCAGGCGCTCGGCGAGGTGGTCGCGGCGACCGGTGCCCGCACGGTCGCGCACACCGACGACGCCCCGGGCATCCCCGCCCCCACCGACTCCCCCGTGAGCGACGGCGCCACGATCACCGTCGGCGAGGCAAGCCTTCGTGCGATCCACCTGGTCGGGCACACCCCCGGCAGCATCGCGCTGCTCTACACCGACCCGGACGGCCCACCCCACCTGTTCACCGGCGACTGCCTCTTCCCGGGCGGAATCGGCAACACCTTCGGCGACAAGGACAACTTCGCCCGCCTCATTGACGACGTCGAGACCAAGCTCTTCGCCGCGCTGCCCGATGAGACCTGGGTGTACCCCGGCCACGGCGGGGACACGACGATCGGTGCCGAACGGGCCTCCCTGGCCGAGTGGCGCGCCCGCGGTTGGTAGCGCGGATTCGGGTACCGCACATGAGCGCGCAGACCCACGCGCACGACGTTCCGTCAGATCCCCGGAGAGACCACGTCAAGACCTAGTGACTGCGCCGCGGCGATCAGGCGCTGGTCGTAGGCGACGAGCACGTCGGCTCCGATTCGCAGCGCCATAGCCACATGGAGCGCGTCCAGGCTGCGCAGGCTCGGGCCGGGGAGAACACCGGCGGTCCGGAACTCCGCACGAGACAGGTCGACGAGGTCCACGCGGTTGAGTACCTCGCTGACGGTCGCCTGATCCAGCTCGAGGCGGACGGCGATTCGACGCAGCTCGGTTTCGAGTAGCGCACCGGACATCACTTCGTCGGCGTCGGGAAGTCCGTCGAGATGATCCTTGAGCGGGGTGGACTCCGTCTCTTCGACGAGGAGCTTCGCGGCGGCCGAGGTGTCGAGGTAATGCCTCACCCCTCGGCCCGCAACTCGTCGAGCACGTCCTGGATCCGTTCCGGTCGGCAAGCCCCGACGATCTCGCCAAACCCTCTCCGGATGCCCGCTCGCCGCACGTTCATAGGTTCCGCGCCCACCGGGATCAGCAACGCGACAACCTGGCCGTGGTTGGTGATCTCGTAGGAAGCGCCCTGGGCCACCGCACGGAGGATCTCCGAGCTGCGATTGCGCAGATCCCGATGTGCCAATTGCTCTGCCATCCCGACCTCCCGATACCGTAGCAATCGTAGCAGTCCTAAGCCCTGCAAGCATCGGCGATACGCCCATCGCGGAGCGTCCCTCGATCGCCGAGTGGCGCGCCGACGGCTGGTGAGGCGCGCCGGACTTACGTCAGCAGGCTCAGCAGGTAAGCGCCGTAGCCGCTCTTCAGCAAGGGCTGCGCACGCTCGCGCAATTCGTCATCGGTGAGCAGGCCGACCCGCCAGCTCACTTCCTCCGGGCAGCCGATCTTGAGGCCCTCGCGGCTCTCGATGGTGCGGACGTAATTGGCGGCGTCGCTGAGCGCGTCAAAGGTTCCGGTGTCCAGCCAGGCGGTCCCGCGCGGTAGCACTGACACGCGGAGCCTGCCCTGATCGAGGTACTGCCGATTCAGGTCGGTGATCTCCAGCTCGCCGCGGGCCGAAGGCTTGAGCTCATGCGCCATCGCCACCACGTCGTTGTCGTAGAAGTACAGCCCGGGGATGGCGTAATGGCTTCGCGGGTGAGCCGGTTTCTCCTCCAGGGAGATGACCCTCCCGGCACGGTCGAACTCGACGACGCCATACTCCTCGGGGTTCGCCACCCGGTACCCGAAGACCGCGGCACCGTCGATGTTGTCGAACTCGCGCAGCTGGGCGCCCAGACCAGCGCCGTAGAAGATGTTGTCGCCGAGCGCCAGTGCCACCCGGTCGGTGCCGATGTGATCCGCACCCAGGATGAAGGCCTGCGCGAGGCCGTCCGGGCTGGGTTGGGTCGCGTAGGTGAGGTTGATCCCGAACCTCGAACCATCCCCGAGCAGCCGGACGAACTGCGCAGCTTCCTCAGGGGTCGTAATGACGAGGATGTCCTTGATGCCAGCGAGGATCAGGGTGGACAGCGGGTAGTAGATCATCGGCTTGTCGTAGACCGGCAGGAGCTGCTTGCTCGTGCCGAGAGTGATCGGGTGAAGCCGGGACCCGGTCCCGCCAGCCAAGATGATGCCTCGCATGTCCGCATCGTAGGGGCCCCACAGCCGACGGGTTCAGGTACTAGGTCGCGGCTCGTAGGTCGCAGTTGCGGGGCGCGTACGCCCACGCCTGCGGGGGTAGTACCACACGCACCAGGTCCACCTCTGCACCGTGTGGGGCCGACGCATAGCGAAGGGGTGCGACGATGGATGCCATGAAACGACAGGGCGTCACGGAAGTGCCTCCGGTGCTCGTCAACACCTACCGCCGCGGCCGCCGAGAGATCCTTCAGCGCCTGCCGGAGCCAGCACGGATTCGTCTACGGCGCGCGACTGGACGCCGTTCACAGGGCCACGCCAACGCCAACCCCCTCCCGCTCTGGCTCGAAAATCACACCGGCCGGTTCGCCTTCAAGGGCACGGACTATCTCGATATGTACCACCGGCACTTCTATCAGTTTCGGGGCAAACCGGTGGTCGTGGTCGAATTCGGCGTCCACAAGGGCGGCTCTCTGGAGATGTGGCGGGACTATTTCGGCCCACTCGCCCAGATCCACGGTGTCGACATCGACCCCGAGTGCAAGAGAATTTCCGGACCGCAGCTCACGATTCACATCGGTGACCAGGAGGACCGTAAGTTCCTACGCCGCCTGGCGCGCGAAATCGGCCGGATCGACATCGTGATCGAGGACGGCGGCCACACGATGGCGCAGCAGGTCACGACGTTCGAGGAGATCTACCCGCGGATGTCCAAGCACGGCGTGTACTTCGCCGAAGACCTCTGCACGAGCTATTGGCCGGAATTCGGCGGCGGTCACCGCAGGCCGGGCACCTTCATCGAGCATGCCAAGGAACGCATCGACGACCTGCACGCGTGCCACTCCAGGGACCCGGGGCTGCTTCCGTCGAAGTTCACCCGGACCACTCGCTGTATGAGTGTGTATTGCGGCGTGGTGGTATTTGAGCGAGGCCCGAGCGGCCCGTGGCCACAGACCTGACCAGGCGCGGTTCATCCCCAGGGGAGCGACGCCAGTCAGGGGGCAGGCAGTAGGCGACAACGTGCAGACTCGCTCGGCGCCCGGCGCGAACATGTGCGGTGCCGCACGAGTAGATTTGCGCTGATGGATACCCCGGCTGCCGACCTTTACCTCACGCTGCTCGCGAATGTGCTGACGCGGCACGGGCTCGAGCACGCCGGACCGGCTCTCGCACGTCCCGAAGGTTCCTACCGGGACTACCTGCTGTGTCTACTGGAGGCTGAAGCTGACAAGCCGGTCCTGGTCGCCCATGAGGCACTTGACTTTGATTCTGGGGCTCGCGAGATCGGACGGGACTGGCCTTCGTCGGCTGACACGATGGTCGGCCTGCGACGGCTGGCCAACATCCGGGAGTGCACTGAGACGGTCATCCGGGACAAGGTGCCCGGCGACCTGATCGAGACCGGAGTCTGGCGGGGCGGCAGTTGCATCTTCATGCGCGCGATTCTCAAGGCCCACGGCGTCACCAACCGCACAGTCTGGGTGGCCGACTCATTTCAGGGCCTTCCGCCACCCGACGCCCGCTACCCGGCCGACGAAGGTGACGTCCTGTTCAGCTACCCCGAACTTGCGGTCTCCGCGGCCGAAGTGCAGGGACGCTTTGCGTACTACGGACTACTCGACGAGCAGGTGAAGTTCCTGCCCGGATTCTTCGAGGACACCCTGGCCACGGCACCGATCGACACCCTGGCCGTCCTGCGACTCGACGGCGATATGTACGCCTCCACCATGGTCGCCCTACTGGCCCTCTACGACAAGGTCAGCGCCGGCGGGTTCGTCATCGTGGACGACTTCAGCTCCATACCTGCGTGCGCCAAGGCAGTGGAAGACTTCCGCGGTGAGCGCGGGATCACCGACCCGATCCACGAGATCGACTGGACAGGCGTCTACTGGCGCAAGTCATGACCAGCCCCGGGGGACGCCCGCGGCTGATCCTGCACCTCGGCTGGGACGAGGCCACCGGCCGCTCGTTGCAGCACTACCTCGTCGGCCACTTCCCGCTGCTCCGCGAGCAGGGGATCCTCTACCCCGCGACGGGGCGGAGCGCTGCCGTACCGTCCGCCCACACGCTGCTCGCACCAATGTTCGACGGCTCCGGCCCGGTCGACCAGGGGAATTGTTCCTGGCCCCGGGAACGCGGCGAACTCGTCAGCGCCATCCTGGGCGAGGTGCGGCTCTCCGGGGCCAAGACGGTGATCATCTCGACGCACGATCTTGCTCGCCTCAACCAGTCCGACGTGCCCGAGTTCGCCGCGGCCTTCGCCGACTTCGACGTGGCGCCGGTGGTGGTGATACGTAACTTCCCCGACGCCTTGAGCCAGCGCTATGGGTCGATGGTGATGTCCGGAACGGTGTCGGACGAACCAGGTCCCGGCATGCTCGAACGGGGCATGGTCAAGCGCCTGGCCGCTTGGGCGTCGATCGCCTCAGACGGCAAGCTCCGCGTCATCGACGCCGATGCCTCGCCCACGGGCAGCGTCACCGCGGACCTGCTGGCGGCTTTCGGGATCGGCGATTGCTTACCCTGCCCGCCGCCCGACCCGGACCCGCCGGCCGACCCCGTCCCCCCGGCCGTCGTGGCACTGGTGCGAGACTTCCGCGCGCAGGGCATCGCCGAGATCAACATCCAGGGCCTGGTGCAACAGCTCTCCCACATCGCCTTCGTCGAGCACCAGACCAACGTTCCCGAGGACCTCGCCGCAGTTTTGAGCGAGCGGTACGCGAAGTTCTTCGAACGACTACGAAACTCATCCTTCGTACAGTGGATCGGATCAGTGAACGAGCCGCAGCCCCGCGCGCAGCGGCCGATCCACGTTGCTAACGTCGCCGCCGCCGTCTTCGCGATCGGTCGCGCGCTGGACCTGCGCCGCGGCGACGTCGCGGTGCAGAGCGGGTCTTAGCGGTGCTCGGCGGCCGGGACTGGCCTCGGTCAGTCGTCTGCGCCGATAGCCCGCCCGAGCGCGAAAACGGCCCCAGCCAGGTCATGGATCTGCACGGCGTCCTCGCGCCGGGCGCGCGGCAGCGCTGAGGTGCCGATCCAGCGGACGAACGGCGCCCCACGCAGCTGGTAGAAGAGCCGCTCGTAGCGCTCCTGGAGCTGATCGGCCAGTTCCTTCGACAGGTTGGTCTGACGCTCGGAGAACACCACGTCACCCAACTGGCCCCGGAGTCCCTCGAGGTGTTCCTCAGACGCCCCTGCCTTGCGCAGGTCGCGCACGAGTGCCACGAGAGCAGGGGACGCCGACTGGTTCAACCGGGCAGAATGCCCGGGACTAGGAAGCGCGAGCGAGTCGATCTCGCACGCCAGAAGGAAGTCGACGACCGAGTCACCGCTCGGAGACGCGTCGTAATCCACCACGCAGATCCGGCCGTCTGCCGCCGCTGCGGCCCACGTCCGCAGTGGCCCGCCTAGATCGGTCTGGACAAGGTTCAACCCCGGCGGGTCGGTGACCCCCGAGTAGAAAATCAAGGTCGAGTAGTACGCGTCGAGGAGGTCAGCCAAGTTGCGCACGAACACCAAGGGGTAGATGTCGAAGTCACTGAAAGCGGACGTGAAACGTCCGATGGCGGCCTCATCGAACCGGGCCATTTCCTCCGCGGATACCACGACCGTGCCGTAACCGCTGAGCTCCACCTCATGGATCAAGGCCCTGGTCACGAGGTCGGTGTCTATGGGCTTAGCGAGGGCGAAGATACCGAACAACGGGTGGTCGTGGAATCCGTTGGCCAGCAATGCGTGCTGAGTAGCGGCTACCGGGTGCCTGCCGGTGGACGGATACAGGACCCCCGCCTTGTACAGGCCGTACGGGTTGTCGCTGAGGTACTGCTGGATGCTCGTCGTTCCGGTCTTGTGCAGGCCGAGGTGGACGATGAGCCGCGGGCGGGGCATCGTCGCTCGTCAGCTGCCTTCGCCGCGTCCGGGCTGCAGCCACTCCAGCCAGGGCGCCGTCCGCGGTCCGACCTTTGCCCCGCTCACTTCTTCGCTCGCAGCACTCGGCGCGAACGCCGCAACACTGCGCGGGCTGGAGCGGAGTAACGCAGAACTCGGCTCCGTCGCAGGGCATCGAGTTGCCGCAGGCTGGCGTCTCGCTTCTGGGTGACCTTTCCAAGCTTGGTTTCCAGCTGTCGAACTTGCTTCTGCAGGGCCCGAATTCGGGCCCGCTCGGCTTGCCGTGTCACGAAAAGATCCTGGTAATCGGCCTGTAGCGAGTCGTACTTGTTCGCCAGTTCGACCAGATGCCCGTCACCGTCATTGCGAACAGCGGTGAAGACGAATTGGTACGTCTCAGCCTCGGGGTCGGCCAGGATCTCGTTCAGCAGGGCCGTCGACACCGACTTACGGTCAACCCTGAGCTCGCTCTCGAACGCGGGGACGCGGACCCTCTTCATCTCCACGATCGACAAACCCGCACTCTGGACGAGTTCTCGGAGGGTCTTCAGGGTGAAGAAACGGATGTGCGTCTCGTCCAGCAGGCCCCAGGGACCGTAGTCAAAGCGACCCTGCAGGAGTGCCAGCCGCAAGTCGACATGAGCGACGTGTGGCAAGGACACGACAATCCGGCCGCCGGGCTCGAGCTTGTCGACCAACTGGAGCAGCACCCGCTTGGGGTCCAGCAGGTGCTCCAGGACGTCGCCGGCCAGGATCACGTCGTAGGGCCCAGGCAGGGACGGCACGGTCTCCACGTCATTGAGGTCACCGACAATGACCGCCTCCGCCACCTCTTTGAGGTGCATGGCGGACTCCGCCTCGTACTCCACTGCGGTCACCCGACAGTTCTGAGCGACCATCGCCTTGGTCATGTGGCCACTGGCAGCGCCCAGCTCGAGAACACGCCGGTTCCAGCCGACCATGGCAAGGGCGAGAGAGTGAGCGTTGTTCGCGTTCTCCGGATCCACCGCCGCGTCGTAACGACTGACCATCGATTCCCCTCAGGCATCGCCACGTGGCATCACCCCGGGCGCGACGTCAACGTCGCCGCATTATGGCAGGGCCGATTCGGCTACATCCCAATCCGGACACACCGATGTTGCACTCATCGATCTAAATACAACAAGAATGGATTGTTTTTGTGGTGTTGTATCCTGCGGTGTCTCAATTCGACAGCTCACCAGGCAGAGCCACCGCTAGGAGCAGCATGTCCAACCGCTACGACGTGGCAGTGAACCCCCAGGCGCCCAACAACTGCCATGCCTTCGCACTCGGCATGGTGGGCTGGAACCAGCGCGTGCTCGAACTCGGCGCGGCCAACGGCCACATGACGCGGGCGATGGCCGCGCAGAACTGCAAGGTGACCGCGGTCGAGTACGACCCCGACGCGGCTGTGCATCTCAAGGAATGCGCCGAGGCCGTCGTGATTGGCGACCTGAACAGCGTCGAGACGCTTACCAGGGTGACCGGTCCGTTCGACGCGGTCCTGGCTGGCGACGTTCTCGAGCACCTACTCAATCCGGAGCGCGTTCTGCTCCAAGTCACGGAACTGCTCGCCCCGAACGGCAAGGTCGTCATCTCACTACCCAACATCGCGCACGCGGACGTCCGCATGTCCCTGCTTCAAGGCAGGTTCGACTACCGGCCGGTGGGGCTGCTCGATGCGACCCACATCCGATTCTTCACTTACAAGACAGTGCAGGAGCTGGTGCGCAGTGCCGGGTTGGTGATCGTTGACATGCAGCGGGTCCGCATCCCGGCGTTCGAGACCGAGCTTCAGGTCAAGCGCAAGTCCATCCCTACCGCAGTACTGACCGAGATCCTCCGCGACCCCGAGGCCGAGTCCTACCAGTTCGTTTTCACCGCCGTGAAGGACGACGGCAGCGACCAACTGGCGAGGCTGGCCGAACAGTACGTGGACCTTCAGGCCTCGCACGACGCCCTCGTCGTCGCCCATCGGGCGGAACAGGCCCGGCGCCGCGCTGCAGATCGCAAGGTAGCCCGGCTCGCGGCGCAGACCGCACGTGGCGCGAAGGCCCAGAAGGAGCTGCGCGCCCTGCGCCGCAGCAAGGTGGTCCGCTACTCTGCGCCGGTGCGAAGAGTGGTACGAAAGATGCGCAGTATTTCTCGCGGATCCGCAGGGTGAGCGACCCGACCGGCCGCCCGAGCACGATCGCCTTCTACCTTCCGCAGTTCTACCCGATCCCGGAGAACGACGCCTGGTACGGCGCCGGGTTCACCGAGTGGCGCAACGTGGCCCAAGCCCGCCCGCTTTTCGAGGGGCATTACCAGCCCCGGCTGCCCGAGGAGCTGGGCTTCTACGACCTGCGGGTCCGCGAGGTCCGCGAGCAGCAGGCCCGCCTCGCCAAGCAGCACGGTATTGACGCGTTCTGCTACTACCACTACTGGTTCCATGGCACCCGGCCACTGCGCAAGGTCATCGACGACGTGCTGGACAACGGCGCCCCGGACATCCCGTTCTGCCTCGCCTGGGCGAATGAGAACTGGAGCAGGCACTGGGATGCCAGCCGGCACGAGGTCCTGCTCACCCAGACCTACAGCCCGGAAGACGAGGAGGAACACGGCCGCTTCCTGCTCCGGGTGATGTCCCATCCCCGGTACCTGCGAATCAACGATCGGCCGATCCTGTTCATCTACCGGATCCAGGCGATCCCGGACTCGAACGCCACGCTGACGCGATGGCGGCGGATGTGGGCGGACGCCGGGCTCGGCGATGTGCACGTCATCAAGTTCGACACCCACGGGGACCACACCGACCCCGTGGGGTACGGCGCGGATTCAGCGGCTCAGTTCCTGCCCCACGGCACGCCGGACATGGTGCCCAGGATCACCCCGGCGGGGTGCCACCCGGACAACATCGCGTTCTCCTACGAGCAGATCAAGAACGCCTACCTGGCGGCCCCGAAGCCTGCGTGGACCCGCCACGAGTGCGTGATTCCGTCGTGGGACAACACGGCCCGCCGCGGTGACGGCAAGACGCTGCTGGTGCATGGGAGTACCCCCGAGCTCTACCAGGAGTGGCTCAGCGAGGTCCACAAGCGCACGCCCGCCGACGGACTCGTCCTGATCAACGCCTGGAACGAGTGGGCCGAGGGCGCCTACCTCGAACCCGACCTCAAGTACGGCCGTGCTTACCTGGAAGCCACTGCGCGTGCCGTGGGGGTACCGGTTCCCGAGCCTGTTTCATGGCGCGACCGAGCACAGGACGACGGAAGTGTCGATGAGAATCGGCGCCTTGCGGACCTCTACCAGGACGCCTACGAATCGCAGGTCATCCTGCGCCGGCAATTGGCAAGGCTTGAGGCGACCCTCGAGCGGCAAATCGAGTTTGCGGTGCATGAAGCCCGCGCCGAGGCCAAGGCGGCTCGTACCCACGCCTTACAACTCGCCGTGGAGCTGGACCAGCTCCGGAACCGGCGCGCTCAACGTAGGCGGAGCTCGGCCAGGTAGTTCTGGCACTCTGCGTAGCGCGGCAACAATTCGTCGGACTGCGCGCTTTCAAGGGAGGGAGCTTCGGCGTCCTTCGCGGACAGCACCGGTTCGATGCCCGTCGGCCAGGCGATTCCGATCGCCGGGTCCAGCGGGTCGATTCCGTGCTCGCGGCCGGGCGCATAGCCCGTCGAGCACAGGTACATCACCGTCGCGTCGTCGGTCATGGCGAAGAACCCATGGCCGAGTCCTTCGGCAAGGTAGACCGAACGGCGCTCCCCTGCCTCCAACAAGACCGAGTCCCAGGCCCCGAACGTAGGCGAACCCACCCGGATGTCGACCACTACATCGAGGACCGCGCCCGCCGCGCAGGTGACGAACTTCGCCTGTCCGGGCGGGACGTCCGCAAAATGGATTCCCCGCAGAACGCCCCGGCGGGACACCGAGCAGTTCGCCTGGGCGAGGTCGAAGCGGTGCCCGATCGCCGCTGACAGGACGTCCGCCCGAAACCACTCGCAGAACTCCCCCCGGTCGTCGCCGTGCCGACGTGGGGTGAGGACCCACGAGCCGGGCACTGCCAGCGGGACGGCTTCCAGCGACGGCGTCACGGTCGGCTCCCTTCGGTCGTGATGAGCACAGGAACTGCCACCCGCACGGACTCCGCCCAGGGCGGCATAGCCTCGACGCCCCCGGCGGCCAGTCGCTGTTGTCCCAGAACACTGAACGCGGGCCGTGGCGCGGGTCGCGGGAACCGGTCAGTGGTGGTCGGGCGTACCCGGTCCGGGTCCGCCCCGACGGCCGCGAACACCGCCTTGGCCAGCCCGCACCAGGTCGTCCGCCCATTGCCTGCCGCGTGATAGATACCGGGGGCCGCGTTGCCTTCGCCGAGGGCGACGAGGCGTTGCGCGAGGTCCCTGGTCCAGGTCGGCTGGCCCCACTGGTCGTCCACAACATCGATCTCGGGCTTACTGCGCTCCAACTCGAGCATGGTGCGCACGAAGTTGCGGCCGGTTGCGCCGTAGAGCCAGGCGGTCCGTACGACGAACGCCTCCGCCGGACCCTCCGTCAGCACCGCGAACTCGCCCGCAAGCTTGCCTCGGCCGTACTCGGTACGAGGCCCGGTCGGGTCATCCTCGGCGTACGCGGGCGCCTGCGAGGGGTCAGAGCCACCGGCGTCACCGGCGAAGACGTAGTCCGTGGACACGTGCACCAGTCGGGCGCCGACGGCCCGGCAGGCGCGGGCGAGCACCCCGGGTCCGTCGGCGTTCACGAGCGCCGCCGGTCCGGGTTCGGATTCGGCACCGTCGACGTTCGTCCAGGCGGCGGCATTCACCACGACGTCCACCCCATCGACCGCCGCCGCTACGGCGCCGGGGTCGGTGATGTCCAGTTGAGCCCGGGTGGCGGCGTACACGTCGCGTCCGGCGAGGGCCTGCACCAGGTCGGTGCCGAGCATCCCGCCGGCCCCGGTGACCAGCCAGCGGGTCATCGAAGAGCGGCGGGCGCCTTGAGCGGCTCCCACCAGCTGCGGTTGTCGCGGTACCAGCCGACGGTCGCGGCCAGCCCTGGCTCGAAGGCAGTGCGCGGTGCGTAGCCGAGCTCACCAATCTTGGCGATGTCTACGCTGTACCGCAGATCGTGCGCCTTGCGATCCTCGACATAGTCGACCCGATCCCACCCTGCCCCGCAGGCCTCGAGCAACCGCTCGGTCAGCTCACGGTTCGTCAGTTCCGTTCCGCCGCCAATGTTGTAGACCTCGCCGGGCTTGCCGGCGGTGAGTACCACCGCAATACCTCTGCAGTGGTCATCGACGTGCAACCAGTCACGGATGTTGAGCCCATCGCCATAGAGCGGCACGTTCTTGCCGTCCAGCAGGTTGGAGACGAACAGCGGAATGACCTTCTCCGGGTACTGGTAAGGCCCATAGTTGTTCGAGCACCGGGTGATGCTGACCGCGAGCCCGTGGGTGCGCCCGTAGGCACGCACCAGCAGGTCGGCAGCCGCCTTCGAAGCCGCATACGGGGAATTCGGCTCCAGAAGATGATCTTCCCGCCACGAACCGGACTCGATGGTGCCGTAGACCTCATCCGTGGACACCTGCAGGAAGCGCGGGATACCCGCAGCCACACTCGCATCGAGCAACACCTGGGTGCCCATCACATTCGTCCGGACGAACGGGCCCGCGCCCGCGATCGAACGGTCCACATGCGACTCTGCGGCAAAGTTGAGCACAGCGTCATGCCCGGGCAGCACCTCGGCGACCAGCTCCGGGTCAGTGATGTCCCCGTGGACAAACGCGAAGCGCGGGCTCGCCCGGACCGGGTCCAGATTGGCGGGGTTTCCGGCGTAGGTCAGCGCGTCCAGCACAGTGACACTCGCCCCGGCGAGACCGGGAAGTTCGTCGGCGATCAACGCGCGCACGAAATGAGAGCCGATGAAACCCGCTCCTCCGGTGACCAGCAGCCTCATCGGACCCGCGAGACGCCGTGGTCGCCGAGCACGAACCGGATGACCCGGACGGGCCCGCCGGCAAGAACAAGTGCCTTCACGGCCCCTCCGTAGGCTCGGTAACGACTCCCGGACACTACCGCCCACGGCTTCCGGTAATCGTTTTCGGTCGCCAGCGCGACCTTCCCAGCAGCGGTGGGCGATAGCGTAGATCTGGCGCCGGCGAGGGCCCGCGAGCTGGAGGGTAGCGATGTCCGACGCGCCGCGCGTGGCCACGGTGGTGCTCAACTTCCGGGAAACCGAGGACACCCTGCGCGCGGTCGCCGCGGTCCGGGCGAGCGCAGGTGCTGACCCGCGAGTGATCGTGGTCAACAACTCAGCGCCGGACTCCACCCACGCCGATCTCGTTTACCGGCTGGGAGCGGACGTCGAGTGCCTGGCCTCCGGCGGAAACCTCGGCTACGCGGGCGGCAACAACGTCGGGATCCGACACGCGCTCACTGATCGCCCGGACTTCATCTGGCTGCTCAACCCGGACACCGAGGTCGAGCCGGACTGCCTCTCCCGGCTGCTGGCCACCGGTGCGGAACGTCCGAACACGGGCGCCATCGGCCCACGCCTGGTCTTCCCGAACCGCCGGAAGATCCAGTTCGACGGCGGATTGGTGGATGACGCCACCTTCGGCACCCCGTCGCACCTCCATTACGGCCGCCAAGTGGCCGACACGCCGGCGATCGGTCCCCGGGAGGTCGACTACGTCAATGGCGCCTCCATCCTGATCCGCCGGACAGCGCTCGAGCAGGTCGGGCTACTTCCGGAGGAGTACTTCCTGTACTTCGAGGAGACGGCGTTCTGCCGCGACCTCGGCGCTGCGGGCTGGCGATGCCTGGTCGACCCTCGAGCAGTGACGGTGCACCACGTGCGGTCCCGCCCGGGGCTACCGACGCCCTACTACCTCTACTACATGACGCGGAACCGGCTGTACTTCGCGCGGCGGTACTTCGACGCCGCCCCCGAGGACGTGCTGGCTAACTGGCACGACACATTCCTGGACTCGTGGCGCCGACGTGCGGAGCGTGAGGCCCCGGACTGGGTGGTCACCTTCGATGCGATCATCGAGCGTGCCGTGGCCGATGCCCGGGCCGGGATTGTTGGCTACGTGCCCGAGGTCGATCAGTTCCCCGCTGCTCCGCCGACCCCGCCCAAGGCGCGCAAGCCGCGAGGCACCGCGCCGCAACCCGTGCCGGTCACGACGTCCCCGGCCGGCCGGAGCGGCCGCCTGCTGCGGGCCGTCCGCGATCACTGGGTGCGCAGGTAGATGCTGCCGCCGGAGTTGCGCGCCCACAGCGGCATCGCCGCCTCGACCTCCGCGCCGTGGACATGGCGCAGGAAATCGTTGAACCAGGTGACCCGTAAACGATCGTTGCCGATCAGCAACGCGCGGAGTAGATAGTCCTCGTTCCAGGCCTTGCCTTGCCTTCATAGATCCACGGCGCGGGGTACTCGAAGGGCCAGAACACGTCATGGACGTGCACGTGGACGCCAGGGGCGAGGGCCGGGACGATCTCGAGGAACAGCCGGTTGACGTCGCTCCCAACTCGGGACACATGCGTCGAGTCGATGAAGAGCAGGTCGCCGGACGCGAGGCTGGCGAACACCTCGGCCGGCACCTCGTGCAACGGCGTCGAAATGACGCGGGACAGTTGCCGGTCCGAGGGACGTAACAGGGAGTCGAGCCGCTCCGGGAACGGCTCGATGAACGTACAGTCCATCCCGCCGTCGAGGTAGCGATCGTTGACGTCGAGGGCCAGAGCCGAAGACCACCCGGACCCGACCTCGATGAACCGCGATGGCTGCACCTGACGCAACATGCAGTACAGCGCCAGTCCGTCGCCGTACGAGAAGTAGCCGTTCCGAAAGCCATAGCGCAATCCATCGGAGGGATCCTCGGCGAAGGGCTGCTCCGCGTAGAAGTCGGCGAACGCGGGCAGCAACGCAAGCTGGTCCTCGGCGTGCAATTCGATGCCTGGCAACGTGTTGCGCGAACGGGCAAATATCTCCGCTTCGCGGGAGCGGACCTCGTCTAGGTCCGGGATCGGGGAGTAGAAGTGTCCGGGCGGAACGATTTCGCAAACGTTGGCCCGGTTCCGGGTGCGCGCGCGGCCGGCCCGCCGGTCGGCCGTGCGCTTCGCGGCATTCCGCTTCGCGAGCTTACGTTCAGCGGCCCGCGCCCGGCGGCGCCAGGCGTCCCGCTCGGCCACCAAGTTCGCCAGCGGGCCGACGCGCAAGGCCACGACCCGGGCCTTTGCTCGAACCGACCGCGAGAACATGAAGCGAGCGTATCGACCAGCCGGGCGCTCTGATCAGCTTCCGGCCGGGATGCCTTCGTTTGCCGCGTCGCGCTGGTAGACCCGGACCCAGTCCACGTCCATGGCGGCGGGCAGGCTGTCCTCGGTCAGCCGCGGGGTCTCCCAACCCGAGCTGAGCATGCTGAGCAGGAGCATCAGCGGCCGCCGCGAGACCCCGTTGGTGACCCGGGAGGTCTCGACGCCGTCGGTGCGGAAGATGTACTCCGTCGGCGTCCACTCCACCGAGTAGACGTGAAACCCCTCAGAGGGCAGTTTGCCCGCGCCGATGATGGGCTCGATGTCCTGGGCGCCGCCGTCCTTGGTGTTGGTCACCGTGCCGTCGGCCTCCTGGCGGGGCCAGTACACGTAGCTGTACGTCTTGCCTTCGTCCGCTGCTTTGCCGAATTTGTCGCCGAAGTACTCCACGACGTCGATCTCGACGCCCTTGTGACTGGGCAGGTCGTCCGCGGGGATGTCCACGGGCGGGTCACCGTGCGGGTAGAGCCAGAACGCCGAGTGCATGCCTTCGGTGGCCTGGGTCCGCAGGCGCGCGGCGAACACGCCGTAGCTGAACAGCCGGGACTCGTGGGTCCCGAACTGAGCGTTGCGGAAATGACCCTCCGGGCAGGTCTCGGTGCGGAACGGGGAGATCTTCGAGTTGTACTTGGCGAGGATGCTGACAATGCCGTCCTTCACCACCGCGGTGTCCGCGGTCGCGACCGCGCAGGGCCGGCCGGCGAACGCGCCGGTGGGCAGCACGGACCAGTGCTCGCGCAGCGCGGAGCCGTCGAACTCGTCGCCCCAGGTGAACTTCCACGGCGAACTGCTGACCGCCGCCGTGAAGATGTCCTTGCCGGGCGCCTGAGTCTTCGCGCGATAGGACTGCGTGTCGCCCGAGGGCAGCAGGAACGCAAACCGACCGTCGATGTCCTGCGCGCCCCTCGTGACGGTCTCCCAGCCCGCGCCCGCCTGACGCTGGATCGTCACCTTGGCGCCTTTGCGGGCTGGGGTGAAGGTCGCCACGGCCGGAACCATGGCCGTCGCGCCGTCCTTGCTCTGCCCGACCGGGGGCCGCAGCACGAGTTCACCACTGCCGGCGCGGTCTGCGCCCGAGCCAGAGTCGCGCAGCGTGAGGAAGGCGCCCCCGCCGGCGATCACCAGGACCACCGCCACCAGCAGGCCGATCAGCTTGAACCGCACCGTGGATCCCTCCCCCGTCCGGGCAATACGAATCAGCCTAAGCCGGAGAGATCACTACTTCTGGTAGACCCGCACCCAGTCGACCTTCATCGTCCCCGGCAGGCTGCTCTTCTTGATCCTGCCCACCTCGTAGTCGGAGGTGAGATTGCTGAGCAGCAAATACTGCGGCCGGCGGGAGATACCGACGTTGATCCGCGAGGTCACTTTGCCGTCGACGCTGAAGATGTACTGCGTCGGCGTCCACTCGACGGAGTACACGTGAAAACCCTTCGAAGGCAGCTTGTTGTTGAGGATCCCGGCCGCCTTGGTCTGCCGCCCCCCGCTCTTGACCTGCTCCACGGTGCCGTCGGCGCGCTTACGCGGCCAGTAGACGTAGCTGAACAGGTCACCACCGTCCCTACCGGTGTCCCCGAAGTACTCGGTGACGTCGATCTCGACGCCCTGCGAACCAGGCAGATCGTTCGGTGAGACGCCGGGCGGGACCTCGCCGCCGGGCAGCGACCAAAAGGCGGAGTGCATGCCGATCGCGGACTGGGTCTTGAGCCGCGCGGAGAACTTCCCGTAGAGAAAACTCTTGGAGTTGTGGGTGCCGATCTGGGCGTTCAGGTAGTGCTTGGGGCACTGCGACGTCGGGGTCCGCGTGGTGTCCTCCTTGACGGAGATCAGCGCGAACCCGTCCTTGACGGTGGACACCTTCTTCGACGCCACCGCGCAGGTGCGCCCGGCGAAGGGGCCGGTCGGCAGCACGGACCACCTCTTCGACAGGGTGCTGCCCTTGAACTCGTCGCGCCAGACGAGCTTGTACGCGGAGGCAGCCGACTCGACCGAGGCAGCGGCAGGGGCCTGGACCTTTGCGTTCGCGCCGGTCCCGCTGCCGAGCGAGAGCACCGCCCCGACTGCAAGCGTGCCGACCAAGCCTGAAGCGACGATCGTGGACTTCACCGTGGACCCCTCCCGTTGCGCCGACCCCCTGGTACCGGCGACTGCTTCAGCCTACGCATTGGCCAGCCCGTGGAGCGCGGTTTGCGCTGCGTTCGAGGCGCTCCCCGTCACGTCCCAGCCCGGTATGGGCTACCCCGTTAGGGTTTGTCGATGCGACTGCTCGTCCGGATCGGCGCGGCGGACACCGCGGCCTACGACGCGAACTGGACCCACGTGTCGCTGGCCGACCTGGGGCCGGAGCACGCCGAGCATCGCTGGGACGAGGTGGCAGTGCTCGCCGACTCGCTGGCCGAGCTACGCCGCGCCGTGCCCTGGCTGCTTCGCGCCGGACGGTCTCGGCGGGTGAGCATCGTCGTTACCGCCACCGACCGTCCCGGCCTGTTGCGGGCGCCGTCGTCGGTCGGGCGCCGGGTCGTCACCAAGTCCCGGCTGACCCGCAGCGGCACGGACGCTCTGGCCCTGTCGGTCACCGTGGCCAAGCCGGTGGACGTGATCGCCCTGGTGCGCGCGGCCCTACGCCCGGCCGCGACCACCCGGGCCCACCCCACCGCCGGCCTGCGGGTGGGCCTCGCCTGTCCCGCTGCGCTGTCCTGGGGCGGCGGGGACCCGGCCGCCACACAGGACGCGTCCGGCGCAGAGCCGGGCACTGCACCCTTCGACGTGCTCGTCGGCGCGCCGGCGGGAACCGTGCCGATCCTGCGCGTCGAGGACAGCCTGGCCGTCCCCCCGGTGGACACCGCCATCTGCTCTCCGCGCGGGTTCACCGACGCCGGGCCCGACATCGGCGAGCTCACCGTCGCCGTCGGAGTCCCGGAGCTCCGCATGGCCGGCGCCACCGTTCGGCTCGACCCGCAGGTCGGTCTGACGGAGAATCACCTCGCCACCCTGCGCGCACTGCGCGCCGTCCGGGTCAGCGGCCCTATCACCGGTGACGCGCACGCCCGTGGCTTGCTCCGGGTGCTCTCCCAGCTGTGCTGCGCCGGCGTCCCGGTCACCGCCCCCGACCTTGCGCCCGCCCTGGTGGACGCGCTCGGCACCGAGCTCGGCCAGCGGCTGCGCGCGCTCGATCCCACCACGTTGGCCGATGCCACCGCGCGGGAGTCCGCCTCGATCGAGATCCGCCGGCTCGCCCTCGGCCGATTCGCCCCGGCCGCGTTCTGGTCGGCCCAGGCCGCGGGGCTGGGTTGGCCCGCGCCGCCGCCGCCGACGGTGAGCGTCCTGCTGGCCACCCGGCGCCCCGCGTTGCTGCCGTTCGCGCTGGCACAGATCGCCCGCCAGGACTGGCCCCGGCTCCAGACGGTCGTGATCCTGCACGGCATTCACCGAGACGACCCGCAGGTACTCGCCGCCCTGACGGAAACCTCCGTCACGCCGGTGGTCGTCGAGGTTGGCGCCAGCGTGGTCTTCGGCCACGCGCTGAACGCCGGCCTCGAGCAGGCCACCGGCCGCCTGATCACCAAGATGGACGACGACGACTGGTACGGACCCCACCACGTCACCGACCTGGTGCAGGCGCACGAGCACAGCGGCGCGGTCCTGGTGGGGTCCGGGGGCTACCACGTCTACCTCGCCGAGCCCGATCTGACGATGCGGTGGACCCATGTCAGCACCGAGGCCCGTACCAACTGGGTGCACGGCGGAACCATGCTGATCGGTGCGGGCGACCTGCACTCCCTGGGCGCCTGGCCGGCCGTCTCCGTCGGGGAGGACGCCCACCTGATCGCTTCAGTCCTGCGCGCCGGCGGGGAGATCTACGGCATCCACGACCTCGGCTTCACCTACTTCCGCGGCCGGGACCACACGTGGATTCCCGCCGGCGGGGACAGCCGCTGGCTGGATACCGAGCTGGCTCGAGTGGCCGGCTTCGTCCCACCCCCGCAGCTGCGTCCGTTACCTCATCCGTGGATGGGGTAATAGGTCGAGCTGCGGTGGGGCGTGCAACCCAGGCCGCTGTTCGAGCTCGGAGTCGAGCCAGTACCGGTCGCCGGTCGGCGCGGTCCAGGTGTGGTCGACGCCGCGGTAGTACAGGAAACCGAGGTCGTGGATCGCGTACATGGACCCGCCGGCAGCCCGCAGGTCTGAGATCAGGTGCCAGTCGACAGCTCGGGGCACCGGTCGCCAACCGCCGAGGCTGCGCAGCTCCGCGGTCGCCATGAGCATGGTGGGTCCCGCGAGCCAGCGGACATAGGCCTCGGTGCCGCGGGGATTGGAGTGCATGGTGACCTCAGAGCCATGCAGGTAGAGGTGGTGGTCGGCAAGGCCGACGCAACTCGCCCCTGAGTAGGAATGCGCCTGCACCAGATCCCGCAGATGGTGTGCGCCGTACCAATCGTCGTCGTCCATCTTCGTGACAAGCTCTCCCGCGCACCGGTCGAGGCCGAGCTGCAACGCGGTGCCGAAAATGACGTCGGCGCCGACCTCGACGACGGTGAGCGGACGGTCGAAAGCCTCGATCACCGTGCGCACCTGCGGTGCGGCGGCGGCGACGCCATGCAGAACCAGGACGGTCTGGACCTGCGGCCAGTCTTGACGGGCGATCTGCGCCAACGCGAAGGCCAGGAAATCAGCGCGCCTGGTCGCGAGCAGCACGCTCACCGTCGGCTGCGCCCGGACCCTCAACCCAGCGTCGGCCGCGGCCGCCGCCCAGTAGGTGGGTGCCCCGAAGCGCGACAGGGCGATCCGCCGCGTCTGCACCGACCAGGACTCGCGTGCGCCGGGATCGGCGGCGTCGCCAAGCCCGCCCACCAGACGCTGCGTCAGTTCGGGTCCGAGGGCTGCCGCGATCAGGTCCGGGACGGCGCAGCGCCGGGTGGGGACGCCGGCGCAGGCCAGCTGCGTCAGTATCCGGCCGAGCGCGAAATGATCCTCCCCCTCGACCTGCACGCTGCGCAGACTGCGCAGGACGCCGAGATCGTTCTCGGACAACCCCGCGCGCAGGTCGCCGCCGCCAACTCTCGCCCCTTGCCCGTCGCGTATCTCAAAGGTGGCGCCTGTGGTGCTGTTCCCGCCGTCGATCCGTAGCGTTCCGTCTCCGCCCTCGACGTGAACCCGGAAGCCGGTGGGCGAGGTCACGGCGAGGTCCACCGGCGGGAGGGCGAAGCGTTCGGTCAGCGTCAGGTAGGGGATCGGACCCGGCCCGTCCGACGACGGCAAGACCGGGCCGACCAACAGATCGACGACGGGACCGGTGATGTCCTTCACCAGCGCGGTGCGCGGGCCGATCATGCGCGCGGCGGAGTCGCCCGCGCCCCAGGGAAGAACCTGAGCATCCGTCAGGCCCAGGCGTAGACCCGCGGTAGATCCTGTCCTCGATACCGAGGCCCGCGCGAAGATCTCGGCGCAGACGGCACCCGCCGATGCGGGCTGATCGAACTCCACATCGAGTCGGATCCCGCTCGCTCCGTACGGCGTCGACCGCGCCGCGACCACCCGCTGCGGTTCGATTCCGGTCGGCAGCCCGAACTCGCGCAGACGATCGGTGCGGGCCACGATGATGCTGACCGCGTGAGCCTTGCCGGCGCGCCTCAATTGCGGAAGCGCACCTCGCAGATGGGCGAGCGAATCGGCGAGGACGGTGATGCGCGCCCATTCCCGTTTCGCGCCAGCGGCCTTGAGTTCGGCCACGTCCGCCACGGACGCTGCCTCGGCGAACGTCGCCGTGTCGGCGGGATGCGAGCGATCACCCCGCACCACCACCACGATCTCCCCCGGCGTGCTCACGTGCCCGGCGGCCCGTCATCGTGCGCACCGGCTCGCCAGCACCAGGACTGCCACGCGCTGGTCACCATGTCCACCAGGTCACGGCGGGCGTGCCAGCCGAGGTCCGCCGCGATCTGCTTCACGCAGGCGACGACCTGGTCGGGATCTCCGGCGCGCCGGGAGACCACGTCGTAGCCCAGCTCACGGCCCGTCACATCAGCCACGCTTGCCACGACTTCCTTGACCGTGATGCCGACACCGCGACCGACGTTGTACACCGATTGGACTGCGCGGGAGTCCTGCAACGCCTCTACGGCGACGACATGGGCGTCGGCGAGGTCGCAGACGTGGACGAAGTCCCGCACGCAGGATCCGTCACGCGTCGGATAGTCCTCTCCGAACACCTGGGGGCGCTGACCTTCGGACACCGCGCGAAACACCAGGGGAATCAGGTTGTCGGCGCCGACGTCCCCCAGTTCGGGGGCGCCACTTCCGGCGACGTTGAAGTACCGCAGGCTCAGGTGCGCCATCCCCGTCGCCGCCCCGGCATCGGCCACCATCCACTCGCCGATGAGTTTGGTCGCGCCGTACGGGTTCTCGGGTCGGGTCGGGCTCGACTCTGCCACCTGATCGCCCGCGGGGGTCCCGTAGACGGCGGCGCTGGACGAGTAGAGCATCCTGCGCACGCGACAGTCCGCCATCGCGGTGAGCAGAGCGCCCATCCCGCCGACATTCTCGCGGTAGTAGCGCAGGGGGTCGGCAACCGATTCGGGAACCGACTTCTTCGCGGCGAGGTGGACCACCCCGCCGATCCGGTACCGGCGGATCGCCTCGGTCACCGCCGCCGTGTCCGCGAGATCGGCGTGGACGAAGGGCACCTGTGCCGGGACGCGATCTCGAATCCCGGTCGACAGATCGTCCAACACCACGATCTCGTGGCCCCGGGCGCGCATGGCCGCAAGCACATGCGCGCCGATGTAGCCGGCGCCGCCGGTGAGCAACCAGGTCATGGGCGCGGGGGCGAGTGCGCCGGCTGCCCTGCGGTGGGCTCGCCGTTGTGCAACCGCGCCACGGATCGTGCGGTGTCCACCGTGGAGGCGGCGAGGATCGCCACGTCCTGCTCGATCTCCGTCAGCCGCGCAGTCACCTGGCTGAGCTGCTTGCTCAGCTTCGCTTCGGAATCGCCGACGGCGCCGGGCCCAGCGCGATCCCGCACCGCTGCGGACAGCTGGTCCAGTCGACGGGCAAGCAGCACCCGGGCACGCAGGGAATCCAGCAGGTGGACCGCGACCAATCCGACGAGCACGGCGAGGGCAAACCCAGAGAAACCGGAGTCAGTCGCGAAGGCGAGGACAGCGCCGACGGCCACCAGGGCCGCACCGCCGAGCCCCAGGACCTGAAGCTGTCGACGGGTCGGAAACCCCCCGGGACGCGAGCCGGCAGTTCGGGCGCGTAGGGGCGTCGTGGGATGTGACCGGGCGGCGGCACGATTGAGCCTGGCGGGACCTGGGCTCAGCGGTGCGGGCGGCACTGTGGCCGAACGTGAGGCGGCGAGAAGCGTCTTAGGGGCGCCGACGACCCCGTTGAGGCAGGACAACTCGGGCACCTCGTCGGGCGCTCCCGCGACCTCGATCGCCAGACACGGGGTGTCCCAGAGCGTCGCGCACCCCACGGTGCGGAACCCGCGCATCGCCTGGCCGCCGTCGCGGAGCAGATCCGGAGCACCCGGCCCGGAAACGTCGATGAAGATCTGCACCGTCGGTGGGCAATGCGTCCGCACCTGCGCCAGCGCCCCGGCCAGCCGTCCGCCCCGCGTGGACACCGCAGTGATCACCACGCACCGCACCGCGGACCCGCGCAGCGACAACACCGCCGGCAGATCCTCCAATGTCACCAGGTCGACCGTGTCGAAGGCCATCCCGAGCACCGCACCGCGCTCGACGGTCGCCGCGACGATCAGGGCGGACTCGGGTAAAGGATTAGCCCGCTCCGTACCGGGCAGCACCTTCATGTGCCCAACCACCCCAGAGCGTTGAGGTCATCCGGCGATGCCGGTGACGTGACGGTTGTAAACTTGGCTGCCACCGTTCCAGGCGGCGCATCAAGCCTAGTGCCGATGGCGCGGTCGCGGGGTTCGAACGGCCACAGCGCGCTCCCCCATCACGCCCGCGGAGGTGACGTGTCCGGCACCACAAAGCCGCAGGTCAGCGTCATCATCGGCACCCACGCCCGCGCGGCCTCGATCGGTGACACCCTGCGCTCGTTGGCCGAGCAAAAGCTGGCACCCGACCAGTTCGAGGTCCTCGTGGTCAGCAACGGCGCCCTCGAGGATGAGGCCACCGCCGCCGTCCTGGACAGCGTCATGGCGGCGCATCCCCGCCTGCAGATCCGGCGCGCCGCCTGCACCCAGGCTGGACTCGGCAGGGCGCGCAATGTGGGCATGGCCATGGCGCGCGGGGACTACGTCACGTTCGTCGACGACGACGACCTCGTCTCCCCTGGTTTCCTTGCCGGGTTGCTGGCGTGCGCGGCCCCGGACGTCGTCGCCATCGCCCACCTCGCCGACGTCCATTCCGGGGAGTTGTCGCCCGACTTCGGGAATCGGATGGCGCGTCAGCTCGTCTGCGCGGGGCGCACCCTGGCGCCTAGCAAGCTGTTTGTGGCGACCACCTACAGCGTATGCAAATTGCTGCCGACATCTGCCGCCCGCAGCGTCGGATTCGATCCGGACCTGCGCAGTGGCGAAGACCTCGCGTTCTATTTCGCCTTCTTCAACGCCTTTCCGATGCCGTTACGGGTCTGCCAGATCGAAGCCCACGCCGTGTACTACCGGTCCATTGCCGAGGGTACGAACTCCCGCCGGGCACCCTCCTACGACAACTCCGTGATCCGCCGGTTGGAGGTCTTCGAGCACCTGGCCGACATCGAGCCCGGATCGCCGTGCCAGGCGCGGGCGCGCCATCGTCTGGTCCAGGCCGAGACCGGCCACATCAATGCCTACCTGCGCGCGAACCCCGAGCACTACCAGGCGGTGCGGGCCGACCTGGACCGGCGCGGACTGGAACTCGTCCCGTTGCACAAGCTCGACGCGGGCCTGCCCGAATCCGTGCTCAGCTCGGCCGGAAGAGCCTGACCCGCCGCCCTCGTCTCGTCAGGGCCGCGGAGCGTCTCGTCAGGGCCGCGGGGCGTCGTGGGGCAGGTCAAGAGCGCGAATGGCGTCGTACACCCGGCGAGCGGCAGCACCGTCATGACGCGGCCGACCGGTGAGGGCGACCTCTTTCGTGGAGTAGGCGAACGGCGAGCCCTCGCTGACGATCCGGTCATATTCCTCGCGCCCGGCCACGATGACGAGGTCGAGCGTGCGCCTGTTGAGGGTGCGGTGATCCACTCTGCGCACCTCGTCCGGCGGCAGGTAGATCACGCGTGGTGGGCCGTCGGCGCCTGACGCGGCGTCCACGACCTCCCAGAACTGCTCGTCGAGTTGGGAGGTGACCAGATGACGGCAGTCCGCCATCGCTCGCAGATGCTCCGCCGATCCGTACGCGAGCAGCGGAACTCCCGACGCCTGCAGACGGCTCCATTGGGGACTATTCGGATCGAGCACGACGTGGGACGGCGTCGCGGGCTCCGCGGTGCGCAGCGCCTCGTAAAGCGCCTCGGCGTCCGCGCCCACCGCGTCGACCGTGCCCATCAGCAACCAGGTTCGCCGATTTCCGCCGGACCCGCCGGCGTGCTCGGCCCCCCGGGTCTGGCCTCGGCCACCCGCCGTCGCAGTCGGCGCCAACTGTGACTGCAAGGTATTCACGCCGACGGAGTAGCGGGGCATCTTGGGAGTCCCGACGACGATGGGGACTGCGCGATCGTCCACCCTGACCCGGACGGCGCCGAGGGGCAGCCATGCCGTGTACTCACGGGCCAGAGTCCGCCCGAAGAACTCGATCGCCCGCACCTTCTCGTGCACCGGCTGCGCAGGGGCGCCTCGCACGGTGTAGGTCACGGTCGGTTCCCCTGCGCGGTACCGGTAGTGCGTCACCCGGACCAGCGCCTGCTCCACATCGATGCGGTCGCAATACATGTCGCTGGGGGTCGGACCTTCGCCGAGCCCGAACAGCAACGCCCTGCGGACGTCACGGGTACACCAGCCCACCGAGTAGTCCGCGATCACCTCCGGTCCCAGCCGGCGGACCACCTCGGCGGCGGCATCCATGAACGCCTCGCCCCACGCCGCCGGGATGTCGTGCGTCGCGGAATCAGGTCGAAGGTCGGCACGGAAATAGCCGATCATGTCGTAGAGCACCAGGTTCGCCACCCACCCTGGTATCCCTTGCCCACCGCAGGTGAAGGACTCCAGCAGGTCCAGCCAGCCGTGGCGCGGAACTGCGACGTACTTGGACTCTCGCAACCACCCGCTCTGCACCTGCGAACTGCTGTCGGATCGGCGCCGGTAGAGATACACCGCGTCCTCGAGCATGGCGATCCGCGGATCGTCACGCAGATAACGAGCCGTCAGATGAGCGTCCTCGAAAGTCGGGGTGATGCGTTCGTCGAAGTGCAGCCCTAACCGCTGGATCACGTCGTGGCGATACCACCCGGAGGCTGCCGACAGGTGGATATGGTCCGGAGCCCGCCCCAGATCAACGATGCGGTGGTGGCTCCCGGCGAACTTGAAGCGCAGCGGATGGGCGTCCCGGCGGGCCCCGGTCTCCTCGTCGAGATAGATCAAGTTTGTCGCGGCTAGGGCGACCTTGCTGGCCCGCGCAGACTCGACGAACGCACGCACCACCGCAAGGTAAGTCGGCGTCAGGACGTCGTCGGGATCCGGAAAGCTCACCCATTCCCCTCGCGCTGCCGCCAGGCCGGCATTCCGGGCCGAGGCCAACCCCGCGTTCTGCTGGGTGAGCAGAATCGACGGCACAGCCGGGTGCGCCGCCATCCAGTCGGCGGCGATCTGGGCCGACCGGTCGGGAGAACCGTCGTCGACGAACACCACCTCGACGCCGGCGAGTGAGTCCGATTGCGCGTCCAGCGAGTCCAGGAATTCCGGGAGATAGGCCTCGACGCCGTACATCGGAACGACGAGAGAGAGCCTGGGCCTAGCCACGCCGCCAGTCTAGGGATGCCCCGGCTACGGCCGGCGTTTGCTGGCTCGCGGACCCTCGCTGAGCAGTTTCGAGCGACTGTCCAGGTGAAAGCCCCCGAACGGCTGCGAGTTCTGATGCGGCGCGGGCGGGTTCCAGCAGTACCGGGCCTGCGACGCGCCGCCGTCCACCCGGATGCAGCTGCCGGTGATGTAGGCGGCCGCCGGGGAGAGCAGGTAGGTGATCGCGCCGGACATCTCCGCGACGTTGCCGTATCGCTGCAGCGGGATCGTCTCGGGAAATCTGAGAATTTCCCGCTGCGCGTCGGGTTCGTAGGTGTCGAAGCCGCTGCTCTCGATCCCGCCGGGTGCGACGGCGTTGACGCGTACGCCCGACGGCGCCCACTCACTGGCCGCGCTCTCGGTGAGCGTCCACATGCCGCCACGGGCGGCGCCGGAGTGCGCGTAGTTCGCCCACCCGCCCCAGATGTCGGCGATGACGTTGACGATCGCGCCGCCGTGTTCGCCCATCCACCGGTTGTGGACCTCGCGCATCATCATGAAGCCACCGAACAGGTTCAGGCGCACAACGGCCTCGAAGCCCTTGCTGGAGATGTCCTTGAGCGGCTGTCGGTACTGCCCGCCGGCGTTGTTCACCAGCGCGTCGATGCGTCCGTGGGTGGCCAGGGTGAACTCGATCAGGTCGATGACCTGAGCCTCGTCCCGGATGTCGCAGCCATGCGTGGTCACGGTGTTGCCCTCGCCGGCGATCTCGCCTGCGACCAGCTCCAACTTCGCGGTGTCCCGGCCGGCGATCACGACCGTGGCGCCCAAGGACGTCAGTTCGTGGGCGGTGCAGCGGCCGATGCCACTGCCGCCGCCCGTGATCAGGATGACCTGGCCGTCAAAGAGATCGGGGCGGAACACGGAGTTGTAGGGCACGGCGAAGTCCTTTACAGGCCGGTGAGCGTGGCGATCGCCGCGCGATGGCGCGCCGGGCCCCCGGCAAGCGCCGAGGAGGCACGCGCCCGGCGGTAGTACAGGTGCATGTCGTGCTCCCAGGTGAAGCCGATCCCGCCGAGCAGGTGCACGGCTGCCTCGGTGTGAACGCGGTAGGACTCCCCCGCCCGCAGGGCGGCGACGTGCCCCGCCAACTCGGCCTCGGGGTCCACGTTCTCCGCGGCGACCGCGGCCCAGCGCGCCGCGGCGCGCGCGGATTTCGCCGCGCCGAAGATGTCCACGGCGGCGTGCGCGACCGCCTGGTAGGCGCCGATCGGGCGGCCGAACTGCTCACGGGTGCCGGCGTAGTCCACGCAGGTGTCCGAGCACCACGCAAGGCCACCGGCCGCCTCGGCGGCCAGGGCGATCCGCAGGTGGCGGGCGACGGCCGCCGCCACCGTCGCCGCATCGCCGTCGGAGCCGAGCAGCGTGGCCCCGGCCCCGGTCAACACGACCTCGCCGAGGCGGCGGGTGAGGTCCAGGCTGGTCATCGCCGAGACGGCGACACCGCAGGAGCGCACATCGATCGCGAACATCGAGGTCCCCGCCGGCGTCTGTGCGGGCACCAGCACCAGATCGGCGACGTGTGCCGCCGGGACGAACGGCACACGCCCCGACAGGACCCACCCCTCGACAGTGTGCTCAGCCCGCACGGGCGGGTGCCCGGGTCCTGGCTCGACGCACGCGACCGTCGCGATCAACTCTCCCGCAGCCAGGGCCGGCAGCCAGCGCTCCGCCGCGGCGTCGTCAGCACCGGCCTGCAGGGCCGTCACGGCCAGGGATACCGCGAGGAACGGTCCGGGGTAAAGCGCACGACCGAGTTCGACGTGCACCACGTCAACGGCGGCCGGACCCAGTCCGAGCCCACCCCAGCGTTCGGGCACCGTCAGTCCGCACAGACCGACCTCGCCCGCGAGGGTCTTCCAGGCACCCGTGTCGTAGCCCTCGGCGGTGTCGAAACCGACGCGGCGGCGCTCGCTGCTCGCCACCTGGTCGCAGACGTCGCGCACGGTCGCGGCGAGCGCGCGCTCGTCCTCGTCGGGCACCAAGGAGCTCGTCATGTGGGCCTCGGCAGGCCGAGCACTCGCTGGGCAACGGTGTTCTTCAGGATCTCGTCGGTGCCGCCGCCCAGGCGGTAGCCCGGCGCACCGAGCACGAGGGAGGTCCAGGCGTAGGTGCCCCACTCCCCGGTGTCGGCGATCATCGACGGGCCGAGCACATCGGCGACGAAGTCCCCGAGCCGGCGCATGTTGTCCGAGAGCGCGATCTTGCTCAGGCCGATCTCCGGTCCGGGCGCGTTGCCGGCGCGGGTCTGTGCCGCGGTGGTCTCGTTGGTGTAGCGGGCGCAGCGCAGGTGTGAGATCAGCTCGCCGAATTCGGCCCGCACCACAGGATCACGCTCGGCGCCGCGGGCGCGGATCAGGGCGATCAGGCGGTCGGTGGACAGGATGCCCACGCCACCGAAGGAGCTGTGGCCCATCGCATTGCGCTCGTGGGCCAGTGTGGCGAGCGCGACCTGCCAGCCCTGGCCGACCTCACCGAGGCGACGGTCGTCGCTGACCTCGACGTCGTCGAGGAAGACCTCGTTGAACGCCGCTCCCCCCGTCATCTGACGCAGCGGGCGCACGGTGACCCCGGGTGCGTGCATGTCGATGAGGAACGCCGTGAGATTACGGTGGCGGGGTTCGGGCGCCGTGCGGGCGATGATCTCCCCGACGTCGGCCAGGTGCGCGCCCGAGGTCCAGACCTTGGCGCCAGTGATCCGCCAGCCGTTTTCGGTCCGCTCGGCCCGGGTCGAGACGGCCGCGAGATCGGAGCCGGCGCCGGGCTCGCTGAAGAGCTGGCAGGCGATCTCCTCGCCGCGGTAGATCCGGGGCAGCCAGTGCTGCTTCTGCTCCTCGGTCCCGAAGCTGGAGATGGTCGGCGCGATCATCCCCAGGCCGATCGTCAGGGCGGCGTCGCCGGGCACCTGGTACTCGCGGCTGGCCTTCTCGAACGCGCGCTGGTAGGCGCCGGGCAGGCCGGCGCCGCCGTACGCGGTCGGACCGCTGATCCAGCCGTAACCGCCGTTCCACAGCTGGGACCGCCAGTCCCGGATCGCGGTCATGACCTCGGCCTCGTCGGCCGGGTCGGGCTCCTGGAAGACCCGGACCTCGTCCGAACCCGCACCCCACACGAACGCCCGCTTACCCGGGGCCGAAGCGCGCGGGTAGCGAGCGGAGAGGAAGGCGTGCACGCCGACGAGAAACTCGTCCAGGGTCGGTCGCGCGCCGGCGCCGGAGGTCTGGGGCGTGCTCACCGGCTCACAGTAAGAGCAAAATGGTCTAGTTGTCGAGTATTGGACACTCGACTAGTTTTGCCCGATGACCTTCGTCTGGGGTACCGAGATCGCCCGCCGCGACGGTGATCCCGCGTTCCTCATGTACTCCCCTCGGCGCCGGCACCTGACCGACCTGCTGGTGGACGCCGCGATCTGGCGCGAGCGGGTTCATCTGGTGCAGGGCGAGCGTCGCCTCACCTTCGGTGACGTGTTCGACCGGGTTGAGGCCGGCGCCGCCCTGCTCGCGGAGCGCGGCGTGCGCCCGGGTGACCGGGTCCTGCTGCAAGCCGCCAACTCTCCGGAGTGGATCGTCGCGATGTGGGCCGGGATCCGGGCTGGGGCGATCATGGCGCTGGGCAACGGGTGGTGGTCCGCTCCGGAGACCGCCCATGCGATCAACCTCCTGGCGCCCGCCCTCGTGGTGGCCGACGCCCGGCGCGCGCAGTCGTGCCCGCCCGGCACCAGTGTCTTGGACATCGCCGAGTTCGCCGATCCGCGCCCGGTCGGGCCCCCACCGCAGCTGCCCGCCTCCCACGAGGATGACCCCGCCGTCATGGTGTTCACCGCGGGGACCACCGGAGCGCCCAAAGCAGCCGTGCTCGCCCACCGCTCCGTCATCGCCAACCTGCACAACCTGCTCGCGGTCTCCGGCCGGCTGCCCCACCAGCTCGATCCCGCGCGGGCACCGGTCGTCAACCTGCAGAGCGGACCGCTGTTCCACATCGGCGGTCTGCAATCCACGCTGCTCAATCTGCTCAGCGGGGCCACCGTGGTGTTCCTGAGCGGGCGCTTCGATCCGGTCGAGGTGCTCGACCTCATCGAACGCGAGCACGTCACGGTGTGGGGCGGTGTCCCGACGATGGCCGCACGGGTGCTGGAGGCACCGGACATCGCCGAACGGGATCTTTCCTCGATGCGCTCGATCTCGATGGGCGGGGCGCCGGTGCAACCGGCTGTGCTGGCCCGGCTGCGCGAGTATTTCCCCAACGCCCGCAAAGGGATGTCGACGATCTACGGCATGACCGAGACCGGCGGGACCGTCGCCTCCGCCGACGGGACCTTGATGGCGGAGCACCCCGCGACGTCGGGGCGCGCGCTGCCGGTCGTCGAACTCCGGATCGAGGCGCCCGACTC
The DNA here is from genome assembly GCA_052387905.1 of Sporichthyaceae bacterium. Classification (GTDB taxonomy): domain Bacteria; phylum Actinomycetota; class Actinomycetes; order Sporichthyales; family Sporichthyaceae; genus JBQTII01. Next base: position 38,882 of record JBQTIR010000022.1, on the reverse strand, counting down.
CCATGGCGACGGCGAGATCGTCGTGCGCACTCCCGGGCAGCTCATCGGCTACTGGGGCGAAGTGCAGACCGACATCCTCGACGCCGATGGCTTCGTGCACACCGGTGACCTCGGACGCATCGTCGACGGACTGCTGTTCGTCACCGGTCGCATCAAGGACCTGATCATCCGGGGCGGAGAGAACATCGCTCCCACCCATGTCGAGGCAGCGTTGCTGACGCATCCTCAGGTACGCAATGCCGCCGTGCTCGGGCGCCCCGATGCCGACCTCGGCGAGGTCGTCGGCGCCGTCGTCGAGATCGAGCCGGGAGCAGCGCTGGACCCCGCGGACCTCGCCGCCCATGTGAGTCCACTGCTCGCCCGCTTCGCGGTCCCTACACAGTGGTGGATCCGCGAGGACCCGTTACCGGTGACGGACGCCGGCAAGACCGACAAACGCGCCCTCGCGAGGGACTGGCCGGGTGTGCTCAGCCGGCCGGCTTATGGCCGAGGTAGCGCGCCACCGCGTCGGACCGGTTGATCGCACCGAGCTTGCGGATCACGCTGCGGACGTGCGTCTTGACGGTGTTGGGCGAGACGACGAGACGATCGGCGATGGCGGCGTTGGCCAGACCATGTGCCATCAGGTCAGCCACCTCGCGTTCTCGTGGCGACAGCCGCTCGGCGATGTCCGGCGGGATGAGTGCAGCGCCGACACTGGCCGCCGGCCCGGGCGTCGTACCAGGCATAAGGATCATCTCCTCGGAGATGATGGCGGCGGACAGTGCCTCCGCTACAGCGAAGGCCTCTCGCAGCCGATCGCGCAGGTTCTGCATCCGACCGGCCAGCACCGCTCGTTCGTAGATCAGCGCGAATCCCTCACCAAACACCCGCAGCGCATCCCGATCGACCTCGTCCGGGATTGGACCGTGAGGGCCCTGATCGCCATGGATCAAACCGATGACCCGACCCGAGGCGATCATCGGCACCACCACGTAGGACGAGGTGAACTCCGCCAACAGCGCCGGCAGGCGCGACGCCTGGACTCCCTCGTGCGAGGTAACTGGACGGCGCTCGTGCAGCGCGACGGCCTCCGGCGTACCGGTCTCGAAGGAGAATTCGAGCCCCCGCAGATTGGCTGCGAATTCCTCATCCAGAGCTGCACCCGGCGGCAAGTGCGCCATCCAGGGCAACCACCGGTCGTCGTCGACCTGGCTGACCATGGTCCTGGCGAAACCACAGGTTTCCGCGGCATCCGCACACACCCGGGTCAGCAAAGCATTGGAGTCCTTGACAGCCCGCAGCTGCCCGAGCCGGGCGGTAATCGCCGCCACCCGCGTCGCCAGCCGCTCGGCCTGACGCCGATGCCGTGCATCCGCCTCGTCCAGCGCCGCGAACGGCGCCGCGTCCCCCGCATTCACGAGCCACGCTCTGCTCGCGCGCTGTCCACGTAGCGTGCCACGGCTTCGGCTCGGCTGGCGGCGTGCAACTTGCGCAGGATGTGGTGAACGTGGGTCTTCACCGTTCCTTCGGACAACACGAGCGTGCGCGCGATGTCCGCGTTGGTGGCACCCGCCGCCACCATCTCCAGCACCTCGCGTTCCCGAGCTGTCAGGCGGCCCACCGCGGATACCGCAGCCACCGGCAGGCCGCGTGCGCCGCGGGATTCGTCCCGGGCGAGGCGGATACCTGCCGCACAGGCCTCATCAACGGCGTCGGCCGCGGCGAGCAACGACGCGCGCAGAGAGCTACGCTGCGCCTCGAGCCGCTCGGCCAGCACGGAGCGTTCAAAAAGCACGCTGAAGTGTTCGGTGAACACCCACAGGTTGTCCCGGTCCTGCGGCGTCATTGCCTGTTCCTGCCCCAGCCGATCCACATGGAAGAACCCGATCGCCCGGCGGTTGCAGATGATGGGCGCCACCGTGTAGCTGGTCGACTGCGATGCGACGACCATGTCCTTGTAGGTGCGGGGGTCGGTAGAGGGGTCGGGCACGAACGCCGGTTTCCCCCGGCGGACCACCTCAGTCTCCAGGAGCATGTGCGCGAGCTGGATATCCGCGCCGTCCACGTAAGCAAGGAAACCGGCGCTGAGTTGGCCGGGTTCGGCCGAGCTGAGCTGTTCCGGCACCCAGCGCGAACCCACGATCCGGGAGACCAGCACCCGGGTGAATCCGCAGGTCCGGCGCAGGCGAACTGGGGCCGCCGCGAGCAGACCGGGTGGGGAGAACGCCCGCAGGTCATCGAAGGCCGCGTGGATCTGGGAGATCGTGCGCCGGCGCCGTGCCAGGGAATCGTCGATGATCCGGTGCCGCTCACGGTCGATGAGCTCGAGATACTCGACGCGGTCGGTGATGCTCAGTCCACTGGCATCGCCACGGATCGCGGACCGGAGCTCATCGAGCAGGTCGAGGACGCCGGAGTCGACGTATCCGTTGTACTGCTGCGCAACCTTTTGGGCGCGCTGAGCCGCGTTAACAGCTGCCTGCACCCTGTCCGACTCCACCATCGAAATCTATGGGGTCGCAAGCTGACCCGGCAGCGACCGGGTCGGCACCTGGTGAAAGCTGCCGACCCGATTGCGCCGCCGGTGGTCAGCTTCGGGCGAGCGGATCGCTCGGAGCGACGACCTTCGTGCACGTGCGCTTCGTGTTGATGAGCTTCCAGCCGTCACCCTTGTCGTTGGCCACCATCGACCAGTAGCAGTACGGAATCTTCGGATTCTGGCCCGCGGTGTAGGTCTTCGGCCCGCCGAGCCCGCCCAGTTCCGTGAACTTCTGGCCCTTGAACGTATACAGGGTGTCCAGCAGATTCTGGGTGGTCGGATTGTCCGCCGGCAGGTTCGCTGACGCGGCGAGGAGCAGGGCACCGGAAGTCCAGGCGAGGCTCGAGGCCTGGCCCTGCGCAGTTCCGGGGGCGTACTTCTTCACCATGGCCTGGTAGTACTTCCCGACCGGGGTCTCGTTGTCGTGCCAGGGGAAGGTGTTCATCGGGATGTAGGTGTCGCCGAGCCATTCCTCCCCGAAGAACTGCTTCTCGTTGCCCACCGAGATCGGGTACGAGACCACCTTGGGAAAGAACCCGACCTGGTTGCACGATTTGGCAACGCGCCGCTCGGTGGCGGCGTCGACCGCAAAGGCCACGACCTCAACCCCGGCGTTCTTGAAGTCCAGGCACTGCTGAACGAAGGTCGGTGCGGTGATGGACACCTGGGTTGCCCTGATGACCTCCACACCCGCCTCGGGCCCCATCTCCTGCATGGCTTGGCGGAGGTAGTTGCACGGGACGGGGACCTCGATGCAGTACATGAGGCCGATCTTGGTCTTCTTGAAGTAGTCCCGCACTCCCAGGTTCATCGCGTAGCCCATCGACTGCACGCTGGAGCCCTGCGGGAAGATCAACGGGTTCGTGAAGTAGTCGTTGTGGGTCAGGTCGCTGCCGAGGAGCGGAATACCGGTCCTTTTGATGACCGGCCCGAAGCCGTTGACGGTCAGCACCTCGATGTTCCCGACGAACGCGAGGATCTTCTTTTCCTGGGCCAGCGCCAGACCCTTGGAAAACGCAGTGGTGGGATCGCCCTGGTCGTCCTCGATGAACAGCTTGATCTTGTGGCCGTTCAGCCCACCGCAGGCATTCTGTGCGGTGACGAACAGCTGCAGTGCGGTTCGGCCCGGGGAGAACAGCTCCCCGAGGACACCCGACAAGGTGCTGACGTTGCCGATGGGTACCTCGGAGAGCGTGGCCGGCTTACAGGCCGCCGTACCCCCGAACATCGGAGCCGACGCGACAAGCTTGGCCACGGCGGCTTCGGTTGTGGTCGCGCCCGCGTCGGAACCACTATCTGCCGCGCCAACGCCGCTGGGCGCGCTGCTCTTGCCGTTGCCGGCCTTGGTCGTGGCGTCGGTGGTCGTATCGCCGGAAGCCTTACCGCCACTGCCAGTGGGGGTGGTGGTGCCGCCCGCCTTGGTGGCGCCCGCGGTGGTGTCGCCCGCCTTGGTGACGCCCGCGGTGGTGTCGCCTGCCTTGGTGACGCCCGCGGCGGTGTCGCCCGTCTTGGTGACGCCCGAGTTAGGGCTGGTCGCGGTGTCGCGCGCGGCGTCTGGCGCGGTCACTGTCGACCCGGCGTCAGTTGCTGCCTCGTTGATCTCGGAACCACCGCAGGCGCTGAGCAGGATGCTCGCCGCCACAGCCGCCGAGAGCGATGAAAGCTTCCGCGTTCTTGTTGAGTTACGCACCGATTTCTCTACCCTTCGTGGAGGACGGCCGCGCGCGACGAGCGCCGCCAAGCAGCGGTGCGAACGTAACCCGGATCACACCAGGTATAGCCCGATCTCATCCCGGTGATAGATGCAGTTCCGTCGCAGGAGCAGGCGGGAGGTTCGCGTGGCGCCTCAGTGCTTGTCCCCGAGGGCCCGCCGCACCGAACGCAGATCGACCTCGAGCCGGTCGGCGGTGGCATCGTCGGTGTCCGGGAGCCCAAAGCCCACTTCGGCCAGCGCCGCCGTCGCCTCGACCGTGAGCCGGCGACCCTCCGCTGTCAGCGCTGCGAGCACCGTCCGACGGTCGGTGGGGTGCGGTCGGCGCACCACTGCGCCAGCCTTCTCCAGTTGGTCGACGAGCATCGTGACCGTGGTCGGATGCACCAGCAACCGCTTCGACAGCTGCCCCAGCGGACGCGCGCCGCCCTCGGTCATCTGCAGGGTGACCAGGACGAAGTAGGAGGTGCGAGTCAGGTTCAGCGGCTTGAGCGCGGCGTCCACGGCATCGGTGATCACTGCGGTCGCGCGCATCACCGAGACCATCGCGGCGAACTGCGATACCCCCGGGGCCCCGTGTTCGGCCAATCGCGCGCGCATCCACGCGATGGAGTCCTGCTCCGGCGCGATGATCTCGCTGCGCTCGATCATGACGCTGCCACCGGCCCCATCATCGTGGTCGCGATGATCCGCTTCTGGATCGACGCGGTACCGTCGGCCACCAGGTAGCCGGAGACGTCGCGCAGCCGCTGCTGCAGGGGAAGCTCGGTGGAGTACCCCAGGTTCCCGTGCGTCACCCACGCCGTCTCGATCGCCTCCTTGGCCACCTTGGGCGGCCACCACTTGCTCATCGCGGCGAGATCGGTGTGTGGCTTGCCGACCGAGCGCAGCCACAGCGCGCGATAGCAGAGCCAGCGGGCGGCCTCCATCTCGGTGGCGTGCTCCGCCAGCGGGAAGGACACTCCCTGGTAGGCAGCGATCGGTTTCCCGAAGGACTGACGCTGCTGCGCCCAGGCCACCGCCTCATCCAGGCTCGCTTGCGCGGCACCGAGACAGATCAGGCCCAGCCCGGGCCGGCTGAAGTCGAAGTGGTGCATGGCCCCGGCGAACCCACGGCCGGGCGCACCGACGAGGTTCGCCGCGGGTACGAACACCTCGTCGAAGCTCAACGCGCCCCAGCACAGCGGCAGCGTCCCCATCCCGGGCAGGTGGGAACGGGTCACTCCGGTGGCGTCCAACGGCACCGCGTAGCAACTGATGCCGCGATGCCCGTCGCTGCCCGGATCACGGGCGTAGACCAGCGCCACGGCGGCAGAGGTCGCGTGGGTAATCGCGATCTTCTCCCCCGAGATCCGCCAGCCCCCGTCGGCCGGTCGGGCCACGCAGGCAAGGCGCGCGGCGTCCGAGCCCACCGACGGCTCGGTCACCGCGATCGCCGCGACGATCTCGCCGTTGATCAGCCGCGGCAGGTATTCGGCGACCACCTCGTCCTGGCCCTGGGCGGCCAGTTGCTCGGCGACCAGCCCCGTCAACACGGGAGCCGATGCCACGTTGACGTCCCCATAAGCGAGGGTTTCCCCCGCCAGGCCGAGCATGATCGGATCCGGCTCACCGGTGCCGCCGTACTTCTCCGGCAGCCCGATCCCGAGCAGGCCGAGTTCGGCGAGTTGCCGATGCGCGTCCCACGGGTACTCGGCCTTGGTGGCGCGCTCGAGGTAGCGCGGGGCCAGTTCGGTCACCGCGTAGCGGCGCAGTTCCTTACCGAACGCCTGCTGCTCGGCGGTGAACTCGAAGCTGATCATGGGGCTCCCCTCAGTTCATCGAGAAGCCGCCGCTCACGGAGAGCACCTGACCGGTGATCCACGACGACAGCGGGCTGGTCAGGAACAGCACGGCATTGGCGATGTCCTGCGGTTCGCCGATCCGTCCCAAGGGGTAGGCCTTCGCGAGCTTCTCGGCCCCACCGGCCTGCTCGATGAACCCAGAGCTGCCGGGGGTCGCCGTGGTGCCCGGGGCGACGATGTTGACGCGCACGCCCTTGCGGCCCACTTCGCGAGCCACGCTCTTCGCAAACCCGATGAGCCCGGCCTTGGCGCCGGCGTAGACGCTCATGTACGCCTCGCCGATGCGGGCACCGTCGGAGGAGATCACCACGATCGACCCACCGGAGGCGACGATGTGCGGCAACACCACCTGAGTCACCGTCATGGTTCCGGTCAGGGTGATCGCGACGATGCGGTCGATCTCGGCCGGGGTGTGATCGGCGAAGGTCTTGATGGCCCACGTCGCAGCGTTGTTGATCAGGTGGTCGATGCGGCCGAGCTGGGCATGGACCTCGGCAATCCCCGCCTCGATCGAGGCCCGGTCGCAGATGTCGAGGGCAACCGCGATCGCGCGCCCCCCGTCGGCCTCGATCTCTTTGGCCACCCGTTGGCCGTTGTCGCTGGAGATGTCAGCGATCGCCACTGCCGCACCGGCAGCCGCCAGCGTGCGGGCGATGGCTTCGCCGATTCCGCTGCCGCCGCCGGTCACGACGGCGACTTGGCCCGACAAGTCGATGGTGAGGCTCATACGTGCGCTCTCCTTATGCGTTGCGTCCGAAGAAGTGGCTGCTATAGCGACCCGTTGTTCGGACGCAACGGGTCTTAATGGGCGATCTGGTGGGTGGCGAAGTCCGGCTTGCGCTTCTCAGCGAATGCGGCGGCGCCTTCCTTCGCCTCGTCGGTCTCGGCGAAGACGTCCAAGCCGGCGATCGCCATCTGGGAGAGCCCGCCCTGGTGGTCGGTGTCGGCGTTGAAGGAGTGCTTGAGGAAGCGGATGGCTGTCGGGGAGAACTGCGCGAGCTCCTGCGCCCACTCCAGCGCCGCCGGCATCAGCTCGGCGGCGGGAACGACCTTGTTGACCAGGCCCCAGCGCTCGGCGGTCGCGGCGTCGTACTGCTTGAGCAGGAACCAGATCTCGCGGGCCCGCTTCTCTCCCACCACCCGTGCCAGGTAGGCGGAGCCGAAGCCGGCGTCGAAGGACCCGACCCGCGGGCCGGCTTGGCCGAAGGTGGCGTGCTCGGCGGCGATCGAGAGGTCACAGAGCACGTGCAGGACGTGCCCGCCGCCGATGGCGATGCCGTTGACCGCCGCGATGACCGGTTTGGGGATGTCGCGGATCAGGCGGTGGAAGTAGCCGATCTCGAACAGCCCGTTCTCGGTGGGGCCGTAGTCGCCGGTCTCGTTGCGCTGCTTGATGTCCCCGCCCACGCAGAACGCGCGCTCCCCGGCGCCGGTGAACACCACGGCGCGCACGGCCTTGTCGGCCCACGCTCGCTTGAACGCGTGGATCAGCTCCTCGATCGTCCCGGCGCGGAAGGCGTTCATGCGCTTCTCGCGGTCGATGGTGATCACGGCGGCGGCGCCGATTACCTCGTAGCGGACGTCGATGTAGTCAGTCACTGCGTGGGCCTGCCTTCGACTCAGCGAACCGGAAGATACTGCAGGTCTAGATATTAGGGCGCTAGAGCATTAACCTCCACCTCGGGACGTATCGATCGGCAAGGGAGTTCCCGCATGAGTACCGACCTCGACTTTGACGCCTCGGACGTCTTCCTCCCGGCGCTGAATGAGAACAAGCCGCCTTACGACGAGGTGGATGTCTCGTCCAAGGAGTTCTGGCTGACCACGTTCGAAGAGCGCGAGAAGTCCTTCGCGGTCCTGCGCCGCGAACGCCCGGTGTCCTGGCAACGCCCCATCGAGGACGCCGTCCTGCCCGACCCGGACGACCCCGGTTACTGGGCGATCGTGCGCCACGCCGACATCACGAAGATCAGCAAGACCAACGAGCTGTTCATCTCCGGCCAAGGCATCCTCTTCGACGTCATGCCGCAGGCGATGCTGGAGATGTCGCAGTCGATCGTGTCGATGGACGACCCGCGCCATGCCAACCTGCGCCGGCTCGTCTCGGCCGCGTTCACGCCCAAGCAGGTCCGGCGGATGGAGGCCAAAGTCCTCGACGCCGCGCGCGAACTCGTCGACCGGATCGCCTCCCGCGGTCACGCCGAGGCGGTCGCGGAGATCACCTCACCGCTGCCCGCCATGGTCGTGTGCGACATCTTCGGCGTTCCGCGCGAGCGCTGGGACGACGCCGCCCACTTCGCCCGCAACGTCACCAACTGGGCAGACCCGGAATGCCTGCAGGGCCGCCCGGCAGACGAAATGGTGGTCGAGGCCTGCGTCGAACTGCACGCCATGGCCGAGGAGATGATTGAAGAACGGCGCAAGGAACCGACCGAGGACCTGTTGCAGGCGCTGATCGACGCCGAGATCGACGGTGCGAAACTCGACGACTTCGAGATCCAGGCCTTCTTCACCCTGATGATCTGCGCAGGGACGGACACCACCAAGCACTCGCTGGGGCACTCGCTGCTGGGCCTGACCACCTTCCCCGATCAACGCAAGTGGCTGATGGAGGACTTCGACGGCCGCATCGACGTCGCGATCGACGAGTTCCTGCGCTACGCGACCCCGATCATGAACTTCCGCCGCACCGTGAAAGCGGAGACCACCTTCGGCGGGCAACGGATGATGCCCGGCGACAAGGTCGTGATGTTCTACGGCTCCGGCAACTGGGACACCGAGGTGTTCACCGACCCGGATTCCCTCATCCTCGACCGCTCCCCCAACCCGCAGCTCAGCTTCGGTGGGGGCGGCGTGCATTTCTGCCTGGGCAACCAGCTGGCCAAGTCAATGATCAAGGCCATGCTGCGTCAGATCCTGACCCGACTCCCGGACTTCGAGGCGCACAGCGCGGTCATGGCGGAGACCAACTTCATGCGGGCCTTCAACCGACTGGAATTGCGCTTCACCCCCGAGGCCACCTGACGGATCCGGAGCAACTAAGGGGTGGCCGCCGCCCCTGGGCCACCCCTTAGCCGTATCCGCCTCGCAGGACCGAGTTACCGGGCGACGGCCGCCTGCGCGGCGCACACCCGGTGGTGGTGCCGCGCGGTGGCGGGTTCGTGGTTGACGAGGTCGCGGATCAGGCGGGCCGTGGATGGCGACGTGTTGTGGTGACCGTTCGGGCTATCATGATGGGCCGTCAGATTGCTGTTACCGGACCGTGATCAACGGTACGTCTGCAGGGCAGCTTTCCACGCAGAACTGTCGGTGGCCGCCCTTCATAGATCTGATTGTGCGTCAGTCTCGGGTGTTGTCGTTGTAGTAGCCGGCGTAGTCCGCGCGGAACTTCGTCAGCGGTGCGGTGAGGCCGCAGTCGCCCTCCAGCTCGCTGACCGTGTAAGTACCGGAGAACTTGTCACCGACGAAGTAACCGATGGCAGCAGTGAAGTTGTTGCGCACAGTCTTCACCCCGTCCGCGGTCGGGATGTGGTGCAGGGCGTAGCCGGTGAGGAGCAGGTCCGTGCAGGTGCCCTCGTAGTTGATGTAGTGCTCGATCCCGATCGGCCCGGTCGCCTTGTAACCCAAAGAGTCACCGGTACAGGTCTCCTCACCGAGGGGACCGACATGGTTCACGGTGCCCTTGGTGACCTTGTCCGCCATCAGGCCAGGCTTGATCTCCAGGACGTCGAAGCCGACACAGGCCGGGCCCGTCTCGGCAGCGTTCGCGGGGCTGGCCGGCGCAGCCGCGATTCCCGCGGCAACCGCGGCCAGCGCGAACAGACCGGCCGTCACGCGTGTCCTTGTGGTCATGCAGCTAGCTCCTTCTTGTGGCTGTGATTCACGTTCGGGTGGGGTTCAGTCGCGGGGGGCGGAGAGCAACACGTCGAATACGTGCCGCTCGACCTTGGTCGACAGGTCGAGGTGGATGTGCTGGGAGATCGTGTACTCATCGAACGCGTCGGGACCGAGTTCGCCGCCCACCCCGGACTGCTTCCAGCCGGAGAACGGCACCTCGACGTCGAGCATGTGCCAGTTGTTGATCCAGACGGTGCCCGCTTCGATCTGCTCGGCGACCTCGCTGGCAGTCTCCGGGTCGGTCGACCACACCCCGGCGGACAGCCCGTACTCGGTGTCGTTGGCGATCGCGATCGCTTCTTCGATCGTCGAGTACTTGATCACCGACAGGACCGGGCCGAAGATCTCCTCGCGGGCGATCTGCATGTCGTTGGTGACGTCGGTGAAGATCGTCGGCGCGATCCAGTGGCCACCCTCGAAGCCCGCGACCTCGGCCAGTCCGCCGCCCACCGCCACCGTGGCGCCGGCGGCCTTGCCCGACTCCAGGTACCCGAGGATCTTGTCCCGCTGCTTGCGCGAGATGACCGGACCCATGTCGGTGTCGAAGTCGGCCGGGTCGCCCAGCGTGATCGTGTTGACCCGCGCGACCATCTTGGCCACCAGCTCGTCGTGGATGCTCTCGTGGACCAGCAACCGGGTCCCGGACACGCAGATCTGCCCCGAGTACAACATGCAGCCGAACAGCGCACCGTCGGCGACGACGTCGAGGTCCGCGTCGGGCAGCACGATCTGTGCTCCCTTGCCACCGAGCTCAAGGCTGACCTTCTTCACCGTCCCCGAGGCCAGTCTCATGATCTCGCGACCGACCGCGGTCGAGCCGGTGAAGGCGATCTTGTCCACATCCGGGTGCGACGCCAGCCGAGCGCCCACCTCGATGCCGTCGCCGGTGACGAGGTTGAGCACACCCGGCGGCAGCCCACATTCGCTGGCGATCTGCACCAGGCGCAGCAGCGAGAGCGGGGTTCGCTCGTCCGGTTTGACGACGACGGAGTTGCCGGCGGCCAGCGCCGGCGCGATCTTCCAGATGCCGAGCAGCAACGGGAAGTTGAAGGGCACGATCGCACCGACGACGCCCACCGGAGCCCGGCGGACGCTGTTCATCGACTTCGTCGGGAAGGTGGAGGTCGGCAGCTGACGCACCCACTCGTACTTGTTGATCTGTTCGGCGAAGTACTGGAAATGCGGACCGGCGTAACCGACGTGGAAGGCCATGGCCTGGCGCAGGGTGGCGCCGTTGCACATGGTCTCGAGCTCGGTGATCTCCTCGCTCTCCGCGCCGATACGCTCGGCGATGCGGATCATGATCGCGGCCCGTTCCGATGGCGGGAGCTTCGCCCACGACCCGGCACGGAAGGACCGGCGAGCAGCCTCCACTGCGGCATCGAGATGGTCGACCGTGCCCTTGGCGATCGTGGCGACGATCTCGCCGCTGGCCGGGCTCCGCAGCTCGTAGGACTGCTCGGTGTCGACTCCCTTGCCGTCGATGAACATCTGGTGGTGGGTCACGGCCACGGTGGTCATGGGGGCTCCCGATGGTGAGCGGAAAACGCGGAATGGGCTCGGGTCTGGCGAAATTCTACGGCGGCGACCGGCGGTGGTCCGGGTCAGCTCGGGTCGATGAAGATGTCGAGAGTGTGCTCGCCGGCCCCGTAGCAGCTCAGGTCGGTGACACCTGCCGCGGCCAGCACCTCGTCGTCGATCAGGGTTTCCCCGCTGCGACGGTGGGGGTTGGCGGTCAGGATCGCCAGCGCCGCATCCCCCATGATCTCCGGTGAGCGCGAACTTTCCGCGGCCCCGGGAATGAGGTTGAGCACGGCCGCCGTGGCGATGGTGGTCCGCGGCCACAAGCAATTTGCGGTGACGCCGGACTCGGCGAATTCGGCGGCGAAACCGAGCGTCAACAGCGTCATGCCGTACTTGGAGAGCATGTAACCGGGGTGGGCGCCGAGCCAACGCGGGCTCAGGTTCAGTGGCGGGGACAGCGTGAGGATCTGCCCTTCGCCGGACTTGCGCAGGTGCGGTGCGCACGCGCGGCTGAGCACGAAGGTCCCCCGCGCGTTGATCTGCTGCATGAGGTCGAAGCGCTTGGGCGCGAGATCCTCGGTACCCGACAGATTCAAGGCGCTGGCGTTGTTGACGCAGATGTCGACGCCGCCGAAGGTCGTGACCGCGGTGTCCACGGCGCGCTGGACGTCGTCCTCATTGCGCACGTCGCCCACGACCGCCACCGCCTTGCCGCCCGCCGCCTCGATCTCGGCGACGGCCGTGTGCACGGTGCCCGGCAGTCGCGGGTCCACCTGGTCGGTCTTGGCCAGCAGGACCGCATTGGCGCCCTCGCGGGCGGCGGCGAGCAGGATCGCCAGGCCGATCCCCCGGCTTCCGCCGGACATCACCATCGTCCGACCGGCCAGTGCGTTACCCATGGGTCTCCTCGGGACGTCAGCGCCTGCGAGTGGGCGCAATCACACACTATCCAGCGCGCTGACGTGGCAGTCAAGCTTGACTGTTTGTCTCCTCCCCCTCATTGTTAATCGCACTAACGTTGCCCCGCTCCAATTGCCACCCGAATGAGGTCTCCAGATGCGCGATGCGGTCATCGTCGATGCCGTCCGTACCCCGTTGGGCAAGCGCAACGGCGCGCTGGCCGGCGTGCACCCGGTGGAGTTGTCCGCCCATGTGTTGCGCGCTCTCGTCGAGCGCACGGGCATCGACCCGGGCCAGGTCGACGACGTGGTGTGGGGCGCGGTCATGCAGGTCGGCGAGCAGTCCATGAACACCGCGCGCAGCGGCGTGCTCTCCGCCGGATGGCCGGAGTCGGTCACCGCCACAACGGTCGACCGTCAGTGCGGGTCCTCCCAGCAGGCGGTGCACTTCGCCGCCGCCGGCCTGATCTCCGGCCAGTACGACGTCGCGGTCGCCGGCGGCGTGGAGTCGATGAGTCGGGTGCCGATGTTCTCCTCGATGCTCGATGCCGACCCCTACGGGCCCGGCTTCGCCGCCCGCTTCGACGGCGCCATGCCGAACCAGGGCACCGGCGCGGAGCTGATGGTGGACCGCTGGACACTCACCCGGACCCAACTCGATGAGTTCGCACTCGAGTCCCACGCCCGCGCGGCCGCCGCTCAGGACTCCGGCGCCTTCGACGCCGAGATTGCCCCGATCACTGCCCCCGACGCCGAGGGCAAGGCGATCCTGGTCAGCGCGGACCAGGGCATCCGCCGGGGCGGCACCCTGGAGGGCCTTGCCGGGCTGAAGACCGTCTTCCGCCCCGACGGCGGCGCGGTGACGGCCGGCAACAGCTCACAGATCACCGATGGCGCCGCGGCGCTGCTGATGATGACCAGTGAGAAGGCCACGACGCTGGGCCTGACGCCGATCGCTCGCGTCCACACCTGCGTGCTCGCCGGGGACGACCCGGTCATCATGCTGACCGCTCCCATCCCGGCGACGCGCAAGGCACTGGCCAAAGCCGGCCTGTCGCTGGCGGATATCGGCGCCTTCGAGGTCAACGAGGCCTTCGCGACGGTCCCCCTGGCCTGGCTCGCCGAGTTCGGCGCCGATGACCAGTCCCTGCTCAAGCGGATGAACCCCAACGGCGGCGCCATCGCCCTGGGCCACCCCCTGGGTGGTTCAGGTGCGCGCCTGATGACGACGCTGGTGCACCACATGCGGGCCAACGGCATCCGCTACGGCCTGCAGACCATGTGCGAGGGCGGCGGCATGGCCAACGCGACCATCATCGAGCTGCTCGGCTGAGCACCCCGGAACACGCAGCGGACCCCGGTGGTGGGCCGGGGTCCGCTGTGACTTTCCGTCAAATCTGATTTTATGTCAGATTCTGTAGTACTCCTGCAAGCTGGACTCTTCCGGTGCGGTGAGCTCGCCCTCCGTCTGCACGCTGGGCGCATTCTCGATGCGGTCCTTGTTCCACGGCACCTGCACCCCGTCGGCGACAATATCGGCCGGCTCGACCGGAACGAAGTGTGTCTTGGACCGGAATCTGCCGCCGGTCTTGACCTCCAGGTATTCGGGCTCGCCGGTACCCGGATCGATGTAGACGTCGTCGATGGTGCCGACGCTCTCGCCGTCGGAACTCAACAGCGTCTGGCCCTTCACGTTCTCAGGCTGCACGGACATGGCCGCCTCCTCTGCGAATCGGTTGAGAGGTTGCTACCCGATTCCTGAGGACTTACCCAGCTTCATGCCGAGCTCGCGCCGGCGAAGGTGAGCCCCTCACCCCAGGTGGCCCGCTGGGAGATCAGCCGCTTGTACTTCATGATCTGCGTCGGTCGGTCCACCGTGAGCACCCCCCCGAGGCGATCCCCCCGTCGGTAGAGCGCGAGAAACTTATCCTCCCCCAGCTCTGCCGAGACCACCCGGACCTCGTCGGCGCGCGGGATCCCCACGAACTGGATTCGCGAGTCGTACCAGTCCGACCAGAAGTACGGCACCGCGGCGGAGTCCGTCGCGGCCTGCGGATTCAACGCGTTGCGGGCCGCGAGCGCGCCCTGCTCGGCGGCGTTCGTCCAGTGCTCCAGGCGCATCAGCTCGCCGTCGAAGAGCGCGTTCGGGAAGTGCACGACGTCCCCGGCGGCGTAGACGCCCGGCAGGTTGGTCGCGAGCGTGGAGTCGGCGATGATCCCGCCGTCCAACTCGTGCAGCGCAATGCCCGAGCTCTGCAGCCAGCCCGTCGCAGGGCGCACCCCGATACCGACCACGACCAGGTCCGCCTCGACGACGGCGCCATCGTCGAGCAACACCTTCTCGACATGTCCGCTGCCCTCCAAGGCGCTGACACCGACCCCGCACCGCAGGTCGGTGCCGTACCGCGCATGCAAGGCGGCCGCCACCTTCCCCGTGGCCGCACCCACCGAGCGCACCAGCGGCACCGGCAGTGCCTCCAGCACGGTCACGTCCAGGCCACGCTTGCGCGCCGCCGAGGCGACCTCCGAGCCGATGAACCCTGCCCCGATCACGACGGTTCGCGCCCCGGCGTCCAGGGCGGTGCGGATCGCGATGGCGTCATCCAGCGTGCGCAGGACGTGCACCCCGGACAGTGCCTCCCCGCCCGGGATCATCCGGGCGTCGCCGCCGGTGGCGATGATCAGCATCGAGTACGGCACCGCTTGCTCACCGACGAGCACGGCGCGCTCATGCGCATCCAGGCCGCTCGCGGGCTGACCCAGGCGGAGGTCGATCTTGAGATCCTCGCGCAGCGTCACCTCGTCCCGGAAGAACGGGGTCAGCGGGGCGCCATCGACGTCGGCGCCGCAGTCCAGGAACGCCTTGGACAACGGCGGTCGGTCGTACGGCAGGTGCTCCTCGTTGCCGATCAGGGTGATGGGTCCGTCGAAGCCGACCTTGCGGGCAGCCTCCACCGCACGCAGCCCTGCCAACGAGGCTCCCACGACGACGAGACGTTCTTCTCCCACGTCGCGATCAGTCCTCGACGAGCGAGAGGGCCTCGGTCGGGCAGGAATCGACGGCGGCCTCCGCCGCCGCGAGCTGGTCCGACCCCGGCGTGTCATTGAGCACCTTGAGGCTGCCGTCGTCCTGGACCTCGAACAGGTCGGGCGCCTCGGCCTCGCACATGCCCAAGCCTGTGCACTTGTCGTAGTTAACAACGATCCGCATGTGAATCTCGTCCTACTCGATCTCGGGAGTGAGCTCGAAGTCCAGGTGGCTTACCGCTCGCATGAAGTTCGTGCCCATGAATTGCGGGTTGCTCCGGGATCCGGAACAGCAGCTCCTTGACGGTGTGCCGGAGCATCATCTTCGCAAGCGGGTTCCCTCGGCAGTGATGCACCCCACCCCACCGAACCCGCAGTGCGGATTGGGTCCGGGCGTCAGCAGGTGGGGTCGAGCAGGATCTTGGTTGCCTCGCGGGCCTCGAACATGCGGTAGGCCTCGCGCGCCTCGCTCAGCGGCATGCGATGGGAGATGACCTGCGACGGGGTGAGCTTGCCGGCCGCGGTGAGCGCCATGACCTCGTCCATGTAGACGGTGAAGTTCGAGGCTCCGCCCTGGATCTTGATGCCTTTGAGCCAGAGCTGGCCGAACGGAAGCTCGAGGGATTCCTCGGCGTACACGCCGGGAATGGCCAGCGTGCCGCCCGAGCGCGGAAGCTGGCACGCGGTGGCCAGCGCCGCGGGGTGCCCCACCGCGTCGATGACCAGATCGGCACCCAGCCACTCGGTCAGGTCCATCACCGCATCGAGTGGGTTCGACTCGTCGATATTGACGGCGACCGCGCCGAAGGACTCGGCGTGCTTGAGTCGCTCGGGCACCCGGTCCATGACGATGACCTGGCCCGCCCCCAGCGCCGCCGCCGCCATTGCCGCGCACAGTCCGACCGGTCCGGCGCCGAGGATCGCCACGGTGTCACCGGGGACGGAGTTCGCCCGGACCGCCTCATACCCCGTTGTCATGATGTCGCCGACGAACAGGAAGTCATCGTCGGTGCCCTTGGTGCCCTCCGGAATCTTACGCATCGTCAGATCAGCGGAGGGCACGAGGACGTATTCGGACTGCCCCCCGTCGAGGTCCCCGAAGGTCAGGCCCATCCCGTACATCCGCATGCCTACGCATCGGCCGGGCTGCTGCTTGCGGCACATGCGGCAGAAGCCGCAGTTGACCACGCAGGAGGGAACCCCGCGATCCCCTTCGGAGAAGAGGTCGACGCCCTCACCGACCGCGATCACGGTGCCGATGAACTCGTGGCCGGGACGGACATCGGCCTCGATGTCCAGACGCCCTTCGTACGGGTGCAGGTCGGTCCCGCAGATCGCGGTCTTCTCGACCCGCAGGATCACCTCGCCCACGCCGGGATCGGTCGGGACCGGGACCTCGTCGACCACCAGATCGTGCGGACCGCGCAGGACCGCTGCCTTCATTGTCGCCATGCGCAGAACTCACTTTCGGCAAGGTGAGAAACCCTGTCGGGTGCTCCGGGACGGCGCACCCGACAGGGGGTCAGGGATGGACTGCCGGCTCAGGCCTGGGCGTCCTTCTCCGCGATCAGCTCGCGGTACATCGGGAACAGGGGCTTGGTGAGCGGAACGAGCTTGAGGATCTTGTTGACCGGGCCCTTGGCCTTGACCTCGCCCTTGGCCATGCCGACGGCGAGGTTGTACTCCCCGCGCCAGAACTTGTCCGCGGTGTCCGCGCGCATGATCAGGGTGACGTCCGGCTCGGCGTCAGTCGGACCCTGGATGACCTCCATCGGGTCGCGCATGAGGATGTTCATCTCGACATCCGGGTCGGTGTAGATGACCTTCATGTTCAGATTGGCAGCCTTGAACTTCGGGCCGGATTCGGGATGCTCCGCCGCGGCCCGGAAGACCCCGCCGATGTACTTGTCGACCTCGGCTGCATCGGCAAAGAAAGCCATCTGTTGTGCTCCTTGTGTGTGAAGTCCGATCGGCCACCGGCCCGGGTGCAGGCCGCGTGAGGGCCTGCCCGACCAGCATCCGCTACGTGTGCATCTCATCACATCGGCCCCCCGGAGGTATTCACCGCGCTGATCGAGTTCGGCCCCGTCGCAAGGAAGACCGCGCGGTGTGACTCACTGCAAGTGGAAGTCACGTCTGACTGTTAGTTACGCTGGCCAGGCCGCGGGCTCCTCGCCCGGGTCCCCGAGGAGGTCGCCGTGACGCACGCCGCGGGTGCGCCGCGCAGTCGCGTGGACCGCACCGCCGACAGCCGGGCCCTGATTCTGGATGCCGCGGTGCACTGCCTCGCCGAGCAGGGTTACAGCGCGACCACCACGCTGGCGATCCAGGCCCGCGCCGGGGTGTCCCGCGGCCGCCTGCTGCATCACTTCCCGTCCCGCGACGCGCTCCTGGTGGCGGCGGCCCAGCACCTGGCCGTCACGCGCATGCACGACACCGAACGCCTCTTCACCGAGTCGCTGGGTGGGATCGGCGGGCGGGCGCGCGTCGTCCGCGCCACTGAACTGCTGTGGGAGCAGTTCCGCCAGCCGTACTTCTGGGCCGCCGTGGAGCTGTGGACGGCCGCACGCACCCGTGGCGACCTGGCAGACACCCTGCGGCCCGAGGAACAGCGCCTAGGTGCCGCGGTCCGAACCTCGATCGCGACCATGTTCGGTCCGGAGCTCGCCGCGCACCCGAAGTTCGCCGAGGTCCGCGAACTGTTGTTCACCAGCATGCGCGGAGTGGCGATGACCTACACCTTCGACCCGCGCGATCCCGGCGCGGACCGCCACCTGCCGATGTGGATCGAGACCGCCGCGACCCTGCTCGACGTCGATACCTGATCTTTTCCGTGCCGTCTGAATGTCCGCGCAATCTGACATATCTTCAGGAAGAATCCTCACGTGAGCACTGACGCCCCCGGGACCATCGCCTATCAGGGCGAGCCGGGCTCGAACTCCCAGCTCGCGTGCGCCGAGGCCTGGCCGGCGCACGAGGCGCTTCCGCTCCCGACCTTCGAGGACGTCTTCTCCGCCCTCATCGAGGGCGAGGTCGAGCGCGCCCTGATCCCGATCGAGAACTCCGTCGCGGGCCGGGTCGCTGACATCCACCACCTGCTGCCTGACTCCGGACTGCACATCGTCGGTGAACACTTCCTGCCGATCCACTTCCACCTGATGGTGCTTCCCGGAACGCCGATCGACAAGCTGCGCACCGTGCACAGCCACGTGCACGCCCTCGGCCAGTGCCGCAAGGTGATCCGCCGCCTCGGCCTGCGCCCGATCGTGGCCGGCGACACGGCCGGGGCCGCCCGAGAGATCGCCGAGGCAGGCGATCCGAGCGCTGCCTCCCTCTCCCCCGAGCCCGCGGCCGCGCTCTACGGATTGGAGATCCTCCAGCGCAATGTCGAGGACGAGGTGCACAACACCACGCGCTTCGTCATGTTGTCCCGCGAACCGGCGCTCGTGTCCGTCGAGACCGCGGACGTGGTCACCTGCTTCGTGTTCCGGGTGCGCAACCTGCCGGCCGCGCTCTACAAAGCCCTGGGCGGGTTCGCGACCAACGGGGTGAACATGACCAAGCTCGAGTCCTACATGGTCGACGGCCAGTTCACCGCGACGCAGTTCTACGCCGAGGTGGACGGGCACCCGGAGTCGGCTGGCCTCGCGCGCGCACTGGACGAGCTCTCATTCTTCGCGGCCGAGCTCAAGATGCTCGGCACCTTCGAAGGGTCCCCGCTGCGCCACACGCTGGTGAACGCAGCGGGCTGACGACCCCTCAGGCGACGTCGGCGAGGAACGCGGCGAGGTCGTCGAGAACCTCCGCCCGGTTGGTCTCGTTCAGGATCTCGTGCTGCGCGCCCGGGTAGGACTTCGCGGTGACGTTGCTGCCGAGCACCTTCTCTGCGATGAGCTTGGCGCTGTCGTAAGGCGCCAGCTGGTCGCCTTCGCCGTGCATCCAGAGCACCGGCAGCGAACCGAGATTCGGCCCGGCGGCGACCTTCTCGGCGCCGCCGAACAGCCCCTGCAGGCTCGCCTTGATCAGGGGCCCGTGGTAGACGAGGGGGTCAGCGGCGTAGGCCTCGCCGACCGCGGGATCCCGGGAGAGCACGGCCGGGTCGATCGGGATGTCGGGCAGCGGGTCCATGTCCAGCAGCGGGGCCATCATCGGGTTGCCGAGGAACGGTCCGGACAGGGCCAGCGCCGTCAGGTCGCCGTAAATCTGGGCGTAACGGATCGCCATCAGCCCACCCATGGAGTGCCCGAGCAGCACGACCGGCAGGCCAGGGTTGGCGTCCTGGGTACTGAGCACGACCAGGTGCAGGTCTGCGGCCATCGCATCGACGTCGTCGGCCACCGCCCGCGCACCCTCGGAGCGGCCATGACCGCGGTGGTCCGGGGCGTAGACCTCGGCGCCGTCCTGCACCAGCCGGTCGATCACGTGGCTGTACCGGCCGGAGTGCTCGCCGAAGCCGTGGGCGAGTACGACAACGCGGTTCGCTCCCATCGGTGAGGAGTGGCGCACGACGATCGTGCCCTGCGATCCGGTCAGCTCGTAGTCCTTGCTCGGCATCCGTTGTCCTCCGGGGGTTACGGCGCGTACCCGTCCGAGCCCGCGCGTCAATCAGAGACCTTACTGAGCGTCCACCCGGTCGGTGAACTCCAGGACGGTACGCACGACCAAGGCTGGATCGTCGTACATCGGCACGTGCCCGACGCCGGACACCATGATCAGCTCGGCGTTCGGCAGGACCTCGGTCCACGGGTGCCCGTAGCGGGTGAAGGGAATCGTGCGGTCCTTGACGGGCCACACGATGCGGACTGGGGTGTCGGCTGGGACCGCCAGCTCGCGGGTCGGACCGCTCACCGCGAGCGAGGCCAGCAGGCCATCGAGCATCGTGCACGCCGCAAGATCCTCGCTCATGCCGACCAGATCCTCGGCCGGGATCAGATCACCGCGCTCCATCGCACTGCGCAGCAGGACCCGGCGGTAACGCGGGTTGGCCATCAGCTTGTGCACGGTCTTGTTGTTCGCGCTGCGCTTGGCCATCTTCAGCAACGTCCCGACCCGGCGCAGGTCACGCGCGCCGCGGTAGTTCCCCGCCGGTGCGAACGCCACCACCGAGGTGGCCCGCCCGCGGGCGGCGAGCTCGAGCGCCAACCACCCACCGAGGGAATTGCCGACCAGGTGGGCGGTGGAGATGCCGGCGGCATCCAGACGCGCTTCCAGGTCGTCGGCGACCGGCTTGATGCCATTGGGACCCGGCGGCAGTTCCGGACCGCCCCGATGCCCGATGAGGGTGGGAGCGAACACCGCATGGCGCTCCTCCAGACCGGCGAGCACCGGCCGCCAGATCCGCCAGGATCCGTTGATCCCGTGCAGGAGCACCAGCGGGCTGCCCGCCCCTCCGACGTAGGCGTCGGTCATCGGTTCAGTGCTCATGCTGTCTCCGCTACCTGGGTCCGGTGTCCTGTGTCAGCGACTGGTCGTGGGGACCGAGTCCGCGCCGGCCAGGGCCAGCACCTCGTCGAATCCGGCGACCAGGCTGCGGATGAACAACGGACCGTCGGTGAACGAGGCCGCGTCGTAATTGACGCCGACGCAACCGACCTTCCCGTGGGTCGCCAGCGTGATCATCGCCGGGCACCCGGGCAGCGGTGCATAGCCGTAGAGCCGGGCCACTGGCACACCCGCCAGGAACATGTCCTCGCGGAAGCCGGGGACGTTGCTGGCCTGCAGATCGTTGGTCTTGGTCATGCCGCCGGCGAGCTGGGCGATCACCGCAGGCGGCAGCTTCGCGATCGTCGGCGCCACCATGTTGATGTTGTTCATCGCCGGCTCCGCGCGAGCGCGCCGGACCGACTCGCCGATCGCCACCATCCGCTTGGCCGGATCGACGATGTCCATCGGCCCCACCAGCCGCGCCGAGGCGATCTCGTTGCCCCCGGAGGCCGCATCGGCGCTGCGTAGCGAGATCGGAATCCCGATCGGGATCGGAGCAGGCGTGGCGCCCATCGCCTCGTGGTACAGACGGAACCCGCCCAGCAAGGCGGCGAGGTAGGCGTCGTTGACGGAAGCACCGACGGACTTTCCCGCGGCGCGCAGCGAGGCGAAGTCGACATCAAGGGCGCCGAAACGCCAGTTGTTGCTGCGCTCCGCCAGCAAAGGTGAAGGCTTGGCGGCCGGCGGGGACAGGACACGGCGCAGGGAGCGGGTGTAGGCCGCCGAGGACTTCGCCGAGGACAGCGGGCTGGTGACAAACCGCAGCGTTGATTCACCCGCCTTGCGGGCCAGGGTCGGAGCGCCGCGTAGGCCGTCCACCGCGTGCGCGCGCAGGGCGTCCAGCGGAGTCATCGACCTCGGCGGGCCGGCCAGGTCCGCCGGCAGGACGGGCATCGGTGCATTGGCCGCCGGGTGGATCAGGGCGAGCAACTTGATAATGCCCATGCCGTCGGACATCGAGTGGTGCAGCTTGAGAACGTAGGCGGACTTCCCGTCGGGCAGACCCTCGTAGAGCACCGCTTCCCACTGCGGGCGCGCCCGGTCGAATCCCCGCATGCCGGCCTTCTGGGCGGCCGCGAGCAGTTCGGTCCAGCCGGCACCCTCGGGCAGCCGGGTGCGGCGCAGGTGGTAGTGCAGGTCGAAACTGTGGTCGATGGCCCAGCGCGGCGGAGCCAGTCCGAGCGGCGGAGCCACCACGCGCTGGCGCAGCCGCGGCACCTGACGCACGACCCGCTCGTGCGTGGCGACCACCTCGGCCCAGTCCGGTGTGCCGTCGAGCAACTCGATCCCCACACAGGTCGAGCGCAGCGGCGAGTCGATCTCCACCCGCCACATCAACGTCTCGAAAGCATTCATGACATCGCTGCCGCCGCCCCATTGGGCGTCGGCCATCACGGCCTCGGGAGCGGCAGTCACTGGGTACCTCCTGCAGGGGCGGGAACATCAGGCGCGGAGGGCCGACCCGGCCAGTGCGCGAGGGTGTGCACGAACATTTCGCGCACCTCGGCAGTGCGTGCCGACACCGTCTGCGGCGTCCAGTCCGAGGTGTCGACCGGCGGCAGCACCACGACTTCGATGCGGCCAGGGCGCACACATTGAGCCCCCTTCCACTGCACCTCGTTCTGACCCTTCATCACCATCGCCACGATCGGTACACCCGCCTGCTGCGCCATGTGGAAGGCGCCTTTCTTGAACGGCCCGAGCCGCGGGGTGGGCGAGCGGGTGCCCTCCGGGGAAAGCACCAACGACAGCCCCTCATTGGTGAGCTTGTCCACGGCCGGCGCCAACGCTGCCTTGGGGTCGGAGATGTTGCCGCGGTCCATGAACGCGACCCCGCCGATCTGGAACAGCGCGCCGAACACCGGAATATTCTTGGCTTCCTTCTTGGCCACGCCCGTGAAGGAGGTGCGCACGAGCTTCATTGCCACTGCCGCGTCCATGTAGGACTGGTGGTTGAAGATGAACACGGCCGGCCGGTGCGACCACAGGTGCTCGGCGCCAGAAACCACCTCGACCTCGACCCCGGCCAGGGCGAAGCCGAGGTCGGTGCCGACAGCCGAGGTGATGTCGACGACCTGGCGACGCGAACGGTTCAGCAACCCGACGCCGGCGCCGACCGCCAACGCACCGGTGAAGGCGCCGTAGAACGCTGCGGTGCGGGCGATGTCTGCCACGCCGGGACGCTTGCCTCGCGGCACACAGTCCAGGACCGGCCATCCCCGGGCCTGCGCCTGCTCGGCAAGACCCGCCTCCGGCGCCACCGCGACGGGATGCGCGACCGCCTCCAGGAAGGGCACATCCTCATCGCCGTTGCTGTAGGCGAACGAGCGTGCGAGGTCGATGCCGTCCTCGGCGGCGCAGGCCAGCACCGCGGCTGCCTTGCCCGGACCCCACAGCGGGCGACCACCTGTCGTCCCGGTCAGCAGTCCGTCGGCATCCACCCCCAGCGGGGTACACAACACCCGGTCGATGCCAAGTTCCTCCGCCATCGGGGCGACCTGGAAGCGGGTGGCCGAGGAGGCCAGGACGAGAGTGTGGCCCATCGCACGGTGGGCCTCGATCAACTCGAAGACCTCGGTGTGCAGCTTGCCCGCGATCTCGCCCCGGAACAGCTTGCGGCCCAGCGCGTAGAGCTCCTCCTCCGACTTGCCCTTCCACGCCCCGAGGGAGAGCTCCAACAGCTCGGCGAAGTCGTCCTCGGTGTGAATGCCGCGGCGTGCGAGCAGCAGGGTCTTGACCAGCTCCTGCAGACCGATGTCGAGGTCCTTGATCCGCTTGTTGTAGAAGGAACTCGCCGAGTAGCCGGTGATCACCGTGCCGTCGTAGTCGAAGAAGGCACCGATCTCCGGGCCGCGGGCGGAAGAGAAGACATCTGCCAGGAGCTTGTCCAGTGTCATTTGTCGTCCATTCCCCGCGGGCACTGCCCGCTCCTTCGTCGCCAGCAGTTCCCGCTCATGCGAGTACCTCATCGAGCAGGTCTTCCTCGAGCCGGGCGATCCGGCCGAGTCGTTCCAGGACGCCGGTAACCTCCGCGACGAAGTCCTGACGCGCGCGGCGGATCTCCTCGCCACCGGTCTCGAGCAGGCCCTTGTGACGGGCCAGGCGCAGCGCCGTTCCGTAGAGCTCGCGCGACACCGAGTCGGCGCGGTGCAGCCGGCCGCGGAGCAGCATCTGCTGACCGAGGCCCAGGCACTGACTCAGGAACGGACCCTCGACGACCTCGATGGCGGGGTCGCGCTCAGCGAGGGCCGTCGCGACGACGACCTGGGCATCCAGGAAGGACCGCAGCGCGCGGTGCGCGACCAGCAGGTGCGAGGACGCCAGCAGTTCCGCGGCCCCGTCCTCGGTCGCGCGCTGGCTCCAGTTCGGGTCGATGAGGCGCATCTCGTCGACGACGTCGTCGAGGAACTGTTCGGTCGGCGGGAAGAAGAACTCGAACTTGAGCAGGTCCCGCAGCCGTTGCGCCTCCGCCCAGGCCTCGGCGATCGGGTCGTCGGCGACGCCCTTGCCCGAGACGTGCAGCAGCGCCAGCTCCACGATCGCGCGGGTGACGAGGTGGTGCAGCGCGCTGTTGCGGTAGAACGCCGCCACCCGGTGCTGACCGGGCTGGATCGACCACACCGGCTCGGGGCCACCGTCGAAGTTCGTGGCGACCCCGTAGGCGACCAAGCGGTCCAGGGCCAGGCGCAGGCCCTTCTCGGTACGCAACGCGCGATCACCATCAGTGGTCGGCACTCCCCGCACTTCCAGGTAGTCGAGCAGCGGCTCGGCGACCCGGCCGACCTCGGCGAGGGTGAGCGCCCGGTCGTGACTGCCGAGCAGGGCGAAGGTCAACAACGCGCTCGAGGTCATCGGGGTCGTGCGGTTGATGCCGTCGCAGATCCGGAAACCGACCTTGTCGAGCTGGGTCGGGCCGGACCCGGCAGAGGCGAGGGCCTCCCGCAAGGAGAACGGCTCACCGAAGCGCACCCAGGCGTTGCCACTGCGGCTCTGCTGACCCCGGATGTAGCGGGCCAGCCAACGACTGCTCTCCGCGGCCTTGGCAGCGCCACCCTGCTCGGCGTCGAGCGCGCCCACCTCTTGCATGTAGTCGTAGACGATCGAGACCGGGACCATGGAGACATCGACGTCGGTGTCGTCGCCGAGCCCGCGCACCAGGTAGGAGAGCAGCCCGAGCTTGGGGGGGCGCAACTTGCCGGTACGGGTCCGCCCGCCCTCGATGTACCACTCGAGATTGAACTTCTTGGCCGTCAGGTGCCCGAGGTACTCCCGCAACGCGAACTTGTACACCGCGTCGTCCGCGTTGCTGCGGCGGATGAAGATGACCCCGGCGCGCTTGCCCAGCGGGCCGATCGGCCAGAAGGACATGTTGTTGCCCCCGAGCATGTGGTTGCGCGGGAAGTCGTGCTGGTGCAGCACTTCGGCCAACACCAGGGGGTCCACGTAGGAGCGGTGGGCCGGCAGGAACACCAGCGCCTGGCGCCGGTTGAGCTCGCGCAGCTTGTCCAGCCCGGCGGTGTCGACCTGGACCTTCCAGGCCTTGGCATGCATCGGTGCGAGCACGGTGCGGAAGGCGTCGATCGCCGCCGGGCTCTGCACGGTGACCAGTTCGTCGAGGCAGGACTTGGCCTCGGCGAGCACCGCGGCCGGTTCCTTGCCGAGCTTGGTCGCCAGGTCCTCGATCCGGGACCGGAAACGCAGGGACTCGCTGATCTGCTCGACCACCTGGCGGGGCACCTTGTAGCGGTCACCGATCAACCGGCGTTCGGCGCGGTCACAGGCCACGGTCGCGGCACGGGCCACGAAGGTCTCGAAGGACGAACCCGCCGGGCCGGCCTCGGCAGCGAACCGGGAGCGCAGGTCACCGATGGTCGCCGGCTCGCCCTGGACCACGTTGGCCCGCCCGGGGACGCTGCGGACCAAGGTCGGCTGCAGCACGCTCCATGGACGACGCGGCGAGAGGTGGGCCAGCATCTCCGACGGCCGCCGGGACGGCGCGGGCACGTCGATCCAAGTGACCCGCACGGGTACCACCAGGGTCGCGTCCGGGTAGTCGGTGACCGTCCAGTCCCCGCGTGCCTCCAACACCGGGGAGCCCCGGTGCACCTCGCCCACCCACTTATCGATGAGCTTGCGCTCGGTGCGGGTTCGAACGACCGCGAGAATGATCACCGCGGCCTGCGTACCGGCGACTGTTCCGGCCTTCACCCTCGCTCCTTCGTGCGATGCCCAGCGAGTTGCCCGCGCGAAATACACCGGCGATCAAATCTACGGGCCGCGGAGCTGGGGGCGAAACTCGACCGTAGCAGTCAGGATTGACTGTTAGCTAGAGGGGACCGCCGTGGTCTGCACCACACGTGCGCACCACACCTGTGACACGCCGGTCAGACCGACGAGGCGACCGACAGGCTCGGCGCGAGGCCGCTCTTGCGCAGGATGGCGAACTCGACAACCTGCTTGGCCACGGTCTCCAACTGGAAGCGGGCACCGTCGTCGATACAGATGCCCTCACCATCGAAGACCTTCCCCGAGGCGTTGATGGTCCCGCCCAGCGGGCTGGGCCATCCGCGCAGCGCGTGGACGGTGGTGCGGATGCTCTGCAACGTCGAGACCGTCGCCTGCCAGCCGTAGGAGACCGCGATGCAGCCGACCGGCATCCCGTCGAGGTAGACCCGCTCGTCCTTGTTGGTGTCCTCAAGGTAGTCCAGGGCGTTCTTGAGCATTCCCGACATCGAGCCGTGGTAGCCGGGAGAGGCGATGATGAAGGCGTCAGCCGCCCGGATCGAGGCGACGAAGCGCGCCGCTTCCGGGCTACGATCCGGGGTCTCGGTGTCGTAGATCGGGAACATCAGGTCCCGGCTCACGATGAGGTCCACGGTGGCGCCGGCGGCCGCGGCTGCTGCCGCACTGACCTTGATCGCCTTCTCCGAGCTGGACCCGGGGCGGGTGGAGCCGCCGATGCACAGCACGCGGACCGAACTCGCCTCAGTCATCTGTTTCTGCCTTCCGGTCATGACAAGCGACGGCGCGCCCGCCTGAGAACTCCAGGCAGGCGCGCCGACTCTAGGGCAATTCTGCGAGCAGGAGCTCAGGCACCGAGACTGGCGACGAAGGCGGCCATGTCGAAGTCCTCTTCCCAGTAGTGCGGGCGCAGGATCGGGACCCCGAGCTGGATGAACGCCCGGTTGTCCTCGATGCAGGTGGACTCGAGCAAGATCTTGCCGTCGGCATCGAACTCGTGGAACGTCGAACCGAGGGTCGTGATCGTCTTGCCGCCGGTGGGCAGGCCGCGGTAGGTGGAGGCGCCCTCGACCGTGAGGTCCCAGTGGATCAGCGCGTGGCCATTGCCTTCGAACACGTCGGTCACCGCGAGGGTGTATTTACCGTTCTCGCCGCTGGACAGACCGCCGAGTGCCTCCGCGAGCATCTCGCGGTCGGTGACGGTGTCCAGCAGGTGGTCGTCGACCATGTTCCACTCGGAGGTGAAGTAGTCGGCGTAAAGGTGGCCGAGTGCGCCGATGTCGGTGCCCACCGCGTTCGCCCACCGCTCCGCGTGGGCCCGGACAGAGGCGGCCTTGGTGTACTGCGAGCCGTCCCCGGCGGTGCCGCTCGCCTTGACGCCCGTCAGGCTCTTGGTCGGGCTGACCGGGCCGACCGCACGCAGGATCGCGCCCGCGTCCCACCACGAGGACTCGCGGACGATCCTTCCGGCCGCGTTGTACTGGTGGAAGGTGTGGCCCTGGGTGCCGAACGGCTTGCCCGCGACGTCGAGGCCGATGAACATGCCGGCGTCCTCGGGCGCCCACTCCCAGCGCAGCAGGCCGGAGCGCTTGTCACCGACGTAGGACCGGATCCGGAAATTGTGCACGCCGAAGCCGTTGGAGCGGTCCTTGTTCGCGTACAGCGAGAACAAGCGGAGGAGATCGGGCTTGTTGTTGATGTTGTGCTGGTCGAGCATGACGTCCTCGAAGACGAAACCGTCGTCCTCGTAGAGCGCGCAGACCTTCTCCGAACTCTCGCGGAACGCCTTGAGCCACTCGAT
This sequence comes from Sporichthyaceae bacterium, assembly GCA_052387905.1. GTDB lineage: Bacteria > Actinomycetota > Actinomycetes > Sporichthyales > Sporichthyaceae > JBQTII01. The sequence continues at coordinate 10,933 of JBQTIR010000022.1, read as the reverse complement.
ACCAAAGTTGTAGTGCACCCTCGTTACCTTTCCTCGGGTTGTCCGGCGGCGCCGCACAGGGGGTCGACGGCCGATGCCGTACTGATCGGAGCGGGCGAAGTGCGCCCAGCAGGGGCGCACGTTCGAGCGCCGGAGTTTATAGTGATTAACGCTACCCCTCGGCCCCAGCCGGCGCAATACCGGGGCGAAGGCCTGCGCAAGGCGTCCGGAACCCGGGTGAGACCGAACCGTGTTGTACGTCGTGCCCCTGTCGAACGTGTCACGCCTACGCTGGAATTAGTCGCAGGACGGCGCACAGCCGTCCGCTCCACCGCGAGAGGAACCTCGATTCATGGCCAAGTCCCGTCCCGGTCACCTGTCCGGCAAGGCCGCGAAGCAGGCCGGCGTGTTCGGCAAGACCCGCAATCGCCTCATCGCCGTCGCCGTGGTGCTCGGGCTGAGCCTCGGCGGGCTGACCGTGGCGCTGAGCGGCAACGACGACAGCGACATCGCTTCCAATGACCGCGCGCAGACCCCCGGGGAGAAGTGGAAGGACACCGTCGTCACGGACATGGCCGGCATGTCCCAGGGGGCGCTGGACTACCTCAAGACCCTCAACGACTGGCGTGAGGGCAAGACCGACGCGGCCACCGTCAGCCGCGACTCCGACAACGCGCTGGTGAAGTTCCTCGAAGCCCGGAACCTGCTCAGCGCCCGCGAGCCGTTCGAGCCGGCCCCCCGAGCTCTGCTCAATTTCCGGGACAGCGCCGAGCTCTACATCGAGGTCGCCCGCATCTCCAAGCTCAGCAGCTCGGTCACCGACCAGACCCTGCGTGGGCAGTACCAGCGCGCCGCCGCCCGCTTGCGCATCATCGGCGACCGCACCTACGACCTCGCGAACGCCGACCTGGGGCCCTTCGTCTTCCAGAGCCCGGAGATCGAGGGCGTCGAGTTCACCCGCAATGCCGAGGTGCCGACCTTCGCCGGCGGCACGAATGCCCCGGGTCCGCCGCTCACCGAACCGCGTCCCACCACTGGCGTGGACCGCATCTACCAAAAAGATCGTCCCCAGGTGAGCTTCGACATGTGGGTCGCCGCAATCGAGGCCGCTGACATCCCGACCCCTGCCGAGCAGGCCAAGGCCATCACCGACGGGGACGCCAAGGCCTTGGGCGAGCTCAGCGACCGCCTCACCGCGGCCTCGGACAAGCTCTACGGCGGCGCCGACGCGCAGGGCGAACGCACGCTGGGCACCCGGATCCAGCTCGGGCTGCTCGTGCAGGCCGAGGCCATGCGCGCCGCCCAGCTCGCGGTGCTGGGTCCGGACCAGGTCCGCGGGCGCGCTCTCGACGTCGCGCGCACCTTGGCGCTGGTCGGTAACCGGATGTGGGACGACCGGCTGGGTGTGCGGGACGTGGGCTTCGACGAGAATCTGCTGAGCCGCAGCGCCTAGCCGATCAGTACCTGTCGCGGGCGGCGGCCTGGATGGAGGTCACGCACGCCAGGTCGACGATTTCCTCCGCGGTGGCCCCGCGGCTGAGGTCGTTCATCGGCGCCGCGAGGCCCTGCAGCACCGGGCCCACCGCGAGCGCCCCGCCCAGGCGGGCCAGCACCTTATAGGCGATGTTGCCCGCGTCCAGGTCCGGGAACACCAGGACGTTCGCGCGGCCTTCGAGGGGACTGCCTGGGGCCTTTGCCGCCGCCACGAGGTGGTCGAGTGCGGCGTCGGCCTGTAGTTCCCCGTCGATGGCGAGGTCGGGACGCCGTGCGCGCGCCGTCTCGGTGGCCCAGACGACCTTGTCGACCCGGGCGTGCGCAGCGCTGCCCCGGGTGGAGAAGCTCAGCATGGCGACGTGGGGATCCTCACCGAGCAAGGCACGGGCGCTCTCGGCCGAGGCCACTGCGATGTCGGCGAGCTGCTCGGCCGACGGTTCGGGCATCACGGCGCAGTCGGCGAAGACCACGGTGCGCGGGCCGCCCGCGGCGTACGGACAGTCCATCAGGAAGAAACTCGACACCCAGCTGACCCCGGGTGCGGGTCCGATCCCCCGCAATGCGGCGCGCACCGTCTCCGCAGTGGTGGACACCGCACCGGCGATGGCCCCGTCAGCAAGGCCTGCACGCACCATCAGCGCTCCGACCAGCAGTCGGTTGTCCAGTTCTGCCGTGGCCGTCGCCGGGGTAGCCCCCCGGGCTCGACGCAGCTCGACGTACAGGTCGGTCAGCTGCGGCCGCACAGCAGCGACCCGCTCCTCGGTGAGCAGGAGCGGGCGCACCAGACCGCCGCCGGACAGGGTCGTAGCGGCAGCCTGAACCCGAGGGTCGTCGGCCTCACACAGCACGATCGTGCGAAGTTCACTCGCCGCCCGCTCGCGCAGACGTTGGGAGAGCGCCTTCACCGGGCTGTGGCCACCAGTGCCGCCGGAACCGTGACCGGCATGCTCAGCAGGTACTGCGAAAATGTCTTGCCCTGGGCGTCGAAACGCAGCGAAGAGGTACCGCCGCCGCCGAGGCTTTCGTGCAGCAGGAAGTTCAGCGCGAGCAGGTTCGGCAGCAGGAAGCGATCGACCTCGCCCTCGCAGATGCCCTTGAAGTGCTCCTTGACCACGTCGGCCGTGAGCGCACCGAGCATCCAGTGGTAGATCTCGGGGCTGCGGGCTCGAATGCCGACGTTCGAGCTGTCGCCCTTGTCGCCCGAGCGGGCGATGCACAGCTGCATCAGCGGCACGGTGGCCAGATCAGACTCTGGGAGCGACTGCGCATCGTCGGCGGGTGTCTGCTGCGCGATCGGCGCCGGTGGCAACGACACATCGCTGTAGGCGGGCGCCGCCGAGGAAATCTGCTCGGTGACCCCGTCGACGGTCACGGTGGCGTGCACCAGGTGACGCGGGATCAGCGCCGGCCAGTGACCGACGACGTCCGAGGCGCGCGGACGGCCCTGGTCGCCCGGCATCGTCATGCCGGGCATCGACTGCAGCATCGAACCGACGACCATCGGGCCGAAGCGTTCGTTGATCTTGCGCTTGTCCGCGTCCAGCACGCTCACCTGCATGAGAACCTCGCTGGGTTCCTCGCCGGCCAGGGATGGGTGGCTCGCGTCCCAGCCGATGAACTGGGTCGCGGCCTCGTCGTAGAGGTCCGCTCCCCCGGCCACGGCCCAGAAGACATCGGCCGCCTTCTGCGCCTTGCGCAGGGTGTCCGGGCCGGAGATCAGCATGCGGCCCACGGCGCGGTAGCCACCGGAGTAGGAGGCGGCAACCTTGAGCATTTCGGGTGGCGCCTCGCCCTTGACCCCGGTGACCAGCACGCGGTCCGGCCCGTCCTGGGACAGGTGGATCGAGTCGAAACGCGCGATGCAGTCCGGGGAAAGGTAGGCCGGTCCACCCATCTCGTAGAGCAGTTGCTCGGAGACGGTGTGCACGTTGACCAGACCACCGGTGCCGGGGTGCTTGGTGATGACGAAGGTGCCGTCGGCGTTGGCCTCGATCAGCGGGTAGCCCATGGACCGGAAGTCCGGGACCGTGTGCCAGTCGGTGAAGTTGCCACCGGTGCACTGACAACCGCATTCGATGATGTGGCCGGCGACGACACCGGAGGCGTACTTGTCCCAGTCGTCCGCGGCCCACCCGAAGTTGTAGAGCATGGGGGCGAGGGTGACGCTGGTGTCGGTGACCCGGCCCGCGATGATCACGTTCGCGCCGAGCTCGAGGGCCCGCACGATCGGCGCGCTGCCGAGGTAGACGTTGGCGGACAGCACGGTGTCGCGCACGTCGGTGATCGGGGCGCCGTTGTCCATGTGCTTGAGCTGTTGGCCCGCTGCGATCAGGTCGTCCAGATCGGCGTACAGGTTGTCCCCGGCAACGACCGCGACCTTCAGTTTGTCCGCGACGCCGAGTTCTGCCGCGAGTGCCTCCAACGCGGTGGCGCATGCGGTCGGGTTGACCCCGCCCGCGTTGGCAATGATCGTGACGCCCTTCTCCATGCACGGGACGAGCACGTCGCGCATCTGGGTGAGGAAGTCGGCCGCGTAGCCCAGAGCCGGATTCTTGGCCATCTGCTTCTGCAGGATCGCCATCGTGACCTCGGCCAGGTAGTCCATGACCAGGTAGTCGATGGGACCGCCCTCGACCTGGCGACGAGCGGCCGTGGGGTCATCTCCCCAGAAGCCGCCGCAGTTGGCGATGATGATGCGCTCGCGGCGCACGCCCGTGCTGGACCCAGTCATGCCGACCTCCACCGAATTCGACGCTGTAGCCCAAGTAAACCACCATTAACGCGGGCGGTGGGACCAGGGCTCTGGGACCTTAACCACATCTGCCCACCGACCCGAAGGTCGGTGGGCAGATGTGTTATGACGGAGTATCAGTTATTGCTTTGCACTGGATCAGGCCCCACGAGCGGCCGCGAAGCGACCGAACAGGAAGTGCCCACCGAGCACACCCACGCCGGCCAGGAGCAGCATCGCGTAGAGCCACTCGGTGCCGTCGCCGGTCTCACCGGCGAGCGGGACGAAGCCCAGAGTCCTGGGCAGCGCCTCTTCGGCGACCACGGTGTCGTCACCGAACGGCGACACCTCACCCGAAGCCTCGGGAGCAAGCTCGGTGACCTTGCCCGCTGAAGTGACCTCCGAGACAGTCACCGGAACGGCAGCTGATTGGTCGGCAACCTCCGGAGCAATGACGTCGTCAAGTGCCGAAGTGGTGGCCGACGTGGAGTCCTTTACGCTCCGATCGTCCGCGATCCCCGACACGTCCGATCCCCTGGATCCGGATTCGGCCGCGCCATCAGAGCCGGATTCGACCGCGCCATCAGAGGAGGCACTCAGGTCAGCTGCGTCCGTGGTGACCGTGGCCTGCCCAAGCACGAGCTTGAGAATGAACTTCGCTCCGGGTGCTCCGGTTGGGCTGTCTTGCTGGGTCCTGACTTCGAGTGCGCCGATGACGTACTTGGTGACGCCAGACGCGTCGACGACGCTTTCAATTCCCGCGATACCGATCTGCACGTTCGCAGCCTTGAGGATAGCGTTGGCCTGCGACAGTGCGTCCTCGTTGGACACTCCCTGACCGAGGAATCGGAATCCCTTCTGGTCGAAGCCGAACTCCATGTCAGCCACCTTAAACCGGCCGAACACCTTGCTCGTGATGCGTGACTGGCGACCGGCAGCTTGGGAAACAGACGCTGCGGCGGTGGAGTTAATGACCTCCAACGGGCCGACGACCAGTCCTGTCGTCGATCCTGCGGCGGAACCGACAACCTTTTTCCCTTCTGCCTCCACAACAGCATTGGCAGATTGAACCGTTCCAGAGCCCGGTGCGTCAGGCAATCCGTAGGAGGCGGAGGACGACGCCTTGGCCGGATCCGAAGACTCTGCCTGTGCTCGCAGAAGGCCACCGTCAAAGACGTCCTTCTGTTTGAAGGAGGTACTACCCGTCTCTACGTACCCGGGGACCGCAGCGATCGGTACCGACTTACCGACCTCACCGAGGCCGAACTGCCCGACTAGTCCGTTCACCAGGCCCGGCGAGAACTGCACGGTGTTCCCGAAGTATGGGGCCCCCGCGTAGGCCTTGCTTCCGCCACTGTTGGTGGCTTCGGCATAGGCCGATGGAGAGCCGCCCGAGTTGGCGGGGGCCGCCGGAATCTCGTCGCCGATCGCCTCGAAGAACAGGCCGTCCCCGAGGGCAGTGACGTTGAAACGAAGTGCGGGGTTCGCGTCAACTGGTCCAGCGGAAGCCATTCCTGGCAACCCGACGACGAACGCCACGGTTCCGGAAGTGCCGGCAGCGGTAAGGGCGAGTGCCCAACGAGGCGCCCTCATGACGCCAACGATCCGAGATAGCTGTTCATGATGGTCTCCTCACTGATTTCGCCGGGCTCCCCGGCGAAACTGATACTTCCACGATCGAGAATGTAGACATAGTCGGCCATTTTGAGGGCCTGCCCCACATACTGTTCGACGAGCAATTGAGCTACGCCGTTTTTTCCTAGTTCAGTAAGATAGTCGAAGATTTCTTCAACAATCTTTGGTGCCAGGCCCATCGACACCTCGTCGAGGAGCACCACGTTCCGCTTGCTCACGTACGCGTGGGAGAGCGCGAGCATCTGCTGCTCGCCACCACTCATCGTGCGGGAAATCTGCCGTGCACGCTCTCCCAGACGGGGGAACGTTGTGGTAGCGGTCTTGAAGCCCGCCTTGAACTCCCCCGGCGGCGACTGGAGCAGGATGTTGTCCTGCACAGTCAGCGACGGGAAGATTCCGCGCCCTTCGGGAACGTGGATGATTCCCTTACGAGACATCTTGTACGGGGGGTCTCCCGTTACATCCTCGCCGTCGACCAGAATCTGGCCGGAGTACGGCTTGAGGAGCCCCGACGCCACCCGGAGCAGCGTGGTCTTGCCGGCGCCGTTGGGCCCCAGCAGCGCCACGACGGCCTTGTCGGGCACCACCAGGCTGACATCGCGCAGGACAGTGCCGGTGTCGTAACCGGCAGTGATGTTCCTCAACTCAAGCAACGGAGGTCTCCCCGAGGTAAGCGGCCCGGACGATGTCGCTTCGCAGCGCCTCCGCCGTACGGCCCGAGTAGATGATCTTCCCGAAGTCGAGCACGAAGATCTGGTCACAGATCTCCGACACCAGCGCCATGTCGTGTTCGACGATCAGCAGGCCGTTACCGGTCTCCTTGACCCAGTCCGTGAGGACCTTGCCGAAGGAGTGGGTTTCGGTGACGTCCAGACCCGAGGACGGCTCATCGAGCAGCAGGAACTTGAAGGGAGTCGCGATACCCCGGGCCAGCTCGACCAGGCGGCGCTGGCCGGTGGAGAGATCACCGACGACCTTGTCCTTCAATTTCATGATCCCGCAGTGCTCCATCGCGTCGTCGCTGCGCTCCTTGATCTGCTTCGTCTCCTTGCGAGTCGAGTAGATCAAGCCCAGCGGACGGTAGCTGGAGTAGAACGCCGCCGGACCGGTGCGCACGTTCTCCTGCACGGTGAGGCTCTCGAAGAGCTCCATGCGCTGGAAGGTCCGCCCGAGGCCGTGGTGGGCCCGGTTGGAGGAGCGGTGCCCGTGCAGGTCCTGCTCCCCCAGCCGGACAGTGCCGGACTGGGGGCGGTTACGACCGGTGCAGGCGTTGAAGAACGTGGTCTTGCCGGCCCCGTTCGGACCGATCAGACCCGTGATCTCGCCGGCCTTGGCGTACACGGTGGCGTCGTTGACCGCCACGATGCCGCCGAATCGCACGGTGACGTTCTTGACATCGAGATCGACGCTCATTGCGCTGCTCCCTTACTTCCGAGAAGCACGGGTTCGCGTTCCTGGGCTCGGATCGTGACGGGACGGACCGGCGTTACCGCGGTCCGTTCCTTCATCGGACCCGAAATATCCGTGCGTTCGCGACCCCGGGTTCCTATCCAGCCACCGAGGTTGATGGCCGGCGAGATCGCCACGAAGATCGCGAGCGCTCCGAAGACCACGCCGCGGTACTCGATCGCGGTCTCGCTGTCGAACGGCGGGTAGATCTTGATGATCTGGAACGCCACGGCTGCGAGCAGCGGAGACAGGATCGGGCGTCGGCCACAGAAGCCGAGCACCGCGACGAACACCAGCGAGACGGTGTAGTCGAAGATCCCACCGGGAGCACCACTGGCCGATTGGGTGACACCGGCAATGACCGCCCCACCGACGCCGGCCATGAAGGCCGACAGGCAGAACACGATGATGCGCATGGCATTGGTGTTGGCCGCGTGGGCCTCCAGCGCCACCGGGGAGTCCGCCATGGCCCGCAGCAGCGATCCGAGGCGGCTGTTGCGGACGGCGAGCACGATGCCCGCCATCAGCACGACCACGACCAGGCACAGGTAGTAGTAGGCCTTCTCCTCCGAGAAGTCGATCCCGAACAGACCGGCGGCCACGCCGTCGACCGGTTCGAGCCGCTTCGCGGTGGGGATGACGCTGTACTCCTCGCCGGGTCGCGGCATCTGCACCAGCGAGCCGTTGTCGAACATGACCGGAGCCAGGTAGAAGGCCTGCTGCAGCAAAATGCCGAACCCGAAGGTCGCAACGGCGACGTAAATACCGGCCAGGCGGATGGCCGGGATGGCCACCACCGCACCGAAGGGGATCGCGACCAGGCCACCGATGAGCACCGCGACCGGCCAGGACACCGTCTTGTCACCGATGATCGGGAGCCAGCCGAAGAACCCGAGGGTCATCAACTTCCCGGCGGTGGTCGCGCCGATGGCCGCAAAGCCCAGGTGACACAGCGAGATCTGACCCGACATCCAGAGCAACATGCCCAGGCTGAGGAAGACGATCATGTAGCCGAGCGCCGAGCTGTACACCGCGGTGTCGGAGCTCTTAATGACGTTTGGCGTGATGATCAGCAGACCCAACAGGGCTGCCAGACCAGCCGCGGTGACGGGCCTGGAGAACTCCCGCGGCGGCTTGAACCGGCGGGCGTTACGCACACCGCGTTCGGTGAGCAGGCGGGCCGGCACGAACAAGAAGATCAGCAACAACACGATGAACGGGATGTTGCGGGGCAGGGCCTGCAGGAACAGCGAGTCGGTCTTCTGCGCCTGCGCAGGGAAGTAGTTGACCATGATGCCGATGACGAACGCGCCGGCAACGGTCAGCGGCAGGTTCTCGAACAGGCCCACCGCAGCGGCGCCGTAGGCCGCGATCACGATCAGCACGAGCACGTTGACCGAGACACCCAGCTTCGGGGCGAGCAGCATGCCCGACATCGCCGCGAAGGACGAGCCCAGGATCCAGGAGAGCCGGCGAACCACGGCCGGGTTGCTCTTCTGCAGACTGAGCAGGTTGGGGTCGTCCACGACCGCGGTCATGGCCTTGCCCATCCGGGACCGGCCGAAGAAGAGGAAGAGCAGCCCGGCTGCGCCGAGGCAGAAGCCAGTCACCATCATCTCGCCGTAGGAGATCGTGACGTCCCCGACCCGTGGTCCGTTTGTCGGGAGGAAGTCGCCGGTCTTGAGGTCCTGTGCGCCGTAGAGCGCGGTCATCAGCGACTGCAGCAACACCAGCAGGCCGACCGTCGCGACGACCGTGGTCACCGTGGGTGCGGACGAGAGCAGGGTGGCCAGTCGCTCGAGGACCAGGCCACCGAGAACGCCGACGATGAGCAGCCCCAACAGCAGGGAGACGGGCCAGCTCCAGCCGTAACCCTTCTCACCCGGGGCGGCCTCGTTGTTGAAGTTGTAGAACACGTACGCGGCCGTGGCCGCCAGTGCCCCGTGCGCGAAGTTGAAGACGCCGGAGGTCTTGTAGGTCAGCACCAGGCCGAGCGCCGCGAGGGCGTACACCGACCCGTCGGCGATGCCGGGAACCAGGTAGTTCAGGAACTGGGTCATGGGCTGCACACTCCACAGGGCTTGCGACCGGCACGCTCGTGGTCGGCAGCGGAAGCAGCCTTCCAGTCACGACCGGCGGCCATCGGGCAGTCGGCGCGGTGGAAGTGGGTCAGGCCCTCGCCACCGATCAGGACGGCAGAGGCAGCCGGGCCGCTCACGACCGCGACGCTCGCACGCATGGCCGGGACGATGCCGAGCACCGCGACGCGGCGGGCGGTCAGCGTGCGCCGACCGGCCACCAACAGGGAGATGCCGGCCGCACAGGTCAGCACGGTGCCGACGATGGCGATGTTGATGGCGGGAACCTGGTCGTCATACACGGTCTCGTCATTGACGATCACCGTCCCGATCACGAACAGGATCAGACCGATCCCGGCCAGCACGGCGTACAAGACGTAGAGCTGAGTCGTCCACGGTGACGTCGACGACCGAGGCGCAGTGGCGGCCCTGGAACCTGAGGCCTTGCGCGCCGGACGACCCAGTTCCTGGCTACGCGTGTTCACGCGAGGACGCCGCGTGCGCGAGGTCGACCTTCTCGGTGGTCGCCGCGGGCGCCTTGGCTGCGGCGCGCGAGCCGGAAGCCGGGGCCTCGTCGGCCCACTTCAGGATGCCGTCGGCGAGCGCGTGCTCGATGCGGTCCAGCTTGCGCCATTCGTCGCGCAGGTCCGCGGAGATCCACAGGGTGGCTCCCAGGCCCAGCATGAAGATGCCTCCGATACCACCGGAGACGATGAAACGGGTTTGCTCGGCGAGAATCGTCGAGTCGTTGACTCCGACGAATCCCGAGATGAGGGCGATGACACCGGCAATCGTGAGGACGATGGCGGCGACGCGGTCCCACTGATTCTTGAGGACTTTCAAGTCCATGACCACTCCGGGGCTAGCAAGGTGGGCCTGGTCCGCACCGTTGGAGAACGGGGCGGGCATGGGCCCAACGACGTACGTGGATGGGGGGTTTCACGAGGTCGTGCTTCGAACTATTCAGTTGGCATTTGGACTGTAGTACGGGGGGTTCCACGCAGGGAGCCGGTGCGTCTGCACCGGCATCCTGCGCGGACCACTGGGGGCCGGCATCGAGATGCTGACCCCCAGTGGTATCGCACTGCGGAGCTACGTGACTAGCGGCTCGCCTGCGGGTCGCTCGGGGCGAGCGTCTTGGTGCAGACCGGCTTGGAGACAACCTTCGCCCACCCGGTGTTGGCCGCGTTGGAGATGGCCGCGAACAGGCAGTACGGGATGGTTGGGTTCGCGCCCTCGTTGAAGGTGAGCGGACCCGCGAGTCCACCGAGCTCGGTGAACTCCTGACCCTTGAAGGTGTAGAGCGTGTCGAGAAGCTCCTGGGTGGTCGGGTTCTCCGAGAGGTTGGCCGAAGCCGCCACGAGGAGAGCGCCCGCGCCCCAGCCGAGGCTGGCAGCGCCACCGGAGGTGAAGCCCGGGTTGAACTTCTTGATCGAGGCCTGCCAGTACTTCTCGGCCGGCGTCGAGTTACCCATCCACGGGAAGTGGTTCATGGTGACGTACGCGTCGCCGAGCCACTTGTTACCGAGGAACTGCTTCTCGTTACCGACACCGAGCGGGTACGGCA
>JBQTIR010000021.1:0-88914 GCA_052387905.1 Sporichthyaceae bacterium | reverse complement strand
ACGCTCGTCGGCTGGTCGCGTGGTGGAGAGCCGACCGGGACGACAAATCGAGTGCAAGACACATCGGCCAATCCACAGACGGGTCAGCCCCGGCGACTATCCACAACCTACGAAACCCAGCATCACTATCCACAGATTGATCCGGGTCCCTTCACCGCCTCGCGGCGGCCTGCCCCAGGCTCCCTGCTGTGGACGTCAGCATCGCCCTGCGCACGTGTGGCGGAGCAGCAAGCTGGACCCGGCTGCGACGGCTCGGCGTGTCCGAATACGCCCTCGGACGAGGCCTCGCCGCAGGCTGCGTGGTCTCGGTGGGGGACGGCGGCTACGCGCTCCCGTCGACTGATCCGGCCCTGGTCGCAGCAGCCCGGCTGAGCGGCGTCGCGTCGCATGCCAGCGCCGCGCGACTACACAGGTTGGATCTGTGGCGGCCGATCGGCGGCATCGATGTCACGGTGCGGCGCGGAAGTCACCCGACCGAGGCGGGGGTCCGGGTACACCGCGTGAATTTACGCCCGGACGAGATTGCCTACCCGCTCCCGGTCACCAGCGTCCTGCGGACAGCGCTGGACTGCGGCCGTTCGTTGCCGCTCCTGGATGCCGTCGTGATCCTGGACTCCGCCATTCGTCATGGACGGGTGAGATCCGGGGCGCTCCGTGCGGCCGCGGCCTCAGCGCGCGGCCACGGATGCGTCGCCCTGCGGCGCGCGGTCGCACATGTCGACGCTCTCGGCTGCTCCGGTTCACCTGGGAGGACGTGACGTTGCGCCCATGGTGGGTCCTGGCGCAGGTGGAGCGAGTACTTCAGATGAAGCCGAGGGCCACAGATCCAGGTTGTGACGCGTGAGGCGGTACGGCGCCGAGCGCCGCCCCTGGAGTCACCACGTGGATCCCTGGCCTGCGAAGGCGGGGAGGACCTCGGCCGCGATCAGCTCGATGTGGGCCAGGTCCGAGAGGTCGAGTACCTGCAGGTAGACCCGGGCGATGCCGGTGGCCTCGGTGATGTGCCCGAGTTTGTCGACGATCTCGGCCGGGGAACCGGCCAGGCCATTGGCCCTCAGCTCGTCCACGTCACGGCCGATGGCCGCGGCGCGGCGCGCGAGTTCGGCGTCGTCGCGTCCGACGCACACCACGTACCCGAGCGAGCGGCGCAGCGTCGCGGGGTCGCGTCCGACTGCCCGGCAGGCATCATCCACCCGACCGAACTGCGTTGTGGCGACGTCGAGGCGCTGGAAGGCGACGTTGAACTCGGCGGCATAGCGCGCGGCGAGGTCCGGGGTGCGTTTGGCCCCGACGCCGCCGATGATCACCGGCGGTCCCGGGCGCTGCACCGGCTTGGGCAGTCCCGGTGAATCCACGACGTCGTAGTGCTTGCCGGAGAAGCTGAAGCCGCCGTCGGTCGCCCACAGGCCGGTGATGATCTCGAGCTGCTCGGCGAAGCGGTCGAAGCGCTCCCCCACGTCCGGGAAGCGCAGGCCGTAGGCCTGGTGCTCGCGCTCGAACCAGCCGGCACCCAGGCCGAACTCGACCCGGCCACCGGACATGGCGTCCACCTGGGCGACCGCGATGGCCAGCGGGCCTGGCTCCCGGAAGGTGGCGGCGGTGACCAGCGTCCCGAGCCGCACCCGCGAGGTCTCCCGCGCCAGAGCGGCCAGGGTGATCCAGGCGTCGGTCGGGCCGGGTGAGGGGTCCCGCTTCCCCATGGCCAGGTAGTGATCGGAGCGGAAGAACGCGTCGAAGCCGGCGTCCTCGCTCACCCGCGCGACGGCAAGTAGTCCGTCGTAGCTCGCGCCCTGCTGCGGCTCGGTGAATACGGCGAACTCCAGAGCGGTCATACCGAAACCCTACCCAGCAGCCGCCCGGACTCGCTCAGGTGTTCGAACCCGGTCACGCGCATGCGTCGGGTCCGTATCCACGCTCGTACGATGGAGGGGCCCAACGTGAGGACTCGCCATGCCTGAGCTGCGCTCCCGTACCACCACCCACGGTCGGAACATGGCCGGCGCGCGCGCTTTGTGGCGCGCCACCGGCATGACCGACGATGACTTCGACAAGCCGATCGTGGCGATCGCGAACAGCTTCACGCAGTTCGTTCCCGGCCACGTGCACCTGCGGAACATGGGCGCGCTCGTCGCCGATGCGGTTGCCGAGGCCGGCGGAGTCGGCCGCGAGTTCAACACCATCGCGGTCGATGACGGCATTGCGATGGGTCACGGCGGGATGCTCTACTCCCTGCCCAGCCGTGAGCTCATCGCGGACTCGGTGGAGTACATGGTTCAGGCGCACGTCGCCGACGCCCTGGTCTGCATCTCCAACTGCGACAAGATCACCCCCGGCATGCTGATCGCCGCAATGCGCCTGAACATCCCCACCGTGTTCGTCTCCGGTGGCGCGATGGAGGCGGGCAAGGCCGTCGTCCGCAACGGCGTCGCCCGGCCAAAACTGGACCTGATCTCGGCGATGACGGCCTCCGCCGACGAGGCGGTCTCCGATGACGACCTGGAAGACATCGAGCGCTCCGCGTGCCCCACCTGCGGGTCGTGTTCGGGCATGTTCACCGCCAATTCGATGAACTGCCTGACCGAGGCACTCGGGCTCTCGTTGCCCGGCAACGGCTCGACCCTGGCCACCTCGTTCGCGCGTAAGGGCCTGTTCCAGGAGGCGGGACGCCTCGTCGTCGATCTGGCCAACCGCTACTACGGCAGTGACGATGAGTCGGTGTTGCCGCGCAACATCGCGACCCGCGAGGCGTTCTCCAATGCGATGCGCATGGACATCGCGATGGGCGGCTCGACCAACACGATCCTGCACCTGCTGGCCGCGGCGATCGAGGGCGGCATCGACTTCGACCTCGCCGACATCGACGAGCTGTCCCGGCACACGCCGTGCATCTGCAAGGTGGCGCCGTCCACGCCGCTGTACCACATGGAGGACGTGCACCGGGCGGGCGGAATTCCCCGCATTCTCTCCGAGCTGGACCGCGGCGGGCTGCTCGAGCGCAACGTGCACACGGTGCACTCCCCTGACCTGGACAGCTGGCTGGCCGCGTGGGACATCGGCCGCCCAGGAGCCCCCGCCGCGGCAACCGAGCTGTTCTCCGCTGCCCCCGGCGGCGTGCGCACCGTCGAGGCCTTCAGCTCCACCGTCACGTGGGCCACGCTGGACACCGACTCCGAGATGGGGTGCGTGCGGGACATCGAGCACGCCTACTCCACCGACGGCGGCCTGGCCGTGCTCTATGGCAACCTGGCCCCGGACGGCTGCGTCGTGAAGACCGCCGGGGTGGCCGAAGAGCAGCACTACTTCAAGGGCCCAGCGAAGGTGAGTGAGAGTCAGGACGACGCGGTGACCGCGATCCTGGCCGGCTCGATCGTGGCCGGCGATGTCGTTGTCGTGCGCTACGAAGGTCCCAAGGGTGGGCCGGGCATGCAGGAGATGCTCTACCCGACGTCCTTCCTCAAGGGCCGCGGCCTGGGCGCGAAGTGCGCACTGATCACCGACGGCCGCTTCTCCGGCGGGACCTCGGGCCTGTCCATCGGGCACGTCTCCCCGGAGGCGGCCAGCGGCGGCCTGATCGCCCTCGTCGAGGACGGCGACGAGATCGAGATCGACATCGCGACCCGGAGGATCGAGCTGCTGGTCGACGATGCGGTGCTCGCGGCGCGCCGCGCCGAGCGCGACGAGCTCGGCTGGGCGCCACTCAAGCGCGAACGTCCGGTTTCCGCCGCGCTGCGCGCCTACGCGTCGATGGCGCAATCCGCGGACAAGGGCGCGATCCGGCTCGTCCCCTAAACCGCGCGGCCAGCAGGGACGTGTCCATCTCGGTCAGCTGGGACCAGGTACACACCTGGCGCCTGCGCCGGCAGTTCGTGGCCGATCCGACCGGCGCGGGTCCGAGCGCAATCGCGGCGCGCTTGTGCGGGGTGCAGGCACAAGTGGCCTCGTGCGCCGACCTCGCGCTCCGACTGCGCCAGGTCGACCCGTCCGGGGGCGGCGCCGCGTCGGCTCTGGCCGAGGGCGGGTTGATCAAGACCTGGGCGATGCGCGGCACCCTGCACCTGTTCGATCCGCGCGACGCCGGTAACTACCTCGCGTTGATCGCTCAGGCCCGGACGTGGGAGAAACCCGCCTGGCAACGGGCGATGGGCCTGACGCCACCTCAGATGGAGGCACTGTGCGACGCGCTCGCCGAACTGGTCACCGGCACCCCCCACACCCGCGACGAGCTCGTGGCCGCACTTGCGGGGCGCCGCGAGTTCCGGGGCCTGGAAGAGCGCCTGCGATCGGGTTGGGGTTCGGTGCTCAAGCCCGCCGCCTGGCGAGGCCTGCTCTGCCACGGCCCGAGCAAGGGCACCCGGGTGACCTTCACCAGCCCGACGCGCGCACCCGGCTGGGCCGGCTTGCCCGACGTCGAACAGGCTGCGCCGGCGGCGATCACCGCCTACCTCGGCGCGTACGGTCCCGCGAGCCCGAAGACCTTCGACTCCTGGCTGACGGGCGGGGGGTCCGGGATCCCGAAGGTGCGCGGGTGGTTCGCCGCACTCGGCGAGAAGATCACCGCCGTCGACGTCGAGGGCCGTCCTGGCTATCTCTGCGCCGAACACGTCGACGAACTCCTCGCCACCACTCCCAGCCGATCGGTCCACCTGCTCGGCGGCTTCGACGACTACGTCCTCGGCCCCGGAACCGGCGACCCGACGCTGCTTGCCGCCGAGCACCGCGTCCTGGTCAGCAGAGCGGCCGGCTGGATCTCACCGATCGTCGTCGTCGACGGCCGCATCGGCGGGGTCTGGGAGGCCCTCGGCGGTGACATCGACCTGCGCCTGTTCCCCGGAACCCGCCGCCTGACGAAGAAAGAGCTCACCCCCGCACTCGACCGCCTGCGGCGCGCGCGAGATTAGACCCTCAGTGGAAAACGACGGTCCGGTTGCCGTGGACCAGGATGCGGTCCTCCAGGTGATTGCGCAGACCGCGTGCCAGCACGACCTTCTCGATGTCGCGGCCCTTGCGGACCATGTCGGGCACGGTGTCGGTGTGATCGACACGGATCACGTCCTGCTCGATGATCGGGCCGGCGTCGAGGTCGGCGGTGACGTAGTGACAGGTCGCCCCGACCAGCTTCACTCCGCGCACGTGGGCCTGGTGGTACGGCTTTCCCCCGATGAACGAGGGCAGGAAGCTGTGGTGGATGTTCAGCGCCCGACGCGACCATGCCTCGCACAGGTCCGCGGGCAGGATCTGCATGAAGCGGGCCAGCACGACCGCGTCCGGGGACTCGACGTCGACCAGCTTGCGCACCTCGTCGAAGGCCGCGCGCTTGTCCTGGGCACCGGGACCGAACGGGACGTGGTGGAACGGGATGCCGTGGGCGAGCGTGATGGCCTCCAGGTCCCGGTGGTTGCCGATCACCGCCCGGATGTCCATTCCGAGCTCGTTCCCGGCGAAGCGCCCGAGCAGGTCGTAGAGGCAGTGCCCCTCCTTGGACACCAGCACCACGACTCGGGAGGGCAGCGCGGTGTCGGTGACCCGCCAGCCCTTGTCCGCGCCCAGCTCGGCCGCGAGCTCGGCGAACCGGTCGCGCAGTTCCTCCAGCCCGAAGGCCAGCGAGTCCGCCCGCACCACCTGGCGCGTGAAGAACCAGTCGGTGTCGGGGTCGGCGTGGTAGGCGGCCTCGGTGATCCACCCGCCGGCGTCGGTGAGGAACGACGCGATCCGCGCGACGATGCCGGTGCGGTCGGGGCAGCCCAGGGTGAGGATGTAGTGCGAGGTCATGAGCCCAGTCTCCCCGACAACCCACGGCGCACCCGTCAGGCGCGGCAGGTCAGCGGTGTGCCGCCGTTGTAGGTGACCATGTCCCCGAGGGCCGCACGCATGTCGATGAGGCCGCCGCGTTCCAGCCCGCCGAGTTCGGCGTAGACGCGGTGCAGGTTGCCCACGATGCGCTCGCAGTCACTCAGCGCGGCGAAGTCCCCCAGGTCGGTCTCCCGCGCGCAGTCCAGCGGGGTGAGGCCGGCGGCCATGCCGCGGTGGGCGACGTCGACGACGAAGCGGATGTAGGCCTCGATGCCGTCAAGGACCTCCGGCCCGCACACCGGGCCGTGGCCGGGGACCAGGATGCTCGCCCCGAACGCACGCACCTGAGCAAGGGCTTCGAGCGCTCCGGCGGCCGAGCCCATCAACAGGAACGGCGTCCCGCCGTTGAACACCAGGTCCCCGGTGAAGAGCACCCCGTGCTCGGGGATCCACACCACGGAATCGTTCGTGGTGTGCGCGGGAGTGCCGACGTGGATCACCTCGGCGCGCAGCTCGTCGCTGTAGAGCGTGACCCGGTCGGCGAAGGTCAGGAACGGTGGCGCGATCTCGACGTCGCCCCATTCGATGTCGGTCCAGAACGGTGCGGAGAACGGCGACCCGAACCCGAGCATCGCCGCACGCGCCCGGTCCTGGGCCACGATCGTGGCGCCGGTGAACAGGTAGTTGCCGAAGGTGTGGTCACCGTGGTGATGGGTGTTCACCAGAGTCCGGATCGGGGCGGCCGTGATCGAGCCGATCGTGTCCAGCAAGGCCCGGGTACGCCGCTCCGTGGCGCAGGCATCGACCGCCGCAACGCCGCGCGAGCCCACCAGGAAGCCGGTGTTGTTGATCCACCAGGTGCCATCGGGCTGGACGTAGGCGTAGACCCCGTTCGCGACCTCAGTGGCGGTGCCCAGCGGGCCGGCACTGTCGTGGGCATGGGAACTCATGGCACTCCCGCTCTCGCTGATCGGTCACCGGCACCGTAGCGTCGCGCCACTGGCCGCGCCGCCCTGGACCTCAACCGGCCTTCAATGTCCCCAGGCGTCGACGCATCAGGAGCGGTAGTGCCAGCCAGGCCACGCTGAAAACCGCCAGCGCCACCCCGCCCGCCACAATGCCCCACGTCCGCCCCACGACGATCCCGAACGTCAGCATGAGGACCGCGATGATCGCGAGTCCCAACAGGGCAAGGCCGGCCAACGCGAACCGCTGCGCCGAGGCGACCAGCTGCGTCCGCGCGCCGTGGCGGAACAGGATGCGGTGGCTCGCGACCGGCGCGATCAGACAGGCGGTTGACGCCGCAGCAAGGCAGACCGCGACGAGGTAGAGCGCCGTCGAGGCGTCACTGAGCCGGGAAAACCGCTCCTGGAACGGCAGGATGAGCAGAAATCCGGTGAGGAGCTGGACGCCAGTCTGTACGACCCGGACTTCCTGCAGCAGCTCCACCCAGTTCCGGTCCAGCCGCTGCGCCGTCGTCTCGGAGCGTTCGTACCCGGAATCAGTCACCCGCCCTTCCTACCCCAGTGCCGGGGCCACTGGTCGGCGAACGGCGCGATCAGCCGGCCGGGGGCTGGATGATCTGGAACGCGCCGCCCTGCGGATCGGCCACCGTGGCGAAGCGACCCACTCCCTCGACCGCGTCCGGTCCGAACAACAGCGATCCGCCACCGACCGTGACCTCCCCGATCTTGCGATCCAGATCGGCGACAGTGAAGTAGACGCCCCAGTGGTCGCGCGTCCCGGTCGGCAACTCCGGCGGCCGCGCCATGAGTCCGCCGAGCCCACCGTGCTCTCCGCCCTGGATCACCCAGTAGGTGCCCATCGGCATCGACGACCCGAAGACCTCGCCGTGGAAGGCCTTGGCCGCTCGACGTCGGAGGACACCACCGCCTCATTCCAGGAAAAGGTGTCGTCCTCGTTGGGGGTTCCGGACCGGCTCTCGGCGCGACCCTAGAACGCGCCGCCGACAGATCTCTCACCGCCCGCACAAGGGGATGGCTGAACGGTCCGGGGTGAGAGTAGCAGCGGCACCACGGCGGTCAGCAGATCCGCGGCAACTGCTCACCCAAGGGGATATCCACGACCCGGGTCGCACCGAAGGTCGTGGTGGCCACGACCATCCCGTGATGTGCGTCGACGCACTCACCGATCACCGCCGCGTCCGCACCGAGGGGGTGCGCACGCATCACCGCGAGCACCTCCTCGGCGTGCTCCCGTGGGACGAAGGCCACCAGCTTGCCTTCGTTGGCGACGTAAAGCGGATCGAGGCCGAGCAACGCGCAGGCTCCGGCGACGTCAGGTGGAACCGGGACAGAGCGCTCGATGATCCGCACACCCACCCGGGAGGCGGCGGCGATCTCGTTCAGCGAGGTGGCCAGCCCGCCCCGGGTCGGATCGCGCAGGACATGCAGGTCCCGGGTGACGTCGAGCATTGCCGCGACCAGGGGGTGCAGGGCCGCGCAGTCCGAGACGATCTGGGTGCCGAACTCCAGGCCCTCCCGCACACTCATGATCGCAATGCCGTGCACGCCGATGTCGCCGCTGACGATGATCACATCTCCGACGCAGGCCCGATCGGGCCGGATGTCGACACCGTCGGGCACCGCGCCGATGCCGGCGGTGTTGAGATACACGCCATCGCCGTGCCCGGCATCCACGACCTTGGTGTCGCCGGTGACGACCCGGACCCCGGCGGCGCGCGCCGCCGCGCCCAGGTCGTGGGCGATCCGCCCGACCACCGCCAGGTCCGTTCCCTCCTCCAGCACGAAGCCACAGGACAGGTATGCCGGGACCGCACCGCTCATCGCCAGATCATTGACCGTGCCGTTGACGGCCAGATCGCCGATCGAACCACCAGGGAAGAACAACGGCCGCACCACGTAGGTATCGGTGGAGAACGCGATCCGGGCGCCGCCCAGGCTCACCACGGCTGAATCACCGAGATCGGCCACCGAACCGTCCCCGCCGCGGAAGGCCGGCATGAACAAGTGCTCGACCAACTCGGCAGAGAGTTGCCCGCCGCCGCCGTGGCCCATCACGACAGCGGGGCTGTCCCGCAACGGCAGTGGGCAGCTCCAGCCCTCGAAGTCCAGTGCAGCCAGCACTGACTCTGCGTCAGACAACGGTGTTCACCGCCTCGCGGATTACCGGGGTATCCAAGCGGCGATAGAGGTAATACGCCGCGCAGGCACCCTCACTGGAGACCATCGTCGCGCCGAGCGGATTGCGTGGCGTGCACAGAGTGCCGAAGGCCGCACACTCATGCGGCTTGATGAAGCCCTGCAGGACGTCGCCGCTGCGGCAGTCCGCGGATTCCTCGGTGTGGATGTCGCCCACGGAGAACCGGTGCTCGGCATCGAAGGCCCGGTACTTAGGCGCCAGGCGCCAGCCGCTGTTGGGGATCATGCCGATCCCACGCCAGGCACGGTCGGTGACCTCGAAGACGTCCGCCAGCAATGCGCGGGCCGCCGGGTTGCCCTCGGTCTGGACGACGCGACCGTAGGCATTCTCCAGCTCTGCCCGGCCTTCCTCGAGCTGGTGCACCGTGCGCCGGATGCCCTCCAGGATGTCCAGTGGTTCGAAACCGGTGACAACCAACGGAACCTGGTACTGCGCCACCAGCGGCGGGTACTCGCCGGTGCCCATCACGCTGCACACGTGTCCGGCCCCGAGAAACCCCTGCACCCGGCAGTTCGGTGCGCTCATGATGGCCTCGATCGCCGGCGGGACCAGCACATGCGAGACGAGCATCGAGAAGTTGTGCACGCCGAGGCGCGCGGCCTGATACACCGTCATGGCATTCGGGGGGGCAGTGGTTTCGAATCCGATGCCGAAGAACACGACCTCGCGGTCGGGGTTCTCCCGGGCGATCTTCAGCGCGTCCAGCGGCGAGTACACCACCCGGACGTCACCGCCGGCGCTCTTGATCCGGAACAGGTCCGCATCACTGCCGGGCACGCGCAGCATGTCCCCGAACGAGCAGAAGATGACCCCCGGTCGCGACGCGATCGCCAGCGCCTGGTCGATCAGCTCCAGCGGAGTCACGCACACCGGACAGCCCGGCCCGTGGATCATCTCCACCTGTTCGCCGATCAGCTGATCGATGCCGTGCCGGATGATCGAGTGCGTCTGGCCACCGCAGACCTCCATGATCGACCACTGCCGGGTCGCGGTCGCGTGGATGTCCTCGACCAGCCGCTGGGCGAGTTCGGGATCGTTGAACTCCTCGACGTACTTCATGGCCTGCTCCTCATGACTTGGTTTCCCAGCCCGCGTCCTGCGCCCAGTTCGTCTCCGGCACGGGCGCGCCCGACTCAGCTGCCGCACGGGCCCACGGATCGCCGAACTCCATCTCGATCTCGCCCATCCGCTTGAACAGCGCGAGCGTCTCCAGCGCGGAGGCCTCGTCCAGGCGCTGCAGGGCGAAGCCGACGTGCACGATCGTGTAGTCCCCGACCTGGATCTCGGGAACGAACTCCAGGCAGATCTCCTTGCGGACCCCGCCGAAGTTCACGGTGGCCATCCGGGTCCCGTCCTTCTCCCAGATCTCTTCCAACTTGCCGGGCACGGCTAGGCACATGACGAGGTCTCCCTCACGGGGTCGGCACTTGCAGGGATCGTGCTGATTCGGGCGGCGATCATCAGCTGGCCCAGCGCGAGCCCGGCGTCGCTGGGTGGGACCAAGCGGTGGCGCAGGACGCGGAAGCCGGCGCGGGTGAGGCCGTCGACACACAGCACGGTGAGCAGGGCGTTGAGGAAGACCCCACCGGAGAGCGCGACCTCATCCAGCCCCGTGCGTTCGCGCAGCCCCCGCGCCGTCTCGATGACCAGGTCCGCGACGGCGCGGTGGAACCGCGCGGCGATCACCGACGCCGGGATCCCGGCCAGCACGTCCGCAGCCGCGGCGGAAATCACCGGACCGGGATCGAGCCCAGGTCCGAAGGCGTAGCACGGGCCGGGTTGGGCGATCGCGTGGCGGGCGAGCCCCTCGAACCGCATCGCTGCTTCGGCCTCATACGCCGCCCGGTGACACACCCCGGCCAGGGAGGACACCGCGTCAAAGAGCCTGCCCATGCTGGAGGTCGGAGTGCAGGCCAGGGCGGTCTCGAGCTGACGGGCCAGGATCCGGCGCTCGGCCTCCGTACAGGCGGCCACGCACGGCAACCGGGGGTCCCATCCGATGCCGGCGGAATGCAGGTGTGAGAGTGCCATCCGGCAGGGGTTGCGCACCCCGGCGTCGCCACCGGGCAGTGCGACGTAACGGAGGTGTGCGGCCCGGTCGTATCCGGCGTAGTCGGCGAGCAGAACCTCACCTCCCCAGGACGCGCCGTCATCGCCGTAGCCGGTGCCGTCGAAGGCGAATCCGATCACCCGGCGCACGCCGGAGTGTCCGTTCTCCGCCATTGCCGAGGCGATGTGCGCGTGGTGATGCTGCACCGCATGCACCGGCAGGTGATCGCGATTGCGGCGCGCCCACGCGGCGCTGCGGTAACCGGGATGCCGGTCGGCGACGACCACCTCGGGGTTGACCCGGGTGACCGAGCGCAGCTGCGCGGTGGCTGCCTCGAAAGCGGTCAGGGTGGCCAGATCGTCCATGTCTCCGACATGCGCGGACAGCCAGGCGTAGCGGCCCTCGGCGAGGCAGAAGGTGTTCTTCAGGTCGCCGCCCACGGCGAGCGCCGGGCGGACCGGGACCGGCAGCGCGATCGGCAGCGGTGCATACCCCCGCGATCGCCGCACCGGGAGTTGCGCGCCGCCGGCGATCCGGACCACAGAGTCATCGCACGGAACATGGATGGGCCGGTCGTGCCAGAGCCACGCGTCAGCGAGAGGGGCCAGGCGCTCGCGGGCCACGCCGTCATCGGTGACGATTGGTTCTCCGGCCACGTTTCCGCTCGTCAGCACGAGGACGCCCGGCCCGGCCGGGTCACCCGGCAGACCCAGGAGCAGGTGATGCACGGGGGTGTAGGCCAGCATGACCCCGACGTCAGGACACCCGGGCGCCACCGACGACGCCAGCACCAGGTCGGGCTCAGCGCGCCGTTGCAGCAGCACGACCGGGCGACGGTGGTCGCTGAGCAGGTCACCCTCGGCAGGTGATACCTCGGCCAGGGCGCCGGCGCCGGCAAGGTCTGTCACCACGACGGCGAACGGCTTGTCGCCGCGATCCTTGCGCTTGCGCAGTGTGGCGACGGCTTCGGGGTTGGTGGCGTCGCAGGCTAGGTGGTAGCCGCCCAGGCCCTTGACCGCGACGACCGCGCCATCCGCCAGCATCCGGCGGGCCTCGGCCAGGGCCTGGTTCCCACGGCGGTCCGGTTCGGCCGAGCGGGACAGCGTCAGCGTCGGTCCGCATTGCGGGCAGGCCACGGTCTGGGCGTGGAAGCGCCGATCTGACGGGTCGGCGTACTCGGCCGCACACCGACCGCACAGCGGCAGATCGGCCATCGTCGTCGCCGGACGGTCATAGGGCAGATCCACGATCACGGTGAAGCGTGGACCGCAGTTCGTACAGCTGATGAACGGGTGCCGGAAACGCCGGTCGTGCGGATCGGCCAGCTCTGCCAGACAGGCATCACAGGTAGCCACGTCCGGGGAGATCAGCGTGCGGCCGGTGCCGCCGCACGAGTCCACGATCGTGAACTCGGTGCCGCCCAGGGTCGGTATCGGCTCGGCGTCGACGCTCTCCACCCTCGCCAGTGGTGGCGCGTCGCGGCGTACCCGCGCCGCGAAGGCGGCGAGATCGTTCGGCGCACCCTCAACCTCGATCACCACGCCGGAGCCGGTGTTTCCCACGGTGCCGGCCAAGGCGAGTTCACGTGCGAGTGCGTAGACGAACGGCCGAAAGCCGACGCCCTGCACGACGCCCGCGACCACGATTCGATCTCGTCGACGGGTTGAACACGATGCCGGGCGATCCGTCACGGGGACGACCTAGGCGCGGCCGCCCGACGCTCGGGCGACCTCCTTCATGATCGGCACGAGAACGGCCAACGCCTCCCCGACGAGCCTCTGAACCTCGGCGGAGGAGCGGATCGCCGCCAACGATTCGCGGATCTTGGCTAACCCCTCCTTGCCCTCCTTGGTGCCGACCAGGAACCCGACGCCGAAGCCGACCAGGGTCTCCATTGACCTCTCCTCGCTCGAAACTCGTCCACGGTGAGCCGTGCGGAATTGATCTGACACGAAGTCATAATGCTCGGTCACATTGCTCGCATGTCCAGGTAGCGCTTGATGTCGGGCAGCGATTGCAGGACCGCGGCGACGGTTGCCGCGAGCATTGCCGCCTTGACGAACCTCACGATCATCGGGACACCTCCTCTGCGATGAGTGTCGAAGCGAATGAGTTCATGACCTCGCCGACCAGCGCCACCGCGGGCTCGACCGCTGCAGCTACCACCGGGCTCAGTCCGATGCCTTCGGCCAGACTTTCGGGCTCACAGGCGACCACGAGCACCTTGCCCACCGCTCCCCCGAGGGACCCGAGCATGCGCAGCAGGGCGCCGGGCTCGAGGCCATGGGCGTCCAACATCGGCGCCTGCCCAGTAGCGATCTCGGCCCTACCGACCTCCTGGAACTCGGCCTCGATCTGCCCCTGATCGACCTCGAGCAGGGTGAGCGTGCCGGGCCGCTGCCCGCGTGCCGCGGTGTCGACGAGGACGAGGGTGTCGTAGCCGTCGAGCAGTTGGTAGGCGAGGTGGATGCCGCGGATACCGACATCGAGCAGGTCGACACCCGGCGGGCGCGGCGCGGGGGCGAGCCGGCTCACGACCTCAACCCCAAAGGCGTCGTCGCTCAGGAAAATGTTGCCGACCCCGGCGACCAGCATCCTTGCGGTCATGACGACACCTGCTTGGTGGTGGTGGCCACCGGTTCGACCTCGTCAGGGGCGAAGTACAGATAGCGCCCGTGCCAGCGCGTCACCTCGGCCAGTTCCGGGTCGTCGTCGGGGGTGACCCCCAGATGCTGGGCGCCGTCGACGTCGAAGAGCACCGCCTCCACTGTGGCGGTGCGGCCACGCAGAAACACATCCTGCGCGTCGGTGCGACGCAACCCGGGACGCAATCGGACCCGGCTGCCGCGCGCCACCCGCACACCGTCGATGACGATCGCGTCGGTCTCCGGCGATACCGAGGAGTCCGCGCCCGGGTCCCACCAGGGTGTCAGTGGCGTCATGAACGTCTGCGGTTCAGCAGGTTCAACCGGTGCCCCGGTGACCTGACGCAGGTAGCGCAGGGCGCCATGCAGGCGGTCCAGGTGCTCGGGTGGCAGCTCGTCCACGCGGTCGATCAGGGCCGCGGCCCGCGGGTCGGTCGCCCGGGCCTCGGCCTTCTCCTCATCAGTGAGCACCATCGTGCGCAGCGTGAGGATCTCGTCGATCTCGGTGGCGTCATAGAGGTCACCGGGGCTCTCCGGGGCGATCTCGGGGTGGTCCCCGAGAATGATCGGGGACGAGAGCACGACGGCATCGTCCGCGGCGTCCACCAGCACGGGCCAGGTCCCGATGTTCTCGCAGGCGCTCACCTCGGGCCGTGCCCATTCCGGCGGGTCAGTCATCGACACGAAGCAACCGCGGTCGAGAGCGAACATGGTGTGGGCGGCCACCAGCGCCGAGGCCATGGCGCCGTCCCGCGAACCTGGCGGCGTCCTGCCCAGGTCCGGGGTCCGGTTCTCCACCCGGACCCGCAGACGTTTCGCCCCGATCGGACCGGGCAACGGCGTCAGTTCCACGACGACGGCACCACTGACCGGCTCGGTCACCCGCCGCACCCCGTCGGCGAGGGTGACGCCGCCGGCATAGGCGAAGTGGTGTTCATGCGGTGCCCCCAGCACCTCGCTGACGTGGACGTCGAACTCCAGTTCCCGCTCGACGGTCTCGTCCCACTCGGGCAGCTCACCGCCGGTGCGATGGGCGACGTGCAGGAAGCGCACCTGCACGCTCAGCACGGCATCGGGCTTCGGTTCGCACACCAGCTCGCTCTGACAGGCCGAACGCTCGGAGTCATTGATCGCCACGTAGGCCGGTGGCATGAGTACCCCGAACTGCCAGCGCGTCTGGTTCTTCGCCGAGGAGGCCCGGTACGGGTAGAGCACGTAGCCCTCGTACAGCACAGTGTCGGCGACCTGGCGTGCCATCGCGAAGGGGCCGTTCATGTGCCGAGCTCCACCGGCCGGGCGGCCTCCGCGAGCAAGGCATCGATAGCGTGTTCCCAGCTCGGCAGCGCACGCGAGTTCTTGAACGCCCCCAGGGCGTCCAGGGTCTGCCGGCTCAGGCGGACCCATCCGCTGTTCGGGAAGAACTGATCCATCATCAGGCGCCACTCGGTGACCGGCAGCGCGTAGGTGGCCTCGCAGCTCCAGGGGACCTGGGTGACGCTGAAGCCGGTGGTCCCCTTGGTGATCAAGGTCCCGCTGAACAGCAACAGCAACGGGATGTCACCGGACTCCAGTGCGCGAAAGTAGCTCGTGGAGGCGACATCGAGGTCGTAGGTGAACGCGATCGGCATCTCGATATCGACGTTGTTGGTGAAGCTCGGCACCATGACCGAGGCGTTCGCCAGCTGCAACGGTTTGAGGGTGTCGGCCCAGCGCGTCTGGTCACCGAACAGGTCATTGAGCCGGGCGACCTCACCCGGCAGGTACCGCCGCTTGGCTGGCTCGATGCGCAGCTGCACCCGCAGCGCTAGGGCATGCACCCGCTCGCCGGTGAGCTCAGCGATCCGCAGCCGGAAGTTCAGCGTGGGTCCCGCTGCGTATCGGTCCGAACGCACATCAACACAGTCGAAGACCACGTCAGCCACGGGATGCCTCGTGGACCAGCACGCGGCTGCGCGCACGCACCCGGGCAAAGAACTCACCGATGTCGGCACGCGCCTCGGCTCCGCCGTCGAACCCGGTCCAGTGCAGGCGCACCCGCCCGACGAGTTCGTAGCAGGCGTCGATCGGCACCAGGTAGCTGTGCATGACGTCCCGATCGCCCTCCCGCGTGCGGTGCACGATCAGGGCCTCGACGTCGGACTCCAACGCTGCGGCCAGCGAGTTCTCGGCGACGATCCGGTCCCAGGCGGCCAGGTCCAGCAAGGACTCGGTGGCGCCGGCCGGGCTGGGGTACTGCGCCACGACCCGGTCCTGCGCGCAGTTGTGGAAGAAGAATGCCATCGCCACCGGGACCTGCAGGTCGTCCCACTGCGATTCGGTCAGCGCGACGCCGTCATCGGCCAGGTAACGGTCCGGGACCGAGCGGTAGGTCCCTCGTCCCGCACCGGCCTGGGTGAAGAGCAGGTAGCACGGCCGACAGGTGCACAACAGGGAGCGCGTGATGACGTTGACGACGTGCGGATGCTCGGCACCGATGATCTCGTTGCACATCTCGCAGCCCTCGCCGCGCGGGCGGGGCCGCCCATTCGTGGCGAACGGCAGCGCCGGTTCGGGCCGAGCCACGAACCGGCGCAGACCGCCGGCGCCACTCATCTCACTGCCACCAGGCCGGGACGCCTGCCGATCTGGATCAGCGGTTTGGCCGTTTCCTCGGTCGCCACCTCCACGTCGGTGAGTTCCGGAGCCGCGGCCAGCAGCGTCTCGGCGAGGACCGCCTTCGCGGCACCGGTCGAGCAGCCCTTGCCGGTGCCGGGCAGGCGTAGGTGTGCGACGCCGTCGACGTCGATGCCGAGATAGACAGCGTCACCTGCCGGCGGTACGAGCGCGTCGAGCGCGGCGGTGATCCGCTCCTCCACACCCAGCGGGTGCACCCCGTGCAGCAGCAGCTGGCTTTCCACCAGGGGGTCCGCGGCCAGTGCCGCCAACAGTTCGGGGGCACCGGCCGCGACGATCTCGGTGATGCGCTCCAACCCGGCGCCGTAGTAGGCGAGCAGCTCCCGGACGAGTTCCTCGCCGCTGTCGGCCGCCGGGTCACCACCCTGGCGGCGCAGCTGCGCGAGCAGGGCCTCGACCCGCTCGCCCACGTCGAGCTTGGGAGCGCCCATCGTCAGGTCGCCAGCGTCGTGGGCATCATCGCCGGGTTGTGGATGGTCTGGATCGTCTTACCTGGGCCGAGGTACATGTGCACGCCACACGGCAGGCACGGGTCGAAGCTGCGCACCGCTCGCATGATGTCGATGCCCTTGAAGTTGTCGGGGGGGTTCTCCTCGAAAATCGGGGTGTTCTGCACGGCATCCTCGTAAGGTCCCGGCGTGCCATAGACATCACGCACGCTGGCGTTCCACGGCGTCGGCGGGTAGGGGTGGTAGTTCGCGATCTTGCCGCCCTTGATGACCATGTGGTGGCTGAGCACCCCGCGCACGGCCTCGGTGAACCCGCAGCTGAACGCCTCGTCCGGCACCTCGAAGGAGTTCCACGTCTTGGTGTTGCCGGCGCGGATCTCTTCGAGTGCCTGCTCGCAGAAGTACAGCGCGCAGGCCGCGGCGTAGGCCTGGAAGTAGGTGCGGGCACGGTTGCGTTCGAGGGTGTTGCTCCACTTCGGGACCTTCCACTCGAAGGTCACCCCGGGCTTGAGCATCGTCTTGGGCAGGTTGATCACGACGGAAGTCCCGGTCGCCTTGACGTACCCGCAGTCGACCAGCCCGCCGAGCGCCGTGGCCCACAGCCGGGCGAGCGGCCCACCGCCGGTGTCGCAGGCGAGGTGGTCCTTGCCGTCGAACCAGCGCGGGGACATCACCCAGCTGTACTTGTCGTCGAAGTCGCGCTTCTGCGGGTCGGGCAGCGTGGTCTGGTTCCACGGGTGATTGCGGTCGACGGTGTTGCCGAGTGCGTCCTTGGTGACGAACATCGGCTGGTCTTCCCAGCTCTTGTAGAAAGAGGAGCCGAGCAGGATGCGGATGCCGAGGTTGATCTCGACGAGATCGTTGGTGACCAGCTTGCCGTCGACGACGACCCCGGGGCTGACGAAGGCCTTGCGGCCCCAGTTGGTCATGTTCTCGTACCTGAAGTCGCAGTGACGCGGGTCGTTCAGCGCACCCCAGCAGACCAGCTGGGTGCGGCGCAGCCCAACGTTCTCGTACCCGGGCAGGGCTTCGTAGAAGAAGTCGAAGAGGTCGTCGTGCAACGGGACGACCCGCTTCATGAACTCGACGTAACGCATCAGCCGCGTCATGTAGTCCGTCATCAGCTGGATGGTCGGGGTGGTCCCGATGCCGCCCGGGTACAGCGTGGACGGGTGGACGTGCCGACCCTCCATCAGGCAGAACATCTCCCGGGTGTAGCGGGAGACGGCCAGCGCCTCGCGGTAGAACTCGCCCTCGAGCGGGTTGAGCGCGCGCATGATGTCGCCGATGAACTTGTACCCGTGTTCGCCGGCGTGCGGGGCCTCGGTGCGGTTGGCCAGTTCCAGGACGCCGGGGTTGGTCTCGCGGACCATCTTTTCGCAGTAGTCGACCCCGACCAGGTTCTCCTGGAAGATGTTGTGGTCAAACATGTACTCGGCGGCCTCACCGAGGTTGATCAGCCATTCACCGAGCGCCGGCGGATGCACGCCGTATGCCATGTTCTGGTTGTAGACCGAACATGTGGCGTGGTTGTCCCCGCAGATCCCGCAGATCCGGCTGGTAATGAAGTGCGCGTCGCGCGGGTCCTTGCCCTTCATGAAGATGCTGTACCCGCGGAATATCGAGGACGTGCTGTAGCACTCCGCGACGACCTTCTGCTTGAAGTCGATCTTCGTGTAGATCCCCAGGCTGCCGACGATGCGAGTGATCGGGTCCCAGGCCATCTCGGTCAGGTGGGACTCGTCGGCGCCCTTCGTGGACAGGTACTTCGTCGAGGTGGTGGTCATCGCCGAGTCACTTCACCTTCGTATAGCCGGTCTTGAGCATGGGTCCGCGCTCACGCCAGGAGGGTTCTTTGTTCAGGGTGTTCATCGTGAACTTGCGCATGGTTCGGATCACCACGCCGTAAGCCGAGCTTGCGGTGGCCGACACCTTGCTGCCGGGGGGTTCGTCCATGAACGGCATGAACTTGTCCGGGAAGCCCGGCATGGTGCAGCCGATGCAGATGCCGCCGACGTTCGGGCAACCACCGATGCCGTTGATCCAGCCGCGTTTGGGGACGTTGCAGTTGACCACCGGGCCCCAGCAGCCGAGCTTGACCAGGCACAGCGGGGAGCCGTACTCGGTGGCGAACTGGCCCTGCTCGTAGTACCCGCCGCGATCGCAACCCTCGTGCACGGTGGACTCGAACAGCCACTTCGGGCGCAGCTCGGTGTCCAGCGGGATCATCGGGGCCTGGCCGGCGACCTGGTAGAGCAGGTAGGTGATGGTCTCGGAGAGGTTGTCCGGGTGGATCGGGCAGCCCGGCACGCACACGATGGGCAGCCCGGCCTTGGACTTCCAGTCCCAGCCAAGGTAGTCGGGCACGCCCATGGCGCCGGTCGGGTTGCCGGCCATCCCGTGGATGCCGCCGTAGGTGGCGCAGGTGCCCACGGCGATGATCGCGGTCGCCTTGGCGGAGAGCCGGTCCAGCCACTCGTTGGTGGTGCGCGGCTGGTTCGTCGCGGGGTCGTTGCCGAAGCCGCAGAAATACCCACCGTTGCCGGCGTTCAACTCCTCGTTGGGGATCGAGCCCTCCACCACGAGAACGAACGGTTCGAGTTCACCGCGGTCGGCCTTGTGCCACCACTCGATGAAGTTGTCCGCGCCGGTCTCCGGGCCGCATTCGAAGTCGATCAGCGGCCAGTGCACCGCGATCTTCGGCAGGCCCGGCAGGGCCCCCAGCACGATCTCCTCGATGCTGGGCTGGGTGGCTGCGGTCAGCGCAACTGAATCTCCGTCACAACCCAAGCCCCCGTTCATCCAGAGAATGTGGACAACACCCTCGTCTGTCGCCGTGGTCACCGCAGCGCACCTCCTGGACGTCGGGCGCCCAACGCACCCGTTGCCTGAGTGAAATGGTCGAATCCCCGCCGACCATACTCCGGAATTCCATTACCACAAGGGGGTGATCTCCCTTATTAAATAGGGGTCCTGGGTGCATTTCCGGAGTCCGGGAAAACCGGATCTCCCGAATGCCTACGGGCATCCCGGAATCACCGAATTCCGGATTCCTGGACCCACGCCTCTACCGTCGCCAGCGACTACGGTGCTCGCGGCGGGTACTCGTACCGGAGATGGAGGTAGACAGATGGCGCACACAAGCGGCGACTTCACCCTCGGTCCGGAGGTGGGCCACATCCGAGTGCGGACCACCCGGGAGGGCGTCGCCGCGAAAGTCGGGCACGACCTCCTCATCGAGTTTCCCCGTTGGTCCGGGCAGCTGAGCCTGACCGCCGAGGACCCCACGGGAGCCGAGCTCACCGCCGAGGTCGATCTGGGCTCGTTCACGATTGTGGAGGGCACAGGCGGTGCCTCGCCGCTCGACGCCGGCGACAAGGCCGACATCACCAAGACGGCGATGAAGTTGCTCGATGTCGACAAGAATCCGACCGCAATATTCACCGTCGATCGCGTGGTGCCTTCTGGCGACGCCTCGTCGGGAGAAATTGAGGGAAGCCTTACCTTGCATGGCTCGTCCGGTCGGTTGCGGTTGGATGTGACCGACTCCAGAGATTCGTCCTGGCGTGCCACTGGAACCCTTCTGCAGTCAGCCTTTGGCATCAAGCCCTACAAGGCCTTCCTCGGCGCGCTCCGCCTCTCTGACGCAATCGGCATCGAGGTATCGATCGATCTCGGCAGGTCCACGGGATCACCCCCTCAGTAACGTTGACGGAAGCCGAAGGCGGGGGAACACTGGGGAACCGATCCGCCCAGATCTCCCGGATCTGCCCCTAGGCAATGAAGGGTGCGGAGGCAATGGCCCCGACACCGCATGAATTGAACCGGCAGCGTCATTGGGTGTGCGCGCTCCAGATCACGGAACGTCGCCACCAACTCAAGCTCACCCAACGCGACGTGGTGGATCGCCTGGACGCCCTGGGAATTGTGGCGACCAACCGCACGCTGTCGGCCATGGAGCACGGTGCGGGCATAGACGTGGGACGGCTACCCGAACTGGCCGTCGCCCTGGAATGCACCGTGACCTACCTGCTGGGGCTCACCTCGCACCCGAAGCATTGGGACCCGGACCGGGGTGCGATGCCTGCGCTGGAAACCGGGCCGGCGAGCGGAGCATGCACCGACCCCGCATGCTGGCTGGATTACCCAGGGCACGGAATCGGCAACGGCAACGGCAACGGGCGCATCCACGCCGCGCACGGACCTGCCGCGGCCGCGGCGGAGAGCAAGACACGGGAGCCAGCAGCACCTCTGGTGCGCGCCCAGGCCCGCCGTGCATGAGCTCGCCCTGTGTGGCGCCATCGCCGACATCGCCAGCCGCCAGGCCGGCGACCGTCACGTCGGGGTCATTCACCTGCAGGTCGGCCAACTGCGCCAGGTTGTCCCGGACACGCTGATCTTCTGCTGGTCGATGCTCACCGCCGACACCTCGCTCGACGGCTCGCGCCTTGACCTCGACCGGGTACCGGCCCTGCTGTCCTGTCGCGGCTGTGCCGAGCACTTCGGCCTGCCCGAACCACTGACCTTCGCCTGCCCGGCCTGCGGCGGGACCGACGTGGCAATCGTGGCCGGCGAGGAGTTTGCGGTCACGGCCTTGGAGTTCGCCCCGGCCTGAATGACGCGGGCGTCAGAGCGCACCGGGAAGGGCACGAGATGGGCCGATTCCATCACCATGATGACAAAGTGATGCACAGTCACGAACAGGACCACAGCGATACCGAGTCGCAGCGGAAGTACCTCGGTGACCTGTCCGGCTACGGAACCGCCACCGACCGGGTCGACGTGCTTGAACGGATCTTCGACGAGAACGATCGAGTAGCAGCACGCAACCGGGCAGATCTGGCAGCCGCAGGCGCCGTCGTGATCAATGTGATGTCCTCACCGGGTGCCGGCAAGACGACGCTGTTGCGCGAGACCCTGGCGCGCTTGACGGGGCAGTTTCGCATCGGCGTGATCGAGGGCGACATCGAGACCAGCATCGACGCCGACCGCCTCGCCGGCTTCGGGGCGGTCATTGAACTGGTGAACACCGGCAACGGATTCGGAGGCGAGTGCCATCTGGACGCGCCCATGGTGCGGTCGGCCCTGACCCGCCTCCCGCTGACCGACCTCGATCTCGTGCTCGTGGAGAACGTCGGCAACCTGGTTTGCCCCGCCGAATTCGACGTCGGCGAGCACGCCCGGGTCATGGTCTACTCGCTCACTGAGGGCGAGGAGAAGCCGCTGAAGTACCCGGTGATGTTCCGCGCCGTCGACCTCGTGCTGATCAACAAGATCGACCTGCTGCCACACCTGGACGTCGATCTGGCGCTGTTCCGGGCCAACCTGACGAGAATCAATCCGGCGGTGGCAACCTTGGAGGTCAGCGCCCGGACGGGCGCCGGTGTTGACGCATGGTGCCACTGGCTGCGAGACCTTGTACTCCCCTGATGAATCGGCAGCGGGTCCCACTGCGAGGCGTAGGCGATGATCTCGTCCTCGGTCAGGGTGTAGCTCCCGAACGCGGCGTCGATTCCGACCTCGATGTCCTCGGCGTACAGGTCCGGGTGCCCCATCCGCGCTCAGTCCTCCGGGAACTCGAACAGCTCGGCGTCGGGGTCCGGCGCCCAACTCGCGGTCGCCAGCGTGCGTGCCTGCGCCGCCAGGACCGCGACCTCGCGTGCGGGCAATAGCGCCGACCACTCCGGCGGCACTGCACCCGCTCCGTGGCACGCGCCGAGCAGCGCGCCGGCCATCACCGCGACCCCCCCGTCGGCGACGAAGGAGCCTGTGTGCGCGCGGCCGCCAGCAGAGACTGCAGCGCGCAGCGCGTCCTCGAAGTGGCGCTCCGGGTCATAGGGCAGGACCGGGGTGTTCAGGATCGCCGACCATGCCGCCTGGACCGCGGGCACGACCCCGTCGAGGTTGGTGAAATCCCCGGGGCGGTGGACCTCCGCCTCCGACAGCCGCGTCGACCACGTCGTGGCGGCGGCAGCGTCCAGGCCCCGCAGTCCCACTCGGGCGTCGAGTTCGCCGGTCAGGACGCAGTGCCGGATCGTCAGGGCCCACAGCACGCAAGCCTGGGCGCTCTGCGGATCGTCGGCGTGCGCCTGCGCAAGCGCGATGCCCGCCTGCGCGCACCCGGCCGGGTCCCCGA
This sequence comes from Sporichthyaceae bacterium, assembly GCA_052387905.1. Classification (GTDB taxonomy): domain Bacteria; phylum Actinomycetota; class Actinomycetes; order Sporichthyales; family Sporichthyaceae; genus JBQTII01. The sequence continues at coordinate 65,988 of JBQTIR010000021.1, read as the reverse complement.
GATGGGCAAGCGCCACCGGCCCCGTCCCGATCAGCGCGGCGTTGCCGGCACTGCGCTGCTCGCCGACGGCCAGGACCTGGGCGACCGCGGCGCCGGTCAGGACACCGGCTGCCCGGTCGAGCAGCGCTGCGTCAATCCTCGTTCTCGTCACGAGGCCATCCTGCCGGGTACAGCTCGCTCACTGCTCGCCGGACATCCGCAACGAGCGCAGGCGCTCTCCCGCGTACCAGACCGAGCCGATCGTGACGATCAGCAGCAGCGGCAGCCCGGTCCCGAGGGAGACCGCGGCGTCGATGTCGAGCTGACGTGCCACCTCGGTCCCCACAATCGACTCCGTGATCGACCCTGACCACTGCGCGATCGACAGCGCCTTCGCGCCGGGGACGAACGAGCCGACCAGCGTCTCCCACACCACCGCGTAGATCAGGCCGACGAGGACCGCGTTGCGGGTGACGACGCCCAACATCAGGAACAACGCCCCGTAGGCGATGCTCGCGGCCAACGCACCGGCGAAGAATCCGAGCGCGAGGTCGCCATCCGTCCCGGACATCACCAGGCCCGCGATCAGCACCGGGAGCGCCGCGAACGCCGCGATCACCCCGATCGCGACCAGGGCCTTGGTGACGGCAATCGTGCGCCGACTCAGTGGTTTGGCCAGCAGGTACACGATCGAGCCGTCGTCGATCTCCGGCCCGATCGCGCCGGTACCCGCGATCACGCCGAGCAGCGGGACGAACAACGCGACCCCGAGGCCACCGGTGATCGCCACCGTCAGGTCGTCGTCACGGCCCGCCAGCACCCGGACCAGCACCGCCAGACCAAGCAGCAGCCCCGGCAGCGCCAGCAGGAAGATCACCCGCCGCCGTCCGAGCAGCCCGCGCAGCGTCAGGCGCGCGACGGTCGCGTTGAACGGCGGGCCGCCCGCACCCGGCAGCTTCGGCGCCTTGGGTGGCAGCGGCGGCAACGCCGCCCAGCGCGGGTCCGCGGTCATCGCGTCACCAGGTAGGAGAAGACCGACTCCAGCGACTCATCGGCGGGGCTGACCTCGTAGAGCCGGATGCCGTGCCGGGAGGCCAGGCGCGGCAGGACGTGCACAAAGTCCCCGACATCGGTGGCCTGGACCTGCAGGCTCGCCGCGGCGGCGGCGCCGGCCGCCACCCGTGCGCCGGTGCCGGCCACCAACTCCACCGACGATGCACACTGCTCGGCGATGAGCGCCGATGCGAGTGCACGGTCGTCGGCCGAACGGATCGTGTACCGGTGCGGCCGCTCGGTCATCAGCCGGCGGATCTCCCGGAATCCACCCGAGGCTGCGTGCCGCCCGGACACCATCACCTCGATGCGTTCGGCGAGTTCTTCGACCTCTTCCAAAATGTGCGAGCTGAAGATGACGCAGGTCCCGGCCGCGGCCATCGAGCGCAGCAAATCCATCAGATGCAGGCGCTGGCGCGGATCGAGTCCGTTGAACGGCTCGTCCAGCAGCAGGACCTGTGGTGAGTGCACGAGGGCGGTCGCCAGCTTCGCGCGCTGGCGCATGCCCTTGGAGTAGGTCGCGATCTTGCGCCCCTGCGCCTCGACCAGATCGACGGTCTCCAGCGCCCGCCGCGCGGCCGCCTCCGGGTCGGGTAGCGAGTGCAGCCGCGCGTTGGCCAGCACGAACTCCCAGCCGGTGACGACGTCGTACATCGCCTCCCGCTCCGGGACCAATCCGATCTGACGATAAATCAGTTCGTTGCGCCAGACCGGCACGCCGTCGAGGGTCACCGACCCGGACGACGGCGGCAGGAAGCCGCCCATCATGTGGATCAAGGTGGACTTGCCTGCCCCGTTGGGCCCGAGCAGGCCGGTGACCCCGGGGCCGAACTCCATCGTGACGTCGTTGACCGCGACGACGTTGCCGTACCAGCGCGAGACCCGCTCGATCCGCAGGAGCGCCATCAGCGTGCGCCCATCAGATGCTCACCTTGCGGTAGCGGGCCCAGAGCAACGCGAAACAGGTCGCGACCACCGCGAGCGCAACGACCGTGAACACGGCGCCACCGAAGGCCCCGGGCGGCGCCACCGGCTGCGCGTTGGGTCCGCCCAGCAGCGAGCTCTGCACGCCGTGCGCCAGGCTGTAGGGCGAGATCAAGCTCGCGTAGGCGGACAACGACTGCGCCCCCTCCTCCTCCGCGATCCCCGCCATCGCGCCCTGAATGCCCTCCAGGACGAGCAGCGTCACGATGATCGCCGCCACCCCGATGCCCCGGCGCGGCGTCACCGCGGCGATCACCAGCGCGACCCCGGCGATCAACAGCGCCGTCACCACCGCGCCGCCGAGCGAGCGCAGATAGTTCGGCGCCTGCTCGTCGAGCGGCAACTTGGCCAGCAGCGCACCGAGGAACATCACCGTGAGCGGGATGACCATCATCGCCAGCGCCGCGGTGGCCAACGCCACGTACTTCGCCACCACGTACTCGATGCGCTGCAGCGGCCGGGAGAAGTACAGCGCGACCACCCGGAACCGCAGATCGCGGGACACGCTCGCCGGTGCCTGGCCCGCGACGAACAATGAGAGCAACACCGAGATCTTGATGACGTAGTCGGTGTACTCCCCCGGCAGTTCGTCCAGGTTCGCCGTCGCAATGACGATGGCGATGATGACCGGCGGCAACGTGACCGCGACCAGCAACGCCGCCGGCATGAGCTTGGATCGGGTGGTTCGTCCCAGCCCGAAGGCTCCGCGCAGGCTGTCGACGAACAAGGCGAACGCGATCGAGCGGGACCCGGCCCGCTCCCCCGTGTAGTGCCGGTACCCGAGGTCGTGGATGACACCGACGCGGGCAGCATCCTGCGGCGTGCTCATGGCCGTCCCCCCACACCGGGCACGCCCGCACCGAACAACTCCGCCATCCGGTGGCGCGGACGGTCGAGGCGGACCAACCCGACACCTAAACCGGCGACGCCGGCGAGCACCGCGTCGTAGGTGTCTTCGGAGCGCAGCGCGATCTCCAGACGCGACCCCGCGACGCTCACCTCGTGGCCGCCGGCGCGCAGCAGCGCGGCCAGTTCCGGGGCGCGATCGGTCACCTCCACCCGCAGGACCTGACCGGCGGCGGTGATCTCCGCGGTCGAGGATGAGCGCAGCAGCCGACCCCCGTCGATCATCACGACGTGATCGCAGGTCCGCTCCAGCTCGCCGAGCAGATGCGAGGCGACCAGGACCGAGATACCGAACTCGGTGCCCACCCGCCGGATCAGGGCGAGCATCTCATCGCGCCCCGCCGGGTCGAGTCCGTTGGTCGGCTCGTCCAGCAACACCAGCGACGGGTCGTGAACCAGCGCCTGCGCGAGCTTGACCCGCTGCTTCATCCCGGTGGAATAGCCACCGATGGGCCGATAACGCTCCTCGTAGAGGCCCACGTGGCGCAGGGTGTCGGCAGTGCGCTCGCGGGCGACCGCACCCGGCAGCCCGGACATCCGCGCCATGTGGACGACGAACTCCGTGGCCGAGACGTCGGGCGGCAGACAGTCGTGTTCGGGCATGTAACCGACGCGCTCACGGATGGCCACGCCCTCGGTGCGGATGTCATGGCCGAGCACGCGTGCTGTGCCGCCCGAGGGCGCCAGCAGCCCGAGCAGCATCTTGATCAGAGTGGACTTGCCTGCCCCGTTGGAGCCGACCAGCCCGGTGACCCCGGGCGGGATCTCGACACTCAGGTCGGCGACCGCGGTGAGCGCGCCGTAGCGCCGCGTCAGGGCGGCCGTCGCGATCATGCTCACGCGCCGAGACTACGCAGGTTCGTCCCCGGCCGGGGACCTCGACGCCGGTCCCACTGAGTCCTCGGCGATCTCAAGTCACCGCTCCGACCTGCCGATGACACAACGCCGGCAGCACGACCACGGGACGGCGACCGCTGCCGGATCAGGGCGCCAGGTGAGGACGGGCAATGGAACGTATCGGGCGTCTCGGGGCAATCCTCGTGCTCGCCGTCAGCGCCCTGGTCCTCATCGGTTGGTACGCCGACCTTCGTGCGCTGACCAGCATCGCGCCGGGTTACGCCACGATGAAGCCCACTACCGCCCTGGCGCTGGCCGCGCTGGCCGGTGGCGCACTGACCAGCAGCACCCGCTGGCGTGTGCTCGCCGGCGCGGTGCCAGCGACGCTGGGCATCCTCACGTTGGGTGAGTACCTCCTCGGGACCTCCTTCGCAGTGGGCACGCTGCTGCCGGGGATCTCCCTGGACGGGGATTCGCCCCGGATGGCACCGGCCACCGCGAGTGCACTCACCGCCCTGGGCCTGGCCGTGATCAGCGGAGCCCTGGGACGGACGCGGCTGATGCGCGCGCCGGCAGTCGCGGCCTTCGCCATCGGTTACCTGGCGACCGTCGGCTATGTGTACAGCGTCTCGTCGCTGTACACCGTGGGCGGATTCACCAGCATGGCCGTGCACACCGCGGCGTGTGTGTGCGTGATCTCGACGGTGCTCCTGGTGCAGGATCCGGATGAGGGCCTGGTCGCCCTGCTGCGTGATCGCGGCAGCGCGGGCGCCCTGGCCCGCCCGATGTTGGCGTTCCTGCTCGCCGGACCCATGTCGCTGGGTTGGCTGTGCCTGCGGATGCAAGATCGGGGCTGGATCGACGCCTCGTTCGGCTTCGCACTCCTGGTCACCAGCCTGACCGCGGTGGCCCTGGCGATGACCTGGCGGGCCAGTGTTCGCCTGCGCGCTTCGGATCAGCGCGAATCCCTCGCCCGTCGTGATCTGGTCACCAACAACCGCAACCTGGAAGCCGCCGTCGTCGAGCGCACCCGCGAACTGGACCGGGCAGCGGACCGGCTGTCCTCGATCGTGCAGCTGGCGCCGGTCGGCATCGTCGAATTGGACGCCATGGGGAAGCTGACGACCTGCAACGAGCAGTGGACCGTGCTCACCGGGCTCGACCTCGACGCTTCCCGCGGCGAGGGCTGGGCACGCGCCATCCACCCGGAGGACCTGGACACGACGCTCGCCGGATGGGCGAGCTGCGTGACGTCCGGAACGGCATACGAGGCCACCCTGCGCTTCGTCACTCCCCAGGGTCAGATCAGCCATGTGCATGCCCGGACCACGCCGATCGTCGACGCCGGCGCCGTGACCGGACATCTGGGCACGATCTCCGACATCTCGGTGCTGAACGCAGCCCAGCAGGCGCTGCGGGCGAGCGAGGAGACGCTCCGGCTGCTCGTGGACAGCAGCCATGGCTATGCGATCTTCATGCTCGGCGCTACCGGCCGGATCGAGGCCTGGAATGCCGGCGCGCAACGACTACTCGGATACACCGAGGCGCAGGCGATGGGGCGGCACTTCTCGATGCTCTACGGCGACGACCGCCGCTGCTCGCACGAGCCTGAACGCGCACTCGAAATGGCCCGCGTTCATGGCAGGTACGAAGAGGAGGAATGGCGCTACCACCGCGACGGCTCTCGCCTGTGGGCCAACGTGGTGATCACGCCGGTCCTCGACGACACGGGCCGACTTCGCGGGTTCATCAAGGTGCTTCGCGACCGGACAGAACACCGTCGCAACGAGGCCAGGGTTCAGGGCCTGCTCGACGCGGCGCCGGACGCGATCCTCGCCGTGGACGCCGCGGGGTTGATCCACCTGGTGAACCGTCAGACGGAGGTCTTGTTCGGCTACGGTCGCGAGGCCCTGCTCGGCCAGTCGATCGATGTCCTGGTCCCGGACCACATCCGGGCTTCGCATGCACACCGCCGCAGCACCTACTTCGCCAATCCCACGCCGCGACCGATGGGAGCGGGGACGGAACTGATGGCACGCCGCCGCGACGGCGTCGAATTTCCCGTCGACATCTCGTTGTCGTCGTTGGAGACCGACGACGGGGTGTTCGTGCTCGCGGCAGTCCGGGACGTCTCGGAGCGCAAACGGATCGATGCCGAGCGCGGGCAACTGGAGGCCAACCTCGCGGAGGAGAAGCTGAACACCGAGCGGGCCCGGCTCGAGGCGCAGTTACATCAGTCGCAGCGGCTGGAGAGCCTGGGCCAGCTCGCCGGCGGGGTCGCTCACGACTTCAACAACCTGCTCGCAGGCATCATGAACTATGCGGGGCTGGTCTCGATGACGCTGAGCGAGGAGATCGCCCGCCGTGACCTGACCGAGGACCCGACCTTCGTCACGCTTTCCGAGGACGTCGCAGAGATCACCACCGTGGCGAAACGGGCCGCCGCGCTCACCCAGCAACTGCTGATCTTCGGACACCGCGAGGTGGTCAAAGCGGTGGTACTCGATCTGAACTCCGTCGTGACCGATGTGGAAAAGCTGCTGCGGCGCACCATTGGCGAGAACGTCGATCTGGTGACGAAGCTGGCATCCGGCCTGCCCCCGGTCAAGGCCGATCGGGGCCAGCTCGAGCAGGTGTTCATGAATCTCGCCGTCAACGCGCGCGATGCGATGCCGGACGGGGGACGTCTGCAGATCGAGACCTGCGTGATCACCCTGAGCGGCGACGACGAACCCGACGAGCGGTTGATGGGCCTGCCGGGGGGCAGCTACGTCCAGCTCGCGGTCTCCGACACCGGCACCGGAATGAGCAAGGACGTGGTCGACCGGGCCTTCGAACCCTTCTTCAGCACCAAACCCAAGAGCCAGGGCTCCGGCCTCGGGCTGGCCACCGTCCACGGCATCGTCACCCAGGCCGGTGGGCGGCTGTTCATCTACTCCGAGCCTGGTCTCGGCACCACGATGCGGGTCCTGCTGCCGGTAGCGCCCGACCTCCCGCTCCACGATTCCGAACCCGCGCAGGTGGGGCCGCCCAGCACCCGCGGTCGCGGCGAAACGGTGCTGCTCGTCGAGGATGAGGACATCGTCCGCATACCGGCGCAGCGCATGCTGTCCAGAAGTGGCTACCGGGTGCTCTCGGCAGAGGGGACGGCGCAGGCGCTCGACCTCGTCGCCGAACACAGGGGCGACATCGATCTGCTCCTGACCGACGTCGTGATGCGCGGAAGATCCGGGAAGGAACTCGCCGACGAGATGTGCCGGTTGCGTCCCACCATCAAGGTGGTGTTCATGAGCGGGTACAGCGAGGACATGATTGCCCATCAGGGCGTTCTGGAGGACGGGGTGAACCTGGTCGAGAAGCCGTTCTCTGCCGATGCCCTGCTCGGCAAGGTCCGCGAGGTGCTCGACGGCGCCCGCTGAGGTGACGCGACGCCAGGATCCGCCGTCAACTAGCCCCGGGGCCCCAACGCACGAGGAAAGAGCCACATCATGAAGGTCTTGCTTGTCGAGGACGATCCGGTCGTGTCCCGGACCACCGTCCGGATGCTGCGACAGAGAAATTACGAGGTGGCGGCGGCGCCCGATGCGATCGCGGCGATCGCGATCGCACGTTCCGAACGCCCCGATGTCGTCATTCTGGACCTCGGGTTGCCCGGAGGTGGCGGTCTTGCCGTCCTGGAGCGGCTGCGCGGGCTGACGGTCACGGCAGCGACTCCCGTCGTGGTGGTCACCGGTGGTGCGACACCCGCCCAGCTCAAGGACCTGGCCGACGGCGGGGTCACCGCAGTGCTCACCAAGCCCGTAGGGGTGGATGACCTGGTCGAGGCGATCGAAGGGGCCTACGCCGAGGAGTTCTGAACAATCAGTCCGGCCAGACGGCGGGCCGCTTCGCCAGGAACGCCTCCCTGCCCTCCTTGGCGGAAGCCGAGGCCGACATCGAGGCCATGACATCGACGGCGATCGCGTAGGCGTCGGCTTCGGTTCGGTCCAGGTGCGCGTACAGGGTCCGCTTCCCGATTCCCTTACCCGTCCGGCTGCCTCGAGTGGCCCGGGCCAGCAGGGCGTCCACCGCGACGTCCAATTCGGCGTCCGGGACCGCATAGTTGACCAGGCCCCACTCGGCCGCCGTGGTGGCGTCGATGGCGTCGCCGGTCATGGACATCTCCATCAAGCGCTTGCGGCCGATGTTGCGCGCGACCGGGACCGCCGGGGTGTGGCAGAACCAGCCCTCCTTGCCGCCGGGGAGGGCGAAACCGGCGGATTCTCCGGCGATCGCCAGGTCACAGGAGGCCACGAGCTGGCAGCCTGCCGCGGTCGCCAGTCCGTGCACGCGGGCGATGACGACCTGCGACACCGACTGGATCGTCTGCATGAGCGCGGTGCAGGTGAGCAGAAGGTCCCGCACCCCGGCGACGTCCCGGGACGCCACATCGGCGAAGTCGTGCCCCGCGCAGAACACCGGACCATTGCCGCCGAGCACGATGCCGGTCGCATCCGAACGCCCCGCCTCGGTGAATGCCGCGGTCAGCTCCAGCAGGTGGTCCTCGGAGAGCGCGTTGCGGCGGTCCGGGCGGTTCATCGTGATCCGGACGGTGCCGGCGTCACGCTTGACCTGGAGATAGCGGTAGTCGTCCATGCCCTCCACGCTAGAGGGCGCCGCAGGAGATGAAAGTGGCCCCCGGCGGCAGTACCGCCAGGGGCCACCACGCGGGCTGTGGCTGACCTCCGTCCCGGTGAGATCAGTCGGGGCACCGCAGCCGGTCGAAGACCGGCGCGCGCCTCACCCGCTGCACCAGATTAACCGACGGACGTTCGCAGGGGGGAGGGGACAAGGGTGAGTTACTTCACCCGGTCGGTAGAGCGAGGCCTCCGCTGCGCGTCGAACCAGAAGCCGCCCGTCGTAATTCAGCTCCGCCGACACCTCGAAAGGTCTGCCGGGGGCGCACGCGCACCTCTGCCCAGAACCAGGGACACTGAGCGCCATGCGAATTCAGCCCACGCGCTCCCTTGCCGCCGCCGTTGCCGCCCTCCTGCTCAGCAGTGGTCTCGCTGCGTGCGGTGACGACGACAACACCGACGCCGCGCCGCCCGCCTCGGCCGAGCCGGCCCCCGCGGACGCGCCGCTTGTCCCCTCCGGCACGGGTAATCCGTTCGTGGACGCCGAACGTGCCGCCAGCCACATGCCGGGAACCGCCATCGCCCTGGCCAGCGGGATTGACCTGGCCAAGGACCTGGAGGGCGAGGTGTCCGGGCCCGCCGCGGAGTTGCGCTCCGGCCTGACCTGGCTGCTCACCGAACACGTCTACCTCGCCGGGATCGCGGTCGCGACCGCGTACCACGCAGGGGCGGATTCGCCGGAGTTCCAGCTCGCGGCCGACACCCTCGACACCAACTCGGTCAAGGTCGCCGACGCCGTCGGCAGCGTCGCCACCTCCGAACGCGACGGCTTCCTCGACCGCTGGCGCGGTCACGTGACCGACTTCGTCAACTACGCCAAGGGCGCCAAGGCGGGCGGCGGCGCGGGCAAGAAACTGCAGGAGGATGCCACCGCTAACCTTGCCGCTTACGCGAAGACCTCCGGTGCGTTCTTCGACAAGATCTCCGGTGGCACGTTGGCCGCCGAGGAGATCGAAGCGGCATTCACCGAGCACATCGGCCTGCTGGCCAAGGCCGTCGACGCGCTTGCCGCCGGGGACACCACTGCCTATACGCAGCTGAAGGACGCCGCGGCCCACATGCCGATGATGGCTCAGGCGATCGCCGTCGGGATCGCCGAGGCCACCGAGATGGCCGGCAGCCCCGACGACGAGGCCGCCGCCCTGCGCGCAGATCTGACCCACCTGCTCACCGAGCACGTCTACGCCGCAGCTGTCGCGGTCTTCGTTGCCTACACCACTGATGGCGGCGCCGAGGGCGAGCAGTTCACCGCCGCTGCCGCCATGGTCGACTCGAACTCCAAGGACCTCGCCGCCGCTGTCGGCACCATCGCCGGCAAGGAGTCCGGCGACGCGTTCTACGACTCGTGGAGCGCGCACGTCACCGACTTCGTCACCTACGCGGTCGGCACGGCCACCGACGATCAGGACAAGGTGAAGGCGGCCCTGGCCAACTTGGATGCCTACCGCGGCACCGCCGGTGCGTTCTTCAGTGACATCACCGCCGGCGCCATCCCGGCCGACGCGGTTGCCAATGATCTCAAGACCCACATCGAGCTCACCGCGGGCGCCATCGACTCGCTCAAGGCCGCGCTCGTCAAGGCCTGACGCAGCGCGTTCCACCGCGTTATACCGCGATCCACCACGGCACCCCTCAAGTTGCCCCTCGGAAAATCCGAAACATTCTCGATTCGGATTCATCCTGGCCACTCGAGGAGACTGCAGTGCCCGCACCCCGATCTACTCGGACCTCCGCCCGCCACAAGCGCCCCACCCCCAACCGGGGTCGCCAGGGCCTGGCCCTGACCGTCACCGGCGTCATGTCCGCCGGTGTGGTCCTGGGTGCCGCCCCGGCCTTCGCCGCCGACGAGCCGATCTCGCAGGCGCGGGGATTCTTCCTCAGCGGGTTCGCGCTCGGCGACAACCTCGACGACCTGGTCGAACTCGATGATGCGCGCGCCCGGAACACCGGTAACAAGGACACCGTCCGCGAGCTCAACCCGCTCAAGGCGACCTTGCTCAACTCCCTCGACATCCCGCTCGGCCCGGTCAACCTGCTCCAGGGCAACGGCGCGCTCTCCCTGGGCGCGGTGAATCAGGCCGCCATCGCCCGCAAATCGGGCAGCGCCATCGGCGCCTCGGGTGCGGTCACTGATTCCGGTGCGATCGCCGTCGACGGCAAGAGCGGTACCCCCGCGGCCAACGCGACACTCGACCTCAGCAAGCTGCTCGCCTCCGACCTGGGCGGGGGCCTGGTCGATGGACTCATCGACGTGGACCTCGAGGTCGGCGCGATCGCGGCCAGCGCGGACCAGCGCTCGGGTGATGACGGCAAGCAGTCCGGCGATTACCGGATCGCGCAGCTGAAGCTGAAGCTGCAGAGCCCGCTGCTGGCGGATCTGCTCGGCGGCCTCGACCTGGCCGGCATGCAGGGCGAGGTCGACGGCCTGAACGGAGTCCTCGACGGGCTCGACCTGAACGACCTGCTCGGTGGCCTGCTCGGCGGGTTGACCGGGGCGGACCTGGAGGCCGACAACCTTCCTGTCCTGGCCGACATCGTCGACGACCAAGACCTCACGCTGGGCTCGGGCGCAGTCACGGTCGACCTGTCCAACGGCAAGATCACCGTCGATGTCGAGGCACTGCTGAAGTCTCTCGGCCTGGACCTGAACAACTTGCCGCCGAACACCGAGCTCGTCCGCCTCATCCTCGACGCCCTCACCGAGCGCGTGGTCGACCTGGTGAAGGACGCGGTCAAGGATCTGGTCGACGACATCACCGCTGCCGTGGACGACATCGAGATCACCGGCACCGCCACCGGGCTTCTCGGCGTGGAGGCGTTGGACCTGAGCTCGATCACCGGCACGCTCGACGACCTGCTCGACGACCTGCTCGACACCGTCCTGGACCCGGTCTCGGATCTGCTCGCCGATGTCGCCGGCCCGCTGCTCGATCCGCTGTTCGACGCACTGGAGGACGTGCTCTCGATCCGGGTCAACGTCCAGTCCTCCTCGGGCGGCACCTTCACCCAGCGCGCCCTGCAGGTCCGCGTCCTGCCGCAGAGCGATGTGCTGACGGTCAACCTGGCCTCGGCCAGCGTCGGCCCGGGTAACGGGGTCGAGGGCGCACCGCCTGAGGATGACGAGGACGACGACAACCCGCTGCCCAAGACCGGCGCGGGTACCGATGACCTCGCTGCCGCCGGTCTCGCCCTGGTTCTCGCCGGCGCCGCAGCAGCGGCCGGCGCCCGCAACGGGTCAGCGTCGGGGACTCCCGCGCGGCGCCGCTCGAAGGGCCGTCACGCCCGGACCTGACGCCGCGCCAGCTCCGGTGTCATCCTCAGCCTGCCGGCGGCGGCGCAGCTGCGCCGCCGTCGGCTTTGGCGTTGGTGGTGAAGAAGGAGATCTTGCCGTCGGTCTCCAGCACCGCCAGCCTGATGTCCGCAAAACGTTCGATGCCGTCCTCGCGGGCGGCCGCCATCAGGTCATCGAGGGCCAGTCGTTCGGCACGCATACACGCCAGGTCCGGCTCGCCCCGTGAGACCACGACGACCGGTACGCCGTGGATGACGGACCGCGAGCGTGGCCATCGCCAGTTCGCGTAGGAAAGAGCGACGGTCAGCAGCGCGAAAACACCCACAGCAAGGAATGCCGCGGTGAGCGAGGTGTCCTGTTGGGTGACCCCCTGTTGAACCAGGTCCCCCATCGTCACGAACAGCAGCAATTCGAAGGTACTAAGTTCGCCGAGGGTCGAGCGGCCGACCGCGCGAGTGACCAGCCACAGGAACGCGAAGACCACCACGGCTCGAAAGACGATCTCCATCAGGGCATCGTGCTCCTCATCGAACGGGCCGTCACGGGATCAGCCAGGTGCGGAAATCGGCCCGGACCAGACTGCGCTGTCCATCCATCAGCGCGACCTCGCCGCGGCGGCCCAGTTGGCTCGAGGTCTGGACGTAGGCATCGAAGTCGAGCGAGAACACCTCCCCCGGCGGTGGATCGAAATCGAGGTAGAGCATCGTGCCGTCTCCGGTCTCGGCGGAGGGGCTGGGGTAGAACGCTTGATGCTCGAAGATGTCGAAGTAGCGCGCCGAGACGGCCACGGTGAGCGGCTTGGTGCCGAATCCGCCAGGGTGACGGATCGTCACGCGCCAGGTGATGTCCAGGCCGGAGCGGGCGATGCGCGGATAGTCCACCCGCAGGTCGTAGCCGTTCGCGCTGGCGCGGACCGTGCCCGTCTGCACGCCCAGCATCGTGGTCGCGCCGAGGGCGATCACCAGCGCCAGCAGCACCAGAACCAGGCGGCGGCCGGCCCGGGCCCGCCGGCGCGGCGCGGGGGGCGCGACGTCGGCCAACGTCGAGGTCGGTGCCGCCGAGTCGGTCATGCCAGCACTCTCCCCCAGGCCGCCGCCGATAATCGCGCGGCGCGCGGCGCGCGAACGGCCCGGCGACGCCGGGTGGGCCCCTCGAGGCGCGCTCGTGCCAGGATCGGGTCATGACTGAACGCGATGTGGAACGCACGTACACCGTCGGGGAGTTCACCGCCAAGCTGCGCCGCCTGGCCGATGCGCTCGATGCCGGCAAACCCTTCCGGATCCAGGTCGCCGGCGAGCGGTTCACGGTCCCGCGGGATGCGGCGATCAGCGTCGAGCATGAGCGCGGCGACGACGAGGTGGAGGTCGAGTTCCAGCTCACCTGGAAGCTCGCCGACGTCGGCGACGCCGAACCCACCGGTGCCGAGGTCTGAGCCGGGCCTCGTCGTGGGCGGCGCCCGCACCGGTGCCGGCCGTGATCGCCGTCCTGTGCGGCTGGAATCAGGGCGTCAGGAGAGGTTGAGGTAGTTCGCCAGGGTCAGCGCGGCCCAGGGCTTCCTGCCCCAGGCCAGGGCCCGGCCCGTGGCGCTGGCCCGCAGCGCGCTGGAGCGCCCGTAGGCGACGAGCAGCATTGCGCGGGGATCGACCCGCGTCGAACAGGCAACTCGTGCAAGCATGCCTGCGGGGGCGACCTGGAGCCCGTCGGCGTCGAAGCGCCACTCGGAGCTGACAATTCCCGGGACGTGCACGCGGTAGGTCATCGGCACCCGCGCTGCGCGTTCGCGGTCGACCACCACCGGCGCGAGGGCGAGTCCGGCCCGAAATCCGTGGCGCGCCGCCTCCGGCGTGATCTCCCAGGGCTCCTTCACCGCCCGCGCGAGGTCGCGCCCGTGCAGGAGCAGCTCGTTGAGCGCGATGCCGAGCACCGCACCCACCGGTGTCGGCCCGGCGTGCCATCCCATCCGGGTCAACGGTCCGCGGGTGCGGGCCACCGCGGCCATGTGCGCGTAGCCGGCCTGGATGTCCTGTGCCATGTGCGCCACGCTGTGGTCGCCGTAGGCGGTGATGAACTTCTCGTTCGACGCGGTGAGGGCGCCGACGTCATAACCGATCTCGACCGCTCCGTCGAAGTATTTCCCGTAGCCCACCGCCCCCGCCGCTACGTGCGCCGCCAAGGCCTGAATGGTCCAGTCCATGTCGGGCACCGCGTCGTTCTCCCGGCCTTCGGCACGAAGGACGAGGCCGGCCACGAGCTCTGCGTAACGTTCGGTCGCCTCGACGGCGCCGTCGAGGTCCCAATCGATCCACGCGTGTTCGGTGGCATCCTCAGCGCTCGCCACGGCGCCTCCTTCGGCTCCGGATCCGGATCCCACTACTTCACGAACGGCGCCGATCGTACCCAGGTCCGCCCCTGGTGGACCCCGGCGCGCACGGTAAGGCTGCCGCCGCCGCGCCCAACCCCAACGAGACGACCCCTGACCTGTTGGTGCTGGTCAGGGGTCGTCTGCCATGGGTTGTGGCAGATCCAGGATTCGAACCTGGGAAGCTTTCGCGACGGATTTACAGTCCGCTCCCATTGGCCGCTCGGGCAATCTGCCGTGTCCGCGGTGGGCTCATGTGACGAGCCACCGTGGCGGTTGGGAGGATATCGCAACTCCCCGACCTCTAAAGACTCCAACCATCGAAAGGCGCGGGCATCGTGGCCGACTCCTCGTTCGACGTCGTCAGCAAGGTCGACCGCCAGGAGGTCGACAACGCCCTGAACCAGACCGAGCGCGAACTCGCCAACCGGTACGACTTCAAGAACACCGGCGCGAGCATCGGCTGGTCCGGTGAGCGCATCGAGATGAAGGCCGAGTCCGAGGACCGCGTCAAGGCGATTCTCGACGTCTTCAAGGAGAAGTTGATCAAGCGTCAGATCTCTCTGAAGGTGCTCGACGCCGGCGATCCGCAGCTGTCCGGCAAGGAGTACAAGATCTTCGCCGACATCAACGAGGGCATCTCCCAGGACAACGCCAAGAAGGTCTCCAAGATCATCCGCGACGAGGGGCCCAAGGGCATCCAGGCCCAGATTCAGGGCGATCAGCTGCGGGTCTCCAGCAAGAAGCGCGACGACCTGCAGGCCGTCATCGCACTGCTCAAGGCCAAGGACTTCGACTTCGCGATCCAGTTCGACAACTACCGCTGACGCGCCGTGTGGTTCGGGTCAGAGCCCTAGGCGTCGACTCCAGTCCGCACAGAGTCCGCACGCCATCTTCATTGTGGTTTAGGTGTTCCTCGCCGACCGGCTGCTCTAGACCCGTATCCGTGCGGTAGCACCGCGATCACCTGCCGTCTGGCGGCGCCAGGCCTACACGCGACGCCTCACTGCCGGGTCCTCGGGGGTGGGGCGTTTCGCCATGTTCCGAGGGGTCAAGCGCCGACCGTTAGACCGAGTTCAGCCTTGAGCTTGTCCAGTCCGATGGTGACGCCCTCGCGCTCATAGACCGAGAGGCGGTCGCTCATGTCCTCGATGCGCTCCATCAGGTCGTCGTACCGCGATGCGGAGATGACGACGGCACCCGGGCGGCCGTGCTTCATCAGCAGCACGTTGCGGTCCTGAGACTCGCGGACGATCTCGGAGAGCCGGGCCTTGGCCTCGGTGATCGGGACCAGCAGGTCACCCATGATCTTCACCTCTTGTAGACGTTGCTTCGGTGGCCGACCTTCACGATGGTGACCGTGATGACGGTGTCGTCGATGACGTAGACGATGCGGTAGTCCCCCGCTCGCAGGCGCATGGCGTCCTGGCCAACGAGCTTGGTCGCGCCCGCGGGCCGCGGGTTCTCAGCGAGCGCCTCAATGGTGTTGATTAGCCGCGTCTGCACGGCCCGGTCGAGCTTGCTCAGGGCCCTAGCGGCGGCGAGCTCGACCTCGATGATGTACCGCGTCACATCTAGATGGTCCCGAATATTGGACCAGAATTCAAGTCCTATGTTCGGCCTATTAGTTCGTCCCGCGAGCATGAGAGCGATGCCAGCCGCGCCGGCCACCACTAACGGCGACGGTGCTGCGTTCAGTCGAAAGGGTGCCGATTCTGACCGCGTTGCTGTGAGCGGCAGCTCGGAGGCCGCGGGTGAGCACCGCCGCGAGGTGAAGCGAGCTAGAGGGCACACCGACGGCGCCGCCACATGGAACGGCCCGCTTCGCTACCACTGCGAAGCGGGCCGAACCCTCTCACCACCGAGAGCCCTAGGCGTTCGTGTGCTCGGTCGTGGTTACTTGTACGCCTTCGTCGCGCCGTGGCGTGCCTGCGCTGTGGTGAAGCCCTCGTACTCCAGCTGCTCCTGCAGGCCGGACAGCGAGAACGAGCTGAACTCCAAGTAGCTCTCGGCCTTCTCCACCGCCTGCTTCATCCAGTCGACCTCGATGTACTCCACAGCGAACGTGGCGTCTTTGGTCGAGAAGTCCTCATACTTCAGTTGTTCGACAAGACCAGACTTGGAGAACGCCGAGAACTCCAAGTAACTCTCGGCCTTCGAGACAGCGTTCCTCTGGCCCGCGGTCAGCTCGGGCTCGGGCTCGGGCTCGGGCTCGGGTTCCGGCTCGGGTTCCACCTCGGGCTCGAGGACGGGAGCGACAGGCTCCTCGACCGGCTCCTGAACCTCGACGACCGGCGCGGCCGGAACCACCGGCACGACGGGTGCCGCAGAGGCGGGGTCAATGGTCGAGCTGTTCGACGCCGGCGCAGCGACCGTGCCCGACTCAGACGCCCCGCTACCCATCGCGCTGCCGGTGGCGACGACCGCCACCAGGGCGAGACCGCCAGTCACCACCTTGTGGCGGGCAAACCAGTTGGCCTTCTTCGGTGCAGCAGCTGCAAGTGGCGGCAGGTTGTTCGGCTGATTCATGCTCACGATCGGTCCTCTCGGTGGCGGTGGTGAGAGACGCTTTATCGCGCCGCATGACCACTTCGACGCAACGCACCGCGTCCCGGCGCCGTACTTTCGGGTGATCTTGGGGGATTTCGACCCCCCTACGGCTCCACCGTTCGGGTGAGGGCGGGTAGGACACCCAGCGCGCGGCCCGGAGCTCCTGGCGGGTCGTAGCAGCCGCAACTGCTTCGCAGCGGCGGATCCGCCAGTCCACGTTCGACAGATCGATAACTACCGCAGACGCCGGACCGGGGGGTTGGATGAGTCCCGCTGGTGAACCAGCGCCGAGCGCCGACTTCGGCAGGGACGTCGGTCAGCTGTCGGCGCGGTAGACCCGGACGCGGCCGGTCTTGGTCATCGAGTACCCCGGGGCAGCGTCCCCGACCTCACCGTCCCGGGCCAGCGGCAATGCATCCCCGACCGCGACAACGGTGAGCTGCTTGGCGGTGCGTGCGGTGAAGACCGGGGTCTTCGCGAGCCGGCCGGTGAGCACCGCCACGACCAGCCTGGTGCGCGAGAGCGGCCTGGTGGCGTCCACGAGGCGCACATCGAGCAGGCCGTCGTCGAGGCGATCGCGCCACGAGGGCGCGAAGCCGGGCGGGGCGTAACGGCAATTGCCGACGAAGAGCAGCCAGAGCCGGTGGTTCTCCCCATCCAGTTGCACCTCGACGGGCTCCGAACGGTGCAGGATCCGGGCCAGCGCGACGACCATCGCCGGCCACTTGCCCAGGCGCTCCTCCAGCTGTTCGCGGGCGGTGACGATCTGGGCGTAGGCCCCGATGCTGGCGTTGTTGACGAAGACCACCCCGGGCCCGTCGGCCTGCGCGGGTCCGGAGTGCACCGCCACGCGTGCGACGTCGACCCAGCAGGCACTGCCCGCGGCGGCTGCGGCAAGGGCATCCCCGATGCTGGTCAGCCCCAGGTCCCGCGCGAAGTGGTTGAGGGTGCCGCCGGGGATGACCAGTAGCGGCAGATCCGCCTCGAGTGCAACCGTGATTGCGGCGTTGACCGAACCGTCGCCGCCGGCGACCGCGAGCACCGTAGCCTCGCCGGCGGCCTTGCCCAGGAGGTCAAGCAGGTCCTCGTCCTCGCCCCGCACGTGCACCGTCGCCGCCGGAAACGCCGCGGCCACGGCCTCCACCACGTCCTGGGCCGCGTCGTCACCGGCGCCCGGGTTGGCGATCGCGACGAGTCCGGCGCCCAGTCCCAGATCGGGGACCTCGGCCGCGGGCGCGCGTTCGGCCGGCCCGACAGAGGGGCGCACCGGCCAGGCCCGCGTCAGAACCCAGGTCGCGGCCGCCCCCAGGGCGAAGCCGGCCAGGACATCGGTCGGGTAATGCACACCGTTGTGCACGCGGGAGACCCCGACCCCCAGGGCCACGATCGCGACCGGCACTGCAACGACCGGGTTCTCCAGCGCGACACCGGTGGCGAACGCAGCCGCCGATGCCGAATGCCCGGAAGGGAAGGAGTAGGTCACCGGTTGGCGCAGGAGTTGGCGCGCGAGCGGAGTCTGCGCCAAGCCCGGGCGCGGACGTCGGGCCAGATACTTCGCCGGCCCGTTGGCAGCGGCGCTGGCCAAGGCCAACGAGCCCAGCCCGCGCAGCGCGGACCGGCGCAGCTCCGGACTGCGGGTCGCCCACAGCGCCGCCCCCACCCCGGCCCAGAGCACGCCGTGATTCGCGGCCCGAGACAGGGCAGGCAACACCACGTCAAGGCGCGGAGTCTCCCGACTGTTCAGGGCCGCAGTCAGTACCTTGTCCACCTTGTCCACCCGCATCAGCGCTCTCATCACGCCATCCAAGCGGGCCTACCTGGGAGCGTCGCGGCAGATCGGTCGAAGGGAACGCCCGAGGCCCCGGTCCGTGGGACCAGGGCCTCGGGATGCGCGGGGTGCAGGGGTCAGGATCCGCCCTTCTGCAGAGCTCCGTTCACGGTCAGCGCGTACGGCGCGTAGGCGGAGAGCAGCTCCTGGGTGTCGTCGTGGCTGACCACGGCGATGACGGTGTCGAACCCGTCGAACGCGCCAAGCGCCTTCGCCGCCAGGGTCAGGTTGAACGCCGAGTCGAAGGTCTTCACCAGGACCCGCGACTTGCCCGCGGAATCCAGGCCGACCAGCCGCAGCTTCCAGTTCTCGACCGCGACCTCTTCGTCGTTGCTCACCACCGTGGGGGCACCGGCGAAGACGAGACTGCGCAGGGCCGAACCGGCCAGGTCCTCCCCGCCCTTGCGCAGGACCACGTAGTCCGCGCCGTTCGGGGATGCGCCGGGACGCAGGTAGGCCTCGTCGACGCGGTAGTTGATCTCGGCGCGCAGGCTGTCCGTGGTGATCGCGGACCGCTTGACCCCGGCCACGTCGACGGCGGGGTCGCTGGCGATGTTGTCCAGCAGGTTCGTCAGCTGGAAGTCGTGCACCAGGTCCTGCACCTTCGTACCGGGTGCGACGTCGTCGAGGGCCGCCTGGACGCTGGGCAGGCCCTGGCGCATGCCGTCCCGGTGCAGCGCGGAGATGAGCTCGGCGCCGTAACGGTCGAACAGGTAGAGCAGGAACGACCAGGCGTTGCCGTAGTCGGCCAGCACGTCCGAACCGCCGCCCTGGTCCTCCCAGGCGGTCAGCGAGTTCTCCGGGCCTCCGCAGGCGTTCGGATTGGGGTTCGACGGGCCCTTGGTCTCGCCGTAGCCCTGGAAGCAGTAGATGTGGCTCTCGGCGCGGGTCTGCTTGATCGAGCGCTTGGGATCGGCGTAACCGACGAAGAACGGCGCCATGTCCGACAGGCCCTCGTTGATCCAGATGGTCTCGCCCGGGTCCGTGTAGCTCATCAGCAGGTGCTGGTACTCGTGAGCGAACACGCTCTCGTAGAGCTGGGGACGCGCCGGACGCGACTGGCAGATGTCGTCGTCGGGCTCGTTCTTCGGGTTCTTGCCCGTGCGGTGCAGCCAGTCGAAGGCGTCGATCGTCATCACGTTGCGGTCGGTGAGGACGTTGAAGATCGGGGCGAAGAAGCCGGCGATGTAGGTCCGGTTGTTCTCGAAGTCGTAGAAGTTCGGGTCCCGGACGTTGTCGATCAGCGCGACGGTGGAATCCCCGCCGCCCCGGAAGTCCAGCCCCAGCGGCCCGAGCTGGCCGATCGAGGCGGTGCCGTTGCGCGAGGGGGCGACCGAGAAGAACTTCGTCTCCTTCGGCAGCTGCTTCTCCTGGAACTCATCGGCGAGGAACTGTGCCTGGGCCGGCGTCACGACCGTGGGGTCCGCCTTGGTCGCGCGGCAATCGCCCTCGGGGAACGCGGTGCCCGTGGAGATCTCGTCAGCACCGCTGGCGACCCACACCTCGATGTTGTCGCGCTTGCCGGAAAGCGTGTACTCCTTCAGGAAGATCCCGACCGCGGGCAACGCAGTGGGCGTGTTGCCACTGGCGTCCAACGCCGGCCACAGGCGCTTGGTCCCGACCGCCGGGGTCTCGGCGGGCACGAGGCCGGGCATCGCCGCGTTCAGAGATGTGCCGCGGGTGGCCAGCAGATCCATCGCCTCGTCGGCGTTCACCGCGGAGCGCCCGAACATCTGGGCCAGCTCGGGGGACAGGGTGAAGGTCAGATCGTGCGGCAGATGACCCACGATTCCTGGGTCCAGCGCGCTGTCCTGCTCGTCGGCGTGGACGTCTGCAGCGGCAAGAGCCCGTTGATCCGGCATGGCGACGGCGAGCCCGACCGCCAGCCCGAGGGCGCTGAGGACTGCGGTGGATCGCAGCGCTATCGAACGAGAACCCGGCTTGTGGTGACGCGGCATGCGATGACCCTCCAGTGTTGTTACCCGCACCACATTCGGGACGAAACCCGGATGAGCTTGGTGAGTGCCCTCTGCGCGAGCTTAAGCACTGATATCGGGACGGGTCCCGGGCTTGGGAAAAAGCAGCACACCGCAACACCCTGTGTCGCAGCTGTCAGGCCCTGGAGCCAGCCTCCACCCGGCAGCGCGCCTTATCGACCTGCTCAAGACCTGGCAACGCGGCGGCGCCGTGTCCGCATCTGACACATAATCGGCGGATGCGTCCCGCGCCCGACATCACCGTTGTCCCGGCGTGGCAGCTCGAAGCGCGCCGGCTGAGCCGGCTGCGGCTCTACTCCTACTGCCTGACCCTGCTCGCCTGCGTGCTCGGGCTGCTCGCCTTCATGTATCTGGCCCAGGGCCTGGCCGACGGGGACCACTCCTTCGCCGCGGTGGGCGGCGCCTTCGCGGCGGGTGCGATCGCCGCGCTATGGGGGGCGGTCCTCGTTACCCACGTCGAAGGGCCGCGCGCACCGCTGGTGCCGGCGGCGCGACCCCTGACTGGCCTGCTGACCTCGGAATCCTCGGCCACCGCGGCCTGACTTCCTCAACTGGGCGAAATCACCCCCGGCCGGGGGAGCTGAGCCCTACCGTCGTGCTGTGCGGCGAGGTTGGCGGGGCGGGATGGGGATCGGCGGCAACGCCACCGTGACGGTGGCGGTCGTCGCCGCGACGCTGTCCGGTCTGGTCGGCCTCGGCCTGGCGACCACCTCCGACCGCGACCTGCCTAGCGCCACCTCGGCGCCGGACCCGGCGGCCGGACCCGGCGCCACGTCGTCACCCAGCGCTCCCGTGGCTCCCGGCATGAACGACTCTCCCCAGCCGAGCCCGTCGGCGAGTGCGACGGCGAGGGCGCCGGCGGCCTTCACCGCCACCGCGTTGGCCGCCGGTGAACGCGCTCCGCAGTTCGTGGTCGTGTCCTTCGACGGCGGCGGCAACCTTGAGCAGTGGGGTCGGTGGATCGACGTCGGCCGGCGCACCGGGGCCGATATGAGTTTCTTTCTCTCCGGCACCTACCTGATTCCTGAGGACAAGCGCTCGCTCTACCGACCGCCGGGCAAGCCGGTGGGCAGTTCGGAGATCGGGTTCAGCAAGACCGCCGCCGACGCGCGGCTGCGCCTGGAGTTCGCCCGTCAGGCCTATCTCGACGGTGACGAGATCGGCACCCACTACAACGGGCACTTCTGCGGATCCAGCGGTGTCGCGGCGTGGTCCACGGCCGATTGGCGCAACGAGATCGCGCAGTTCGATGCGTTCCTGCGGGACTGGCGCACCTACAACGACGCCCCGGGCGCGGCCGCCCTGCCCTTCGGTCCCGACGACATCGTCGGTGGGCGCACGCCGTGCCTGGAGGGCAAGCGCAGCGAGCTCTTCCCGGCGTTGGTGGCGCGCGGCTTCCGCTACGACACCAGCGGCTACGGCTACCTGAACTGGCCCGAGCAGCGCAGCGACGGCCTGTGGGACATCCCGATGCAGGTGCTGCGGATGGCCGGTAGCGGGGACTACGTGCTCTCGATGGACTACAACTTCTACGAGCGCCAGTCCGGTGCGGCGCCCGCACCCGCGAGCCGCTGGGACGCGATGCGGCAGCAGGTACTCGACACCTACCGCAACGCGTATCGGGCGGTATCGCAGGGGAACCGGGCCCCGTTAATCCTCGGCGCCCACTTCGCGCCGTGGAACGGCGGCATCTACGGCGATGCACTCGCGGACTTCGTCACCGAGACCTGCGATAACCCGGACACGCGCTGCATCTCCTTCATCCAGCTCGTCGAGTGGATGGAGGCGCAGACTCCCGCGACCCTCGCCAAGCTCCAGGCCCTGCCCAACCAGGCGATGAGGTACTAGCCCCAGCGGCACAGTCCCGGCGGCATGCATGCCTAAACCACCGCGACACGCCGGTGGGCGCACGGCGTGTCGCGTCGATCTCAGCATGCATGCCGCGGAGGGCAGGGGCGATTCAGCATGCATGCCGCGGAGGGCAGGGGCCGAGCGGGCGGTTCCTAGACTGAGGGCGTGTCAGGACCCGTCCGCCCCGGCGGCGCCACCAGCGCCGAGCACCTGCTCGCCCTCGACCGCGAGCTGCTCTGGCACCCCTACGCCTCGATGACTGCCCCCGGGCCCGTCCTGCCGGTGGTCGGCGCCCAAGGAGTGCGGCTTCAGCTGGCGGACGGACGTGAGGTCATCGACGCCATGTCCTCCTGGTGGGCGGCGATCCACGGGTACCGGCACCCGGTTCTGGACGCCGCGGCCCACGACCAGCTCGACCGGATGTCGCACGTCATGTTCGGCGGCCTGACCCATCCCGGCGCGATCGGTCTCGCGCAGCGCCTCCTCGCGCTCGTCGACCCTGGCCTGCGCCACGTCTTCCTCTCCGATTCCGGCTCCGTCTCGGTCGAGGTCGCGATCAAGATGGCGCTGCAGTACTGGCAGGCCCGCGGCGAGCACCGGACGCGGCTGTTCACCGTGCGCGGCGGTTACCACGGCGATACGTTCGCGACGATGGCCGTGTGCGATCCGGTCGGCGGGATGCATCATCTGTTCACCGGATTCCTGCCGGAACAGATCTTCGCCCCACGACCACCGGACGGCTACGACGCCGACCTCGACCCCGCGTGGTTCGACGCGACCGCCGCACTTCTCGCCCAGCACGCCCGCGACGTAGCCGCGATCATCGTGGAACCGGTGGTGCAGAACGCCGGCGGCATGCGCTTCCACTCCCCCGCCTGTGTCCGGGCGCTGCGCGAGCTAGCCGACCGCCACGGCGTCCTGTTGATCCTGGACGAGATCGGCACCGGTTTCGGACGCACCGGCGAGATGTTCGCCCACACCGGCGCCGGGGTCCGGCCCGACATCGTGTGCGTCGGCAAGGCCATGACCGGCGGGTACCTGTCGATGGCGGCGACGTTGTGCACTCCCGCCGTCGCCCAGACCGTCTGCAGCGGCGAGGCCGGCGTCCTGATGCACGGCCCGACCTACATGGGAAACCCGCTGGCGTGTGCGGTCGCCTGCGCCAACATCGACCTGCTCACCGGGCGCGACTGGCGCAGCGAGATCCGCGCCCTGCAGAGCGGACTGCGCGCCGGTCTGGCGCCGGCCGCGGACCTGCCGGGGGTCGCCGAGGTCCGGGTGCTGGGCGGGATCGGGGTCATCGAGACCAGGCGGCCGGTCGACGTGGCGCGAGCCAGCGCGACCGCGTTGGAGCACGGGGTGTGGATTCGCCCGTTCCGGAATCTGATCTACACCATGCCGCCGTACATCACCTCCGCAGCGGACCTGGCAGCCATCACGTCCGCGATGGTGGCGGCGGCGCAGACTGCTTAGCCGAGGGCAGTATCCTGACCGGCGCGCACCCGTTAGCATAACGAACGACTGTTAGGCGGGCAGGCTCACCGCCCGACCGAGTCCAACCGCACACGCGGGCCCCCATCCGTGGAGATGTTCACGTGGACAAGCAGGTCCAGCAACTCGACCGAGTGATCATCCGCTTCGCCGGGGACTCCGGGGACGGCATGCAGCTCACCGGTGACCGCTTCACCGCAGAGACCGCGAACTTAGGCAACGACCTCGCGACCTGGCCGAACTTCCCGGCCGAGATCCGCGCCCCGGCCGGAACGCTGGCCGGGGTCTCCAGCTTCCAGTTGCACTTCGCCGACCACGACATCATGACCCCCGGTGATTCGCCGAACGTGCTGGTCGCGATGAACCCGGCGGCACTCAAGGCCAACCTCGCGGACCTGCCCCGCGGCGCGATGCTGATCATCGACACCGACGAATTCACCAAGCGGAACCTGCAAAAGGTCGGCTACGAGGTCAACCCCGTCGAGGATCACACCCTCGACGCCTACCACGTGCACGCCTTGCCGCTCACGCAGCTGACGGTGGATGCCCTTTCCGGCACCGGCCTGTCCCGCAAGGACGCCGAGCGCTCCAAGAACATGTTCTCCCTCGGCCTGCTGTCCTGGCTCTACGGCCGCCCTGCCGAGGGCACCGAGGCTTTCCTGCGGGCCAAGTTCGCCCGCAAGCCCGAGATCCGCGACGCGAACATCACCGCCTTCAAGGCCGGCTGGAACTACGGCGAGACGACCGAGGACTTCGCGGTTTCGTATGAGATCAAGCCCGCCCCGATGCCGGCCGGTGAGTACCGCAACATCACCGGCAACACGGCCCTGTCCTACGGCCTGATCGCCGGCGCGCAGCTGGCCAAGCTCCCACTGTTCCTCGGCGCGTACCCGATCACCCCGGCCAGCGACATCCTGCACGAGTTGTCCAAGCACAAGGGCATGGGTGTGCGGACCTTCCAGGCCGAGGACGAGATCGCCGGCGTCGGCGCGGCCCTGGGTGCAGCGTTCGGTGGGGCGCTCGGCGTGACGTCGACCTCGGGCCCGGGCGTCGTGCTCAAAGCCGAGACGATCGGCCTTGCGGTCTC
Source organism: Sporichthyaceae bacterium (assembly GCA_052387905.1). Lineage (GTDB taxonomy): Bacteria > Actinomycetota > Actinomycetes > Sporichthyales > Sporichthyaceae > JBQTII01. Next base: position 41,098 of record JBQTIR010000021.1, on the reverse strand, counting down.
CCTTGAGCTACCGCTGGTGATCGTCGATGTGCAGCGCGGCGGTCCCTCCACCGGGCTGCCGACCAAGACCGAGCAGTCCGACCTGCTGATGGCAATGTTCGGACGCAACGGCGAGTGCCCGGTCGCGATCGTCGCCCCGCAGTCCCCGGCGGACTGCTTCCATGCCGCGATCGAGACGGTGCGCCTGGCGACGAAGTACCGGACCCCGGTCATGTTGCTTTCCGACGGGTACATCGCGAACGGCTCCGAGCCGTGGATGATCCCCGACGTCACCGAGCTGCCCGACCTGCAGACCCCGTTCGCCACCGGACCCAACCACGAGACCGAGAACGGCGATCACGTCTTCTGGCCGTTCAAGCGCGACCCGAAGACCCTCGCGCGCCCGTGGGCCATCCCCGGCACGGCAGGCCTGGAGCACCGCATCGGCGGGATCGAAAAGGCGGACGGGCACGGCAACATCTCCTACGACCCGCTCAACCACGACCTGATGACGCGCACCCGGCAGGCCAAGATCGATGGGATCGCCTACGACATCCCCAAGCTCGTCGTTGACGACCCGTCAGGCAAGGCCAAGGTCCTGATCCTCGGATGGGGCTCGACGTACGGTCCGATCGGTGCCGCCTGCCGACGGGTACGCCAGAGCGGCGGGAACATCGCCAGCGCCCACCTACGGCACCTGAACCCGTTCCCGGAGAACACCGGCGAGATCCTGCGCAGCTACGACAAGGTCCTCGTCCCGGAAATGAACCTGGGTCAGTTGACGCTGCTGCTGCGGGCGAAGTATCTCGTCGACGTCATCGGCTTCAACAAGGTGCAAGGTCTGCCCTTCTCGGTCGGCGAACTCGAAGACGCCATCACCGAGGTCCTGGCGACCGTGCACACTCCACGACCGCGCACCCGCCGCACCGGAGGAGAGAACTGATGCCTCGCGATGACTCACCTCCGGTGGGCCTGGCCTACAAAAGCCTGGACCTGGTCCCCAAGACCCAGGACAAGCAAAGTGCCAAGGACTTCAAGAGCGACCAGGAGGTCCGCTGGTGCCCCGGTTGCGGGGACTACGCGATCCTCGCCGCGGTGCAGGGCTTCCTGCCCGACCTCGGGCTCAAGCGCGAGAACATCGTCTTCGTCTCCGGGATCGGATGCTCGTCCCGGTTCCCGTACTACCTGGACACCTACGGCCTGCACTCGATCCACGGCCGCGCGCCCGCGATCGCCACCGGCCTGTCGGTGACCCGACCGGACCTCTCGGTCTGGGTGGTCACCGGTGACGGCGACGCGCTCTCGATCGGTGGCAACCACCTGATCCACGCGCTACGGCGCAACGTCAACCTCAAGATCCTGCTGTTCAACAACCGGATCTACGGGCTGACGAAGGGTCAGTACTCGCCGACCTCCGAGGTCGGCAAGATCACCAAGTCCACGCCGCTGGGTTCGCTGGACGCGCCGTTCAACCCGGTCTCGCTCGCGCTCGGCGCCGAGGCGACCTTCGTGGCGCGCACGATCGACTCCGACCGCAAGCACCTCACCTCGGTGCTGCGCGCGGCAGCCGAGCACTCCGGTACCGCGCTGGTGGAGATCTACCAGAACTGCAACATCTTCAACGACGGCGCGTTCGAGGTCCTCAAGGATTCGGAAAGCTCTGCCCGGCACCTGATCCGCCTGGAGCACGGGCAACCGATTCGCTTCGGTGCAGCCGGCGAGCGCGGCGTCGTCCGCGGGCCGAACGGCACGATCAAGGTGGTCGACATCACGGCCGCGAACGAATCCGAGGTGCTGATCCACGACGCCCACGCCGAGGACCAGGGCGTCGCGTTCGCCCTGTCCCGCCTCCCGGACCTGACGCTGGACAAGACCCCGATCGGGGTCTTCCGCGACGTCGACCGGCCGACCTACGACGGGCAGATGACCGCGCAGTTGCGCAGCGCCGCCGCCAACAAGGGCGACCTGCAGCGCCTGCTGCGCGGTACTGACACCTGGACAGTGAGTAGCTGACCGGAATGCGAGGACCGCTGGCAACCTGCCTCGCGCTGACGGTCTCCGCGTTGGTCGCCGTCGGCGAACCCTCCGCCGCGGCTGCGAAGATCGCCTGGGCAGCCTGCACCGAGGAGCTCGCCGGCACGGGCCTGGAATGTGCGACGTTCTCGGTTCCCCTTGACCACGCCAAGTCCGGCGGCAAGCGCATCGAGCTGGCGCTGAGCCGGCTGCCGGCCACCGGGGATGCCGCGGACCAGCTGGGCCCGCTGCTGCTGAACCCGGGTGGTCCGGGCGTCGGGGGCCGCTCGCTCCCGCTGGCGCTCGCGGGCGTGTTACCGGCGGGCGTTCCCGCCCGCTACGACCTGATCGGCTTCGATCCCCGCGGCGTCGGGGCGAGCGAACCGGCCATCACCTGCAACGCGCCGCCGTTGGCCGCTCCGGCCCCGGACTACGTCCCCACCACCCGCAGCCGGGTCGTCGGCGACGAGCGGGCGCGGCGGGCCCACGCGAACACCCTGGCCCGCAGCTGCGGTGCGGGCCAACGCGGCGCGTTGGACCACGTGCGCACGGCGGACGTCGCTCGCGACCTGGACCTGATCCGCGGCGCTCTCGGGGCGCCCCGGCTGAACTACCTCGGGTTCTCCTACGGCACCTACCTCGGGCAGATGTACGCCTCGCTCTTCCCTGCTCGCGTCGGGCGGTTCGTGCTCAGCGGCACGGTCGGCCCGACCGGGGTCGGCTATCGCGGCGACCTGGGTCGGCCGGCGACCGCGCGGGCGTTCGAGACCAACCGGGCGCGGTTCTTCCGCTGGGCGGCCGGCTTCCACGCGATCTACGGACTGGGCGCCGACGCAGGCGCCGTCCGGACCCGATACGCCGACGAGCTCACGCGCCTGCGCGGCGGAGCCGTCGACGGGGTCGGCCCCGCGGAGTGGTCCGCCCTGTTCTCCTCGACCGCCCGCACCGAACAGATCTGGCCGTTCATCGCGGCCGGCTGGGCGGCCTGGAACGCCGGGAACACCGCGGCGTTCAGCGCCGCCTTCAGCGGTCCGCCGCCGGCGCCTGAGGTCGTCGGAGACGGATACGGGGTCGCCTGCACGGACGGTCGCTGGGAAGCCCCCTACGCCAGCGCCCGCGCGGAGGCGTTCGGCACGGCGGGGAGCGCGCCGTTCTCCACCTGGCTGTTCTTCTGGGAGCTCACCGCCCCGTGTCTGGCGTGGCCGGTCGAGGGTCGACCCACCCGGGTCGGCGCGAACGCCCCGCAGATGCTCTTCATCAACGGCAGCCTCGACGCTCCCACGACCTTCGCCGAGGCATTGGCCGCCCGCGCGGCCTTCCCTCGCTCGGTGCTGGTCGGTGAGCGGGACAGCCTCGAGCACGCGGGTTCGGCCTTCGCCGGCAACGCCTGCGTGGACGACGTCGTCACGGCCTACCTCCTCGACGGCGTCCTGCCCACCCGCGGCGGCCCGAACACCGCCGATGTGACCTGCGAGCGCGGCCCCGAACCCGGACTGCCCGAAGTCCTCCTCGGCTCTGCCGCGGCACTGCTGCCCAGCGCACTGCTGCTGGCGGACTCGGCCCCCATCGCTGCGGCGCACCAGGATCTGAGCGACCTGCTGCTCGCCGCGCAACTCGGTGTCCCCACGTTCGCCCTGCCCTAATCGCGTCGACGGGCAATGGACCGACACGTACTGTCGTTGACGTGACCACCGACCGCCGCGGGCTGCTCTACGGCGTCGGCGCGTACCTGCTCTGGGGGTTGTTCCCGCTCTACTGGCCGTACCTGCAGCCGGCTGGCTCACCCGAGGTCCTCGCCCACCGCGTCGTGTGGTCGGTGGCGTTCTCGGCGGGCCTGATCTGGCTCGGCGTGCGGCGGGGTGGCGCCGCGCTGGGCCGCCTGCGCAAGCTGCGGGAGAACCGCCGCGCCCTGCGCATGCTCGCGCTGGCCGCGGTCCTGATCGGCTCGAACTGGCTGGTCTACATCTGGTCGGTCAACCACGACCACGTGCTGGAGACCGCGCTGGGTTACTACATCAATCCGCTGGTCACGGTGGCGGTGGCCGTCGTGGTGCTCGGCGAACGCCTACGCGGCGGCCAATGGGCAGCGATGGCGGTCGCGACCATCGGCGTGCTGATCCTGACCCTCGACTACGGCCGCCCGCCGTGGATCGCGCTGTTCCTCGCCGCGACGTTCAGCGCGTACTCGTTGATCAAGAAGACGGTTCGCGTGGGCGCCCTGGAGGGTCTCACGGTGGAAACCGCCTACCTGCTGGTGCCGGCGTTGGTGTTCCTCGCCGCGATCGGGATGACGGGCTCGGGCACGTTCACCGCGCACGGCCCCGATCACTCGCTGCTGTTGATGACCGCGGGGGTCGCGACCGCCATCCCGCTGCTGCTGTTCGCCGGCGCGGCCGGACTGGTCCCGCTGACCACAATCGGTCTGCTGCAGTACCTCGCGCCGACCCTGCAGTTCGCGATCGGGGTGCTGGTGCGCCACGAACCGTTGCCGCCGGAGCGCCTCGCCGGCTTCGCGTTGGTGTGGATCGCCCTGGTGGTGTTCACCGTCGACAGCTTGCGCAACCGGCGCCGGATCCTGGTGAATTCTGCACCTTGACCCGATATGTCCGGATTACCACTCTCGGTACATGTCGAATCGTCGTCGCATCGCGCTCGCCGGGGCACTCGCCCTCGCCGCCACAGTCAGCCTGAGCGCGACATCGCCGGCCGGCGCGGAACCTGCCGTCCCCGCGGAAATCACACCCGCGGGCGACGATATGTCGTGGGCTCCGTGCACCGAGGAGCTGCAAGCCGGCCCCGCCGGGGTCGTCGAGTGCGCGGTGCTGGCGGTCCCCCTCGACTACGACGATCCCGAGAGCCGTTCCATCACGGTGGCAGTGTCCCGGCTGCGAGCCACCGCGCCGGCGGCGCAACGGCTGGGCCCGCTGATGGTGAACTTCGGTGGGCCCGGGGGGACCGGGTTGGAGGCACCTGCCTTCTTCGCCCAACTCCTGCCAGCGGACCTGCTGGCGCGCTACGACATCATCGGCTTCGACCCGCGCGGAGTCGGGGCCAGCGAACCGCTGCTGGCCTGCACCACCGACGCCTTCGCCGGCGGCTTTCCGTCCTACGAGCCGACCACCGGCCCCGATGAACCCCCCGGACCCAACGAAGAGCTCTACGTCCGCGAGTACGAGGAGCTGGCCAGTGACTGCGCCGAGGCCAGCGGAGCGGACCTGCAGTTCCTGCGCAGCGTCAACGTCGTGCGCGACATGGAGTCGATCCGGTCGGCGCTCGACGCCCCGACGCTGAACTTCGTCGGCTTCTCCTACGGCACCTACCTGGGCCAGCTCTACTCCACGCAGTATCCGACCCGCACCGGTCGTTTCGTCCTGGATGCCAACGTCGATTCCGCAGTGACGGGCTATCAGAACCTTCGCGATCGGGCAATCGGGGCCGATGCCGCCCGCCGGGAGTTCTTCGCCTGGATCGCCGACAACAACGACACCTACGGCATCGCCGACGACCCCGCCGGGGTCGAGCAGGCCTACCTCGAGATCGAGCGCGAACTCGCGGCCGCACCCGGGGAGTTGGTCGGACCCACGGAGTTCGTCGACGTGATCTTCTTCGCCACCTACGCCCAGTTCCTGTGGCCGATGTCGGCCGAGGTGTTTGCGGCGGCGGCCCGCGGCGACTTCGGCCCCCTCGAGGCACTCTTTGCGCCCGACCCCACCGCACCGGCGGACAACGGCGGCGCCCTGGCCCTGTTCTTCGGTGTCGAGTGCACCGACTACCCGTGGCCCGATGACTACGCGACGTTCCGCGCCGACGCAACCTCGACCGCGACGGTCGCACCGCTGAGCGCCTGGGGCTACTACCTGAACTTCCTACCCTGCCGGACCTGGCCGTTCCCAGGTCAGCTGGCTTCCGTCGACGGGTCCGTCGCGCCGCCGATCCTGTTGGCCAGCACGGCCCTCGACCCGACGACCCCGCTGATCAACAGCCTCAACGTCCGCCTCGCGTTCCCCCGCGCAGCCCTGATCGTGGACACCGACACGACCGGCCACACCGCGTCGTTCGGTGGGAACGACTGCGTCGATGCCCGGGTGTTCGAGTTCTTGCGGTCCGGGACGCTGCCGCCGCGCATCGCGGGCGTCTCGGTCGATCTGTCCTGCTCGGGCCTGCCGTTGCCGGTCCCCGAGGAGGCGCCGGATGCCCTGGCGGCCACGATGCTGCGGGAACTTCTGGGCTCGGACGGACGGTCAAGCCTGGGCGACTGGATGGACCGGGCCGCCGAGCTGCCGCAGTCCGATCGACGTGCCCTGATGACCCAGGCGCTGCGTCTGCGGGTCATCACGGGAGCCCGGCCGGCGCGCTGATCTGGTGCTGGGCCGCTCCCCGGGTGGGGTCCGGCTATCCACAGGTGGGGGTTTCCGCCCCGTTATCCACAGTTTTCGGTCATCCTCCAGCCTCACTACCGCCAGTCGACCTAGGATGCGGCCAGGTGATCCGAGCGAGATCAGGGTGGGTGGCATGCGCGCAGTGGTAGCGGTCGCGACCGCAGGATTGATGGCCGTGAGCGGTGCGACGGTCGCGACAACGGCCGGCAGCGGTGCCGCGCTGGCCGCCGACGCGGCACCGGGCGCGGTGTCGATTGCCTTCGGGGCCTGTCAGGACGAGGCTCTCATCGGCGCCGGCGCAGAATGCGGCTTCCTGTCGGTTCCCCTGGACTGGAGCAAGCCCAAGGGCGAGAAGATCAAGGTCGCGGTCTCCCGCGTCAAGGCGACGGAGAAGCGCCAAGGCGTCATGCTCGTCAATCCCGGCGGCCCCGGCGGATCCGGGCTGGTCTTCCCCGCGATCCTGCCCCAGGCGGTGCCGAACAACGTCGGGCTTCAGTACGACTGGATCGGCTTCGACCCGCGTGGGGTCGGCGCCAGCCAGCCGGCTGTGTCCTGCATCCCCGACTACGCCGCCGGTCCGCGGCCGGCCTACATCCCGGAGAGCCGCACCTCGCGCTCGCCCAACGAACTCGAGTGGCTGGCGCGCACCAAGCGTTTCGCCAAGGCCTGCGCGGACAACAACGGCCCGATCATCGAGCACATGCGCACCATCGACACGATCAAGGACATGGACGCCTTGCGCGTCGCGCTCGGAGAGAAGCAGATTAACTTCTTCGGCTTCTCCTACGGCACCTTCCTCGGTCAGACCTACGCCACCCGCTACCCCGACAAGATCCGCCGCCTCGTGCTCTCCGGCAGCGTCGAGCCGACCTACGGCGGTTACGGCGATGGTGGAAAGGCCCAGACCGAGGCATTCCAGGTCGTGCTCGATGAGTTCTTCACCTGGATCGCGAACCGCAACGCCACCTACGCAGCCGGCGCCACCCAGGCCGAGGTCAAGGCCACCTACAACGACATGATCACCGAGCTCACCAAGGCCCCGGTCGGCACGGTCGGCTCCTCCGAGCTCGCGGACGTCTTCATCACCGGCGCGTACAGCGAGAACCTCTGGGTCCCGATCGCGGCCGCATTCGCGGACGCGGTGGCCGGTGACTTCGCCTTCCTGGAGCGCGTCAACACGATCCTGAACGACCCCACCAACGACAACGCGTACGCGGCCTTCAACACCACCCTGTGCAGCGACGGCAAGTTCCCGCGCTCGTACTCCAAGGTGCGCAACGACGGGTTCGAGCTCGCCAAGACCGCTCCGACCAGCACCTGGGGCAGCTTCTGGTTCTCCCAGCCGTGCACGTTCTGGCCGGTCCCGGCAGGCTCCACCCCGGAGGTCGACGGTTCGAAGGTCAAGATCCCGATTCTGATGGTCCAGCAGACCCTCGACGGCGCCACTCCGTACGCCGGCGCACTTGCGGTCCGTAAGGAGTTCCCGACCGCGGTCCTGCTCGCCGAGGTTGGCGCGACCACGCACTCTTCCGTGTTCGACGGCAATGCCTGCATCGACGACACCATCGCGGCCTACCTGCTCGACGGATCCCTGCCCACGCGGGTGTCCGGAGAAGCCTCCGACAAGGAGTGCGACCGGATCCCCTTCCCCGAGCCGTCGATCGTTGACCGCGGCCTGCCACAGGGGCTGCTCGGATCCTTCGTCGGCGCCCCGGAACCCCTGGAATCCCTGCTCAACGGCATTCCGGTGTCCTGGCGTCGCTGATCGGCCGCAGGCCTTGACCACCTCGCACCATCGATCCGGGGGACCCATGATGCGCACCGCCGTACCCACGCTGGCGACAGCACTGCTGGCCGGCACGGCCGGGGTGGTGACGCTCGGGCCCGCGCAAGCCAGTCCGGCGGCCACCGCTGCCTTCTCCATCAACTTCGGTAGCTGCTCCGGGTTCAGCGTCTCGGCCGATGAGTGCGGGTTCTTGCGCGTCCCGCTGGACTGGTCGAAGCCCGACGGTAAGCAGATCAAGCTCGCCGTATCCCGGGTGAAGGCCGCCAAGGGCGAGCAGTACCAGGGCGTGGCGACCGGCAACCCCGGCGGTCCCGGCGCCAGCGGTCTGGGATTCTCCGGCCTGGGCGACGGCGTTCCTGGCGCCGCCGGGTACGACTGGATCGGCTTCGACCCACGCGGGGTCGGGGAATCACGCCCCGCGATCTCCTGCGATAAGGACTACGCGACCGGCAGGCGACCGGCCTACGTGCCCGCCCGCCAGGGATCGGAGCTGACGGCGAGCGAGAAGGCGTGGCTGGCGCGCTCGAAGAAGTACGCGACCGCCTGCGGGAACAAGCACGGGGCGCTGCTGGAGCACATGAAGACCACCGACAGCGCTCGGGACCTGGACGCACTGCGCCAGGCCTTGAACGTCGAGCAAATCACCTACTACGGCTTCTCCTACGGCACCTACCTCGGCCAGGTGTACGCCACCATGTTCCCGACCCGGGTCAAGCGCATGGTCCTCGACGGCAACGTGCACCCCGGCCGCGTCTGGTACCAGGCGCAGCTCGCCCAGGACCGCGCCTTCGAGAAGGCGGCGACCGAATTCTTCTCCTGGGTCGCGCGCCATCAGCGCACCTATGACCTGGGCGGCAGCACCAAGGCCGTGCGTAAGAAGTTCTACGCCGTCCTGGCGAAGCTGCAGAAGCAGGGTGCCCAGGGCATCGACGCCAACGACTGGACCGACGTCTTCACCCGGGCCATGTATGCCGAGTTCCTCTGGCCCGAAGCCGCCGGCGCCTTCGCCGACTGGGTGCACAACCGGGACATGTCCGAGATGAAGGTCGCCCGCGCCGACGCCCAGTCCTCCGACGACAACCTCTTCGCGGTGTACAACGCCGTCCAGTGCACCGACAAACAGTGGCCGCGCTCCTACCGCAACACCTGGCGCCCGGACGCCTTCGCCACCGCTGCGAAGGCCCCGCTGCTGACGTGGGCCAACACCTGGTTCAACACCGCCTGCCTGTACTGGCCGGCGGCCGCCGGCACCCCGTTGCCGATCGACGGCAGCGCGGCCCCGCCGATTCTGCTCATCAACGCCACGCTCGACGCCGCGACACCCTACGCCGGCGCCCTGGCCGTGCGGTCGCTGTTCCCGAAGTCCCGCCTGGTCGCCGAGTCGCGCGCCACCACGCACTCCGGGTCCCTCAACGGCAACGGCTGCATCGAGAACATCATCGAGCAATACATGCTCGACGGTGCACTGCCGACGAGGCGGTCCGGTAACGCCGCCGACGTCACCTGCAAGCCGGTCGCCAAGCCGCGGCCCGGCCTGCAGACCTACGGAGCCACGAGTCTGGGCGCTCCGGTGGCTCCCGCACCCGAGCCGCCGACACCGATGGACCGCTCACCGTTGGAGTCGATCATCGGCCTGCTGCCCATGCGCGGATTCTGACGCCTTATCAGATGAACCTGCAGGCAGCCGGGTTCGACTTCGACGAGCTGGACCTGGCGAGGCTGCGGGCGCGGCGCAGCATGAAGTGGCAGGCCTATCCGGCTGATGTCCTACCCGCCTGGGTGGCGGAGATGGACTTCGACCCGGCACCTGCGGTGGCTGCGGCCGTCACCGATGCGCTGGGCCGCGGTGGGGACTTCGGGTACGCCCTCGACCTGCGGGATCCCCAGCTCGGCGCCGCGTTCAGCGCGTTCGCCGAGCGTCGGTACCGGTGGTCTGTCGATCCGGACCACGTCCTGCTGCTCCGCGACGTGATGCGCGGGGTCGAGCTGTGGATCGAAGGCTTCACCTCACCCGGCGATTCGGTCGTCGTGCCCACCCCGGTGTACTACCCGTTCCGCACCGCGACCACGGAAGCCGGCCGCGCCCTGGTGGAGATCCCGGCGGTGCGCACCGGGCCCGACAGCGCGTGGGCACTCGACCTCGACGCCCTCGATGCCGCCTTCGCGGCGGGCGGGCGCCTGCTGCTGCTGTGCAACCCGCACAACCCACTGGGGCGGGCCTACACCGAGACCGAGCTCCGGGCGCTCGCTGGCGTCGTGCTGCGCCACGACGTGCGCGTGGTCGCCGATGAGATTCACGCGCCGCTGGTCTTCGCCCCCCGTCGCCACATCCCGTTCGCCTCCCTCGGCCCCGAGGTCGCCGCGCGCACCCTGACCCTGCATTCGGCCAGCAAGGCCTTCAACCTCGCCGGGCTGCACGCCGCTGTCGCGGTCTGCGGTTCCCCCGCGGACGAGGCCTGGCTCAGCGCCCAGTCCTACCGTCACCGCGGCGCGGCCGGGATCCTCGGGGTGGCCGCCTCCGTCGCGGCCTTCACCGACTCCGACGCCTGGCTCGACGCCCTGCTGACCCATCTGGCCGGTGTCCGCGACCACCTCGCGCACGAGGTGCGCACCCAGCTTCCCGGCATCGAGTGGACCGCCCCGGAGGCCACCTACCTCGCCTGGCTGGACTGCCGCGCCCTGAATCTGACGCCGAGTCCGTTCCAGGCCTTCCTGGAGCGCGGCAAGGTTGCCCTCTCCGACGGCATTCCGTTCGGCGCCGGCAGCGACGGCCACGTCCGCCTCAATTTCGCCACCTCCCGCGCCGTGGTCACCGAGATCGTCGCCCGGATGGCCACCACCCTCGGCTAAGAGGAGCGTTCAACGACCGCGTCGCAGAGAAACTCCAACACCTCACGGGCCGGCCCGGCGGGGAGCGGGGCGAGGGCCGCACGGGCTTCGTCGGCCCAGGCGGCGAGGTCGGCTCGGGCGACGGCCATGGCCTTGTTCGCGCGCAGTAACGCCAGCGCCTCGGCATGGGGGGCGTCCGCGGTGAGGTCGGACCGCAGGAGTTCCTGCAACCGGGCATCCGCCGGGTCGGTCGAGGCCAGGGCGTGCAGGACAGCCAAGGTCGGGACGCCTTCGCGCAGGTCCGTGCCCGGGGTCTTACCGGACTCATCCGACTCGCTCGCGATGTCGAGCAGGTCGTCGGAGAGCTGGAAGGCGACGCCGATCCGCTCCCCGAATCGGGTGAGGCAGTCGACGATCTCGGGCGCGGCGCCGGCGAGCAGGGCGCCGAAGCGAGCTGCGGTGGCGATCAGCGAGCCGGTCTTGTCCGCCACGACAGCGAGGTAGTGCTCCATCGGGTCGTCGTTCTCCCCCGGTCCGACGGTCTCCCGGATCTGGCCGGTGCACAGCCGCTCGAAGGTGCGGGCCTGGATGCGCACACACTCCGGGCCGAGATCGGCGAGCAGGTCCGAGGCCCGGGCGAAGAGGAAGTCCCCGGTGAGAATCGCGACCGTGTTGTCCCAGCGGGAGTTCGCGCTCTGCGCCCCCCGGCGCATCGTTGCCTCGTCCATGACGTCGTCGTGGTACAGCGTGCCGAGGTGCGTGAGCTCGCAGACGACGGCTGAGGCTTCGATGCCCGGTGCGTGCGGATCGCCGAACTGCGCGGCAACCAGCACCAGCAACGGACGGAAGCGCTTGCCGCCGGCGTCGACAAGGTGACGCGAGGTCTCGGTGACGAACGGATAGTCACTCTTCACGGCGTCGCGGAGCATGATCTCCACGGCGTCCATGCCGGCCTTGATGCCCTCGACGAGACCGGAGTCGATGCGGTCGGTGTCCAGACCGAGGCTGGTCGCCACGTCGAACTCCTTCCTCCCGCCGGCGTACTGCGGATCAGCTGATCAGGAATGCCTTGTCGGCCAGGTCCAGGACCGGCTGCGGGATGACGCCGAGCACCACCGTAACCGCAACGCCGATACTGATCGCCATGGTGGTCAGCAGGCTGGGCACGACGACCCGGGGCCCGTCCGCCGCCGGCGCGGAGAAGAACATCAGCACGATCACCCGGACGTAGAAGAAGCCGGCGATCGCGCTGGAGAGCACCCCGACCACGACCAGCGGGGTGGCGCCCGCCGAGATCGCGGCGGAGAACACCGCAAACTTGCCGATGAAGCCACTGGTCAGCGGAATGCCGGCCATCGCCAGCAATAAGAACGCGAAGGCACCGGCCACGATCGGTGAGCGCCGCCCGAGCCCGGCCCACTGGGACAGGTGGGTGGCCTCGCCCGCGGAATCGCGCACCAGCGAGATCAGGGCGAACGCCGAGATCGTCATGAAGCCGTAGGTGAGCAGGTAGAACAGCGTCGAGGACAGCCCCTCCTGGTTGGTCGCGACCAGGCCGACGAGGATGAAGCCGGCGTGCGCGATCGAGGAGTAGGCGAGCATCCGCTTGATGTCGGTCTGCACGAGCGCGACGATCGAGCCGAAGACCATCGTCAGGATGGCGATGGCCCAGAACATCGGGTGCCAGTCCCACTTGGCAGCGCCGAGTCCGACGTAGAAGACCCGCAGCAACGCCCCGAACGCGGCCACCTTGGTCGCCGCAGCCATGAAGCCGGTGATCGGGGTCGGCGCGCCCTGGTAGACGTCCGGCGTCCAGGCGTGGAACGGGACCGCACCGACCTTGAAGAGCAGTCCGACGGCGAGCAGCGCCATGCCGAAGAGCAACAACGCGTCGTTCTCGGCGTTACCGGAGACCGCGGTGGCGATGTCATCGAGTTTCACGCTGCCGGCGTAGCCGTAGAGCATCGCGACGCCGTAGAGGAAGAACGCCGAGGAGAACGCCCCGAGCAGGAAGTACTTCAGTGCCGCTTCCTGGGAGAGCAGGCGACGGCGTCGGGCGAGGCCGCACAGCAGGTACAGCGGCAGCGAGAGAACCTCGAGGGCGATGAACATCAGCAGCAGGTCGTTCGCCGCGGGGAAGACCAGCATGCCGCCGATGGAGAACATCAGCAGCGGGTAGACCTCGGTCTGGACCCAGCCCGCCTCGTTGACCTGCCGCTCCGCGGCCGAGCCCGGAACGGTGGATCCCGAGGACGCGAACTCCCCGCCGACACTGACCTTCTGTTCGGCGACCAGCATGATGGCGAGCACGCCGAGCCCCAGGATCGTGCCCTGCATGAACAACGTCGCGCCATCGATCGCCAGCGCACCCTCGGCCACGATCTCGTTCTTGTCGTGCAGGCTGATCACCAACGCGAGCGCGCTCACCAGCCCGGCAATCGCGAGGCCGACCTGCACGGCCACGCGCTGCGCGCGGGGCACGAAGGCTTCGACGAGCACCCCGACGATGGCGACGCCGAACACGACGAGCATCGGAGAGAGCAGGTAGTAGTCGAGGTCGGGCGACTCGATCAGCGGAGCCGCCAGCACCAGATCATTCATGCTGGTCACTTCGGCTCCTCGGACTTGACCCGGTCGAATTCGATCGTGAGTTCGCTGCGAAAGGCCTCGGAGCTAGCGGCCTCTGCAGGGAACTTGACCCTGGGGTCGGTCCGGCCCACCTGTTCCAAGGTGCGTTCGACCGCTGGGTCGATCAGGTCCAGCGCCGGCTTGGGGAAGAAGCCCAGCGCGAGAATGACCACGACGATCGGCGCGAGAACCGTGATCTCCCGGGTCCGCAGGTCCGCGGTGTTCTCGTTGCCCGGCATGAGCTCGCCGGCCATCGTGCGCTGGTAGGCGATCAGCACGTAGAGCGCCGCGAGCAGCACACCGATCGTGGCCACCACCCCGGCGAGCGGGTACCGCGAGTAGGTCCCGACCAGCACCATGAACTCACTGATGAAGGGCGCCAGCCCCGGCAGGGCCAGGTTGGCCAGGCCAGCGAACAGGAAGGTTCCGGCCAGCATCGGCGCCACCTTCTGCACGCCCCCGTAGGCCGTGACCAGGCGCGAGCCCCGCCGCGACATCATGAAGCCGGCCACCAGCAGGAAGGCTGCGGTCGCGAAGCCGTGGTTGATCATGTAGAGCGTCGCACCGGCCTGACCCTGACTGGTCATCACGAAGATCCCCAGCACGATGAAGCCGAAGTGCGACACCGAGGCGTAGGCGATCAGGCGCTTCATGTCGGTCTGGCCGATTGCGACGAGGGCGCCGTAGATGATGCTGACGCAGGCGAGGACGATGATCGTCGGCGCGAACCATCGACTGGCTTCCGGGAACAACGGCAGGCACAGGTGCAGCATCGCGAAGACGCCGACCTTGTCCAGGATGCCGGAGAGCAGCACGCCGTTGCTCGGCGTCGCCTCGGCCATCGCGTCGGGCAGCCAGGTGTGGAAGGGCCACAGCGGGGCCTTGATCGCGAAGGCGACGAAGAACCCGAGGAACATCCAACGCGCGGTCTCGGTGCCGAAGTCGTAGCCGATGAGATCCGGCAGGAAGTAGGCCTTGTCCCCACCCGGTCCGGCGAAGTAGATCCAGATGACCGCGACGAGCATGAGCAGGCCGCCGAGCAGGTTGTAGAGCAGGAACTTCACCGCGGCGTACTGGCGCTGCGGGCCGCCGAAGCGTCCGATCAGCACGTACATCGGGATCAGCATGGCCTCGAACAGCACGTAGAAGAGGAAGACATCCAGGGCGGCGAACTGCCCGATCGCCATGGACTCCAGGACCAGCATCATCGAGAAGTAGAGCTTGGCCGACCCCCCACCCTCGGCGCCTTGGGCGTGCTCCCCCACCTCCAGGTCACGCCAGGCGGCGAGCATCAGGATCGGCATGAGTGCCGCGGTCAGCAGGATCATCACGAAGCCGATGCCGTCCACGCCGAGGGCGTAGCTGACACCGAATTCCTTGATCCAGGAGTGGTCCTCGACCAGCTGATAGGCGATGCCGTCCTGGTCGTAGTCGAAGGACGCGGCCATCACCACGGCCAAGGTCACCAGCGAGGCCGCCAACGCTATCCGCTTGACCAGTTCGGCATTCGCTCTCGGGGCAAAGGCGATGGCGATCGCGCCGGCCAGCGGCACGCAGAGCGCGACCGTCAGCCAGGGGAAGTCATCCACGACCGGTCTCCTGCCACACTCGGGTACATACCTGACCAGTCCTCAGTTCGTTCACAGTGCCCACGGTGCCGCAACCTCTGCCTCGCTCGTTCCTCGCTGCGTTGAGCTGCGTCACAGTCGCACCACCAGAACAGCTCCGACCGCGAGCGCAGCACCGACGAACATGGTCAGCGCGTAGGAACGCACCAGACCGGCCTGCACTCGCCGGACCCGGCTCGCCGTTCCGCCGAGCAGCGCGGCCAGGCCGTTGACGATCCCGTCCAGGCCGCGGTTGTCGGCCCAAACCAGCATTCGAGTCGTCCATTGCCCGGGTCGCATGAAGGCGGCCTCGTTGATGGAGTCCTGGTAGAGGTCGGCCCGGACGGCGTTGGTGAGCGCGCCGGCAGCCGGTTGCGTGCGCGGAATCTCGGCGACCGCGTAGAGGCGGTAGGCGACGCCGACACCGAGAGCCACCGCGCCGAGCGTCATCGCGGTGAACACCCAGATCGGGGCCCACAGGTCATGGTGTTCCTCGCCGACCACCGGCTCCAGCCAGTGCACGATGCCATCGTTGATCAGCAGCACCCCGCCGAGCACGGCGCCTGCGGCCAGGACGCAGACCGGCACGGTCATCGTCTTCGGTGACTCGTGCGGATGGATCTCGTCGTCCCAGCGCTTGTCGCCGAAAAAGGTCATGATCATCACGCGGCTCATGTAGAACGCGGTGATCGCGGCGCCCAGGAGCGCGCACAGGCCGAGGCCGAAGTTGTCGCCGAACGCCGACTCAATGATCTTGTCCTTGGACCAGAAACCGGCGAAGGGCGGAATGCCGATGATCGCCAGGAAGCCCAGCCCGAAGCAGACATAGGTCACCGGCATGTACTTACGCAGATGGCCGTACCGGCGCATGTCGGTGCTGTCGTGCATCCCGTGCATGACCGAGCCGGCGGACAGGAACAATCCGGCCTTGAAGAAGCCGTGGGTCAGCAGGTGGAAGATCGCAAAGGCGTACCCGGCGGGCCCCAGACCAGCGGCGAGCACCATGTACCCGATCTGCGACATCGTCGAGGCGGCGAGCGCCTTCTTGATGTCGTCCTTGGCGGTGCCGATGATCGCGCCCATCAGCAGCGTGATGGCGCCGACGAGGGCAACGACCAACTGGGCGGTGTCGGAGAGGTTGTAGATCGGCGCGGAACGCACGATCAGGTAGACGCCCGCGGTGACCATCGTGGCCGCGTGGATCAGCGCGGAGACCGGGGTGGGACCGGCCATGGCATCGAGCAGCCAGGCCTGCAGCGGGAACTGGGCGGACTTGCCGACCGCGCCGAGCAGCAGCATGAGGCCGATCGCCGTGTGGATGCCGGCACTCGACCCCTCGACGGAGGCGAAGACCTGCTCGAACCCGAAGGCGCCGTACTGGTCGAACATGATGAACATCGCGATCAGCAGACCGATGTCGCCGATGCGGTTCATCACGAACGCCTTCTTGGCCGCGGTCGCGTACTCCGGGACGTGCTGCCAGAAACCGATCAGCAGGTACGAGGCCAGGCCCACGCCTTCCCAGCCGACGAAGAGCAGCAAGTAGGAATCGGCGAGCACCAACAGCAGCATCGAGGCCACGAACAGGTTCAGGTAACCGAAGAACCGACGCCGGCGCGCATCATGAGCCATGTACTCCACGGAGTACACGTGGATCAGGAAACCCACGAAGGTGATGAGCAGGACGAAGCAGATCGAGAGCTGGTCGACCTGGAAGCCGACCCCGAGCCTCAGCGCCCCGGTGTCCAGCCAGTCGTAGAGATGCTGATTGACCGCGCGCTCGTCGCTGTCGCGGCCCAGCATCGTCAGGAACTGCGCGAAGCCGATGACGAACGAGCCGAACACCGTGGCGCAGCCCAGCAGGTGGCCCCACTTGTCGGTGCCCTTGCCGCCGATCAGCAACACGGCCGCACCGAAGAGCGGCAGCGCGATCATCAGCCAGGTGGCCGAGAAGATTCCGGTCGCCTCACCGATCTGCAGGGGGAGCAGTTCTTCGCTCTCCGCAATCCGAATCATCGTCGCTCGTCCTCAGTACTTCAGGAGGTTGGCGTCGTCGACGGACGCAGACCTCCGGGTGCGGAAGATCGTCATGATGATGGCCAGCCCGACAACAACTTCGGCGGCAGCCACGACCATGACGAAGAAAGCGATGACCTGGCCCTCGAGGTTGCCGTGCAACCGCGCGAAGGTGACGAACGCCAGGTTGGTCGCGTTGAGCATGAGCTCGACACACATGAAGACCACGATCGCGTTACGCCGGGTCAGGACCCCGGCGGCGCCGATCGTGAACAGGATCGCCGAGAGATAGAGGTAGTTCGCCGGGTTCACTTCGGTTCCTCGGCATCCACCGCGACGTCCAGCTGCCCGACCGGGTCGTGGCGGGACTCATCGATCGTGCGCACGTCCCCGCGGGCCCGCAACACCCGCGAGAGCGAGAGCTCGGACGCCGTGCCGTCGGGCAGCAGGGCCGGGGTGTCGACCGAGTTCGAGCGGGCATAGACCCCCGGCGGGGGTAGCGGCGTGACGATCTGACCGGACTTGAAGCGCTCGATCGAGAGCTCGCGTTGGGTGACCTTCGGGCCGATCCGCTCGCGGTGCGCCAGCACCATCGCACCGAGGGCCGCGGTGATCAGCAACGCACTGGTCGCCTCGAAGGCGAAGACATAGCGGGTGAAGAGAAGTTCGGCGATGCCCTCGACGTTTCCGCCCGCATTGGCCTCGGTGAGCCCGTTGAAACCGGACACCGAGGCGTTGCCGATCCCGACGAGCACCAGAAGTCCGAAGCCGGTCCCGGCCAGGATCGCGGCAATGCGCTGTCCGCGAATCGTCTCGATCAGGGAGTCGTTGGAGTCGACGCCGATCAGCATCAACACGAACAGGAACAGCATCATCACCGCGCCGGTGTAGACGACCACCTGCACGACGGCGAGGAACGGGGCCGACTGCACCGCGAAGAACATCGCGAGGCACACCATCACCGTGGCCAGCATCAAAGCGGAGTGCACGGCCTTCTTGGTTCCGACCACCCCGAGGGCGGCCAGTACACAGATCGGGGAGAGCAGCCAGAACAGCACTGCCTCGCCTGTGGAGGTATCACCCATCAGGACTCACCTCCGGAGGCAATGCGCAGCAGCGCCGGGTCGGCGCCGGTGACGACGCCGCTGTAGTAGTCGGTGTCGGTGGTGCCCGGGTACATCGGGTGCGGGGCCTCGACCATGGCCTCGGTGAGTGGACCGAGCAGTTCGGCCTTGGTGAAGATGAGGGCCTCCCGACTGGAGTCCGCAAGTTCGAATTCGTGGGTCATCGTCAGCGCCCGGGTCGGGCAGGCCTCGATGCACAGGCCGCAGAAGATGCAGCGCAGGTAGTTGATCTGGTAGACGCGGCCGTAACGCTCGCCGGGTGAGAACCGCTCGCCTGCGGCGTCGTCGTTGTCGGCGCCCTCGACGTAGATGGCGTCGGCCGGGCAGGCCCAGGCACACAGCTCGCAGCCGATGCACTTCTCCAAGCCGTCCGGGTGCCGGTTGAGTTGGTGGCGTCCGTGGAAGCGCGGCGAGATCGGCGGACCGCCCTCGGTCCCCTTCTTTTGCTCCGGGTAGAACTCGGTGTTCGCCTTGCGGAACATCGCCGCGAACGTGACGCCGAATCCGGCGATGGCATCGGTGAATTTAGGCATCGCCATCTCCTCTCTTCTCGGTGTCGGCCTCGAGCGCTCCGGGCCCGGCCAGCGCACTCACCGGTACGGGGCGTGCGCCGGGCAGCACCTGACCGGGCATCGGGGGAACCGGGAAACCGCCGGCGAACGGGTCGAACGGGACCGGAACGTCCTCGGCCTCGTCCCCCTCCGCCTTGGCGCGCAGCGTGTCCCACAGCGCGGTCACGATCAGCAGTGCCACCAGGACGCCGGCCACCACGAAGATGACGTTGCGAACCTCGTAGCCTTCGTTGCGCATGGCCTGGATGGTGGCGACGAGCATGATCCAGCCCAGCGAGACCGGGATCAGCACCTTCCACCCGAAGGCCATGAACTGGTCGTAGCGCATCCGGGGCAGGGTCCCCCGCAGCCAGATGAAGCCGAAGATCAACATCAGCAGCTTGCCCAGGAACCACAGGACCGGCCACCAGTTCTCGTTGGCACCGGGCCAGATCGGGCCGCCGAGCGGCCACGGGGCCATCCACCCGCCGAGGAACATCGTCACCGCGAGCGCGGCGACGGTGGTCATCGCGATGTACTCCCCGAGGAAGAACAGCGCGAACTTGATCGAGGAGTACTCGGTGTGGAAGCCACCGACGAGCTCGCCCTCGGCCTCGGGCAGGTCGAACGGGGCGCGGTTGGTCTCGCCGACCATGGCGATCAGGTAGACCACGAAGGAGGGCAACAGCGCGACGCCGAACCAGAGGTTCTCCTGCGCCGCCACGATCTCCGAGGTCGACATCGAGCCGGCATAGAGGAACACCGCGACGAAGCTCAGCGACATCGCGAGTTCGTAGGAGATCATCTGCGCGGTCGAACGCAGACCGCCGAGCAGCGGGTAGGTCGAGCCCGACGACCACCCGGCGAGGACGATGCCGTAGATCGCGGTGGACGCCGCCGCGAGGATGAACAGCACCGCGATCGGTGAGTCCGTCACCTGCAGGACCGTGCGCTCACCGAAGATCGAGACCTCGGGACCGACCGGGATCACCGCGAAGGCCAGGAAGGCACCCGTCGCCGCGATGACCGGCGCGGCGATGAAGACCACCTTGTCCGCGGCCTTGGGGACGATGTCCTCCTTCAGCATCAACTTGATGCCGTCGGCGAGGGACTGCAGCGAACCCTGCGGACCCACCCGGTTCGGACCGACGCGTTGCTGCATCCAGGACACCGCGCGCCGCTCGAACAAGATGTTGAACAGCGTGATGAGCATGAGGAAGACGAAGACCACGACGACCTTGGTGAGCATGATCCACCAGACGTCGTTGCCGAACTGGGCCAGGTTCGACCCGTCAGCCTCGGCCAGGACCAGATCGGCAGTTGCACGCGCCATCAGGAAGTCCCTCCTGCGTGGACGCGCACGATGGCGCCCGCGTCGACCCCGAGGTCACGGCGCACCGCGCTGCCCGGGGATTTCGTCGGCAACCAGACCACCCGGTCCGGCATCTCGGTGATCACCAGCGGCAGTGTGACGGTCCCGCGTTCGCCGGTGACGACGACCAAGCCACCTTCGCGGGCGCCGATCTCGGCGGCGGTCGCGGCCGAGAGCCGCACCACCGGGCGGCGCGCGGTGCGCGCCAGGTGCGGCTCGCCGTCCTGCAAGCGGCCGAGGTCGAGCAGCATGTGCCAGCTCGCGAGTACCGCTTCGCCGGAGCGCGGGGCCGGCGGCGCCGCCGCCGGGGCTTCGGCATTCGCGCTCCGCGGGCCACTCCAACGACCGAGCGACGCCAGTTCCGCCGACGCCGCGGCGGTGTCCCGCAGCCGCAGGGGCCGGTCCATCTCCTCCGCGATCGCGGACAGGATCCGCAGGTCGGTCATCACCGTGCTGCCGGTGATTGCCTGGGCGAACGGACGCATCCGGCCCTCCCAGTTGAGGAAGGTGCCGGCCTTCTCCGCGACCGGCGGGACCGGGAACACCACGGCGGCACGTTCGGTGACCTCGCTGGCCCGGATCTCGAAGCTGACCAGGAAGTCCACCAGGCTCAGAGCGATGAGGGCGCCCTGCGGGTCGGGCAGGTCGTCGGGATCGACGCCGGCCACGACCAGGGAACGCACCTCGCCGCCGGCCGCTGCCGCAAGGATCGCCGCGGTGTCGCGGCCGGGCAGCGCCGGCAGGGTGGGAACGCCCCAGAAGTCGGCGACTTCGGCGCGGGCTGCGGTGTCGGTGACCGGTCGGCCGCCCGGCAGCAGATTGCCGATGGCGCCGGCCTCCACCGCCCCGCGGTCCCCGCTGCGACGGGGGATCCAGGCCAGCGACGCCCCGGTGGCGCGGGCGAGGCGCACGGCGGCGTCCAGACCACCGGGCGACGCGGCGAGCCGTTCGCCGGCCAGGATCACTGCGCCCGGGGCAGCGAGCAGGCCGGCGATCGCGGCGTCTGCGGCCAGCGCATCGAGGGTGGCGGCCTCGGCTCCCGGGATCGTCGAAATCACCGTGCCGCCGCACTTGAGCAGACCGTTGGAAGCGAAGGGCGCGAGCGAGAGCACCCGCTGGCCATGCTTGAGGTAGGCCTTGCGCAACCGCAGGAAGATGCCCGCGGCCTCTTCCTCCGGCTCGAGGGCGACGAGCAGGACGGCCGGCGCAGCCTCGACGGCGGTGTGAGTGACGGCCGCGGTACCGGCAAAGATTCCTTGACCTGCAACGTGCGCGGCCAGGAAGGCCGCCTCCTGCGCGGAGTGCGGCCGGGAGCGAAAGTCGATGTCATTGGTGTCCAGGGCCACGCGCGCGAACTTCGCGTACGCGTAGTTGTCCTCCAGCGTGAGCCGGCCGCCGGTCAGCACTCCGACGTGGCCGCGGTCGGCCTCCAACCGGGCCGCCACGAACGCGAGGGCCTCGCGCCACGACGCCGGCGCCAAGGTGCCGTCAGCGCCCCGGATCTGTGGGTGGCTCAGGCGGTCCGGACGGGTTGCGTAGGCGAAGGCGAAGCGGCCCTTGTCGCAGTTCCACTCCTCGTTGACCTCGTGGTCCTCACCGGCGAGGCGGCGCAACACCTTGCCGCGGCGGTGGTCGGTGCGCAGCGAGCATCCGCTGGAGCAGTGCTCGCACACACTCGGGCTGGAGACCAGGTCGAACGGGCGGGAGCGGAAGCGGTAGGCCGCGGAGGTGAGTGCGCCGACCGGGCAGATCTGGATGGTGTTGCCGGAGAAGTAGGACTCGAACGGCGCGTTCTCGTAGATCGCAACCTGCTGCAGCGCGCCCCGCTCGAACATGTCGATGAACGGGTCACCGGCGATCTGCTTGGAGAACCGCGTGCACCGGGCACAGAGCACGCACCGCTCGCGGTCGAGCAGCACCTGCGCGGAGATCTTGACCGGCTTGGGGAAAGTGCGCTTCTGCTCAACGAACCGGCTGTCCGCACGGCCGTTGGACATCGCCTGGTTCTGCAGAGGGCATTCACCGCCCTTGTCGCAGACCGGGCAGTCCAGCGGATGGTTGATCAGCAGCAGCTCCATGACGCCCTGCTGGGCCTTGTCCGCGACCGGGGAGGACACCTGGGTCAGGACAGCCATGCCCGGCGCGACCGTCGTGGTGCAGGACGCGAACGGCTTGCGCTGCCCCTCGACCTCCACCAGGCACTGCCGGCAGGCACCGACCGGCTCCAGAAGAGGGTGGTCGCAGAACCGCGGGATCTGGATCCCGAGCTGCTCGGCGGCCCGAATTACCAAGGTGCCCTTGGGGACGCTGATCTCGATGCCGTCGATGGTGAGGCTGACCAGGTCGACCGGGGTGGCCAGGTCGGACCCAGATGTGGAGGTGATGGTCATGCGTTCACTCCGGAACTGGACACGGTGGTCATCGGTCCGCTCGCATCGCTCGCGAACAAGGTGGAGGCCGCCGGGTCGAACGGACAACCGCCGCCGCTCAGGTGAGCGAGAAACTCGTCCCGGAAGTACTCGATCGCCGAGGTGATCGGGCTGGTGGCGCCGTCACCGAGGGCGCAGAACGAACGGCCCAGGATGTTGTCGCAGATATCGAGCAGCTGGTCGATGTCAGCTTCCGAGCCCTCACCCTGCTCCAAGCGCTTGAGCATGCGCACGAGCCAGTACGTACCCTCGCGGCACGGCGTGCACTTGCCGCAGGACTCGTGAGCGTAGAACTCGGTCCAGCGCAGCACCGCGCGCACCACACAGGTGGTGTCGTCGAAAATCTGCAGCGCCTTGGTCCCGAGCATCGAACCCGCGGTCGCAACGCCTTCGTAGTCCAGCGGTACGTCCAGGTGCGCGTCGGTGAGCAGTGGGGTCGAGGAGCCACCCGGGGTCCAAAATTTCAGCGTCCGGCCCGGCCGCATCCCGCCGGAGAGGTCTAGCAGCTGACGCAGGGTCACACCCAGCGGGGCCTCGAACTGGCCGGGGTTGGCGACATGCCCGGACAGGGAGTAGAGCGTGTAGCCCTTGGACTTCTCGGTCCCCATGGAGGCGAACCAGTCCACGCCGCCGGCGACGATTGAGGGGACCGAGGCGATCGACTCGACGTTGTTGATGACCGTCGGGCAGCCGTAGAGGCCGGCCACCGCGGGGAACGGCGGGCGCAACCGAGGCTGACCGCGCCGGCCTTCCAGCGAGTCCAGCAGGGCCGTTTCCTCGCCGCAGATATATGCACCGGCGCCGGCGTGCACGACGATCTCCAGGTCGTACTTCGAGGAGAAGATCCCCTTGCCGGCGTACCCGGCGGCGTAGGCCTCCGCCACGGCTGCCTGCATACGGCGGATGACGTGCAGGACCTCACCGCGGATGTAGATGAACGCGTGGGTGGCGCGGATCGCGTAGGAGGCGATGATCACGCCCTCCACCAGCACGTGCGGGTTGGCCATCATCAACGGGATGTCCTTGCACGTACCCGGCTCGGACTCGTCGGCGTTGATGACCAAGTAGTGCGGCTTGCCGTCATTCTGCGGGATGAAGCTCCACTTCATCCCCGTCGGGAAGCCGGCTCCCCCTCGCCCGCGCAGCCCGGAGTCCTTGACCAGGGAGATCAAGGCGTCGGGGTCCATCGACGTGACTGCCCGGCGGGCGGCGTTGTAGCCCCCGTGGCGCTCGTACCCGCGCATCGTGAACGAGTCGGCCTCGTCCCAGTGCGCCGAGAGAACTGGAGTGAGCATCTAGAGACCGCCTCCGGGCATGGCCGGGGCGGATTCGCCACGGGCCTTGGCGTAGTCCAGGCCGAGCAGGGAGGGCGGACCGGCCGCCACCCCTTCACCGGCGCGGCCGTCACCGAAGCCGGCGAGCACCCGCGAGGCTTCCTTCCAGGTACAGACCGAACTGGCACCGCGGGTGGGTGACGGGGTGTCACCGCTGCGTAAGCGGTCGACCAGGTCGCGGGCCGAGGCAATCGTCTGGTTGTCGAAGAACTCCCAGTTGACCGTCATCACCGGCGCGTAGTCGCAGGCCGCGTTGCACTCGATGTGCTCGAGGGTGACCTTGCCGTCCGGGGTCGTCTCGTCGTTGCCGACGCCCAGGTGCTGCTTCAGCGCGGTGAAGATCGCGTCGCCCCCCATGACCGCACACAGGGTGTTGGTGCAGACACCGACGTGGTAATCGCCGATCGGGCGCCGCTTGTACATCGTGTAGAACGTCGCAACCCCGCCGACCTCAGCGACCGTCAGTCCGAGTTCCTCGGCGCACATCGCCACGCCCTCGGGGCTGACGTAACCCTCCACGGCCTGGCACAGGTGCAGCATCGGCAGCAACGCTGAGCGCGACTGCGGGTAGCGGGCGATGATCTCCCGCATCTGCTCGCGGGTGGACTCGTCCAAACTCATCGGTCGACGCCTCCCATCACGGGGTCGATGGAAGCGACGGCGGCGATGACGTCGGCAACGAGACTTCCTTCGCTCATGGCAGCAACCGATTGCAAGTTCACGAAGGACGGATCACGGAAGTGCACCCGGTAGGGCCGGGTCCCACCGTCGGAGACCAAGTGCACGCCCAGCTCACCGCGCGGGGATTCGATGGTCTGGTACACCTGCCCGGCCGGAACTCGGAAGCCCTCGGTCACCAGCTTGAAGTGGTGGATCAGGGACTCCATCGACTCACCCATGATCTTCTTGATGTGGGCGAGCGAATTGCCCTGGCCGTCGGAGGAGACCGAGAGCTGTGCGGGCCAGGCGATCTTCTTGTCCTCGACCATGACCGGACCCGGCTTACGCAGCCGGTCCGCGCACTGGGCGATGATGCGGATCGACTCGTTCATCTCCCGCTGGCGGATCAGGAACCGCGCCCAGGCATCGCACGTGTCGTGGGTGACGACGTCGAAGTCGTAGGTCTCGTACCCGCAGTACGGCTGGGACTTGCGCAGGTCGTGCGGCAGACCGGTCGCCCGCAGCACCGGACCGGTCACGCCGAGCGCCATACATCCGGTCAGATCCAGGTAGCCCACACCCTCGGTGCGGCCCTTCCAGATCGGCTGGCCGTTCAGCACCTTGACGTAGTCCTTGGCGCGGCTCGGCCACACCTCGACCAGCTCCGCGATCTTGACCAGCGCGGAGTCGGGAACGTCCTGGGCGAGGCCGCCGGGGCGGATGAAGGCCTGATTCATCCGCAGGCCGGTGATTTCCTCGAAGATGTCCAGCACCATCTCGCGCTCACGGAAACCGAACATCATCGGCGCGAAGGCGCCCAGCTCCAAGCCGCCGGTGGCGAGCGCCACCAGGTGCGAGGAGATTCGGTTGAGTTCCATGAGCAGGACACGCACGACGCTCGCTCGTTCGGGGACCTGTTCGGTGATCCCGAGCAACTTCTCCACGGCCATGCAGTAGGCGGTCTCGGAGTAGAACGAGGAGAGGTAGTCCATTCGCGTCACGAAGGTGACGCCCTGGGTGAACGAGCGGTACTCGCAATTCTTCTCGATGCCGGTGTGCAGGTAACCGATGCCGCAGCGGGCCTCGGTGACCGTCTCCCCGTCGAGTTCGAGGATGAGACGCAGCACGCCGTGAGTGGAGGGGTGCTGCGGTCCCATGTTGACGACGATGCGCTCCTCGGGGGAATCCCCGAGGTCGGCGATCATCTGGTCCCAGTCACCGCCGGTGACGTTGAAGATCCGGCCTTCGGTGGTCTCGGTGGCCGTCGCGTACGGGTCGGTGCTCATCAGCTGTACGACCGCCTTTCGTCCGGCGGAGGGATCGTCGCGCCCTTGTACTCGACTCCGATGCCGCCCAGCGGGTAGTCCTTGCGCTGCGGGTGACCCGGCCAGTCATCGGGCATCTGAATACGCGTCAGGGCGGGGTGACCGTCGAAGATGATGCCGAAAAAGTCGTAGGTCTCGCGCTCGTGCCAGTCGCAGGTCGGGTAGACCGAAAACACCGAGGGCAGATGCGGGTCGGCGTCCGGCACCCCGACCTCCAGTCGGATGCGCCGGTTGTGGGTGATCGAGAGCAGGTGGTAGACCGCGTGCAGTTCGCGGCCCGCCATCTCCGGGTAGTGCACCCCGGACACGCCGGAACACATCTCGAAACGCAGTGACGCATCATCACGCAGGACCTTGGCGACTGCGGCAATCTGGTCCCGGCGGACGTGGAAGGTGAGCTCCCCGCGGTCGACGACGACGGCCTCGATCGCCTCGCTGTAGATGACGCCATTCATCGCGAGCGCGTGGCGCAGGTTGTCGGCCAGCTCGTCGAAGTAACCGCCATAGGGCGCCGGTGAACTCGTCGGCAGCGAAATCGTGCGTACCAGGCCGGAGTAGCCCGAGGTGTCTCCCGTGCCCGAGACACCGAACGAGCCGCGGCGCACCCCGACGATGCTGGCTTCGGCGTCAGGCAGGTTGGGCAGGTTCTCCGGCTGGGTGATCGCCGGGTTCTCCACCACAGCCGGCACTGCGGCAACCGCACCCGGGCTCGCGACCTGCTGATCTGTGTGGCGAGGAGGAACGTCGCTCATCGCAAAAGCCCCTTCATCTCCGAGGTCGGCACCGCCGCCAGGGCGGACTGCTCGAGCTGGAGACGCTCCTTGACCGCGTGGGCACCGAGCTTGGTGTGCTGGATCTGATCGTGCAGCTTGAGGATCGCGTCGAGCAGCATCTCCGGCCGGGGCGGGCAGCCCGGCAGGTAGATGTCGACGGGGACGATGTGGTCGACGCCCTGCACGATCGCGTAATTGTTGAACATCCCGCCCGAGGACGAGCAGGCGCCCATCGCCAAGACCCACTTCGGGTTGGCCATCTGGTCGTAGATCTGACGGACCACGGGGGCCATCTTGTTGCTCACGCGGCCGGCAACGATCATCAGGTCGGCCTGGCGGGGCGAGGCCCGGAAGGCCTCCATACCGAACCGGGCGATGTCATAGCGGCCGGTGCCGGTCGCCATCATCTCGATGGCGCAACAGGCGAGCCCGAAGGTGGCGGGCCACAGCGAGTTCTTGCGCATGTAGCCGGCCAGACCCTCGACCGTGCTCAGCAGAACACCGCTGGGGAGTTTTTCCTCGATCCCCATAGGTCGGGCTCTCCTTCTCGGGCGGTGGGACGGGCGGTGGTGACGACGCAGTCGGTGGAGTGGGTGTCAGTCCCAGTCCAACCCGCCGCGGCGCCAGACATAGATGAAGGGGACGAAGACCGCGACGATGAACAGCATCATCTCGGCGAGGATGAAGATGCCGAAGTCGTCAAAGGTCACCGCCCACGGGTAGAGGAAGATCACCTCGACGTCGAAAATGATGAACAACATCGCGGTCAGGAAGTACTTGACCGGGAAGCGCCCGCCGCCGACCGGCTGCGGGGTGGGCTCGATCCCGCACTCGTAGGCGTCGAGCTTCGCGCGGTTGTAGCGCTTGGGCCCGGTGAGCATCCCGGTGATGACCGAGAAGGCGGCGAAGCCGAACGCCAATGCAGCGAGTACGGCGATCGGGATGTAGACGTTTCCGTCCACGCCGTTCTCCTTCCCTGTCTGCGGTGCGGTGAGTGCGAAGCGGTGAGCTGGCGGGTGTTCAGGCCGCGGGGGCGACCCGCGAGAGACCGTTGATGACCCGGTCCATCGCGTCGCCCCCACTGGGGTCAGTCAGGTTCGCGAGCAGCTTGAGCGTGAAGCGCATCAACGTCGGGTGCGACAAGCTGTGCTTGGTCGCGTACTGCATGAACGCGGGGTTGCCGATCATCTTCACGAAGACGCGACCGAGGGTGTAGTAGCCGCCATAGGCCTGTTTGAGGGCCAGCGGATAACCCTCGAGCGCGCGTTCCCGGGCGGGTCCGGTACGGGCCAGCGCCTGCGTCACGACGTCGGCGGCGAGGGCACCGGACTCCATCGCGTAGGCGATGCCCTCACCGTTGAAGGGATTGACCATCCCGCCGGCATCGCCGACGAGCAACACTCCACGGGTGTAGTGCGGAGTGCGGTTGAAGCCCATGGGCAGCGCCGCACCGAGGATCGGACCGACACGGTTCTGGTCGCGAAAGCCCCATTCCTCGGGGGTGGACGCGACCCAGTCCTTGAGCATCTGGCGGTAGTCGGTCTTGCCGAACGCGGCGGAGGTGTTCAGCGCGCCGAGGCCGACGTTGCAGGTGCCGTCACCGACCCCGAACACCCAGCCGTACCCCGGCATCAGGCGCGGGCTCGGCCCGGAGTTGTCCCACAACTCCAGCCAGGACTCCAGCCAGTCATCGGTGTGCCTGGGTGAGGAGTAATAGGTGCGCACGGCTACACCCATCGGGCGGTCGTCACGCTTGCGCAGCCCGAGCGCGAGGGAGAGCCGGGTGGAGTTGCCGTCGGCGGCCAGCGTGATCGGTGCCCGGAAGGTGCTCTCGGTACCGTCGGCGCGCTTGGCGCTCACCCCGACGACGCGCCCGCTGGCGGGATCGAGGACCGGGCCGGTGACGTTGGTCTGCTCGTGCAGACGCGCTCCCGCCTTCTCTGCGTGCCGGGCCAGGATCTCGTCGAAGTCCAGGCGGGTCCGCACCAGGCCGTAGTCGGGGTAGCTGGCCAGGTCGGGCCACGGCACCTCGATCGTGACGCCGCCGCCGATGATGCGCAGGCCCTTGTTCGGGATCCACCCGTCGGAACTTTCGGTGGGGATGCCCATCGTGATCAGCGACTTGACCGCGCGCGGGGTCAGTCCGTCCCCGCACACCTTCTCGCGGGGGAACTTGGTTTTCTCCAGCAGCAGGACATCCAGGCCGGCTTGGGCGAGGTGGAAAGCGGCCGTCGCGCCTGCCGGACCGGCACCGACGACGATGACGTCCGCGTCCGTGCGCTCGCTCATGCCGGTCCTGCCTCCTGCCGTGGTGCCCCCGGGGCGCGGGGTCGGGCTCCCACATCACCGGTCGGGCGCTGCCGCGTGCCCTTGTGAATGCCTTCACGAGAGCGCGCGAGGGGCAGTCTACGGGGTCAGCAGGCGTGCAATGTCAGCGGCTGAGTAGCCGGCCTCGGTCAGGATCTCCGCGCTGTGTTCCCCCACTGCCGGTGGCTGACGCAGGGGTGCGGCACGGGCGACGTCCATCGGCAGGTGCAGCTGCTTGAGCCCGGGGATTCGCCCCGGTTCGGCGTCGGCCAGCAGGGCGCGTTCGGCGGTCAGCGGGTCGGCGAGCGCGGCCGCCAAGTCGTGGACCGGTCCGGCCGGCACGCCCGCCGCCCACAGCGCATCGAGCCACTCGCCGGCGGTCCGGGTGATCAGCCGCTCCCCCAGCAGCTCGGCGAGCTCGTAGCGACGGGTGAGCCGGTCGGGCAGGGTGGCGTAGCGCGGATCATCGGCGAGCTCGGGAACACCGAGGACCTCGCACAACGTCGCGTAGGTCCGGTCGGTCGAGGTGGCGATCATGATCGGCGCGGTTGCGGTCTGCCAGACCTGGTAGGGCGCCGCGCTCGGCGCCTGGGACCCGAGGCGACCCGGGAATGTCCCCGAGCCCAGGTATCCCATGATCTGGTGACTCATGAGGAACAGGCCGGTGTCGACCAGGGTCGACTCCAGGCGCTGCGGGCCCGGCGTGGTTTCGGCCCGCTTCAGCGCGGCCATGATCGACATCACCGCCCACATCCCCGTGCTCATGTCCACGATCGACGGCGAAGCGCGGCAGGGACCACCGTCGGGCTCTCCGGTGGACTCCAGGATCCCGGCGTAGGCCTGGATCAACGCGTCATAGCCCGCTCGATCGTGCCCGATCGGCCCGGTGCCGAAGGCCGAGATCGAGCAGTGGATCACCGCCGGGTTGGCGGCGGCGAAGGCGGCGAAGTCGAGGCCCAGGCGCTCGGCGACGCCGGGCCGGAAGGATTCGACGACGACGTCGAACCCCATCTGCAGCACCGCGTCCCGGACCTCGGGGTTCCGCAGGTCGACCGCCAGGCTGCGCTTGTTGCGGTTGAAACCGAGGAAGACGGTGCTCTCCCCATCCCAGCGCGGAGGCAGGCTCCGGGTCGCCTCACCTACCCCGGGACGTTCCACCTTGATGACGTCGGCTCCCAGATCCGCCAGCACCATGCAGGCCAGCGGCCCGGCGATGTTCTCGCTGAGGTCGAGTACCCGCAGCCCGGCGTAGGTCTGCGCGAACTCCACCGGTGCACCGCTCCCCGCCCGCATTCCGCCTCCGAGGTACTGCCTTCGTCATTACGCGGCCTACACGGCTGCGTCCGACCTAGCGAGCGCTATAGGCCACATCTGGTCGGACGTTACTGGGCGCGTGCGGAACTCGCGTACTCCGGGCATGATGGTGGATGCAACGACCGTTCGTTCGTCTCGTCGTCGGGAGCCTGCCATGACCGAGGTCTACGTCGCGGGGGCTGCGATGACCCCCTTCGGCAAGAGCACCGGCACGCTCTCCGACCTGGCCGGTGCCGCGGTCCGGGACGCGCTGGCCGACGCCGGGGTCCAGGCCCGCGAGGTCCAGCAGGTGTTCTTCGGCAACTCCGGGGCCGGGTTGCTGCAGGGCCAGGAGATGATTCGCGGCCAGGTGTACCTGCATGACACCGGCCTGCTCGGGGCGGCCATCTTCAACGTCGAGAACGCCTGCGCGGCGTCCTCGTCCGCCTTTGCCCTCGCCTGCGCCGCGGTGTTGTCCGGCCAGGCCGAGATCGCCCTGGCCGTGGGCGCGGAGCGGCTGATCGTGCCGGACAAGACCCGCGCCTTCGCGGCGCTGGCCTCGGCCACCGACACCGAGCGTCGCCCGGAGATGCGGGCCTTGGTCTGGGATCTGGCCCTGGGCGCCAGCGCCGATCCGCAGTTCCCCTCCAGTTCCCCGCTGATGGAGAATTACGCCGCCAAGGGCGCCTCCTACCTGGAGAAAGCGGGCGGCACCGTGGAGGATTTGGCCGCCCTGGTGGTGAAAAGCCGGCTCTACGGGTCGATGAACCCCCGCGCCCACTTCCAGAAGACGACGACTGTCGCCGAGGTGCTCGCCGGCCGGTTGATCAGCCACCCGCTGCACATGGCGATGTGCTCGCCACTCTCCGACGGCGCGGCCGCGCTGGTCGTCATGAGCGAACGCGCTGCTCGTGCCCGCGGTCGCACCGGTGTCGCGGTACGGGCGACGACGATCGTGTCGAACAACCCCGCCGACCTTCCCCCCACTGTGCGTGCCGCCGCCCAGGCCTATGAGCGCGCAGGCATCTCCCCGGCCGATGTCGACGTCGTCGAGGTCCACGACGCGGCGGCCCCGGCCGAACTGATCGCGATCGAGGAACTCGGCCTGACGCCGCCGGGAACCGCGGTGAAGCTGCTGCGCGACGGCTCGACCGGGCTTGGCGGATCGCTGCCCGTCAACCCCGACGGCGGGCTGCTCTCGCGCGGGCACCCGATCGGGGCCACCGGCGCCGCGCAGCTCGTCGAGCTGGTCGATCACCTGCGTGGACGCGCCGGGGCCCGCCAGGTCAACGGCGCGCGGATCGGGCTGGCCCAGAATGCCGGCGGGGTCTTCCACGGCGACGAGGCGACCGTCACGGTGACGATCCTTGAGGCCACCGGCACCTGAGCCACCCCCGGGTACGAGCACGGACTACACGAGAAGGAGGACGGGTGACGACAGCGAGCAACGGACGCGCGAGCGCTCGCGACGGCTCCACCCGCCCCATGGTTCCCGAGGTCATCGTGCGCGAGGCCATCCGACTCTTCGGGGAGAAGAGTTATCCCGTCGTCGGGATGCGGGACCTGAGTAAGGCCGTCGGCATCCAGCCCGGAAGCTTGTACGCGCACATCAGTAGCAAGGAAGCCCTGCTGATGCTGATCGTCGAGCAGGGCATCACCAACTACATCGACGAGATCACCACCGCGATCGCCACCGACGAAGGCGCCGACGTGCGTCTTCGCCACGCAATCCGCGCGCACATGCGGGTGCTCGCTGGCACCGTCGAGCAGACCAAGGTGACTTTCGCCCAGTGGCACTACCTGGGCGAGGAGAACCAGGACCGCGTCGTCCTGTTGCGCCAGAAGTACGAGGACTTGTTCCTGACGGTTGCTCAGGATGGCATCCGCGACGGCGAGATCCGCCCGGTCCCGCACCTGAAGGCGACCCTGCTCTCGATGATCGGCGGCCTGACCTTCGCCTCCGAGTGGTACTCCCCGTCCAAGTCCGACACGCCCGAAGCCCTCGCCGACGCCATCGCCGACACCCTGCTCTACGGCCTCGCCGGCGAGCGCGCCGGCAAACGCGCTTAGCTCGACGGTCGACGGATCCGGATCGAAGAGCCGAATGGGGCGGTGAACCTGATCGTCGGAGACGACACCTGCTGGCAGCTCGAACGTGGCCACAACGATCCGATCACCAAGCCCGCCAGCAGCGTCCACTACTTCTACGGCGGAACCGAATTGCTTCGTCGAAGGGGCGCCGAGGACTTCCTCGGCGACGACTTCACCCGGCCGACGGGGCCCGTGGGATCAACGGTCTTCCCGGGAAGGCCGGCGTGGACGGTCGAACTCGCGCCGCCGCCACACAAACCGCATCCGCTGCAACTCGTCGTCGATGCAGAAACCGGCATCGTCCTGCAGGAGCGCAACGACGGGTTCGGGTCAGTCGACGAGTGGGTTGAGTTCGTCGTCGGGGAAATTTTCGACGAGGGTCTGTTCACCTACGACGTTCAAGCGATCGCTCGGCGACTGACGGGGTCGGCCTAGACCAGAAGGCGTTCTACGTCTGGGCCGTCTCCGTAGGCGTCTCGAATCCGGTCGAAATCGCGGTCGTCATGGAGCACAGTCAGCCGACGGGTGACGGCGAGCGACGCGATGAGGATGTCGGGGAGCGGAACCCTGCGGTGCAGGCGGACTTCAATCAACGCGGCCATGATCTTGACCGCGATCTCCTCCGACCGCGGTGTTGCATTCAGGACTAGGAGCGGGGCCAGCACCTGGTCGCGCAAACGGGGCCAGTCCGCCGCGTCCCGTGCGGAGACCGCAACCTCGAGGGTGGTGGGCAGTCCCACCCAGACACGACCGGCGTTGATGCGATCGAGCCAGAGTTGGTAGTCCGGCGAACGCGCCAGCTTCCACAGCGCCGACTTGTCGATCAGCCAGTCGGTCATGACCAGGCCGCGCGCATGACGCCCTCGTCGCCGAGATCGGCCGCGAGTTCGAGCGCTGAGGCAAAAGCTTCTGCGGTCGCCGTCGGACGAACCCGCTGCACATGCTCAGTAAGCACCTCGACCAGATAAGCGTTACGGCTCAAGCCGCGCTGCGCCGCTATTGTGTCGAGTTTTTCGGCGACCTCGTCCGGCAGGCCACGGATGGGAAATGCCACGAGGACCTCCAAGTGAGATCACTCATGATACCACCGTCAGTCGTTGAGGCCCTGGTTGAACTGCGGGGGGCGCTTCTCCAAGAAGGCGTTGACGGCCTCCAAGAGATCCGGCTGGTGATGCAGCGCGGAAGTGACCTGGAAGCTGGTGGCCATCGCGGCGGCGAAGTCGGTGGTCCAGGAGGCGCGCAGCGCCGCCTTGGTGGCCTCCAGTGCCCGCCAGGGCTTGGCCGCGATCTTCGTCGCCAACTCGAGCGCGGTGGGGATCAGCTGCTCGTGCGGGACGACCCGGCTGACCAGACCCAGCTCGAGGGCCCGGGCCGCGTCCACGACGTCACCCGTCAGGGCAAGTTCGGCGGCCACTCCGGAGCCGACGAGCTTGGGCAGCAGCCAGGAGCCGCCGTTGCCGGGAGCGAGACCCATGTTGATATAGGTTTCGCCGAGCTTGGCCTTCTCCGACGCGATACGCAGATCGCAGGCCAGGGCGAAGTCCAGCCCGCCTGCGGTCGCGCCACCATTGATCGCGGCGATGAACACCAGGCGCGAGGCCAAGATGCGCTGCGTGAGCGGGAACAGTGCTCGCGCGTTGAACGGTTCACCCGAGATGGGCAATTCGTTGACGAGGTACTCGCGCATCGCCACCAGGTCAGCACCGGCGGAGAACTGTTTGCCGGCCCCGGTCAGCACCACGACGCGAAGACCAGGATCTGACTCCCACTCATCCAGGCAGACAAACAGATCCCGGACCAGCTCGACGACGACGCCGTTGCCGCGGTCCGGCCGGTTGAGCGTCAGCACCGCGACGCCGGGACCCGGGCGCTCGTAGTACAGCGTCTCTAGATCCACCCGCTTGGTCACCACGCCACCGCCGGTCTGCGCGCGGCATCCATGCCCACCCGACCGCGACACGCCGTAGCGACACGGCGTGTCGCGCCATTCTCAGCATGCATGCCGCCAGGACCTCTCACGACTTGGCCCCGCCGGCGATCGCCCGGTCGGTGCTCCAGTACGTCGCGCGGACCTCGCGGCGCAGGATCTTGCCGTAGGCACTGGTCGGTAGCTCGTCCACGAAGTCCACATTCTTGGGCTTCTTGTAGCCGGCCATGTACCCGGCGCAGAAGTCGATGAGCTCCTTCGGCGTCGCCTCGGCGCCCGTCTCCAGAACGACGACGGCATGCACGGCCTCGCCCCAGTAGTCGTCGGGGATACCCACCACGCACACTCCCGCGACCGACGGATGCGTGATCAGGACTTCTTCGACCTCGCGCGGATACACGTTGTTTCCGCCCGAAATGATCATGTCCTTACTGCGGTCGAGCAGGAACAGATAGCCACCGTCGTCGAACTGGCCGACGTCACCGGTGTGCAGCCAACCCCCGCGCAGGGTCTCCGCGGTGGCCTCCGGGTTGTTCCAGTACCCGGTCATCACGATGTCGCCGCGGACCACGATCTCCCCGGAGACACCGGGCGGGCACTCCACGTCATTGGAGTCGAAAATCTTCACCTCGACGTCGGTCCGGACGTAGCCGGCCGAGCCCAGGCGCGGATCGTCGTTCTTCACCATCTCCAGGTGCTCCGCCGCCGGCAACGTCGTGGCCGTCATCGGGCACTCGCCCTGGCCGTAGATCTGGATGAACACCGGACCGAAGGTCTGGACGGCCTTCTTCAGGTGCTCGACGTAGATCGGCGCCCCGCCGTAACAGACGGCCTTCCAGCTGCTGATGTCGTACTTGCCCGGCTCGAAGTCCTCCAGACACTTCACGATCATCGTCGGCGCCATGAACGCGATATGGGTGACGCCGTGGCGTTCGACGTCGCGGAAGGTCAGGTCCGGGGAGAAACTCACCGAGTCGGAGATGACCTGGGTGGCGCCGCGGGCGATCGCCGGCAACGCCACGAATCCGCCGCCGTGCGAGAGCGGCGCAACGTGCAGCATCACGTCCTCGTGGGTGACGTTGTAGCAATCGGCCAAGTAGTTCATGATGCCGACCCGCAGGACGCGGTGGGTCAGCGTCGCGCCCTTGGGCTTGCCGGTCGTGCCGGAGGTGTAGAAGAGCCAGCACGCGTCGGTCGGGTCGATGTCCACCGGTGCGGCCAGGGCATTCGTGCTTGCGACAAGCACGTCGTAGTCGGAGACGGCGGCCGAACAGCCCACACCGATGCGCTGCTCGACGCTCGCGAACTCGCCCCAGTGCTCGTCGAGCGGCGCCTCGAACTCGGCGGTGTGGATCAACGCACGGGCCCCGGAGTTCTCCGCCAGGTAGGCCATCTCGATGGGGTGCAGCCGGGCGTTCATCGGCACGACGACCAGACCGGCGGCGACGGCGCCGCAGATGACCTCCAGGATCTCGGGACGGTTCCCCATCGCGAACGCGACCCGATCGCCTTTCTTGAGTCCCCGCGCGAGCAGTTCACCGCCCAGGGCCAACGAGCGGGATGCGAACTGCGCGTAGGTCGTCTTCTCCTCGCCGTACTGCAGCGCTACCCGGTCGGGGAAGCGAACCGCGGACTTGGTGAGGAAGGTGGCGACGTTCACGGCGTCAGGCTGCCGTGAACCAGGCGGCGGCGCGCTCGGCGATCTCCGTCGCGTCCGCGGGCGCGAAGCGCACCCGCTGGTCGCAGACGTAGTGGTCCCAGGTCCCGTCCGGGCCGGGCTGCAGCCGGCACATCAGCTGCGGGCCCTCGTCGAGCTTCACTATGCCGATCCCGTAGGGCGCCTCGACCTGGAACGTGCTCGGCGGGCCCATGCGCAGGATCGTGAAGGTCTGGAGCTGACCTTCCCCGGACACCTCCCGCCAGCCGAGCTTCCCGCTGAAGCAGGCCGGGCAGCGGTACTTCGGGTACATGATCAGCGCGCTGCAGTCCTCGCACTTCTGCACGATCAGCTTGCCCTCGGCGAGCGCGGCCGCGAACGGGCCGGTGAGCTCAGCGTCGTTCTGGATGTAACCGGTGTCGACAGACATCAGCGGGTCGCCCTTTCC
Organism: Sporichthyaceae bacterium; assembly: GCA_052387905.1. Classification (GTDB taxonomy): domain Bacteria; phylum Actinomycetota; class Actinomycetes; order Sporichthyales; family Sporichthyaceae; genus JBQTII01. Next base: position 4,570 of record JBQTIR010000021.1, on the reverse strand, counting down.
AGCATCATGATCTGCGCGTCCATGTACGAACCGCCGGTGCCACCGACGATGCAGCGCCGCGCGTTCGGCACCTGACGTTCGCCGGCGCGGTGCAGCAGCTGACGGATGCCCTCCACGAGCAGGGCGGTGCCGCCGCCGACGCCGGTGTGCCCGGCCGAGAGCAGGCCACCGTTGGTGTTGAGCGGGAACTGCCCGCCGGGCGAGAACCGCCCCTTGTGGAACTCGCGGGCGGCCTCGCCCTTCGGGGAGATACCCAGCCCTTCCAGGGCGATCGTGGTCACGGCCGCGTACGAGTCGTAGATCTCGCCGAGATCCGCATCGTCCGGCCCCCAGCCCGCGGAGTCGTAGGCCTCCTCGGCGGCCTTGACCCAGCCGAGCACGCCGAGGTCCTCGTCCTGACCGGCGGAGTAGTGCGAGACGCAGCCGCCCGAGCCGCCGATGCGCACCCAGGCGTCCTGCTTCTTCGCGGCCTCGGTCGCGGAGGTCATGACGAAGGCCGCGGCGCCGTCCGCGAGGAACGGGCACTCGAACGCGTGGATGGGGTCCGAGACCATCTTCGAGGCCAGGATCTTCTCCACCGTCAGCTTCTTGGAGTAGTACATCGCGTTCGGGTTGAGGTTGGCCCACTCGCGCAGGGCGACGCAGACCGACGCCATCTCCTCGGCGGTGGAACCGCTCTGGTGCATGTACCGCTGCGTGATGAGACCGCCGATGGCGTTGAACTGCAGGCCGGTCGGGGCCTCCCACTCCCGCGGGATGCCGTTGACCGACAGCATGTCGATCATCGCCTGCAGGTCCGCGGACCCCCACTTCTCCGAGTACACGACGAGCACGTTCCGCGCCTGGCCGGACGCGACGAGGCCGGCCGCCATGCGGGTCGCGTTGTCCGACGTCGATCCGCCGGAGTGCACCATCACCGAGCTCTTGACCTTGCCGTGCAGGCCGAGTTCCTCGGCGACGCGGCTGAAGATCAGGTCGGCCTGGTCCGGAATGCCGTGCAGGCAGGGGATCAGCACGATCTGGTCGATGTCGGTGTGGGCGAGTTGCGCGTCGGCGATGGCCCGCGCCGAGGCCTCGACGATCTGCGCCATGAAGCCGCGCTCGCGGTACACACCTGAGGGGATCTCACCGACGCCGATGAACGCGGCGTCGTTGGCGCTGCCCGGAACCGGGTAGGGCGGGGTCCAGATCTCTGTCATGTGCTCAGGCGCCCTTCTCGGATAACGGAGTGCGACGGCGGGCCAGCATGACCCAGTGGAAGTTCATGACGGATTCGTCCTTCTGATTGATCACGTCGTAGCCGACGTGCAGGACGCCGTACTTGGGGCTCTTGTGCGTCTCGGTCTCCAGCACCGTGGCGCGTACCCGCAACGTGTCGCCGGAGCGAACCGGCGCTGTGGCCCGCATCGTGCGGCACTCGATGAGCGCCTCGATGCAGTCGCCGTACCAGCCGGAGAGGGCGACGAGTCCGACGGCGATGGAGAACGTGAGCGGGCCGTGCGCGATGCGCTCGCCGAAGCGCCCTTGCTCTGCCCACATCGCGTTCACGTGCAGTGGGTAGTTGTCGCCGGTGAGCCCGGCGAACAGGTTGATGTCCGCTTGGTCGACGGTGCGGCCGCCGGTGAGAATCTGCTCGCCGACCTCGTAGTCCTCGAATGCGCGTGCGGGCGGGGGCCAGTTCGCCATCAGAGCCCCATGTGACGGGCGATCACGGTCTTCTGGATTTCGTTGGCACCGCCGCCGACCATGCCGTGCTTGGCCTCGCGGAAGTAACGCTCCATGTCGTACTCGGCCAATTGGGCGTAACCGCCGTAGGCCTGCATCCCGTTGAACGCGATGCGGAACGCGGTCTCGACCGCGAACACCTTCGCCATCGAGACCTCTTTAGAGGCTTTCTCCCCGCGCAGCATCTTCGTCGCCGCGCTGTAGACCAGCAGCCGTGCGGCGGTCAGCGAGGTCTCGTCCTCGGCCATCCGGTGCTTGAGCACCTGCAGCGAGGCGAGCGGGCGACCGAACGCGTGGCGATCCTTGGTATAGGCGATGGTGTCGTCGAGCGCTGTGCGGGCGTTGCCGACGTAGGACGCCGCGAGCCCGAGGCGCTCATAGTCCAGGTGCTCGGCCATGTAGCCCCAGCCCTTGCCGATCTCGCCGATGACGTTGGTGACCGGGACGCGGACGTCGGTCAGGAAGATCTCGGTGGTGCCGAGGCTGCGGCGCACCAGCGTCGGCATCTTGCGGATGTCCAGGCCCTCGGCGGTGTTGGGGAGCAGGAACATCGACAGGCCGTCGTGGCGCTCCGGGCCGGTGCGCGCCATCATCACGATCCACGCGCCGGGCAGGTGCGCGCCTGAGCACCAGGTCTTGTTGCCGTTGAGCACCCAGTGGTCGCCGTCGAGGACGGCCTTGGTGCTGATGTTCGCCGCGTCCGAACCGGCCTGCGGCTCGCTGATCGAGATGCTGAACTTGCGCTCGCCGGCCAGGAAGGCCGGGATGTGCTCCTTCTGCTGCTCCGGCGTGCCGTGCGACACGATGTTCGAGATGGTGAACATCGAGGTCATCAGGCAGGCGGCGGTGTCCAGGCTGAACTTGGCAATCGCCTCGCAGAAGATCGCGAACATGACCGGGTCGGCCGCGACGCCACCGAGCTCCTCGGGCACGAGCATGCCGAGCCAGCCGTTGTCGGCAGCTTTGGAGAAAACCTCGTCCGGGAACTGCCGGCTCTCGTCGTGTTCGCGGGTGTACTCCCGACCGACCTCGCGCTCCATGAAGCGGTGCAGCGTGTCCTTCCACTGCTGCTGCTCGTCTGTGTGGCGGAAGTCCACGCGGTGCTCCTGGGGGTGGGGGTAGACAAGCGTTCGTTAGACACAGCATGCTGCCAAACACGGACAGCTCGCAAGGCAAGCCAGGTCGCAATCACAGGAGGACGTGCAATGACGCGCATCGCCCCGCGCTTAGAGGACTACGAGAAGAAGTACGCCAACGTCCGATTCGAGCGCAGTGACAGCGGCATCCTGGAGATGACGCTGCACACCGATGGCGGACCCCTGGTCTGGAGCGCCACCTCGCACGACGAGATCGCCTACGCCTTCGGCGACGTCGCGAACGACCCGGACAACGCGGTCGTCATCGTCACCGGTTCCGGCGACGCCTGGTGCCCCACCATCGACTTCGCGTCGTTCAGCCTGGCCAACGCGGCCGGCTGGGCCGAGATCATCCACGAGGGCCAGCGGCTGCTGACCAACATGCTGGCGATCCAGGTTCCGGTCATCGCCGCGGTCAACGGCCCGGTGCTCAACCACCCGGAGCTCCCGGTGCTGGCCGACATCGTGTTGGCCTCAGAAACCGCCACCTTCTCCGACTCCCCGCACTTCGCCAGCGGCATCGTGCCCGGCGACGGCGCCCACCTCGTGTGGACACACATCCTCGGCCCGAACCGCGGCCGCTACTTCCTGCTCACCGGCCAGGAACTCACTGCGGCGCAGGCTCTGGAGTACGGCGCCGTCTCCGAGGTGCTGCCTCCGGACCAACTGATGGCCCGCGCCCGCGAGCACGCCGCCACCATCGCCGCCAAGACGCCGCTGGCCCGCCGCTACGCCCGTGCGGTGCTCACCCGGGAGTGGAAGCGCCTGATGGACGCCCACCTCGGTTTCGGTCTCGCCCACGAGGCCCTGGGTGTGCTGGACCTGATGGACGTCATGAAGGCCCAGGCCGAAGGCTGAGCCACTCGGCACTCATCGGGGCGTCCGCGGTTGCCGCGGGCGCCCCGCCTGCTGCTCGGCGCCACCTTGACGCGGTGACCTGCCGGTGCGAGGCTATAAAACGAACGTTCGTATTACTGCCTGAAGGCGTGCCGAACGACCGAGGGCAGCGTCGTTGCGGAATGGAAGTTGTCATGACGAAAGAACCAGACTTCGACGCTGTGGTGATCGGTGCCGGGATCAGCGGCCTGTACCAGGCCTATCGACTGCGCGAGATGGGTTACCGGGTACTCGGGGTCGAGGGCTCCGACGACATCGGCGGGGTCTGGCACCACAACCGCTACCCGGGGTGCCGCACCGACTCCGAGAGCGAGATCTACGGCTACTTCTGGAACGACCAGCTCATGCAGGAGTGGGACTGGCCGGAGCGCTTCGCCGCGCAGCCCGACGTCCTGGCGTACCTCCACCGCGCGGCCGAGATCATGGACATCCGCAAGGACTTCCGCTTCGACGCCAAGGTCACCAGCGCCGTCTTCGACGACGAGAACAACCTCTGGACGCTGGGGTTCGCGCAGCCGCACCGCGCGCCGCTGACGGCACGCTTCGTCTTCTCCGCACTCGGGCCCCTGTCGTGGCCCCAGATGCCGAAGATTCCCGGCATCCACACCTTCCAGGGCGAGAGCATCCACACGGCCGCCTGGCCGCGCGACCCGGGCGGATTCGGCCCCGCCGAGCGGGACTTCACCGGCAAGCGCGTGGCCGTGATCGGCGTGGGCTCGACCGGCGTGCAATTGATCCAGGAGGTGGCCAAGGTCGCCGGGCACCTGACGGTGTTCGTGCGTGACCCCAGCTGGTGCACCCCGCTCGGCAAC
>JBQTIR010000020.1:0-153622 GCA_052387905.1 Sporichthyaceae bacterium | reverse complement strand
TATGCGGTCGCGTTCTCCCACCACGAGACAGGACACCGGCCAAAGACTCCCCGCACGGACGCAGATCGGGCGCCTTGTGGTTGCGAAGGAGCCGGTCGGGCGCACCCTCATTGAGGCGAGTGATGGGGCGTCAGGAAGTGGTGACTGCTGAGGTGAAGGAGAAGCGCAGAGCAATAGAACTAGTGTTCGAATCAAGGTAGAATCTGCGGTATGGACAGCGCCGTGATCACCCCCGTACCAGTGCGGGTTGCGGCGGGGTTCTTGCAACGAGTCCACCCACGGCGGCGGGATCGACGCCCCCAAGATTTGCTCACCCCGGGACCCGCACCCTGAGGGTCAGGAACGTGGAGCTGCCGCAGCCAGCGGCAAGCGGCGCCGGGCGTTCGCGGTGGGGGAGATCATCGACGGGGACCAGTCCAGGCCCTGATCCGCGCGAAGCGTCACTTCGGTGACGCCCGGCAACTCCCCGATCAGGCGGGTGGCCTCGTGGGTGAAGAAGCCGATCATGTGGCAGAACGGCGAGGTCAGGCGCAGGTGCACCGTCACGTGCCCGCCCGCGGTGATGTCGATGGCGCGCACCAGGCCCATCTCGGCGAGCCCGATCGGCGAGCCGGCAGCGACGCTGCACGGGTCGGCGATCGCGTCCAGGCGCTGCTCGATCTGCGTGCGGAGCGGCTCAGACACCGGCGCGCACCGCTGTCAGCCGGTCGGCCATCGAGATCGTCGACCACGGCTCGGCGACGGCAGCCTCATCGGCGCGGCTGAACTCGTCGCCGGCCAACGCGCGCTGGCAGGCCTCAATGTCGATCCCGTGCAGCCGCGCGTAGGTGCCCGAGAGGATGTTCGCCTTGTTCTCGCGCGTGATCTGCGGCACCGGCCAGAACATTCCCGCGGAGTCCAGCATGTCCGCCGGGAACTCGAAGTCCATGAAAGCCCGCAGCGCCGGCTGCGGGTGACATAGCAGGCCACCGGATCCCCAAAACATCCGGTCGAGCATCGTGCCCCCACCGATCTTGCACAGCCCGAGCAGGATCTCCGCGAACGCCCGCGGGCGCCGCTCGACGATCACGTTCTGAATCTCCATGTTGATGACGATGTTGCCGAACCGGGCGAGCAGCCAGGCCGTCTCCTCCAGGAAAGCCAGCCCGCCGTGCACGATCTCGAACGTCAGGTCCGGGAACGTGGTAGCGGCGTTCTCCAAATCTGACGGGTTGTAGGCATCGCCGACCGCGAACGGGCCGATCGGCACGGCCTTGTGGATCGCGACGTGGCGCAATCCGAGCTCGGCGGCTTTTTCGTACAGCGGGTAGATCAGCTTCGGATCGTCCATCCGCCAGGACACCGGGGTGTTGCCGTCCCAGCTGGTCGGGTAGAGCTTGAGACCCATCGGATTGAGCAGCTCGGCCTGCATCGCCAGCGATTCGAGGGCGGCTTTGCCGGTGAGCGGGTCCACGCACGCGTAGGAGCCGATGAAACGCTGCGGGTACTTCGCCAGCGCCTCGGCGGCCTTCTCGACCGAGACGTAGCCGTCCTTGAACGCCGAGATGGCCAACGGGTGCATGATCGCGACGTCGGTCTGGCTCTCGTTGAACAGCACGGTGGCCAGGTCGGGCACCTGCCAGTCCGAGAGGTAAATCTCGCGCGGGAGTTCGTAGCGCGGGTCGGGACACCCGGTGGAGAACGCGTAGGCGAGTTCGGTGATGGCCCCGGCGCCCACGGGATCGGCGAAGTTCGCGGGCGTCTGGTTATAGGCGTGCGCGACGGTGTCGATCACGAAGACGTCGTCGATCATGGGGCCTCCGCAGCGGTATGGATGATCTGCCTGCGATGCAACACCCACCCCGAACAGGTGTCAAAGGAGCGGACTGACGTGGTGTCCGGGCGCTGAGAGACTGATCGCATGGACCTGGAGCACCAGTTCACGATCCCCGTGCCGATCGAGCGCGCCTGGGAGCTCATGCTCGACGTCGAGGCGCTCGCCCCGTGCGTGCCGGGTGCGACCCTCGACGAGGTCCGCGGCCGGGAGATCGACGGTCAGTTCCGGATCAAGCTCGGCCCGCTCACGCTGATCTATGTGGGTGCTGCCACCTTCACTGAGATCGACGAGGCCGGCCATCGCCTGGTGGTCCAGGCTGCCGGCAACCAGACTCGGGGCTCGGGCACCGCCGACGCGACGGTCACCGCGGTCCTGGTCCCCGCCGACGGGGGTACCGACATCACGCTCACCACAGACCTGGCGCTCACCGGCAAGGCCGCGCAGTTCACCCGCGGCGTTCTGGTGGACGTGAGCACCAAGCTGCTCGGCCAGTTCGTGGACTGCCTGGCCGCCAGGATCGCCGCCGAGCCTCAGCCGGCCGAAGCCCTGCCGGCCGAAGCCCTGCCGGCCGAGCCCCCGCCCGTCGAACCGGCGTCAGCCGAACTGGCGGCACACGTTGAGGTGGCGCCGTCGCCCCGCAAGCCGATCGGGCAACCGGAGCCGATCGAGGAGCTGGACGCGGTCGGTCCTCCCGGCCTGAAACGGCTTGCGCCACTAGCCGGGGTCGCGGTGCTCGCGCTGGTGCTGGCGCGGCGATTGCGCGGCTGACCCCGCCCCAGCTGTCCCTGAACCCCGGTCAGGCGGGGCTCAGAGCAACCCGCCACCCTGCTGGGTACGCGAGGCACCCGCGGAGACCCCGACGGCGTCCCATCCGGCCTTGACGGCTGCCGCTTCCTTGCTGTCCACCCCGTAGAGCTCCTGGGCCGCTTGGAGCACCGCACGTCGGGCGTCGGTGTAGCCCATCGCCGAGGTGAAGTACGCGGTCAGCGCGCGGTACCAGATCTTGGCCGCCTTGGTCCGCCCGATACCGGCCACCGTCGAGCCGTCGCAGGTCGGGCTGTCGTACTGGACACCGTTGATGGCCTGGCTCCCGCTGCCCTCAGCCAGCAGGAAGAAGAAGTGGTTCGCCGGCCCGGCCGCACCGTGCACCCCGAAATCGGCGATACCCGGCGCGAAGCAGTCCGGTGAGGCGCCGTCGCGGCTGGGCTGGTCCATGTAACGCACGGCCTTGCGCTCGGCGCCGCGCAGGAAGATCTTCTCCCCGACCGTGTAGTCACCCGGGTCGGCCTTGTTGCCGGCGTGGAACTCGACCATCGCGGCGAAGATGTCGCTGCTCGCCTCGCCGAGGCCCCCAGCCTCTCCGGAGTTGAACAGTTTCGCGGTGGCCGAACTCAGCCCATGGGTGATCTCGTGGGCGGCGATGTCGAGGCTGACCAGCGGTCCGAAACTCTTGCCGTCGCCGTCGCCATAGGTCACGCAGCGGCATTCCTCGTTGTAGAAGGCGTTCGCGAACCCGGAGCCGTAGTGCACCCGGCTCAGTGTCCCGACGCCATCGCCGGCATTCCCGCGCCGCCCGTGCCGGTCCAGGAAGTAGTCCCAGGTCGACATGGCGCCGTACTGGGCGTCGACGGCCACGGTCTGCGGGTCGAGCAGCCCCCCGTTGCCCCAGCGGTTGTCGTCATCGGTGACGCGGGTTCCCGGCGCGTTCGAGGTGCACAGCGGCAGAGGTACCGGCAGGCAGTCGTCGGTACGTCCTTCGGCGTCAACCGTCGTCGATCCGCCGCGGCCCAGATCCTGCAGCTCGTAGAGGCTGCCGTCGAGCAAGGTGTTCAAGGCGACGACGCCCGAGTAGTGGGACTCGCCGAGCCCGTCGGCGGCGTGGATCTGCTCGTCGACCAGGCCCAGCCTGCCGTTGCGTGCATCGACGTAGATGTCCCGTAGCGAGGGCATGCCGTCCTTGTGCTGACCGGCCGTGCGGACCAGCCACGCGAGCCGCGCGGTACCGGACGAGGCGTCCACGACCAGCCGGGGTGCACTGGTCGCGATCGCCCCCGGTACCGAGGCCAGCAGCGCGAGGGGGACGGCGGACGCGGCGTTCAGGCCCGGGATGAGGCTGACCTGCACGGGGCCGCGCAGGGTCGCGCTCACCCCGTTCCACGCGCCGTCCGGGGTGAGATGGACGACGAAGTCCCCGCCGATGACCTGCAGACCGGCGTACCGGCGTTCCATCCGCACGTGCGTGCCGAAGCGGTCGGCGATGACGTCGGTGATCTCGACGGTGTGCAACCGGCCGAGGGCACTCGCCCCACCGCCGGTGGAAAACCCCAGCGCGCTCCCGTGCGCGCGCAGCGCCGCTAGTGCCGCCTGTGCCGGGCGATCGAGGCTGGGCTTCGACCGGAGCGGTGCGTCTGCGCCGGCGACCGGCCCGGTGGCAGAACTCGCCGCCACGGCACCAGGGCCCAGGGGCGCGCCCGCAGCCAGCGCCGCGGCGAGCACGATGGCGCCGGCGGCGGATACGGCGTTCCGAGTCTTCATGGCGTTGCCCCCGGTCGATCAGGTGCTGCAGTGGTGGCGGTGCCTTACTGGTGATGATTCGCCCTGCGGTGCGGGAACTGGGGCAAACGTAATCCATGTTTGCGAATAGCGTGTTTCTTTCGGGAGACAGCCCTGCATCGGCTCGGACGTCTCACACCGCAGGGAAGGGGGAAGCGTGGGCGGGGGCGAGCAAGTGGTCCAGATCAACGGCATCGATCTCTGCTACGAGGTCCTGGGCGAGCAGGGCGACCGCACCGTCCTGCTGATCATGGGCCTGGGTGGACCCCTGACCTGGTGGGACGACGAGTTCTGCACGGCCCTGGTCGCCCGAGGCTTTCAGGTGATCCGGTTCGACAACCGCGACGTCGGCCGCTCCGGCTCCGCGGACGGGCGGGTCAATGTGGTGCGGTCCTACCTGCGGCGGGCCCCGAAACCGCCTTACACGTTGGCGGACATGGCCGCGGACGCGGCCGGCCTGCTCGCTCATCTGGGGCTCGGCCGGGTCGACGTCGTCGGGGTGTCGATGGGCGGCATGATCGCGCAGATCCTGGCTCTGCGCCATCCGGAACTGGTGCGCTCGTTGACCTCGATCATGTCCAGCACGGGCGCCCGCCGGGTGGGCTGGACCCATCCGCGCGTGGTCGTGCGCCAACTCGGTCGACTTCCCACCGACGAGGCCGGGTACGTCGCCCGTAACCTCGCCGGGTTCTCCCGCATCGGGTCGGCGCGCTATCTGGCCGACAACACCGAACGCCAGCGGTTGCGCGCGGCGGCCACCTTCGCCCGCGGGCTCAACCCGGAAGGCACCGTGCGCCAACTGGGTGCGATCCTGCACGCCCCGGACCGCACCGCCGAGCTCGCCGGGATCAAGGTGCCCACCGTCGTCATTCACGGCACCGCCGACCCCCTGGTCCACGTCTCAGGCGGCCTGGCGACCGCCCGGGCGATCCCGGATGCCGAGCTGATCCTGGTCCCGGGCATGGGCCACGACATGCCCCCACAACTGTGGGGAATCCTGCTGGACGGCATCGAACGAGCCTCCCGGCGGGCGGACACCACCACAGGAACCGGTCACAGCGCCGACGTGGGTTCCTCACCCCTACAGGGCTAGTTCGGCGCAAAGCCCGGACGCTCCCCGGGTCGGGGAGAGTATCGTCGGCAGATCGTTAACCCCCACCGACGAGTTGGTAACCCGTGCTGGATCCCCGCCTGATCAAGGAAAGCTTCACCGTTGTCGAGCCCGTAGCCGACAAGGTGGCGGGGTACTTCTATGCCACGCTATTCGTGGAGAATCCCAGCGTCCGGGAGATGTTCCCACCCGCGATGGACCTGCAGCGTGACCGCCTGCTGGGCGCCATCGTGCGGATCGTGCAGGGGATCGACCGCCCGGAGTTCCTGGCGAACTTCCTGGAGCAGCTCGGCCGCGATCACCGCAAGTTCGGCGCGAAGCCGGCCCACTACGAGGCCGTCGGGCGTGCCCTGGTCGCCGCGCTGAAGAAGTACGCGGGGGAGGCGTGGACCCCGGAGGTCGAGGCCGCCTGGGTCGCCGCCTACAGCGTCGCCGCCTCCACGATGATCGAGGCCTCCCGTCGCGCCGCGCTCGACACCCCGGACTGGTGGCTGGCCGAGGTCGTCGCGCACGAGCAGCGCGCCCGTGACCTCGCCGTGCTGTGGCTGCGCCCGGACCAGCCCTACCCCTACGAGGCCGGGCAGTACGTCTCGGTCGAGACCCCGTGGTGGCCCCGGGTGTGGCGCTCGTTCTCGATGGCGAACGCACCCCGCAAGGACAACCTGATCGAGCTGCACGTCCGGGCGGTCGACGCTGGCTGGGTCTCCGGTGCCCTGGTGAACAAGGCACGCCTCGGCGACGTGGTGCGCCTGGGGCACGCCACCGGCACGATGGTCGCGGACCGGACCTCTACCCGCGATGTCGTGTGCATCGCCGGCGGCACCGGCCTGGCACCGATGAAGGCGATCATGGAGGACATGGCGCGGTGGAACTGGTACCGCCGCGTCAACCTGTTCTTCGGTGGCCGCAAGCCCGAGGACCTCTATGATCTGACGGCTCTTCAGGCGATGTCACGCCAGCACTCGTGGCTCACCGTGGTCCCGGCAATTTCCGAGGATGACCGGTACAAGGGTGAGCAGGGCCAGATCGCCGACGTGGCGATGCGTTACGGGCAGTGGAAGGACCACGACATCTACATCGCCGGGTCCCCGGAGATGGTGCGCGGCACCATCGACATCCTCCTGCGCGCCGACGTGTCGATGTCGCGGATCAAGTTCGACACCTTCGGCGACGTCGTCCGCCCGTAGCGAGCGCCGTTCCTCAGATACCGGCCAGCCTCAGGAACGGACCAGGCGGGCGATCGCCTCGGCGGCTTCCTTCACCTTGGCGCCGTGCGCGGCCTCGCCATCGGCCACGGCGTTGGCCACGCAGTGCCCGAGGTGTTCCTCCACCAAACCCAGGGCCACGGACTGCAGAGCCTTGGTGACCGCGGAGATCTGGGTGAGCACGTCGATGCAGTAGGCGTCCTCGGAGACCATGCGCTGCAGCCCCCGGACCTGTCCCTCGATTCGGCGCAGCCGGCGGTAGTAGGCGTCCTTGTCCGCGGTGTAGCCGTGGGCCTGCTGCTCCGGGAGCACCGGTGAGTCCAGGTCGGCCCCGGTCGGCACGAGCTCCATGACGGTCAACGTTCCCCCAGCTGAGTCTGCGGCGGTGTCGGACGGGTGTGCCCGATGCAGAAGTAGTCGACGCAGGTATATCGCGCTTCCCCTCCGCCGGGAAGTTCTGCGCCGCCGATCGGAGCGTCACCGGCGGTGCGTAGCATGCTCCCCCGGAGTCCTTCCCATTCCGGACCGGAGTCGTCGTGGCGCTGCGTTTCACCCCCCGGCAGTCCTCGTTCTACGCGATGTTCGAGGCCTCGGCTGCGAACCTCGTCGTGGGCGTCAAGATCCTCACCGAACTGTTGGGCTCGACGCCGGCGGAGCGGGCGGAGATCAACGAGCGGATGAAGGCCGCCGAGCACGCCAGTGACGAAATCACGCACGGGATCATGAAGGAGGTCAACTCCTCCTTCATCACCCCGTTCGACCGTGAGGACATCTACCGCCTGGCCTCCTCCCTCGATGACGTCATGGACGCCATCGAAGCCGCGGTCGACCTGGTGGTGCTCTACAACATCTCCGAACTGCCCGCGGGTTTGGCCGACCAGGTCGAGGTCCTCGAGCGGGCCGCCGAGATCACCGCGGCCGCGATGCCGCGCCTCAAGGCGATGAAGAACATGGCGGAGTACTGGATCGAGATCAACCGGTTGGAGAACGCCGGTGACGCGGTCTACCGGCGCCTGTTGGCCAAGCTCTACAGCGGCGAGTACGACGCCCTGACGGTCATGAAGCTCAAGGAGGTCGTCGACCAGCTGGAGGCTGCCGCCGACGCCTTCGAAAACGTGGCGAACACCGTCGAGAGCATCGCGGTAAAGGAAAGCTGAGCAATGCCTCGCATCTGCCCCGGTGGGGGCTGCTAGATGGAGCTTGCGCTCGTCATTCTGGTGATCGTCGTCGCCCTGGGCTTCGACTACACCAACGGCTTCCACGACGCCGCCAACGCGATCGCGACGTCGGTGTCCACGCGGGCCCTGACGCCGCGGGTCGCGCTGCTGATGGCGGCGGTAATGAACTTCGTCGGAGCGTTCCTGGGGACCAAGGTCGCCTCGACCGTCGGCAAGGGGATCATCGAGACCCCGGTGGGCGAGAGCGGCTTGGTGGTCGTCCTCGCCGGACTGCTCGGCGCCATCACCTGGAACCTGACCACCTGGTGGTTCGGTCTGCCCTCGTCCTCCTCGCACGCGCTGATCGGCGGTCTGGTGGGCGCCGCGCTGGCGGCCGGGGTCACCGTGAAATGGCAGGGCATCGTCGACAAGGTCATCATCCCGATGATCGTGTCGCCGTTCGTGGGATTCGCCCTGGCCGGGCTGCTGATGATCATCATTCTGTGGCTGTGCCGGCGGGGAAAGCCCGGCACGCTGAATCGCAATTTCCGCCTCGCACAGACCGTCTCGGCCTCGGCCATGGCGCTGGGTCACGGACTGCAGGATGCGCAGAAGACGATGGGCGTCATCTTCCTGGCCCTGCTGACTGCGGACTACGTCGGACCCGACGACAACATCCCGATCTGGGTGATCGTCGCGGCGGCGGCCGCGATCTCCGCCGGGACCTACGCCGGTGGTTGGCGGATCATGCGCACGCTCGGGCGGCGCATCATCGACCTGGACCCGCCCCGCGGTTTCGCGGCCGAGTCCGTGGCGGCGGGGGTGCTCTACACGACGGCGTTCGCGTTCTCCGCGCCCATCTCCACCACCCAGACCATCACCTCGGCGGTGCTCGGAGTCGGCGCCACCAAGCGCCGTACCGCAGTGCGCTGGAGCGTCGTCGGAAACATCCTGATGGCTTGGGTGCTGACCATGCCCGCGGCGGCGACGGTCGCCGCCCTGGCGTATTTCGGACTCAACCCGTTCCTGGGCTGATTCAGCCGAAGCGGCCGGAGATGTAATCCTCGGTCGCCTTTACCGTCGGGGTGGAGAAGATCTTCGAGGTCGGGCCCATCTCGATCAAGCGCCCGGGCTGCCCGGTACCGGCAATGTTGAAGAACGCGCAGCGGTCGGACACCCGCGCGGCCTGCTGCATGTTGTGGGTGACGATCACGATCGTGTACTCGGTCTTGAGCTCGGAGATCAGCTCTTCGATTGCCAGCGTGGAGATCGGGTCCAGCGCCGAGCAGGGCTCGTCCATCAGCAGGACGGCCGGCGCGATGGCGATCGCGCGGGCGATGCACAGCCGCTGCTGTTGGCCGCCGGACAGGCTCGAGCCGGGCTTGGCGAGGCGGTCCTTGACCTCGGTCCACAGGTTCGCGCCCCGCAGGGAGCGTTCGACCAACTCGTCGAGTTCCGGCTTGCGTAGCCGGTTGCCGTTGAGCCGCAGCCCGGCGGCGACGTTCTCGTAGATCGACATCGTCGGGAACGGGTTGGGCTTCTGGAACACCATGCCCACCTGGCGGCGCACGCCCACCGGGTCGACCTCGGGGGCGTAGAGGTCCTGGCCGTCGATGACGACCTTGCCCGCGACCCGGGCGCCGGGGATCACCTCGTGCATGCGGTTCAGGGAGCGCAGGAAGGTGGATTTCCCGCAGCCGGACGGCCCGATGAACGCGGTCACCGAGCGGGACTCGATGGTCATGGTGATGTCCTGAACGGCCAGGAAATCCTTGTAGTAGATGTTCAGGTCGGTGACGTCGATGCGCTTGGCCATGGTGTCCTCGGGTCCGGTCGTCGTCAGGAGGTTTTGGGGGCGAACAGCCGGGCCAGCAGGCGGCCGAGCAGGTTCAGCGCCATCACGATCAGGATCAGCGTGAGCGCGGCGGTCCACGCCCGGTCGATGTAGGGATCGCGCGGAACGCCGGGGTTGGCGTACTGGGTGTAGCTGAACACCGGCAGCGTGGCCATCCGGCCGTCGAAGGGGTTCATGTTCATGCCGGTGGTGATGCCGACCGCGATGAGCAGCGGCGCGGTCTCGCCGATCACGCGCGCGATCGCGAGCGTGATGCCGGCGATGATGCCGCCGAACGCCGTCGGGATCACGACCTTGACGATGGTCCGCCAGGTCGGCACGCCCAGGGCCAGGGAGGCTTCACGCAGCTCGTTCGGCACGATCTTGAGCATCTCCTCGGTGGTCCGCACGACCACCGGGATCATCAGCACGCTCAGGGCGACCGCGCCGACGATGCCCAGGCGCACACCGGGGCCGTAGAAGATCACGAAGAGGGAGTAGGCGAACAGCCCCGCCACGATCGAGGGGATCCCGGTCATCACGTCGACGAAGAAGGTCAGCGTGCGGGCCAGCCGGCCGTTCTTGCCGTACTCGACGAGGTAGACCGCGCTGAGCAGGCCGATCGGAATGGAGATGAGTGCGGCGAGCGCGGTGATGATCAACGTTCCCCAGAGCGCGTGCAGTCCGCCGCCGCCGACGCCGACGACGCCCCGCATGGAGTTGTTGAAGAAGTCGGCGTCGAAGCGCTGCGCGCCCTCCCCGACGACGGTGTACATCACCGAGACCAGCGGCAGCAGCGCGAGCAGGAAGGCCGAGGTCACCACCGCGGTGACGAGACGGTCCTTGGCGAAACGCGGCCCCTCGACCTGGCGCGACCACGCGTAGAGGAACGCGCAGGAGGCGAGCATCACCGCGGGCACCACCGCCACCAGGGAGATCCCCGAAGGCAGCGCTGCGGCTCCGCCGGCGGTGAAGCCGGCGGGTACTCCCCAGCTCGCCCACCGGGGCAGGCGCTCGCGCACGATCGAGCTCGACACCGATTCCGGGCGAGCCGTGCGATCGTCCCCCGACGCCACCAGGGTCGCCGCGTGCGTCACCGGCGGGGCCAGCGGCGCCGGTGGGACGACCTGGGCGAGGACGGTCGCGGCCAGGTGTCGCTCGACCTCGAGGTCCAGCCCCAGCAGGTCCGCGTTGGCGAGGTCGGCGTCGTGCTCCGTGCCGTCCGGCGGCGGAGTGGGACCCCAGTAGGAGGCGCTCATTGGATGACCTCGCTAGGGCTCGGCCAACCAATGAGCGACAGTGCACTGTCCTTGTTGGTGAGCTCGCTGCGCTCGCTCATGGGATGACCTCGCTGCGCTCGCTCATTAGTTCGCTCCCGAGAACTCGCGACGGCGGTTGACGATCGAGCGGGCGATCATGTTGACCACCAGGGTCATGGCGAAGAGCACCAGGCCGGAGGCGACCAGGGCGTTGACCTTCACGCCGCTGGACTCCGGGAAGTCCAGCGCGATGTTGGCCGCGATGGTGGAGGGGTTGCCGCTGCTGACCAGGTTGAAGGTGACCGCGCCGGAGACCGACAGGATGATCGCCACCGCCATGGTCTCGCCAAGGGCCCGGCCCAGGCCGAGCATGGCGCCGCTGATGATCCCGGAGCGCCCGAACGGCAGCACCGTCATCCTGAGCATTTCCCAGCGCGTGGCGCCGAGCGCGAGAGCGGCCTCCTGGTGCAGCTGCGGGGACTGCTTGAAGACCTCGCGGGAGATCGCGGTGATGATCGGCAGGATCATCACCGCCAGCACGATGCCCACGACCAGCATCGTGCGCCCCGTCGCGGACACCGGCCCGGCGAAGAACGGGATGAAGCCGAGGTTCTCCTCCAGCCAGCGGGTCGGTCCGACGCTCTTCGGTGCGAGCACGAACGCGCCCCACAGGCCGTAGATGATGCTGGGGATCGCGGCCAGCAGGTCGATCGTCAGGCCGAGGAACCCGGCGAGGCGGCGAGGGGCGTAGTGCGTGATGTAGAGCGCGATGGCGATCGCGAGCGGTGCGGCGATGGTCAGCGCAATGGCGGCGCCGAGCAGGGTGCCGAAGGCCAGCGGCGCGACGAACTCGATCAGGTTCTTGCCGCCGGGCAGGTCCTCGGAGTCCGCGGTGATCGCGGGCCAGGCCTCGATGATCAGGAACAGGGTGACGCCGGCCAGCACGGCCAGGATCGCGATGCCGGCTCCGGTGGCCACGCCGGCGAAGACCCGGTCGCCGACGCGCTGGCGGGCCTTGGGTGCGACGGGAACAGCCGGCACCGGGGCGGACCCCGGCGCCTTATCGAGGTCGATGCTCACCGTCGCCACCCCACGATTTCCGCCTGGTCACAGATGTGCCGCCGGGGCGCCGGGCCGCGCCCTGCGCCCCGGCGGGCGTGACCGCGCTTGCTCAGGACTTCACCGTGATCGCGTTGATCGCGGCCAGGAACTCATCACGCTGGGTCGCCGACAGCGGCGCGGAGCCGGCAGCCGTCTGGGCCACCTTCTGGCCCTCGTCGCTCGCGATGTAGCCGAGGAACGCCTTGACCAGGTCGACCTGCTCCTGCGAGTCGTACTGCGTGCACGCCAGGCTGTAGGAGACCAGCACGACCGGGTAGGTGCCCGCGGTGTCGGTGGCCCGGTCCAGTTCGTAGGCGAAGCTCGTGGCGCTCTGGCCGGCGATGCGTTCGGACGCGCCGAGGATCGAGGCGGCTGCGTCCGGGGACGGCCCCACGAAGCTGGTGCCGACGCCGACCTTCACCACGCCGAGGTCGTCGACCTGGCTGGCGTCGGCGTAGCCGATCGTCCCGTTGCCGCCGCTCATCGCGCCGACCACGCCGGAGGTGCCCTGGGCGGCCTCGCCGCCGGCGATCGGCCAATCGCCGCTGACCTCGTGCGGCCAGGACTGGGGAGCGGCGGCCTTGAGGTACTCGACGAAATTCTCCGTCGTCCCGGATTCGTCGGAGCGGTTCACCACGGTGATGTCGAGGTCGGGCAGCGTCACACCGGAGTTGTCAGCCGCGATCGCCGGGTCGTTCCACGAGGTGATCTTCTGGTCGAAGATCTTGGCGATCGTGTCGGCCTTGAGCTGGAGGCTCTCGATGCCGTCGAGGTTGAAGGCGATGGCGATCGGGGAGACGTAGAGCGGGACCTGGACGACGTCGACGCACGCTGCCTTGGCCGCGGCTAGCTCCTCGGCGTCCAGGGCGGCGTCGCTGCCGGCGAACGGCACGGCACCGGCGGAGAACTGCTCGCGCCCGGCCCCGGAGCCCTGGGGGTCGTAGTTCACGGTGACGTCGGGGTACTTGGCGGTGAAGCCGGCGATCCAGGCCTCCATCGCGGCGGCCTGCGAGCTTGCGCCGGCGCCGGAGATCGTGCCGGCGAGATCCAACGCCGGGCTGGTGACAACGGCCGGCGCGGTCGTGACCGCCGGAGCCGCTGCTCCCTGGCCGGCGAGGCGGCTCTCCAGAGCGGCGACGCGGGCTTCGAGGGAGGAGTTGCCGCTGGCACTCTCGTTGTCGGCGCCGCAGGCGCTGACGCCGGTGACAAGGGCGGTGGCAGCTAGGGCGGCTGCCAGCCGGCGGGGCTGGGCGGTCGTCCGGAAGCTCATCAGGGAGGGCCCTTCAGGTCGGGTCGCCTCGCGGGTGCCGCGCGGCGCCGGTCAGTGAAAGACCTCGATGGCCCTTCGTCCTTAGGGAAGGAGACGCGGATGAACGGAAGGTGAACCCCAGATGCCGGATCGGTAGAGGCATCCGTTAACTGTTGACGTCCGTCCGGGTGGCCGGCTTCCGGGTCGGTTGGCGCAGGTCACGCCCACATTGCGCGAAGGCCTCGACGGTGGGCCCGACCTGGGGCCAGAGCGTGCGGAAGCGGGCACGCGCAGTGACGACGGCGTGGCGTTCGACGCCGTAGAGCAGTCCCAGGCCCAGTGCGACGGCAGCGGGGATCTCGGGCTCCGCCGCCAGGGCGAGGGCGCCCTCGGCGGCGACCGAGGCGTCCTGGTGCTCGCCCAGGCAGCGGGTGACCTCGGTGAGAATCGAGGCCAGGTCCGCTGCCGGTGCGCCGAAGACCGGTATCACCGCATCTGCGGCGTAACGGGCGCGTTTGGCGTCGATGCGCGCGGCGTGCCAGGCGCCGTCAGTCGCCGGGTCGAGGGCGCCGGACGGCGGGTCCATCGGCAGCCGGCGCACCGCCTTCGCCAGCCGGCGACAGGTCCGTTCCACCAGCGGCGGCAGCACCTCCGCGCACGGTTTCGCGGTCTGGGTGAGCAGTCGTGGTGCCGCCCGGGCGTCGGCCAATCGAGCCCGCAGATCCGTGTATCCCGTCGTGTCCAGGGTGGTGAGCCCGGCGGCGGGCGGTGCGGCGTCCGGACCGCCGAGCAGGCCGTGCAGGTACGCGCGGGTCGCGCCCACATGGGCCCCCGGCGCAATCCTCGCGAGATCGTGGTCCAGGCGGGCGGCGAGCACCTCCCGGTCCCGCACGCCACCGAGCGCGTCCGCGAGGTCTCCCAGGTCGCGGCTCAGGGCGCGCGCCCAGTCCTCGTCGAGCAGCGGCCGCAGGGTGCGTAGGTCGCTGCGCAGGCGCCTGGTCGCGATGCGCATCTTGCGGACCCCGTCGCCATCTCCGGTCCGCATCCGATGCTCTGCCCGGTGCACCTTTCGGGTACGGGAACTGACGATCCATCCGATTGCCGTCGCAGTGGGGTCGTCCGGGCCGGCCGGGTCCGGTAGCTCGAACTCGTCGGGCCAGGTCCGCGGTGGGGGATCGGCCGCCGGGGCCGGGGCACTCATTCGCTCTCGCCGCGCCGCCGCGCCTTGACGGTGATCAGGTATTCCTGAAGGTCCATCAGGGGTGAGCCGTCCGCGCTCAGGTGCCGCCGCGTCCACATTCCGTAGGAGTCCAGGTGCCAGCTCGCGGTGTCCGGGGAGAACGCAAGATCGAACAGGGCGTCGAGTTCCCGCAGGTGATCCGGGCTCTCCAGCCGGACCAGCGCCTCGACCCGGCGGTCCAGGTTGCGGTGCATCATGTCCGCGCTGCCGATCCAGACCTGCGGGGTCCCGCCGTCGTGGAAGCAGAACAGTCGGGAGTGCTCCAGGAAGCGCCCGAGGATGCTGCGGACCCTGATCGTCTCGGACAGTCCGGGGACCCTGGGACGTAGCGCGCAGATGCCGCGGGTCCAGATGTCGATCTCCACGCCGGTCATCGACGCCTGGTACAGCGCGTCGATGATCGCCTCGTCCACCAGCGAATTGACCTTGATCCGTACCCGCGCGGGCCGGCCGGCCAGGTGGTGGCCGACCTCGTTCTCGATGCGTTCGATGATGCCGTCACGCACCGAGTTCGGCGCCACCAGCAGGCGGTTGTAGGAGGTCCCGCGGGCGTACCCGGAGAGCTGGTTGAACAGATTCGCGACGTCGGAGGTGACGACCGGGTCGCTGGTGAGCAGCCCCAGGTCCTCATACAGCCGGGCGGT
Source organism: Sporichthyaceae bacterium (assembly GCA_052387905.1). Lineage (GTDB taxonomy): Bacteria > Actinomycetota > Actinomycetes > Sporichthyales > Sporichthyaceae > JBQTII01. Next base: position 138,453 of record JBQTIR010000020.1, on the reverse strand, counting down.
CCGGGGGTGATAGTTGCCGGTTCCGATGTGGCAGTACCGGCGCAGCCGTTCGCCCTCCTCGCGCACCACCAGCGCGAGCTTGCAGTGGGTCTTGAGGCCCACCTGGCCGTAGACGACGTGGCAGCCGGCCTGTTCCAGTTTGCGTGCCCAGGCGATGTTGGCCTGCTCGTCGAAGCGTGCCTTGAGTTCGACGAGCACGACGACCTGCTTGCCGGCCTCGGCGGCGTCGATCAACGCGTCGATGATCGGGGAGTCGCCGCTGGTGCGGTACAGCGTCTGTTTGATCGCGAGCACTGCCGGGTCGGCGGCGGCCTGCTCGATGAAGGCCTGCACGCTGGTGGAAAAGGAGTCGTAGGGGTGGTGCAGCAGCACCTCGCGTTCACGCACCGCCGCGAAGATGTCCGCGGCCTTGGCGGTCTCGACCGCGGCCAGGTGGGGGTGCGTCGCGGGCAGGAACGCGGCGTACTTCAACTCGGCGCGGTCCAGGTCGGCGATTGCGTGCAGACCTGACAGATCGATCGGTCCGGGCAGGGCGGTGACCTCGGCGGGGCTGATGTCGAGTTCGCGCACCAGCAGATCGAGCACGTGCGGATCGATGTCCTCCTCGACCTCCAAGCGCACCGGCGGGCCGAACCGACGCCTCGTCAGTTCCCGTTCGATGGCTTGAAGGAGGTTCTCGGCGTCGTCCTCCTCGACCTCGAAGTCCTCATTGCGGGTCACCCGGAAGGTGTGGTGGGCCTCGATCTCCATCCCGGGGAACAACTCGTGCAGGTGGGCAGCGATCACGTCCTCGAGGGGGACGTAGCGCTGTGCCGAGGCGGCGACGAAGCGCGGCAGGATCGGCGGCACCTTGACCCGCGCGAAGTTCTCCCGGCCGGTGGCCGGGTTGCGCACCAACACGGCCAGGTTCAGCGAGAGCCCGGAGATGTAGGGGAAGGGGTGGGCCGGGTCGACCGCCAGCGGAGTGAGGACCGCGAACACCCGGTCGGAGAAGAGCTGGTGCAGGTTCTCGGTCTCGGCCGGGGTGAGCTGCTCCCAGCGCAGGATCTCGATGCCGGCTTCACGCAGCCGCGGCAGTACGTCCTCGCGGAAGCAGACCGCGTTGCGCTGGGCCAGCTCGGAAGCGCGTGCCCAGATCTGATCGAGGATCTCCCGCGGCTGGTGCCCGCTGGCGGAGGTGACGGCGACCCCGGCCGCGATCCGGCGCTTGAGGCCCGCGACCCGGACCATGAAGAACTCATCGAGGTTGGAGGCGAAGATCGCGAGGAAGCGCGCGCGCTCCAGCAGCGGCACGCTGCGGTCCTCCGCGAGCTGGATGACCCGCTGGTTGAACTCCAGCCAGCTCGCCTCGCGGTCCAGGAAGCGGTCCGGCGGTAGTTCCAGCCCAGGCAGCGGACGCATTGCGGTACCGAGCACGCTCCACTCGGCGGGTTCTGCCCGGACGGTCATGGGCTGATTGTGACAAGGCGAGGTGAACTGCAGGTGGCCGCCGGGTGACCTGGATCACTGACCGGCGGTGCCGTCGCGCACTATGGCCCGCCTCGCTCAGGTTTGCCCGGGCCCGGAGTCCGCGTACATGACCGACGTGGCCTCGGTGTAAAAACCCAGACGGGTGTACACCCGGATCGCGGCGGCGTTGTCGGCGTCGACGTAGAGCAGGACGCTGTCCAGCCCGGCGGCCGCCAGGTGGCGCAGCCCGATCCGGGACAGGGCCCGACCCAGACCGCCGCTGTGGGCCCCCGGGTCGACGCCCAGCACGTAGATCTCCCCCGCTGCCGGCTCGGCCTCGGTGGCCGCATGTTCCTTCGTCCAGTGGAAGCCGATGAGGTCGGCGCCACGGAAGGCCAGGAAGAAACCCGACGGGTCGAACCAGCCCGCGGCGATTCGCGCCGCGAGGTCGGCCGGGCCCAGCCTGCCCTGCTCGCCATGCTGGGCGAAGGCTGCGGCGTTCACCCGTAGCCACTGCGCGTCGTCCGTACCGGGAATGAACGCGCGCACGCTGACCCCGGGTGGGAGCGCGACGGGCCCCGGTGGATCGAACTCGGGCTCCAGGGGGAGAGGGCGGCGCATCCGCCACAGCTCGCGGATCTCAACCAGGCCGGCGGCCTCGGCCAGCGGCGCTGCCCCCGGGTGCATCCCGTGCGACCACACCCGCACCGGCACTGGGGACGCAGTCCGCGCGGCTCGCAGCACGGCGGTGCCCAGGCCGCGTCGGCGGTGGGCGGGATGCACCCCGAGTTCGACGGTGCCCGCGGGGTCGATCTGCGCGTACGCGAGCAGCGCGCCCGCGTGCTCGGACAGCAGCAGGTGGGTGACGTCGGGGAGCCCGGCGGCCAGCGCGAGGCGCCCGGCCTCCGTCCAGGGCGAGCGCCCGTCCGCCGCGGTCACCGCAGCATCGAGTTCGGCGATCCGCTCCCGGGCCGGGCCGTCGAGTGACCCGGCAATCGCCTCCAGCTGGCTCAAGCCGGCCCGCCGCCGCCTCTGGACTCGGAGATCGCCGGCGCCGTCGCAGCTGCCGGGGCGCCGTCTTCCGCATCATCAGGAAGGTCGACGTCGACGAGGTCGCCGCCGCGGCCCGAGGGCGAGTTGGGCACCACGAAGCGGTAGCCGACGTTGCGCACGGTCCCGATCAGCGATTCCTGCTCCGGGCCGAGCTTGGCGCGCAGCCGCCGGACGTGGACGTCGACGGTGCGGGTACCACCGAAGTAGTCATACCCCCACACTTCCTGGAGCAGCTGGGCGCGGGTGAAGACGCGGCCCGGGTGCTGGGCGAGGAACTTCAGCAACTCGAACTCCTTGAACGTCAGGTCCAGGAAGCGGTTGCGGATCTTCGCGGTGTAGGTCGCCTCGTCGATGACCAGGTCACCGCTGCGGATCTCGTCGGGACCCTCGTCGGCGGTGGCCGCGGCCAGTTTCCCGATGGCGAGCCGCAGGCGAGCCTCGACCTCAGCCGGTCCTGCCGTGTTCAGGATGACGTCGTCGACCCCCCAGTCGGCGGTGACCGCCGCCAGGCCGCCCTCGGTGGCGATCAGCAGCAGCGGGCAGTCGACGCCGGTCGTGCGGATCAACCGGCACAGCCCGCGAACCTGCGGCAGGTCCCGGCGACCGTCGACGAGAACCGCGTCGACCGGCGGGGTGTCCAGCAGCGCACCCACCTCGGCGGGGGCGACGCGGACGGAGTGCAGCAGCAGCCCGAGTGCGGGAAGCGCGTCCGCACCAGCCTGTGGGGCGTTGGAGAGCAGCAGGACCGAACTCATGGCGGCGGCCTCCCCTCTCAGGGTCAGATGGCGCTCCCCCGATGACCAGGGGATGTCCGTCTAGAGTCAAGAATCCCACACCACCGGTGGCAGCAGCGAGTTCGCAGCGTTCCCTGCGTCACGTCGGCCGGCCACTGGGGTCCGTCGGACCCTCGTGTGGGACTGGTGTGGCGCTGGTAGCGAGGAGGAACGGCATGGCTGGGGGCACGATTCGGTACTGGGCCGCGGCGCGCGCGGCGGCCGGGGTGGAATCCGAGCCTTTCCAGGCGGCCAGCCTGCACGAGGCACTGGAGGCTGCCCGGGCCCGGCACTCGGCGGAGTTCACCCGGGTGATCAGTGTCTGCTCGTTCGTGATCGACGGAGACCCGGTGGGCACCCGTGCCCACCACGACGTCGCGCTCGTGGACGGCGCCACCGTCGAGGTGCTGCCGCCGTTCGCCGGGGGGTCACGCTGACCTCCCGAGCGGCCTGGCCTGCCCGACTGGCGCCGCTGGGGCTGGCTGCTCTCGTGGCGCTCGCCGCCGTGGGTGGGACCGTCGCTCTGCTGGTCGCGGTCGTGATCGTGCAGATCATCTTCTGCGTCGGGTGGTTCACCATGCTCGACCTGCCGGGGCGTGATCTCGGGATCGGCCTCGCCGTCGCCGCCGGGTTTGCGGCCGATCTGGCGATGCTCGAACGCGCGGGGGACATCTCGCTGGGCCCGCTTGCCGGGGTGCTCGGGCCGGCCCTCGGCGCTGCTCTGATCCTGCAATTCCTGCGGGTGGGCACCCGCGATCGCCTGACGGCAGGGCTCACCGCCACGGTGATGGCGGTGTCCTTGAGCGTGTTCGCGGCGGCCCTGGTCGCCGAACGTGAGGCCACCGAGGGCGAGGCCGTGACCGTCGTGGCCGTCCTCGCCGCCGGGGTCGCGGCGAGCGTGCTCGCCGCCGGACTGCCGGCTGCCGCAGCGGATCTTCTCGCGGTGGCCCTTGCCGTGGGCGTCGGAGTCGGCGCCGGCGCGCTGATCGGCGGGATGGATCTGGCCTACGTGCTGGCCGTCGCGTTCGCGGCGGCGGTGCTGGCCGTGCTCGCCCGGCGCACGGTCGATTACGCGCTTTACGATCTGGCTTCTCCACCGGTCGAGGTCGGCGCCCCGACGGGGGGACGGGCCGCTGCCCGCACCGCCCGCCGCGCGGCGACGCGGGCGGCGCGCCGCAGCGGCGAGGCCGCGCTCATGCTCAATTCCGCGCTGCCCCTGGTGTTCGCCGCCCCCGCGTCCTATGTTCTCGGCCGCCTGCTGGTGGGATGAGCGCCATGAGTTGGTCCCAGGATGGGGCGGGGGGTGCGCCGGCCCGCCGTCGGCGGCGGTGGCCGTGGATTCTCCTCGTCGTCGTCCTGACGCTGGTCGTCGTCGGTGATCGCGGGGGGCAGTACGCCGTCGAGCGCGTGATTGCCGACCGGATCCAGAACGAGCTCGCCAGCCCGGAATCGCCCATGGTCGACCTCGGCGCAGTGCCCTTCCTGCCCGAACTGGTGAACGGCACCTTCAATTCGGTCTCGATCCGGGTTCTCGACGGCAAGGCCGGGCAGCTGCGCATCGCGCTCATCGAGGCGGACCTGAACGGGGTGCGTCAGAGCGGGGGCGGGGTGCAGGTCGAGCGCCTGCGCGGCTCCGGCCTGATCACCTACCCCGCCATGTCCGAGGCGGCGGCCCCCCTCGAGGTCGGCTTCGGCGGCGACGGACTCGTCGAGATCAAGGCCGGGGTGAAGTTCCTGGGCCGCACGTTCTCGGCTTCGGCGGCCGGTCGCCCGCGGATCGAGGGCAACGTGCTGATCGTCAAACCGGAGAAGGTGTCCAGCACCGGCGTGGACGACGAGACCGCCGCGGCAGCGGCTCGGCAGATCCCGGAGATCCGCATCCGGCTCCGCGACATCCCCACAGGTCTGAAGATCACGCTGAACCCGACGGCGAACGGGATCGAATTCACCTTCACCGGCAGCAACGTGTTCCTGCAGCCAGCCCCCTAAACTCGGCGCCGTGTTCGAGATCCCCCCGAATCTGCATCCCCTCTGCATGCCCTTGGCATTCGTGCTCGGCGCGTGGGAGGGGGAAGGCGTCGTGGAGTACCCGACGATCGATCGCAAGCTCTTCGGTCAGCGCATCGAGTTCAGCCAGAACGGCAAGCCGTTCCTGCACTACCTCTCGCGCACCTGGGAGATCGCCCCGGACGGCACCAAACTCGGTCCGCTGAACATGGAGACCGGGTTCTGGCGTCCTCAGGAGGACAAGAGCCTGGAGGTACTGCTGACCCATCCGACGGGCTTCCTGGAGGCCCTTGGCGGTGAGATCCGCGGCCCGCGGATCGAGATCGCGACCACCAAGGTCGTCAAGGTGGAGAGCGCCAAGGACTACCGGCGTGGGCACCGGATGTACGGCCTGGTCAACGGTGAGCTGATGTGGGTCTACGAGATGGAGGCGATGGGCCAGCCGCTGCAGCCGCACGTCTCCGCGGCGCTCAAACGCGCATGAGCAAGCACCCAGACACTGCGAACGCCTCCTTCGTCGCCGACGGGGCCCACCCGCCGGTCGCCCCGGATTGGCGTGCGCAGCTTCGGGCGAAGGGGTACCGGCTCACCCCGCAACGGGAACTGGTTCTGGAGGCGGTGTCCGTGCTCGGGCATGCCACTCCGGATCAGGTCTGCGCCCGGGTGCAGCAGACCGCTAGCGGGGTCAACATCTCGACGGTGTATCGAACCCTGGAACTGCTGGAGTCCCTCGATTTGGTCCGGCACGCGCACCTCGGTCACGGTGCGCCGTCCTACCACCCGGCCGGCCATGACGCTCATCTGCACCTGGTCTGCCGGGACTGCGAGACGGTGACCCAGATCGAGGCCGACGTAGCGGGCGAGCTGGTGAAGCATGTGCGGGCCGAGGCCGGTTTCGAGGTCGACCTGGAACACTTCGCGATCTACGGGCGCTGCCGCTCGTGTGCCCGTTCGAAGGAGCTCGGCTCCGGGAAGTAACCGGCGAGGAAGGACGTGACCGCGCGGGTGACGGCGCCGGGGTCCGCGCCCAGCCCGGCGTGGTCGTTGAGGCAGAACACCTGGGGGTGTTGCGCGCGGATCGCGCGTAACCGTCGGCCCAGGCGCGGGTCGGCCAGGTCGACGTAGGCGTAGGTCAGCGAGCCCGGCACCGCCCGCGCGGACAGGTAGGCGTAGTTCCCGACCAATGAGGCCGGGATCGAGATATCGCTCGGGTGGCGGAACGACGAGGCGGCGGTGCGGGCGAAGTCGGCTCCGAATGCCGACTCCATCTCGGTGACCACGGAGCGCAGTTGCGGGTAGGGCGCGTGCAGGAAGCGGTGGGACAGGGTCCGGCCGAAGTGCTTGTCCAGCAATGCGCGGTTGTTCTTGCCGGCGGCTTCCACCGGGGTGTCGGTGGTGGACACCGGACCGTGCGGGAGGGACTTGGGCGAGGGGAACAGCCGTGCGAGCCCGTTGCCGACGAAGAAGTCCTCCGGCGCGCACGGGGCGCCGAAGAACATGTCGTCGTTGAGGTAGAGGTAATGCTCGGCGAGGCCGGGAATGCGGTGCAGCCGCGACTCGATGGCGTGGGAGTTGAACGTCGGAAGTGCCCCGGAGTCGGTGAAGATCTCGGTGTGGTCGACGATCCGCAGCCGCGGGTCGGCGGGGTTCAGCCAGGCCGGAACCTGATGGTCAGTCACCACATAGATGTGCCGCACCCACGGGGCGTTGCGCTCGAGCGAGCGCAGTGAGTAGCGCAGCTCTGCGCGGTCGAGGTAGCGCGACGGATTCGCCGCTAGGTTGCTGTGCTCGTGCGGGTTCGCCTTCGCCCACGCTGCGTCGCGTCGCGCCTGCCAGGTGGGATCGGCCCCGTTGACCCAGGTGTAGACGACGTCGATCTCGAAGTCGACCTTGAGCCCGTCGTGGGCGAGCGGGAGGCGCCGTGGCGCAGCGCCGGGAAGCTGGGCTCGCAGCTCGCCGAGGACGCCGCGCGGGCCGAGCCGGCGGGCGAGGGCGAGGCTGTGCCGCCACGTCGCGGAGCGACCGCTGGCACTGTCCCCACCCATGGGCGCCCATCGTAGGCGCGTCCGTGGCTGCAACGTCAGCGAGAGCGCGCGCTATTGCGCTCGCTTTCGCTGACGTCACGGCGGTTCGTCGCCGGACGTACGCTGGCCCGGTGTCCGCCCTCGCGTTGTCCTCGCCCCTGCTCGAGCTTCCCGGCGCCGTCGAAGCCGATGGCCCGGACGCCGGGGTCGCGGCGCACTACGGCAATCCGTTCGGCGAGCAGCAGGCCCTGGCGCGCGCCGCCGGCTTCGTCGACCTCTCGCACCGGGGCGTCGTGCGCGTGAGCGGTCCGGACCGGCTCAGTTGGTTGCACTCACTGACGACCCAGCACCTCACCGACCTGCAGGCCGGGGAGTCCCGCCAGAGCCTCGTGCTCAGCCCGCACGGGCACATCGAGCACGACCTGCACCTGGTCGACGACGGGGAGGCTGCCTGGCTCACCCTCGAGCCGGGGACCGCCGGGGAGCTGGTCGCGTTTCTGACGAAGATGAAGTTCATGCTGCGCGTCGAGGTCGCCGACGTGAGCGAGCAGTGGGCGACGATCTGGGTGCCGGCCGGGGTGCAGGTTCCGCCCGCGCACCGGCGCTGGACCCCGCCCCAGGCCCCGGCCGAGCTCGGGGAGTTCGCCGGTGACGAGGTCCTGGTGCCCCGGGACCGGCTGCGCGAGGTGGTCGCCGGGCTGGGGACCCCGGCGGGGGTCTGGGCGCATGAGGCCCTGCGCATCGCCGCCCATGTGCCCCGCCTCGGTCACGAGGTCGACCACCGGACGATCCCGCACGAGATCGGCCTGCTGGCGGTTGCCGTCCACCTGAACAAGGGCTGCTACCGCGGTCAGGAGACGGTGGCCCGGGTCCACAACCTCGGCCGCCCCCCGCGGCGCCTGGTGTTCCTGCACCTGGACGGCAGCGACTCCTCGCTGCCCGCCCGCGGGTCCGCGATCACCACCGAGGACCGCCAGGTCGGCTACGTCGGAAGCGCCGCCCACCACCACGAACTCGGCCCGATCGCCCTCGGGCTGATCAAGCGCAACACCGCGGCGGATGCCCCCCTGCTCGCCGACGGCATCCCCGCGGCCGCCGAGGTGGTGGTCGAGATGTGACGAATTTCGAGAAGTCCAAGAGCCAATTAGGCCAGAGCAAGAAGCCGAACTGGAGTGGGCGTTTCAGAACTCGCGCCCAATTTGGCGACCGCGCCGCGGAATCGGACTAATTGGTCCCTCGGGTGCGACCCTTCGGAGCAAGCGATCCTGGCTGGCTAATGCGTGTTTCGTTGTATCCGATCGTCAATTAGAGTTTGTGGTTGTGGAGTAGGTTGATGCCTAATTCCTACTTCAACCTGTCAGTAGGTATTTTCGTGATAATTACGTGGCATCACGCCCAGTGCTTTAGCTATCCCGAAGCTTGTGCCAAACAAACGAACATGCCATGTAATTGAGGCAAGCGACAACAATCCACATGGCAATAATTATTGTCGAGTCGAGCCAGGAGGGTGCATCATCCAAGCCGGGAACAAAGCCATACGCTGGGTACCAGACAAAGAGGAAGAATAGCGGAAGCGCTACTGTGCTGATCGGCTGCGTGAGCGCAATAAGTACCCACCAAGCGTAAGCATTGCCCATAGAAGCTAGAACGGCGAAGAGCAGGATCGTTCCCAGATAGGCCTGGAAGCACTTAGACCGGTGTGGATTGCACCGGAGGCCGCTAGCCACGTTTACCCGCGAGGGAGTTTACGCTGTAGAGCAGTCCCGACAGGTTAAAGGCGAATTGACCCCAAGTATTTTTGGCCAATTTCTTGTATCCCTCCCAGCCGGCGTAGTACAAGATCGCGAACACCATACATTTGCTGAATCGAGGAATAGAGAAATTTACGTGCAGCCACAGGATACCCGCACTGCCTCTGAGAAATGTAAAGCGGATGGACGCATCGGATCCATCTGGGTGCAGTGCTGTCGCGTCGAACTTGAATCCGGACCCGTCGAGTTCGCTGAGAATTACGTGAAAAGGAACGCCTCCGCGGTTTAGCTTAAGGAGTTGCCCGCGCGCAACGAGCGTATTTGGTGCTCCGCCGATGGGAAAATAGCGAGCAAAGTCCGACTTTAGAAATGTCATTAGTGCCTGGACGCTAGTCGCCAGATATCCAATTTTGAAGATAAGGGTGTGCTTTTTCTGGCCAGTAACGTCGGCCTCATTCACTGGATCGCCCGGATAGGAATAGGCAGCTTCATTGCCTCCATATATAGGGTCGATAGAAGTGAATACTCCGGTGTTAGAATTGTACAGGCGTGCCCCCATGAGGGTGAGGCCGCTGTCGTCGTTGCCGCGTTCGTGCGCGCCGAGCCACCCGTAGTTTGTGGCGCCTCCGATGCTGTCGGCGGCGACCGCATTTCGGGGCGTTCCGTACTCGTCGTAGTCCGACCAGGCGCCGATGGTGGTGGCGGGGCCGGCTGCGGGGATGTCGGCGGTGGTGATGTTGTCGCCGTGCGGATTGGTTAGCGCGAGTGCGACGGCCCCGTTGGCGGCGATGGTCGCGTTTACGGCGCCGAGAGAGCCGGCGTAGCGGGTGATGGTGGTCTGGCCGCCGACGGTGTTCTCGACCCACCCGGGGTTGTCGCTGAGGTCGGTGTAGCGCCGGGTGAGCGTGCTCGGGCTTGAGCCAGTGGTCGTCGCAGTGGCGCGACGCCCGGCGACGTCAAGGGTGTAGGTCGTGGAGGCGCCGTTGTGCTGGGTGATGGTGCGGACGGCGTCGTTGTCGTAGTAGCCGATGGTGATGTTCCCGGCGGCGGGCCCGCGGGGAGCATCGGCGGCGGGGATGGTGGTGGCGCGGCCGAAGGCGTCGTAGGCGTAGTTGCCGGCGCCGTTCGCTCCGGTGATCAGGCGGTCGGCGTTGTCATGGGCCCAGGTGGTGGGGGTACCGCCCGTGGTCGCGCAGCTGCCGTCGGCGTTCGCTGCGCGGCGGGTGAGCTTGGTGCGGTTGCCATTGCGGTCGAACTCGTAGGTCCGGACCTGGCAGGCGGGGGCCGCGATGGCCGGGTCGCTGGGGTCGGCGGCGAACCCGGTCGCGGCCGCGGTGCGGTCTAGGACCTGGACGAGGCGTCCCGCGCGGTCGTAGGCGTAGTGGCGGTCGTAGCCGAGTGCGTCGCCGGTGTCGATGGTCCCGGCGGGTGCTGAGCTTGCGGCGGCGCCGGTGAACGCTGCTCCGGCGGGGGTCCATTCGCGGCGGATCCGGCCGGCGATGTCGCGGTCGACGGACCAGGACAGCCACGGGCTGTCGGCGACGGTGACACCATCGGTGCTCACCTGGCCACTGTAGGACAGAGTGTCCAGGTCACCGCCGTCGTCGTAGGTGAGGCGCTGGATCAGCCCACCGGGCAGGGTCTGCTTGATGAGCGCGCCCGCGGCGTTGTACTCCGCGGTGAACGCCACGGCGGGCCCGCCCGGGTTGGTCACGGACATGGCGCTCGGCAGACCGCGCCGCTCGAACGGGTTGCCGCTGGCGTCGTTGCGGTCATAGGTCCAGGTGGTGCTGCCCTTCGGGTCGGCCACCGTCGCAACCCGGCCGGCGCCGTCGTAGGTGGTGGTAGTGGTTCCGCCACCGGAGGGGGTGTAGGTACGCGGGCGGCCCCACCCGTCGTAGGTGGTGATCTGCTTGACCGCCGTGGGCTGGTTGTTGCTGTCGAGCTGGATCAGTTCGCTCGGCAGGCCCGTCGCGGCCTCGTAGGTGGTCATCGTGCCCGGTATCGGCGTCGAGTCGGAGATTCCGCTGCTCGCCGGCAGCACCTTGCTCACCCGGCCGGCGTCGTCGTAGGTGGTCGTCACGGTCCGGGTCGCAGACCCGGCCTTCTCGATGACCTTCGCTGGTGCGAGCAGGTCGGTATAGGTGATGGTGCTTGTCGGCAGGACCGAACTCGTGCCGTCGCCGGGGCCGACCTGGCACACCAGCCCGGCCCAGGCGGGCTTATTCGCGCACGCATCCACCGGGCTCGACCCGGTGGCGTAATAGGTCGTGACCCGGGAGCCGGCATCACCGCCATTGGCCTTGGGCTGGCGGGTCTCGATCACCTTGCCCTCGGCGTCATAACGGGTCACCCGCGTGATGTCCTCGCCGGCGCTGCCCATGTCGGTGGTGACAGTGGTGGGCGCCCACAGGTCCCAACCGGTGGTGTCCCCAGGCTCGACCGGGTCGTAGCCCGTCCGCGTCAAGGACACTGTCTCCAGGTCATTGCCGGTACCCGGGTCGAGGGCAGTGACCTTCGTCGTGGTCGCGAGCCAGTAGGGGCCATGCTCGGCCAGGTTCGGCGCACCCTGGTCGTAGGTGGTGTGCACCCGCGGACGGGCGAGCACGTCGGACCCGTCGGCGAGCAGCACTTTGCGCAGGGGCCCGTAGACGTCGATGACCGCCATCCCTGCCGGGATTTTCACGGCACCTTCCGCGTCGTAGGTCGCCTCGTTGTAGGCCGTCTCGGTGGCCATCTGGTTCGCCACCCCCACGGGCAGGGAGCCCGCAGTCACCGCAGCGATCGCGGCCGCGTCGAGCTCGCGGACGACGTTGCCGAACTCGTCGTAGTCCGCGGCCGTGATCTGCCACGTGCCCGCGCCGAAGACGGCCGTGTTCACCGTGTTACCCGCAGCATCGGTGTAGATCAGGGTGGCATACGGCCAGTCCGCGGCACCGGGCTCGCCGCTCATCGGGTGGTTCGGGCCGAACACCGCATACACCGCGGCCGGCACGGAGCGCTGCCCCCAGGCGGCGACCGCGGACGCAGTCATGACCGGCAGACCCGCCGCGGTGAGCGAGGCCGGCTGGTGGAACGCGGCCAGGGTGGCGACGCCACCGGTGGGGTCACCGGCCGGGCGCGGGCGGGTGAGCTTGGTCAGCTTCCCGTCCTGGCCGGAGTAGTGCATCGTGACCGGGTTCGGGTTGGCGCCGGGCGGCGTGAGCTGGGTGAGCCGCCCCTCGCCGTCGTAGGAGTAACGGGTCATCAGGCCGGTCCGGGAATCCGTCGCCGATTCCAGGCGGCCACCCGCGGTGTAGGCGTACTGCACCAGCGTGACCTCACCGGCGCTCCCATCCGCATCGCCGACGTTGAGGTGGACCTTGCTCAGCCGCGACTGCGCGGGCGAACCGGCCGTCGTGTACTCCAGGCGCAGCGCCCGGCACCCCGCAACCAGCAACGCTGCGGAGTCGTCGTCCGGTACGGGGCAGCTCACCCCGGCGGGGCGCGGGGCGATGATCCGCACGATCCGGCCATCGTCATCGCGCACGTACATCGTCGAGCCGGGCATGTCCGCCTCGGTGATGCTCTTCGGCGCGAACACCGCACCGCTCGCCGTGGTCGGGGCCGCGGTCTGGATGAACTTCGTACTCGTGCCGATGATGTCGGTGAACGTCGCGATGACCTGCCCGCTCTCGGTGCCGGGCCCGATCCCCAGGGTGCCCGCCTGCACCTCGTCGGCGCTGAGCACCGGCTCATACACCCCTGCGGGTAGCGCGTCCTCACCCGTGCGCTGGAGCCCGGTGGGAGTCCGGTAGGTCAGGACCGCGCCGGCCGGGTCCACCAGAGCAACAGTGGCGTCGATGTGGGTGTTGTCCAGAAGCTGCAGGCCGCCGAGCCCGCCGTCGCCGTCGAACGCGCTGACCCACCCGGGCCCGAACACCCCCGCCGTCTGTGCCGCCTCCGCGCCGGCTTCGACGCCAGTGGTGTGGGTGCGCGAGATCGACAAGCTGCCCGAGTAGGCGGGCACGGACACATCGGTGGCGGTGGTGGTGAACTCACCGGTGCGCAGCGAGACCTCACCCGGCCCGGCCGGGGCGCTCGGGCCGGCGGCGGCGAAACCACCCACGGTGCGCAGCACGGTGACCGGCTGCTCGGACCACGTGCACCGCGGTCCCGCTGCGTAAGTCAGGCACACCTGCATCTCCAGCAGCGCCCAGTCCGCCGGCACATCCTGCCCGGCGGCGTGATCGCGCACCTCCCGGGTGCTGTCCCACACCCCGGTGACCGCGATACCACCGGGGCCGTTGTCCACGACGGTCAACGGCGCTGCTGTGGTGTTGTTCCACCCGCTCACCTCGTCGTTGCCGCTACCGGCAAGGCGCCAGCGCACGCTCGCAGCCGGGACGGGTGAAACGCCGCGCGGCGGGCCACTCGCAGCGATGTCCACCGGCCCGGCGCTCGTCGCAATCGGGTGCACCTGCGGGGAACTCAGCGCGGTCGAGCCGTACCCGAACTGGTAAGTCGCCGAATAGGGCCCCAGCTTGCCCGCGCGGGTCAACGCGCGGGCCCGCACACTGTGCCCGCCCCGGGTCGGCGGGACCTTCACCGTCACGTGCGCCGCGCCCGGGGAGGGCGTGATCTTGTGTTCGGTCTCGAAGTAGCCGTCAATGCTGACCCGCACGTACCCGGGCGCATTCGTCCCCGTCCCTGCCGCGGTGACCGTGCACTCCACCTCCGCGGCGGGTACCTGGTCCGCCCAGGTGCCCGACGCATGCGTCGGGCAGGAGATGGTCGGCGCCGCCGGGGTCGCAGCGCCCACCTTGAAGCTCGTTGTCGGGGACCACCCCGGCCCCGGGGTGATCCCGTCCGTGGACTTCGCGCGCACCCAGTAAGTCGCGTTGTCTGCCAGGTCCGCGCCCAGCGAGCAGTACCCGTTCGCGCCGGCCGTGAGGTTGCCGATCACACACTCGCCGACCTCAGACGCCGCGCTCATCGAGGACGAGTTGTGAACCTTGAAGGTGAGCTGGACCTGGTTCTGGTCCGGGTCGGAGGCCTTCGCGTAGAACTCCGGGCGGCGCGTACCGACGAACAGCTCGGTCGTGCTCGAACCGGGCTGGGCATAGGGAGCGGCGAAGGAGATCGACGGCGCGTTCGGGTTGGACGGCGCCCGGTTGTAGGTGAACGAGATGTACGGCGGCTTGGCACCATTGGCGGAGGAGAACTTCTTCCACCCCAGCGGGTCCGCTTCGTCACTGGCCCGCAACCCTAGGGTGTTCGCCGTCTCCGCCGAGGTCGACCACGCGGCCACCGTGTTCTTGACCGGGACCTTCACCCAATCGTTCCCGCACGCGGAGCTGTACCCCTTCGTCGTCGAGGTCGTCGCGATCTTCGCAGTCCAACTCGGCTGGTTCGTCCACGTCGTGTCCGGGTCCGCGCGGCCCGTGGTCCACACCTCCCACGCCCGGTTCGTGCACGACCAGGAGTGGTTCATGTACAGGTTCAGATCCGCGGACACGATCGCCTTACCCGCCACCGGCGCGGCCGGGAAACGCAAGAACGAGCGAGCCTTCTGCCCGGCACCGTTGTTGCCGATCTTCAGGTCCACATCCGCGCCCTGGTTGGTCGTGACCCCCTGCTGCACGAACGCATCAAAGTTCGGCGCGATCGTCCCATCGGCGTAGTTCGGATCCACCGTTATCGGGGCCACCCGCGCCGGGTCCATCAGCCACGCAGCGTCCGGGGTCACGGTCAGCACCGCCTTACCCCTACCGGCCTGGCGGAGGCTGAACGTCACCGGGGAGATGTTCGCGCGGTCCCCGGTGTTCGGGTCCACCACTGCGTCCCACGCCACCCCCGCCGGGATGCGGTAGACCTCCTCACCCTTGCCCTTGCCGGTCGAGTCGGTGAACACCACTGACCCGTCAGCAGCCACCCGCGCGTCCACTCCGGTGGTGCGCAGCGGCACGCTCCAGGACAACGGCGCGGTCGGCACCTCGGCGATGACGAAAGTCTGCTCGAAGCCACTACGGCGCGCCTCGATGACCATGTCCACCCCGGCGGTGATGCCCCGGTAGATCGCCCGCTCGCCGTCCAGGACCGGCTCGGGCAGCGCCTTGCCCCACCCCAACGACACACCCCGGCCACCCTTGGCCGTGACCGTGACAACGTCGTCCACACCGCCCGTGGTCTTCCGGGTCAGCCGCAGGCCGTGCGGGTGCCGGCGCGGCCCGACCGTCCCGTCCGCGTGCTTGACCATAGTCAGATCGATCTCGCGCAGGACCCCGTCCTCGCGGACACGGATCCTGCCCGAGTACGCATCCGTGGTCCACGTACCGTCCGGGTTCGCGAACGTCGTCTCGTACTCCGTGCGGGCACTGACCACCTCGACACGGGAACCCTGCGCCTTCGCCGTCACCATCGCCGAAACCGGGTCCGGGCGCTCGGTCACCAGCGCTGCTGAGGCCTTCGCCGTCGGCACCGGCACAGCAGTCGCGGCGAGCGGAACCACAGCGACCTGGGCGAGCAACGCGACGCCCGTGGCTGCCGCCAACCGCCGAGCACCACGAGCGGACGCGAGCCGGGACACCGCACCGAACCGGGACTGCTTGACCACCACAACTCCGCACACTCGCGCCACGCCCCGCACGGGGCACTGCCGACCATGAGACGGAACAACAGGCAGATTCGGCTCGCCAAATCACCCACAAACCGGTCCAAGCCCCGAAACGGGCCGAACGGACGAGGGCAAGATCGACCACTCGACCTATCAAGATGGGCGGCGCGGGCCCCGCGGGCCCTGGGCCCCCCGAGCGTGGTCACCGCAGGGATGCGCCTGAGATCGGCATCACACGCCAAGTGCTGCCTGCGCGCTTGCAATAGTTAGCACCATGGGGCAAGCTCGTGCCATGGCCACTCTTCCGGGCGGTCTTGGGGAATACCTCAAGGAGCAGCGCAAGAGCTCGAAGCTGTCGATCCGCCAACTGGCGGCGGCGGCGGGAGTCTCGAACCCCTACCTCAGCCAGATCGAGCGCGGGTTGCGCAAACCCTCCGCGGAGATCCTGCAGCAGATCGCCAAGGCGCTGCGGATCTCGGCAGAGCAGCTCTACATGCAAGCGGGGATTCTCGCCGAGCGAGACGACTCCAGCCGGGAGTTCCTCGCCGCAGTCAGTGCGGACCCGCACCTGACGGATCGCCAGAAGAACGTGCTGCAGGACATTTACGAGTCGTTCCGCAAAGAGAACGACTCAGCTGAAGCAATCCCCGCACCGGGGACCGAGTCGTAAAGAAAGAGGTACCGCTCATGGCTACCGCCGCAGACATCCGTAAGTCCTACACCGACTTCGCCAAGACCCTGACCGGCCCGAAGCCGTTCTACGCCGTTGCCGGCGTGGGCGACCTGGCCGTCGAGAAGATCAAGGCCGTGCCGGACCGCGTCTCCAAGCTGCGGACCGAGTTCACCGGCGAGGACGCCAAGGTCAAGCCCTCGAAGATCGCTGACAAGGTCACCGAGCTGCCGAAGCAGACCCGCAAGCTGGGCACCAAGCTGGTTGACCGCGCCGACGAGCAGGTCAAGGCCGCCGACGAGCGCTACGTCAAGCTCATCGAGCGCGGCGAGACCATCGTCAAGCGCGTCCGCACCCAGAAGTCCACCAAGGACCTGCTGGAGCAGGCCAAGGACACCGTCAGCAAGGCCCGCAACGTGCGCGGCGCTGCCGAGCGTGGCACCAAGGCCACCACGAGCGCTGCGAAGAGCACCGTGACCTCGGCCCGCAAGACCGCCACCCGGGCCGGCAAGGCTGCCTCGGTCACCGCCAGCAAGGTCGGCGACTAAGTACTTCCTCCAGGTCTGATCCCGCCGCCCAAGGCCGGGAACTGATCGCCCCTGAAACTGCCCGGTCGGACGACGCCTCAAGGCTCGCCCGGCCGGGCGACCTCATGTCCGGGGCAAGGACCCGCACCACGCTCTAGGCTCAGACAGGGCAACAGGGAGGCCACGGTGGGGTACGACACGCTCGACTCGGCGATGAACCTGATGGGCGCGGCCCTGCTGGCCGTCCACGTCTTCGCGTTGCTCGACGTGTCGATGCGGTCCGCGGCCGCCTTCCCGGCCGCCGACAAGCAGACCAAGCAAATGTGGCTGATCCTGCTCGGCGTAGCGGTGGCGTGGGGCGCCCTGCCGGCGTTGCTGACCCAACGGCTGGTGTTCCGCAGCGTCTTCGACCTGCTGGTCATCGCCGGTACGGTCGCTGCGCTGGTCTACCTGCTCGATGCCCGCCCGGCGGTGCGCTCCGCAGGCGGTGGTGGCCGCGGCGGCCGTGGTGGCCGCGGGGGCCGTGGTCCGCGTTCGCCTCGCGGCTGGTAGTCCGTCACGTTCACGCCGAAGGCTGCACAAGGGGATGGGCTTCCCTTGTGCACGGCTACCGGGCCGCTGACGTGCCGTCAGCGGCCCCGTCGGGGTTCGGTCGAGTCAGGAGTAGTAGACGTAGACCCGCGTGCCGACCGGGGTGGCGTAGAACATCCCGCGCATCGCCGAGTACGCCCGGGTGTTCACGCAGCCGTGCGAGGCCCCGTTGTAGCCGTTGCGCAGGAAGTCCGAGGAGTAGTGGATCGCCTGGCCGCCGCTGAAGAACATCGCGAAGGGCATCGCGCTGCCGAACAGGGACGAGACGTGATCCGCGTTCTTCCAGTACACACGGAACATGCCGTTGCGCGTGGGTTCGCGGCGGTTACCGAACCGGGCATCCAGCTTGTAGAGCGTGCGCCCGTTCTGCATCAACCGGACGACCCGCTGGCTCTTGTCGACACAGAGGATCTTGCCCGCGGAGCTGCACACCGAGGGGAAGGACGAGCTGCGAGCCTCTGCCGGCGCTGCGACGCCGACCAGCGCGGTGGCGGCGACCAACGCAGTCGAGGCAATGCCTGCCATGGACGCCCGAACGGTGTGCTGACGCATGGGGACTCCTGGGGGGTGCGACCAAGATCAAGATCCGAATGTGATTCGGCTTTGGATCTCTCGAACCGTAACCCAAAATGTCCGTTATGCGCTAGGCCCAGGGCCTCAGTCGTAGATGTAGACGCGGTCCCCGACGCGAACCGCCTCGAAGAGCCGGCGCATCTTGCCGTACTCCCGGGTGTTCACGCAGCCATGTGAGGCGCCCCGGTAGCCGTTGCGCAGGAAGTCCGAGGAGTAGTGGATCGCCTGCCCGCCACTGAAGAACATCGAGAATGGCATCGCGCTGCCGAAGAGCTTTGAGACGTGGTCCTTGTTCTTCCAGAAGACGCGGAACATGCCCTCGCGGGTGGGGGTGCGGGAGGCGCCGAAGCGGGCGTCGAGCTTGAGCACGGTGTGCCCGTTCTCCCGCAGACGGATGGTGCGGTCGGACTTGTCGATGCAGACGATCCGCCCCCTCTCGCAGACTGACGGGTACTTGCTGCCGGCCTCGGCCGGAGTCGCGGTGATGCCCAGCAGGGTGGTGCTGACCAGTGCTGTGGTGACCATGGCGACGGTGGACCGTCGCGCCTTGCTGGACGAACTGTTCGACTTCACGGTGCCCTCCGGGCCTGGCGGGATGTGTCCTGGTGATCTCCTCGTACGGTGGGGCCGGTCCGGTTTGGCTGTCCGACGATCCGGGCAAAACGTGAAGAATGAACGCGTTGACCGTGTACGGGTGAGGTGCCGGCCCCCGCCCGGAATGCGCAAGGATCGTGCAGGGTTGACCAGGCCAGGGCGCCCTGGTGCGCCGAAGCATCGGTGAGGCCTCGCCTGGATCATCGGCAGAGGTGGCGCGGAGCTGGAGGTGCGAGGCGATGCGGGTCCTTCCGGTGTACCGCGTCATGCCCCGCCGGATCGCCACCCTCTCGGTGCACACCTCGCCGTTGGACCAGCCCGGTGTCGGTGACGCAGGCGGGATGAATGTCTACATCGCCGAGGTCGCCAAACGACTGGCCGCGTTCGGGGTCGAGGTCGAGATCTTCACGCGGACGACCTCGTCGGACACCCCGCCGGTTGTCGAACTTGCGCCCGGCGTGCTGGTCCGCCACGTCACGGCGGGGCCTTTCGAGGGCCTGGCCAAGGAGGATCTGCCCGCCCAGTTGTGTGCCTTCACCACCGGGGTGCTGCGGGCCGAGGCGGCCCGCGAGCCCGGCCATTATGACCTCGTCCATTCCCACTACTGGCTCTCCGGCCAGGTCGGCTGGTTGGCCGCCGAGCGGTGGGGAATCCCGCTCGTGCACTCCATGCACACCATGGCCAAGGTGAAGAACGCTGCCCTGGCCGTCGGTGACACCGCGGAGCCGGCGTCGCGGGTGATCGGGGAATCGCAGGTCGTCGAAGCCGCCGATCGCCTCGTCGCCAATACCGACGAGGAGGCTCGCCAGCTCGTCGACCTCTACGCCGCGGCCCCGGATCGGGTCGAGGTCGTGGCACCCGGCGTCGATCTGGACACCTTCTTCCCGCCGGTCTCCCCGGGCGCGCGCGCCCAGCTACGCGCTCAGCTGGGGCTGGCGCGCGATGCGGAGGTCCTGCTCTTCGTCGGCCGGATCCAACCGCTCAAGGCGCCCGACGTCCTGCTGCGTGCCGTGGCCGAGCTGCTCCGCATCGATCCGGCCCGCCGCGAGCGCCTGGTCGTGGTCGTGGTCGGCGGACCGAGCGGGAGCGGGACCGGCGAACCGGAATCGCTGCAGAAGCTCGCCGTCGAACTCGGCATCACCGACCTGGTCCGCTTCGCGCCGCCGGTTCCGCAGGTCGACCTGGCGCAGTGGTACCGCGCGGCGGACCTCACGGTCGTGCCGTCGTACTCGGAGTCCTTCGGGCTGGTCGCCGTCGAGTCGCAGGCGTGCGGTACCCCCGTCGTCGCCGCGGCCGTCGGCGGGCTCCGGACCGCGGTGTCCGAGGGCGAGTCCGGGATTCTGGTGCACGGTCACGAACCGCGGGACTGGGCCCATGCCCTGCTGGGGCTGCTCGCGAATCCCGGCCGGCGGGCAGAGCTGGGGGAGGGCGCGGTCGTCCACGCCCAACGCTTCGGGTGGTCGGCCACGGCGGCGGCTCTGCTCGGGGTCTACTCGCGCGCCCTCAGCGGGTCCGAGATCGTGGTGGAGCGGCGGGCGGCGCGGTGAGTGCGGATCAGCCATCGGCTGACGAGGCGTCGGTCTCTGCGGTTCTGCGCGCCGAACTCGCTGCGCTGGAGGTGAGCTGGGTCGAGTCCAAGCCGGGTCTGTTCGTCATCACCCTGCCGGGCACGCGCAAGCTCACGACCACGGTGTCGCTGGCGGTCGGTCCGCACAGCGTGTCGGTCAACGCGTTCGTTGCCCGGCGCCCGGATGAGAACCACCTCGAGGTCTACCGCTGGCTGCTGGAGCGCAACGCCCGGATGTATGGCGTCGCCTTCGCCGTCGACCGCCTCGGGGACATTTACCTGACCGGGCGCCTCCCGTTGAGCGGTATCGACGCCGCCGAGCTCGACCGGATCCTGGGGTCCGTGCTCGAGTACTCCGACGGCAGCTTCAACCCGATCCTCGAACGCGGGTTCGCCACCTCGATCCGCCGCGAGCACGCGTGGCGGGTATCCCGCGGGGAGTCCACCGCCAACCTCGACGCGTTCCGGCACCTGCTCGACACCTCCGAGCCGAGCGAGGGCTCTGCACCGGCACCCGGTTAGGGTGCAGCGCATGTCTGCCGCGACCTTTCGCCTGCTGCTGCTTCGCCACGGCCAGTCCGAGTGGAACGCGACCAATCAATTCACCGGCTGGGTCGATGTCGACCTCACCGCCCGGGGTGCGGCCGAGGCCACCCGGGCGGGCGAGCTGCTGCTCGAGCAAGAGGTGCTGCCCGGCGTCGTGCACACCTCGGTGATGCGGCGGGCGATCCGCACCAGCGAGCTCGCCCTGCAGGCCGCCGGTCGGTACTGGATCCCGGTGCGGCGCAGCTGGCGGCTCAACGAGCGCCATTACGGAGCGTTGCAGGGCAAGGACAAGAAGGCGACGCTCGCGCAGTTCGGCGACGAACAGTTCCAGGCCTGGCGGCGTTCCTACCGCACCCCGCCGCCGCCGCTGCCCGACGACGACCCCTACTCCCAGGTGCACGACATCCGCTACGCCGACCTGCCGGCGGAACTGGTCCCGCGCACCGAATGTCTCGCGGACGTCGTCGAGCGCATGCTGCCCTACTGGTACGACGCGATCGTGCCGGACCTGCGCTCGGGCGCCACGGTGATGGTGGCCGCGCACGGCAACTCGCTGCGCGCGATGGTCAAGCATCTCGACGGGATGAGCGACGCTGCCGTGGTGGACCTGAACATTCCCACCGGCATCCCGTTGCTCTACGAACTCGACGCCGCGTTCGCGCCGCTGGTGCCGGGCGGGCGTTATCTGGACCCGGCTGCAGCAGCTACCGCAGCCGCCGCAGTGGCCGCGCAGGGACGCTGACGGACCTTCAGCTGTCGGTGCGGTAGGTCGTCGGGTCGTCCGGGTTCGGACCCGAGGTCGGGAACTCGCCGGTCGCCAAATAGACCACCCGGCGGGCCACTGAGACGGCGTGGTCGGCGTAACGCTCGTAGTAGCGCACGAGCTGGGTGATGTCGACTGCAGCCTGCGTGCCGTGGGTCCATTCCGGGGACAGCAGCTGCCGCAAAACCTGCTCGTGCAACTTGTCCATCTCGTCGTCGACGTGTTCGAGCTCCAAGGCGGCCGCCACGTTGCGCGAGGCGATGACGCTGCCGGCCTTGGTGACGATCCGTTGGGCCACATGGCCCATCTCCAGGATCATCGAGACCAGCTCACGAGGAACGGCCAGGGCGGGGTGGCGCATCCGAGCGACCTTGGCCACGTGCAGCGCAAGATCCCCCATGCGCTCGATGTCCGCGCTCATCCGCAGGCTGGTGATCACCACCCGCAGGTCGGTGGCGACCACCGGTTGCTGACGCACCAGCAGGTCGAAGGCCCGTTCGTCGAGCTCGTTGCGGCGCTTGTCGATCTCGCGGTCGTGGGTGATCACGCTTTCGGCCATATCCAGATCGGCCTCCAGCAGGGCATTGGTGGCCCGGGCCATCGCAAAGCCGACGAGTTGGGTCATCTCGACCAGTTCGTCGCGGATCGACTGGAGTTCGTTCTGAAAGGCGTCACGCATGCAACCAGCATCGCGCAACCCGGATGAACGGCGGTCAGCGGCGTGGTGAATTCTCGACGGCGACCACGCTCACGGACCCGCGCACTGGCGGCCGAGGGGCCGCTCGCGCCTAACATCGAGACATGACCACGCTGCCGGAGTGCCGGTGGATACGTCGCTGACCGTCGTCGTCGCCCTGGTCGGGCTACTCGTCGGCCTCGGCGCGTGGCTGGCCCACCGCGCCAGCGAACGGACCTTGCGTCCGGAGCCGCCGCCGGCCCCGAAGGGCCTGGACGAGGGCGTGGGTCAGGTTCTGTCGGTCCTGCGGTCGATGGCCGTCGTCCTCGACGAGGCGGACCTGGTCTGCAAGGCCAGTCCGGCCGCCTACGCGTTCGGCATCGTGCGGGACGAGCACCTGGCCGTCGATGACCTCACCGACCTGGTCGCGGCGGTCCGCCGCGACGGTCGCATCCGCCAGATCGAACTCGAACTGCCCCGTGGCCCGGTGGGCGGCGGCACGCTCGCGGTCGGGGCGCGGGTGGCCCCGTTGGGCACCCGCCACATCCTGGTGCTGATCGAAGACCAGACCGATGCCCGCCGCGTCGACGCCGTGCGCCGGGACTTCGTCGCCAACGTCAGCCACGAACTCAAGACCCCCGTCGGCGCCTTGCGCCTGCTTGCTGAGGCCGTGCAGGACGCCTCCGACGATCCCGAAGCCGTCGTCCGATTCGCCGGCCGCATGCAGCACGAATCGCAGCGTCTTTCGCACCTGGTCCAGGAGCTCATCGACCTGTCCCGGTTGGAGAGCCGCGACCCGCTCAAGGAACCGCAGGCGGTCGGTGTGGACGAGATCGTCGACGCCGCGATCGACCGCACCCGCGAGATCGCCGCGGTCAAAGGCATCACCGTCACCGGGCATTCCCCGAGCGGGCTCAAGGTCTACGGAAGTGAGGCTCAACTCTGCATGGCGCTGGGCAACCTCATCGAGAACGCCGTCAACTACAGCCCCGACCGGACCACGGTGAAGGTGACCGTGCGCCGCAGTGACGACCTCGTCGAGATCGCGGTCGCCGACCAGGGCATCGGGATCCCGGGGGCCGAACTCCAGCGCATCTTCGAGCGCTTCTACCGCGTCGACCCCGCCCGATCCCGGATGACCGGGGGCACCGGGCTGGGCCTGTCGATCGTCAAGCACATCGCCCAGAACCACGGCGGCGATGTGCGGGTCTGGAGCGTCGAGGGCTCCGGATCCACCTTCACCCTGCGCCTGCCCTTGTTCACCCCTGCGTCCGGTGCTGTCCGGAGGCTGTCGGAAGAGGAGTACCCGTGACGCGTCTGCTGGTCGTCGAGGACGAGGAATCGTTCTCGGACGCACTGTCCTACATGCTGCGCAAGGAGGGATTCGACGTGGCCGTGGCGGCCACCGGGCCGGACGCCCTGGAGGAATTCGAGCGTGGTGGCGCCGACCTCGTACTGCTCGACCTGATGCTGCCGGGACTGCCCGGCACTGAGGTTTGCCGGCAACTACGCCTGAAGTCCAATGTGCCGGTGATCATGCTGACGGCCAAGGACAGCGAGATCGACAAGGTCGTCGGCCTGGAGATCGGCGCCGACGACTACGTGACCAAGCCGTACTCCCACCGCGAGTTACTGGCGCGGATCCGGGCGGTGCTGCGCCGGCACGGAGAGATCGAGGAGCCGATGCTGCCGACGCTGGCTGCCGGCCCGGTGCGGATGGACGTCGACCGGCACGTGGTCACGGTCGGCGGGGTCTCGGTCCCGCTGCCGCTCAAAGAGTTCGAACTCCTCGAACTGCTGCTGCGCAACGCGGGCCGGGTGCTCACCCGGATGCAGCTCATCGACCGGATCTGGGGCGCGGACTACGTAGGGGACACCAAGACCCTCGACGTGCACGTGAAGCGGCTGCGGTCGAAGATCGAGCCCGATCCGGGCACCCCGCGCTACCTGGTCACCGTGCGGGGCCTGGGGTACAAGTTCGAGCCGTAAGCGGCGACGAACCCGGGTGGAGCCGACCTACGGCTTGACTGCGGGTGCGGTGTCCTCAGGGTCAGGGCTCTGCGCGGGGCGGGCGGGGACCGTGGGCTTGGGGGCCTCCGGCACGATCTCCGCGAATTCGTTGTCGCGGGGCTCGATCGGGACGGACAGGCTGAGGTCGCCGGCGTCGCGGAAACGCAGCACCACGGTGGCGAAGTTGCCCACCCGCAGACTGGCGGCCTCGGGGATCGTCAGCGGGGGCTCGTCCTGCGAACCGAAGGGCAGCACGGCGCCGGGGGCGAGGGTCAGTGCCGGGGTCAGTGAAATCGTGCGTGCCCCGGCGGTGTTCTCGGTGAGTTCGATGCGCTCGAGGAGGTCGGGGCGGTTCCCATTGTTGATCAGGGTCCCGGCGAGGGCCGCCGGGGATGCCTGCGGCGACTTGACCAGGACCAGGTTGCGGGCGAGCACACCGCCGACCTCGCCGTTGGCGTTACCTGCCTCGACCTTGTCGGTCCCGGCGGTGAACCCGGCGCCGCAGGCGGACAATCCGGTCGTGGCAAGAACGGCGGCGGCGATCACGACAGCACGCAGCGATGCGGACACGGCGACCTTTCCTCACGGGCACATGGAGGGCGGCAGGCTATCGGTTGTGTCGGTGCCGACTTGCTCCCGGGTGTGTCGCTGACCTGCGGGAGTACCACGAAAGTGGGTTTGTCAAGTACCCGTCAGAACTCCCACTGGGCCCCTGACCTGCACAAACGCCCCATCTGTCGTGCTATCCTGAGGTTCTCGACCGAAGGGGATTCTGGCTCATGGCTTTCAAGGTCGGCGAGACCGTCGTGTACCCGCATCATGGTGCGGCGCTCATTTCGGACATCGAGACGCGCAGCATCAAGGGTGTTGACCGTGTCTATCTGGTACTCAAGGTCGCCCAGGGCGACCTGACCGTGCGCGTCCCCGCCGACAACGTCGACCTCGTCGGTGTTCGCGATGTCGTGGGCCAGGAAGGTCTCGACCGGGTGTTCGAGGTGCTGCGTGCACCGCACACCGAAGAGCCCACCAACTGGTCGCGCCGGTACAAGGCGAACCTCGAGAAGCTCGCCTCCGGCGACGTCATCAAGGTGGCCGAGGTCGTTCGTGACCTGTGGCGTCGCGAGCGGGACCGCGGCCTGTCCGCGGGCGAGAAGCGCATGCTGGCCAAGGCGCGTCAGATCCTGGTGAGTGAGCTGGCCCTTGCCGAGCACACCAACGAGGACAAGGCGGAAGCCATCCTTGATGAGGTACTAGCTTCCTAGGCCATGCGAACAGCTGCTGTTGTGCCCGCCGCAGGGCGGGGTGAACGGCTCGGCCCCGGAACACCCAAAGCACTCCGAGAGCTCGGAGGCGTGCCGATCCTGGTGCACGCCGTCCGAGCTCTCGCACGTGCGCACAGCGTCGACCTGGTGACGGTGGCCGCCCCGCCCGCCGACGTCGCCGCCGTCCAGGCATTGCTGGCCGACCACGATGTCCCGGCCGAAGTCACCGTCGTCGCCGGTGGCGCTTCCCGCACCGAATCGGTCCGGCTGGCCGTCGCGAGCCTGCCTGCCGACGTCGACGTCGTGCTCGTGCACGACGCCGCCCGTCCGCTGGTTCCGGTCGAGCTCGTGGACGCCGTCGCGCGTGCCGTGCGCGCGGGTGCGGCTGCGGTCGTGCCGGTGCTGGCGGTGGCCGACACGGTCAAGGAGGTCGAGGGCGACGCGGTGATCGCGACGCCGGACCGGTCCCGGCTACGGGTCGTCCAGACTCCGCAGGGCTTCGAACGTGCGGTGCTGGAGAAGGCGCACGCGGCCGAGGGGGCCGACGCGACCGACGACGCCGGGCTCGTCGAACGCCTTGGGGTCAGCGTGCAGGTGATCCCCGGCAGTGACGAGGCCTTCAAGGTCACCCGGCCGCTGGACCTGCTCTTCGCCGAGGCGCTGCTCGCCCGGCGGCGGGCCACGGGGCAACGATGAGGGTGGGGATAGGCGTCGATGTGCACGCCTTCGCCGCCGGCGGTGACACCAGCGAGCGCCAGCTTTGGGTCGCCGGGCTGTGCTGGCCCGGGCACCCGGCGCTGCTGGGCCACTCCGACGCCGACGTCGCCGCCCACGCGGCCTGCGACGCCCTGTTCTCCGCGGCGGGCCTCGCCGACCTCGGTGCCCAGTTCGGGGTGGTCGACCCGGCCTGGGCCGGCGCCTCCGGGGCGGCGTTGCTGACCGAGGCGGCCCGGCGGGTGCGCGCGGCCGGCTTCGAGATCGGCAACGTCGCGGTCCAGGTCATCGGCAACGCCCCGAAGATCGGTCCGCGCCGCGGCGAGGCCGAGGCGGTGCTCTCGGCGGCCGCCGGGGCGCCGGTGACGGTGGCGGCCACGACCACCGACGGCCTGGGTCTGACCGGGCGTGGCGAGGGACTCGCGGCCATCGCGACCGCTCTGGTCGTTCCGGTCACATCACCCCGTGAGAGCTGAACCCGCAGGTCAGCGATCCGCACGACCAAGAGTGCGGTCTGTGAAATCAACGGTGCGCCCGTTGTAACACGAATGCCGCAACCGGGAAACGCCGCCGCGGTCCTATGACAGGGGCACTCGGGGGGACGTCGACGCCGGAGTGCACTGTGCCAGCCGTACACCGGGTGAAGGAGTGCTGCATGACGTTGTCCCGCCGCTCGCTCGTCGTGCTGGGCCACGGCATGGTCGGGCACAAGTTCGTCACCGCGGCGTTGGCCCGCGGCCTCAGTGTGGATTGGGACATCACTGTGCTGGGCGAGGAACCCCGCCCGGCCTACGACCGCGTCGCCCTGTCCTCCTATTTCGCCGGCAGCACCGCCGAAGACCTCTCGCTGCTACCCGACGGCCACTACGACGACCCCGCCGTGACGCTGGAACTGCGGGCCCAAGCGACCGGGATCGACCGCGTGGCCCGCGAGGTGACAGTGGCCGACGGCCGGGTTTTCGGTTACGACGCGCTCGTCCTGGCCACCGGGTCCTACCCGTTTGTGCCGCCCGTTCCCGGGCACGAGGCAGGTAACTGCTTCGTCTACCGGACCATCGACGACCTGGAGGCGATCAAGGCCGCCGCCGCCGACGCCAGCACGGGGGTGGTGATCGGCGGCGGCCTGCTCGGTCTGGAAGCAGCGAACGCCCTACTCAATCTCGGGTTGACCACCCACGTCGTGGAGATGGCTCCGCGGCTGATGCCCCTTCAGGTCGACGCTGGCGGCGGCGACATGCTTGCCCGTCACATCGCCTCTCTCGGGGTGCAGATCCACCTCGGTGCGCGTACCGAGCGCATCGTGGCCGATGACCGCGGCCGGGTCGCCCGCCTGGAACTGACCGACGCCGATCCGATCGACGTCGGGGTGCTGGTGTTCTCCGCCGGGATCCGTCCGCGTGACGAACTTGCCCGCGGTGCCGGGCTGGAGATCGGCCCGCGCGGCGGCGTGGTCGTCGATGTGGACTGCCGGACCGCGGACCCGGCGATCTACGCGATCGGCGAGGTCGCATGTGCGGGCGGCATGGTTTACGGGCTGGTCGCCCCCGGCTACGCCCAGGCCGAGGCGGCGGCGGCGGCGCTCGCCGGGGCCAGCCAGACCTTCGCCGGCGGGGACCTCTCGACCAAGCTCAAACTGATGGGGGTCGATGTCGCCAGCTTCGGCGACGCGTTCGCGACCACTCCGGGCGCGTTGGAGCTCACCTACGCCGACCCGCTGGCCAGGGTCTACAAGAAGCTGGTCGTGTCCGCCGACGGGAGCCGCCTGTTGGGCGGGATCCTGGTCGGGGACGCCTCGGCGTATCTGACGCTGCGTCCGCTCGCCGGAGCTGACATCCCGCTGCCGGCCAATCCCGAGGACCTGATCCTGCCGGCGCGTTCGGGGGCGCCGGGCGGGATCGGCCCGGTGGCGTTGCCGGACAACGCGACGATCTGCTCGTGCGAGAACGTCGACAAGGGCACCATCGTCGCCGCCGTCGCCACGGGTCCCTGCCACACGGTCGCGGAGATCAAGGGTTGTACCAAGGCCGGGACCGGATGTGGGTCCTGTGTCCCATTGCTCAAGACCCTCCTGGAGCACGAGCTCACCCGGGCCGGGGTCGCGGTCAGTAAGGCGTTGTGCGAGCACTTCGACTACAGCCGGGCCGAGCTCTTCGACATCGCGCGCGTCACCGGCGCGCACACCTTCGGTGAGGTGCTGCACTCGCACGGCCGCGGGCGGGGCTGCGACATCTGCAAGCCGGCACTCGCCTCGATCCTGGCCAGCCTGCACAACGCGCACGTGCTCGACGGTGACCGCGGGACGTTGCAGGACACCAACGACCACCTGCTCGCGAACATGCAGCGCAACGGCACGTACTCCGTCGTTCCGCGGATCCCCGGCGGGGAGGTCACTCCGGAGGGCCTGATCCTGATCGGCGAGGTCGCTAAGGAGTTCGGGCTCTACACCAAGATCACCGGCGGCCAGCGCATCGACCTGTTCGGTGCCCGCGCCGAGCAGCTGCCGCTGATCTGGTCCAAGCTCGTCGACGGCGGGTTCGAATCGGGCCACGCGTACGGCAAGGCACTGCGCACGGTGAAGAGTTGCGTCGGGGACACCTGGTGCCGTTACGGGGTGCAGGACTCGGTCGGCATGGCCGTCGCGCTCGAGCTGCGCTACCGCGGCCTGCGCGCGCCGCACAAGCTCAAGTCCGGGGTATCGGGGTGCGCCCGTGAGTGCGCCGAGGCCCGCGGCAAGGACTTCGGGATCATCGCCACCGAGAAGGGCTGGAACCTCTACGTCGGCGGCAACGGCGGGGCGACCCCCAAGCATGCGATCGAACTCGCGCGTGACCTGGACGACGAGACGCTGATCCGCTATATCGATCGGTTCCTGATGTTCTACATCCAGACCGCTGATCGTCTGCAGCGCACGGCGCCCTGGCTCGAAGCGTTGGAAGGCGGTATCGATTACCTGCGCGAGGTCATCATCGACGACTCCCTCGGAATCTGCGGCGCGCTCGATGACGCGATGGTCAAGCACGTCGCCACCTACGCCGACGAATGGGCCGAGACCATCAAGGACCCGGAGAAGCTCAAGCGTTTCGTGTCCTTCGTCAACGCTCCGGACGTTCCCGATCCCACGATCACGTTCGTCGATGAGCGCGGACAGATCCGCCCGGCGCGGGCGGATGAGACGGGCGAGTTGCGCATCGTCGCCGGTCCGACTCTGCGGGTCGGTGCACTGTGACGAGCCTGGACTCCCGTGCAGAGCTCGGGTATGTGGTGACCGGACCGGACAGTTGGGTCGACGTGATCGCGGCCGACCGGCTCGATGCCGAGGTCGGTGTACCGGCGCTGGTCAACGGGGAGGCTGTAGCGGTGTTCCGCATCCACGACGGCACCGTGTTCGCGGTCTCCAACAACGACCCCACGACCGGCGCCTCGGTGATCGCGCGGGGCATCGTGGGCAGTCGGGGTGATGCGCCGACGGTGGCCTCCCCGCTCTACAAGCATGTGTTCGATCTGCGCACCGGGGTGTGCCTCGACGACGATGCCCTTTCCCTGACGCTGTATCACACGCGTGTCCACGACGGAGTCATCCAGGTCCGCAAGGCCGGCGCCGGTGGCTGAGGACCTCGCGGTGGCCGCTGTGGCATCAGCGCCCGTCATCCCGCATCCGGCGGAGGAAACCGGGATCGGGGCTGGCGCGTCGTTGACGGGGTTCACCGTCGCGATCACGGCCTGCCGGCGCCGGGAGGAACTCGCGGGCCTGCTGGAGCGTCGCGGCGCCCGGGTGGTGTCCGCGCCGGCTGTCCAGATCCGTCCGCTCTCCGATGACGGGGACCTGGTCGCTGCCACCAAGGCCTGCATCGCTGACCCTCCCTCCATCGTGGTTGCCACGACGGGAGTGGGCTTCCGCGGCTGGGTCGAGGCCGCCGACGGTTGGGGCCTGGGCGACGAGTTGCACAGCGTGCTCACCGCGGCGAATGTGCTGGCGCGCGGGCCCAAGGCCATGGGGGCGATCCGCGCCGCGGGCCTGCGCGAGAGCTGGTCTCCGGTGTCGGAGTCGCTGCGCGAGGTCCTGGACCACCTGCGCGCCCGCGACATCAACGGGGTGCGGATCGCGGTGCAGTTGCACGGCGACCCCGAACCCGAACTCGTCGAGGGCCTGCGCGCCGCCGGCGCCGACGTCGTGACCGTGCCGGTCTACCAGTGGCGCCCGCCGGATGACATCACCCCGTTGGTCAAGCTGATCGAACTCGTCGCGACCCGCAACGTCGATGCGGTGGCGTTCACCAGCAAGCCTGCGGTGGCCGCCATGCTCGAGCTCGCCGACCAGATGGGCCGCCGGGAAGCGTTGCTGGCCGCATTCCGTGGAGATGTCGTGCCGGCCTGCGTGGGCGCGGTCACGGCTGAGCCCTTCGAGGCCCTGGGCGTGCGAACCTTGCAGCCGGAGCGTCCGCGCCTCGGCGCGTTGGTGCGGGTGATTACCGATGAACTGCCGCGTCGCCGTCCGGGTGGGCTCGTCGTCGGAGGGCATCGCCTGGAGATCCGCGGGCACGCTGTGCTCATCGACGACCGGCTGATCGACCTGCCCCCGGCGCCGATGGCGGTGCTGCGAGCCCTCGCCGAGCAGCCCGGGCGGGTCATGTCGCGCGCGCAGTTGGTGCCCCGCCTGCCCAGCGGTGATGCTGCGTCAGAACACGCGGTGGAGATGGCTGTGACCCGCCTGCGCGCTGCCCTCGGCGACGGCGCGTGCGTGCAGACCGTGGTCAAGCGCGGCTATCGCCTGCGGGTCGAGGCATGAGTCCCACTCTCATCGGGGTCGCGCACGGCAGTCGCAACCCGGCGGCTCAGCAGAACATCCGAGCGCTGCTCGATGCGGTGCGCGCGGCCCGGCCCGGCCTGGATGTACGGGAGGCCTACATCGAGCTCGCCGCTCCCTCGCTCCCCGAGGTGCTCGGGGCCGCACCCGAGCAGGTCGTCGTCGTTCCGTTGCTGCTGGGCAACGGCTACCACATCGCGCACGACGTTGCCGGGGTCGCCGCCTTTCACCGCCCCGACGCCGTGCCGCCCTGCGCCCCGGCGCTCGGTCCACATGACCTGCTCGCCGAGGCCCTGGCCGAGGGTCTGGAGTGCGCCGAGGCCGCCGCGGATCTGCGCGGGGATGCGGTGGTGCTCGCAGCGGCGGGATCGTCGGACCCACGCTCGCACGCCGACACCGAGGCCATGGCGATGCTGCTCGCGACCCGGCTGGGTCGCCCCGTCGAGGTCGGCTACAACTCCTCCGCGCAACCCTCGGTCATTGACGCTGTGGCCCGGCTACGCGCCACCGGCCACGCCTGCGTATCGGTGGCCAGCTACCTGCTCTCACCCGGGCGCTTCGCGACCGAGATCGCCGGGTGCGGCGCGGACGTCGTCAGCGCACCGATCGGGGTGCATCCGGCATTGGTCGCGCTGATCCTGCGCCGCTACGACGCGGCTGTGGGCGCCGGGAAACGTAGCGCATCTGACGGATCTTCACGCCCAGGCGTTCTTGCCAGCAGGTAGAGCGGTGCCGGGAGGACCAGCAGCAGGGCCGAGACCGCGAATGCGGTCACCAGCCCCTGGCCTGCGGCGAGCGCACCCAGCGCGGGCGCCGCGGCGACCCCGCCGATCCGCGAGCTCAAGCTGTTGACGCTGACCATCGTGGCGCGGTGCGCGGCCGAGGTATGCCGATGCACCAGCCCGTAGTGCGCGACGTTCGCCGTCCCGTGCACCAGATAAAAACCTGCGTAGCCGAGGAACAATCCGGCAGGACCCGCCACGAGGACCGCGAGTGTCACGCCCGCGCCCTGCGCGATCCGGGCGACGATCGCGGCGCGGAGCCAGGAACCGGTGCGGCGGGCGATGTAGGGCGCGGCCGCCGCGCCCAGGCCGCTGATCGTCCAGGCCGCGGCGGCCGTCAGTGCATAGGCGGCGACACCGCCGGAGGCGTCGCCCACGAGTTCGACCATGCGTGGGCCGCTGAGGACTTCGACGCCGGTCATCCCGGCGCCCCAGAAGAGTTCGACGGCCGCGAGCGCGGCCAGCGCGGAGCTGCCCCGCAGCAGTCGCAGCGCCTCGCGCACGGTGCGGCCCGAGGCCCGGGCTGAACCCGCGGCGCGGCGGAGGCGCGAAGCCCTAGGGATCGCCGCGGTCGCGGCGTCCCCCGGCGGCTCGTCAAGCAGCACCCACGTCGCGATCAGGTCGAGGGATCGCAGCACGATCGCCACCAGCATCGGCAACGCCAACGCCGGCAGCGCGCTGAGAGCCGGGAGCAGGGCGGCGGCCCCGCCCACGAGGGCGCCCGCCACTATCGCGGCCGAGATGGCGGTGCTCTCGGCGGCGAGGCCGGACTCGATGTCGGCGTCCGGGTCGGCGGCGAGCACGGAGTCGACGTACCAGGCTTCCAGCGGCCCGGAGTCGAGCGCGCGGTAGATCCCCTCGACGCACCAGGCCAGCGCGAAAAGCGCCACCGCGCCGGAGAACGCAGTGATCGTCATCGACAGCAGGCTGAGCACACCGGCGGCCAGCAGGACGGGCCGGCGCCCGAGGGTGTCCGCGAGGCCACCGGTCGGTAGTTCGAGTAGGGCGACCACCGCGCTGGACAGTGCGGTGAGCAGGCCGATCGTGGCCAGGGACAGACCACGCTCCTGCAGCAGGACCACGAGCACCGGAATGGTGACCCCGGTCGGCAGCCAGCGGCTCGCGCACAACAGCAGGAAACGCCGCCGGATGGTGGTCGCGTCCATGGCCGGCTGGGTCATCGCGGCCCGTGCAACCAGGGATGCACGTGCAGGATCACCGCGACGCTGGTGGCCTCACCTTCTCGGGGGATTGTGCCGGTGGCGGGAAGGTCGCCGGTGACGCGATAGCGAGTGATCACGGCGTCGAGCTCCCGGGTCAGTTCGGCGGCCTGGGTGGCCGTCAGCAGGAGTCGGTAGTCCGACAGGTCCGCGGCCTTGACCCATTCGCGCGGCCACTCACCTGCGGCGTCGAGCCAGTCCTGGGTCTTCGCGGTGTTCATGCGCAGGTGATCGCCGATGAGCCACGTCGCGGCCGCGCGGTCGTCCGGGTCGTCGAGGAATTGGTCCTGGGACCACGTCGTGTAATCGTGCGCAGCGCGCCACCAGCGGTCGCGGGCATCCCCGCTGGTGATGTCCTCGACGACCAGCCCGACCTCGGCGAGTTTGCGCAGGTGGTAGCTGGTCGCGCCGCTGTTGGTGCCGAGGCGGGTCGCCAGCTGCGTCGCGGTGGCGGGCCCCTCGACACGCAGGCGGCCCAGCAGGCGGCTGCGCAATGGGTGGGCGAGCACCCGGATCGAGCGGGAATCGAGGAGAACTTGGGTGGGCCGTGAGGCCTGCGTCTCGTCGCTCATTCCGCCACCGTACGGGTTCGCATACTTATTCTGCAAAACAATTATGCGATTCAGTTGCAGCGTCCCGGGCTGCCATTCGCGCGACTGATCCTCGCTTCGCTCGTCAACAAGCTCAATCGGCTCGGCAGGCTCGAGCGAAGAGCGTGCTCGGCCTGCCCTCGCCTCAATCGCTTGTAGCCTTGGCCGGTGACGCTCCGCCTCTACGACACCGCTGCCCGCAGCACCCGGGACTTCGTCCCGTATGAGCCCGGCGCGGTGTCCATTTACCTGTGCGGGGCGACCGTGCAGGCCCCGCCGCACATCGGGCACATCCGCTCCGGGGTCAACTTCGACGTCCTGCGTCGCTGGCTGGAGCACACCGGTCACGCCGTCACCTTCGTGCGCAACGTCACCGACATCGACGACAAGATCCTGCGCCGCGGCCTGGATGAGGGCATCCCCTACTGGTCCGTCGCCCAGCGCAACGAGCGGGCGTTCACCTGGGCGTACGACACCCTGGGCTGCCTGCCGCCCACCGTCGAGCCGCGTGCCACCGGGCACGTCCCGGAAATGATCACGCTGATGCGGCGCCTGATCGAGGCCGGGCATGCCTATGCGGCCGGCGGCGACGTCTACTTCTCGGTCGGCTCGTTCGCGGCGTACGGCGCGCTGTCCGGGCAGCAGGCCGACGCGATGCAGGCCGCCGCCGACACCGACATCGAGACGCACAAGCGCGATCCCCGCGACTTCGCCTTGTGGAAGTCGGTCAAGGCCGGCGAGCCGTTCTGGGACACCCCGTGGGGCCCGGGCCGGCCGGGTTGGCACCTGGAGTGCTCGGCAATGGCGCACAAGTACCTGGGGTCGCGCTTCGACATCCACGGCGGCGGCCTGGATCTGGTGTTCCCGCACCACGAGAACGAGATCGCCCAGTCGAAGGCCGCTGGCGACGACTTCGCCGCGTACTGGCTCCACAACGGGTGGGTGACGTTGTCGGGGGAGAAGATGAGCAAGTCCCTGGGCAACTCGCTGCTGGTCACTGAGATCGTGCGAGCGGTCCGCCCCGTCGAACTGCGCTACTTCCTGTCCGCACCGCACTACCGCTCGATGGTGGAGTACTCGCCGCATTCGTTGGCCGAGTCCGCGGCTGCCTACGGGCGCATCGAGACCTTCGTCCGCAACGCGAGCGAGTTTCTTGGCGGTGCCGCCGGGGACGGCGCGGTCGCTCCCGTGCCCGCGGAGTTCGCAGCGGCAATGGACGACGACCTCGGCACGCCGGCCGCGTTCGCCGCGGTCCACGCCGGGGTGCGCGAGGGCAACACCGCGCTCGCCGCCGGTGACAAGGATGCGGTGCGCACCCGCTTGGGTGAAGTGCGCGCGATGCTCGGCGTGCTCGGACTGGACCCGATGTCCGAGCCGTGGGCGGCGACCGGCGCAGGATCGTCAGAATTGCGCGAGGTCGTGGACAACCTCGTCGCACTCACTCTCGACCAACGTCAGGCAGCGCGGGCGCGTAAAGACTTCGCCGCCGCCGACGCCATCCGCGACGGCCTTCGGGCCGCCGGGATCGCGGTCGAGGACACCGCGCACGGTCCGCGCTGGACCGTCGGCACACCTACGGCTGACGCTACGTCAGCTGATGAAGCAGCAGGAAAGTAGAACCGATGGCTGGGAACAGTAGCCGCAAGGGCGCCATGCGCAAGGCCGGGACGAAGAAAGGTCCGGTCGTCGGTAGTGGGGGGAACAAGTCCAAGACCCTGACCACCGGCCGGGGCCCGACCCCGAAGGCCACTGAGCGTACCGGGCACCCCGCGGCACGCAAGGCTGCTGCCGCCGCCCGGCGGGCAGCTGCGCCGACGGGTAAGGCTCCGTCAGGTTCTGGTTCGCGTCGCCCGTCAAGTCGGGCGACCAAGGAGTCCAGCGAGATCGTGGTCGGGCGCAACTCGGTCGTCGAAGCCCTCGAGGCCAAGATCCCGGCCAGCGCGATGTACGTCGCCGAGCGCGTGGACGCCGACGATCGCGTACGGGCCGCGCTGAAGTTGTGCGCCGCCGCGTCGATCCCGCTGCTGGAGATCACCCGCGCGGAGATGGACCGGATCACCGGTCAGGCCCACCACCAAGGCCTCGCGCTACAGGTCCCTCCGTACTCCTACGCGCACGCCGACGACCTGGTGGCCCGTGCCACGCGCGCTCCTGCGCTGATCGTCGCCCTGGACGGGGTGACCGATCCGCGCAACCTCGGCGCGGTGCTGCGGTCGGCGGAGGCCTTCGGTGCGCACGGCGTGCTGGTGCCCGAGCGCCGGGCTGCCGGGATGACCGCCGGGGCGTGGAAGGCCGCCGCCGGCGCCGGCGCGCGGCTGCCCGTGGCGCGGTGCACGAACCTGACCCGCGCGCTGCAGGGGTACCAGAAGGCCGGGCTGACGATCGTCGCGCTGGCCGGGGACGGCGACGTCGAGATCGGCGACCTGGTCGCGGCCAAGGAGCCCATGTGTCTGGTGATCGGCTCGGAGGGCAAGGGCGTTTCGCGCCTGGTCGGGGAGACCGCCGACATCCGCGTCCGGATCCCGATGGGTGGGCCGACCGAATCGCTCAATGCGGGCGTTGCGGCGGGCATCGCGCTCTACGAGATCTCCCGCCGCCGCGCCTGAACTGCACGTTTGCTGAGCCGACCACCCTTTCCACATCTGGTCGGACGCCGCGAGGGGATTCCGCTGGTGGCGCTGCGGCCCTAATCTCGAAGCAGGAGCGGGTCTGCGACGAGGCAGGAGGGCACCATGCGCATTTCCGACGTGCTGCGTACCAAGGGCGCCGAGGTCTTCACCATCAGTCCGGACACGACGGTGAGCGACTTCCTGGCGATCATGGTCGAACGCCGGATCGGCGCGTGCGTGCTATCTCCCGACGGACTGACCGTGGCCGGCATCGTGTCCGAACGCGACATCGCCAAGGCTCTGCACACCCGGGGGGCGGCCCTGCTGACCGAACCGGTCTCGGTCATCGCGACCATCGACGTGCAGACTGCCGATCCCGCCGACAGCCTCGATGACCTCACGCGCGTCATGACCGACCGCCGCATCCGCCACGTCCCCGTCGTCGTCGAGGGCAAACTGGTGGGGCTGGTCTCGATCGGTGACGTGGTGAAGTACCGGATGGATGAGCTCGAAACTGAGCGCCAGGCGCTCGTGGACTACATCTCCTCCGCCGGCTGAGCGCGTCGACCTGCGCCGCAGGCGCGGACGTCCGACCGAACGTGGCCTATTGCGCTCGCCTGGTCGGACGTTGCGCGCTGCTGGGCGGGGGTGGCCCGTGCGTCCGACCGATCGTGGCCTATTGCGCTCGCCTGGTCGGACGTTCGACCTCATACGTTGGCCCGGTGCCCGTACCCGGCGCTCTGTAGGCTGTTCTTGCTTTGCCGGCGTGGCGCAATTGGTAGCGCACTCGACTTGTAATCGAGCGGTTAGGAGTTCAAGTCTCCTCGTCGGCTCCCCTCGCAAATTTCGCGACGCGTTTGTCAGTCCCCCGCGTTGACTCACCGAAGATGCCCGCGTGGCGCGAGTCGTTGACTCATCTCAGAATGCCCGCGTGTGAGCGTCGCGGAAGGAGCTGGAGTTGGAAGGTCGGCGGCCGCCGCTTTTGGCCTGGGGGGCGGGCGCTTCTGCTGTTGGCGGCGTGGGCTTACACCTCGCCGGCGAGGCCAAGCTCGGCCGTCAGCTTGTCCAGGCCGATGGTCACCCCGTCGCGCTCGTAGATCGAGAGGCGGTCGGACATGTCCTCGATCTGGCTCATCAGTTCCTCGTAGCGCGCGGACGAGATCACGACCGCGCCGGGCCGGCCGTGCTTCATCAGTAGGACATTGCGGTCCTCGGACTCTCGGACGATCTCCGAAAGTCGGGCCTTGGCCTCGGTGATCGGGACTAGTAGGTCGCTCATGGTTCCTCCCTCACCTCTCGTAGACGCTGCTGCGGTGCCCGACCCTGACGACGGTCACCGTGACTACGGAGTCGTCGATGACGTACACCACGCGGTAGTCGCCGACCCGGACGCGCATGCCGTCCGATCCGACGAGCTTGGTCGCGCCGCTGGGGCGGGGCTCGGTGGCCAGAGCATTGATCACCTTCAGAATGCGAACCTGCACGGTGCGGTCGAGTTTGCCAAGCGCCTTGGCTGCGGTCAGCTCGACCTCAACCGTGTAGGCGGGGACGGCTGGCTCGTTGCTCGTCATATGGTAATGGTCCCGAATACCGGACCAGAAATCAAGTCCGTTATTCGGGATTGCCTACTGCTACCTCACCTCGAAGAGCCGTAGATGTTGGCGAAGGTTGACGCCAGGCCCGCCAAGGCATCGGCCTGGCTGTGCACGTAGGTCCGGTCGGTCAACGCCGTGGAGGAGTGCCCGAGCCAGGCGGAGATCAACGAGGTCTTTGCGCCGGCCGCCCGTAACCTTGCCGCCTGCCCGGACGATCTGGTCGAGGGCCTCGCTCGGCGACACCTCCACATCTGCGGCAGGCGCCGCCGGCGAGGACTCCACGCCGGGCTTCGGAGTCTTCTTTGCCCTAAAGGCCGCGTACTCGGGGAAAGCCATCAGGACGGTCATGTCGACCCGAGCCGGATGGTCGTCGAGCATCTGGGTGCCGCGGGAAGTGATCGCGTAGTGCCCCCGTGCTGGGCGGCTGACGACGCCGGCCTTGTCCAAGTGCACCAGAGCCCACGCGACGCGGTTCGCGTACTTCGTCTGCTTGCTGGCTAGCGGGGCGAGATGAGAACGATCGGAGCGGTGCCCGTGCTGTCGCTCTCAGCCACGGGACGCGACGAGGTCGAATGCGATGCCGGCTTCGGTCAGGCGGCGCGTGAGGTTCTCGCCCATGGCCGTGGCGGTCGTGACCTGCCCGGCGCTGGGGGGGTTGTCATCGAAGGCGAGACACATCGCGGACTCGGCGAGCATCTTGGCCGTCTCGGTGTAGCCGGGGTCGCCGCCACGAACCTGCGCGTGGACCGTCCTGCCGCCGCCCTGACCGATGAAGTCGACGGTGAACCACGTGCGGCCGCGCCGTTCTGCGGAAGGCCCTTCTCCCTGCGGGATGCGCCGTCCTATCGCGCGGCGCAGCGGTGGGACCTGGACCGCGGCTAGCGCGGCGACGAACCCGACGACGGCACCAGCCACGGTGATGGCGTGACGGGCTCCGGCGTAGTGCGAGTAGGTGAAGTCGGGCCCGTAGTCGTTGCGGGCGAGCGCCGAGCGCTTCACGACGTCGGGGTCGATGGTTGGCAGCGGGATGAGCCAGGTGTTCAGCGTGCGGTCGCGGCGCGGTGTGCCGATCGCGGAGCGGGCGTTCCTGCCTTCCGGTCGCGCCTCGCTGCGCTTTCGCGCGGATGCGGTCTGTTGCATGGCACGTAGCCGTGACAGCTGCCCGAGGCCGGAGTGCAGCGTGCCGCCCGAGATGGTGGCATTGGTCCGTACAACGCCGCGCACCCTGATGGGCATACCGGAGGGCAACTGCTGGACGGTGAACAAGGCGCCGAGGTCGTGCGGGATGGAGTCGAAGCCGCACGCGTGGACGAGGCGGGCACCGGTCCGCACAGCAGTCTCGTCATGCTGGAGGTACATCCGGTCGACGAACTCCGGCTCTCCGGTGAGGTCGACGTAGTCCGTTCCGGCAGCAGCGCAGGCGGCCACCAGCGGACCGCCGTGCTCCAGGTACGGGCCGACGGTCGTGACGACGACCCGCGCGGACTCCGCGACTCTGGTCAGCGTCGCGGAGTCGGAGGCGTCGGCATGCAGGAGCACGATGGCCTCCATGGCCGGGTTGAGTTCGACGAGCCGCGCGCGGACGGTCTCAAGCTTCGCGCGGTTGCGGCCGGCCAGCGCCAAGCGCGCGATGGACGGCAGGTGGGCGGCGAGGTACTCGGCGGTGAGTGCGCCCGTGAATCCGGTGGCGCCGAAGAGGACGAGGTCGAATGGACGGTCGGTGATGCGCTCAGGCATGCGTCCTCCAGGAATTCACGGGATGGGATCGGTCGTGGTTCAGGCCGCCTGGCCGGCAAGGATCGTGGCGACGCCCTCGCGGTAGGTGGTGACCTGGAAGTCGGGGAACCGGGTGGTGAACTTGGTGGAGTCGAAGATGTTGTCCTGGCGGTAGCGCGGCATCAGTTCGTTCGCCTCCTTGACCGAAGCGTTGAATATGCCGAGGATCCTGAAGGCGGCCTCTGGGACCGTGCGATAGGAGATGTCCCGGCCGACCACGGCAGAGGCGATTCCGATCATCTGGCCGTAGGTGAGGCGGTCGGGATCGATCGGCAGGTGCCACGTTTGGCCGTAGACGTCGGCCGTGTTGGCGATCAGGCCCATCGCGCGGCTGGCGTCCGGGGTCCAGATAATGCTCCGCCGGGTGTGGGCGTTGATCGGGACCGTAGGCCGCTTGCCCTGCTTGATCCGGTCGAAGATGGCGGTGTTGGTCAGGCTCTGCGTCTTGCCCGGCCCGTAGAACTCCGGGGCTCGGCAGATGAGGGCCTCGATGGCGCCGGCGCGCATCTGGTCGAGAAGCATGTTCGCGATCGCGGCCCGCACGGTCGCCTTGCGGCCCATCGGCTCGAAGGGGGTGTCCTCGACCTGCGGGGCGTCGGTGCGCGGATACATGTAGGTGTTGTCGAAGAAGACCAGCTTGGCGCCGTGCTGCTGGCAGGCGGCGATGGTGTTGGCCATCATCACCGGGAACTGCTGCTCCCACAGCGAGGAGTCGATCGGCAGGCCGACGGTCAGGTAGGCGATATCGCTGCCCTCGACGGCGGCCGCGGTGGCGTCGGCGTCGAGCAGGTTGGCCTGATGGAGCTGATCGCTCTCGTGGACCTGGCGAGGGTTGCGACTGACCAAACGGATGTCCTCGGTGACGTTGTCGTGGAGGTAGCGGGTGAGCTCTTCGGCGATCTGGCCGTTGGCTCCGAGTACGGTCTGCATCTGTCCTCGCGGGTGAGATTTGTGGGGTGCGGTGCTGACTCCGAGCGTGCCATTGCAGCCTCCGCGAGGCCGGCGTCCCGATTCGAACCCTGTTGACCTCGCATACCGAGAGCCGATCATGCCAACCACGTCCAAGCGCATCCTGAACGTCGTCACCAACGTTGGCCACTACGACGACCCCGACCACCCGACCGGGTTGTGGCTCTCCGAGCTCACCCACGCCTGGCAGGTCTTCGAGGAAGCCGGCTTCGACCAGACGTTGCTCAGCCCGGGCGGCGGAGCGGTACCGCTCGAGCCACGATCGCTGAGGTTCCCCAACTACGACAAGACCGCCAAGGCTTGGC
Source organism: Sporichthyaceae bacterium (assembly GCA_052387905.1). Classification (GTDB taxonomy): domain Bacteria; phylum Actinomycetota; class Actinomycetes; order Sporichthyales; family Sporichthyaceae; genus JBQTII01. The sequence goes on along the minus strand of JBQTIR010000020.1, from coordinate 97,658 downwards.
GCGCCGACCCGGCCAAGATGGCGCTGCCCGCCGGCAAGAAGATGACCGGCTTCGCCTGGACCGAGGAGGTCCTGGCCCGTGTCGACAAGTTCGTGCCCTACAACGCCGAACAGCGAGCCAAGGATCGCGGCGCGCTCTACGAGAAGGCCACACTGCCCTTTGTCTCCTACGCCGTCGTCGACGGCAGCCTCGTCACCGGACAGAACCCTGGCTCGGCCAAAGAGACCGCCAAGAAGGTCGTCGCCGCCTTCCGCTAAGGGTCTCGACCTGCCTCTCACAACCCAACCTGTACCAGCCCAGTTGGACGCGGGACCGGCACACGCCGACGACCCCCCATGCGTCGTCCGGGTCTTCCTGAAGGCGGCACGCATGCCGCATCAGCCAGCGAGGCCGTTCAAGGCCAGATCGAGCAAAGCCGGCACGGGAAACCGCCCCCCGGCCTTCTCGGCTGACGCCGAGGCGGCGGGTCCGAGCGCGGCGTCGATTCGGTGGCGCATCGCCGTCACCACAGCGGCCACGGGGGCGAGGGGAAGCGGATCCTCGGCCAGCAACTCGGCAACGCGACCTGCGCCCCCGAGCAGACGGGCTGCAACCTCGGGCCGGCCCTCCGCCTCGTGGGCGACCGCCGCCATCGTCAGCGCCGCGGACACCCACCGCAGCCCACCCTGGCGGCGCAGCAGGTGCAGCGCCTCGGCGAGCTCCGCGCCGATCGGCTCGCCCGAGAGCGCCGCCACCTCGCTCGTCCGAATCAGGGCCATCACCTCGATGCGGGCGAGCGGGATCTGACGCGAGTCGTCCAGCGCCTGTCGAGCCAGGGTCAGCGCTCGGGCGCCGTTCCCGCCGGCGGCCTCGCACAGCGCCACCGCGGCGCGGAGGTGGACCACTGGGTTCTCCGATCCGGAACGCGGTTCGAGCACCGTCAGGCTGGACTCGAAGTGTTGCCGGGCGACGGGCGCGTTCCCTTCGGAGAGCTCGATCCATCCCAGCTCGTGTTGGGCGTAGTACTGCGCGAGGGGAATGTCGGCGAAGCAGTCCAGCGCCCGCTCCAGCCACGTCCGGGCTGCCCGGCGCTCTCCCCTGCTCAGGGCGATGTAGCCGAGGGAGAAGCAGGCGAACCCCTCGTCGGCTGGCGTCCCTCTCCCCTCGGCGATGGTCAGGGCACGTTGGTAGATCGGAACCGCGGTTTCGACCGTCCACCGGCCTATTTGGATCCCGGCGGCGGCGAGACTGATGAGACCCGCGACGTGGAGCGACGGGTCGACGGCGGTGAGGGATTCCGGGTCGATGACATCGACGGCAGTCGGAACTGCCGCCCCCCAGAACCACGAAGCGCCCCGGCCGGCGAGGATCGTCGTCGCGGCCTCGAGGTCGCCGGCGGACAGACCCGAGGCCAGCGCGGCGTTGTAGTTCTCGCCGTCGATCGCGGTGTGCTGCGCCCATTGGGGGTCGAAGAAGCTCGTCCCGTCCCGGTCCGCGGCCAGGATCCTGCCCACAAAGTGGCGTCGATGCCCGCTCCGGATGGCCTCGGTTTCACCGGCCGCCCCGAGCTTCTCGGCGCCGTACTGCCGGACGGTCTCGAGCAGCCGGTAGCGAGCGGTGTCGGCCATCCCTTCGCAGAGGACCAGCGACTTGTCGATCAGCCGGGCGAGTAGGTCGAGTACGTCGATGGGGTCGGCGTCGTCGCCGGCGAGAGCGGTGGCCGCAGCGAGGTCGAAGTCCTGGGGGAACACCGAGAGCCGGCGGAGCAGTTGCTGCTCTGGCTCGGCCAGCAGCTCATAGCTCCAGTCCAGCGCCGCCCGCAGGGTCTGATGCCGCGCCGGCGACGAGCGGGGACCTGACGTCAACAGCCGCAGCCGATCGTCTAGGCGGTCGGCGAGCTCGGTCACGCCGAGGACGCGTACGCGGGAGGCAGCCAGCTCCAGGGCCAGCGGGATCCCGTCGAGGCGGTGGCAGATGCGGCTGATTGCGCCGGAGTTGCCGGCCGACGGGCCGAAGCCGGGATGGGCGGTCCGGGCGCGGACGACGAAGAGCGCGGCGGCGTCGGATCCGTCGAGATCCTCGCACGTCCTCGGCTCGGCCGGCGGGAGCGAGAGGCCCGGGGCGGCCCAGGTGGTCTCGCCGGGCACCGACAGGACCTCGCGGCTCGTGGCCAGGATCGTGACCGCCGGGCATCGCCGAAGCATGGTGTCCACCAACGCCGTCGCCGCCTCCATCACGTGTTCGCAGTTGTCCAGCACCAGCAGGTGCTGCCGTCAGCTCGGCCAGCTCCGCTTCGCGGCCGACGAAGGAGGTCAGCGCTTCGTGGCGTCGTGGCAGCGCCGCGGTGACCGCCGCCGGGTCGGGGCGGGCCACCTGCCGGACCCGCTCGAGACGGGAGCGACCTTCATTGAGCTCCGGGCTCTGCGCCAGGATCTGACGTTCGAGAACCTGCAGGTCGGACGTCGGCTCCAGACCGAGTTCGGTGGTCAGGGTGCGGCGAAGATCTTGGTAGGCCGCCAGCGCCTCGGCTTGGCGGCCGAGCCGGTACAGCGACAGCATCTGCACGCCCCGCAGGCGCTCCCGGAAGGGGTGATCCCCCGTCAGGTGCAGGGCGGTGTCGAGGGCGGCGGCCGGTCTGCCGGCGGCCAGCTCCGCCTCGGCCAGATCCTCGGCCATGTCGAGCCGGGCCTCCTCCAGGCGGACCGCCGCCACCCGGGCGAAGTCCCGGTCGAGGAGATCGAAGAGGGCCGGGCCCCGCCACAGCGCTAATGCCTGCCGGAAGCAGCTGGCGGCCTCGGCCGGCGACCCAACGTCCCGAGCCTGCCGACCCTGGGCGGCGAGGTCGTGGAAGCGGAGGACGTCGATCTGGGGTTCGGCGTCGGAGTCCATGACGTAGACGCCGCTGTCGGCCGAGATCGTGAGCCCCGCGCCGGCCGCAGCCGGCGTCCGCCGCAGCCGCGACACGAGCGTGTGGACCGTGGCGGCGACGCTGGCGGGAGGCGTCTCGCGCCACAGCTCCTCGGCCAAGGCGTCGAGGCTCACCCGCCGGTGCAGGGCAAGCATGGCCAGCACGGCGCGCTGCTTGGGACTGCCGATCGCCAGGGCCCGACCGTCGACCGCGACCGACAGGGGTCCCAAGACCCGGATGTCGACGCGCGGCACGTCGGTCACGCCCATGGCTGCACCCTCTCGGCCGGGAGCGTACCGGGGGCGGACCGAGCGGCGACAGGTCCGTGAAAGGTGGGGCGCGCACAGTGGCAGCACGCCCGGGTCGACGGCCCCGGCAGAGACGAGAGGGAGCATGCGTCATGGACGCCACCGAGCTGCTGGGCCAGACCCGGGACGCCCTCGCCGGCGCCACCGAGAGCGCCGCCGAACTGATCGCTTCGATTCCCGATCCCATGGCCCTCGCGCCCAACAGCCCGTGGACCGTACGGGACTTCGCCGCCCACCTGGTCCTGGCCGGCAGCGTGCACACCGACATGGCCCAGGGCGTGCCGGCGCCCTACCAGAGCACGGAGCCGAGCTATCTCCACGCCGAGTTCACCCGGCGGAACGCCGACATCGTGGAGACCGATCCGGGGAAGCTGTCCCGGCTCTTCGTCGACGCCATGGAGGGCTTCCTCGACGCCACCAGCGACATCCCCGGCGACACCCCGGTGGTCATGCACGGCCAGAACCCGTACACGGTGGCGGGCATCGCCGGGGTGCTGCTCGGCGAGGCCCTGCTCCACGGCTACGACATCGCCACCGCCATCGGCCGGCCCTGGCCGCTCGACCCGGCCGCCACCGAGCTGGTGCTGGCCGCCTACGCCCCGGTGTTCGGGTTCGTGCTCGACCCCGAGACGACCCGGGGACTCTCCGCCGGCTTCGGGATCGAACTGCGGGGATCGGGGACATGACCGTGCGGTTCACCGACGGTGCCTTCGGTCTAGAGGAGGCCGGCGCCTTCCCGGTGGACGCCACGATCTGCGCCGACCCCGTGGCCTTCCTCATGGTCGGTACCGGCCGGCTCAGCCGCTACCAGGCCATCGCCCTCGGCCTGCTCAGTGTCGGCGGAAACCGCCCCGACCTGGCGATCGGCTTCTGGGACCTCTTCCGGTACCCCTAGCAGGGTGCAGCCCGAGCACAGAACCCCGCTCGGTTCCCAGCTGGCGTCATCGGTCCCGAGCCCGTTCGATTCGAGGATCTCTGGTTGCCGTGTTTCGCCGTGCTGTCAATGGTCTTGTCAAAGAAGTTTCGCGCCCCGTTTGTCAGTGCCCCCGGCGAGACTGGCCGCCGTGTCAGCGCACGCCTTCGTCGACGAGTCCAAGCACCGCGGCCTGGTGCTCGTGGCCGCGGTCGTCGCGCCGCGAGATCTGGCGGCGGTTCGAGCAACGATGCGAGGGCTGTGCATGAAGGGCCAGTCACGAGTGCACTTCACGAAGGAACGGACGAGCCGGCGCGGGGAGATCATCAGCGCGATCTGCGGGAGCGCGGTGGTCTTGGACATCTACGACGCATCCGCGATCGCCGACGAGAAGCTCGCTCGCCGGGCGTGCCTGCAGAGGCTGGCGGCCGAACTCGGGCGGATCGACGGGCAACGGCTTGTCCTGGAGCAGGACGACTCTCTCGTCGCGTTCGACCAGGGCGTGCTGTATTCGGCGGTTCGCCAGGAGGGCCTCGTCGATCTACTGAGCTACGAGCACCTGCCGGCGAGGTCCGAGCCACTGCTCTGGGTCGCGGATGCTGCGGCCTGGTGCTGGACACACGGTGGGAGGTGGAAAGATCGCATCCGTCCGCTGGTCCGCGGCGTGTATCGGCTTTGAGCAGCGCGAAGCCCGGCTCAGCCACCGTCCGGAAGCCTGCCGGGCTCACTTCCTGCAGCTATTGCCGCAGGCATCACCAGAGTACGTCCACCGTGCGGGGAACGCCAGCCCCGTTCAGTGCTGGCGTCACTAGGTGCGGTCGCGCCGACAGCGACGCCCGCGCACGCGTGGGTGTCGTGGGACGGGCCCCACTCCTCGGCGTGATCCCACGGAAATGACGTCCTGCCTGGGAGGATGTCCGCCATGAGCAGTCCGGGCAAGGATGTCACCGCGCGTTCTGCCCGGCCGAGCATGCCGCCCAAGCGCGCCACCGTGATCGCGCACGCGATCGTGCAGGACATTCGCCGTCGCGGTCTGGGGCCGGGAGCCCAGCTGCCCCCGGAGCGGGACATGCTGGTCAAGTACAACGTCGGTCGCAACACCCTGCGTGAGGCGCTTCGCGTTCTGGAGTTGCAGGGGGTCCTGACGATCCGTCCGGGCCCCGGCGGCGGCCCGGTCGTCACGTCGCCGGATTCCCGCCACCTCGCCAGCACGCTGGCCCTGCTGATGCAGTTCGCCGACACCCCGTTTCGGGCGGTCATCGAGACCCGCCAGCTGCTCGAGCCGATCACCGCCCGGCTCTGCTGCGAGCACGCCGACCCGGCGGTCTTGGCCGATCTTCGTCAGTCGGTCGACGACATGTCGCGCAATCTCGATGACCTCGACGCGTTCCTCGACGAGAACCGCCGCTTCCACTCTCTCGTCGGCTGGGGCTCGGAGAACGCCCTGTTCGGCTACTGCATCAACTCCCTGCACTGGATCACCGACGGCACCGTGCTCGGGGCGGACTACCCCCGGCGCTTCCGCAAGCTGGTGTGGCAAGCCCATGAGGACGTGTGCGCGGGGATCGAGTCCGGCGATCCCGCCCAGGCCCAAGCCGCGATGCAGAAGCACATGGACGACACCCGCATCTATTTTGAGAAGAACTACCGCCATCTCATGGACGAGGTACTGACCTGGGAGATGTACGGGCTGTAGGAGGCCTTCCGCGTCGGGGTGATCGGCCGACCCGGACCATAGTAATGATGACCCCAGATATGGCAGGCTGGCGCCATGACCGATTTTGCGCGGGACTACGCCAGCGACTTCGCGCTCGCCGACCCGGAACTGTCAGCACGGTGGGACGAGATCATTCCCGACCTGCATGCCCGCTGCCCCGTGGCGCGCAGCGAGGAGGGCGAGGGCTACTGGGTCATCAACGCCTACGCCGACGTCGTGGAGTGCGCGAAGGACTGGCGGAGCTTCTCCTCCGCCGACGGGTTCATGGTGAACCGCCCGGAGGGCATGCCGTACTTCTTCCCGGCCGAGACCGACCCGCCGCTGCAACAGGCCCTGCGCAAGGTGCTGGACCCCTTCCTCAGCCCGCGCGTGATGCCGGGACTGGAGGCCGCCGTACGTGAGTACGCCGACCAGCTCATCGATTCCTTCATCGGCGACGGGGAGGTCGAGCTGGTCAGCCGCTTCGCCGAGCCCCTGCCGCAGTTCGTCTTCTCGTCCCTGATCGCCGGCATGGAACCGGCGGACATGCCCTATCTGCTCGGGTGTTTCAGCTTCGTTGCCCCGCCGCAGGAGCGGCCGGACAACTTCGCCCGGGGCATGGTGAAGATCGAGGAGTACCTGAAGCAGCGTCAGTCCGCGCCGCCGCGCGGGGACATCGTCGACGCCCTGCTCGCGTTCGAGCACGAGGGCTACGGCTGGATGGACAAGGTCGGCACCATGTGCCAGCTGACCATCGGTGGTATCGGGACCACCGGGTACGCGTTCTCCGGCGGCCTGTACCACCTGGCGACCACTCCGGCCGACCGCAAGCTGCTGGTCGAGGACCGCAGCAAGCTGCCGAAGGCCGTTGAAGAGTTCCTTCGCCTGTTCCTCGGGGTGCCGCTGATGGCCCGCCGGACCACGACCGACGCCGAGATCGGCGGGGTGAAGATCGCCGCCGGGGACCGCATCCTGCTCTCCTTCGGTGCGGCCAGCCGCGACCCCGCGGTCTGCGAGGACCCCGACCGCATCGACGTCACCCGGCGAGCGGTCAAGCACCTGGCCTTCGGCTCCGGCGTGCACCGCTGCATCGGGCAGCCACTCGCCCGGATGGCCATCAACGTCGGCTACGACCAGTTCCTCACCCGGATTCCGGACTTCGCCGTGCCCGAGGGCTTCGAGCCCCGTTACGAGACCGGCAGCACGCGGCACATGGTGGAACTGCCCCTGATCTTCGACCGGAAGGTGTCGGCATGAAGACCGCGATCCTTGTCCACGGCGGCTTCGAGGGGGGCTGGTGCTGGACGCGCGTCGCCGAGCCACTCCGCGCGCAGGGCTGGCGCGTCTTCGCGCCGTCGCTGACCGGCCTGGGGGACCGGGCCCATCTGCTCTCTCCGACGGTGAACTTCCAGACCCACGTGGCAGACGTCCTCGGCATCATCGAGGCCGAGGAGCTGAGCGACGTCGTCCTCGTCGGGCACAGCGCCGGCGGCACCGTGATCACCGCCGCTGCCGACGCGGCGCCCGACAAGGTGGCGGCCCTGGTCTACCTCGACGCCTCGCTGCCCGCGCCCGGCCAGTCGATGTTCGACTTCATGGGCGACACCCAAGGGGTGCCGGACCTGTTCCGCTCGCAGGCGGCGGAAAAGGGCGAGGGCTGGCGCATTCCGGCCGGCCCGCCGTTCGACGCGGCCGGCTTCGGTATCGAGGACGCGGACGACCAGGCGTGGTTCAACCGCCGGATGAGCGACCACCCGCTGGCCGCCTTCGCGGACCCGATCCCGCTGACCGGGGCGTGGGAGAAGGTGGCGAGCAAGACCTATCTGCGCTGCGAGGGCTTCCAGATCGCGCACGGGGAGCCGACGATCGCCCGGTGCGAGGCCGACCCCACCTGGCGCACCGAGCGCTGGCCGGACGGTCACTCGCCGCACATCACCGCTCCGGCGAAGGTCGTCGCGGCCATCGTCGCGGCACTCTGAACGCCGGACTTCGCGAGCGAGGATCAGCCATGGAGGAGGCCGACGCGCTCGGTGAGCTGGTGCTCGGGTTGTTCAACGCCGGGCAGGAGAACCTCAAGGCTCTGCTGGAAGCCTGACCGGGTCAGGTCGTCACGCGCGCGGCGAGGTCCTTCCACTGCCGGCCGTGCCGGCGGGAGAGCTCCTGCAGGGAGTAGAAGTCGGTGGCCAGGCCGTAACCGACCCGCCCGTCGTCCAGGGTCCAGCGCAGGTTGGCGGTGCTCAGTACCGACGGCGAGGAACACAGCATGGGCATGCCCACCTCACCGATGCCGCGCAGGTTGTAGGTGTTCCCGCGGATGTCGGTGAGCGAGACCTCCATGCCGGTGATCAGGCTGCCGACGCGATGGGTCCGGAAGGTGCCGGCCGTACAGCCGTAGGTCTGGCCCTGGTCGAGGACGTAGCCGTAGTAGAGCTTCTGCTGGTCCTCGACGGTGGCGTCGAGGTCGAACGTGTTCAGCCAGGTCACGGCGAAGTCGCGGGAGAAGTGCGCGTGCGACCAACCGACCTGCGGCATGAAGACCTCGTGCCGCGCACCCCAGCTGTGGTCCATCGTCTCGATGCAGTCGATGGCGTAGGTCTGCCCGCGCAGCGTCATGGAGCCGGTGGTGTGGCCCATCACCTCGAAGTGTCCGCCGAATGCCGATCCCATGCCGCCGTGGCTGTCGCCCTTGGCGAGGGGGTTCTGCTCCGGATTGTGGATGTCCCACGGCTCGTGCAGGCCCTCGAAGTTGAACTGCAGGGCGAAGTCGTCGTAGCCGGCGTAGCTGATCGAGTAGTCCTTCGGGCTGTGCGCCCGGATGCTCAGGCCGTTGGCGGTGGTGAAGTCCGACAGCTTGTCGACGACCGGCAGGTGATGACGGGAATCGATGTACAGGAGTTCGGACCGGGAGTCGACCATCGCGCCGCTGATCGAGACCTCGACCGACATGCAGCCGAGCGTCTTGCGATTCAGCGCATAGACCACGCCCATCAGCTTCGAGTCGGGGATGGAGAAGGCGAACCAGTTGGTCTCGGCCCACGCGGGGTTGCCGTCGGCGGGGGTGTGGAACTCGATGTCCTCGTGGGTGATCATGCCGTGCCTCCGGAAGTCCGCGGGGTGCGGCGCCACTCCTCGATCAGGCCGCCGATCTGGTGGGGTGCGCAGCCGTGCAAAATGATCTCGTCAACGCCGGCGTCGAGGTACTCGTGCAGTCGGCGCACGCAGTCGGCGTTGTCGCCGACCACGCAGGAGGTCTCGACCCATTGCCGCGGCAGCGCGGCGGCCATCTCCACCAGCTGGCTGCGGTGGAACTTCTGGTCCGCGCCTTCGAGGTCCGCGGTGATTCCGGTCATGATCTCCGGGTCCCACTGGTTCGCCTTCATGATGTGGTTGCCGACGCCGGCGAAGCCGAGGTGCGTGAGGATCCGCGCGTTGACGACCAGGTTCTCCTCCTCCGGCGTGAGGTCCGGAGCAGTGATCACAATTGCGTAGACCTTAAGCGTCGCGGGGTCACGGCCGATGTCGACGCACGCCTTGCGCAGCTGATCGACGGAGTTGCGGCAGGCGTCCGCGGTGAGCTCGGAGCCGAGGATGATGCCGTCGAACATTTTCGCGGTGAGCGCGATGCCCTTCGGGCCGGGCACCCACGAGCTGAAGGTCATCTCCGGTCGCGGGGCGGTCAGCGGGTCGGCGAGCTTCGCGGCGGGGATGTTGCCGATCGGGCCCCGGTAGGTCACGGTCTTGCCGGCCCACAGGTCGAGCAGCATTCCGCAGTAGTCCTCGAAATCCGCCAGGGTGTACTTCGCCATGCCGTGCGGAGTCGTCACGTCGTCGAGGCCGCGGGCCAGGCTGACCACGGTGCGGTTGCCGAAGGTCTGCTGCATCGTGGCGCACATCGCCGCCGTCATCAGCGGATGCCGGGTCGCCATCGCGATCGAGCCCATACCGATCTTGATCCGCTCGGTGCGGGCGGCCATCGCCCCGCACAGCACGCCCATCTCCTTGATGTCGTAGCGCTCGGCCAGCCAGGCCGTCCGCAGCCCGAGCGCCTCGGCCTGCACGGCCTCGGAGAGCGCACGGGCGGGGTCCTTGATCCGGCCCGGCAGCATGTAGATACCGAGCTCGGGGATCTCGGTGGGGAGGTCAGCCATCGCCTTGTGCCTTGAGTACGTCCTCGATCGATCCGGTGGCCTGCTTGGCCAGGCCGGTCATCCGGCAGTACGCCTGCTCACGCGCCGCCTGGCGGGTGGCGGCCGTCCTGAACAGGGCGACGGCCCGGTATGCCGCGTCGCCGTGGGCCCCTTCCAGCACCGCTGCGGTCAGCGCCTTCAGGGTCCGGTTGTGGGCGCGAAGTTCGGTGAGCGTGGCGCTCGCACCCGGGCGGACGGAGATTTCTGCCTTCAGCGCGGCGGTCGCCTCGAGGCCGTCGAGGCCGAGCGCGAGCAGGCCCTCGGCGAGCGCGCGCTGGTCGGCCTGCTCCTGCAGCTCGTACGCGGTCTGGGACTCGTTGACATCGATCAGCCAGTTGATGGACGCGAGGACCAGGTTGGCCTGCTCGGCCGCGAAGCGCTCCTCGGCCGGGATCACCGGGAGGACGAAGCGTGCCATGGTGTCGCGCATCGCCTCGAGCTGCTGGGTGGCGGTGGGGATCACGTCAGGCCTCCTGGAGGATCTCGTTGGTGGTGTGCACGCACTCCGCGGCCAACCCGGCGACGAAACCCATCATCACCTGAAGATGCGTCATGTTGGCCTGCGCCGCCCGCACTCCGGAGCCGTAGCAGGCGACCGTGGCCCAGTAGAGGTTCAGGACGCTGTACCAGCGCAGGGTCGCCAGGTTGACCGTGAGCCCGGAGGCGCGTTCGTACTCGGCGATGAAGGCGTTCTTCTCCATCAGCCCCGCACTGACGAAGATGCCTGACTCATCGTCATGTCCCCACATCGGCAGCAATGCGTAAGCCAGGTCGAGGTGGCGGTCGCCGACCGTGGCCAGCTCCCAGTCCAGCAGCGAGGTGATCTGCCCGCTGGCTTCGTCGAACAGGAAATTTCCGTTGCGGTAGTCCCCGTGCAGTAGGGAGAGGTGGTCGAGCACCGGCAGGTTCTCCCAGAGCCACCAGCGGGCCAGCGCCATCGTGGGGTGCTCTTCGAGAGCGTCCTCGATCCAGACACGGAACCAGCGGTTGCACATGGCCTCGGCGCCCTGGGTCGTGCCGACCTCGGGCAGGTCGAAGCTGGAGAGGTCTTTACCGGTCGGGTCGATGGTGTGCAGCGCCGCGAGGTGGGCGATGAACTGTGTGGCCAGCGTCGGGCGCAGTTCCGCGGTGTAGCCGGTGCCGATGCCCGAGGCGGCCGTCGTGCCGCCGGTCGGAGCCGCGACGCCGGTGACGAAGCCGGAGATGATTGCGGGCTCGCCGAAGTCGGCGAGGTCCTCGGTAGCCCAGTAGCAGTGCGGCACCGGCAGGGTGTCCTGCACGGCCCGCAGCATCTGGAATTCCTGCAGGCGGCTGGTCTCCACGACCGAGGCGGGCGGGCTCATGCGCAGCACCATCCGGTCGTCCCGGCGTCCAGTGCCGTCGTCCCAGTTCAGGCGGAAGCTGAACTGCTCCTTGGACGCCCCGCCGGCGAGCGGGGCGAGGTCGCTCACGGTCAGCTCGCCGTCGACCCGCGCCGCGAGGAACGCCTCGAGCTTCTTGCCGAGGGCGGCGAAGTCGACCCGGGTGTGGGTGTCGCGGCCGCGGCGCTGCAGTTTGCGGACCAGCACGTCGTCGAGCGCGGCCTCGGCCGGGAAATCGGCACGGAGTTGCGCGATCCAGGCATCGTCGGGCAGGGCCTTCGTCGCGTCGGGAACCAGCGCGTGACGGGCGGCGGGGGGCCGGGCCGGATCGACCATGAGGGGTCCTTCTGATGGGGGACGGGTTGCCCTCGCAGTCTGCGAGTGAGCCCGCCGCGATCCCAGTGCTGTTGATGCCAAGGCCGGGAAGTGCAGCTAGCCCATATGACCCAGCTCATGCTGCGGGGGCCACCTCCCGAACGGTCGGCTGCCAAACTTGTCCTCTCCGGATAAAGCAAATGCTCTTGAATGGGAGACGTACCTTGGCCGACCGTCCGCGGTGGAGCATGATGGCGGGCATGGCTCTGACCGAGGTCGAGGTGGAGGAGCGGGTCCAGCAGCTGGCTCAGGCCCTGCTGCCCCGGTCGAAGGAGATTGCGGCTGTGGCGACCGACATGTGCCTGCGCACGGACCCCGCGCTGGCCCCCGTCCGCATCCCCGATTCGGCCCGCAACGTGGGGGAGAGCAACGAGCAGTACGTCGGGGCCGCGTTGTCGATGCTCGCCTTCGGCATGGTGCCCGGATCCATCGAACCGCCGCCGGGAACGATGAAGGCCCTGCGCCACCTCGTCGCCACCGGAGCGGGCGTCAACTCGATCTTCCTCGGTTACCGGCTCTGTCACCAGGCGACCTGGGAGGCCTGGTTCGAGCACGTCGCGCAGGCGCTGGACTCCGCCCCGGTCCTGAACGCTGTGCTGCGCCACTCCTCGCCCCGGGTGTTCAACTACTTCAACACCGCGGCGACCCAGTTCGTCACCCGCTACGAACGCGAACTCGCCGGCACGGGAACGGTCCGAAGTACCCGCGAGCTGGTCGAAGCGGTGCTGCGAGGACAACGACTCGACCTGCCGCACGCCCGGGATCTGCTCGGCTACGACCTGCACGGGTTCCACGTCGCGTTGGTCGTGACCCCGATCGTCGCCGGGATCGACACCCGCGCCGCCGTGGACATCGTGCTGTCGGACCCCGACCTTCGCGCGCGGTCTCTGGTCATCAGTGACGTCGAGGGCAGCTGGGTCTGGCTGAGCTCGACGGCCAAGCCCGTGGAGGATGCGTTGTCCGATCTGGCGGCGACCCGCGCCGACGGGGTCGTCATCGGCATGGGAGAGGTGGGCCGGGGACCCGAGGGGTTCCGACGCTCCCACGAGCAGGCTCGCGAGGCTGCGCGGATCGGGCGGCTCTCATCCAGCCCGGAGGACGGAGTCGTGCGTCACCGCGACGTCGAGTTCGTGTCCCTGTTGTGCGCGGAACCGGACCGCGCCCGCGCGTTCGCCGCCGACCGGCTCGCCGGCCTGGCCGGGCGTGACGAGGCCACTGCTCGACTGCGCGAGACCGTTCGGGTCTTCCTCGCTCACGGCAGCAACAAGGCCCGCGCCGCTGACCTGATGCACGTGCACCACAAGACGATCGCCTACCGGCTGACCCGCGCCGCCGAGCTGCTCGGCCAGGACCTGGAGGAGGCCGGCCCGGAACTGGAGGCCGCGCTGTTCATCGACCGCACCCTCAACGGTGCCTGACCGACCCGCCGCCGGACTTGGCTCACGTCGCTTGGCGGTCAGTTTCGTGGCTTGCTATCTATGTACATGATATCTACTGTATGACGCAGATGCCGATGGCGATTCCCAAGGATCTGCTCTGTCATGACGATCACCACGACGCTCGAGACGGGCGCGGGCGCACGCCCGCAGCCGGCGGAGCTGCGGGCGCAGGCCCGGGCGGTGCTCGCCGACTGGCAGAACACCAATCCTTTCGTCCCGCGGTGCGACTCGTGGCTGCGCGCCGCGGACCTCGGATTCAGTCGGGCCCTCGGCGAGCGGGGCCTCCTCGGGGTGACATGGCCGGCTCCCTACGGACGTGGCGCTTCGTATGTCGGACGCCTCGCGGTGACCGAAGAGTTGCTGCGCGCAGGTGCGCCGGTCGCGGCGCATTGGATCGGTGACCGGCAGATCGGCCCCGCGATCCTCAAGCACGGCACGAGCGAACTGCAGGAAGAACTGCTGCCGGCTCTTGCGCGCGCCGAGGCGCTGTTCTGCCTCGGGATGAGTGAGCCGGAGGCCGGCTCCGACCTGGCCGCGGTGCGCACCCGTGCCGTTCCCTGCGAGGGCGGGTACCGGCTCACCGGGCGCAAGATCTGGACCTCCGGTGCTCACTTCGCCACCCACATTTACGTGCTGGCGCGCACCACCCCGCTCGATGCGGTGACCCGGCGTCACGAAGGGCTCTCGGAGTTCGTCGTCGACATGTCCTCACCCGGCATCGCGGTCTCGCCGATCATCGACATGGCCGGGGAGCACCACTTCAACGAGGTGACGCTCGACGAGGTGCTGGTGCCCGCCCACCGACTGCTCGGGACCGAAGGTGGGGGCTGGGCGCAGGTCACCGGGCAGTTGGCGTTCGAACGCGGCGGCCCGGAGCGGCTGTTGAGTACCTACCCGCTGCTGCGGGCCGCGATCGCCGCGCCGGCCGTGACCACGTCGGAGTCGCTGACGCAGCGACTGGGGGAGCTGGTGGCCCGGCTCGCCGTCCTGCGCCGGCTCTGCCTGGAGCTCGCCCAGGCGATGGACGGCGGGGCGGCCCCGGTGCAGGAGGCCGCGACGTGCAAATACCTGGGCACCCGGTTCGAGTACGACGTCATCGACTTCGCCCGAGCCGTCGTCTCCGCCGGTGCCGACCACCTGCGGGCCCACGTGGAGGCCGCGCTGTTGGCGTCACCGGGCTTCGGCATCCGCGGCGGGTCCGCCGACGTGCTGCTGTCCATGATCACGAAGGCGGAGCTGGGCCGATGAGCGGGGACTGGGCCGATGAGTCTGCGTAGCGCCGAGGTCGCCGCCCTCATCGCCGACCTGACCCGGGACGGCGAGCCCGACTGGGCCACGATCGTCGACCTCGGACTGACCGGCATCGGCATCGCGGAGGAGAACGGCGGGTCTGGCGGGACGCTCGTCGACCTCGCCACCGCCGTCACCGAGCTCGCCGCGCGCGGGGTGCACCTGCCCCTGGCGGAGATCGCCGTGGCCCGGTGGGCGCTGGCGGCCGACCCGGAGCGCCGCGGCGCTCCCGCCACGGTAGCCGTCGCGCAGACGGCAACCCTCGCGGGTGACCGCCTCTCGGTCGTGGCGCGCGGGGTGTACGGCGTGCGGGAGGCGACCCACCTGGTCGTGGTGGTCCGCGACCGGCCGCACGCGCTGGTGGTGGACCTGTCCGCGCCGACGGTGCGGATCGAGGAAAGCACCGACCTGGCCGGCCGCCCGATCGCGCGCATCTGCATCGAGGAAGCCGCCGCGTCCTCGCTGAGCGCGGCCGGCGAGCAGGTCCTTACCCGGCTCGCCGTGCTGCGGGCCGCGGCCTCGCTCGGCGCGGCCCGCGGCGCATTCGCCCTGACGAGTACTCACGTGCGGACCCGTCAGCAGTTCGGCAAGCCCTTGGTCGCGCTGCCGTCGGTCGCCACCTCGCTGGCCACCATGCGGGTCGGCCTGGTCCAGGCGGACACGGCCGTCGACGCGGCGCTGGTCAACCCGGCGCCGGCCCAGGCCGCGGCCGCGCGGTTGATCACCGCGCGGGTGGCCACCGCGATCGCCGAGGCCGCGCACCAGTTGCACGGCGCGATCGGGATCACGGCCGAGTACGCCCTGCACCGCTACACCCGCCCGCTCTGGGCCGGTCGCGACATCGACCTGCCGGAAGCGGAATGGGCCCGCTGGCTCGGCCGCCATGCGGTGAGCGCCGGCGAGGACTCGATCTGGAACGACCTGACCGCACCCACCGAGGAGGGGAACGCCGCATGACCGAGGCGCTCATCATCGACGGCGTCCGCTCCCCGATGGGCAAGGGCAAGCCGGGGGGCGCCCTGTCGGGCCTGCACCCCGCGCAGTTGCTCGGCTCCGTCATCACCGCGCTGCTCGAGCGCACCGGAATCGATCCGGGTGAGGTTGACGACGTCGTCGTCGGTTGCGTGAGCCAGGCCGGCGAACAGTCCGGCAACATCGGGCGCATGGCCTGGCTGGGCGCCGGACTGCCGGTCCACGTCCCGTCGGTGACCGTCGAGCGCAAGTGCGGGTCCAGCCAGCAGGCGCTGCACTTCGCGGCGCAGGGCGTCGCCGCCGGTGCCTACGACATGGTGATCGTGGCCGGCGTGGAGTCGATGAGCCGGGTGCCCATGGGCTGCTCGCGCATCGGCATGGATCCCTACGGCCCCGGGATGATCGAGCGCTTCGCGCCGGTGTCCCAGGGCGTGGCCGCGGAACTGGTGGCCGCGCGCTACAAGATCTCGCGTGAGGAGTTGGACGCCTACGCGGCCCGCTCGCACGCACTCGCGGCGCAGGCTGCCGACTCCGGCGCCTTCGACGCCGAGATCGTGCCGATCGCCCGTCCCGATGGCGACCCCGTCAGCGCGGACGAGTCGATCCGCCGCGGGACCACGGTCGAGAAGCTGGCCGGACTCCCGCCGTCCTTCGTCGACGAGGCCGCGGCGGTTCGTTTCCCCGAGATCAGCTGGAGTGTCACCGCGGGCAACTCCTCGCAGATCACCGACGGCGCCGCGGCGATGCTGATCGTCAGCGACCGCAAGGCCGCCGCGCTCGGCCTGCGCCCCCGGGCCCGGTTCGCCGGGTTCGCCGTCTGCGGCGACGACCCGGTCGAGATGCTCACCGCGCCGATCCCCGCGACCGGCAAGGTGCTGGAGCGTTCCGGACTGACGCTGGCGGACCTGGCGCACTACGAGGTCAACGAGGCGTTCGCCTCGGTGCCGCTGGCCTGGCAGGCGGCCCTTGATGCCGACCCGGCCAAGCTCAACCCCCGGGGCGGCGCCATCGCCCTCGGTCACCCGCTCGGCGCGTCCGGGTTGCGCCTGATGGTGACGATGCTGGGCGCCCTGGAGTCCGACGGCGGCCGCTACGGGTTGCAGACGATGTGCGAGGCAGGCGGCATGGCCAACGCCACCGTCATCGAGCGAATCGACGGGGGCCGTCCATGAAGCTGACCGGTACGGCCGCTGTCGTCACCGGCGGCGCGTCGGGCCTGGGCCTGGCGTCGGCGCGGGCCCTGCTGGCGCGCGGCGCCGGGGTGGTGATCCTCGATCTGCCGAGCTCCGAGGGCGAGGTCGTGGCTAAGGAACTGGGCAGCTCGGCGGCCTTCGTCCCCGGTGATGTCACCGATCCAGAACCTGTCGCGGCGGCGATGGCTGCCGCGGCCCAGTTCGGCGCACTGCGCTCGGTGATCCACTGCGCGGGCCGCGGGCACACCATGCGTGTGCTCACCCGCGAGGGCGAGCCGAGCTCGCTGACCGACTTTGAGGCGCTGATCCGGACCAACCTCGTCGGATCGTTCAACGTGCTCAGTCAGGGCGCCGCCGTCATCGCGCGCACCGAGCCCGTGGACGGGGAACGCGGGGCGATCGTGATGACCGCTTCCGTCGCCGCGTGGGAAGGCCAGATCGGCCAGATGCCCTACGCGGCCAGCAAGGCCGGCATCGTGGGCATGACCCTGGTGGCGGCCCGCGACCTGGCGGCCAAGCTGATCCGCGTCACCAGCATCGCCCCGGGTGCGTTCCTCACCCCGCTGCTCGCCCGGCACCCGCAGGAGCTGCTCGACTCCCTCGGAGCGGCGGTGCCGCACCCGAGCCGCCTCGGTGACCCCACGGAATTCGCCGACCTCGCGGTGCACGTGCTGGAGAACCCGATGCTCAACGGCGAGACGATCCGGCTCGACGGCGCGATCCGGATGCCACCGCGATGACGGCCAGTCAGATCGTCGAGGCGCCACCCCCCACCACCGGACCGGACGACAGGGAGCATTGAGATGTCCGAGGCCCTGAATTTCACGCTCGCACCGGACGACCTCGCCGTGCAGGCGCAGGCGCGCGCCCTGGGTGCGGTCGTCGCGCCGTTCGCGGCCGAGGCCGACGAGTCTCACGTCATCCACGAACCGACGCGGGAGGCGCTGCGGGCGAGCAAGCTCTCGGAGTTCATGGTCCCTGCCGCCTACGGCGGCCGGCGGGAGAACGTCGACCCGTTCCTGGTCGCTCTGATCCGCGAGGCGCTGATGCCCGCCTCGTGCGCGCTGGATTCGATGTTCGCCCTGCAGGGCATCGGCAGCTACGCGATCACCCTGGCCGGCTCGCCGGAGCAGAAGGAACGCTGGCTGCCCCGGGTCGCCCGCCTCGACTCCCTGGCCGCGATGGCCCTGACCGAGGACGGCGCCGGCTCGGACCTGCGCTCGGTGACCACGACGGTGATCGACAAGGGCGACCGGCTCATCCTGAGCGGGCGCAAGACCTTCATCTCCAACGCGGGGTTCTCCGACTTCTTCCTCGTGCTCGCCAAGGAGACGACCTCGGCCGGGCAGGAGGGCCTGACGTTCCTGCTCGTTCCGGCAGATGCGCCGGGGATCTCGATCGCCCCGGGCGCGGAGATCATGGCGCCGCACGTGCTCGGGGACATCGATTTCGCCGACGTCGAACTTGCCCCCGACGCCCGGCTCGGGGCGGCGGGCGCGGCGATGAACCTGGTGCTCGGCACTCTCACCGTGTTCCGGGTCTCGGTGGCCGGCGCCGCCGTCGGTCTGGCCGACGCGGCCCTGCAGGTGGCGGCCGAACACGCCATGCGCCGCGAGCAGTTCGGCCGGCCCCTGGCGCGCCACGGTCAGGTGGCCCAGCTGCTGGCGGAGTCCTCGATCGACGTCGAGATGACCCGGCTGCTCACCTACCGGGCGGCTGACCTGGCCCGGCGCGAGGGCGGGGCCGCACTCACCCAGTGCACGATGGCCAAGGTCGCGGCGACGGAGGCGGCCGGACGGGTGGTCGACCGGTGCGTGCAGGTGATGGGCCGGTGGGGGGTCGTGCGCAACTCGCCGATGGAGCGCTACTACCGCCAAGCCCGCCCGATGCGGCTGTATGAGGGTGCCTCCGAGGTGCTCAAGCTCGGTCTGGCCCGTGACCTCTGCGCGCCCTACGCGGTCCCCAAGGGGAATTGATGACCGATCAGAAGACCCTGCTGGAGCGGGAGCAGGGCAACGAGCAGCAGGTCGTGCACGTTCTTCCCACCGATGGCGGCGACCGCCGCATCGTGACGATGGACTCGGCCCGCTACGTGAGCGGCGAGAACGTCCACGACGTCGTGATCCCCGCCTCCTACATCGGGGTCCTGCCGGCCCGGATGATGGCCGTGCACGCACCGCGCGCGGTGATCGGCCACGACGCCTGCGTGGGCAAGTTCGGCGCCGGCATCGGCGGCCTGTGGTACCTGGAGGCCCTCGCCATCCCCGCCGCCACCGCCGACGGCATGAGCGCCGAGATGGGCAACGGGGAGGACCTCTACCACTGCGGGGTCATCTCCCACGTCAACTACCTCGCCGAGACCTGCGGGGTCCAGGTCGGCATGACGGTGGCTCAGGCAGCGGACCTCCTCCTGCGCAACGACCCGACCGACACCGAGGTGGGCAACAAGATCCGTCGCGAGATCGTGGAAACCCATCCCAGTGGTCGTCGCGTCGTGG
The DNA here is from genome assembly GCA_052387905.1 of Sporichthyaceae bacterium. GTDB lineage: Bacteria > Actinomycetota > Actinomycetes > Sporichthyales > Sporichthyaceae > JBQTII01. The sequence goes on along the minus strand of JBQTIR010000020.1, from coordinate 78,539 downwards.
TCACCGACTCCATCGTGTGGGCCTACCCCGAGGACGAGGACACCTCGGTGCTGGTGACGGCGGGTCATACCGGCCGCAGCGGCGCGAAGTTCCTGCTCGAGGCCAAGCCGTGGGGCTTCATCTGCCACGACGGTGGGATGAGCAAGAACCGCTCCGGGATCTCCGGCCTGGACACGGCCCAGGCCGCGGGGCTGCCGGGAGCGTGCATCGACGGCACGAGCGCGCCCATCGGGGACGCGTTCGTCGGCTACGCGATCGGGCTGATCAGCGCGCACAACGCGGCGGCGGCCGACGCGGGGGTGTCGGTGGGCATGCCGGTCAAGGAGGCCGCGCACCTTCTGATGCACAACGAACGATCGCGGTGAGTTCGCCGCCCGAGGTCGCGCGCAGCGGCCACCTGGACACCACACCGCGCCAGCAGATGCCGGGCATGCCGCCCAAGCGGGCCAGCGTGATCGCCCAGCGGATCGTGCGCGAGATCCGGGAGGGCAAGCTCCGGGCGGGCGACCAACTGCCGGCCGAGAAGGACATGCTCGTGACCTACGGCGTCGGGCGCAACACCCTGCGCGAGGCCTTGCGTGTATTGGAGCTGCAAGGGGTCATCGCCCTGCGGCCGGGCCGCGGCGGCGGGCCGGTGGTCGCGATGCCGGACTCGCGCCACCTCGCCAGCACGCTCGCCCTGCTCATGCAGTTCGCCCAGACACCGTTTCGCTCGATCGTCGAGACACGGCTGTATCTGGAACCGCTCACCGCCGAGCTCTGCGCCGCCCGCGCGGACGATGCGTTGGCCGCCGAGGTGCGTGACTCGGTCGACCGGATGGCCGGCGCCCTCGCCGAGGAGGAGGTGTTCCTCTTCGAGAACCAGCGCTTTCACGATCTGATCGCTCAGGGTGGCGGCAACCCCGTCCTCGCCTACCTGCACAACTCCCTGGACTGGATCACCGACGGTTCTGCCCTCGGTGTGCACTACCCGGCCAAGGCGCGCAAGGCGGTGCTGGACCATCATGAGTCGATCTGCGCAGCCATCGAAGGGCACGATCCGGAGCGGGCGCGGTCCGCGATGCGGGCGCATCTCGCGGAGACACTCGGCTACTACGACCGCAACTACGCCCAGGTGATGGACCGGGTGCTGACGTGGGAGATGTACGGCGGCTGAGCCGGTCAGAGTCCGGGCGCGATGACCGCCTTGATGGCTTCGCCGCTCTCGACGGTGTGCAGTGCCCGCTCGGAGTCCTCGACCTTGAACCGGTGGGTGATTAGATCGGCGATCGGGAAGCGGTCCTGCAGGCGGGCGCACAACTGGACGGCGCCGTAGTAGTGCTTGGTCTTCGGGAACGTCGCGCCACTGATGGACTTGTTGCGCCACGAGATGTCGCCGGGGTGCACCTCGGTGGGGCCGACGGGACCCCACAGGCCGATCACGCCGTAGGTGCCGTTCACTCCCGTGAGGTCGGAGCCTTCGGCAAACGCGGACAGCGCGCCGGCGGCCTCCAGGACCACCCGCGGCCCGGTCGGCCCGGACAGCCGGTAGATCGCTTCGCGCCGCTCCTCGGCGGTGGTGGTGGACAGGTCGAAAGTGGTCGTCGCGCCCATGCCGCGCGCCACCTCGAGCTTGCGGGCCACACTGTCGATCAGGATGACCTCACGCGCGCCGGAGACCGAGGCGACCATCGCGGCCGCCAGCCCGACCGGGCCGGCGCCCTGGATGACGACGACGTCGTCCACCCGGACCGGCCGAATCTGGTCGAAGGCTTTGAGCGCCGTGGGCAGCGCACAGCCCATGGCGGCGAGCGCCACCGGGTCGGCGCCTTCGGGGAGCTTGAAGAACGGCTGCTTCGCCGGGATCCAGATCCGCTCCTGGTAGGTGCCCCAGTTCGGCTTGTCGGCGTGCTCGAAGAACGAGGAGTGCTCGCACGGGGTCTGCTCCAAGACGGTGCAGGTGTAGCACGCGCCGCACAGGGCGATCGGCGACCAGTACACGAGGTCGCCCTCGGCGACCGGCTGGCTGGCGAAGTCGGTGGTCACGCCCGCGCCGAGGCGGGCGATCCGGCCCACGCCCTCATGGCCGAGGATCACCGGGAACGGCAGCGCGCCGGCCTGCCCGGTGTAGAGGTGGACGTCGCTGCCGCATACGCCGCCGTACAGCAGGTCGATCGTCAGACCGCCCGGCACCGGGTCGGGTGTGGGCAGGTCGCGGATCTCCAGGTTCTTGGGCTCGACCAGGACGGCGGAAAGGTTGGTCATGAGATCTCCTCCGAAGAAATCGGTTGGCACAGACTATATGAATGATGACCCTAGTTATGGAAGAGTTGGCGGCAGCGGATCTGAAATGCTGGGAGTGCGCTTCGCGGCGTCGCCGGTCTCTGGAGGAGCTCATGCACACAATCACCTTGCCGCAGTCAGCCGTGGAACGCGGTCGGCTGATGGGGTTGGACAAGCCGATCGATCCCGCCACCACCGCCGTGATCGCCATCGACTTCCAGAACTTCTTCGTCGCCGACGGCGAACCCATGGGCACGGCGGACGCGCGGGATGCGCTGGCCAACGCCAACCGCGTCCACGACGCCGTACGCGGCGCCGGTGGGCTGGTGGTGATCACCCAGCACTCCTTCGGCCCGCCCGGTGAGGTCGCGCCCGACGAACCGCTGACCGACCAGGCCCTGCTGCCGGGCAGCGCGTCCTACGAGCTGAATGCCGCGTTGACGGTGAAACCGTCGGACACGCTGATCGTGAAGCGCAAGTCCAGCCCGCTGCACCCCGAGGCCGACACCGACCTGCTCGCGCTGCTGCGCAAGCGCGGCATCGAGACCCTGATCATCACCGGTCTCGCGAGCAACGGCTGCTGCGACTGCCTGGCCCGCGACGCCTTCCAACACGGCTTCAACGTCGTCTTCGTCTCCGACGCCACGGCCGCGATGTCCGACGCCGAGCACAACGCGACCCTGCTCAACCTGGCGATCTACTACGCCCAGGTCCTCGACACCGCCGCCGTCGAGGCGGCCCTGACCAAGGGAGGGGCGGCGTGACGCCGTTCAGCCGCGACTTCGTCGCCGACTACGACCTCGGTGACCCCGAGCTCAACGAGCGCTGGGACGACCTGATCCCGGACCTGCACGCCAAGTGCCCCGTCGCCCGCAGCGAGGTGGGGGAGGGTTACTGGATCCTGCAGCGCTACTCCGACGTCAAGCGTGCCGCGATCGACTGGCAGACGTTCACCAACTCCCACGGCTTCATGGTGAACCGGCCCGAGGGCCTGCCCTATTTCGCGCCGGGCGAGGTCGACCCGCCGCTGCAGACCGCGCTGCGCGCCGCGATCCATCCGTTCCTGACGCCGAAGATGGCCAAGGAGCTCGAGCCGACGATCAAGGCGCACGCGGACGCGCTCATCGACTCCTTCATCGGCACCGGCGAGGTGGAGGTCGTCAGCCAGTTCGCCAATACGCTGCCGCAGGTGGTCTTCTCCGCCGAGGTCGCGGGCATGGACGCCGCCGACCTGCCGTATCTGATGAAGTGCTTCGACCTCACCGGCCCGATGGAGGAACGCGGGATCGGCTTCGTCAAGGGAATGGAGAAGATTGCCGAGTACCTCGAACAACGCCGCGCCGAGCCGCCGCGCGGTGACATCGTCGACGCCTTGCTCGCCTTCCAGCACGAGGGCTACACCGAGGCCGACAAGATCGGCACGATGTCGCAACTGACCATCGGCGGCGTCGGCACCACGGGCTACGCCTTCTCCGGCGGGCTGTATCACCTCGCCACCCACCCCGAGGACCGTAAGACCCTCGTCGCCGACCCGAAGAAGCTCCCCCGGGCGATCGAGGAGTTTCTGCGGATGTTCCAGGGCGCGCCGAACATGGCCCGGCGGGCCACGGTGGACACCGAGATCTCCGGAGTGAAGATCAAGGCCGGGGACCGCGTGCTGCTCTCCTTCGGCGCCGCCAGCCGGGACCCCGAGGTGGTGGAAGGCGACCCCAACGTCGTGGACATCGACCGCAAGCCGATGGGTCACCTCGGCTTCGGGGCCGGGGTGCACCGCTGCGTCGGTTCGCCGCTCGCCCTGGCCATCCTGCGGGTGGGCTTCGAGCAATTTCTGACCCGCGTCGGCGAGTTTCGGGTGCCCGAGGGTTTCATTCCCGTGCACGAAACCGGCAACGTCCGGCAGATGGCGGCCCTGCCGCTGCTGTTCACCCCCGGTGGCGGCTGAGGCGCCGGTGGAGATTGGCGTGTCCGGCGAGCTGACCGCGCCGTTCTGGGCCGCGGCCCGCAGCGGCGTTTTGGTCCGGCCGGTGTGCCGCGACTGCGGCGGCAGCTTTTTCTCCCCGCAGATCGCTTGCCCCCAGTGCCTGAGCGAGAACTGGGCCTACGAGCGCAGTTCCGGGCGCGGCACCGTGTACAGCGTGACCGTCGTACACAAGGCGCCGAGCCCGGAGTTCGAGGTGCCCTATGTCCTAGCCGTGGTCGATCTCGACGAAGGGTGGAGCATGCTCGCGAACCTCGTCGACTCCGCGCCCATCGGGACCCCCGTCGAGCTCACCTGGATCGAGCGGGGCGAGCGCGCCCTGCCGGCCTTCCGGGCGGTGGCGACGTGAAACTGCAGGACGTCGCGATCGTTGGCATCGGGGTGACGAAGCAGCAAAAGCGCTCGGAGCGCAACTCCGTGCAGGTCATGCTGGACGCTGCGAAGCTCGCGCTGGCCGACGCGGGACTGCGCCACAGCGACATCGACGGCATCGCTGCTCGCTGGCCCGGTCCCGGCGGCACCACGCTGGCACCCGGGTCGGCGGACTGGTCGACGCTGCTCGGCACCCCGATCGACTGGATCGGTGACTCCTACCCGCAGGGCATCCCCGGGCTGCTCGACGCCGCGGGTGCCATCCTCACCGGCCAGGCCACCACCGTCCTGGTGACGGGGGGTCAGGCCGGGATCCTCGGCGGCGGCCGGGTCGCGTCCTACACGCAGCCGGGCAACGAGTTCGTCGAACCCTTCGGCGCGTTCACGGCAGCGCACTTCGCGCTCGTCGCTCAGCGCCACCTGCACCGCTTCCCGCACGCTCGGGCCGGCGCCGCGCAGATCGCCGCGACGATCCGCAACCTCGGCGCGGCCAACCCCGACGCTGTGATGTTCGGGCGCGGCCCGTACACCGCGCAGGACGTGCTGGACGCCCCGAGGATCGTCGACCCGTTCACCCTCCTCGACCTGTGCCTGGCCTCTGAGGGAGGCGCCGCGTTCGTGGTGACCAGCCTGGCGCGCGCCCGCGACCTGCGGCAGAGGCCGGTCGTGGTGCTTGGCGCCGGCATGGAGTGGAGGCGTCAGCAGTACGTCGACCCGCCGCGCTACGACGAGGTCTGGTCGATCGGCGCGCGGGCCGCGGACAAGGCCTTCGGGCAGGCGGGTCTGGGGCGCAGCGACGTCGACACCGCTCAGCTCTACGACGTCAACTCCCTCGAGGTCGCGCGCCAGTTCGAGGCACTCGGGTTCTGCGGCGAGGGCGAAGGAACGGACTTCGCCCTGGCGACCGGCATCGGACTCGACGGCAAACTGCCGACCTGCACCGACGGCGGCCTGTTGTCCTTCGCGCACATCGGCTGGGGCGGGCCGTCGTTGAAGATCGCCGAGGCGGTCCGGCAGGTCCGCGGCCAAGCGGGCGACCGGCAGGTGCCCGGGGCCGAGGTGGCGATCGCCGCGGGAGCCGGTTCGGGCGCGCAGTACTACAACCTGGCGATCCTCGGCCGCGCCCGATGACTGCCACCACGCTCTTGCGTCAGCGGCATCGCTCGCTATAGCGAGCGTTCTCGCTGACGCAACGAAGGGAGAGACATGGACATCGGGGTAGCGGTAGCGAAACACGCGCGGGCGAACCCGAAGTCGGTCGCCGCGTACGACGGTGACCGGTCCCTGACCTATGCCGAGCTCGACGCGCGGTCCAATCGGCTCGCGAACACCCTGCGCGGGCGCTACGGCGTGCGCAAGGGGGACCGAGTCGCGGTGCTGCTGCGCAACCGCCTCGAGGTCGCCGAGGCGATCGCCGGCGTCACGAAGGCCGGGGGCGTGTACTGCGGCCTGAACTTCCGGATGAGTGCGCAGGAGTACCGGTCAATCTTCGACAACGCCGGCGCGCGGGTACTGGTGACCGAGGCGCCGTTCCGTGAGATGGCGCAGGCGCTGGCGGCCGATTTCGGCTTCGCGGTGCTCGACGTCGATGACCCGTCAGATGACGGTTACGGGTGCCTGGCGTCCGCTGCCGATACCGCTCCATCCTCCCTGCACGGGCGGGCCCCCTCGGACGAGTTCTGCATCGTCTACACCAGCGGGACCACCGGTCAGCCCAAGGGCATCGTGTTCGACTCGCGGGCCGTGGCCACCCACGCCATGGTGGCCGCCCTGGAGTACGGGATGAGCGCCCGCTCGCGCTGGCTGATCACCATTCCGCACAACTCCAGCGTCCAGATCACACTGGCGCCGAGTTTCCTGCTCGGCGGGGCCGTCGGCTTCCTCGACGCCCGCGGGTTCGATCCGGAGGCGTTCGCCGCGGCGGCCTCGCGCGCGCAGGCGACCCACACCTACCTGGTCCCGACCATGCTCTACCGGGTCCTTGAAGCGGGCGTGCAGAAGGCGCAGCTCTCCTCCCTGGAGCACATCGGCTACGGCGCCGCCCCGATCGCACCGGACCGGGTCGGGGAGATGGTCGGCCGGTTCGGGCCGATCTTCAGCCAGCTCTACGGCATGGCCGAGATCGCCTCGATCGCCACCATGCTGCGCCAGGACGACCACCGTCGCATCGCCGAGGGCCAGACCGGCCTGACCGCCTCGTGCGGGCGGCCCTCCTACCTCGTCGACGTGCGGGTCGACGACGGCAAGGGCGGGGACTGCGCGCCCGGGGAACGCGGAGAGGTCCTGTTCCACACCCCGTACACGATGACCGGCTACCACCGCAGTCCCGAGAAGACCGCCGAGGCGCTGGTCGACGGCTGGATGCACTCCGGCGACATCGGCACCTTCGACGACGAGGGCTACCTCTACATCGTCGACCGCAAGAAGGACCTGATCATCCGCGGCGGGTACAACATCACCCCGTCGGAGGTCGAGCACGTCCTCTACGCCCACCCCGCCGTCCTGGAAGCGGCGGTGATCGGGCTGCCGGACGCCGAGTGGGGCGAGTCCGTGCTCGCCGCCGTGGCCTTCCGTGCAGGCGCGAGCGCCACCGAGTCCGAACTGCTGGCGCACTGCCGGGCCGCGGGCCTCCCGAGCATCAAGATGCCGGGCCGGGTCGTGGCCATGGACGCCCTGCCCAAGAACGCCGTCGGCAAGATCGCCAAGCGCGACATCGTCGCCCGGATCACCGAGGTCAACCCTGAGGGGAAGGGTAACTGATGGACCTTCAGCTCACCGACCGCGTCGCGATCGTGACCGGCGCCAGCCGAGGGCTCGGCAAGGCGGCGGCGGAGGCGCTGGTCGCCGAAGGAGCGCGGATTCTGGCCGTGGCTCGTTCGACCGGCGACCTGGAAAAGCTGCAGGCCTGCGCGCCCGAGCGGATCGCGATCGCCACCGTCGACATGCGCAGTGCGGACGAGGTCGCCGCCCTGGCCGACCGGGCGGTGGCGGAGTTCGGGCGTCTCGACGTCGTGGTCAATAACGCCGGCATCGCCCCCGCGGGCAAGTTCAGCGAGCAGGCGCAGGAGCAGTGGGACGAGGTGTTCGACGTCAACGTCCGCGCACCGGCCGTCCTCACCCGGGCCGCCGGGAAGCACTTCCTCGCCCAGCGCTCCGGCAAGGTCATCAACGTCGCCAGCACCTCGGGTATCAACGGCAAGCCGATCCTGGTCTCGTACTCCGCGTCCAAGGGCGCGGTGCTGCAGTTCACCAAGGCGCTGGCCGCTGAGTGGGCGCGGTTCGGGATCCAGGTGAACGCCGTCGCCCCCGGGGCGTTCGAGACCGACGCCCAGGCCGCCGTGCTGGCGGACCCGGCCACCCTGGCCGCGCGGGTGAAGAAGATTCCCGCGGGCCGGATGGGGCGCGGCGAGGAGTTCGGCCCGCTGGTCTGTTACCTCGCGTCGCCCCTGTCGGACTTCATGACCGGATCCGTGGTCGTGATCGACGGCGGCGAGGTGAACAAGCTGTGATCATCGACGGCCACACCCACGTCTACCCGGACCGCGTCGCCCAGAAGGCGATCGCGGCCTCGCCGGCCGACCTGCAGCGGTTCGGCGACGGCACGGTCGGCTCGCTCACCGACGTGATGGTCGCCTCCGGTGTCGACCGCAGCATCGCCCTCGGCGTGGCGAACACCGGCGACCGCGTCGAGAACGCCAACCGGTTCGCCGGCAGCCTCGACGCGGCGCGCTTCATCGGGTTCGGCTCGGTCCACCCCGACCTGAGCCCCGAGGAGAACGTCGCGAGCCTGCGCCGGCACGGCCTCAAGGGCGCCAAGGTGCACCCGATGTTCCAGGACCTGCGCCTCGACGACCGCCGCCTGCTGGAGACCCTCGACGCGATGGCGGGAGAGTTCGCGGTCGTCATGCACGTCGGGGCGGCGGGCAAGGACCCCGGCGACCGCTGCAGCCCCGCGATGCTCGCCGACATCGTCAAGGCGATTCCGAACCTCGATCTGATCGCTTGCCACTTCGGTGGGTACAAGAGATTCGAGGAGGCAGCGCAGATCGTGCTCGGACTTCCCGTGTACCTGGACACCTCGTGGCCGCCGAGCGTCGCGGAACTCGGCCTGGACCGCGTACGCGCCGCCGTCGCCAAGCACGGCGCGGACCGGATCTGCTTCGCCTCGGACTGGCCGATGGCCGACCCAGCGGCGGAGATCGAGGCGATCCGTGCCCTGGGCCTGCCCGACGACGACACCGAGGCGATCCTCGGCGGCAACCTGGCCCGCCTGCTCGGCATTGCTTGATCACCCTCAGGCGCGCAGGATGCCTTGTACGCCTCGCGTGACCTGTATTACCCTGAATACTGTGACCCTAGATTGGGACCACACCCCGGAGGTTCGTTATGCCACTGCAGGACTGGATGCACCTCGTGTCGGTGGACGACCACCTGATCGAGCCGCCGCACGTGTGGACCGACCGGCTGCCCGCGAAGTACCTGGAGGCGGGGCCGAACCTCGTCGAAGCCAGCGGCGACCAGCCGCTGCGCGACCACATCTTCCAGGCGGTCATTCCTCCCGGCAGCCAGGCGTGGCGTTTCGAGGGCCGGTACTACCCGCAGATCGGCCTCAACGCGGTCGCCGGCAAACCACGCGAGCAGTACGGCACCGAACCGCTGCGCTACGAGGACATGATCCCGGGGTGCTACGACCCGGCTGAGCGCATCAAGGACATGGACATCGACGGCGTCGAGGTCGCGATGCCGTTCCCGTCGCTGCCGCGCTTCTCCGGCACGCTGTTCCTGGAAAGCGAGGACAAAGAGCTCGGCCGGCTGTGCATCCAGGCCTGGAACGACTTCCTGCTCGATGAGTGGTGCGCCGTCGCCCCGCACCGGTTCATCCCGATGACGCTGCTCCCGCTGTGGGACGTCGACGCCTGCGTCGCGGAGATCGAGCGCACCGCGGCCAAGGGTGCGCGGTCGATCTCGTTCCCCGAGAACATGTCGCACCTCGGTCTGCCTTCCTTCCACAGCGACCACTGGGACCGGGTGTTCGCGGCCGCGGTGGACCACCAGATGCCGCTGTCGATGCACTTCGGCACCTCGGGCAAGGTGCCGTTTACCGCGAGCGATGCCCCGCACGCGGTGATGATCGCGTTGATGGGCACCAACTCAATGTTCGCGATGGCGGACCTGCTCTTCTCGCCGGTGTTCCACAAGTTCCCCGGTCTGAAGGTCGCCTTCTCCGAAGGCGGCGTCGGCTGGATCCCGTACCTGCTCGAGCGCAGTGACGCGACCTGGGAGCGGCACCGCTTCTACCAGAACGTCAACCAGGACGTCCGGCCCTCGGAGCTGTTCCGGCGCAACATGTACGGCTGCTTCATCCAGGACGAGTTCGGCGTGGCCAACCGCGAATGGATCGGCGTGGACAAGCTGCTGTGGGAGTCGGACTACCCGCACTCGGACTCCAACTGGCCGAACAGCCGCAAGGTCACCCACGAGCATTTCGTGAACACTCCGGACTCCGACGTACACCGGATCGTGGAGCTCAACGCCCGCGAACTGTTCCGCTTCCCGCGCCCGGCCTGAGCGCGGCGTGGACAGCGAGCGCTACCTCGGTGAGTCGGACTGGGACGATCTCGACCTGCTCACCACCGACGAGGCGACCTACCGCCTCGATGAGGACATTGCCGCACTGCGCGCCGAGATCGACGCGCAGCCCGGTGACGAGGCGGCCCGGATCCGCCTCGAATTGCTGCTCGACGCCCGAGAGCGCCTGAGCACCCGCCGTACGTTCGATTTCCCCAAGGCCTGAGGAGCTCCGCGGTGACCCAGCAGGACGATCGGCCCGACATTGCCCGGGACTTCCACAAAGATTTCGACTTCGAGGACCCGGAGTTCAACATCCGGTTCGATGAGATCACCAATGACCTCGCCACCCGGTGCCCGATGGCGCGCAGCGAGGTCGGGCACGGCTACTGGGTCGTGAACTCCGCCGCGGACGTGCGCAAGGCGGCGCAGGACTGGAAGACGTTCACCTCCGCCTCGGGCTGGCAGGTCAACCGACCTGAGGGCGCGCCGGTGATCCTGCCCGAGGAATCGGACCCGCCGTACCACAACGACTGGCGGGCGGTGCTCAATCCGTTCTTCTCGCCGAAGGTCGTCGACAGCTACACCGACGCGGTCCGCCGGATGGCCAACGAGCTGATCGACAAGTTCATCGAGCGGGGCGAGTGCGAGTTCGTCTCCGACTTCACCGCCCACCTGCCCGGCATGGTGTTCTTCGAGTGTGTGATGGGCGTCCCGGTGCAGGACTTGCCCGAGCTGTTTCTCAATATCGACAAGGGCACGTTCGGCCCGCTTGCCGAGCGCCCGGTGCACTTCGTCAAGGTGATGACCTATCTCAACGACTACCTGAAGATGCGCAGCGAGCAGCCGCCGCGCGGGGACGTCGTCGACGTCGTCAATGCCGGCGTGCTCAAGGACGGCGAGCCGTGTCCGTGGGAGGACAAGGTCGCGATCGTCCTCGACCTGGTCTTCGGGGGCCTGGCCACCACGACCCACGTGATGACCGCCGCCGTCAACTATTTGGCGAACGCTGACGAGGACCGCCGTGCGCTGGTGTCCGAGCCCGCACTCATCGAGGGCGCGGTCGAGGAGTTCGTCCGGATGCTCCCGCCGGTGGTAGCGCCGGCCCGCCAGGTCACCAAGGACACCGAACTCGGCGGCGTGCACCTGAAGGCCGGTGACTGGATCACCCTGAACTACGCCGCCTCCTCGCGCGACCCCGCGGCCACCGAGAATGCGCAGCAGCTCGACATCCGCCGCGAGGGCATCGTGCACGCGGCCTTCGGGATCGGCCCGCACCGCTGCCTGGGGTCGAACCTCGCCCGCCTCGAGCTCAAGGTCACCGTGGAGGAATTCCTGCGCCGCATCCCGGAGTTCCGCCTCAAACCCGGCACGACCCCGACGTATGAGACCAGTCAGCTGCGGACGATGACCTCGCTGCACCTGGAGTTTCCGCCAGGGCAACGGGAGAACTGATGGAACGCATCTCGTCCTGGCTGCCGAAGGCCGACTGGCCGGGCGAGCTCGCCGAACGCCATCCCGCCTTCGCCGAGGGCTTCGCCCGGGTCTGTGACGTGATCACCACCGACGGGGCCGTGCCCGCCCGCTACAAGCTGCTGTTCGCCACCGCGATCGCAGCGGTCAAGCGCGACCGGGACCTCGTGGCGCACTTCGCGGCCGCGGCCGCTGCCGCCGGGGTCACCGCCGACGAGTACGACGGGGCCTGCGTAGGGATCCTCATCTCCAGAGGAGTGACGCCGCATCAGTTGATGACCGAGCTTCGCGCGCAGCACTACGCGGGCACCCCGGGCCCCGGGGCACTGCCGGCCGAGGCCAGCGTGGCGGCCACCTACGACTACTTCACCTCCTACTTCGGTTTTGTGCCCGACTATGTCGAGCTGCTCGGCGAGCGCGCCCCGAAAGCAGCAGAGGGGTACTTCCTGATGCGGGACGCGGCCCTGACCGGCACCAGGTTGGACAAGCAGGTGATGGAACTCCTGCTGTGCGCCGTCAACGCCGCGGAGTACCAGGCGCGGTTCGTGATGATCCACGCCCGCGGTGCACTCAACGCCGGCGCGACCGAGCAGGCGCTCGTCGAGGCGTGCCTGGTCGCACTACCCTTCGCCGGTGTCGCCTCCTGGCTGCCGGCGGCGCAGGGCATCCTCGACGCCCGCGTGAGTGGGTGACGGCAATGTCTGTGGCTATCAACTTCAACCCGCTCGACGCCGCGTTCCAGCAGAACCCGCATGAGGTCTATGCCTTCATGCGGGAGCACGCGCCGGTCCACCACATCGAGTCGATCAACGCCTACGGCCTGTTCACCCACGAGCTGTGCACCTATTCGCTCAAGCATCAACCGAAGTTGTTCACGGCGCGTGACTTCATCGTCAACGCCTTCGGCGAGTTCGATCCGGTGCCCGAGACGACGAACATGATCGCCCTGGACCCGCCGGACCACAGCCGGGTGCGCCGGCTGGCGAACAAGGCCTTCACCCCGGCGGTCATTCGGAGCATGAAGGACGACGTCGAGGCCGTCATCGACGCGCTCCTCGACGAGGTCGAGGCGATGCCCGGCCGCTCCTTCGACTTCACCAACGACTTCGCGGCCAAGGTCCCGGCCAGCGTCACCGCGACGATCTTCGGGCTGGACCCCGACGTCGGCGGCGGAGACTTCAAGCGCTGGACCATCGACCTGGTCAAGGCCCCGAGCCGGTCGGTCCTCCCGCCGCAGGAACTGGAGAGCATGCGGCGTAGCAAGGTGGAGGTCCGCGAGTTCTTCACCGAGGAGATCGCCCGGCGGCGCAAGGACCCGGGCACCGACCTGATCTCCCATCTGGTCCGCGCCGAGGAGGAGGATCAGACCCTGTCCGAGCTGGAGATCCTCAGCCTGCTCTTCATCTTCATCATCGGGGGCGCGGAGACCCCGTCGCACGTCATCGGCACCACGCTGTGGGAGCTGTTCACCCACGACGCGGTGATGGCGGAGTTCAAAGCGAACCCCGACCGGCTTCCCGACATCTTCGAGGAGACGCTGCGCGCTGAGGCCCCGGTGCACTTCATCTTCCAGTCTGCGTCGCAGGAACAGAAGATCGAAGGCGTGACGATCCCGGAGGGCGCGATGGTGTTCGCCTTCATCGCGGCCGCAAACCGGGACCCGAAGGTGTTCGCCGATCCGAACCGCTTCGACATCAATCGCGGGTCGAAGGCCGACCACCTCGCGTTCGCCCGCGGTCCGCACTACTGCATCGGTGACGGGCTGGGCCGGCTGATGTGCACGTCGGCGGTCCGCAAGGCCTTCGAACGGTTCCCGGGGCTGCGCCCGGTGAACCCACCGTCGCAGATCGAGTGGATGCCCTCGTTCTGGATCCGCGGACCCAAGGCTTTTCCCGTCGAGTACTAGTTTTCCCGTCGAGTACTAGGAGAATCCCATGCCCAATCCCGAGTCCCGCGCGCTGGACGTCGAGGTCCCGCACCTGAACGAGTTCTTCATCGGCGGCACCTGGATCTCCTCGACCGGTACAGCGACCGTCGGAGTGGTCATGCCCTCGACGGAGGAGATCATCGCGACCGTGGCGGACCCCACGCCGGCCGACGGTGACAAGGCCGTCGCGGCCGCGCGGGAGGCCTTCGACAACGGACCCTGGCCGTCCATGTCCGTCGCCGAGCGGGTCGCGGTCTGCCGCCGCTTCGGTGCGGAGCTCGAGGCGCGCATGGAGGTGATGAACCGGGCCTGGTCCTTCGAGTCCGGCTACACCAAGGCGCATTGCGACATGATCAATACCGGAGCCGGACCGTTCGTCTGGAACAACGCGCTCAACATCGCCGAGGGCCTGGCGTGGGAGGAGACACGCACGTCCCCGGCCACCGATGTGCTGGTGCGACGGGAACCCATCGGCACGGTGCTGGCGATCCTGACCTACAACGGCCCAGTCGTCCTGATGGGCATGAAGGTGATCCCCGGTCTGATCGCCGGGTGCACGTTCGTCGTGAAGTTCGCGCCTGACTCGCAGCTGACGGGGCGTCTGGTGTGCGAGGCCGCGGAGGCCGCCGGCTTCCCGCCCGGTGTCTTCAACGGCCTGGCGGCCGGTCTCGAGACCAGTCAGCATCTCGTGAGCCACCCGGGCATCGACATGGTCCACATGACCGGCGGCACGCCGGTTGCCGTCGACGTCGTCGCACGCACCGCGCCCCGGCTCGCGCGTACCGCGCTTGAACTGGGTGGCAAGGCGCCGGCAATCATCTGCGAGGACGCGGACCTCAGCTCGGTCATGTCCACGCTGGTCTTCGGTGCGACGGGCGCGCTGGGCCAGGTGTGCGTGTCGATCCAGCGCATCCTCGCGCCACGCAGCCGTTACGAGGAGATCGTCGAGACGTTGGCGGCCGAGTGGAACAAGCTGAAGGTCGGGGACCCGTTCGACCCGTCGAACGATTTCGGTCCGTTGGCCAACGAGCGGGCTTTGGTGCGGGTGGAGAAGATGCTCGCCCGCGCGATGGAGCAGGGCGCCAAGGTCGCAGCGGGTGGGGGGCGCCCGGCGCACCTCGACCGCGGATACTTCTTCAGCCCAACGCTGCTGCGCGATGTCGATGAGACCATGGACATTGCCCGGGACGAGGTGTTCGGTCCCATCGTGGTGGTGATCCCCTACGACGGCATCGACGACGCGGTCCGCATCGCCAACAGCACCCCGGACGGGCTGGCCGCGTCCGTGTACAGCGCGGACGCCGAGCACGCGCTCGCCGTGGCCAAGCGCCTGCGGACGGGCACGATCGCGATCAACATGACGGGGTGCTCGCTGACCGAACCATTCGGTGGCGTCGGCGCGTCCGGCTGGGGCCGTGAGTGCGGTGCCGAAGGGATTCTGGAGTTCACCCAGATCAAGCAGGTCCTGCTGCGCGGGTCCTACGCCGACTGAGTGTGGGTGGCCCGGTCTGTCGCGCACGCAGATCCCACCGGCCTCGACGTCGACGTCATCGCCGCGATCGATGCGCTGTGGCCTCGCTGCGACGACGCCGTCCTCGAGCAGGTCGCTGGGGCACAGCGAATGCGCGCCACCCTCGTCCGGGTCCACGAACAGGTCGGCGCCCGCGGATGACCACCTCTGTCCCACGTGAGTGGGAAGCGGTCGCCGCACAGTTCGGGGTTGACCTCGCGCAGGTTCGGTGCCAGCTCCACCCCGCCCACGGCCGATTCCCTCGGCGGACCACCGAGCGAAGCCGCCTGGCAACAAGCCCTCGCACACCAGACCCGGTTAGAGCTCACCGCCATCGAGGCAACTGCCCTTCTTAGGAAGGGCTGGGCCGCGGCGCTCACATCAGCTCAGTCTGATTAGACGTCAGAATGTTCTGGCGATGGAGTCTGGGCAAGTCACCGCGTCTCGGGCGGCTGCCCGAACCAGCCCGGGCCCTCGTTGTTGTACTCCACGTCGCTGTAGACGGCGTTCTCTGCGTTCCACTGCCGCCGCGGCAGGCCGACGTCGACGGGGCCTGACATCGGTAGCGGTTTGTAGGCGTCGTCTCGCCAATCGAAGACGACGTGTCCGGCGGCGGGTTGAGCTCGGGCCCAGGCGAGCACCACGGCTTTGCGGCCGTCGAGGCCTCGGACGCCGGGGCCCTCCTGCCAGGATGCTTCCCACTGCGTGCGGTTCAGGCGCATCACGAACACCGTTCCCGCGCCGGGGCGTGGCTCGGGGTAATGCGCGTACTCGTCGTTCGCACTCATGGAGACAGTCTGCGCGTTGCCGCTGCCTGCCGTCCCCGGCGTGCACGTGGCGGCCGGCACGTCAGCGCGGGATCCGCCGGCCTCGGGAGGTCAGGAGTGTGGCCAGCCCCAGGGCGAGGACGAACGCGACTGCGCCGCCCACGACCCCGACCAGGGGGCCGGTGGTGGTCTCTCGCCCGCTCGTCAGCGGCATCGTGTCGATCTCGACTGCAGTCGGCTTCGACGTCGGACGTAGCGCAGGGAGCTCGAACGATCGACCTGGCGCGGCGACGAAGCCGTCCGCCCCGGCGAGCCGGATCTCCGGAGAAATCCGGAAGCGGTCCACGGTCAGGTCTTGGACCGCGAACCGCGCCGAGGCGCCGTAGAAGGCGAGCTGTTCCTCGACGCCGGCAAGGCGCGAGTAGCCGACTCCGACGACCGGGGTGAAGGTTGCCGTCGATCGCAAGCGGGAGTCGAAGACCTCGAACTCACTGCGCCGCGTGCCATCGAAGGCATTGACCAGGATCCGGTCAGCAGCTGGCCACACGATCGCCGACTGGTACTCGCCGTCGTCCTGACGTCCGAGCACCTTGCCGGTCCGCACCTCGACTGTCCAGAGCGGACGCTCGTCTTCGTCGCCGTACCCGTTGACCAGCACGCGCTTGCCGGACGGGTCCGCCACCACACCCTCGATGCCGATACCGGGGAAGGACGGCAGCTCGCGCAACGAGCCGGTTGCCCCCAGGTGCAGCAGGCGTCCCTTCTGGTACTCCCCGACGGCTATCACGAAGGCGTCGTTGACGGCGGTGGAGGCCGTCAACGGGCCGGGGAGCGCCATCCGCCGCCGCCGGTCACCGGTGATCGTGAGGTAGTCGGCCTTGTTCTCCCCGGTGCTGACCACCAGGTCGATCCGGTCACCTGTCGCATCGCTGCACCGCAGGGCTGCGGGGTAGGTGTCGCGGGTTTTGGGCAGCGTGACCTTGCGCACAGTGCGCAGGGTCCGGGCGTCGTGCACCAGCACCTCGACGGGGCCGGCCCCCACGTACTCGCCGGGCTGCCGGACACCGAAGCCCGCGGTCACGATCCGCCGGCCGCCGGGGCAGGCGGCGATCTCGCTCGCCTGACCGGGTTCGGCCCACGCCGTCACCTCGCCGGCGGCGTTCAGGGCGGCCACGCGCGCCCCCCCGAAGCCGCCCGCGAGCCAGGCCACCGGCGTTCCGGTCGCGTTCGCCGTCGGCTTGCCGAGAAGTGCCGCGAAGGTGGCGTCGCGGTCCAGGTAGCCGCAGGTCTGCACCGCCCAGTCGTCGTCCTCGCGGACCAATGACACTGCCGAGATCGAGTCCAGCTCGATGTCCGGACCGCACCCGAGCTTGTTGTCCGAACCCGAGATCAGCTCCGGCACGGACTTCTTGGACGCGTGCAGGACCTCGACGTCGCCGCCCGGGGTGGACGCCGTCCTCGTCACCAGGGCAGCGGCCTGCTTCGGGCCAAGGTCTGCCGGCGTTCGCCCGCCCACGCACGAGCAGGCCTGAGCGGTCCCGGCCAGCACGAACTGCAATCCGGCCACACCAACGGCGGTCACGAGGCCGGCGGCGATGAGCCGCGAACGCGAAGTCATACCCCGAGGACGTGGCAGGGCGGCGAATCGTTCGCGCCAGTTGCGGCGGAACCCCACGATTTACTGCCAGCCGGGGTGCATAGCTCGGGTGGCCTTGGGGCGATCTCGCTGGCGTATACGCCTGGTTCGTTACCATTCGCGACATGCGTATCGGGTTAGTCGCTCTCGACGGTTGCCTGGGGGCGGCCATCGCCGCGCTCGTCGACATCATCGGCACCGCCGAGGCCGTCCGTGGGGCCGTTGATCCCGCCATTCCACCCATCGAACTCTCGATCGCCGGGAATCGCCGACGCGTCACGACCTCGAGCGGCATGGTGATCACGGCCACCCGCACCCTGCGCGAACTCGACGATCTCGACGTCGTGGTCTCGGCCGGCATCGTCGCCTTCACCGGCCCCGCCACCGAAGCCGCGATGGACCACTCGGACACCCGCGCGCTGGTGCGGGCACTGAGTTCGCTGGATACGCAACGCACCCGACTGGCAGCCGCCTGCACCAGCGTGTTCCCGCTCGCGGAGGCGGGCCACTTGGACGGTCGACTCGCCACCACCACGTGGTTCCTCACCCCTACCTTCCGTGCCCGCTACCCGCGGGTCGGGCTCGACCTCAACCGGATGGTGGTCGCCGACGGGCCCGTGCTTACCGCCGGCGCAGCCTTTGCCCATATCGACCTTGCGCTGGCGATCCTGCGCTCCATCAGCCCCGAACTCACCGGCCACGTCGCCCGCCTGTTGCTCATCGACGAGCGGCCCTCGCAATCGGCATACGTCAGCTATGACCACCTCCAGCACGACGATCAACTCGTCCTCGCCTTCGAGCGTCACGTCCGCGAGCACTTGGCGGAGCCGTTCGACGTCGGCCTCGTCACGCACGCGATCGGAACGAGTCGGCGCACGTTGGAGCGTCGGACCCGCGAGGTTCTCGGCATGAGCCCGCTCGACATCGTGCATCGGCTCCGACTCGAACTGGCCGCACACCTTCGCCGCAGCAGTGATCTCAGCACCGAAGCGATCGCAGCCCGGGTCGGTTACGCCAATGCCGAGACACTGCGAGCACTCGAACGTCGCGCCGCGCGCCCAGGCTGAGCGCGGTGGCGGAAACGATAGTAAACCTGCCGCATACGCCACTAGCCCGAGTTGCCCACCGGCACCTAGCTTCAGGGCATGAGGCCGCCCACCCGGGGTGCCACGTTGCGCAAGGAGAAACCGTGACCACGACCACCCCCACGCTGAATGTCTCGCTCGTCGTCAAGCTGATCGCCAAGCAGGAGACGGCCACCGAGGTCGCCGGCTTCCTGGCCAGCGCGCTCGCGCTGGCCAACGACGAGGCCGGCACGATCGCCTGGTTCGCGCTGCGTACCGACGAGACGACGTTCTGGATCGTCGACGCCTTCCCCGACGAGGCAGCACGCCAGGCCCACCTGGGCGGTCGGATCGCCGAGGCGCTGATGGCCAACGCCGAGCGTCTCCTGGCCGCGCCGCCGGAAATCCTCAAGGCCGAGGTGTTGGCCGCCAAGGTTCCGTGACGACAAGCGGCGCCGTCGGCTCGCCGCGCGTGGGCGCGCTCAGGAACTCGTGAGGATGACGAGTTGCTGCGTCGCGCGCGTCATGGCGACGTAGCGGTCGACGGCGCCTTCGATGCCCGTGCCGAAGGATTCGGGGTCGACCAGGACGACCAGGTCGAACTCGAGGCCCTTGGACAGCTCGGGGGTCAGTGACCGCACGCGCGGTGTCGGCGCGAAGGTCGCAGCGCCGATGACGGCGGCGATCCCCTCGGCATGGGCGCCGAGCCAGGTGTCGAGGATTGAGCTCAACGCGGCAACCGACCCGTGGACGACGGGGACACCAGTACTCCGGACGGAGGTCGGCACGTTGGCGTCGGGAAGCACGGCCCGGATGACCGGTTCGGCCTCGGCCATAATTTCTTCCGGCGTCCGGTAGTTGATGTTCAGGGCCGCGAGGGTGATCCGGTCGAGCCCGATCCGCGCAAGCCGCTCCTGCCACGATTCGGTGAACCCACCCCGGGCCTGGGCGCGATCCCCGACGATCGTGAAGCTGCGCGACGGGCAGCGCGCCAGCAGCATCTGCCACTGCGCGTCGGTCAATTCCTGCGCCTCGTCCACGACGATGTGCGCGAACGGGCCCGCGAGGGTGTCCAGGTCGGCGCTCGGCAGCCCGCCGGAGTCGGCCAGGGCGTCAGCGAAGTCCTCGCCGCTCAGCATCGTCACCAGGCCCACGCCGTACTCGTCGTCGGCAGCGTCGCTGTAGGCCTCCACAACCCGCGTCATACCCTCGCGTTCGGCAGCGAGCGTGGCGGTGTCCCGGCGCTGCCGGCGCGCCGCCTCCGGGTCACCGAGGCGCTGACGTGCGGCGTCCAGCAACGGCAGATCCGACACCGTCCAGGCGGCAGCGTCCGCGCGCTGCAACGTCGCCAAGTCGGCGGCGCTCAGCCACGGCGCGCACCTGCGCAGGTAGGCGGGTACCGACCACAGGTCAGCGACGAGGTCGCCCGCCTCGATCATCGGCCACGCGCGGTTGAAGGCCGTGCGCAGTTCCCTGTTCTGCAGCAGCGACCTACGGACCAGTGCGGCCGGGGCGCCGCCGTCATCGTCGCCGTCGCCATGTTTGTCCACCAGGATCGTCAGCAGCGCCTCCCAGATCACCTCGCGCGCCGCGTTGTGCGCCAGGCCGGGGTCCGCTGCCTCGAAGGCCTCGGCCCAGTCCTCCGCGCTCAGCCGGACGTCGGACCAGGGGGTGGCGACCGTCATCGCCGTCGTGGGCAACTCCTCGTAGAACCGCACGGCCGCCTCGATGGCTCCGACCAGGTCCGCGGACGACTTCAGCCGGGCCACCTCCGGGTCGGATTCGATCCCGGCTCCGGCTCCCTCGGGGACGAGGTCGCGCAGGGTGCACGTCGCCACGCCCTCCTCGCCGAGGCTGGGCAGGACATCCGCGACGTAGGCCAGATAGGGCCGGCTCGGACCGACGAATAGCACCCCCCCGCTGCCCTGTCCCAGACGCGGATCGGAGTAGAGCAGGTACGCGGAGCGGTGCAGCGCGACGACGGTCTTGCCGGTACCGGGGCCGCCGTCCACGACGAGTGCCCCGCGCGATCCCGCGCGGATGATGGCGTCCTGATCGGCCGCGATGGTGCCCAGCACGTCGCGCATCCGCGCCGAGCGGTTGGTGCCCAGGCTGGCGATGAACGCGGACTGGTCATCGAGGGCGGCGTGCCCCTCGAGGCCGTCGAGGGTGAACACCTCCTCCCAGTAATCGCGGATCTTCCCGGCGTTCCAGCGGTACCGCCGCCGGCTGGCCAGCCCCATCGGGTTGGCGTGGGTGGCGCCGAAGAACGGCTCGGCCGCGGGCGAGCGCCAGTCGATCAGCAGTCGGCGACCCGCGGCGTCGGTGAGGCCGAGCCGTCCGACGTACACGGGCTCGGCGTGCTCCGCGCTGACCATGTGCCCCAGGCACAGGTCCAGGCCGAAGCGCCGCAGGATGCGCAGCCGGGCGCTGAGGCGGTGGACCTCCAGGTCCCGGTCCATCGCCGCCTGCCCTGCCCCGCCCGGCGCCTTGAGCGCGACCTCGAGACGCCCGGACAGCTCGGCGATCGAGCGCTCGAGGCTTGCCGCGATGGCCGCAAAGTGCCGGTCGTCGCCCGCGATCAGTGCCGGGGCGGCTTTGGGTGCGAGGTGGTCGGGAAGATCGAACGCGCTCAGCTCGCCCCCCACTCCCGTCCGGCGGGGAAGCGGTAAAGGACATGGGGGCGCAAAACGTGCCCCGCCTCGACCCCCGGGTGCTCGAAATCGCCGGCGGCGTCGTGGCGCAGGCCGATGCGTTCCATCACGGCGCGCGAGCGCAGGTTGGTCGCCGCGGTCCAGCTCATGATCTCCGGGAGCCCCGCTACCTGGTACCCGAAGCGCACCGCGGCCAGCGCGGCCTCGGTGGCGTAGCCGTGACCCCACGCCGAGCGGGTGAGCCGCCATCCGACCTCGACGGCAGGGGTGAAGGGGGCCTCGAATCGCGAGTTCGCCAGGCCGACGTAGCCGATGAACTCCGACCCGCCCACCACCTCGACCGCGAACAATCCGTATCCGTGCTCGGCCCAGTGCGCCTCGATGCGCTCGATCCAGGCGTCGCTGGCGGCCCCGGACAGCGGCCCGTAAGGCATGAACTCCAGTACCTGAGGGTTCGCGTTGAGCGTGGCAAACGGCACGCGATCGCTCGCCCGCCACCCGCGCAGCAGCAGGCGCTCAGTTCGGAGTGTGGGGACGTCGGGCACCGCCTGAGCCTAAGCGGGAGGTGGGTCTGCCGCGCGGGCGGCGTTTCGCACCCCCGATCCGAGGTAGACTGAGCGCGTTGCAGTGTGTGTAGGTCCTCGCCCGTTTACCGACGTCCGCGGATTGTGAATACCGCTGGGCGTAAGGCATCGATCGTGACGTCGCCCGGCACGGCCAGTTGAGCCGGTGCAACTCCGAACGTCGACGATGCGCAACGAGAACGAGGAATACCAATGACGCAAGGCACCGTGAAGTGGTTCAACGGCGAAAAGGGCTTCGGCTTCATCGCGGTCGAGGGCCACGACGACGTGTTCGTCCACCACTCCGCCATCATGGTCGACGGCTACCGCTCGCTGGATGAGAACCAGCGTGTGGAGTTCGACATGACGCAGGGTCAGAAGGGCATGCAGGCGGAGAACGTCCGTCCGATCTGATCTGCCACGAGTTTTTGGGGCTGCCCACCAGGAGACTGGCGGGCAGCCCCTGTTCGTTAACGTTCGGTCCGCAGGGGCCCGCGGTCCTCACCAACCCTGGGCCGATGGCGTGAGCTCGTCGACGAGCGCCTGCACCCGGTCGCGGATCTGATCTCGGATCACGCGCACCGCCGCCACGTCCTGCCCGGCCGGATCCGCCAGGGCCCAGTCCTCGTAACGGGTGCCGGGGAAGAACGGGCAGGCGTCCCCGCACCCCATCGTCACGACGACGTCGGAGGCCGACACCGCCTCGGCGGTGAGGATCTTCGGCTCTGCGGCGGCGATGTCGATGCCGACCTCACGCATCGCCTCGACGGCCGCCGGGTTCACCGACTCCGCCGGTGCGGATCCGGCGGAGCGCACCTCGATCGCGCCGCCGCCGAGGTGTTCCAACCAGGCGGCGGCCATCTGCGAGCGGCCGGCGTTGTGGACGCAGACGAAGAGCACGCTGGGTCGGTGCACGGGGGTGTTCACGTCAGAGTTCCTTCGGCTCGTGCGACTGGGGGTAGAGCAGGACCAACAGTGCGATGCCGAGCAGGGCGCCGAGCAGTTGAGCACCGACGAAGGCGGGCACCGAATTCAGGTCGATCCCGGCGAAGGTGTTGGTGAAGGCCCGACCGAGGGTGACCGCCGGGTTCGCGAATGAGGTGGAGGAGGTGAAGAAGTAGGCCGCACCGATGTAGGCGCCGACCGCCGCCGGGATCACCGCGGCCTGCCCGGTGCGGCCCAGGGCGAAGATGAGAAAGACCAGGCCCGCGGTGGCGACCACTTCGCCGAGGAAGAGCTGGGCGCCGTCGCGCTCGATCCGGGAGGTCTCGAAGAGTTCCACGTCGAACATGGCATGGGCGAGCACGGTTCCCGAGTACGCCCCCAGGCACTGAGCGGGGATGTACGCGGCCAGGACAGCGGTGCCCGTGCGTGCTGGCCCGCGCCGCCGCCCGAGCACCCAGTCCGCGAGGGTGACGACCGGGTTGAAATGGGCGCCGGAGGCCGGCCCGAACACCAGGATGAGCACCGTCAAGCCCAGGGCGGTGACGAGCGCGTTCTCCAGCAGCTGCAACCCGACGTCGGTGGGCGAGAGCCGTTCGGCGGCGATCCCGGATCCCACCACGATCGTGACCAGCATCGCGGTCCCGACGAACTCGGCCAGCGTCCGCCGCCACAACGCCGGGCTCGGCACGGCGCGCCCCTCAGACGAATCGACCATGGTCGATACTTACATGCCGAGGTGAACACGAGGTGGCCTGGGGGTGACGTGGCGTCAGCGTGAGCGGTGCTGCGGGCGCACTAACCTGACCGGGTGGTCCAGACCCTGTACGTCGGCGGGAAGCCCGAGCAGGCGCCCGCCGATCTGTGCGAGGCCCTCGCCGAGGCCCGCCGGCGCGAGGGATTCGTGTGGGTCGAACTCGCGCACCCCACCCACCGGCAAATGATGCGGATCGCGGAGGTCATCGGCCTGCCGGCGATCGCGGTCGATGACGCGGTCGAAGCTCACCAGCGTCCTAAGAGCCAGGTGCACGGCGACGTCCTCGCCGTGGTGTTCAAACCCGTGCACTACGTCGATCCCATCGACGTGGTCACCGTCACCGAGCTGGCGGTGTTCGTGGGCCCGTGCTTCGTCGTCACCGTGCGCCATGGCGCCACCACGGTGCTGGAGGAGGTCCGCGCCCGGGTGGGATCGGACGAGGAGCAGTCCGCCTTCGGTGCTGCACAGATCTTGGTGCGTTGCGCCGACGAGGTCGTCGATGGATACCAGGTCGCGATCGACCACATCCTCGAAGACGTCGACACCATCGAGGAGCAGGTGTTCGGTGTGGGTGTCACCGACCGCTCGGAGCGCATTTACAAGCTCAAGCGCGAGGTGGCGGAGTTCCGGCGGGCGGTCAGTCCGCTGGGGCGGACCCTGGAGCGCCTCTCCGAGATCAGGACGGTCTCCCTGCCGCCGGAGACGGCGCCCTATTTCCGTGAGATCACCGACCATCTGCTCCGGTCGGCGGATCGCATCGAGGGCATCGATCGCCTGCTCTCGGACATCTTGGCCGCGAACACCGCGCGGGTGAGCGTGCGCCAGAACGAGGACATGCGCAAGATCTCGGCCTGGGCGGCCATCGCCCTGGTCCCGACCGCCATCGCCGGGATCTACGGCATGAATTTTGATCACATGCCGGAGCTGGAATGGCGCCTGGGTTATCCGATGGTGCTCGCTGTCATCGGTGCCACATGCGGGCTGCTGCACCGCTCGTTCCGCCGCAACAACTGGCTCTGACCGGCGCAGCCAGGTGCGGCGTCAGCCCTGCGCGACCTGACGGCGACGGGGAATGAGCACCCGGGCGAGCGAGGCGAGGCGGCCGGCGCGAGCGGGCTCGCGGTCATAGCCGGGCCACGCGGGCTGGCTGCGGGCCTGGGGAGGGAGCTTGCCCTCGAGCAGGTCGCCGTGAATCCCGGCGTGAAGGTCAGCGTGAAGATTGCCCTGCAGATCCATGTCGTCCCCCCGGACGCGGCGCGATCATCGCGCCGACAGGGTCGACGTTACGGACGCGGCGAGCCCACCGGAAGGGCGTGTGGGCAAGTCCAATTGATCGGCTGAGAGCTGGATCGGCCGTTCGACCTAGCGCCCACGACCAGTCAGATCTACCGCTTCGGACAGCTCAGGTCGACATGTCCCGAAACACCGTTCCGGTTCTCGGCTTCGGCCAGAAAAAGGTGGACTTGGGCGGCATCAGGCCGCGCGCGTCCGCGGTCGAACGGATCTGTTCCACCGACACCGGCCGCAACAGAATTGCTGCCTGGGCACGTCCGTCGGTCACGGCCGCCACGGCGCGGGCCACGCCATGTTGGTAGCTCAACTCGTGGGGCGGCAGGGCGTTCGCCGCCGCCGCCACCCGAACCGAGTCCAAGGGCTCCACCCCGTCAAGTCCGTTCCGGGGTCGCAACAGGCGCATGCCCTCGGGGGTCACGAGGGCCAGTGCCCGCTCCGCGACCAGTCGCGCCACCACCTCGGCACCGGGTAGTGGCTCGAGCCCGCCGATCTCGAAGTCCGCGGACAGCACGTCGACCAGATCTACTCCGGGCGGCAGGTCGGCGATGAGCCGGTGAATCGGCGCCACGGTCAGCTGATCGTGGTCGAGCTCGACGACCAGGCACATCGTCGCGTCGGCCCCCGCCGGTGCCTGCGGTTCACCCGCGTACGTCAGGCAGGTCGAGTAGCGGTGGTGGCCGTCGGCGATCACCAGCGGGTTCGCTCCGATCGCCTCGGTGACCGCCTTGACCGTTGCCGGGTCGTCCAGGCGCCACAGCTCATGGCCGATGCCCTCAGGATCGGTCCAGGCGCCCAGCGCCTCGGCGCGGTCGAGGTCGATCAGCGCGGTGAGCCCCGCGGTCAGGGACAGGCCCCAGATCGCGGACAGGTTGGCCTGGGTCGAGCGCAGCAGCCGCAGGCGGTCGCTGTGCGCCTTCGGCGTCGTGTGCTCGTGGGGCAGGACGTCCGCCCGTGCCTGCGCATCGATCCCGAGCGCCCCCAGCACGCCCAGCGTCGAGCGTGCGGTGCCGGCCTCGTCGGTGAACGTCATCCGGTAGGGATAAAGCGAGGGGGCGTCCTCGATCAGCACCCCCGTCGCTCGCCAGTTCTCCCAGGTCTTCGCGGCGGCGGCATAGGCGTCGCCGCCGGAGTCGGCGATCGGGAGGTCGATCGCGACGACGTTGTGCCGGTGCTGCGCGGCCAGCACCGCGCGCTCGGCGGCGTCGATCACGTCGTACGGCGGTGCGGTCACCGCGGAGAGGTCGTCGTCGGCGTACCGGATCCCGGGAAAGGGGTTCAGAGCAGGCATGGCGCGATCCTTGCAGAGGTGCGGCCCGCCGGGGGATTCAGTGCAGCCTCGCGTGTGCCGATACATCGGTCACGTGGCAGGCCGTAGCGTCAGCGACATCGGTCGCTATGACAGCCGGGTTCGCTGACGCAAGAGAAGGACTGAGTGGAACCAGATCTGCCCGAATTGCGTCTGAATGAGTAATCCGGGTACGCCGTACAGCGAGCCGATTGATTGTTCGAGAGGTCAGGAGATACAGATGCGCCGGTTCAGCGACTTCACCCGCCGGGTACTTCGCACGGTCTCGGCCGACCTGCGCTCCGCCGAGACCGCCGGCGATGACCTCGTCCTCGCCAACTCTGCGCCCACCCCCGCCGAGGCTGCTGCTGAGCGGCACGGTGAGTTCCGGCGCCAGAGCGTTGCGCGCCCCTTCATCCCGGCCCAGCGCAACCGCCGGTGGGCGACGACCTTCTGATCGCCTAGCCGACCTACGATGGCGGCGCCGACCCGACGCCGGGCCGGTGCACTCAGCGGAGGTCGGATGAGCCACATGACGCGGGTGGGTGCCGGCATCTCGGTACTCCTTCTCGCTGCCGCGGCGCTGAGTGCGTGTAGCGAGGCTGAGGGCCTCGGCAGCGGGGTTGCCCAGGGTCAGTTCGTCCCCGGAACCGGCGCGGTCACGATCACCCCGGCGCCCGAGCGCGGCGAGCCGGTCGAGCTCGCCGGGCCCCTGATCGGCGGGAACACCCTCGATGTCGCGAGCCTGCGCGGCAAGGTCGTACTGATCAACGTGTGGGGCTCGTGGTGTGCTCCCTGCCGCAAGGAAGCCCCTGATCTGCAGCAGGCCTGGGAAAGCTTCGCAGGCGAACAGGTGCAGTTCCTGGGTCTGAACACCCGCGACGACGCGGCCGGTGCGGCGGAGGCCTTCGAGCGCCGCTTCGCGATCACCTACCCGAGCCTGCGCGACCCCGACGGCAGCCTGCAGCTCACATTTCGGACCTCGCTACCGCCCCGCGCGATCCCCAGCACCCTCGTACTGGACCGCGCCGGCCGGGTCGCCGCCCGCATCGTCGGGCCGAGCACGACTGCGACATTCACGGGCCTGGTGGAACAAATCCTGGCAGAACGACCCTGAATTCAGTGACGCAACGTCACTTGACGCCCGCGAAAAGTTACTTGGCAAAGCCTGGGAACCGACGGTCATGCGCCGGCGTCTCAAGCGGGACACACAAGATGCACCGCAGGGGTTCACGAACTGGCGGCTGGGGGGTTGCCCGGTTCGTGACAGGTACATCGACAACACACACATCACTTACCAGGGGGATCACCATCATGTCTGCTTTCCGTACCCGCACCGCCTTCGTCGCCGCTGCCGCCGTCATCGCCATGCCGCTGGGCATCGCGTTCGCCGGCACCGCTTCCGCTGCTGACCTGCCCGTCGACCTGGAGATCGTGGACGGCCTGCTGGCCGACACCCCGGTCGCCGGCGTCACCGACGGCCTGTTGGGCGACGACATGCTCGGCGGCGCCCTCGGCGTCATCGGCGGCGTCCCGGTCGCCGGCTCTGCGGCCGGCGAGGTCAGCAAGTCCGACATCACCGACCTCGACGCGACTGACGGCCTGCTCGAAGGTCTGCTGGGCGACGACACGCTGGAGATCGACCTCGACGAGGTCGTGGACGAGCTGGACCTGCGCGGTGTCGTCAAGGAGCTCAAGCTCAACGACATCGTCGACCTCGACGACATCGTCGACGAGCTGGGCCTCGACCGGATCCTCGGCGGCCTGACCGGCTCGCAGAAGGAGCAGGTCAAGGGCGCGATCAAGAAGAAGGTCGTCGAGCGTCGTGCGGCTCAGGCCGGCGCGCTGCCGAAGACCGGTGGCAGCGCCAACATGACCGCCATGCTGCTCTGCGCGGGCCTCGCCGCTGCCGGCACCGGTGTCACCCTGGTGACCCGTCGTCGCAACGCGATGATCTGAACAACCTGCACCTGGGTCGCTGACCCACTGAACTGCGACTGAGCCCGCCACCGCATCGCGGTGGCGGGCTCTGCCGCGTCAGTGCCCCGACTCCCAAGGAAAGCCGGCGGTCCGGGCCGTGTGCGATGCTGACCGCGAGAACACGCCCGACTGGCGGCGCCATGAACGACACCCATGTGATTCGCCCCGTACGATGGCGTAGACGTAGCCACGAAGTAGGTGTTCGGAGGATGTCGATGGACGGCGCGGCAACCGCGATGACCACACAGGAATCCGCGCTGGACGCTGGTCCGCTCCCCGCAGGCTCGCTCACCGACCGTGATCGCGAGATCCTCGCCTTCGAGCGCCAATGGTGGCGCTACGCCGGCGCCAAGGAGCAGGCTGTCCGCGAGCTGTTCGACATGTCGGCCAACCGGTACTACCAGATCCTCAACGCGCTGATTGATCACCCGGACGCGCTCGCGCACGACCCGATGTTGGTCAAGCGCCTGCGCCGGCTGCGGACGGCCCGCCAGCGCGCTCGCTCCGCCCGCCGCCTCGGCGCCGAGTTCTGACCCGGTCGTGGTCGACTCCGCGCCTGGTTCGCGTCCCGGTCAACTGTTGGGCTCGTCCGCCGTTGCCGGAACGGTCGTCGTCGCCCTCGTCGGGCTGCTGATTCTGGGTTTCGGCCGCAACAGCGACGGCTCCGAGATCTCCGCGGCCGACCTTGCCGCAGCGCAGGCGCTGCCGCCGACCGTCGGTGGGGTCACCGCCGATGCCGCGGCGCTACCCGGCCCCTTGGCCGAGCCGGACGCCGCGCCGGCCACCCGCGAGCAGGATTCCCCGGCCGCGGCCGAGCCGGAACCGGCGCCGATCAGGCTGGTCTACCCGATGTCCGACGCCGAGAAGCGGCGCTCACCGGTGGTGATCCTCAACCAGACCGGCCGCGGTGGGTTGGCTGCGGATTTCCAGTCGGCGCTGCGTAAGAGCGGCTGGAAGGTCCCGGCGGTGGGGGACTGGGTCGGCACTGTCCCCGCTACCACCGTCTACTACCCCGCGGGCATGGAAGCCGCGGCCAAGGCGCTGATGGTGGAGTTCTCCCAGGTGGGACGGATCCGGCCGGCGTTCGCGGGAATTCCCGACGACCGGTTGACGGTGATCCTGGCCGGGGCCTTTCCCCGGGGGTGAACGCCCGGGGTGGACGCCCGGGGGTGAGCGCCGCCGGGCGCTAGCCCTGGACTTTGCGCGCATCGCTGAATGCTTGAGCAAGCTTGCGCGTTTCCGGGGCCGCGCAGGGGGTGAGCCGACATCACCGGACGGTAGAACGGAACGATGGCCACCGTCGCGCGCACCTGCCCGCTGTGCGAGGCCACCTGCGGCCTGTCGGTGACCCTTGATCCGGACGGATCGGTCGTCGACATCCGCGGCGATACCGACGACGTCTTCTCTGCGGGCTTCATCTGTCCCAAGGGGGTCGCACTCAAGGGTCTGCACACCGATCCCGACCGGCTCCACACTCCGCTGGTGCGCCGCGGCGGAGCGCTGGTCGAGGCCTCCTGGGGTGAGGCGTTCGCCGAGGTGGCGGACCGACTGCCCGCGATCCTGCGCGCCGATGGGCCCGATGCGGTCGCGGTGTTCTCCGGGTCCGCGGTCACCCATGCCCTGGGTCCGATCCTGTACACCCCGGCGCTGATCGCTGCACTGGGCACGACCCGGGTGTTCTCCGCAGCCTCGTTGCACGCCCGTGCGCGTCAGGTAGCGGCGGGCCTGATGTACGGCGACCCCACGGCGATCGCGGTTCCCGATATCGACCGGACCGACTTTCTGCTCATGCTGGGGGCCAATCCGGCAGTATCCAACGGCGGCATGCTCACGGCGCCGGACCTGCGGGCCCGGCTGCGGGCGGTCCGCCGGCGCGGTGGCCGGGTGGTGGTGGTCGACCCGCGCCGCTCGGCCACCGCGGAAAGCGCCGACGAGCACCTGTTCATCCGTCCGGGTACGGACCCGCTGCTGTTGCTCGCCCTACTGAATGTGCTGGTCGCTGAGGACCGGTTCGACCTCGGCGCGAATGCGGGGCTGGTCGAAGGTGTCGAGTCGATCGCCGGACTGGCGTCGGCGTTCACCCCGTCGCGGGTCGCCGAGCGCATCGGAATCAGTCCTGACCCGGTGCGTCGCCTCGCCCGGGACCTGGCGGGGTCGTCGGCGGGGGTGGTCTATGGCCACATCGGCGTCGCCACCGGCCCGCACGCGACGCTGACCGCGTGGCTGATCGACGTCCTCAACATCGTGACCGGCAACCTCGATTCACCCGGGGGCGCGATGTTCCCGTGCCCTGGTCACCGCTCGTTGGTCGACGTCGGCTTCGGTGCGCACCCGCTGCCGTTCTCCCTCGACGCCGGGCGCACGCGGGTCCGCGGCCTGCCGGTGGTCTGCGGGGAGTACCCGAGCGCCACCTTGGCCGAGGAGATCGACACCCCGGGACCGGGAAGGATCCGGGCGCTGATCACCGTGGGGGGAAACCCGATGCGGTCGGTACCGAACTCCGGCCGAATGCGGGCAGCGCTGGGCTCTCTCGAGTTGATGGTGTGCGTCGACTCCTACGTGAATGAGACCTCCGCCCTGGCCGACGTCGTGTTGCCCGTGCCCTCGGTCCTCGAGCGCTCGCACTACGATCTGATCCATTATCAGTTCGCCTGTCGCAACACTGCGAACTACTCGGCTCCGGCGCTTCCGATGCCACTCGGCATGAACCCGGAGTGGGAGACTTTGCTGCGCCTTGCCGCGATTGCCGCCACCGGGGACTCGACGACCGACCTGTCCGCCCTCGACGAGGCCTGGGCCCGCCAGGCCGCGGCTCGGCTCAAGATCGACCTCGCTGATGTCCCGGGGGATCTGCGAGGCCCGGAACGTCTGGTGGACCTGCTGCTGCGCGCCGGTCCTTACGATCTCACGCTCGAGCATCTGCAGTTCAGCCCACACGGCCTCGACCTCGGAGCCCTCGAACCTCGGTTGCGGGACGTCGTGGCTACCGTCAACGGCCGGGTCCACCTCGCCCCCGCGGATCTCATGGCGGCCGGTCGAGAACTGCGCGACAGTCTGGACGCCCCGCCTGACCGGGGGCTGCTGCTGATCGGGCGGCGGCATCTGCGATCGAACAACTCCTGGCTGCACAACCTGCCCACGATGATCGCCGGAGCCCGTCGGTGCACCCTGCAGGTCAATGAAACTGATGCCTATTCACTTGGCTTGCGCAACGGTGGCCGGGCTTTGGTCACCTCGGCCACGGGGCAGGTCGTGGCCAGCGTCGAGATCAACGCCGAGATCGCTCCCGGGTTGGTGTCCCTGCCACACGGGTGGGGCCATGACGAACCCCAAGCCCGACTGCGGGTGGCTGCCGAACGCCCCGGAGTCAACGCGAACGTGCTCACCGACGACGCCGTCGTCGACCTGTTGTCGGGCAACGCCGTGCTCAGCGCGGTGCCGGTGACGGTCAGCGCCCACGCCGGGGACGCCCCGGAGGGAGAGCAGCCGATGCCGGACCGCCGCTCCGGTCTGGACCGCCGTCGGCGCCGCGAGCCCGGCACCGGGATGGAGTCCTTCGGCCCCGCCTGACCTCGTAGCGTCCGAAGAAGCGGTCGCTATTGCAGCCACTTCTTCGGACGTCGCGGCTCAGGCGGTGCGGCTGCGCTCGGCCTGCGCGGCGCGACGGGCGATGTACTCGGGCACGGTGACCATCGGCGGCCGTTCGCGCGCGGTGACGTCATGGGTGTCGGCCTCGATGGCGCCGTCGATGCGGGTGTACTGGGTCAGCGTCGCCGGCGGATGGGTACGTGCCCGCGGGGGCGGGTCGCGGTCGATCCGGCACAAGGCGGCCTGCCAGATCTGTGCGGCCATTCGACCCAGTGCGGCGTCGTCCTGGTGCCGGTGATGGCGCCGGCCCAGGTCGACCTGGGCGATCGCGTCCAGACCGGACAGTGCCAGCGTGTCGACCAACATCGCCAATTCGACGCCGTATCCGCAGGGGAACGGCAATTGCTCGAGCAGGCTGCGCCGGGCGGCGTACTCCCCGGCAAGCGGCTGCACGACGCCGACAAGGTCGGGCCAATGCAGGTTGAGCAGGGGCCGGGCCACCAGTTCGGTGACGCGGCCGCCGCCGGCCGGCAGCACCGTCGCGCCCCCGCGCAGCGGCCGGTCGTACATGCCTTTGACCAGGTCGACGGTGGGACCGCAGAGCAGTGGTCCCAGCAACCCGGCGACGATGTCCGGGCAGAACAGCTCCAGATCGGCGTCGATGAACACGATCAGGTCACCGGAGGTGGCATGCAACGAGCGCCAGAGCACCTCGCCCTTGCCCGGAACGCTGGGCATGCGCGGCAGAATCGCGTCGCGGGCGATCACCTGCGCCCCGGCGGCGGCCGCGACCTCGGCGGTGCGGTCGGTCGAACCGGAGTCCACGACGACCAATTCGTCGACCAGGGCGTACTTCTCGACCAGTTCAGTGCGGATCGCGGTCACGATCGCCGCGACTGTGGCCTCTTCGTTGAGGGCGGGTAGCACCACGCTGACGCTCAGTCCGGCGGCTGCCTTGGCCGCAGCGACCTCGGGCACCGGCCAGTGCGCAAGAGTGCTGGTGGCGCGGGTGAACCACTGCTCGATCGCGGGCTGCACTCCAGGTCCTTCCCGTCGGTCTGCGGCGCCAGGGGGTGGGAATGCGATTTCAGGGGCGCCGCAATCCTCGTCTACAGTGAACGCCACAACTCAACACATTCATCCAGAGGGGCTGAGAGAACGGCTCTGTGAAGCCCCGGCAACCACCTGCCACCCTCACGCGTGCGAGGCAGGAGACGGTGCCAACTCCGTCCCGGACGTCGATTCTGACCCCGGGGAAGATGAGGAGAGGACCCACATGACTTCCGCACCCACGACATCGAGCCCCCGTGGCACCCGCCTGCTCGGCCCGGCCGTCGGCCTGTCCTGCCGCGAGTGTGGCCAGACCTACGAGATCGGCCCCCTGTACGCCTGCGGTGAGTGCTTCGGCCCCCTCGAGGTGGCCTACGACTTCCCGCACATCTCCCGCGCGAGCATCGAGGCCGGTCCCAACAACATCTGGCGCTACAAGGACCTGCTGCCGGTCCCTTCCCACGTCGCGTCCACCAAGAGCCTGGACCCCGGCTGGACCAAGCTGGTGCGCTGCGACAACCTGGCCAAGGAGCTGGGGATGCGCGCGCTGTGGGTCAAGGACGACAGCGGCAACCCGACGCACTCCTTCAAGGACCGCGTCGTCGCAGTGGCGCTGGCCGCGGCCCGCGAGCTCGGGTTCACCGTCCTCGCCTGTCCGTCGACGGGCAACCTGGCCAACGCGGTCGCCGCGGCCGCCGCTCGCGCCGGTATCCGCTCGGTCGTGATGGTGCCTGCGGACCTGGAGCAGCAGAAGATCCTCACCACGGCCGTCTACGCTGGCACCCTGCTCGCCGTCGAGGGCAACTACGACGACGTGAACCGCCTGGCCTCCGAGCTCGCCGGTGAGGAAGAGGACTGGGCGTTCGTCAACGTCAACGTCCGCCCGTACTACGCCGAGGGCTCCAAGACCCTGGGCTATGAGGTCATGGAGCAGTTGGGCTGGCGCATCCCGGCCCAGACGGTGATCCCGATCGCATCGGGGTCCCAGCTGACCAAGGTCGACAAGGCCTACGGCGAGTTCGCCAAGCTGGGCCTGGTCGACGACACCCCCTACAAGATCTTCGGCGCCCAGGCGACCGGTTGCTCGCCGGTCTCGGTGGCGTTCAAGGACGGCCGGGACTTCGTCGCCCCGGTCCGGCCGAACACCATCGCCAAGTCCCTCGCGATCGGCAACCCGGCCGACGGGCCGTACGTACTCGATGTCGCGCGCCGCACCGGGGGCGCGATTGAGGACGTCGACGACCAGGAGATCGTCGAAGGCATGAAGCTACTGGCCCGCACCGAGGGCATCTTCGGCGAGACCGCCGGGGGCGTCACGATCGCGACGCTGTGCAAGTTGCTCAAGTCGGGGCTGCTGGATCCCGACGCCGACACCGTCGTGTTCAACACCGGGGACGGGCTCAAAACCCTGGACGCGATCGCCGCCCATGTCGGTCCCACCGCGACGATCAAGCCCACGATGGCGTCCTACCGGGCCGCCGGCGTCTGATCCTCCCCCGGGCGCAGCCCTTTTACCGGGGGCGGCGCAGCGATAGCCTCGCCGCGTTCGGATGATCAGCACGTCACAAGGAGAAACCCCCATGGCTGTGGGCACCGTGAAATGGTTCAACGCGGAGAAGGGCTTCGGCTTCATTGCCGTCGACGGCGGCGCGGATGTGTTCGTGCACTACTCGGCGATCCAATCGGACGGGTACCGCTCGCTGGACGAAGGTCAGCGGGTGGAGTTCGAGATCGCGCAAGGCGCCAAGGGCCCCCAGGCCGACGCCGTCCGGCCCGTCTAGGCCCGCACTTCCCGCGTCGGTACGCTCGTTCGGTGCGTACCGACGGTCCCGCCCTGCCCGGCTCGGACGGCGAACACCGCCTCCAGGAGCAATGGGATGCGACTGAGCGCGCCGCCACGTTCTACCAGCGCCAGGTTCTCGATCACCTCAACGAGGCCATGCAGGAGTTCATTGCGCGTCAGGAGTTGCTCTTCATCTCGACCGCTGATTCCCGCGGCGACTGTGATTCCTCGTTCCGGGCCGGGGAGCCCGGTTTCGTCCAGGTCCTTGACTCCCGCACGCTCGTCTATCCGGAGCTGCGGGGCAACGGTGTCTACGCCAGCCTGGGCAATATCTCCGAGAACCCTCATGTCGGGCTGCTGTTCATCGACTTCTTCACCGACATGATCGGGCTGCACGTGAACGGCGGAGCGCGGATCGTCGAGCACGAGGCCTTGCTCGCGGACGAACGAGTGACCGTCGCACTGCTGGAATCCCTGACCCGCCTGGGCGGGCGCCGCCCGGAGCGCTGGGTCGAGGTGAGTGTGCACGAGGCCTACATTCACTGCTCCAAGCACATCCCGCGACTGGCCAAGCTGGACAAGCAGATGGACTGGGGCACCGACGACGCCAAGCGCAAGGGCGGGGACTACTTCGGCGTCACCGCGGAGCGTCAACGAGCCGAGGACTCCCCGATGCGGTCGGGCGATCCTGCGCCCGGGCCGACTGGTGCCATCGGTGGATCGTTGTCATCCACACCCTGACCAATCGAGGACAGTTGTCCACAAGCTGGCGGATCGGCCTCGCCCGCCGCGCGCGGTCGACTTACGCTGGCGCCCATGCCGGATGACCAGAACGACGTCGAGCAACGGGTGAGCGCCCTCGAGCGCCGGGTGGGGGCACTCGGTGTGCGGGTGGAGCGCGCCGAAGCCGCCGCCGCGGACACCCGAGCGCTCGCGGCGGGCCAGGACAGCGAGGTCGCCGGGATGCGCGCGGAGTACCGGGCGCAGCGCCTGCTGCTCAACGCGCTGCGCGAGACACAAGCCGAACATGGCGGTCGCCTCGATGGGATCGACGTCCAGCTCCGGGAGATCCGGGGGAGCCTCAGCCTCGTCCACGCGGGCATCGATCACATCGTGACGTTGCTGGACGGCCGGGCCTGAGCTCAGTCACTTCCCCCCGCTCGGCTTGCACTCTCGGGGGTCGAGTGCTAATCATTGGACTAGCACTCCCCTCGGGAGAGTGACAGATATACAGGCCGGCCGGTGAGGTCGGAGGGTCCGGCGCGGTAAGGGTCGCCGGCGCTCCGGTCGTCCGTCGCGGGCGCCGAGGCGGCCTGTCCACCCCGTAACCGGGAGGACCACCAGCATGGCCAAGATCATTGCCTTCAACGAGGAGGCACGGCGCGGACTCGAGCGCGGTATGAACGTGCTCGCTGACGCCGTCAAGGTGACGCTGGGCCCCAAGGGCCGCAACGTCGTCCTGGAGAAGAAGTGGGGCGCCCCGACGATCACCAACGACGGTGTCTCCATCGCCAAGGAGATCGACCTCGAGGACCCGTGGGAGAAGATCGGGGCCGAGCTCGTCAAGGAGGTCGCCAAGAAGACCGACGACGTCGCCGGTGACGGGACGACCACCGCGACCGTGCTCGCCCAGGCGCTCGTGCGCGAGGGCCTGCGCAACGTCGCCGCCGGCGCCAACCCGATGGCCCTGAAGAAGGGCATCGAGGCCGCCGTCGAGCGCGTCTGCGAAGAGCTCACGAACATGGCGAAGCCGGTCGACTCCAAGGAGCAGATCGCTTCCACCGCCTCCATCTCCGCCGCGGACCCCGTCATCGGCGCGATGATCGCCGAGGCCATGGACAAGGTCGGCAAGGAAGGCGTCATCACCGTCGAGGAGTCCAACACCTTCGGCCTCGAGCTCGAGCTCACCGAGGGCATGCGCTTCGACAAGGGCTACATCTCGCCCTACTTCTGGACCGACCCCGAGCGCATGGAGGCGGTCCTGGAGGACCCCTACATCCTGCTCATGGAGTCCAAGATCACCTCGGTCAAGGACCTGCTGCCGCTGCTGGAAAAGGTCATGCAGTCCGGCAAGCCGCTGGTCATCATCGCCGAGGACGTCGAGGGCGAGGCCCTGGCCACGCTCGTCGTGAACAAGGTCCGCGGCACGTTCAAGTCCGTCGCCGTCAAGGCGCCCGGCTTCGGTGACCGCCGCAAGGCCATGCTCCAGGACATCGCGACCCTGACCGGTGGTCAGGTCATCAGCGAGACCGTCGGTCTCAAGCTCGAGAGCGCCGGCCTGGACCTGCTCGGCCGCGCCCGCAAGGTCGTCGTCACCAAGGACGAGACCACCATGGTCGAGGGTGCTGGGGACGCCGACCAGATCGCCGGTCGCGTCAACCAGATCCGCGCCGAGATCGAGCGCAGTGACTCCGACTACGACCGCGAGAAGCTTCAGGAGCGCCTGGCCAAGCTCGCCGGTGGTGTCGCGGTCATCAAGGCCGGTGCCGCCACCGAGGTCGAGCTCAAGGAGCGTAAGCACCGCATCGAGGATGCAGTGCGCAACGCCAAGGCCGCTGTGGAAGAGGGCATCGTCGCCGGTGGTGGCGTGGCTCTGCTGCAGGCCGGCAAGACCGCCTTCGAGAAGCTCGACCTCGATGGCGACGAGGCGACCGGGGCGAACATCGTCCGCGTTGCGCTCGCCGCGCCGCTCAAGCAGATCGCGATCAACGCCGGCCTTGAGGGTGGCGTTGTCGCGGAGAAGGTCGCCAACCTCGAGATCGGTTGGGGCCTCAACGCCGCAACCGGCGAGTACGTGGACCTGATCAAGGCCGGCATCATCGATCCGGCCAAGGTCACCCGCTCCGCGCTGCAGAACGCGGCCTCCATCGCCGCGCTCTTCCTCACCACCGAGGCCGTCATCGCCGACAAGCCGGACAAGGCAGCCGACGCCGCCATGGCCGGCGGCGGCGGCGGCATGGGTGGCATGGGCGGCATGGACTTCTGAGCGGGAACTGACCGCGACGAAGGAGCAGGCAGTGCCCGCGGGGAAAATGGGCACTAGTCCTTGCTGACCCTGCACCAAGCGCTCGTCAAGAACGGCCCCGGAGCTCGCGCTCCGGGGCCGTTTTGCGTGGATTCGGCTCAGCCTCTTGGCGGACTCACCGGACGAGATCGATGCTGCGTCCCTATCGTTGCCGGATGGCGATGATGATCGATCCTCCGACCTGGGCCGGGCACGGCCGGTTGTGGTCCCACGTCGCCAGTGACACCTCGTTGGCGGAGCTGCACGCGTTTGCGGCGGCCAACGGGATCCCCGAGCGGGCCTTCGACCGCGACCACTACGACGTCCCGCTGGAGTGGTACGAGGCGATGGTGGCCGCGGGGGCACGTCCGGTCAGTCCGCGGGTGATTGTCGCCGCGCTGCGCGCCGTCGGACTGCGTACCCCGCGGGTGCCGGCGAGCCTGCGTCAAGCCTCCTGACTTCCTTCTTGCGTAGCGTCAGCGAAAGCGTGCGCGATAACGCTCGGTCTCGCTGACGCAACGTGTTCAGCGCGTGAGGCCATGCAGTTCGGCGGCGAGGTTGGCGCGGGCGGAAGCTTCCCAACGCGCGCTCCCGGCCGTGGTTCGGAACAGCGCGGGCGTGCTCAGCAGGCGCGCCAACACCGCCGCGCGGCCGGTGCGAAATGCTTCCTCGGGGATGTGGGCGTACTCGGCGCGCACGGCGTCGGTGTAGCGCGTGTAGGCCGGGCCGTCGGCGGCCAGGATCGCGAGGTCGGCGTCGGTGAGCACGGCGCCGTTGCGGTCCCGGGGTGCGGGGTCGTGGGTCGCCGTCAGCTCCACCAGGCGGGCCACCTCGTCGACCAGGGTGGTGCTCAGCCCGAGTCGGGTGAGCTCGTCACGGGCCAGCGCAGCACTGGCGGTCTCGTCATCAGGGGCTCCGGTGTAGATGGCGTCGTGGTACCAGGCGGCCAGGCGCACCGCGTCGGGGTCCGCGGCATGGGGTGCGAGATCATCGACGTGGCGCAGGACCGCCCGCAGGTGTTCCAGGTCGTGGTAGCGACGGTGCGGCTGCGTCCAACGCGCGAGCAGGGTCGCTGCCGACGTCGGTGCGCTGGCACCGGTGCGGGTGAGCAGGCCGTCCCAGTGCTGGGCCAGGTCGCTGGTCACCACGTGCCGGCCCCTTCCTGACGCTCGCCGGAACGACCTCGGGTGATCCTCACACCGTTACCTGCATTTCGTATGGATCAGGCAGACTCCGATCCAGTGGCCCACCGGAGAGCTTAACCTCGCATCGAGGAGCGTGATGGACCGCCGGACGTTCGTGCGTACGACCGCTGCTGTCGGCGGTGGCCTCGCCATGGGCGGATCCCTCTGGCGTGCGGTCGCGGCCCCGACATCCGTACCGTCCGCCGCGCCGGTCGCCGGCGTCTACGGCGACCTGGCAGCGGCCGACGCCCACGGTCTTCGGCTGCCGCCCGGCTTCACCAGTCGGATCGTGGCGCGGTCCGGGCAACGTGTTCCCGGCACCGATTACAGCTGGCATCCCGCACCCGACGGTGGTGCGTGTTTCGCGGACGGGGCGGGTTGGATCTACGTCTCCAACTCCGAAATCAGGGACACCGGAGGGGTCGGGGCGCTGCGCTTCGCCGCGGACGGGTCGATCACCGGGGCCTACCGGATCCTCGACGGGACCAACCGCAACTGCGCCGGCGGCGCGACGCCGTGGGGGACCTGGCTCTCCTGTGAGGAGGTCTCGCGCGGCTACGTGTTCGAGACCTTCCCAGGCGGCACACTGCCGGCGATCCGCCGGGACGCGATGGGCCGGTTCAAGCACGAGGCTGCAGCGGTGGACCCGGTCCGGCGCTGCATCTACCTGACCGAGGACGAGGACGACGGCTGCTTCTACCGTTTCGTGCCGACCCTCTGGCCACTGCTCGACGCCGGTCGTCTCGAGGTGCTGTGCGCCGAAGCAGACACCGGGCCCGTCACCTGGGAAGCGGTCCCGGACCCGATGGCCACCACCACGCCGACGCGCCGTCAGGTGAGCGCGGCCAAGCACTTCGACGGCGGTGAGGGCTGCGTCTACGGCGCGGACTCGGTGTGGTTCACGACCAAGAACGACAACCGGGTCTGGCGCGTCGATGCTGCTCGCGACCAGCTCGAATTGGCCTATGACGACGCGATGTTCGACGGCCCGGCGCCATTGCTCGGGCCCGACAACATCACCCGCTCGCAGTCCGGGGACCTGTTCGTCGCCGAGGACAAGGGCCGGATGGAGATCGCCATGATCACCCCCGCCGGTCTGGTGTCCAGCTTCCTCCGTCTGGTCGGGCACGCCGACTCCGAGCTCACCGGACCCGCGTTCAGCCCCGACGGGCGGCGGCTGTACTTCTCCTCCCAGCGCGGGGCGCGCGGAGAGGACGAGGACGGCTACACCTTCGAGGTCACCGGGCCGTTCCGCGACCTCACTCCCCAGGCGGCAGGCTGAGGCCAGGGGGCCGTTCGGTGGGTTTAGCTGGGTACCGCCCGCACGCGCGCTCTGTGTGACCGACACTTCGATAAGGTGACGCGGGGTCATCGGGTGCCAACGGGGGAAGCATGGATCGGCGGACCTTCCTGCGCGCAGCGGTGACGGTAGGGGGCAGCGCGGCCCTGGCGACGCCGCTGTGGCGTGCGAGCGCCGCCGAGATCTCCCCGAGCCGCAACCCGTCGCCGGTGGTCGGGCCCTACGGGCCGTTGAGCGCGCCCGACGCGCGAGGTTTACGCCTACCCGCCGGGTTCACCAGTCGCATCGTGGCCCGCACCGGAGAACGAGTGCCCGGCACCAACTACCGCTGGCACGCCGCGCCGGACGGCGGCGCCTGCTTCCCCGACGGTGCCGGCTGGATCTACGTCTCCAACAGCGAGATCGACAACGGGCGCGGTGGGGTGTCTGCGCTGCGCTTCGACGCCGCGGGCACGATCACCGGTGCGTACCGGATCCTGTCCGGTACCACGCTCAACTGTGCCGGGGGAGCGGCCCCGTGGGGGACCTGGCTCTCGGGTGAGGAGTTCGAGCGCGGCGCCATGTGGGAAACCTTCCCCCAGGGCGGGCGGGCGGCGATCCGCCGGGCCTCGATGGGGCGCTTCACCCATGAGGCGGCGGCGGTCGACCCCGTCCGCCGGTGTGTGTATCTGACGGAGGATGAGCCGAACGGACGCTTTTACCGCTTCGTCCCTGACGCCTGGCCGAACATGGCGCGGGGCCGGCTCGACGTCCTCGTCGCGCCGGCGGGTTTCGACCTCCCGATCACCTGGAGGCCTGTTCCGGACCCGAGCGCGGCGCGGACGCCGACGCGGTTTCAGGTACCGGGTTCGAAGAAGTTCCGGGGCGGCGAGGGCTGCGTGTACGGCGATGACACGGTCTTCTTCACCACGAAGGGTGACAACCGGGTCTGGGCCGTCGACGTGGCCAACAACCGGCTGAGGGTGATCTACGACGCCGCACAGTTCGGAAGCACCGCTCCCCTGACCGGAGTCGACAACATCACGCGTTCGGACGCGGGGGAGCTGTT
Source organism: Sporichthyaceae bacterium (assembly GCA_052387905.1). Classification (GTDB taxonomy): domain Bacteria; phylum Actinomycetota; class Actinomycetes; order Sporichthyales; family Sporichthyaceae; genus JBQTII01. The sequence continues at coordinate 37,551 of JBQTIR010000020.1, read as the reverse complement.
CGTCGCCGAGCAGCGCGAGACGATGGAGCTCGTGTTGATCGGTCCGGACGAAAGCGTGTCGACCTTCCTCAAGCTGACCGGTCACCACGAGTCGGAGATCGCCGGCCCTGCGTTCAATCCGGATGGCACCCGGCTCTACTTCTCCTCGCAGCGAGGCCGGCGCGGCCGCGACGACGATGGCGTCACCTTCGAGGTGCGGGGTCCGTTCCGGCATTCCCCCGCTGCCTGAACAGCCCTGATTGAGCGTCAGGTCGGGTCGGGGTCCGGACTCTGGGTGAGGATGTCCTCGGCATCCAGAATCCGGTAGGCGTAACCCTGTTCAGCGAGAAAGCGCTGGCGGTGTGCGGCGAAGTCCTGGTCGACGGTGTCGCGGGAGACGATCGCGTAGAAGCGGGCGGTGCGCCCGTCCGTCTTCGGTCGCAGGACCCGGCCCAGGCGCTGGGCCTCCTCCTGGCGCGAGCCGAAGGTACCTGAGACCTGGATCGCGACGGTGGCCTCGGGCAGGTCGATGGAGAAGTTCGCGACCTTGCTCACGACGAGGACCTTGATCTCGCCCTGGCGGAAAGCCTCATAGAGGCGTTCGCGTTCCTTGACCGTCGTCTCGCCCTTGATGACCGGGGCGCCCAGGCGCTCGCCGAGGTCATCGAGCTGGTCCAGGTACTGCCCGATGACCAGGATCTGCTCGCCGGGGTGCCGGGCCACCAGGGCCTCGACGACCTTGGCCTTCGACTGCGCCGTGGCAGCCAGCTTGTAGCGCTCCTCGGCCTCGGCGGTGGCGGTGAGCAGACGCTCGTGATCGGTGAGCGTGACGCGGACCTCGACGCAGTCGGCCGGCGCGATGTAGCCCTGGGCCTCGATGTCCTTCCACGGTGCGTCGTAGCGCTTGGGCCCGATCAGGGAGAACACGTCGCCCTCGCGGCCGTCCTCGCGGATCAGCGTCGCGGTCAGCCCGAGGCGGCGGCGGGCCTGCAGGTCCGCGGTCATCCGGAAAATCGGCGCGGGCAGCAGGTGCACCTCGTCGTAGATGACCAGGCCCCAGTCGCGGGCGTCGAAGAGCTCGAGGTGGGCATAGACGCCCTTTCGCTTGGTCGTGAGGACCTGGTAAGTCGCGATCGTGACCGGGCGGATCTCCTTGCGTTGCCCGGAGTACTCCCCGATCTCGTCCTCGGTCAGGCTGGTGCGCTTGAGCAACTCGGTGCGCCACTGGTGCGCGGAGACGGTGTTGGTCACCAGGATCAACGTGGTGGCCTTGGCCTCGGCCATGGCAGCTGCGCCCACCAGCGTCTTGCCCGCTCCGCAGGGCAGCACGACGACGCCGGAGCCGCCGTGCCAGAAGCCGGCGACGGCCTCGCGCTGGTAGTTGCGCAGGGTCCAGCCCGAGAGGTCGAGCTCGATCGGGTGCGCCTCGCCGTCGACGTAGCCGGCCATGTCCTCGGCGGGCCAGCCCACCTTGAGCAGGATCTGCTTGAGGTGCCCGCGCTCGGAGGGGTGCACCGAGACCATGTCCGGGTCGATCCGCGAGCCGACGAGCGGGGCGACCTTCTTGCTGCGCAGCACTTCTTCCAGGACCGGCCGGTCGGTGGTGGAGAGCACCAGCCCGTGCACGGGGTGCTTCTCCAGCTTCAGGCGCCCGTAGCGGGCCATCGTTTCCGCCACGTCGACCAGCAGCGAGTGCGGGACCGCGTAGCGGGAGTATTTGAGCAGGGAGTCCACGACCTGCTCCGCGTCGTGCCCCGCGGCCCGCGCGTTCCACAGCCCCAGCGGCGTGAGTCGGTAGGTGTGCACGTGTTCCGGGGAGCGTTCCAGCTCGGCGAACGGCGCGATCGCCCGGCGGCACTCCTCCGCCAGCTCGTGGTCCACCTCGAGCAAGAGGGTCTTGTCGGACTGCACGATCAAGGGGCCGTCGGTCATCCGACCATTGTCCCGCATGTTCGGTGTGCTGGCCGCCGCCGAAGCGCCCCCGCTACCGTCGGTGTGGCGTTGTTGAGCGGCGTGGGGGTGGACGGAACGTTCAACGTCCGACCAGAAGAGGCCTATAGCGCTCGGTAGGTCGGACGTTGGGTCTACGCGTCGGCGACGGCGCTGATTCGGATGACCGAGAAGCTGCGGATGCGGTTCTGGCGGTGGTCGAAGGCGCGCAGGACGGCGCCTTCGACGGCGATCGGGTCGACGATGCGGTCGGTGGCGGTGCCGTCGTCGCCGACGTAGCTGAGCCAGACCGAGGAGCCGGCGTGGGCGGCGGTGCGCAGCCGTTCCAGGGTCGCGGTGGTGCCGGGGCGGTCGGTGATCTGACGGGGCGTCGCATTCGGATCGGAGAGGCGGGCGCCGACGACCGTGGCGCGTTCGCCGGCGCGCAGGGCGCGGACCGCGGCGGCCTGCAGCTGAGGACTCGGGGTCGGGCGGTCGGCGAGCACGGGGCGGGGCGCGGTGCGCGGCGGAGTGCGCCGGGAGTCGGGGCGGCGCAGCACGACGGCCCCGGCAGCGGACTCCGCAGCTGGGGCGTAGCCGAGCTCGCGTAGCCGGGCGAGCAGGGTGTCCACGCCGACGGTCGCCACGACCACGGTCGGGGCCAAGCGGCGCAGCCCGAGCTTGACCGCGCGCTTGTCGTTGACGAGTTCGGCGAGCACGTTTTCGTCGTCGCAGCGCAGGTAGGCCTCGGCGGTGCCGACCCGGATCCGGCCGTGCCGGCGCGCGACGTCGTCGATCAGGTAGGTCAGCGGCTGTGGGACCGGGGTGCGCGACGCGCGGGCGAACAGCTCGTGCAGGTCCGTCGCGGCGCGGCCGGCGTCGAGTGCGCGGCGGATCGAGGCGTCGCTGAAGCGGTACACCGTCGCCCCGCCGGTGGATTCGACGTCGGCGCACATCGCGAGCTCCACGGCCAACGAGCGGATCAGCGGGCCGGGGGCCACCGCGGTCAGGTCGGCCTGGATCAGAACCTGTTCCAGCGGCGTCGGTAATGTGGCGGCCAGCTTGACGGCCGCCAGGTCCGGGTCGCCCTTGAGCAGGGCGCGGCCGAATGAGGACAGAGCCGCGCGCCCGCAGACCCCGAGCAACTCAGCTTCGAGGAACGTCTGTGGGACCAGGTCCGCACGCAGGACCGCGCCGCGGCGCGGACGCCACCACCCGAGCCGCGCGATGAGGTCCGCGGCGGTGGTGGTGGATCCGGGCGGCAGGGCGGCAAGTTCACCGAGTGTGCCTTGGCGGATCTCCGGAGCCAACGCACGGTCGAGATCGCGACCGAGGGCATTTGCGGGCTTGTCGGAGGTATCCACGACGCGTCCGACCAGGTGCGGGACGCGGCTGGTCTCCAACCAGGCCGCCGCCAGCACGCTCCAGCGCCGGGCCGTGTTCATCGCGAGCCAGCGGTCGAACTCCGGGGTCGGCGCGAAGTGCTCGGGATTGCCGCCGTCGGAGGCCAGCAGGCCGGCGATGTAAGCGGTCTCCACGAGCAGGACCGCATGCGCCGGATCGAGGTCGAAGGTCGTCTGGACACGGCGCAGTTCGCGCACGCCGAGCCCACCGCCGGTGCGCAGCACACCGGGCGGGTCCAGGGCCCAGTCGCTGAGCAGGTCCTCCATCTGACGGACGAACGCCATCGCCGATCCGGCCGCAGTGCGCTCCACGACGTCGACGTCGACCGAAGTCACCGCCAGCCCCGGCGGAGTCGTTGCCGGGTCCGGGTGCAACGCGCCGCCGCGCAGCGTCACCGCAATCTCGGCGGGCAGCACGGCGCGCTCGGCGTCGATCGCGATCAGGATCCCGTGCGCGAGCAGCCATTCCAGGGCCGTGCTCGCGGTGCTGGCGTCGACCTCGCGGTCCGCGCGTCCCACGGCACCGATCCCCCCGCGGGCGTCGAGGTCGACCAGCAGGGCGCGCGCGGCCGCAGGCGCCTGCGCCAGCAATGCGGTCAGCGTGCCCGGACTCGTCATATGGGTACGCAGTGCCTCCAGCGCACTGGGCGCGTCCGGCGTCGTGGGCAGTCCGAGGTCGCGCAACAGGCGCTGCAGCCGCCCGGTGGGGTAGCCGGCGGCGGCCTGGACCAAGGGCGGGCCGGTGCCGCCGGGACCCGGGCCGAGGACCTCGCGCACGGTGCGAACCACGCGGAGCGAGTCCTCGCTGCCCCAGATCAGGGCCCGCTCGCGCAGTCGCGCGAGGGCGGCGGTGACCTCGTCGGGAGCAGCGGGGACGAGTGCGTGCACGCGCGCGGTCGTCGTCACCTCCGGTGCGTGCGCGACGGCATCGAGTACCTGCAGGGTGAAGCGGTCCAGGCAGTCCAGCGCCCGGGCGACCGAGGCGCGGGTGGTGGCGCGCGCGACCAGGTTCGTCATGTCGGTCGGTACCGGGGACACCAGGTCCGGTCGGGTCGCGAGCAGCGCTGCCAGGCCGTCGTCGTCGCGGGCCCGCAACTCGTCGGCGAGGGTGCGCGCGGGCGCGGCGGGCAGGGTGCTCATCCGATCAAACTTACGCGATGCGCCCGGCTGCGGCCTGCCGCTGGGCACCTGGCGTCGGATCGAGGGAAGATTGCCGGTGTGCGATTGCTCCCCGGGGACGAAACCCTCGACCGCTACACCGAGCGGTGGCGCGCGTGCGGCCGCGTCGGCTGGGAGTGCGCGACGTTAGCGGTGCTCTCACTCGGTGTGCTGATCCTCGGGCCGTGGGCCTGGCTGGTGGCCCTGGCCATGGTGGTGCGCTCGGCGTTCTGGGAGATCGAGGACAAGGTCCGGGCGATGCTCGGTATCCCCTTGGTCGTCTTGGGAATCGCGATCGGGTGGGCCTGGATCGCCTCGACGCAGCTGCAGGAATCCGAGCGGTCCAGCACCCGGCTGGCGACCGCCGGACGTGAACTCGGGGAGAGCCTGAGTGCGATGCCGCTGCTGTGCGGATGTCTCGCGGCCAGCTATCTGGGATACGCGCTAATCCGGGACTACCGCGCGGACTAGGTCTGCGGCGCCAGCCGGGCGTCTCGCGGCGTTGTCGTCGTCGCCGATACAAGTGCGGTATCGGCCTCCTCCTCCGCCTTGCGATACATCCCGGCTGATCACCGCAGACACCCACCGCGGTCGCCCGTCACCTCAGTAGTAGCGTTCGCCATCCGTCCCCCGGCGATCTGTTCAGACGAATCAGGCGAGGTTGCAGTGCCCACCGGCAAGGTGAAGTGGTTCGACAAGGAGAAGGGCTTCGGCTTCCTGTCCCAGGAGGACGGCCCCGATGTCTACGTGCACTCCGACGCGCTCCCGGCCGGTGTGACGGACCTCAAAGCGGGCACCCGCGTCGAGTACGGCATCGTCGCGGGGCGACGCGGTGACCAGGCCCTGCAGGTGCGGGTGCTGGATCCGTTGCCGTCGGTGTCGGCGGCAACCCGCAAGTCGCCGGATGAGATGGCGGTGCTGTTGGAGGACCTGATCAAGGTCCTCGACGGGCTCTCGAATGCCTACCGCCGGGGCAAGCACCCGGGAGGCCCGGACGGCGCGAAGATCGCCGCCGTGCTCCGCGCGGTGGCGAACGACGTCGAAGGCTGACCGGTACGGGGCACCTAGGGCGCGCTCGGGCGGCGCCTGGCGGCGCGGGCCTCACGAGCTGCGCGCAGCGTCGCGACACTCAGCATGATCATGATGCCGGCGGCGATCCCGAACCCGACGTCTCCGCGCAGGGGAAGTGCGATCCCGAGGGCCCCACCGGCGACCCAGGCGAGCTGTAGGCGGGTCTCGCTACGGGCGAAGGCGGAGGAGCGCACGTCCTCCTCGACGTCGCGTTGGATCATCGCGTCCAGGCCGAGCTTGCCCAGGGTCTGCGCGAAACCGACGATGAAGCCGGCCGCCAGCACGGTGCCCAGGCTGAACCAGACCGTCGCGGTCAGGATCGCGGCGGTTTCGGCGAAGACCATCGCGACGAGCATCGGCTCGGGCCCGCGGTCCCGCAGCAACGCGCCGATCCCCGAACCCAATGCGCTGCCGACGCCGACCGCCCCGATCACCAGCGCGAGGGCGGTGGTGTCGTCCAGATTGCCGATGGGGTCCTTGCGCAGCAGGAACGCGAGGAACATCGTCAGGAATCCGGACAGCGCCCGGAAAGCCATGTTGGCGCGCAGCCCCATCTCGACCGAGGGTCCGACGTACTTCGCGGCCACCCGCGGATTGCGTCCGGGCAACGGTTGACCGTCGAGCGCGGCCGGGCGCTCGTCGGCGACGACGTCGATGCGCTTGGGTAGGCGCACCGACAGCACCGCGCCGGCGACGAAGACGACGAATGCCGCCCGCAGCGTCCATGCCGGGCCGAGCGTGGTGTTGACCGCGATGCCGCCGGCTGCGGCGGCCAGCCCCGCGGCCAGCCCGGCGATGTTCATCATCGAGTTCGCCCGCACCAGGGGCATCGTCGGCGGCAGGACACGGGTCACCCCTGCCGCTCTGGTGACGCCGTAGGCCCGCGAGGACACCAGCACCCCGAAGACGGCCGGGTAGAGCCACAGTTCCGCGCTCTCGACCGAGCCCGCCATCGACCAGACGAGGAAGGCGCGCGCTCCGAAGGTGATCGCCAGCGCGTAGCGACGTCCCGAGCGGAAGCGGTCGAGCATCGGGCCGATGAGCGGCGCGAGCAAGGCAAAGGGGACCATCGTGATCAGCAGGTAGAGCGCGATCCGCCCGCGCGCCTCGCCGGGGGAGACCGAGAAGAACAAGCTCCCGGCCAGGGCGATCGTCACCAGCATGTCGCCGGCTGCGTTCGCTCCCGAGAGCTCGGTCAGTTTGGCCATCCCGGATTCGCCCGCGCCGTGGGCGTTGGTCGCTCTACGTACGGTGCGACGGGTGGCCTGACCGGCGCGCACGCTTGCGGCGCCGGTCCGGGCGGCGAAGCTGCGGATGTCGCTGGCGGCGGTGCGGCCACGGGGGGGCCGCTGTGCCCCGGGGCCGCCCGGGGGTGCTCCCGGTGGCAGCGAACTGTGGGCGTCGCGGGGTGGTCCGACCCCTTGGTCGGACTCCCGCGGTTGACCCTGCGGCCACTGCCCCCGCTGTTCCACGTGCCTATCCTGCCCTCTCTGCCCGGTCCGATGCCCGGTGCCCGGGGGCCGACGATCGCGCTGTTCTCGGCCGAATGCGGTTGAATCGTGGGATGGCCCGCCCTACCTCGTACCCGGAGTGCCCGTGACCACCACCAAGACCCGCCGCCAGGGCCTGGACCCCGTGTGCGCGGAGGCGATCGATCTGGCCCGGGACGCCGCCGTGGACGGTGCCCCCGGCGAGGTCGGGGAGCACCTGGGGGTCGAGCACGAGGACGAGCGCGTCGTGACTCACCGCTTCGCGTGCCTGCACCCCGGCTACCGCAGCTGGCACTGGGCCGTCACCCTCGTGCGGGCGAGCCGTGCCAAGACGGCCACCGTCGCCGAGGTTGTGCTCCTGCCCGGCAGCGACGCGGTCCTCGCCCCGCCGTGGGTGCCGTGGTCGGACCGCCTGCAGCCCGGCGACATCGGTCCCGGCGACATCCTGCCGACCGCACCCGACGACGACCGGCTGTTGCCCGGGTTCACCGACGCCGCCGGCGCCGGGTTTGCCCCCGACTCCGCCGCGGTCGACTCCGGCGAGCTTGACCTGGTCGTCGCCGAGCTGGGTCTGGGCCGGCACCGCGTGCTCTCCCCGCTGGGGCGCGCCGACATCACCGACCGCTGGTACTCCGGCGAGCGGGGCCCGCAGGCCCCGTCCGCCCAGGCGGCACCCGGACAGTGCTCGACGTGTGGGTTCCAGGTGATGCTGGCCGGCTCGATGGGCCGGGTCTTCGGGGTATGCGCGAACGAGTATTCCCCCGACGACGGTCGGGTGGTGTCCCATGACCATGGCTGCGGCGGGCACTCCGAGGTGGTGGCGATCCCGGCTGGGCTGGCCGAGCGCCCCGAGCTGCTGCTGAACGAACTGGAGTACGACGAGGTCGACGTCCGCTCCAGTGCACCGGACGCGACCGCGGTCGTCGAGGCACCCGCGGTCGTTGACGACTCGGAGTAGGTGACCGGCGTCAACCTCAAAGCCTTGACCCCGCACTGCTGGGCCGAGGTCAGCCTGGTGAATCGGTTCGGGTCGTCACAGTCTTCGTGCCGGCCCGGCGGGCCGCTGTGCGAGCCGCAATCCGCTTGCGGGTCAGGAACCAGCCCCACAGGCCCAGACCCAGGCCCATCAGCGCGGTGAACGGCCACCACTCGTTGCCGTGCTCGTCGAGCTTGGGATAGGCGAGCACCAGCACGACGAAGGCGATGCCCCACAAGATTGTGCCGACCAGGATCACCAGGGAGTCGTCGATCTCCAGCGGCTCCGGGTCCGGGCGCCGCGCAGGGCGCGCCTTCGCGCTGTTCGCTGCTCGCTTCCCGGCCACGGCGCCACTGTAGCCAGGACCACTGTCCACGGGCGCCGTTCACTCGTCAGCTGTCCACAAATCGACATCGACGGCTTTCCCCGCACCGTGCTGGCCAACTCGCTGGCCAGATACAGAAAGGGGGGACACCATTGCAGCCATGACCGACCGACTCGGATTCGCCCCACGTGGCCCACTGACAGTGGGTGACCTGGAGGCGATGCCCGATGACGGCCGACGTTACGAACTTATCGACGGGATGCTCTTTGTGAGCCTGTCGCCCGTCTCAGTGCACCAGCGAATGAGCTTCCGGCTTGCGGTGCTGCTCGACGCGGCCTGCCCGCCCAAGCTCGAAGTGTTCATGGCACCGTTGGACGTCCAGACGGCTGCGGACAGCGTCGTCCAGCCCGACGTGCTGGTGGCCCGGGTCGATGACATCCGCGAGAAGAACCTCCCGGTCGCGCCGTTGTTGGCTGCCGAAGTTCTCTCGCCCAGCACGAGGCTGTATGACCGCAACACCAAGAAGGCCCACCACGAGCGGATGGGGGCGGCCTCCTACTGGCTGCTCGACCCGAGCGGTGACGGTGCGATCGAGGGGTGGGAACTCGATGACGGCGGCATCTACCGGCTCTTCGCGGCGGCCGAGGGCGAGGCCACCGTCACCGTCGAGCGGCCGTTCCCGCTGACGATCTGCCCCGCCCACCTGCTCGCGGGCCGCCGCCCGACCTGAGGCGCACCTTCGTCTGCGCGCCCTAAGAGTTGGACGTTCGGCTGCAGGAAGCCAACTGGGCGACAGAACTCGCGTAGGCGCTGGAGCAGACCACAATTGCAACAGGTGAGGTGGCTGCGGGCAGTGTGGGTGCCTCACCAGTCACGGTTGTGGTCTGGTGCAGCGGCAGGTGACGAGCACGGCGACCGCGTCCGGTGCCGGCGGCTTCGCCCAACGGGACGACGACCTGACGCACGCTAAGTCATTCGGCGGCGCTCGCATCGTCGTCGAGCAGGGACTTCGCGCGGAAGACGGCGGCGGCGGTGGCGGCACGGGCCGCGGCGATGTCTTCGGCGTAGTGGTCGAGCAGTGCGGTGAAGTAGCGGTCCTCGATGGCGCGGCGCTGCGGGGCGTAGTCCACCTTCTGTTGGCAGGTGGCGTCGGCAATCGCGATCTCCCGCGGTTCGCCGGTGTCCAGGCCCGCGAGTCGGCCGCCGGTGAGCTTGCGTGCCCGCACGCTGGCCAGGTCGGGGTCGAGTAGGTCCGGGTACCCGGCCTTGGATATGCAGGCCGACCACCGCTGGTTCAGCACGGCGAGCCCGGGGTCGGCGCCGGACTCCTTCTCTGCCATGTTCCAGGCGTTCCCGGTGACGTCGCTGCGCCGCAGGGCGGTCTCCAGGTTTCCGTAGAGCGCCCGGTCGACGTCGGCGAGGCAGCCGACGCTCGACATGCCCAACTCACTACGAGTCATGGGAATGTCGACCTCGACCTGGGATGAGCCGTCGGGACCGAACAGGGCCGCGCCGAACGCCTCGCGCCCGCCCGGTTCTTCGGGGAAGGAGGACTTGTCCTCGTCGGGGACCGCGAGGATCTGCGACTGCGAGACGTAACCCGACCGTTTGGCTTCCTCGACGCTCAGGCCGTAGCGAGCGTCGCGGGGATACACCGGTGCATTCAGGTCCTCGACGGGGTAGGTGAAGCCCTGCCGGCGCATGCAGCGTGCGATCAGGACGCTCTGTGCGTGCGAGAGGTACCGACTGTCCGCGCCGAGCGATGCCAGCTCCTGGCGCACCGCCGGCCGCCCCTGCGTGGGCAGCGTCCAGCCGTAGGCACTGACCGCGGTGGTGGGCAGCGCGTCGGCGCGCCCGCCGCCGCCGCGTTCAGCAGTGGCCAGCGCTCCGGCGGCGGCGACGAGGGCGCCCACGGCGACGACGAAGGGCAGCATGCGCGGGGTCAACAACGGGAGCTCTTTCTGGGGTTGGCGGAATTTATCTGAGGGATCATCAGTCGACGCGGCGGGTGACTTGAATGCGACCCAGCGAGCCGAGCAGGCCGATCACGACCGCGAGCACCGGGACGGCGGCGATGATCGGGAACAGGTCACCCCAGGGGATGATCGTCTCGACGGCACCAGTCGCGGGGCGGGCGGCGCGGGCGAAGAAGAACCCGAACGCGATCCCGAGCGCCGTACCCAACGTCGCGAGTACCAGAGCCTGCATCGCCGCGAGACGCCGCCGGCGAGCGGGTGCAGCGCCGACGGCGGACAGCGTGGCGAGATCGGGCCGCCCCTCGGCCGCGGACAGTGCCACGCACATCGCGACGCCGAGCAGGCCGATGAGGACAGCGGCGGAGGAGAGTCCGACCCGCACAAGCCGGGTGATGTCGTCTTCGTCGTCCCCGGTGTACACCGTGACCCCGAGGTTCTCGGCGACCTTCACGGCCGCTGCTGCCTCACTGCGAGACGTGTCCGGGTAGGCCAGCAGGATCGTCCGGGTGACCGTCGCCCACCCCTGCGCCTGCGCGACCTGCGGACTCACGAGGGCGCCGGGCATCAGGGAGTACTGTTCGCCGGTTCCGGCCAGCACGACGGCGGGCAGGCGGAGCTCGGTTCCACGTTGCTCGCGCAGGTTGTAGCCGGTGTCGAGCAGGACGGTGCCGTCGGTCGCGAGCAGCGCCGGGTCGAAGACGACGACCTTGCCCTCGGCCAACGCCGCGGCCGCGGCCGCGCGGTCTGCGAGCCGGCCGGAGGCGACCACGGCGAAGTCCGCATCGCCGATGCCGAGGACCGGGCCGAGTCCCCCGCGCGGCGGGATGACGGTCATCGGGCTGAAGTACTCGTCGACCTGGTTGGGCACGGGCGCCGGCACCGGGGTGATCACCGGGATCACCGAGGAGCCGGGCACCAGAGCGCCTGCGGCCGCGGCGGCCGGCTCGACCTGGCGGTCGTCGATCGAGCCCTGGGTGGAGAACGCCACGACGTTGCTCGGGACGGCCGGCAGATTGCGGCTCTCGGGGCCCTCGCCCTCGGAGGCGATCAGGCAGGAGATCGCGATCGCGCTGCCGACCGCGACGGCGATCGCCGCGGTGGCCGGGCCGGTGCGGTGGCGGTGCCGCGAGGCGTCACGGGTGGCCAGACGCAGCGTGGAAGGTAGCCGGCCGGCCAGACGAGCCAGCATGCTGAGCAGGGTCGGGGTGACCAGCAGTAGGCCGGCGACGGCGATGAACACCCCGACCAGGATCACGACCGCGATTGAGGTATCGCTGGGACCACTGGAGTAGAACACGTCGTCGGTGCCATCGAGGGCTGTCAGCTCGCCGTAGCCGAACCACCCGCGGTCGATGCTGGCGCTGGCCACCACAGCGAGGCCGAACCCGGCGATCAGCAGCAGTGCGCCAGCGATCGGTCCGCGACGTGAGCGTGCGTCAGGAGCGGGGAAGCGGGCGGCCAGCAGGTCGGTGGTCGAGCGCCGGCTCGCACCGAGAGCGGGGAACAGCGCCGCGGCCAGGCCGGATCCGAACCCGACCACCATGACCACCACGATCTCGGCGGTGCCGAAGTTCAGGCCGACGCGGACCTCGTTGCCCAAGCGCTCCCAGAGGGGATCGCTCAGCGCCATCGCGCCGAACCCGAGGGCCAAGCCACCGAGAGTTCCGATCGCACCGAGCAGCAGACCCTGGGCCAGCACGACGCGTCGCAGATCGCGAGGCGAACCGCCTTGGGCGGCGAGCATCCCGAGGTCACGCGTCTGACGCCGTGCACCGACCGCGAACGCGGTGCCGGCGAGCAGCACGACCTCCAGCAGCCCGAGGCCAGCGATCAGCGTGACCAGCGCGGCGGCGGTCAGGGCGTCGCTGCTGCGGGCGACCTCGGAGAAGCCGTACTGGCTGGTGCCGTAGGACGCGCGGTACTGCAGGCCGACGTCGCCGGGCAGGTCGCCGATGGGACGTTCACCCCGCTCGTAGCCGGCGGGCAGGTCGACGTAGTACCGGGTGCCTGCGTCGGGGATGACGTAGGAGAGACGGTCACTGGTGGCCAACTCCGAGCGCAGCGGGGTCACGACGAGCGAGCAGCTCAGGCAGAACGGATCGCGGACCACCCCGGAGACGGTGATGCGCCCGCCGTCCCGGCCGTCGAACTGCGCGCCGAGCAGGGCGTCGCCCCTCGGCAGGCCCAGATCCTCAGCCAGCGAGCGACTGATGGCCGCCTGGGTCGCGGATTGCGGCGCGCCACCGCTGACGAGTTCAGCTCGCGCGCGCAGCAGCGGGTCACCGAGGTGATCGGTGCGGTAGAGGGAGGACCTGGTGAGGTGGCCGGGCGTGGTGAGGACGACGTCCGCGGTCAAGGGGTCCGGGACCAACCGGGTGCCGGCGGGCAGGGCGGCGAGCAGGTCCTCGGCCGGGGGCACGAAGGCCTCGGCGCTGGTGACGCCCGCACCGGTGACGGTGTCGAAGAAGCGCGGTTCGATGAGCGCGTCGGCGCCGCCGAAGACGCGTTCCTGCTCCAATTCGGTGGACGTGGACGTGCGGTACAGGATGTCGACCGCGGTGGCGCCGGCGACCGGGACCAGGATCAGCGCGATGATCAACAGTGAGCGCCAGCGGTGACGAAGTGCGTCGCGGCGGGCGATGCGCAGGGCGGCACCCCAGGCGCTCATTCGCCACCACCGATATAGGTCGCGGCGCTCGTGCGGGACTCGGTGAAGGCCGAGGCCGGGCGGGAAACCGACGTACCGTCAGAAATCAGGGCGCCGTCGCGCAGGGTCACGATCCGGTCGGCCCACCCGGCCAGCCGCGTGTCGTGGGTGACGATCACGGCGGCGGCGCCGCCGTCGCAGCGGGCGCGCAGCAGCTTGAGGATCGCGTCGCCGCTGACGGAGTCGAGCGCGCCGGTCGGTTCATCGGCGAGTACCAGGCGGCGCGGGCCGATCAGGGCGCGGGCGATCGCGACGCGCTGGCGCTGACCACCGGAGAGCTGGTCAGGAAACACGTCGGCCTGGCCGGTGAGGTCCACCTCGGCAAGGGCGGCGAGGGCCTCGGCGCGGGCCGCCTTGGTACGGACGCCGTCGAGCTCGCGGGGGAGCGCGACGTTCTCCGCAGCCGTCAGTGCCGGAATCAGGTTGAGGTCCTGAAAGACGTAGCCGACGCTGCGCCGGCGCAGAGCCGCGAGCCCGGCTGAGCCCAGCTCGCGCAGCGAGGTGCCCTCGATGTGGATCTCCCCGGCGGTCGCGGCGTCCAGCCCGCCGGCGACGTTGAGCAGCGTCGACTTGCCGGACCCGGACGGGCCCATGACCGCGACGAGTTCACCGGCGGCGACGGTGAGGTCGACCCCGCGCAGCGCGTGCACCGTGGTCTGCCCGGTGCCGTGCACCCGGCTCACGCCGGTCATGCTCAAAACTGCGGTCATCGGGTGCTCCGGGTCGGGTCGAGGGGATTATCGGCGGGCGGACGGTGGGCTTGATCGTTCGTTCGTCCGGTATTCGGTGGGTGCGTGCGGATCAGGGCCTCGCAGTGGTCGAGCCAGCGGACCTCGGCCTCGGCGGCGAAGATTGCCGCCTCGGCGACCACGCGGGCGGTGAGATCGGGTGGGGCGTCCGGGGCGGCCTTGCGCCGGGTCGCGGCCCGGATCGCCCGGTGCGCGGCGGCGCGTTGGGCGTCCAGGACCGCGATCGCGTCGACTCCCGGGGTCGCGACCGCCATCGCCAGCTTGATGACGAGTTCGTCGCGCGGGCGGGCGTCGTGTTCCATCGGCTCGTCGAACCAATCGGCGAGCTCGGCCTGGCCGGCCTCGGTGATCCGGTAGATCACCCGACCACCCTCGTCGGGTTCGGAGGCCGGGGCCACCGCGCCGTCGCGCTCCAGGCGGGCCAGGGTCGTGTAGACCTGCCCGACGTTGAGCGGCCAGGTGCCGCCGGTGGCGGCCTCGAACTCGCTGCGGAGCTGGTAGCCGTGGCGGGGTCCGCCCTCCAGCAGCGCGAGGAGCCCGTGTCTGATGCTCATAGATACTGAGTATGCATACGCAGTATCTATCCGTCCAGCAAGATCGGGAATATTGCGTTGACCTGCGGGTTTAAGCTAGGGACAGGTCGAGCGCAGGGGCGGTGGGGAGTGCAGTGAGCCCCACGTTCCGCTCCCTGAAGATCCCGAACTACCGGCGCTATGCCGTTGGGATGGCCGTGTCCAACACCGGCACCTGGATGCAACGCGTGGCCCAGGACTGGCTGGTGCTCGAGCTCTCCGGCGGTAGCGCGCTCGCCCTCGGCGTCACTACGGCACTGCAGTTCGCCCCGCTCGCGCTGTTCGGGATGGTCGGCGGACTGCTCGCCGACCGGTACTCCAAGCGCCACATCCTGCTCATCACCAACGCCGCCATGGGGCTCACGGCGTTGCTCCTCGGGCTGCTCGCCCTGACCGGAAGCGCCCAGGTGTGGCACGTCTACGCGCTTGCCTTCGCCCTCGGGGTGGGCGGCGCGATGGACACCCCGGCCCGGCAGTCCTTCGTCGTGGAGATGGTCGGCCCGGCCGAGGTCTCCAACGCGGTCGGGCTGAACTCGGCCTCGTTCAACGCCGCCCGCATCGTCGGGCCGGCCACCGCCGGCCTGCTGATCGAAGCGTTCGATGGCACCGGGTGGGTCTTCATCCTCAACGCCCTCACCTACGCCGCGCCGATCCTCGCGCTGAGCCGGATGGACCTCGGCGCGCTACAGACCCCCGCGCGCACGCCCCGGGCCCGCGGGCAACTGCGCGAGGGCGTGCAGTACGTGCGCTCGCGGCCGGATCTGCTCGCGGTGCTCGCCATCGTCTTCTTCGCCGGAACCTTCGGCCTGAACTTCCAGATCACCAATGCGCTGATGGCGACCAAGGAGTTCGGGCTCGGCGCCCGGGAATTCGGGTTGCTCGGCACGGTGTTTGCGGTGGGGTCCCTGGCCGGTGCGCTGCTGGCCGCACGTCGACCGGCCGTGCGCGTGCGGCTCGTCGTCGGGGCCGCCATCGTGTTCGGCCTGCTCGAGGTGGTCCTGGGCCTGATGCCGGGCTTCGGCTGGTACGCGTTGATGTTGGTGCCCACCGGGGTCGCGGCGTTGACGGTGCTCACGGCGGCCAATGCGACCGTGCAAGCCACCGTCGCACCGGAGATGCGTGGTCGGGTGATGGCGCTGTACATCGTCGTCCTGTTCGGGGGGACCCCTTTCGGCGCTCCGGCGATCGGCCTGATCGCCGAGGCCTACGGTCCGAGGTGGTCCGTCATCATCGGCGGCGCGGTCACCGCACTGGCCGCGACGATCGCCGCCCTGGTGCTCGCCCGGCGGACGAATGTCAGCGTTCGTCCGCGAATGTTCCCGAGGCCAAGACTTGAGATCGCCACTGGCGGCGCCGATATCCCTAGGTGACCCTCCTTCGGTGTGCATGATGTCGCCCATGCGTTCTCTCGCCTTTGCAGCCGCAGCCGCCCTGATTCTGACCACCGCGCAAACCGCGGGGTCCGTCACCACGGACACCGGGGCCCCCGCGGCCACCGGATCCGAGGCGGTGTCCACCGCCGCGGCGGCCACCAGCGCCGCCAATCCGTTCTCGGACCCGATCTGGTATCCGCTGCGCGTCGAGGCCCAGGTGGGCTGCGGACACAGCAACCCGGGGTGCGACAAACCGCACGACTTCTGGACCCAGATCCTGACCCCGACCGGGCAGAAGTCTGGAGGTACCTCGCAGGGGCGGATCACCTCGATGGGTCACGGGATCGCGCACATCGGCGAGGCGAACGGCCCCGGGTGCGGTTCGGGGGATGCCTCCTTCGGGACCTGGGTTTGGGTCGATCACGGCGGCGGCGTGATCTCTCGCTACGGACACCTGAGTCAGATCCTGATCAGCGAAGGCCAGCTCGTCTCGCCGGGGGAGCCGGTGGGCATTGTCGGCACCACAGGCAAGCGAAGCAGCGACAGTTGCTTCCGTGCCTACCTGGACTTTCAGCTCAAGAGGCACGGCGTGCGCGGGGACGATTTCGAGTTCCCGACGCTGCAGGCCTGCCAGGGATCGACCAGGCAGACCTGGCCGACGGCGGTGCACGGCACCACGAGCTGGAACACCACGACGCAGGGCCTGATCATGCCTGCCAACTCCGATGACTGCATCCCCACGGCCACGCCCGCGACGACGGGGCGGCCGACCGGTGTCGGGATGTCGTCGCCCGGGACGGGGCGCCTGAAGGTGTCCTGGACCTCGGCCGGCGGCACGGTGGACAAGGTGCGCCTGGAACTGGCCCGCTTCCGGCCGGGTACCGGCACCTACGAGGACCGACACAAGGGCAAGTGGAAGGACGTCGCCGGCAGCGCCACCTCGGGGACGTTCAAGGGCCTGGTCTCGGGCAGCAAGTACCGCGTCCGGGTGCACTTCCACACTGCCGGCGTGGGCTGGAGCCTGCCGAGCGGCTACGTCCGGGCCAGGGCGAAGTAGCCGCGGGCGCTGGGGCCTAGGGCATGTCTCCCAACCCCGATAGCCGGCGCGGAACGGCGCCCGAGCTGCCCTGGCGGCGTTCTCGTCGTCGCCCGATGCTCCGCATCGGGCTCCTCCTCAGCCTTGCCAGGGATTGCTCGGATCACCGTCCGCATCCGGCTGGGATTGAGAGACACGCCCTAACCTGCTCGCCATGGGTGAGCGCAACCGCGGGTTGATCACGGCTGTCCTGGTTGTCCTGGTGTTGGTCGTGCTGATCGCCAAGCTCGTCTGACGTCCCGGGTTGACCGCCGACGCATCCAGGTCACCGCATCGACGGGGTCGGGATGCGAAGCTGGGCCGGTGCCCGAATCGTTGTCCGCTGCGCTCGCCGAGCTTCGGCAGCTGATGTTGGGCCCTGGCCTGGAGCGTGCGGTGGCGGCGGGACGTCGGCATGGCGCCGAGCCGCCGCCCTGGCGCCGCGTGGAGTTGCGCCCCGTCCAAGGCAAGGCCGGGCCCGTTCTGCAGGAAGTCCGTTACGACTCCGAGGCCGCCCACACCCGCAACCTCGACTACCCGGAGCCGGCCGCCGCGGCGCTCGATGAGTTGCTCGCGGCGGGGTTCGGCAGCTGGCACGTCGCCACCGCTGCCGGCACCGTCCAGGTGCGGGTCACCAAGAAGGGCTACGCCCAGGTCCACCGCGCCGCACCGGCGGCGGTCCCCGAGGTCGCGCTTACCGCGGTCCCGACCCCGGGACCCCGCCCACGGCCGCCGGCGAGTGCCGCCGACGAGTCACCGCCGGCCGCGGCGGGCCCGCACGACCGGGTCAAGCCGCGGCTGATCGACCCGGCGGATCCGCTGTTCGACGTCCTCGGCGCGACGGCCGCCAAGCGCCGCCAGGTCGATGCCTTCCTGCGGTTGCTCGCGCCGACGTTGACCTTCGTCACCGACCGCGACCCGCTGCAGATCGTCGACCTCGGGTGCGGACACGCCTATCTCTCCTTCGCCGCCCACCGCTATCTCGCCGGGCTGCGTGCCGACCGCGGCGGAGCGCTCCTGACCGGCGTCGACATCAAGGCCGCGGCCCGGGACCGCAACACCGTCATCGCCGCCCGCCTCGGCGCGGGCGAGCAGGTCCGCTTCGTCGAGGGCACCATCGCGGCCGCGGATCTCCCGGTCGCCGACATCGCGCTCGCCCTGCACGCGTGTGACACCGCGACCGACGAAGCCCTGGCCCGGGCGGTGCACTGGCACACGCCGGTGATCCTCGCCGCGCCCTGTTGTCACCACGAGACCGCCGCCGCCATCCGCACCGCGCAGGTGCCCGCGCCCTACGCCGCGCTGACCCGGCACGGCATTCTGCGCGAGCGCCTGGCCGACGTGCTCACCGACGGACTGCGCGCGCTCGTGCTGCGCCTGCTCGGCTACCGCGTCGACGTCGTGGAGTTCATCGGCGGCGAGCACACCGCCCGCAACATCGCGATCCGGGCGGTGTTCACCGATGCTCCGGCCGATCCTGTACAGCTGACGGAGTATCACGACCTGGTCGCGGCCTGGAGTTTGCGCCCGCACCTCGTTGGCCTGCTCCACGAGGAACTGACGAAACGTCATGGTGGGCAGTGGTGATCTCGAAACTCGCGCTGGTTCCCCTCGCCTCCCCCAAACGTTTCTTGGTGATCAGCGCCGTGCTGGCGGTCGTCGGCCTCGGCGGATTTTCCGCGCTGACCGACGGCGTCGCCGGCGCTGCGGACAACGAGGTCATGTTCCAGTTCCAGGACGATCGGATCACCGAGTCCAGCGGGCTGGCGGTCTCTACCCGGCACTCCGGCACCGTCTACACCCACAACGACTCCGACGACGGCCCGATCCTTTACGCCGTCGACGACTCCGACGGCGAGACCGCCGCGACGCTGACCCTCGCCGGCGCGCCCGCCCGGGACTGGGAGGCGCTTGCCCCGTGCACCGACGACGGTGAGCCCGTGCTCTGGGTCGGCGACATCGGCGACAACATCGACGCCTGGAAGACCTACCGCCTGCTGCGGGTCGTCGAGCCCGAGCGGTTACGCACCGGCAAGATCGACTACACGTTGCACGAGATGCGTTACGCCGACGGCAAGGCCCGCGACGCCGAGGCGTTGATGTGCCACCCGAAGACCGGGCGCCTCTACGTGGTGACCAAGGAGTCTGCCGAGGCTGCCGCGGTCTACGAGGGTCCGGAGCGGATGTCCGCGGACGCGGTGAACATCTTCCGGCGCATCGCCGACGCCCCCGCCGGAGTCACCGACGGCGCGTTCCTGCCCGACGGGAACACCGCGGTACTGCGTGGTTACTACGACGCCCGCCTGGTCACCTCGTCCTGGCGCAAGATCGTCAGCTTCACCCCGCCGATCCAGATCCAGGGCGAGTCCGCCGCCGCGGTCCCGGACGGCACCGCGCTGCTGTTCGGCAGCGAGGGGGTGGGCTCCTCGGTCTGGCGCGTCCCGCTGCCCAAGGACGTCACCAGCCTGCCGACGATCGACGGCGTCGGCGCGGACCCGGGCGCCGCGGTCGCCGGCAAGGGGGCGGTGGCCGCGGAGAAGGCCAAGGAGGTCGCCGCCAAGGCGAAGGCCAAGGCCAAGGGCTCGGTCGGCGACGGCCGCGACGCCGCGCAGCGGGTCTCCAACGAGGGAATCCCCGGCATCGACGGGCAGTTGGTGGCCCTGGTCAGCGTCATCGCCCTCGGGGCCCTGGTCGTCGTGCTGGCCGCCCGCCGCAACTGAGCGTCCCAGGCTGCCATCTTCGGGCGGCGGGTGGACCTATTCCAGGCCTCCGATAGGTCGGACGCGCACCCGAAGATGCGGGATTACCAGCCGACTTCTTCGCAGCCGGTGTGATCCGCCGGCTCAATCTGCAAGGTGGCGTGCTCCAGGCCGTGGGTGGCGGAGAGCAGGGCGCGGGCCTGGTCCAGGACGGCGTGGGTGTCGGTGCCCGGGGCGACCATCAGGTGCGCGGTCGCGACCTCCATCTCCGAGGTCAGCGTCCACACATGCAGGTCGTGGACATCGACGACGCCCGCCAGCGCGGCCAGGTCCGCGTGCAGGACCGCCAGGTCGATGTGGGCCGGCGCGGCCTCCAGCAGGACCCGCAGCGCATGGGCGCCGAGGCGGTAGGTGCGGGGCAGAATCCACAGGCCCAGCGCGACGGCGAGCGCGGGGTCGATCCAATCCTCGCCGGTCACCTTGATGGCGATGGCGGCGACGATCACGGCCGCGGACCCGAGCGCGTCGGCGAGCACCTCCAGGTAGGCGCCGCGCAGGTTCAGGCTCTCCTTCGCCCCTTCACGCAGCAGCAGGAACGCGACGAGGTTCACCGCGAGGCCGAGCGAGCCGACGGCGAAGATGGCCCCGGCAGGAATGTCCACCGGGTCCTGGAAGCGCTCGATGCTCGCCCAGAGCACGTAGGCGGCGACGCCGAAGAGCAGCACCGCGTTGGCGAGCGCGGCCAGTACCTCGAGGCGGTAGAGCCCGAACGTCCGCCCGCCGGTCCCGTGACTTGCCCGGCTCGCGGCGGTGATCGCGGCCAGCGCCAGGCCGAGGCCCGCGGTGTCGGTCAGCATGTGCCCGGCGTCAGAGAGCAGTGCGAGGGAGTCGGTGGCCAGCGCGACCACGACCTCGACGACCAGGAACGCCGCCGTCAGGGCGAAGGCGAGCGCCAGGCGCCCGCGGTGCCGCTCACCCGCCCGGGCCATTCCGTGCCCGTGCCCGTGCCCGTGCCCGTGCCCGTGCGCATGGCTCTGGCTCACCGGTCGAGGGTAGCGAGCGGGGTGTCACCCAATCCCAGGTGCCGCCTATCGGGGTTGGGCGACAGCCCCTGAACGCCGCCCGGCGAGGACGGCGGCCGTGGCGACCAGGAGCAGCACCGGCACGACGCCGAAGGCGACGCGCACATCGGCGACGTCGACCAGGGCGCCCATTACGGGCGGCGTGGCGCCGCCGACCAGGCCTACCCCGACCGCGGCGCGCCCGGCTGCCCGATCGGCCATCCCCGGTCCGGCCGCCGCGAGCGCACGGGTCACCGCCAGCGGGTAGTGCAGCGACATGCCGGCCCCGGTGAGCGTCAACGCGACCACGGCGACGGCGGGCGATCCGGCCATGACGAAGATTCCCACTCCTGCCCCGGCGAGGCCGAACGCGCCGAGCAGGAGGCGGTCGCCCGGGTACCGGCGGGCCAGGCGCCCTCCCGCCAGCCGGCCGGCCAGCATTCCGCCCAACAGCGCGCTGACCGCGGCGGCGGCGGCGCCGTCGCTCATGTTCAGGCGTTCACGCAACAACTCCGAGGACCACACGATCATCGCGGCCTCGACGCCGATCACCGTCGCCACCACGACCCAGGCGGGCCAGTAGGCGTGTGGCAGCCGCCGGGCCGGGGCTGCGGTCGGCACACCCGCCGGGTCGGAGTCGGGGATGGGTTCGCGGCCCAGGCTCAGCACCAGGAGCACCGCGAGGACCGCTACGGCCGCCGGCGCCGGCCGCCACCCGAGGCCGAGCGCTACTGCGGCGGCGACGAACCCAGGTGCGAGCAGTCCCGTCGCCGCGGCGGCAGCGTTCGCCTCGGTGATGGCCCCGGGCGCCGCGCTGCCGTGGCGGACGGTGAGCACCACCGCGGAGCCCGTCACCAGCAGCGATCCGAACCCACCCGCGACCAAGGTGCCGGTCAGGGTCTGGGCCAGCGTGGTTCCGGTGGCGAGCAGAAGGGCCCCGGTAGCCAGGCCGGCCGTGCCGAGCAGGGCGACGCGCCGCCGGCCCACGGCGGCGGCCAGCCGCGGGTAGAGCGCCGACGCGGTGACCGACCCGACCGCGATCATGCTCGCGTGCAGTCCGGCGACGGTGTTGGAGATCTCCAGGTCGTCGCGGAGCAGCGGTATGACGGGCCCGAAGCCGAACAGGAAGTAACCCCAGAGCCCGAGGTGGCCGTAGACCAGCCAGGTCAGCCGGTCCCGTTGCATCCTGGCCTCACTCCAGCCGTCCCCGAACCCACCGGACGTCCGAAGAAGCGGTCGTTATTGCAGCCACTCCTTCGGACGCTGCGGAGGGGCCGTCCCCGAACCCACCGGACGTCCGAAGAAGCGGTCGTTATTGCAGCCGCTCCTTCGGACGTCACGAGAGGCGTTAGGCGAGGGCCGCGACGACGTGGTCGATGCAGGCGGTCAGCGCCTCGACGTCGGCGGGCTCCACGGCCGGGAACATCGCGATCCGCAGCTGGTTGCGCCCCAGCTTGCGGTACGGCTCGGTGTCCACGATCCCGTTGGCGCGCAGGGTCTTGGCGACCGCGCCCGCGTCGACCGATTCGGCGAAATCGATCGTCGCGACGACCTGCGAGCGCATGGCCTCCTCGGCGACGAACGGCGTCGCGAACTCGGACTTCTCGGCCCAGCTGTACAGGCGCGAGGAGGAGTCCGCGGTTCGGGCGACGCAGCCCTTGAGCCCGCCGAGGGAGTTCATCCAGTCCAGCTGCTCGGCGAGCAGGAACAGCGTCGCCAGCGCCGGGGTGTTGTAGGTCTGGTCCTTGACCGAGTTGTCGATCGCGGTCGGCAGGTCGAAGAAGGTCGGGATGTAGCGGCCCGAGGTAGAGATTTCGGTGACGCGGGCGAGCGCCGCCGGCGACATCAGCGCGATCCACAGACCGCCGTCAGAGGCGAAGCACTTCTGCGGGGCGAAGTAGTAGCAGTCGGTCTGCGCGACGTCGACGGGCAGGCCGCCGGCACCCGAGGTGGCGTCGACGAGCACGAGGGCGCCCTCGTCGGCCCCGTCAACCCGGGCGATCGGCATCGCGACCCCGGTCGAGGTCTCGTTGTGGGTCAGCGCGTACACGTCCACCCCGGCCTCGGCGTGCGGGAGCGGGTGCGTCCCCGGGTCGGACTTGACGATCGTCGGCTCGCCGAGCCACGGAGCGGCCTTGCACACCGAGCCGAACTTCGAGGAGAACTCACCGAAGTTGAGGTGCTGGCTGCGCTCGCGCACCAGACCGAAGGAGGCGATGTCCCAAAATGCGGTCGCGCCGCCGTTGCCCAGGATGACCTCGTAGCCCTCGGGCAGGGAGAACAGTTCGGCGACTCCCTCGCGGACCCGCTTGACGGTGTTCTTCACCGGCGCCTGGCGGTGCGAGGTGCCCAGCAGCGAACCGCCGACGGCGGCCAGGGCGGAGATCGCCTCGGGCCGGACCTTGGACGGGCCGCAGCCGAAGCGTCCGTCAGCGGGCTTGAGGTGGGCGGGAATCTGGATCTCGGTCACGTCGGGGCAGTCCTCAGGTAGCAGGGGCGGAAGCCGACGTCCATTGTCTCGCACTCCCGCCACGCCCCGCCCACCCCCGTTGCGTCAGCGAAAGCGCGCGTCATAGCGCTCGCTCTCGCTGACGTTACGGGGTGGGGGGTCAGGACAGCAGCTGGCTGGCGGCGATGCTGTCCCAGCCGGCGACGTCCTCGGGCCTGCGGGTGGCGGGGCCGACGTACCGGGCCGAGGGGCGGATCAGGCGCCCGGTGCGCTTCTGCTCCAGGATGTGCGCGCTCCACCCTGCCGTTCGGGCGCAGGTGAACATCGCGGTGAACATGTGCGGGGGGACCTCGGCGAAGTCCAGGACGATCGCGGCCCAGAACTCGACGTTGGTCTCCAGCACGCGGTCCGGACGCCGTTCCTGCAGCTCGGAGAGCGCAGCCTGCTCCAGCGCCAGGGCGATCTCGTACCGCGGCGCGCCGAGTTCCATGGCCGTCCGGCGCAGCACGCGGGCTCGTGGATCCTCGGCACGGTAGACGCGGTGCCCGAAGCCCATCAGGCGCTCGCCCTTGTCGAGTAGGTCCTTGACGTACTTGCGGGCGTCACCACTGGCCTCGATGGCCTCGATCATGTGCAGGACTCGCGACGGGGCGCCGCCGTGCAGCGGGCCGGACATCGCGCCGACCGCGCCGGAGAGGGCGGCGGCGACGTCGGCACCGGTGGAGGCGATCACCCGCGCCGTGAACGTCGAGGCATTCATGCCGTGCTCGGCCGCTGAGGTCCAGTAGGCGTCGATCGCGGCGACATGCTTGGGGTCGGGCTCGCCCTGCCAGCGGATCATGAAGCGCTCGACGATCGTGTTCGCCTTGTCGATCTCACGCTGGGGCACCATGGGCCGCCCGGCCCCGCGGGCGGACTGCGCGACGTAGGACAGCGCCATCACCGCGGCCCGGGCCAGGTCGTCGCGGGCCTGCTCGTCGTCGATGTCCAGCAGCGGTTTCAGGCCCCAGGCCGGGGCGAGCATCGCGAGCGCGGACTGCACGTCCACGCGGATGTCCCCGGAGTGGATCGGGATCGGGAACGGCTCGGCCGGCGGCAGGCCCGGGTTGAAATCGTTGTCCACCAGCAGGCCCCAGACGTGCCCGAAGGTCATCCGCCCGACGAGGTGTTCGATGTCGACGCCGCGATAACGCAGCGCGCTGCCTTCCTTGTCCGGTTCGGCGATCTCGCTCTCGAACGCGATGACGCCTTCCAGGCCGGGGGAGAAGTCAGACATGGACAAGGCCTTCCGTCGAAGTCGGGGCCGCCCATTCTGCTCCCGTCCCCCACTTCTGCCCGGACGGGGCCTGCACCACACCCGTTGCGCTGCCTAAGCTCGCCGTCATGACGATCTCGACATCCACAGTGAATTTCGCCAGCAACGGATCGACCGCGTCGGGCTACCTCGCGCTCCCTGCGGGGGGTAGCGGCCCGGGCGTACTCGTCGTCCAGGAGTGGTGGGGCCTGGACCCCTCGATCAAGATCATGACCGATCGCCTGGCCGAGGCCGGCTTCGTCGCGCTGGCGCCCGA
The DNA here is from genome assembly GCA_052387905.1 of Sporichthyaceae bacterium. GTDB lineage: Bacteria > Actinomycetota > Actinomycetes > Sporichthyales > Sporichthyaceae > JBQTII01. The sequence goes on along the minus strand of JBQTIR010000020.1, from coordinate 12,988 downwards.
CCTCTACCACGGTGAGCTCGCGGCGCACGACGAGATGGACAAGGCCGGGCACCTCATGCAGACGCTGCCGCCGGATCGCGCGGCGCAGGACATGAGCGGCGCGATCGATTTCCTCGCCGCCCACGACGGCGTCACCAGCGACGCTCTCGGCGCGATCGGGTTCTGCATGGGCGGGATGCTGACATTGCTGATCGCCGCCGGCCGCGGGGACAAGATCAAAGCCGCCGCCCCGTACTACGGGTTCCCCTCCGGTGACTCCGAGCCGGACTGGTCCGGGCTCACCGCGGTCGTGCGCGGGCACATGGCCGGCATCGACGACTTCTTCCCTCCGGACGCGGCCCGCGCGCTGGAAGCCAAGCTGCAGGGCCTGGGCAAGGACGTGCAGCTGACGGTGCACGAAGGCGCCGGCCATGCGTTCATGAACCCGCAGAACGCGATCGGCACCCTCGACGAGACGCTTGCCGCGAAGTGCTGGGCGGAGACCACCGCTTTCCTGCACGATCAGCTGAGCTGACGTCCCGTCATGGGTGACCTCGCCGCGATGCGCGAGGACTACCGCCGGGACGGACTTGACGTCGGGGATCTGCCCGCCGATCCGATTGCGGCGTTCCGGCGGTGGTTCGACGACGCGGTGCAGGCCCACATCGTCGAACCGAATGCGTTCGTACTCGGCACCGTCGGACCAGGTGGGCGTCCCTCGGCGCGCACGGTGCTGGCCAAGACCGTCGACGAGCGGGGCTTCGTCTTCTACACCAACTACGCCTCGGGCAAGGCGAGTGAGCTCGAGGCGAATCCGCTCGTCTCGCTGCTGTTTCCCTGGTACCCGCTCGCGCGCCAGGTCCGCGTCGTCGGCCGGGCCGCTCGGGTGAGCGCGGCGGAGACCGCGGCGTACTTCACGTCCCGACCGCGCGCCTCCCAGCTCGGCGCCTGGGCCAGCCACCAATCGCAGGTGATCCCCGACCGCGACGGCCTGGAGCGACGCTGGGCGGAGCTGGCGGCCCGGTGGCCTGAAACCACCCAGATCCCGGTGCCGGACTTCTGGGGCGGGTATCTCGTCGAGCCCGACGAGATCGAGTTCTGGCAGGGCCGGACGTCCCGCCTGCACGACCGGCTGCGCTACACCCGCACCCTGACCCAAGGCGGGGCTACCTGGACCGTCGAGCGCCTCGCGCCCTGAACCGTCGGAGAAATGGAAAGACCCGCGGGCTTGGTCTGCGAACAGACCGCTCGGGGGGACGTAACCCCGAGACACCCGCGGGTCCGGTGACTGCCGTGGATTCGCCAACCGCGCCGGAGCGGGCCGGTGAAGGCACAACCGTCAGCGGCTAACTGACAGCCACCTCACGCGTCCGATAGCTACTCAAAGCTTCGACCACCTCCTCTCCGTGTACCCACGACGGTAGGACGCGCAGGCGCTGCTGTCGAGACCATTTCTGCTCCGACATGAACTGCCCGAACCGGACACAATGGCGGCGTGATCGGCGCACCCTGGACTCTCGCGATCGATGTCGGCGCGCGGGAATCGTTCGCCGTGATCTCCGCCGGGGGGAAACTCGACGTCGTCGCGCCCGAGGCGCACCGCAGCGACGGGCACTCCGAGGACGCCGCCGCCGGTGCGCTGGCGCGGCTCTACGCCCGTGCCTGCGCCGTGAAGGGCTGGCCGCCGGCGATCGTCCGACTCGTGCACCCGGTGCGTTGGGATCCCGAAGGGGTGGAGTTCGCGGCTCTGCATTCCGCGGCGCGACGGGTCGGGCTGCCCAACGTCTCCTACGTGCTCGAGCCCGTCGCCGCGGCGGCTTTGATCTACCGCCGCTATGACCTCGAGGCCGATTCCCGCATCGCGATCTGCGACATCGCCGGCGGCCGGGTCGACTGCGCGGTGATGGAGCGGGTCGGCATGGGTTTTGCGTTCGTCGGCGCACCCGGGGGCCGTGAACTCCCCGGCGGTGACGTACTCCTGGGCCCGGAGCAGGTCGGGGCTGCCGTCGCCGAGCTGTCCGCGGCCATCTCCCGCGCTGAGGTGACTCCACGTCAGTTGGCGGGCATCTACCTGGTGGGAACTCCGAGCAAGGGTTCGCAGTTCGCCGCGCGGGTGCAGGACGTCACCGGTGTCGCCCCGCACCAAGTGGGCGATCCCGAACATGCGGTCGCCATGGGCGCCGTCACCCCGACGGCGACCGACGCCGGCATCCCGACGCGCCGGACCGGCGCGGAGCTCGCGCGCTTCCGCCCGCCGCGACGCGAGTTCGACGAACAGCGCGAGAACCTCTACTGGGAGGACTGGGCCGGACAGATCGCGCTGGTGATCGTCGGCGGCCTGATCGCCATCGCGCTGATTACCCGCCTGCTGAGCGGCTGATCAGGCAGGGTCGTGGTCCGCTCACGCTCCTCGATCGTTCCTCGCTCGCTCACGTCGCGGACGACTTGATTTCCGCCAGCCGGATCAGCGCCTCGGCCCGCTCGTTGGCGTGGTCGACGATCCGCTCCGGGTAGCCCCGCTCGTAGCCGTCGGCGGCGTCCCAGGGCTGATGGGCAGCGGCGCCGTCGAGGTGGCGAAGCTCCGGGATGTAGCGGCGGACGTACTCCCCGTCGGGATCGAACTTGAGCCCTTGTCCCACCGGGTTGAAGATCCGGAAGTAGGGCGCGGCGTCGGTGCCGCAGCCGGCCACCCACTGCCAGCTGAGCTGGTTAGAGGCGAGGTCCCCGTCCGCCAGATGACGCATGAACTCCCGGGCTCCGTGCTGCCACTCGATGTGCAAGTCCTTGATCAGGAACGAGGCGACGACCATCCGGACCCGGTTGTGCATCCATCCGTCGGCCCGCAGCTGCCGCATCCCGGCGTCGACCAAAGGGAAGCCGGTACGCCCCTCGCACCACGCGGTGAACTCCTCGCGAGGTGAGTCGTAACGCATCTGGGTGAACTCCGGGCGCAGGTACTCCCGCGCGGTGTGGGGAAGGTGGAACAGGACGTCGGCCCAGAACTCGCGCCAGGCAACCTCCTTGGCGAAGGTCGCTGCCCCCGACTTGTCCTTGCTGTCGCGATCGAATCCGAGCTCGGCGAGGTCGGTGAGCAGCGTGCGGGGGTGGATCTCGCCGTACTTGAGGGCGCGGGACAGGCCCGAGGTCCCGGTGAGGTCGGGGCGGTCCCGAGCGACGGCATACTCGCCCAGCGCCTCGTCGCGGAAGCGGTGCCAGCGCCGCCGGGCCGCTGCCTCACCGGCGCCGCGCACCGGCGGCTCGTCGTGGGGAGCCGGCAGCGGCTGGGACTTCAGGGGGTGTGCCCAGTCCACCCCGGACGGCGCCCGGGTGGCCTCCCGCCAACCGTGGACCAGCCAGGCTCGGTAGAAGGGGGTGAAGACCTTGTAATGCTCGCCGGCCCCGGTGGACAGGCGCCCGGGAGCCACCGCGTACGGCGAGCCGGTGCGGACCAGCGCGATGTCGTGGGCGGCCAGCGCCTTTTCGACGGCCTGGTCCCGGCGGCGCCCGTACGGTCCGAAGTCGGCGGCGACATGGACCGCGGTGGCGCCGGCAGCCCGGGCGGTGGCCACCACCTCGGCAACCGGATCCCCGTGGCGGATCACCAGCCCCCCGGTGCGTTCGCCCAGGTCAGCGAGGCTGGCGCGCAGGTACGCGCGTCGGGCCTGACCCGCCGGACCCCATAACGCCGGGTCGAGCACGAAGAGCGGCACGACCGCCGAAGGCCCGCCCCCGAGGCCGCCCTGCCCGGCGGCGGTCAGCAGCGCAGGGTTGTCGGACAGGCGCAGATCACGGCGGAACCACATCACTGTTGTGCTCATCGGCCGAGGCTAACCAGCTTCCCTTCCGGCAAAACGCCCGCCCGTTCGGGCCCCCTCGACCGCTCGGGGGTTCTCCCGCGTGACGCGTGGGGCCTACGCTGCGCCCTCAACCGGGTCGCGTCCGCAGCGCCGGAGGGCAGGAGGGTGCCAAGTGACTATCGGTCACGCCGACGTCCTCATGGAGGGCGCCGAGGCACTGCCCCCGGCGGGCGGGTCTGGTCCCGCCGGGGCCCCGCGCTCGCCGCGGGAGATCGCCTGGCGCCGGTTCAGACGTGACCGGGTGGGTGTGGTGTCCGCGCTCATCGTGGCGTTCTTCATCGCCGTCGCACTGCTGGCCCCGGTGATCAGTTGGCTGTACGGGAAGAACGCCGACGACCGCTACGGACAAGAGAATGGTCTGCTCAACGATTTCGGTTTCCCGCTCGGCCCCCGCGGCGGCATGAGCTCCGAGCACTGGCTCGGGCTCGAACCGGGCCTCGGCCGCGACGTGCTGATGCAGCTCATCTACGGCGCCCGCACCTCCCTGTTTATCGCCTTCACGGTCGCGATCATCGCGACCGCTATCGGGGTGCTTTACGGCATCACCACCGGTTACCTGGGCGGACGGGTCGACGCAGCCGGCTCGTGGGTCATCGACGTGATGCTGACCTTCCCCGGACTGCTGCTGCTGATCGCGCTGACGCCGGTGATCGAGGACCTGCTGATCGGGGAGGAGGAGGAGATCCCGGTCTGGGTCAGCTTCGCCACCGTGATCATCCTGTTCTCCGCCTTCGGCTGGGTGTTCACCGCGCGCCTGATCCGGGGGCAGGTGCTCTCCCTGCGCGAGCGCGAGTTCGTCGAGGCAGCCCGGATGTCGGGCGCGAGCACCTGGCGGATCGTGACGAAGGAACTGTTGCCGAACCTGTGGTCGCCGATCCTCGTGGTGTTCTCCCTCGCGGTTCCCGCCATCATCACCGGCGAGGCCGCGCTGTCGTTCCTCGGCGTGGGGATCTCCGAACCCACGCCGAGCTGGGGCCGCATGGTCGAGCGCGGCGCCCAGGTGTATTTGGCTGACCCGCTCTACATGATCGTTCCGGGCACCGCGCTGCTGGTAATGGTGCTCGCGTTCAACCTGCTCGGCGACGCGATCCGCGACGCCCTGGATCCGAAAGGCCTGCGATGAGAATCCGCCTGGCATTGGCGATGGCCGCCCTGCTCGTGACGACCGGGTGTGGAGGTGGCGACGACGATCCGGTCGCGTCCGAGCCGTCGGCACCCGGTGTCTCCGCCGGCGCGGCCCCGGTCAAGTACGTCTACGGCATCGACGACAACGCCACGACTCCGGCCGCACCGGTTCCCGGGGCTGTCCAGGGCGGCACGGTCTTGGTGCACAACTCCTTCGACTACACCCACCTGGACCCGGCCCGGGTTTACAGCAACACCGAGCAGATCGTCTCGCAGCTCTTCACCCGCACCTTGACGACCTACCGGACCACCGGCGACAAGATCGACGTCATCGGCGACCTCGCCACCAACACCGGCGTCACCACTGACGGTGGCAAGACCTGGACCTACACCCTGCGCGACGGGGTGACGTGGGAGGACGGGTCGACGATCACGTCGGCCGACGTCAAGTACGGCATCGAGCGCACCTTCGTCAAGGACTACCCCGAAGGCCCGACGTTCGTGCAGAGCTGGCTGGCCGACGACAAAGATTTCCGTGCGTTCTACGCCGGTCCGTACGACGGCAAGTCGCTGCCCAACGTCAAGACTCCCGATGACAAGACCGTCGTTTTCGAGTTCAAGACGGCCCGCCCGGACCTACCGTTCGCGCTGGCCATGACTGCGACGTCGCCGGTCAAGAAGAGTGAGGACACCCGGCTGAACTACAACAAGCGGCCCTTCTCCGCCGGGCCGTACAAGATCGAAGCCCGACAGATCGACAAGTCGATGACGTTGGTGCGCAACCCGGAATGGAAGCCAGAGTCCGACCCGATCCGCCACCAGTACGTCGACAAGTTCGACTTCCGCTTCGGCGAGGTCGCGTTGGCGATCAGCCAGCGCCTCGTCGCCGCGGTCGGGCCCGACGAGGCGTCGATGACCGGACTCAACGGAGTCTCGCCCGAGGTCCTGGCGCAGGTCGTCTCCACGCCTGACCTGCTCGCCCGCACGGTGTCGGGGTACACCCCGTTCTCCCTCTACGTGGCCATCAACAACAAGCGCATCACCGACCTGCGGATCCGCAAGGCGTTGATGTACGCCTACCCGCGCGAGCAGTTGCGCCAGATCCTTGGCGGCCCGACCAACGGAGACTTCTCCAGCACGCTCGCCTCCCCGACGCTGATCGGCTTCGAGCCCTACGACCTGTTCAACGTGCCCCCGGAGGGCGACCCGGTCAAGGCGCGGGCGCTCCTGGAGGAAGCCGGCGCGGTCGGGCAGCAGATCGTGTATGCCTTCGGGGACACCCCTCGCGGCCAGCAACTGTCCGTGGCCGTGGTCGACGCCCTGGAAAAGGCCGGTTTCACCGTGGTGAAGAAGGCGCTCAACCCGAACACGGCGCAGGAGGAAATCTCCGACCCGGACAACAAGCTCGACCTTTACGGCGGCGGTTGGGGCGCAGACTGGCCGAGCGGAGCCACCGTCTACCCGCCGTTGTTCGACGGGCGCGAAATCCGCAAGGGCGGGTACAACACCTCGTTCTTCAACGACCCGGCGATCAACAAGGAGATGGACGAGATCGCCCTGATCGCCGATCCCGTTGAAGCCGGCAAGCGGTGGGCCGCCCTGGATCGCAAGATCATGGAGCAGGTTCCCGTCATCCCTAACCTCTACGACAAGAACCTGCAGATGTACGGCCCACGGATGGGCGGCGTCGTTCAGGACCAGGTGTTCGGGACCGTGTCGCTCAACGGCGTTTTCATCAAGCCCTGACGCTGGATCACCTGCCGTGACCACGTGAACGTCCGCCTGCTGTCTCCCGGGAGAGGGTGACCCGCGTGCTGCGTTTCGTCCTGCGCCGCACCGCGGGTTCCCTGGTGATCATCGCGGTCGTCAGCTTCGCCACGTTCATGTTGTTCTTCGCGATCCCCGGCGACCCGGCCCAGCTCAGTTGCCAGCGTGGTTGCACCCCCGAGCGGCTCGACGACATCCGCGCCGCCTTGGGCATCGATCAGCCGGTGCTCACCCAGTACGCCGATTTCATCCGGGGAATCTTCGCCGGGCGGGACTACGTCTTCGCCGGTGAGGCCGTGCGGTGCGACGTGCCGTGCTTCGGCTACTCGTTTAACAATCAGGAAGAGGTGTGGCCGACGATCCTGGACCGCTTCCCCGCCACGCTCTCCTTGGGGTTGGGCGCAGCGGTGCTGTTCCTCGTCGTCGGGGTGGGGATGGGCGCGATCGCCGCGCTGCGGGCGGGCTCAATCTTCGACCGGTTCCTGATCGCGTTCACCCTGATCGGCGCATCGGTGCAGATCTTCTTCATCGGACCGCTGCTGCGCAACATCTTCGTCGATCAGCTCGGGTGGTTGCCCAGGCCGAGCTACACGCCCCTCACCGACAGCCCGGGCGACTGGTTCGGCGGGCTCATCCTGCCCTGGCTCGTGCTCGCGTTCGTCTCGATCGCGATCTACGCGCGCCTCACGCGGGCAAGTGCTCTGGAAGCGCTCGGAGAGGACTTCGTGCGCGCGGGACGCAGCCGCGGGCTTTCGGCCGGTCAACTGCACCTCAAGCACACCGGGCGCGCCACCATCACTCCGGTGATGACGGTGTTCGGCTTGGATCTGGCCGGTCTGCTGGCCGGGGCCATCATCACCGAGACCGTCTTCAATATCCCCGGCATCGGCAAGCTCGCGTTGACCGCGGTCAACAACAACGATCTGCCGTTGATCATGGCCACGGTGTTGATCTCGGCGACCTTCATTCTGGTCGCCAACCTGATCGTCGACATCGCCTACGGGGTCGTCGATCCACGGGTGCGGCTGCGATGACCACCACTGCCCACGACGTCTCCACGACCAAGCCCGGCTCGGCGCTGGTCGAGGTCCGGGGGCTCTCGGTCAGTTTCAGCACCGAGGACGGAGTCGTGCAGGCTGTCGACGACCTGAGCTTCTCGGTCGATCGCGGCCAGACCCTGGGTGTGGTGGGGGAGTCGGGTTCAGGCAAAACGGTCACCGGGCTGGCGATGCTCGGGCTGCACGACGCCCGCCGGTCTCAGGTCAGCGGCTCGATCCGGATCGATGGACAAGAAATCACCGCCCTGAACGAGAAGGAACTCTCCGGGGTGCGTGGCCCGGTGGCGGCCATGGTCTTCCAGGACGCGCTCACCGCGCTCTCGCCCTACTACACCGTCGGCAATCAGATCGCCGAGGGATACCGCCGCCACACCGGGGCGTCCAAGTCGCAGGCCCGCACGCGGGCGGTCGAGCTGCTCGGCCGGGTCGGCATCCCACAGCCGGCCCAGCGGGTCGACTCTTATCCGCACGAGTTCTCCGGTGGCATGCGCCAACGGGCGATGATCGCGATCGCGCTCGCGTGTGACCCGAAACTGTTGATCGCCGACGAGCCGACCACCGCTCTGGACGTCACAGTGCAGGCCCAGATCCTGGACCTGCTTGCGGACCTGCAAGCCGAGTTCGACTCCGCCATCATCCTGATCACGCATGACCTGGGTGTGGTCTCCCAGGTCGCCGACGACGTCCTGGTCATGTACGCCGGTCGCGCCATCGAGTACGGACCGACGCACGACGTGCTGACCGTGCCCGCGCACCCCTACACCGTGGGGTTGCTCGGGTCGGTGCCACGACTGGACCTCGACCTCGAGGAACTGACCGCTATCCCGGGGACGCCGCCCAGCCTCATCGGCCTGCCCCCGGGCTGTCCATTTCTTCCCCGGTGCCCAGAGGCCCACCGGGTTCCGGGGGACCGGTGCGCCACCGAGCGGCCCGAACTTCTCGACGCGGGCGCGACCGTCGCCGCGTGTCATCTGGTCGGGATGGACCCCGCATGAGCGAGGCGCCGCTGCTGGAGGTCGAGGGCCTGGTCAAGCATTTCCCGGTCCGCAGCGGGCTTATCCTGCGGCGGCAGGTATCCGCGGTCCGGGCGGTCGACGGCGTCGACTTCACGATCGCGGCGGGGGAGACCCTGGGGCTGGTCGGGGAATCCGGCTGCGGCAAGAGCACCACCGGCCGCTTGATCTCGCGGTTGCTCGAACCCGACGCCGGGGCGATCCGCTACCGCGACCGGGACATCGCCCATCTCAAACCTGCGCAGCTGCGCGACATCCGCAGCGAGATCCAAATGATCTTCCAGGACCCCTATGCCTCGCTGAATCCCCGTCACACCGTCGGGTCGATCGTCGGTGCGCCACTGGAGATCAACGGAATCGACCCGCCCGGCGGGCGCAAGCGGGCGGTTCAGGATCTGCTGCAGACCGTGGGCCTGAACCCCGAACACATCAACCGCTACCCCCACCAGTTCTCCGGTGGCCAGCGCCAGCGCATCGGCATCGCCCGGGCCCTGGCGTTGCGGCCGTCGTTGATCGTCGCCGATGAGCCCGTCTCCGCGCTCGACGTCTCGATCCAGGCGCAGATCGTCAACCTCATGCGGGACCTGCAGCGCGAGCTCGGGCTGGCCTATCTGTTCATCGCCCACGACCTCGCGGTCGTCCGCCACGTCAGCCATCGCATCGCGGTGATGTACCTGGGGCGGATCGTCGAGCTCGCGCCCGCTCGCGAGCTCTACGCCAATCCGCGGCACCCGTACACCCATGCCCTGCTCTCCGCGATCCCGCGGATGCCCGGCGAGCCGGAGACCCCCGGCGGCCGGGTCCGCCTCGTCGGCGATGTCCCCTCACCGGTGGATCCGCCCAGTGGCTGCCGATTCCGGACCCGCTGCCCGAAGGCCCAGGAGCGGTGCGCGAACGAAGAACCGCAGCTCGGTGGAGTGGACCGGACCGGCGGGCACGCCGTGGCATGCCACTTCCCGCTCGTCGCAGCACAAGCGCCCTAGCCGGCCCGCCTCACTCGCAGACGGATTTGGCGGTGAACTTCGGTTCTTCGTGGTTGTTGAACCGCCCCCCGACGCTCTGCCCCGGGCCTGCGGCCTGGTTCCGGCGGTAGGTGCCCGCGCCGTACAGATAAGTGCGGTAGCGCTTGTCCGCCGGCAGGGTGAAGGACGCGGTCCCCGATCCGGAAGGCGTAGTGGAGCCGCGCGGGTAGGACATCACGCGTACGGTGTCCTCCAGGCGCTTGCCGGTGCTGCAGTCGATGAGGGAGAAGTTGAAGACCCCGACCTGCAGGCGGCCGGCCGTCTGCCAGCCGTAGTGCATGGTCGTCCGGCTGCCCACCCGCTCCAGGCAGTTGAACGCGCTGATCTCGCCTTTCGCGGGGACAGTGCCGGCCTGTTCCGCTCCTCCCGCGTAGGCCTCGTAGTTCGAATCGTCCACGAAGGCGCAGTTGGAGGTGTCCTCGTCAGGCACGGGGCGAGCGCCACTGGGGGCGGCGTGCACCGTGCCCAGGATGACGGCGAACCCGCCCGCCACGGCGGTAACCCCGGTGCGTGCGCGCGGTCCCACCCTGACCTCCTTGGTCTGGAGTACGGACTACCCAGCGTACGACGGGCTGCGTGGGTTTCGGGAGAAGCTTCTGCGCGCGGAATAGGATCGGGCCATGGCAGCCGACCTGATCGACACCACAGAGATGTACCTGCGCACCATCTTCGAGCTGGAGGAAGAGGGCGTCATCCCGCTGCGGGCGCGCATCGCCGAGCGACTGGGGCAAAGCGGCCCCACGGTCAGTCAGACGGTGGCCCGGATGCAGCGAGACGGGCTGGTCAGCGTGCAGGGTGACCGGCACCTGGAGCTGTCGGAGCAGGGCCGCACGTACGCCACCCGGGTGATGCGTAAGCACCGCCTCGCGGAGTGCCTGCTGGTCCAGGTCATCGGTCTGGAGCCGCACGAGGTGCACGAGGAGGCCTGCCGCTGGGAGCATGTCATCAGCGAGGCCGTCGAACTCAAGCTGTTGGCGCTGCTGAATCACCCCACGCACTCGCCCTACGGCAACCCCATTCCCGGTCTGGAAGAGCTCGGCGACGCCGACAGCGGCGAGTTCCTCGGCAACCTGGAGTCCCTGGACCGAGTCGCGACCGAGCACGGCGTCTCGGTCGTCGTACGCCGGATCGGAGAGCCGATCCAGGAGGACCTGTCGATGATCCGCGGGATGTGGCGGGCCGGCGTGCGTCCGGGGGGATCGGTGGTGGCGAGGATCGCCGCCGGCGGAGTACTCGTTGGGCGCGGGGGCGAGACCATCGAGCTGGAATCTGCCGTCGCCTCACACGTCTTCGTCGAGGTCATGGCCGGCAAGGCCTCGGCGTGAGCGCCGCGATGCCCTGGCGCGTGGCCGTCGCGGCCGCGGTGGCGGCGTTGCTGCTGGCCGGGTGCGGGGATTCCGACGACCCGTTTCCCGAGGGCCAGGACGTTCCGACTCCGATCACGCCGGTGTCGGCGCCGCCGCTGGCGAAGCTTCCGGATGCGGCGACCGAGCGCACCGAGCCCGGCAGCAGGGCGTTCGCGCGCTACTACTTCGAGTCGGTGGTCAACTACGCCTACTCCACCGGTGACCTCACCGCGCTGGTCGAGTACAGCGATCCCGAGTGCATTGTCTGCCGCGCGACCGTCGGGGACATCGCCTCCGCCTATGTCCGCGGCAAGGTCGACGGTGGGCAGGTCAACGTGGGATCGGTCGAGGCGGCGGAGGCCACCGACGAGCTGACGAACGTGAGCCTGAAGTACTCGGCGACCCGGTACACCGAGGTCGACGAGACCGGGCGACGGCTGTTCAGCTCCCCGGCCAAGGACGAGATCGAGCTCATCGTGCAGCTGACCTGGAGCGAAAGCGCCGAGTCGTGGCGGGTGCGCGAGATCGCCAACGCCGACCTGTTCGACGACCCGGACGACGGCCCGGACCCGACGGTGAGCGGGACCTCGACCCCGTCGCCGGACCCATCCGATACCGCCAGCCCGACCAGCACCCCGTAAACCCATCTTCGGGCGGCGAGTAGACCTATCCGGGGCCCGCGATAGGTCGGATCGCCGCCCGCAGATGCGACCCCCGCGAGCACCCGGCCCGGCGCGCCGTTAGTCGGCTCACAACGGCCCAGGCCAGGGCATCGCTTCCGCGCGCACGGCAGTAGCGTTGCGCAGGTGTCCACACGAGCCCCCCTCGGCCCCTTCGTCGCCCGCCACGTCGGCCCGGATGCGGCAGACCAGGCACGCATGCTGGCGACCCTGGGTTACCCGGATCTGACCGCGCTCGCCAGCGCCGCAGTCCCGGAATCCATCCGGCTGCCCTTCGCCACGGCGAACACCCTCGCGGTGCCGCCGGCGGTCAGTGAGGACGAGGTCCTCGCGGAGATCCGGGCGCTGTCCTCGACCAATACCGTGCGCACCCAGATGATCGGTCTGGGGTACCACGAGACCGTCACCCCCGGAGTGATCCTGCGCAAGGTGCTGGAGAACCCGGGCTGGTACACCGCCTACACGCCGTACCAGCCGGAGATCTCGCAGGGCAGGCTCGAGGTGCTGCTCGCCTTCCAGACCATGGTCGCCGACCTCACGGGGCTGCTGATCGCCAACGCTTCGCTGCTGGATGAGGGCACCGCGGTCGCCGAGGCGGTCACCCTGATGCGCCGCTCCGTGCGCGGGATGCCGGACGCCCATGTGGTCCTCGACGCCGACTGCCTGCCGCAGACCATCGAGGTCGTGCGGACCCGGTGCGAGGCCCTCGGCATCGACGTCGAGGTCGCCGACCTGTCCGCCGGCATCCCGGACGGCGACGTCTTCGGCGTCGTCGTGCAGTACCCCGGTGCGAGTGGACGCCTGCACTCGCGGGCCGACTACGCCGGTCTCGCCGAGGCCGCGCACGCCCGCGGCGCGATGGTCACCGCGGCCGCGGATCTGCTCGCCTGCACGCTGATCGAGGCGCCGGGTGCGTGGGGCGCGGACATCGCCGTCGGCTGTGCGCAGCGCTTCGGCGTCCCCTTCGGTTTCGGCGGACCGCACGCCGGCTTCGTCGCGGTCCGGGCCGGGCTCGAGCGTGGCCTGCCCGGCCGTCTCGTCGGCCAGTCCGTCGACAACGCAGGGCGTCCGGCGTACCGGCTCGCCCTGCAGACCCGCGAGCAGCACATCCGCCGGGAGAAGGCGACCAGCAACATCTGCA
>JBQTIR010000019.1:0-56175 GCA_052387905.1 Sporichthyaceae bacterium | reverse complement strand
GAACCCAGCAGGGCCTGTCCAAACCCGAAATCATGCGCTGCCTCAAGCGCTACGTCGCCCGCGAGGTCTATCCCTTGCTGAGCCCATAGAACTCCGTCTGGGCCCTTGACGATGAATAGGAGCATCGGCTACAGCGATCGGGCGGGTTGTGGACAACGCGCTGATACGTGATCGGTAACTGTTCAGCTCGCGCGTTCGTCAGCCGACAAGTGGGCGAGAACAGGAGCCCACGGATGACCTCGCCGCACGCGCAGTCAGCGGGCGTCGGCGCGGGACGGGACGTCGGCGTCGACGGGCGCCGGCACGAAGTGGATGACCTCGCCGCCGCGGACCGAGTACTCCGCGGCGATGTTGAAGTCGCTGTACTCGGTGACGAAGGCGGCCAGGGCGGCGTCGTAGACGTCACCGTCGCGGGAGTCGATGACCAGCTCGACGCCGTTCTCGACCGGGTAGACGAACCACTGTGTGCCGCTCATGTCCTGCTCCTCTTCGACCCCTCCGGCGGCCATCCCGCGAAGTTGGCCCTCAGACCTCGACGAGGCCCGCGCGGTTTCACCCGGCCGGACATTCTGGCCATTCGGCGAGGTCGGCATCAGCCGTTCGGATGGTTTGAAAAAGCTACGGCGACGCGGGTGAACCCCGGGGGGCTGCGCTGCGTCCTAGCGCCAGTTGATCTTCACCGCATCCGGAGGGAAAGCGCCCCATGTCCGTCCTCGAGGTCTACCCGACGCCTCGGATCGCTCGCCCCGACTCGCCCGTGCGCGTGCTGCGCCGGGACAACCGGCTCGGCGCGCTCGCGACCGGCGCCGGCGCGGCTGCCGTCGTCTGTGCGGTGGTCCCGGGACTGCGTCCGGTCGGCTTGGCCCTGGCCACGGCCGGCCTGCTGATGGGGATCTCGATGCTCGGCCAGCACCGTTCGGTCATCGGCGCCCGCCGCGACTCGGCCTGGGTCGCCATCGCGCTGGCTGTGCTGGCCGGCGTCGGTCTCGTGACCTCGCAGATCGCGTTCGGCGCGGCCGGCGCGACCGGCGCGGCGGGCGGCCCCATCGGGGTCGTGGCGCCCACGCCAGCGCAGTCCACCGCTGATGTCCTGCGTCAGGCGAAGGTCGAGATCGGCAAGCTGAGCACCGAACTGGATGCCTCCGGGATTACCCGCAGCGCCCTTGCGGTGACGGTCACCAACCTCGCCTCGCAGGCCCGTTCCTACGAGCTGGAGTTCGAGGCGCTCACCGTCGTCGGCAACAAGCGCATCACCACGGACTCGGTCCTGGTGCCGGTGCTCGAACCGGGGCGCTCGGCCAACGTCGCGGTCTTCTCGATCCTGTCCGACACGTTCGCGTCGCAACTCAAGGGCGCCAAGTTCACCGTCATCCGGGCCGAGGCCTACTAGCCCAATCAGGCAATAGCACCCACATCCACCCAAATCGTGAGCTTCGTCGCCGATCTCGAGGCGATTGGGTCACGGTGATACGCCCGTTCGGTCAAATCACCTCAAGGGCCGATGCGCGAACGGTGGCCCAAGGCGCACTCTGAAGGTCAGTCCAGGGGGAAGGGACCTCGCTCATCATGCTCAGCTCGCGCGGCAAGCGATCCGACGAATCCGGGTCCGAGCACGGCTCGACCCGTACCGACACCCGCGCTGGACGACCAGCCGGGTCCTTCGACGACCTGCCGGACTGGATGCTGCCCGAGCGGGGCAAGCGCGCGTGGTACGGGCTGCGCCGCAAGCCCGCCCCGCGCATCGCGAACCCCAAGGGCGGCTACGACCGCCTGCGCGGCTACGACGCGCCCGAGCAGGACGAGGAAGGCGAGCGCGAGGGCGTCGACGTCCCGGCCGCGATTCTGTTCCTCGGCGTCATCGCGCTGGTGCTCTCGGTCGTTCCGCTGATCAAATACCTGGCCGCCGGCTTCGCCCTGGTCGCGGTGATCCTGGCCGCCCGCGAGTTCTCCCGCGTGGACCCGACCGCCAAGGTGCGCCTGCACGGCCGGGCCGTGCGCGACCTGCGCCTGATCCGGATCGGGCGCCTGGTCGCGATCCTGGCGATCATCGCCGTGGTCGCCAGCACGTTGTGGGGCATGAAGCAGTCCCGCGACGACCGGATCAAGGCCTCCGAGAGTGGAACCGCCCTGGTGCTGTCCCAGGACGTCGACGTCCGCTTCGGCACCTTCACCACCGGGGTCGACGCGATCGGCGCCCCGACCCGGTTCTGGCCGGTGTTCCTGGTCAACAAGTCCGGGGAGACCCGCTCGTTCGAGATCCTGGTCGAGGCCCTCAACGACAGCGGTGTGCAGATCGCCAGCCAGCTGCTGCAGGCCCCGAAGATGTCGGCCGGTGAGGAGCGCGTGATGAACGCGTTCGAGTTCGTCGGCAGCGACACCACGCAGGCGCTCAAGAGCGCCCGTCCCAAGGTCGCGAAGGCCACGTCCAGCGACTGAGCCGTACGCATCCGACGCTGTTCAGGGCAGGGTGAGGATCTCCGCGCCGGTATCGGTCACCAGTAGCGTGTGCTCGAACTGCGCGGAACGCTTGCGGTCCTTGGTGACGATCGTCCAGTCGTCGTCCCAGGTGTCGTAGTCGATCGTGCCCAGCGTCAGCATCGGTTCGATCGTGAACGTCATACCCGGTTCCATCACGGTGCTGTAGTCGGTGGTGTCGTAGTGCGGCACCACCAGCCCGGAGTGGAACGCGGTCCCGATCCCGTGCCCGGTGAAGTCGCGCACCACGCCGTAGCCGAAGCGCTTGGCATAGCTTTCGATGACCCGGCCGATCACGTTGATCTCCCGGCCCGGCTTGACGGCGTTGATCGCCCGCCGCAGCGACTCCTGAGTGCGTTCAACGAGCAGCCGGGATTCCTCATCGATCTCCCCGACCGGGTAGGTCGCATCGGTGTCGCCGTGCACCCCGCCGATGTAGGCCGTGATGTCGATGTTGACGATGTCGCCCTCGGTGAGCTCACGCGAGTCCGGGATCCCGTGGCAGATGACCTCGTTGACCGAGGTGCACAGCGACTTGGGGAAGTAGCGATACTGCAGCGGTGAGGGGTAGGCGCCGTGGTCACAGAGGAACTCGTGGCCGATGCGGTCGAGTTCGTCTGTGGTGATCCCCGGCCGGATGTGGGTCGAGACCTCGACCAGGGCGCGCGCGGCGATCTGGCCGGCGATCCGCATCCGCGCGATGGTGTCGGCGTCCTTGACCTCGCTGCCCCGAAACGGCTCCGGCGCCGCGAGCCCGACATAGGGCGGGCGTTCGATGTGCGCGGGCACCTCGCGCAGCGGGGAGAGCACCCCGGGTAGCACGGACGGGTCCAGGACAGTGGAAGAGGCCATGGTGGCAGTCTAGGTCGGGTGACGACGCGGCGAATTTTCGACGACACCGGGGCCGCGGTCGAGGTTCCTGGCCAGATCACCCGCATCGTGTCGTTGGTGCCGTCGCTGACCGAGGCGATCGGGGTGACCCACCCGGACCTGCTGGTGGCGGTCACCGACTGGTGTACCCACCCCCCTGCGCTGAACTGCGCGCGGATCCGCGGGACGAAGAATCCCGACGTCGAGGCGATCATCGCCCTGGCCCCCGACCTCGTGCTCGCCGCGG
Organism: Sporichthyaceae bacterium; assembly: GCA_052387905.1. Taxonomy (GTDB): domain Bacteria; phylum Actinomycetota; class Actinomycetes; order Sporichthyales; family Sporichthyaceae; genus JBQTII01. The sequence continues at coordinate 52,583 of JBQTIR010000019.1, read as the reverse complement.
TCGAGGAGAACCGGCGCCCGGATCTGGATCTGTTGCGCGCCGCAGGCCTGGCGGTCTGGATCTGCGACATCCGCGAGGTCGAGGGCGCGCTGGCCTCGCTCGCGCGCATGCTCGAGGCCTGCGGGCTGGGCCGCCCTCCGTGGCTGCTCGACGCGGAGCAGGCCTGGTCCGCCCCTGCCCCGGCGGTGCGCCGTCGGATCGCGGTCCCGATCTGGCGCAAGCCGTGGATGGTCGCCGGAGCGGACACCTTCACCACCGACCTGCTGGCGCGCCTGGGCTACGACAACGTGGTCAACGAAGTGCCGACCGACGAGTTTGCCCGCTACCCGAAAGTCGACCCGGACGAGCTGCGCGCCCGCGGTGCCGAGCTGATCGTGCTGCCGGACGAGCCGTACCTGTTCACCGCGTCAGATGGGCCCGAGGCCTTCGCCGACCTCGACGTCGCACTGGTTTCCGGGCGCCTGCTCACCTGGTACGGCCCCTCGATGGCCACCGCTCGCGCCGACCTCACCGCCCAGCTGGCGGCAGCGCGCCCCGGCCAGGACTGGGCGCCCGCTACCTGATTCCTAGTGGAAACTGTGTTCCTCGGCGGGGAACGTGCCGCCCACCACATCGGCGGCGTAGGCCCGCGCTGCCTCGGTGAGCACGGTCCGCAGATCGGCGTACCGCTTGACGAAGCGCGGGACCTGACCCTCCCTCAGCCCGGCCATGTCCTGCCAGACGAGGACCTGGGCGTCGCAGTCCGGCCCGGCGCCGATCCCGATGGTCGGGATCGCGAGCTCGGCGGTGGCCGCCTTGGCGACCTCGGCGGGCACCATCTCCAGCACGACGGCGAACGCGCCGGCCTCCTGCACGGCGTGGGCGTCGGCGAGGACCTGCTCGGCGCCCTCACCGCGACCCTGGACCTTGTAGCCGCCGAGGCCGTGCTCGCTCTGCGGGGTGAAGCCGATATGTGCCATCACCGGGACTCCGGCGTCGACGATCGCCTTGATCTGTGCGGCGACCCGTACCCCGCCCTCCAATTTGACGGCGTGCGCGCCGCCCTCCTTCATGAAGCGGATCGAGGTCTCCAGTGCCTGGTTCGGTGAGACCTGGTAGGACCCGAAGGGCAGGTCTCCGACGACGAGGGCCCGCTTGCTGGCATTGACCACGGCGCGGCACAACGGGAGCAGTTCGTCGACCGTCACCGGGACGGTGGTCTCGTAGCCGTAGACGTTGTTGGCGGCGCTGTCCCCGACCAGCAGCACCGGGATCCCGGCGTCGTCGAAGATCGACGCGGTGTACATGTCATAGGCGGTGAGCATCGGCCAGCGTTCACCGCGGGCCTTCATCGCCGCCAGCGCGGGAATGCGTACGCGCTTGGCGGGCGGCAGGGTGCCGTAGACAGGGGTGGACTCGTCCGCGGGCCGAAGAGAATGGGCGCTGTCGGGCGTGGTGGGGGCCATGGTGACTCCTCGTCAGCATGCCTCGAGGCCTCCGGATGAGGTCACCGGGCACCTCCAGCGTAGCGCTGCCGGGTACCCAGGGAGCTGAGCACAAGTACCCAGCTCTCAGGGTCCCGGGACCCAGCGTTCACCTGTCCGGATTGCGAGGCTGGAACGGTCGAGAGCAGACCGCTCGCGACGGGTGGCCCGCAGTCCACAACGCGGGCAGCCCAACTGCTTCTGCAAGGAGCACACCGTGAACTCCAAGCGTGATCTGCGTCTGGACCTGCTCGCCGACATCGGGTTGTTCGCCGGCCTGGACCGCCGCCAGTTGGTGCGCATTGCCTCGATGAGCACCGAGACCACGTTGCCTGCGGCCAGCGTGTTGTGCCGGGAGGGGGCGATCGGGCAGGAAGCATTCGTACTCGTCGAAGGCACCGTGACCGTCAGCGTCGCCGGCACCCCGATCGCCGTGCTCGGGCCCGGCGCAGTCATCGGGGAAATGGCATTGGTCGGCGGGAAGTACCGCAATGCCACTGTGATTGCGGACACGGCCGTCCGGGTGCTGGTGATGACGCCTGCGGAGTTCGCGACGATCATCGACTGCGTGCCGCAGGTCGCCGACGCGGTGAACTCCCTGCTCGCGGTCCGCCAGCGTGATCACGGCCACACGGCGCGGTCCACCGCGCGCGTCTAGCCGCGCGCGGCGGACACGGGCGTTGTTCGCATCGACACACGCGGTTCGCCGCTGGGGTCACCGTGACGCGGTGACAATGGATGCATGGAGCAGGTGGACAGCGCCGTGGTGCCGGTCGGCTTCCTGGACCGGGTCGGCACCGAACTCGCCCGCGAACTGACGGCGTCGGGGACGCGACGTCGCTACCCGGCCGGTGCCGTGCTCTTCCTCGAGGGCGATGTCGCCCACGAGGCGATGGTCCTGATGAGCGGGGACCTGAAGGTCATGGTCGCCTCCGCCGACGGGCGCGACGTCGTCCTCGACGTGTTCTCCGCCGGCACGTTGGTGGGGGAGTGGTCGGTGATCGACGGCAACCCGCGATCGGCCACGGTGATCGCCCTGGCCGACGTCGAGGTGCTGACCATCCCCGCCGGCGAGTTCCGGGCGTTCCTCGATCGCCACCCCGAGGTGCGCTCCGGGGTCCTGGTCGAGACCATCGGCCGTCTGCGCCAGCAGGTGCGCCACCAATTGGAGTTCGGCGCCGGCGACGCCCTGGGCCGGGTGTGTGCCCGGCTCGTGGAGATGGCGGACCGGTACGGCCGGGCCGAGGGCAGCACGGTGCTCATCCACTCGCCGCTGACCCAGGCAGATCTGGCCGCGTGGACGGGGCTATCCCGCGAGGCAGTGGTCAAGGCCCTGCGTTCCCTGCGCCGTCTGGGCTGGATCGAGAATCAGGGCGCGGACATCACCGTGCACGACCTCGAGCAAATCCGCCGCCGCGCTACTCGCTGAGGATGCCGAGATCGTTGGCAGCGTCCGGAGGCATTCTCGTGGGGACGTCATCACTTGTGGTCATCGAATCCGCGTTCCCAGGGCCATTTCCGCGGCCAAAACGGCTGACACGCCTGCCTCGCCTCGTCACGCGGCCCGGCGCATTGCCCGAGCGAAGGCCGCCAAGATCCGGGCCTTGATGCCCTCCGGGTCGCGAAGCAACTGGGCCCAGGTCACCCGGACGACTTCGTAGCCAGCGTCGCGGAGGCGGTCTTCTCGTAGCTTCTCGCGCCAGAGCACCTCCCCGGGTGAACCGATGGGGTCGGTGTACTTCACCTTTCCGTCGATCTCAACCACCGTGTGGAACTCGCGGAAGAGGAAGTCGACGCGGGCAACGAGCCCAGCGTTGTCGTGGATGTCGACCTGAAGCTCGGGAGGCGGTAGGCCGAGATCGACGAAGACAGCTCTGGCTCGCGACTCCGCGGGTGATTCCGCGCGACGGTCAGCGAAGGCCGCCGCCCGCACGCCTTGCTTGCCGCCGCGCCACAGTCGGCAATGTTCCGCCGCATCGACGAGTTCTCTCCGGGTCGCGCCGATCTTCAACGCCCGGTCGGCGACGACGATCGCCTGCGGCCAGGGGAGCTCTCGGATGAGGTCCATTGCGGTTCGCGCGGGAGTCGTCACGGGTATCCCGCCGAGCTGGATCGTATGCCCTGCCGGAAGGTCCGCGGGGACCACATGGACTCCACAGCGGTAGGTCCGGCGGCACCTATCCGCGCTGACGAGTTCCACTATGCGACGCGGGAGTACACCGGCGATCGGGAGATCGACGCTCATGGAGTCAAGGGTTAGTGGTGGCGTCCCGATTTCGGTCTCTGTGGACGCCGGCAGGGGCGCCGCGAGATTCCAAAGCAGGCCCGCACTCAGGTGTCCGACAGCGAGCCTCGGAGCGGGCCTGACGATGTTCCTTGCGTCGGTGAGGCGGTTTCGGTTGAGGAGAGCGGCGGCTACGTCCAGCCGGTGCCGGCCCCGTATCGACAGTCCCTCGATGTACTCGGCGCAGGTGAGGACGCCGCGGCGGACGATATAGAGCTGGCGATTCTTCGTCGCGGTGCGCAGTTGCCCGCGGGTGTAGCCACAGGCGATGGCTTGGGTGGAGGTGAATACGCCGCCCTGGCTGGCGGCGAGAACGTCGAGGCGTGCATCCATGACCTCACGTTCTCGGCGCGCGGAAGGTGTGGGAAGGGTGGCCCGCCAGTCTGTGGATGACCGCGGCTGGGAACGTGCCCTGTGGACAGCGCCCTGTCAGCCGTTGTGGTTGCGATCTGGCGTGAAATCCGCCGTATGCGCGACCACAAGTGATGACGTCCCCTCGGGATAGGCCGCGCTCAGGCGGTAGGGGCGCTCTCACGCCAGCCGTTGGTGATCGGCAGGCGGCGGTCGCGGCCGAAGGCGCGCCGGGAGATCTTGGGCCCGGGCGGGTACTGACGTCGCTTGTACTCGGCGACGTCGACCATGCGCAGAATCCGGGTCACCAGCGCGGCGTCGAAGCCGGTGGCGACGAGGTCGGCGGCGGAGGCGTCGCCCTCGACGTAGTCATCGAGCAGGTCATCGAGGACGGCGTAGTCCGGCAGCGAATCGGTGTCGAGCTGACCAGGCCTCAGTTCCGCCGACGGCGGCTTGGTGATCGAGTTCTCCGGGATCGGCGCCGTCTGGCCCCGGCGCAGCGCCTCGGCGTTGCGCCACTGCGACAGGCGCCACACCACAGTCTTGGACACGTCCTTGAGGGGGGCGAAGCCGCCGACCGCGTCGCCGTAAATCGTGGAATACCCCGCGGCGAGCTCGCTCTTGTTCCCCGTCGCGAGCACCAGGTGGCCCTCGGCGTTGGAGATCCCCATCAACGTCATGCCGCGCACGCGCGCCTGCAAATTCTCCTCCGCCAGGCCGGTGAAGCCCAGCTCGTCCAGGAACGCCGCGACCATCGGCTCGATCGGCACCGTCCGGTAGTGGCAGCCGGTGCGGGCCGCGAAGTCCGCGGCGTCACCGCGGGAGTGCTCCGAGGAGTACTTCGACGGCATCGAGACGGCGTACACGTTGCCCGCGCGGAGCGCGTCACAGGCAATCGCCGCGACCAGTGCGGAGTCGATCCCGCCGGACAGCCCCAGGGTCACCGAGGTGAATCCGTTCTTGCGTACGTAATCACCCAAGGCGAGTACCAGGGCTCCGTACACCTCGGCCTCGGCGCTCAGCCGGGGTTCGATCGTCACGGGCAACGGCGGCGCGTCAGGTTCGGCGGCCTCGTCGCTCACCCGGACCCACAGCACGCCGACGTCGGCGGCGGGATGGCTGGTGAACTCCGCGGGCCCGGCCGGCAGCTCCAGGTCGGCGAGCAACAGGGCCTCGACGAACTGCGGCGCGCGCGCGAGCACCTCACCCGCCGCGGAGACGATCAGGGAGTCCCCGTCGAAGACCAGCTCGTCCTGCCCGCCGACCAGGTTGACGTAGGCGAGCGTGGCGTCGGCCTCGGCGGCGCGCCGGCGGCACAGCTCGAGGCGGACGTCGTCCTTGTCCCGCTCGTAGGGGGAGCCGTTGAGCACCACCAGCAATCCGGCGCCCGCGGAAGCGGCCACCGGCCCGTGGTCCTGCCAGAGGTCCTCGCAAATCGCGAAGGCGACGTCGATGCCGCGCAGCCTGATGATCGGGACGGTGTTGCCCGGCACGAAGTAGCGGGCCTCGTCGAAGACGCCGTAGTTGGGCAGGTGGTGCTTCGCCGAGCTGTGCACGATGGCCCCACCGTGCAGGATCGCGAGGGCGTTCTTGGGCGAGCCGGCCGGTTTTCCCAGCCGGGGGCGGTCGTGCTCAGTGGCATCGAGGTACCCGACGGCCACCGCGATACCCCCGAGCCCTTCGGCGCCGAGTCGGGCGGCCAGCGCGCGCAACGCGGCCCTGGAGGCGCCCTGGAACGAACTGCGCAGCGCGAGATCCTCGACGGGGTAGCCGGTCAGCACCATCTCCGGGAACGCCACCAGGTGCGCCCCGGCCGCCGCGGCCGCCCGGGTCTGCTCCAGCACGATCTCGGTGTTGGCCGTAATGGCCCCCACCGTGGCGTTGACCTGCGCTAGCGCGATCCGCAATCGGGGCATCGGCCCAGCGTAGGCGCTGACGACGTGCCCAGACCCGGCACCCGATCGGGCGCATCTGGCGCCCGGTCCCGCCCGGTGTTACCCCACCGAAACCCCGGTGCACCAGACTGGCGGCCAGGATCCCCCGATCTTCCTTGACCGCGAGCCGGAGTGAGCATGGACAAGCAGACCGAATTCGTGTTGCGCACCCTCGAGGAGCGCGACCTGCGCTTCGTCCGGTTGTGGTTCACCGACGTGCTGGGGTTCCTCAAGTCCGTCGCCATCGCCCCGGCCGAGTTGGAGTCCGCGTTCGCCGAGGGGATCGGCTTCGACGGATCCGCGATCGAGGGCTTCGCCCGCGTCCACGAGTCCGACATGCTCGCCAAGCCGGACCCGGCCACCTTCCAGGTGCTGCCCTGGCGCGCCGAGGCCCCGGGTACCGCACGCATGTTCTGCGACATCCTGCAGACCGATGGCACCCCGAGCTTCGCGGACCCGCGCTACGTCCTCAAGCGGACCCTGGCCAAGGCCTCGGACCTGGGTTTCACCTTCTACACCCACCCCGAGATCGAGTTCTACCTGTTCGAGAAGCACCCGGTCACCGGGGAGCGCCCGGTTCCGATCGACCACGGTGGCTACTTCGACCACACGATCCACGGCGCCGGGCACGACTACCGCCGCCACGCGATCACGATGCTGGAGAACATGGGCATCTCGGTGGAGTTCAGCCACCACGAGGGCGGCCCGGGTCAGCAGGAGATCGACCTGCGCTACGCCGACGCGCTCACCACGGCGGACAACGTGATGACGTTCCGCATGGTGATGAAGGAGGTCGCGCTCGAGCAGCACGTCTACGCCTCCTTCATGCCCAAGCCGTTCACCGAGCATCCCGGCTCCGGCATGCACACCCACTTGTCGCTGTTCGAGGGTGACCGCAACGCCTTCTACGAGGCCGGCGCGGAGTACCAGCTCTCCAAGGTCGGCCGTGCGTTCATCGCGGGCCTGCTCAAGCACTCCGCCGAGATCACTGCCGTCACCAACCAGTGGGTGAACTCCTACAAGCGCCTGTGGGGTGGCGGCGAGGCCCCGTCCTACATCTGCTGGGGCCACAACAACCGCTCCGCGCTGGTCCGGGTCCCGATGTACAAGCCCACCAAGGGTCAGTCGACGCGGGTGGAGGTCCGCTCGCTGGACTCCGCGTGCAACCCCTACCTGGCCTATGCGTTGCTGCTTGCGGCCGGTTTGAAGGGCATCGAGGAGGGCTACGAGCTCCCGCCCGGCGCGGAGGACGACGTCTGGTCGCTGTCCGCGGCCGAGCGCCGCGCCCTGGGCATCGACCCGTTGCCGCAGAATCTCGCCGAGGCGATCTCTTTGATGGAACGCAGTGAGCTCGCCGCGGAGACCCTCGGCGAGGGCGTCTTCGACTTCTTCCTGCGCAACAAGCGCCGCGAGTGGGAGGAGTACCGCATGCAGGTCACCCCCTTCGAGCTCGACCGGTATCTGCCCGTTCTCTGAGTAGGTTGACCGGGTGAGTTCGCCTGAGCCGTTCCAGCAGCGCGCGGCGACGGCGGATTCGGTGTTGGCGCGGCTGGGGTTCCAGCGGCGCGAACAGGCGCGGGAGATGATCTCGCGACCGGCGCTTGCGCTGGCCGAGGACGCCGACACCCTGGCTGCTTTCGGTGAGGCAGCCGACCCGGACCTTGCTTTGCTGCAGCTGACCCGGCTGGCCGAGGTCTGCGACGTCGCGGAGCTGCGGGAAACGCTGATCGCTGCACCCGCATTCCGCCGGCGCCTGCTGGCGGTGCTGGGTGCCTCCGAGGCGCTCGGGGATTATCTGCTGCGGCACTGCCAGGACTGGCGGCTGCTCGTCCCCGATCCAGACGCCGGGCCGACTCCGGCCGAGCTGCGTGTGGTGATGCTCACCGCTGTCGGCGCCGATCCGCTCGCCCGGGATCCAGTCGCGGACGATTCCGGAGGACATGCCTACGACCGCTTGCGGGTGGCCTACCGCCGCCGCCTGCTGCTGCTCGCCGCGCGGGATCTGACCGGGGTCGCCTATCTGGAGCTGGCAGCAGCCGAGCTTGCCGACCTCGCCGCCGCCACGCTCGAGGCCGCGTTGGCCATTGCGCGCGCCGGGTTGCCGGCCGGATCGGCGCCGTGCCGGCTCGCCGTGATCGGCATGGGCAAGTGCGGCGGGCGCGAGCTCAACTACGTCAGCGACGTCGACGTCATCTTCGTCGCCGAGGTGGGCCCCAGCCCGGACGGCGAGCCGGTGGACGAGATCGCGGCGTTGCGGACCGCCACCCACCTCGCGAGCGGGCTCATGCGGGCGTGCGTGACCGCGACGGCGGAGGGCACGATCTGGCCGGTCGATCCTGCGCTGCGCCCAGAGGGAAAGCAGGGCCCGCTGGTACGCACGTTGGCCAGTCACGTCGCCTACTACGAGCGCTGGGCCAAGACGTGGGAGTTCCAGGCGCTGCTCAAGGCCCGGCCGATCGCCGGAGATATGACGCTGGGTCATGCCTACCTCGACGCGGTCTCACCGATGGTCTGGAAGGCCGCCAGCCGGGAGAATTTTGTCGCCGATGTGCAGGCGATGCGCCGCCGCGTGGAAGCGACGCTGCCCCCGGCCGAGGCTGATCGACAGATCAAACTCGGGCCGGGTGGGCTGCGTGATGTGGAGTTCGCTGTCCAGTTGCTGCAGATGGTCCACGGGCGCGGCGACGAGGCGTTGCACAGCGGTTCGACGTTGGATGCGCTGGCCGCACTCTCCAGCGGCGGCTACGTCGGCCGCGACGACGCCGCGAGCTTGGGCGAGGCTTACCGCTTCCTGCGCACGCTCGAGCACCGGATCCAGCTCTACAAACTCTGGCGTACCCATCAGCTTCCCGAGGGGGAATCCGACATGCGCCGGCTCGGGCGCGCGATGGACCTGGCGGGCGACCCGGCGGCCGAGCTCACCCGCGCGTGGCGCAAGCACGCGGTGGAGGTCCGCCGCCTGCACGAGAAGCTCTTCTACCGCCCGCTGCTCATGGCCGTCTCGCGGTTGGCCGAGGGCGATTCCCGGCTCACCACCGACGCGGCCAAGTCCCGGCTGGCGGCTCTGGGCTACGCCGACCCGGCCGGCGCCCTGCGCCACCTGGAGGCCCTCACCGCCGGGCTGAGTCGTCGGGCCGCGATCCAGCGCACGCTGCTCCCGGTGATGCTCGGCTGGTTCGCCGACGCCGCCGACCCCGACGCCGGTCTGCTGGCGTTCCGTCAGGTCTCCGACGCGCTGGGGTCCACACCCTGGTATCTGCGGCTGCTGCGCGATGAGGGCATGGCCGCCGAACGCATGGCGCATCTGCTGGCCTCGAGCCGCTTCGCGGCCGAACTCCTGCAGCGGGCACCCGAGGCCACCGCCATGCTCGCCGACGACGACGAACTGCGTCTGCGGGACCGCGCCGCGTTGTTCACCGAGGCGCACGCCGCCGCGGCGCGGGCGGGTAGCGCTGAGGCCGCCGCGATCGCGGTGCGCGGCAACCGTCGCCGTGAGCAGTTCCGGATCGCCGCGGCCGATGTACTCAACGCCATTGACGTCACCGACGTCGCCGACGCCCTCACCGACGTCGTCGCGGCAACGCTGTCCGGGGGACTGGCCGCGGCCCTGCGCACGGTCGTCGCGCAGGGGGAGTCCCCGATCCGGTTCACCGTCATCGCCATGGGGCGCCTGGGCGGGCATGAGATGAGCTATGCCAGCGACGCCGACGTCATGTTCGTGTCCGAGGCCATGCCCGGCGTCGAGGAGAAGGTCGCCACCGACACCGCGCACGCCGTGGCCAACGAACTTCGCCGGCTGCTGCACATGCAGGCGCCCGAGCCCACCCTGGAAGTCGACGCCGACCTGCGACCCGAAGGCCGTCAAGGTCCACTGGTGCGCTCGTTCGCCTCCTACCAGGCGTACTACGCGCGCTGGTCCAGCGTCTGGGAGGCGCAGGCGCTGCTGCGCGCGGAGTACGTCGCGGGAGACGCCGACCTCGGCGCGCGCTTCACCGCACTCATCGACCCGCTGCGTTACCCTGCCGACGGCCTGAGCGAGGATCAGATCCGCGAGATCCGCCGGATCAAGGCCCGCGTGGAGAGCGAGCGGATGCCCCGCGGAGCCGACCCGGGGCTGCACACCAAGCTGGGCCGCGGCGGCCTGGCCGACATCGAATGGGTCGCCCAGCTCCTGCAGCTGCGCCACGCCGGGGCGCTGCCCGAGCTGCGCACCACCCGCACGCTGGAGGCGCTTTACGCTGCCCGGGACGCCGACCTGATGTCCGAGGCTGACCGCGTCGTGCTGGTGTCGGCCTGGCGCCTGGCCACCCAGGTCCGCAACGCGATCATGCTCGTGCGGGGGCGCCCGGGCGACAGCCCGCCGACCGCAGGGCGCGAGCTGTCCTCGATGGCGAGCTTGCTCGGTTACCCGCTGGAGGACACCGGGCGGATGCTCGATGAGTACCGCCGGCTGACGAGGCGGGCCCGCGCGGTCGTGGAGCGCATCTTCTACGAAGACTGACTGCGGGCGCTCAGAGCGCGCCGCCGTCGCGGATCTCGCGGCCGTCCAAGGGCTTGCCCAGGGCCACCTCGGTGTAGGAGAAGCGGGCCAGCGCCGGACAGATCGCGTCCGGTGATGCGGGGTCGCTGCCCATGAATAGGGTCACGGTTATCGCGTCTTCGGCGTGGTCGACCTCGACGCGATCGAGCACATCGCACGGCTCGACACCAGAGGTGTAGTAGATCCTCAGTGTGTCCTTGCCGATCATCATGGTGCGGTCGAAGCTGATCGTGCGCACGTTGTCCATACCCGGGCGGGGCGTGACCTCCGTGGCCTCGACATCGCCGCGGATCTTGCCCGCGGGCGCCCCGCCCTGCTGCTCGTCGAGGGACTGGTCCCCGGCGCCGTCGGTTCCCCCAGAGTTGGTCGGGTCGACCAGGGTACGCCCGGCCAGGTCGGAGTCGAGCTCGACGTCGACGGCCTTGAGCTGCGCGAGCTCGATGCAGACCGCATCAGGTGAGGCCGGGTCAGATCCGGAGAACAGGGAAATCTCCACGGTCTTGTCCGTGTAGGCGACCTTGACCGAGTCCAGCACATCGCACGGCTCGACGCCGCCGTAGAACTGCACGCGCACGACCCGCTCCGAGGTCGCCGTGGCCGACTCCCACGTGACGGGGCGCACGTTGTCCATGCCCGGTCGTGGCTTGACCACCATCGCCCCCGGCTCCTCGGCCGGCGCGCCGGTGTCGATCGGGGTGTCCGGGGTGTCATTGACTCCGGCGTCGGGCGAGCCGGCCAGGTTCGTGCCGCCCGCGGCACCGAGATCGCCGGAGTTGGCCGCAGGCTGGGCCACCTCGGCGCGCTCGTTGCCGCAGGCACCCAGCACGAGCAGCATGCTCACGCTCGTCGCCGCCAGGAACCGCCGGCCCATGATGTGCTTCATCAGTCCATCCCCCTTGTTCGCCGCACCACCATGGTGCCGCCTGCACGCCGTGTAGAACCGAGGACGCGCGAACTGGCGGTTTCGTTCATCGCGGCCGGGTCCGTGCCCGAACCGTGATCCGGTATGGGACGAACTGGACCGATCAGGGCAATACCGGCCTGCTCACGCTTCGGGAATGACCCAGGCCGCCAGCGCGTCGGCGATGGAGGTGATGTCGTGGCGGCCTTCGGCGACGGCGATGACCAAGTCGTAGGCCGCGTCCTCCGGTGCGCGCAAGCGGTGCCCATTCAGTCGGTAGAAGGTCGCGGTGGCCAACCAACCCAGTCGCTTGTTCCCGTCCACCAAGGGGTGGTTGCGGACCAGTGACTCCAGCAGTGCTGCTGCCTTGGTGTCGAGGTCAGGGTAGGCGTCCGAGCCGAACACGCTGCTCTGCGGCCGGGCCGCGGCTGACTCCAGCAGCCCGAGGTCGCGGATCGCCACAGGTGCCCCCGTGACTGGGATCAAGGCGAGGAGGTCCTCGGTGCTCAGGTAACGGATCACTGGCCCAGGCGGTCGAGCAGGTCTGCGTAGTATGTGGCCTCCTCGTGGCCGTAGCGCAGCACCTCGGTCTGATGGGTCAGGCGGGCCAGTCGCTCCTGCACGGCCTTCATCACTGCGTCGGTTTTAGAGATGCCTTCAAGTTCAGCCAGCGCCGAGAGCGCAACGTCTTGCTCGGGAGTGAGACGCAGAGTCATCGCCATGGCGAGATGGTATCTCGGAGGTATCTACATGGCGAGCGATTTAGTTTGTCAGGAACTCCGCGATCGCGGTCCGGAGCTCCGGCCGGGTCACGGCTCCCATGTGCGTGCCGGGGATCGAGACGTGGCGCCCATCGGCGAGGGCGGCGGCCAGCGCAGCCGCCGAGCCGTTGTCGTCGTCCTCGGCGCCGCAGACGACCAAGGTCGGCACGCTCACGGCGGCCAGCTCGGCGATCGAGGTGTCGACAAAGGTGTCCAGCAGCCGCAGCAACGCCACCGGGTCCCCGCCGACCGTCCGCAGGAACGCCTCCGCCATCCAGGCCGGCGTGCGCGGGGCGTGCGAGCCGAGGTTGGTCAGGATGTGGCGAAAGTGCTCGACCCGCTCACCCGGGCGCAGGATCCCGTCCAGGCCCATGCCGGCGACGACCGCCCGCCGCGGCGCCGCGCCCCGCACCAGCATCCGTGCCACGGTGCGGCCGCCGAGGGAGTAACCGCCCAGGTCGTACGCGCCGTCACTGAGACCCAGATGCTCGATGAACGCGAGGCCGTCGTCGGTGAGCACGTCGGGCGGATAGGCCGCCGCCTCGTGGGAGGCGTCGCTGTCCCCGTGCGCGCGCAGGTCGGGCATGACGACGCGGAAGCCGCGTTCGGCCAGTGCGCCGGCGTGCCCGTACTTGACCCAGTTCACGACCGCGGTGGAGAAGTACCCGTGGATCAGGATCAGCGGGCATCCGGTCCCTACCTCGCGGTAGGCGAGCGTGGCGCCATCACGGCCGCAGAAGTGCTGCACAGGGAGTTCCACGCCGTCATTGTCCAGTGCGAGTGGGTAGCGTCGCCCGACAGGTGAATCTCGCAACAGGAGGACGGTCATGGCAGCGATCAGCCGGTTCGGACACGTGGAACTTGAGGACCTGCCCGCGGATCTGCGCGAGCGCCTGGCACCGATCGTGGAGAAATCAGGGTTCATGCCCAACGCCTTCAAGGCGCTGGGGCGACGGCCGCGCGAGCTGCGAGCTTTCCTGGACTACCACGACGCGCTGATGGAATCCGATGAGGGACTGAGCAGGGCCGAACGGGAACTGATCGTGGTCGCGACCTCGGCGGTCAACAACTGCACCTACTGCGTCGTCGCGCACGGGGCGATCCTGCGGATCCGCGCAAAGGACCCTCAGCTCGCGGATCGCGTCGCGGCCAACCCGTACACCGTCGAGCTGACGCCACGTCAGCGTGCGATCGTCGATCTGGCGCTCACCGTCGCGTCCGGGTCGGACCTGATGAGCGATGCCGACCTGGATGCCGCTCGCGACGGCGGGCTCGGTGCGGACGAGATCTGGGACGTCGGCGCGATCACCGCGTTCTTCGCGCTGTCGAACCGGATGGCGCATTTCGCCGCGATCGACCCGAACCCGGAGTTTTTCCTGCTGGGTCGACTGCCTCGATAAATACCCACTGGTGGGGGGCGGGGCTCGCCGGGCGGGAGTGCGCGACCTAGGGTCTGGCCGGTGGACTCGATGATGCTGCGTGCGGCGATGACTGACGCGTTCAAGGCTGCCGGCGGGAACTCCCTGGCCTGGCCCGACCCGGTGATCCGGGCCGAGCCCCTGGTCGACGAGGACTTCGAGCGCTGCGCCAACCCGGCCAAGTTCCGCATCCTCAACATTCGCGCCCAGGCCTGGGCGAGCGCGTTGGACGAGACCGGGCTGGCGGAGGTGGAGGGCTTCGGGGACGACCCGATGCTCTGGCAGAGCCCGCCGTCGTGCGGGGCCTCGGACTGGATCGTGCACGTGGTTCCGAAGCGGGCCGGCGCCATCCCGATGCTCTTCGCCCTGGGCCCCGTGCAGACCGTGCCCGATGCCCGGGTCGCGATCGGGGCCGGCGATCCCGCTGTGCTGCTGGCCCACTTCCCCGAGGAGTACGCCGACTCCTACGACGAGGGCTCGGCCACCTTGCTGGAGGCCTTCGACGATGCGGTCCTCACCGTCGTCACCGGCACGTTCGTCTCGGTGACCGCCGAGACCTACATCGCCCAGAACACCCTGCGCGGTCCCACGGTCGAGGGCGAAGTCACCGGAGCGACGATGGGCAAGCTCGAAGACCTCTTCGCCGAGGCCCGCGCCGGCACCTCGCCCTACCCGACCGTCTACGGCCGCCGCTGGTGGTGACGGCGGGACCGCGGCACGCTCAGAGCCGCGGGTCCACCGGCTCGGACTCCAGGGCCAGTACCGCGAACACCGCCTCGTGCACGCGCCACAACGGTTCGCCGCGGGCGACGCGTTCGAGCGATTCGATCCCGAGGGCGTACTCGCGTGCGGCCATCGAGCGCTTGTGGCCCAGGTTGCGGTCTCGCAGGCGCTCCAGGTTCGCTGCCTGGGTGTAATCCGGGCCGTAGATGATCCGCAGGTATTCGCGTCCCCGGACCTTGATGCCGGGCTGCGCCCAGCCCTTCGTGCCCCGCACGAGGTTCGCGAACGGTTTGACCACCATGCCCTCCCCGCCGGCAGCGGTGAGCTCGGTCCACCACGCCACGCCGGCTGCGGTGGAGGTCTCGTCGGTGGTGTCGACGGCCAGGCGACGGGTCTCGCGGATGAACCCCGGGGCGACGGCAACGAGGCGGTCGGCGATGCCCAGGTGCCAGCCGTGGTCGGAGTCGGCCCAGGTTCGGCCGCGGGTGGCCAGGACCTGGAACGGCGCGAGTTGCACACCGTCGAGTCCGGTGGTCGGCCAGACATAGCGGCGGTAGGCAGCGGTGAAATCGTGGGCGTTGGATGCTCGCGCGCGGGTCCGCTCGAGCAAGCCAGTCACGTCCACGCCCCGGGCCTGCGCCTGGGCGAGCACGGCGACAGCGGCCGGAGTGGCCGACCGTGCGGCTGCACCGACGGCCGCGTACTGATGGCGCAGCAGCTCCTCAGCCTTGGCCGACCACGGCAGCAGCTCGCAGTCGAGCAGGATCCAGTCGGTATCCAGCTCGTCCCAGAGGCCGGCGTCGCCGATCGCGGCGCGCAGGGCGAGCAGGAGCTCTTCGCTCTGCCGGGACGGGAAGAAAGAGCGGCCCGTCCGCGTGTAGATCGCGCCGGACGTCCCGTCGGTGCTGCCGAAGCGAGCCCGTGCCACCTCGGCGTCGCGGCAGACCAGCGCGACTGCGCGCGAGCCCATGTGCTTCTCCTCGCACAGCACATTCGCGATCCCGCCGTGGCGGTAGAAGTCGAAGGCGGCGCTCGGGTGTTCCAGCAGATCGCCGGTCGGCGAGGTCGCGCACGGCGCCATGGTGGGAGGCAGGTAGAGCAACCAGCGTGGTTCCATCGCAAAGCGGCTCATCACCTCCAGCGCTCCGGCGGCGTTCTCCTCACGGACCGTCACTCGCCCGGCGAGTCGGGTCTGGACTCCGCGCTTGCCCAGCACGTCGGTGATCGAGAGCTCGTCCTCGGCCCGGGCGGTCGGGGTGGTGCGGGAGTGCTCGGAGACGAGGTTGGTGTTCGAAGGGAAGGGCTTGACGGGTTCGTACCAGATCTTCTGCGCTGGGACGGCGACGATCTCGCGTTCCGGGTAGCGCAGCGCGGTCAACCTCCCGCCGAACACGCAGCCGGTGTCCAGACACATCGTGTTGTTGATCCACTCCGGCTCCGGAGTGGGCGTGTGCCCGTAAAGCACCATCGCCCTGCCCCGGTAGTCGTCGGCCCACGGATAGCGGATGGGCAGTCCGAATTCGTCGGTCTCGCCGTTGGTGTCGCCGTACAGCGCGAAGCTGCGCACGCGGGCCGAGGCCCGTCCGTGGTAGGCCTCCTTCAGCCCGGCGTGCGCGACGACCAAGCGCCCACCGTCGAGCACCAGGTGCGAGACGAGGTCCCGGCAGAATCCGGCGACGTCGTCACGGAAGGCCTGGTCCTGCGCGCCCAATTGGGCAAGGGTCTCGGCCAGGCCGTGGGTGACCGTGACGTTGCGCCCGGCCAGTGCACGAATCAGCTTGTTCTCGTGGTTGCCGGGCACGCAGAACGCATGCCCGGCACGGACCATGCCCATCACCAGACGCAGCACGCCGGGGGAGTCCGGCCCACGGTCGACCAGGTCACCGACGAAGATCGCCCTGCGCCCGGGCGGCGGGGTCGCGTCGACCGCCCGACCCTGCTGGTCCTGCGTCAGGTGGTAGCCGAGCTCGGCCAGCAGCGTTTCGAGTTCAGCGCGGCAACCGTGGATGTCGCCGATGACGTCGAACGGGCCGCTCTCATGGCGGAAGTCGTTGAGGAGCTTCTCGCGCACGATCGACGCCGCTGCGACCTCGTCCTCGCTGCGCAGCACGTGGACCTTGCGGAATCCTTCTTTGCCGAGGTGCTTCAACGACCGACGTAGCTGGTCACGCTGGCGTCGCACGACATCGGCACCGAAGCTTCGGTCACTACGCGCGGTCGTCCGATCGACGCAGACCCGCTCGGGCAGGTCGAGCACGATCGCCACCGGCAGGACGTCGTGGGCCCGGGCGAGCTCGACCAGCGCGCGCCGGGCCTGCGGCTGCACGTTGGTTGCATCGACGACGGTGAGCCGACCCGCGTCCAGACGCTTGCCGGCGATGTAGTGCAGGACGTCGAAGGCATCCTTGGTCGCGGCCTGGCTGTTCTCGTCGTCGCTGACCAGCCCGCGGCAGTAGTCGCTGGAAATGACCTCGAACTCACCGAAGTGCGCGGCGGCGAACGTCGACTTGCCCGACCCACTCGCGCCGACCAGGCACACCAGCGCGAGTTCCGGGATCGCGAGGGGATTCATGAGGGCCTGCGGAACACGGCCATCTGGGTGGGCGGGCCGACCTCAGCGTCGTCCGCACCGACGGGGAGAAACCGCACCGCGTATCCATGGTCCGCCGCGACGGTGTCCGCCCAGGCGCGGAATTCGTCCCGGGTCCATTCGAAACGGTGGTCGCCATGGCGCATCGCGCCGGCGGGTAGGAACTCAAAGCGGACGTTGTGCTCGACGTTCGGCGTGGTCACGACCACCGAAATCGGCCGGGCGTGGCCGAACACACTGCGCACCAGGGCGGGTAGACGCGGCAGGTCGATGTGCTCGATCACCTCCATGAGCACGAGCGCATCATGCCCGGCAAGGCGGTCGTCGCGGTAGGTCGCCGACGACTGCAGCATTTCGACCCGGGCCCGCTGGGAATCCGGCATGCGCTCCAGGTGCATACGCCGGGTGGCGATCTCCAGGGCGCGGTGGGAGACGTCGACGCCGACGATCGTGGTGAATCTCGGATCTGCCATCAGCACACGCAGAAGTTTGCCGTCACCGCACCCGAGATCGACCACGGTGCGTGCGCCCTCGGCGTGCAGGGCTGCCAGCACTGCCTCGGCGCGGAGCTGGGCGAGCGGGGTCGGTCGCTCGTCGTCGGTTTCTGCTGCTTCGTCAGAGGTGTGCGCGGACTCGGTGTCGTCAAGTTCGGTCAGGCGCCCGACCGCGTCCTGGACGAGTTCGCGGTGGTTGCCGAGGTAGCGCCGGGTGATCAACTCCCGTTCCGGGTGCTCGCCCAGCCACGGACCCGCGGTGCGCAGCAGCTTGTCCACTTCGTCGGTGGACACCCAGTAGTGCTTGCTGTTGTCCAGCACCGGGATCAGCACGTAGAGGTGACTGAGCGCGTCGGCGAGCACCATGTTGCCGCTCAGGTGGGCGTCGACGTAGTGCGAGTCGCCCCAGCGCGGAATGTCGGGATCGAGCGGGATCGACGTGGCCGTCACCGTCCAGCCCAGGGGCGTGAACAGGCGCTCGACCAGATCAGCGCCGCAAGCTGATTGCTCGCTCACGCTCCTCACTCGTCCCTCGCTCGCTCGCGTCGCTCGCGGGTGGCTGGGCAGCGCCGGCAGGTGCACCTCGAGCGGCAACGGGCGGGTGACGAGGTCGGGACGCGCGTCGCAGCGTCCACTCATCGCGGTACGGAAGACCTTGCCGAGCGCGACGGCGAGCATGGACGACGCCGCGTAGGGGCGGTCGTTGACGTACTGCGCGAGCGCGAACGCCTGGTCGCGCCGGCCCTTGCCGCGCACCAGCGCGATCGGGTCGACCTCCAGCAGCAGGGCTACGGTGGCCCGCTCCGGCGTCGACTCCGGCCAGAACACGTGGGCCGTCCCGGACGCGGTCTCGAACGTCTGCGCCTTGTCCGGGTGCTTGTGCACCAGGTACCCGAGATCATCTGCCTGCGGCATGGTCGTCGAGAGGGTCAGGAGCACTGCGTCAGTGTGCCAGCGTCCAAGGGGGCCCGCGCCTGAATACTTAGCTGCCCCAGTGCGCCGTGTAGGACCGGTGCAACCAGGCGTTGACCCAGTCCAGGTCAGGATGCTCGGGTAAGGGGGAGCGTCGCGCGGTTTCGGTGAGTTCGGCCTCGATCCGGACCAGCCACTCCATCACCGCCGGCAGTTCCCACTCTCCGCGCCGGACCTCGCGCAGTGCGGCCAGGTCGGGCTCGGGGATGGGGAGCGTGATGCGGCCCGTCCGCAGGTATTCGATCCCTTGCACGCCGAGACGCAGCGCATGCATCGCGAACTTGCAGTCGTAACCGAATTGCGCCACCAACTCGGGCCGGTTGGTATGCGCGCCGACCTCGCCGGTCATCGCCCGTCGCTGGCCGACCATGTACCCGACGAACCGCTCGCTGGCCCGACGGGAGGCGATGCGGTGGGCGTTGGCACGTAGCTCGTGTCCGGCGTGGGTGATGGTCACGATCTCCTCGGCGGGCACGAACAGCGGCAGCAGCACGGTGGGGTTGCCGGCCAGTGCGAGCCTGGTCCACTTGCGGGCCGAGTAGATGATGACGTCGAGGTCGCCGGCGCCGGAGCGGTTCGCCAGCCCGCCCTCCCGCTCCCACGCCGTGTGGTACTCGTACTGCTCGAACGGCACGGTCGCCGGGTCCTCGGACCCGCTGCTCGGCACCCGGCTCACCCCGGTGACGTACTCCCGCGGTTCCAAGCACAGGCCCATCTCGTCGCGATCGTCCTGACCGCTGATCGACGTCCCGTGCACCCCGCTGCCTACTTGGGCGCGCAGGATCGTGCCCCGCTCCGCGATCTCGCGGGCGGTCTCGGACGAGTGCGGGTGGTGCTGCGTAGTGGTACTCACGTCTCGATGATCGCAAGCGCGACGAAGGTGGGGAAACCGGATTTCCGATGGGACGCTTCCGCGAAGCGGGTTTCAGCGGGGGGGTTCGCCGGGCCCGGTGATGTGAGCGACCAGGTCGCCGTGGCCGATGCTCGGGAGGTACTCCCGGAGGTAGTCCGCGTGGCCGCGCGGCATCGGTTCGGCCACGTAGCGTTCCAGGGTCCGCCGGGCCTCGGTCGGGTCGAGCGCGTTGAGCCCGGAGTCGGTCATGCCCGCATTCTGGCCCCGTTCCGACGACTCCAAACCGCAATCGTGTCTCGTGGGGCGAGGATTGCGACGCGCGTTGTACCAGGCGTTTCGTTTGTGGTCTGGAGCAGTCGCGAAGGTTTCCGCGGAAGCGCTTCCACGTATCGGTCGCAGTTTGATACGCTCGTAGCACTATGCTACGGGGGGACGAATGACCGTTCCTGATCGCCCCACCCGCTTCGCCGCGGACCTGCTCGACTCCGCCGCGGCTGAAGGTGCGCGCCAGAGCCGGTCCGCCAAGCAGCAGCTCGACCATTGGGCCCGGGTGGGGCGGGCGGTCTGCATGCGGGATACGGCCGCCCGGCGGCGAGTGGAGATGGCGATGGCGGGAGAGCTGGAGATCAGCGCTCTCTCGGACTCCGAATGCGTGGTGTTCCACGCCGAACTCGACACCGACATCATTCGCCGTGGCACTGAGATCTCGTTCGGTGCGGAGCTGCGCCGCCAGGGCATGACGACGGTGGCGCTTGACGATGACGGCAGGCTGGTTCGCTATCACCCTGACGGCAGCACCAGCTTCGTCGAGTGAGTCGGCTCGATCTGGTCGTAGGGTGCAACGGAGCGGGAAAGTCGACGTTCGTCCAGCTCGTACTCGCCCCTGCGCGCCCTGGCGTCGAGTTCATCAATGCCGACCTCATCGCCATCCATCGCTGGCCGGATGACCCAGCGTCACATTCGTACGAGGCAGCAGAGATCGCTGCAGCAACCCGCGCCCGGCTCATCGAGCTGGGGCGTCCGTTGATAGCCGAGACCGTCTTCTCGCACCCGTCCAAACTCGACTTGGTCCGTGACGCTCAGTCGGCCGGGTACTACGTCGCGGTCCACGTCCTGCTGATCCCGGAGAACCTGGCCGTCGCCCGGGTTGCGGCCCGCGTTGCCGACGGCGGCCATGCGGTCCCCGAGGACAAGATTCGCGGTCGGAATCAACGGCTGTGGCCGCTGGTTGCCACCGCCCTTGCCCTCGCCGACACAGCGACCGTCTGGGACAACTCTCGCCACGACGGGCCGAACCTGGTCGCGCTGTTCACGGGCGGCCTTCCGGTCGGCGACCCGGCCTGGCCCACCTGGACCCCCGACGCACTTACGTCGCGTTGGCCCTGACACGACAACACCCGCCCCGACAAACCGGAGCGGGTGCTGTCGTGATGCGAGATCAGATGTCGTAGTAGAGCTCGAACTCGTGGGGGTGCGGGCGCAGGCGGATCGGGTCCACCTCGTTGGCGCGCTTCCACGCGATCCACGTCTCGATCAGGTCGGCGGTGAAGACCCCACCCTCGAGCAGATAGGCGTGGTCGGCCTCCAGGGCGTCGAGGACCTTGGGCAGCGAGTCCGGGACCTGGGCAATCTCGGCCAGCTCGTCCGGGGGCAGCTCGTAGAGGTCCTTGTCGACCGGGGTCGGCGGCTCGATCTTGTTCTTGATGCCGTCGAGGCCGGCCATCAGCATCGCCGAGAACGCGAGGTACGGGTTCGAGGAGGGGTCCGGGACGCGGAACTCGATGCGCTTGGCCTTCGGGTTCGAGCCGGTCACCGGGATGCGGATGCAGGCCGAGCGGTTACGCGCTGAGTAGACCAGGTTGACCGGAGCCTCGAAGCCCGGCACCAGACGGTGGTATGAGTTCATCGTCGGGTTGGTGAACGCCAGCAGCGACGGTGCGTGGTGCAACAGACCACCGACATACCAGCGGGCGATGTCCGACAGCCCGCCGTAGCCGAGCTCGTCGTAGAAGAGCGGCTCGCCGTTCTTCCACAGCGATTGGTGACAGTGCATGCCCGAGCCGTTGTCACCGAAGAGCGGCTTGGGCATGAAGGTGACCGTCTTGCCGTTGCGGGCGACGACGTTCTTCACGATGTACTTGAACTGCATGACCTTGTCCGCGGACTTCGCCAGGGTGTCGAAGCGGTAGTTGATTTCCTGCTGACCGGCGGTGCCCACCTCGTGGTGCGCGCGCTCGACCTGCAGGCCCAGCGCGTCCAGCTCTAGGCAGATCTCGTCGCGCATGTCGGCGAAGTGGTCGACCGGCGGAACGGGGAAGTAACCGCCCTTGTACGGCGTCTTGTGGCCTTGGTTGCCGCCCTCCTCGACGCGCCCGGTGTTCCAGGCGCCCTCGATGGAGTCGATGTAGTAGTAGCCGGCGTTCTGCTTGGTCTCGAAGCGGACGTCGTCGAAGATGTAGAACTCGGCCTCGGGGGCGAAGAATGCGGTGTCGGCGATGCCGGTGGACTTCAGGTGCGCCTCGGCCTTGGCAGCGATCTGGCGCGGGTCACGGCTGTACGGCTCGCCCGTGTACGGGTCGACGATGCCCATGTTGACGATGAGGGTCTTGTGTGTGCGGAAGGGGTCCAGGTAGGCGGTGTCGAGGTCCGGCAGCAACTTCATGTCGGACTCGTGGATCGCCTGGAATCCACGGATCGAGGACCCGTCGAACATCTGGCCTTCGGTAAAGAAGTCCGCGTTGACCGATTGGGCCGGGACGTTGAAGTGCTGCATGACCCCCGGGAGGTCACAGAAGCGCACATCGACAAACTTGACGTCCTCGGTCTCGATGAAGCGCATGACCTCGTCGGCGTTGCTGAACATCCGCGTCCTCCTTGCCCGCGCAGCAGTGGCGGGCGTCCATGAAACTGGCAGTCGGCCAGGTTCCGTGAAGGTAGTCGGGGGCGATGACGTGCCCGTATCCCGATTGTTTCCTCGGTGTTACGACGCCTTCTCGGTGCTGGCCTGGCATGTGGTGATCGCCGCCATCCTTTCGGGTCGGGCGCACCGACGCCACCCTGGGGTGGCCGTGTCGGCAGGTGCCACCCGGGTGGACCCGCGCTCACGCCGTGGTCGGTGCCCGCTTACCGTGGGGCCATGGACGAAGGCAGGGGTTTCGACCGGCGGGCGCTGGGCTCATGGCTGTCCGGGCCGCGCTCGCTGGCGGAGGCGACGGGCGAGGAACTTCCCCCGCCGGGCAAGCGGCTGGGACTGCCGCAGGAGGGACCGAACTCGGTCGCAGGTCTGACCCGGCGCCTGGCTGCGACGTTCATCGACTGGACGATCGCGCAGTTCATCGCAGCGGCGTTCATGCCCGGCTCGTCGACCGGGGATCGCTCGTTCGCAATCCTGCTCGCGTTTGCCGTGATCAACCTTGCCCTGGTCACCACCGTGGGCGCCGGCATCGGTGGTCGTCTGCTGGGCCTTCGGGTCGCCCGCCTGGACGGAGCCAACCCGGGAATCGGAGCGGTGCTGATCCGCACACTGGGGATCGCGCTTGTCCTGCCGCCGCTGTTCAACGATCGCGACTACCGCGGCCTGCATGACCGGGCGGCCCGCACGGTCGTCGTCCGCCGCTAGCACGCGGTCTGTCCTCAGCGCGGCGGTCGGGCGCCCCTCGGCATCTTGACGCCCTTGGGCATCGGGCCCTTCGGGATCGGCACGTTCTTCATCAGGTCACCGACCGCGCGCAGCCGGTCGTTGGTCTCCACGACCGAGATGCTTTTGTCCTTGGGCAGCTTCATCATGTAGCGCGTCAGCTTGGCGAGTTCGACCTCGCCCTCACCGTGCCCGATCACGATCTCGTGGACGGGGACGTCGGCGACGAAGCGGTTCATCCGCTTGCGCTCGGCGTCCAGCAGCGGCGCCACACGCTGATACGGACCCTCACCGATGAGCACGATTCCGCTCTTGCCGACCGCACGGTGTACGACGTCCTGGCTCTTGTTCACCGCGATGGCGGGGGTGACGGTCCACCCGCCGCGCTTCATGTTCTGCATGACCGCGGCAGCGGCGCCGGGCTGACCGTCCATTTCGGCGTAGACCGCGTTCTGCACGCGACGGCCGAAGACGAGCAGCAGGGCCATCAGGCCGGAGAACAGGCCGAAGAGGCCGGCGACGATGGGGTGAATGATCAGGCTGAGGAGGAAGTACAGGCCGATCATCGTGCCGAAGAAGGCCAGACCCATGTAAACCGGAAGTAGCTTGTCCGTCCGGCGCGTCATCGTGTACGCCTCGCGCAGCTGCTTCAGCTTCCCGCCGCCCTGCTTCGGCGGCTTGGGAGCCTTTTCCTTCTTCTTCCTCATGCGTGCTACTTCCTCACAGGTGTCGCGGTGCGCTCAGCGAAGGATAGGGCGCTCGCATCGCGGGCGGCGCCCATGGCCCGCTCATGCTCCTCGCTCGTTCCTCGCTCGCTCGCATCGCGGGCGGCGCCCATGGCCCGCTCATGCTCCTCGCTCGTTCCTCGCTCGCTCGCATCGCGGGCGGCGACGGCCTGCTGGTAGAGCCGCCCGGCGCGGTAGGAGGAGCGCACCAGCGGCCCGGACATCACTCCGGCGAAGCCCATCTCCAGCGCGCGGGCGCCGAGTTCGTCGAAGACCTCGGGCCGCACCCAGCGCTCGACCGGGTGGTGGCGCGGGCTGGGACGCAGGTACTGGGTGATCGTGAGCAGCTCCGTGCCGGCGGCGCGGAGCTCACCCATCGCCTCGATGACCTCGTCCGGCGTCTCACCCAGACCCAGGATCAGGTTGGACTTGGTCACCAGGGCGGCGTCGCGGGCCGCGGAGATGACCTCCAGCGACCGGTCGTAACGGAAACCCGGCCGGATCCGGCGGAACACCCGGCGCACGGTCTCGATGTTGTGCGCGAACACCTCGGGCCGGGCGGCGAAGACCTCGGCCAGCAGGTCGGGCTCGGCGTTGAAGTCCGGTGCCAACAACTCGACGCCGCAGCCGGGCACGGCGGCGTGAATCTCCTGCACGGTCTGGGCGTAGAGCCACGCGCCGCCGTCGGGCAGGTCGTCGCGGGCGACGCCGGTGATCGTCGCGTAGCGCAGACCCATGGTGGCGACGGACTGCGCGACCCGGCGCGGTTCGTCGCGGTCGAGGTCGGCGGGCTTGCCGGTGTCGATCTGGCAGAAGTCGCAGCGCCGGGTGCATTGGTCCCCGCCGATGAGGAACGTGGCCTCGCGGTCCTCCCAGCACTCGAAGATGTTGGGGCAGCCAGCTTCCTGACAGACGGTGTGCAGGCCCTCGTCCTTCACGAGCTTCTGCAGGGCGGTGTACTCCGGGCCGGTGCGTAGCTTGGTCTTGATCCAGGCCGGTTTGCGCTCGATGGCGGTCTCCGAGTTGCGGACCTCCAGGCGCAGCATCTTGCGGCCCTCGGGTACGACGCTCACGACGAGGTCCCGGCGGGCACGGCGAGGTCGGCGAACTCGACCTCGTCAGCACAGAAGACCTCGGCGAAACGGCGCCGGACCAGCGGGGCGACTTCGGCGACGCTCACGGGACGCCCCAGTTCCCGGCTCAGCGTCGTGACCGCCGCGTCGGAGATCCCGCACGGCACGATGGTGGTGACCCAGTCGAGGGTGCAGTCGCAGTTGATCGCGAAGCCGTGCATGGTGACTCCGCCCGCGACGCGGACCCCGATCGCCGCAAGCTTGCGGTCCGGGCCTCCCGGAACCCAGACCCCGCTGCGCCCGGTGACCCGGCCCGCCTCGATGCCCAGGTCTGCGCAGACCGCGATGATCGCCGTCTCCAGACGCCTGACGTAATCAACGACGTAGAGCTTCGCCGCCAACTTCACGATCGGGTAGCCGGTGAGCTGCCCGGGTCCGTGCCAGGTGATCTTGCCGCCACGGTCGACGTCGATGACCGGGGTCCCGTCCCACGGCCGGTCCTGCGCTTCGGTGCGCTTGCCCGCGGTAAACACCGGCTCGTGCTCGAGCAGGATGACGGTGTCGACGACCTCGTCGGCGACGCGCGCCGCGTGCAGGGCGCGCTGCAGGTCCCAGGCCGGCCCGTACGGAACGTGCCCGTCTTCCGGACGCGCAGTCAGGAATCGCAACGGGGCCACACGGTCCAGTCTAAGTCGGAGCTCATACCGCTGACGTCCGAAGGAATGGCTGCTATAGCGACCGCTGCTTCGGACGTCACAATCGTGAGTGTCGGCGGATTTCGGGACGTCCGAAGGAATGGCTGCTATAGCGACCGCTGCTTCGGACGTCACGATCTTGTGTGTCACGATCTTGCGCTCAGAGGGCGGCGCGGATCGCCTCGGTGATCGTGGGATGGGCGAAGGTGAAGCCCTCCTTCTCCAGCCGCCGGGGCAGGACGCGCTGGCTGCCCAGCGGCTCGGAGGAGAACTCGCCCAGCACGATCTTGAGTGCGAACGCCGGCGCCGGGAACAGCGTCGGGCGCTTCAAGGCCGCCCCCATGGCTTTGGTGATCTCGGCATTGGTGACCGGATTCGGGGCGGTGAGATTGACCGGGCCGGCGATCTCGTGCTCCAGCAGATGGCGCAGCGCAGCGATCTCGTCGTGCAGGGAGATGAAGCTCCAGTACTGCTTGCCGGAGCCGAGCTTGCCGCCCAGGCCGAGCTTGAACAGCGGAAACATTCGCGCCCAGGCGCCGCCCTCTTTGGCGACCACCAGGCCGGTACGCGCGTGCGCGACGCGGATCCCTGCCGCCTCGGCCGGGGCGGTCGCGGCCTCCCATCGGACGCAGAGTTGGGCGAGGAAATCGTCGCCGGCGGGGGAGTTCTCGTCGAGTTCACGGCCGTCGCTGTGACCGTAGTAACCGATCGCCGACCCCGCCACCAAAACCGCTGGAGTGCGTTCCTGGGCCGCCAGTGCGGTGGAGAGTGTGAAGGTGCTCTGGATCCGGCTGTCGATCAGCGTGCGCTTGTAGTCCTCGCTCCACCGCTTGTCTCCGACCCCGGCCCCGGCCAGGCTCACCGCGGCGTCGACGCCGCTCAGCACCCGGGGGTCCAGCGTGCGTGCAGGATCCCACTGCACTTCGTCGGCCGACTTGGCCGGTCGGCGCACCAGGCACAGGACCTCGTGCCCGTCGGCCTTGAGCGAGGAGACAAGAGCGGTGCCGATCAGACCGGACGAGCCGGTGACCGCGATTTTCACAGGCCCAGCTCGGATTCGAAGGAGCCCTCTTCGAGGCGTTCCTTGACGGTGACCAGAAAGCGGGCGGCATCGGCGCCGTCGACCAGACGGTGGTCGTAGGTCAGCGCCAGGTAGACCATCGAGCGGATGGCGATCGTTTCGCCGCCGTCGACGTCCTCCACGACCACCGCGCGCTTGACGACGGTGCCGGTGCCGAGGATGCCCACCTGCGGCTGGTTGATGATCGGGGTGTCCGTGAGGGCCCCGCGGCTGCCGGTGTTGGTGAGGGTGAATGTGCCGCCGCCGAGGTCGTCCGGGGTGATCTTGTTCCCGCGGGTGCGGCTCGCCAGGTCATTGATGGCCCTGGACAGACCGGCGAGGTTGAGCTCGTCGGCGTCGTGGACGACGGGCACCAGCAACCCGCGCTCGGTGTCCACGGCCATCCCCAGGTGCACGTGCGGGTGGAAGGTGATGGTGCCGGCGGCGACGTCGATGGAGGCATTGAGCTTCGGGTGTGCCTTGAGTGCCTCGACGGTGGCCTTGGCGAAGAACGGCAGGAAGTTCAGCTTCTGGCCCTCGCGGAGCTCGAAAGCGCCTTTCGCCTGCTCGCGCAGGCGCACGATGCGGGACACGTCGGCCTCGATGAAGCAGGTGAGCTGAGCCGAGACCTGCAGCGACTCGACCATGCGGGCCGCGATCACCTTGCGCAGACGCGACATCGGCTCGACGCCGGCTGGCTGGGTCGTGGCGGCCGGCGCCGCGCCTGGCGCTGGGCCCGCCGGGGCCGCCGGGGCCGCCGGGGCCGCCGGGGTGGGGTCTGCCGGGGTGGGGGTGCGTGCTGCGGCGTCGAGGACGTCCTGCTTGCGGATCCGCCCGCCGACCCCGGTGCCGGTGAGCGAGGCCAGGTCGACGTTGTTGTCCGCGGCCAGCTTGCGGACCAGCGGGGTGACGTAGGCGCCCATGTCGGCGTCGGCTGGTGCGTTGCCGTTGCCGTTGCCTGAGGACGGCGCGGCCGGGGCCGGGGGAGCGGGCGGGGCCGGAGCGGGCGGGGCCGGAGCGGGCGGTGCGACCGGGGCGGCCGCCACAGGTGCCGGAGCCGGCGGGGCGACGGGCGCCGCGGCAGGGGCCGGCGCGGGCGCTGGTGCCGACGCTGGCGCGGACGCTGCGATCACGCCGAGTTCGGCACCGACGTCGACGGTCTGGTCCTCGGCGACAGTGATCTTGACCAAGACCCCGGCCGCGGGGGCGGGGATCTCGGTGTCGACCTTGTCGGTGGAGATCTCCAGCAACGGCTCGTCGACCGCGACGGTGTCACCGACCGCCTTGAGCCAGCGGGTGACGGTGCCTTCGGTGACGCTCTCGCCGAGTGCGGGAAGGGTGATCGAGGTCCCGCCGGTGGCCGGCGGTTCGGAAGGGGCGGGAGCCGGAGCAGAGGGCTCCGATGCGGCCGGGGCTACGGGTGCCGGGGCGTCGGCGACCGGCTCGGGAGCAGGCGGGGCGGGCGGCGCGGGCGCTTCGGCAACGGGTTCGGGGGCAGCGACCGGAGCCGGGGCGGCAGCAGGGGAGCTGCCACTGGCCTCGCCGGCTTCGCCGATCACACCGAGTTCGGCGCCGACCTCGACGGTCTCGTCCTCCTGAACGCTGATGCGCAGCAGCACACCGGCGACCGGGGCGGGAATCTCGGTGTCGACCTTGTCGGTGGAGATCTCGAGCAACGGCTCGTCGACCGCGACCGTGTCGCCCTCCGCCTTCAGCCAGCGCGTGACGGTGCCCTCGGTGACGCTCTCCCCGAGCGCCGGGAGGGTGACGGAGACTGACATGGCTTCTGGCTCCTCAGTGCGGTGGCGTTGCGCGGTGCGGCGGGACGTGCAGGAGAACTGGCTGACGAACCGTCAGCCGTGGGCGTGCAAAGGCTTTCCGGCCAGGGCCAGGTGCGCCTCGCCGAGTGCTTCACCTTGGGTCGGGTGGGCGTGTACGAGCTGGGCAACCTCGCTGGGCAGGGCTTCCCAGTTGTAGATCAGCTGGGCTTCGGAAATCAGCTCACCGGCGCGGCTGCCCACGATGTGGACCCCGACGACTGGCCCGTCCTTGCGGCGCACCAGCTTGATCGCGCCGGCGGTCTTGAGAATCTGAGACTTGCCATTGCCGGCCAGGTCGTAGGACAGCGCCTCGACCTGATCGTCGCCGTAACGCTCCTTGGCCTGGGCCTCGGTGATGCCGACCGAGGCGACCTCGGGCTCGGAGTAGGTGACGCGTGGGACGCCGTCGTAGTCGATTCCGGCGACCGGCAGGCCGGCCAGACGCTCGGCGACGAGCATGCCCTCGGCGAAGCCGACGTGGGCCAACTGCAGGGTAGGGATCAGGTCCCCGACGGCGGAGATCGTGGCGACATTGGTCTGGCACAAGGCATCGACCTTGACGAAACCCCGGTCCATCTCAACCCCGACGCTCTCGTACCCGAGGTTGGCCGAAACCGGACCGCGCCCGATCGCGACCAGCAGCAGGTCGGCCTCGATGACCTTGCCGTTCTCGGTCGTGACGCGCACGCCGGAGTCGGTGTACTCGACGCCGGTGAACTTGGCGCCGGTCTCGAAGGCGATCTTGCGCTTGCGGAACGCACGCTCAAGCAGCTTGGAGTTGGCCTCGTCCTCGGCGGGTACCAAGCGGGGCAGACCCTCGATGATCGTGACCTCGGCGCCGAAGGAGCGCCACACGCTGGCGAACTCGACCCCGATGACGCCGCCGCCCAGGATCGCGACCGAGCGCGGGACGTAGTCCAGGGTCAGGGCGTGGTCGGAGCTGATGACGCGGTTGCCGTCGATCTCCAGGCCGGGGATGGATCGGGGGACCGAGCCCGTCGCCAGCACGACGTGCTTGCCGGTGTAGCGCACGCCGCCGGCGTCCACGCTGGTCGGCCCGGACAGCGTGCCCGCGGCCTCGATCAGCGTGATCTTGCGGGACTTCACCAGCCCCTGCAGGCCCTTGTACAGCTTGGCGATCACGCCGTCGCGGTAGGCGTTCACCGCCGGCATGTCGATGCCGTCGAAGGTGGCCCTGACGCCGAACTGTTCGCTCTCGCGGGCCAGATCGGCAACCTCGGCGGCGTGCAGCAGCGCCTTGGTGGGGATGCAGCCCTGATGCAGACAGGTACCGCCGAGCTTGCCCTTTTCGATCAGCGCGACGCTCATTCCGAGCTGAGCTGCGCGCAGCGCGCAGGCGTAGCCGCCGCTGCCGCCGCCGAGAATGACCAGATCGAACTCCGTCTGCCCGCCACCCTGCTCTGACACCGGGACTCCTTAGCTCGACTACGTGCCCGTCGGTCATCTTTCCACTGCAGCGGCGCCGGTGCCGAGGCCGGGGACGCGGGGTCCGTCACGTTGAGGGGGCGCATCAGCGCCTACCCCGCGGGTCCGGGCGGCATACTGCCCGGAAGGAGCCGGGTCTTGACCGGCGGTCGCGAGGAGGCGCGAGGATGGGATTGTTCGGCCGCGGCAAGGACAAAGCGGGCAAGGTTCGGCGTCCCGACCTGGTCGCGCGCGATCACCTCAAGGAGTGGGCCGAGTCCCACGTCGGTGTCGAGGCCTACCTCGAGCCCCAGACCACGGTCACCGAACCGACGGTGATGCTCATTGCCTACGACGGGGAGTGGACGCGGCGTCGCGTCCCGAGCCCGGAGGCCGCCCGCTCGCTGTGCGGCAAGCTCGGCATCCCGATCTACGACGCCGCCCTGGTGGGTTACCCCCAGCGCAAGCGGGACTACGACACCCGCCGCTCCACCGAGGGCGAGACCGGTAGGTATCTGTAGGAGCTCTCAGCGCCCGGCGAGGTCCTCGGCGAGGCGCACCATGGTGCGGACCGCGGCGCCGGTGCCGCCCTTGGGGGTGTAGCCGAAGGGCTCGCCCTCGTTGAACGCCGGGCCGGCGATGTCCAGGTGGACCCAGGGGACCCCGTCGGCGACGAACTCGGAGAGGAACAGGCCCGCGGACAGGGCGCCACCGAAGCGCTCGCCGATGTTGGCGATGTCCGCGACGGCGGACTTCAGGCCGGTGCGCAGCTCGGGGGGCATCGGCATCGGCCACATCAGCTCGCCGACCTCGGCGGAGAGGGCGTGCACCTTCGCGCGGGTGTCGTCGTCGTTGCTCATGATCCCCGTGGTCCGGCTGCCCAGGGCGACCATGATCGCGCCGGTCAAGGTGGCGGCGTCCACGAGCAGGTCGGGGGAGTCCTCGCAGGCCCGAGCCAGCGCGTCGGCCAGGATCAGGCGGCCCTCGGCGTCGGTGTTGAGCACCTCGACGGTCTTGCCGGAGTACATGGTCAGCACATCCGAGGGCCGGATCGCGGTGCCCGAGGGCATGTTCTCCACCATCGGCGCCCACGCAGTGACATTGACCGGCAGGTTCAGCCGAGCGATCGCGCGCGCGGCGGTGATGACGGCGGCCGCCCCGCTCATGTCGCACTTCATCGTGACCATGCCGTCGGCGGTCTTGAGGGACAGGCCGCCCGAATCGAAGGTGACGCCCTTACCGACCAGTGCGAGGTGAGCCTTGGCCTTGGGGTGGGTCCAGGTCAGCTTGACCAGCCGCGGCGGGTTGGCCGAACCCTGACCGACGCCCACGATGCCGCCGTAGCCGCCCTTCTTCAGCGTCTTTTCATCCATGACGTCGACGGTGAGACCGGTCCCGGCGGCCGCGGCGGTGGCCGCCGTGGCGAGTTCGATCGGGTGCAGGTCCGAGGGCGGGGTGTTGATCAGGTCGCGGGCGATGCCGATCGCCTCGGCGAGGATCTCCGCGCGCTTGGCCGCGGCCTTGGCGCCGCGGTCGCCCTTGAGTTCGGTGACCAGGCTCAGCGCCGCGACCGGCGCCGGCGGGGTGGAGCCGTTGGTCCGGTAGCGCAGGTAGGCGTACGCGCCGAGCAGAGCCCCTTCGGCGACGGCGGCGACCTCGGCCACCGTGGCGGACGGCAACGCGAGCGCCGCCGAGGCCTTTCCCGCCACCGCCCGGGAGGCGGCACCGGCCGCGCGGCGCAACGTCTCGGCGTCGTATCCACCGCGACCGGCGGCATCGCCCAGACCGACGACGAGCACGAGGGGGGCCTTGAACCCGGGCGGCGCCGGCAACTTGGTGGTCTCCTCGGCCTTGCCGGTTGCACCCATGGCAGCGAGGACCGTGACCAGGCGCGCGGGCATCGCCGCGTCGACCTCCTTGGCCGCGGGCGTCAGCATCAGACCCTTGGGCCCGGCAGCGACGCCGACGACGAGGACGTCGGCGCGCAATGCGGCAAGGGTGGAGTCGGTCAGAGAGAGGGAGGTCACGGGGCGGTCCTTAATGGGCGCTGACTTTGCGGTTGCTGTTTCGCAGGCGCGAGGCGCGTGGTGGACAGGCTAACGGCGGTGATCGATTCGGGCCGGGACCTCACTAGGTTTCAGGCATGACCGATGCCGACCTGCTCCGCTCTCCGGTGCACGCCCGCCACATCGAACTGGGCGCCAAACTGGCCGATTTCGGCGGGTTCCAGATGCCGATCGACTACGGGGCCACGACCTACCGGGGCGCCAAGCTGGGAGTCGTCGCGGAGCACGCTGCCGTGCGCACCGGCGTCGGGATCTTCGACGTCTCCCATCTGGGCAAGATCACCGTCACCGGCGCCGGCGCCGCGGCCTTCGTCGACAGCTGCCTCACCAACGCGCTCTCCCGGATCGGGGCGGGTCAGGCGCAGTACAGCCTGTGCTGCGACGAGGCCACCGGTGGAGTGGTGGACGACCTGATCGTCTACCTGCGATCAGAGCGCGACGTGCTCCTCGTGCCCAATGCGGCCAATTGCGCCGAGGTCGCTGCGCGTCTGAGCGCCGCCGCCCCCGGGGCGGTGCAGGTCTGCAACCGGCACACCGACCTCGCCGTGATCGCGGTGCAAGGTCCGCGCAGCGACGCGCTGCTGACCCGGCTGGGGATGCCGATCGATGGCCTGGACTACATGAGCTTTCTCGACACGACGTGGAGCGGTGCCCCCCTCGTCATCTGCCGCAGCGGCTACACCGGCGAGCCCGGCTTCGAGCTGCTTCCCGGTTCGCCCGCGGCCGTGGACCTGTGGGACGCGCTGCTTGCTGCCGGGGAGGAATTCGGAGCCGTCCCGTGTGGACTCGGCGCCCGGGACACCCTGCGCACCGAGATGGGCTATCCGTTGCACGGACAGGACATCAGCCTCGCGGTCACTCCGGTCCAGGCCGGGCTGGGGTGGGCGGTCGGGTGGGAAAAACCCGCGTTCTGGGGCCGTGAGGTTCTGGCCGCCGAGCGCGCAGCCGGGCGGACGCGGCGGCTGGTCGGGATCGAGGCCCTCGGCCGCGAGATCCCGCGCGCGCACATGACGGTGCGTTCGGAATCCGGGGACACCCTCGGTGAGGTCACCAGCGGCACGTTTTCCCCGACGCGCAAGCTCGGGATCGGTCTCGCTCTGTTGGCCGCGTCGGTGGCCGACGGCGACGAGGTCGTCGTCGACGTCCGTGGGCGGCCAGGACGCTTCCGGGTGGTCCGCCCGCCGTTCGTCGAATCCCACGTGCGCACCTGACCGCGACTGACTGGGCGTCAGGTGGTGGCCAGCACCACCAGTGCGACGGTCGTGGCAGTCTCGACCAGAGCCCCGAGAACGTCCCCGGTGATCCCGCCGAAACGCTCCCGGCAGCGGCGTAGCAGCACCGCGGCGCCGCCCAGCGCGAGCAGCACGGCAAGCAGCGCGCGAGTGACCCCGATATCGGTCGCGGCCCCGACCAGCGCCGCGGACACCAACAGAGCGACCGTCAGTAATCCCGCGGCGCTACGGGCCACCGATCCGGCGACCACCGCCCCGAGACCCTGCGGTCGAGCTGCCCGGGCCCCGGCCCGGCAGGCCCAGGCCAGGGGCAGCCGCCCGATCGCGCCGGCCAGCGCAAGCACGGCGACGAGGTGGTGATCGGGGCTGTGCGCAATCAGCGACGCCACCGAGGCGACCTGCGCGAGCAGCACCAAGGTCAGCGTCACCACGCCGAACGGACCGATGTCCGGGGCCTTCATCACCGCGAGCGCCCGCTCGCGCCCGCTCGCGCCCGCCGTCGCCGTCCCGGATCCCAGGGCGTCGGCGGTGTCAGCCAACCCGTCCAGGTGCAGCCCACGGGTCAACGTCGCGAACACTCCGATCGAGAGCACAGCGGCGACCGGTGGTCCGACCCCGCCGACACCGGCCACCCACGCCAGCGCCCCGGCCGCGGCCCCGAGGCCGGCCCCGATCACGGGTGCGGCCAACATCGCCACCCCGGCGGTGCGTCGATCCACCGCCACCGATCTCACCGGAACGATCGTCAGCAGGCTCACGCCCAACCGCAGCCCGTGATTCACCCGTCCGCCGGGCCGCCGCCCAGCAGCGCCGCCGCAGCCTCGAGGACCGGCAGGCACAACACCGACGCAACGCCCTGTCCGGGTTCGAGCCCGAGCGACAGCAGCGAGTACACATCAAGGTGCTTGAAGGCAGCGGCGGCTGCCGGATCGCTGTCGGCATGCGCCGGGACCAACCAGCCCAGGGCGTCGGCGCTGACCCGGTGCGCGATCAGCGCTGCAGCGATCGGAGCGAGGCCCTCGATCACCACCGGGGTGCGCCGCGCGGCTGCGCCGAGCAGCAGTCCGGTCAGGTACGCCAGTTCGGTACCGCCGGCGCTGGCGAGCAGGCTCAGCGGGTCGGCCGGGGCCTTGCGGTTACGGCGCAGGCCGTCGCGCACCGCGGCCACCCGCGTCATCCAGGTCGCGTCGTCGACGCCGCGTGAGGTCACCATCGCCGGTCCGTCGGCACCGGTGATCGCGGCGATCACGATGACGCTCGGCACCACGGCGGTGCCGTGCGGCGCTGCCAGCAACAGCAGATCGGTCCCGCCGTCGGCCTCGGACTCGGCCAGGTCGACGCCGGCCTGCAGTGCGACCGCGACGTCGTCGTATCCGGCGTCCGCGCGTTGTGCCCGCACCGGTCGGTTCAGGGCCCCGGCCACCCGTTCCAGGCTCGCCGGCAGCAGGCCGTCGTCAGTGAACACGAACATCCGCGACCGCTGCGGCGGCGCCGGTGGGCAGGTACCGGTGACCGCGGCCCACCACATGCCGGCCCGGCGCAGGCGTCCGAGTTCGCCGGCGTCGAGCTTGTCGAATGCGGTCTCCGCCTCGGCGCGCGCGCCCTCGTCGGTCGAGGTGATGCGGGCCGCAAGGGCCTCAAGTTCGTCAGCAGTCATGGCGCGCGCAGCCTAAGGGATCGTGCAACGGGAGCAGGAGGCCGGCGACCACCAGGTACACCTCGTCGGCGACGGCAGCCAACCGTTGGTTGAGTCGGCCCAACTCGTCGCGAAAGCGGCGCCCCGCCGGGTGCGCCGGCACGACGCCCAGCCCGACCTCGTTGCTGACCGCGAACACCGTGCCCGGAGCCTGCGACCACGCCGCCAGCAGAGCGTCGGTGCGTTCGCCCAGGGCGCTCCGGGCGAGTCCGGAATCCCAGGCAACCTCGTCCCAGGCGCCACAGTCATCCATCGTCCGGGTCAGCCACAGCGCGAGGCAGTCGATGAGCACGACGCCGGCGCCGGTCAACGGCGCGACGAGCTCCGCGGTCTCCACCGTCGTCCAACTCGGCGGGCGTCGGTCGCGGTGCAGCGCGATCCGCGCCGCCCACTCCGGATCGTCGGTGCGCTCGGCCGCGGTCGCGACATACGTCACCGCGCCGCCCGCGGCCGCCCGCTCCGCCATCGCCTCGGCGGCGGCGGACTTACCCGAGCGCGCCCCACCGAGCACAAGCACGCGGCGCGCGGGTCCGAGGGAGGCCATGGACGTTAGCCTGCCTCACGATGACGAACGCGACGGAACCAGAGGCGGGGAGCGACGAGATGGCGTGGAGCTGGCGGTACGAGAAGTCCGACGGCAGCGAGGTCATCCCGGTGGCCGGGTCGATCCCGCAATTCCCCACCCAGGCCGACGCGGAGAGCTGGATCGGGGAGATCTGGCGTGAGCTGGTGGGACAGGGTGTCGACGCGGTCACCCTGCTGGAAGGCACCACCAAGGTCTACGGCCCGATGTCCCTGCATCCCGCCCAGTAGCCGCGCCGATCCGACCGGTCGGGGACGTCAGGGCTTCTGGCCCCGGGCCAGGCGCGGCTTGGGGGTGCGCAGCGAGCGCCAGGTCATCGAGCGCAGCAAGGCGTAGGCGATGGCCCCGCGGCGGCGCTCGTCGGGGAAGCGCCGGCGGATGTCCCGGCGCATTTTGGTGGTGAAGAACATCGAGTCGAACGCGATGACGACGACCATCACCGACCAGATGTAGCTGCCCAGATCGCCGACCCCCGCCACGAGCAGCACCAGGATGAGCAGCGCGCCAGGCAGGAAGAATTCCGCCGCCGAGATGCGGGAGTCGACGAAGTCGCGGACGTAGCGGCGCACTGGACCCTGATCGCGGCCCGGCAGGTAGCGCTCATCGCCGTTGACCATGGCCTCACGCATGCTCTTACGCTCGGCTGCGCGGCGCGCCCGGGTGGCCTTCGCGGCGGCTCTGGTGTCCCGCGGCGGGCGAATCCGGTCCTTGCGCTCCTGCTCGGCCTGGCTGCGCTTGGGCGTCGGGCGGCCCTTGGGGGCCTGCGACGTCGCCTCCTTGCGCACGGAGACGGGCGTCAGTTCCTCGGCGGCGGCGGCCGAGCTCTTCTCACGTCGGGTGAACACGGGCGCCAGCTTAACAGCGCCAGCCGGGATCGGACCCCTCCCAACCCCGCGGTACTGACGGTCGTGGGCGCCAGTGCATAAGGTGGCGGCACGGTTTGGGCAGCACGACGTCGACGGAGGGGTCGCGGCCTGATGAGCATGATGCAGCGCATGTCCTTGATCTTCAAAGCCAAGGCGAACAAGGCCTTGGACAAAGCCGAGGACCCGCGCGAGACCTTGGATTACAGCTACACCAAGCAGCTGGAAATGCTCACCAAGGTGCGCCGCGGGGTGGCCGAAGTAGCGACGTCGCGCAAGCGCCTGGAGTTGCAGGCCCGCCAACTGGAGCAGCAGTCCACCAAGCTCGAGGAGCAGGGCCGCAAGGCGCTCGCCATCGGCCGGGAGGACCTCGCCCGCGAGGCGTTGACCCGGCGCAGCGGCCTGCAGCAGCAGATCGCGGACCTGAACACCCAGCACGCCGACCTGCAGGCGCAGGAAGAGAAATTGGTCATGGCCTCTCAGCGGCTGCAAGCCAAGGTCGATGCTTTCCGCACCAAGAAGGAGACCATCAAGGCCACCTACACCGCGGCCGAGGCCCAGACCAAGATCAACGAGGCCTTCTCCGGGATCTCCGAGGAGATGGGCGACGTCGGACTCGCGATCCAACGCGCTGAGGACAAGACGGCCACGATGCAAGCCCGCGCGGGCGCGATCGACGAACTCCTCGCCTCCGGCGCGCTCGACGACCCGACCGGTACCACGAAGGACAACCTGACCGCCGAACTCGACCGATTGTCCTCGGACTCCGACGTCGAGGTGGAGATGGCCCGCATGAAGGCCGAGCTCGCCGGAGGCGCTCCCGCGCCGAAGCAGCTCGGGACCAACTAGACCCAGCGCTCGACCCGCATGACGCAGAAGGAGATTCCCGGTGATCATTCGCATTCTCGGTGAGGGCCAGCTCTCGGTGCCCGAAGACGTCCTCGACGAGTTGAACAAACTCGACGCCGACGTGGAGGCCGCCATCGCCGAGGGCGACGAGAACGCGTTCGGGTCCGCGATGGCCGCGCTCCTGGAGTGTGCCCGCAGCGCTGGCACGCCGCTCGACGACGAGGACCTCATGCCCTCCGATGCGGTCCTGCCGCCCGCTGACTGCACCCTCGCCGAGGCCCGGGACATGATGAGGGAAGACGGCCTCATCCCCGGCTGATCTGCGGCGCCTGACGGGCGCCTGCCTGCGTTGGAGCCACACAGGATTGGAACGGTGCCGGTACTGCGTACACGGCTTCCTCCTCCGCCTTGGCATGCATCCCGTCATTTCGCCGCAGATGGCTCCGATTGGTTTGGGGGTGTGATGGCGCACACACGTTATGAGAACGACCGCGGGCTGACCGCGCGGATGGGCGTGGTCATGTTCGGGATCGGCCTGCTCTACGTGCTGTTCGCGGCGTTCTTCGTCGCCATCGGTCTCTCGCCGGTGCTGGTACTGGTGATTGCCGGCGCCATGCTCGCCGGGCAGTGGTACTTCAGCGACCGCCTCGCGTTGCGTGCCATGAATGGTCGCGAGGTCACCCCTGCGCAGGCCCCGGAACTGCACGCGATGATCGACCGTCTCTGCGCGCTCGCGGACATGCCCAAGCCGCGGGTCGCCATCGCGGACACCGACGTGCCGAACGCGTTCGCCACCGGCCGAAGCCCGAACCGTGCTGTGGTGTGCGTGACCACCGGGATCCTGCGTCGGCTCGAACGCGACGAACTGGAGGCCGTGCTGGCTCACGAGCTCGCCCACGTCGCCCACCGGGACGTCACGGTGATGACGGTGGCCTCGTTCCTCGGTGTGCTCGCCGGGATGATCACGCGCTTCGGGATGATGGGCGGGCTGGGCAAC
Organism: Sporichthyaceae bacterium; assembly: GCA_052387905.1. Classification (GTDB taxonomy): domain Bacteria; phylum Actinomycetota; class Actinomycetes; order Sporichthyales; family Sporichthyaceae; genus JBQTII01. The sequence goes on along the minus strand of JBQTIR010000019.1, from coordinate 14,578 downwards.
CGGCGCGGCAACGACAAGAACGGCGCCCTGGTCTTTCTGGCGGTGCTGGTCGTCAGCATCGTCGTCTACCTGCTGGCGTTCCTGCTCACCCGTGCCCTCTCGCGCTACCGCGAGCTCTCCGCCGACCGCGCCGGGGCGATCCTGATCGGCTCGCCGTCGGCGCTGGGTTCGGCCCTGCAGAAGATCTCCGGGGAGATGGCGCGCGTTCCCACCCGAGACCTGCGGGCCGCCGAGCCGTTCAACGCCTTCTTCTTCGCTCCTGCCTTCGCGAAGGGTTTCTCGCTCTCCAGTCTGATCTCCACCCACCCGCCGTTGGAGCGCCGGCTGGAACAGCTCGCCCAGATCCAGGCGGACATGAACCGCCCGGGTGCCTGATGGGCCTGCTCAAGTCACTCAAGACCGCGATCAGCGGGAAGTCGGCCCCGGCGACGAACGACCTCGACGCCCTGTTCGCCCTGCCTGCCGCCGGGATCACCCTGCTGACCGAGCTCGGGTTCACCGCGACCGGTACCGGGGCGGTCTGTTTCAAGGCCGCGTCCGGGCACGCGTTCGCCCAGACCCAGGCCGAGATCACCGCGTTGCTGGACGCCGACGGCGGCCCAAAAATCGTGACCTCGACCGATTCCTACGGCTACACCTGGATCCAGTGCGCCACCCCGCCCGGGGATCCGGCGAGCGGTCCAGACCTGTCCGCGCTCGCCACCGACCTGCACGCGGTGAACTCGACGCTGGAGGCTGCCGGTTTCGGCGCCAGCCTGCTGTGCTCGCTGGTCCCGTTCACCGGTCCCGAGGGACGGCACCTGGCGCTGGTCTACCTCTACAAACAGGGCACCTGGTACCCGTTCGCGCCGACCGGGGAGGCCCAGCGCGACACGACGTTCGAGTTCACGATCCGTGACGCACTGACCGGCGAATTGCCGCTCGAGTCCGACGTCTCCCGTTGGTTTCCCCTATGGGGCGCACCGGGCTTGTGAACCTGCACGGATAGTCTCCGCAGGTGGCCGCAGACTTCTTTGATGACACCCTGCTGGAAGACCCTGAGGCACTGATCGGGGCCGACGAGTTGTTGCGCAACCTCGCCGAGGGCGGGGCGCGGATCAGGCACGAGGTGAACGCCGCGCACGACGCGATGGCCGCCCTGGCGGGTCAGCCGCGTCCGCGCGCCGTGGTCGCGGCCGGGACCGACGCCCGACTGCTGCGTGCGGTCCTCGAACCCTGGTGCCCGGTCCCGTTCGTCGCCTGGCCCGGCCCGACGCTGCCCGGCTGGGCCGGCGCGCTGGACCTGGTCGTCGTCATCGCCCCGGGCGGGCACAACGTCGAGGCCGCGTCCGCCGCCGCCGAGGCCGTGCGCCGCGGTTGCAGCCTGCTGGTCTCCGCACCGGCCCAGTCCCCGCTCGCGGAGGCGTCCGCCTCGCGCTCCACCGTGCTGTTCCCGACCCAGACCAAGGACGTGCTTGCGGTCGCGGTCGTCGCCCTGCAGGCGCTGCACAGCCTCGGCCTCGGTCCGGAGGTCGACGCCGAGGAGGTCGCCGCCTGCCTCGTGCAGGCGGCCCTGGACTGCGGCCCGCAACGTGACCTCTCGCGCAATCCGGCCAAGGAACTCGCCGTCACTCTGGCCGACTCCGTCCCGTTGATCTGGGGCGGCTCGGTGCTCGCGGCCCGCGCCGGGCGCCGGTTCGCCGAAGCGATGCGCCAGGCCAGCGGGCGCACGGCGCTGGCGGCCGACGCCGAACACCTGCTGCCCGTCATCGGATCCGCCGCCGCCCAGCGCGATATCTTCGCCGACCCCTTCGATGACGGCCCCGCCGAGCGGCGCCCCTTCCTGATCGTGCTCGACGACGGCTCTCAGGACCCGGCGATCCGGACCCGCCGCAGCCGGTTGCTCGCCGCCGCCGAGGAGAACGGCGTGCGTCACCGCGTGCTGACCTGGTCCGAGGGCGGGCCGGTCAGTCGCTACGCCGCGCTGCTCGCCACCGGCCAGTACGCCGCGGTCTACCTCGCCCTCGGGCTCGGGCGCCTCTCCAAGCCCGCGGACCCCCGAACAACACCGTGACGTCCGAAGGAGTGGTCGCTATAGCAACCACTCCTTCGGACGTCACGGGATGAGGCGGTGTCAGATCCCGGGAAGCGCCAGCATCTGATCGAGCGCCAGCTTGGCGTAACGCGCGGTCTCGGGCTCGACGGAGATGACGTTGCGCACCGTGCCGGCGGCGAGCGCCTCCAGCGACCACGCCAGGTGTGGCAGGTCGATCCGGTTCATCGTCGAGCAGTAGCAGACAGTCTTGTCCAGGAACAGGACCTGCTTGTCCGGGTGGGCGCCCGCGAGCCGGCGCACCAAATTCAACTCGGTCCCGATCGCCCAGGCCGAACCCGGTTCGGCCGCATCCAGGATCCGGATGATTGCCTCTGTCGACCCGACGTGGTCCGCGGCGCTGACGACCTCATAGCGGCACTCGGGGTGCACCAGGACATTCACGCCAGGAACGCGTGCCCGGATCTCGGCGACGTTGGCCTCGGTGAAACGCCCGTGCACCGAGCAGTGCCCGCGCCACAGGATCACCTTCGCGGCGCGAATCTGATCGTGTGTCAGGCCACCGTCGGGGCGGTGCGGGTCGTAAACGACGCAGTCGTCCAGGCTCAGGCCCAGCTGCCGGACTGCGGTGTTGCGGCCCAAATGCTGGTCGGGCAGGAACAGGATCTTTTCCCCGCGGGTGAAGGCCCACCCCATCGCGCGGTGGGCATTTGACGAGGTACAGATCGTTCCGCCGTGCCGGCCGGTGAAGCTCTTGATCGCCGCTGAGGAGTTCATGTACGACACCGGGATGACGGTCCCGGCGACGCCCGCGTCGGTCAGTACGTCCCAGGCGTCCTCGACCTGCGCCCACGTGGCCATGTCCGCCATCGAGCATCCGGCGGCCAGGTCGGGCAGGATCACGCGCTGGTGCGCACCGGTGAGGATGTCCGCGGACTCGGCCATGAAGTGCACGCCGCAGAAGACGATGAACTCCGCCTCCGGGCGGGCGGCGGCCTGCTGAGCCAGCTTGAAGGAATCGCCGGTGACGTCGGCAAAGGCGATGACCTCGTCGCGCTGGTAGTGGTGCCCGAGCACGAATACCCGATCGCCGAGCGCTGCCTTTGCGGCGGTGACCCGTGCAACGAGGGTCGGATCGGCCGCTGCCGGAAGATCGCCCGGGCACTCCACACCCCGTTCGGAGAACGGGTCGGCCGGGCTGGCAGGAAGCAGCGTGAGGGCGATCGGGCTGCTCAGCTCAGAGCTCGCGGTCACGGAACTCCCCTCCGGCGGTGGTTACCTGATCGATGCTCGCACAGGGTGTAACACCGCAGATGACGGCGCTGTTCCGGGGGGCGGCAGACTGCCGGGGTGCGCGTACTGATCTGCCCGGACTCCTTCACCGGCACCCTGAGCGCTCCCGCCGCCGCCGCCGCGATCGCGGCGGGCTGGATGTCCGCGGCCCCCGGTGACGAACTGATCCTGGCCCCGCTCTCCGACGGGGGACCCGGCTTCGTCGACGTCGTCCATTCCGCCCTCGGAGGCGAACTGCAGGCCGTCACGGTCACCGGGCCCCTGGGAGAGCCGGTCCCGGCGACCCTGCTGCTGACCGGCGGGATCGCCTACCTCGAGTCCGCCCAGGCCGCCGGACTGCACCTGATCGCCCCCGAGGACCGAGACCCGAGCAGGACCACGACCTACGGCGTCGGGGAACTGATCGCTGCGGCGCTCGACGCCGGAGCGCGGGAGATCGTCGTCGGCCTGGGGGGATCGGGCACCAACGATGGCGGGGCCGGTGCCCTGGCGGCCTTGGGGGCGTTGCCCACGGACATCCTGCGCGCAGGGGGCGGTGAACTGGGCGGACTGGACCCGGCCGCCCTGGACTTCGGCCCGGCGCGCGCCACGCTGGGCGACGTGGCGTTGCGGGTGGCGACCGACGTCGACTCGCCCTTGCTGGGCCTGCGTGGGGCCAGTGCGATCTTCGGGCCGCAAAAGGGTGCCGATCCCGACGCCGTGCAGCGCCTGGACGCGGCGCTCGAGCACTTCGCCCGAGCCGCTCAACCCGGAGTCGGGCTGAACATGGGTGCCTCGGTGGCGATCGCGCCGGGTGCGGGCGCAGCCGGGGGTCTGGGCTACGGGCTCATGCTGCTCGGCGCGCAGCGCGTGGCCGGGATCGCGACCGTACTCGAGCTCACCGGCCTGGCGCAGCGCGCAGCCCAGGTGGATGTCGTCATCACCGGGGAGGGGTGTTTGGACTGGCAGTCTCTCGCCGGCAAGGTCGTCTGCGGGGTGGCGGAGCTGGCGATGGCGGCCGCCCGGCCGTGCCTGGTGATGGCGGGCCAGGTCGAACTCGGCCGCCGCGAAATGGCCTCCCTCGGCATCGAATCGGCGTTCTCCGTCGCCGATCACGCCGGATCACCCGCAGCGGCGATGGCAGCGCCCGCGGAGCACCTGAGTGCGCTCGCCGCCCGCGTGGCGACCACCTGGGCCCGCCGCTGAACGGTTCGTCGCGTCACGCCCAAACCGGCCGGGATCGGCTGTGACCCTGTGCACACCAGCGCCTGCGGGCAGGGCGCGGGAATACCAGGGGCCCCAGAATGTGTCAGCATGGGAGCAGAGCACCCCCGCAGTGCAGGTAGTCCCACTACGCAGGAGCGCGCGCATGTCGGTTTCCGAGACCAGCACCGAGACCCCCACCACGGCGCCCGTCCTCACGGATGCGGCTCAGGCAAAGGTCAAGGCCCTGCTCGATCAGGAGGGCCGCGACGACCTCGCCCTGCGCATCGCCGTGCAGCCTGGCGGCTGCTCCGGCCTGCGCTACCAGCTCTTCTTCGACGAGCGGTCCCTCGACGGTGACGTCGTCACCGACTTCTCCGGCGTCGGGGTCGTGGTCGACCGGATGAGCGTCCCGTACCTGGGCGGCGCCACGATCGACTTCGTCGACACGATCGAGAAGCAGGGCTTCACCATCGACAACCCCAACGCCGGCGGCAGTTGCGCCTGTGGAGATAGTTTTCACTAAGCCTCATCGCGAAACCGGGCCCGCGACGTTTGCGTCGCGGGCCCGGTTTCTGCGTTCAGCGGGGCTTGATTCAGACGAAGGGCGGCATGCCCTCGCCTAGGCGGCGGGCGACCGGCGGGATGGTGACCGGCGCCGGGTGCCAGGGGCGCGGGGGAGCGCTGGGGTGCGGTGGGTAGATCGCCGCCAGGGCGGCCGCGTCGCGGCCGAGTGCGGCCATGCCGGGGGCGGTGGCCGGGTGCTGGTCAGTCATGGGCTCACGCTAAGGCGCCGATCGGCGCGGGACCAGAGGTACTCAGCGGTAGCCTGTCCGCGCCCGGCATCGGATGAGCAGGGCCCTCGACTCCTGGGAGCGCCCCGCCGTGAAGATCGCTGTCACAGGTTCGATCGCCACCGACCACCTGATGACCTTCCAGGGCCGGTTCGCCGACTCCCTGGTCCCCGAGGCGCTGGCCAAGATCTCGGTGTCGTTCCTGGTCGACGACCTGGAGGTCCGCCGCGGCGGGGTTGCCGCCAACATCGCCTTCGGCATGGGCGTGCTGGGGCTACGCCCGACATTGGTCGGGGCAGTGGGCGAGGACTTCGAGCCCTACCGCGCCTGGCTGGAACGCCACGGCGTTGACACCGCCTCGGTGCACGTCTCCGATCTCAAGCACACCGCCCGCTTCGTGTGTACGACCGACTCCGACCAGGCGCAGATCGCCTCCTTCTATGCCGGCGCGATGAGCGAGGCCCGCGACATCGAACTCGCGCCGATCGGCGCCCGCCTCGGCGGTCTGGACCTGGTGCTGATCGGGCCCAACGACCCGGGGGCGATGGCCCGGCACACCGCGGAGTGCCGCGAGCGCGGCATCGCGTTCGTCGCCGACCCGAGTCAGCAGCTGTCCTGGTTGGAGGGCGAGCAGATCCGCGACCTCATCGATGGCGCCGCGTACCTGTTCACCAACGAGTACGAAGCCGCGCTGGTGGAGAAGAAGTCCGGGTGGTCGGCCGAGGAGATTGCCGATCGGGTGGCCGTGCGCGTCACCACGCTCGGCGGCGAGGGCGCCCGCATTCACGAACGCGGCAAGGACCCGGTGCACATCCCGGTGGCCGCGGTCTCCAAAGTCGTCGAACCGACCGGGGTGGGCGACGCGTTCCGGGCCGGCTTCGTCGCCGGGCTGTCCTGGGACCTGCCGCTGGAACGCTGCGCCCAGATCGGATCCGTGCTCGCCGGACATGTCGTGGAGACCGTCGGCACCCAGGAGTACACGCTGAGCCGCGAGTCTTTCCTTGCCCGGATCTCCGGTGCCTACGGAACGGCAGCCCAGGCCGAGATCGCCCCGCACCTGAGCGCCCTGCCGGCCTGATTTTTTCTGTGCCGGCTGAACCCGAACCGAGCCCGTGGGCGTTCCCGGACCCGGGCACGGCCGATGAGCGCGGGCTGATCGGGGTCGGCGCTGATACCGAGCCCGGCACCTTCCTGGCGGCGTATCGCGCGGGGATCTTCCCCATGCCGCTGGGGCGCCGTGGCCCGGTCGGCTGGTGGTCCCCGGATCCGCGCGGCGTGCTGCCGCTCGACGGCCTGCACGTGAGCCGCTCGCTCGCCCGCACCCGGCAGCGCTTCGACGTTCGGGTGGACACCGCCTTCTCCGCGGTCCTGCGCGCGTGCGCCCATCCGCGGCGCGCCCACGGCTGGATCACGCCGCGAATGTCGGCGGCCTACCGGCGCCTGCACGCCCTCGGGTGGGCCCACAGTGTGGAGGCCTTCGACGACACGGGCCAGCTGGTCGGCGGGGTGTTCGGGATCTCGATCGGTGGGTTCTTCGCCGGGGAGTCCATGTTCCACACCAGCACCGATGCCTCCAAGGCGGCGCTGGTGACCCTCGTCGAGCTGCTCGGGTGCGCCGGCGATGAGGCGAACCGGCTCTTCGACGTGCAGTGGACAACGCCGCATCTGCACTCACTCGGCGCGCTCGATCTGCCCCGTCCGGAGTACCTGGACCGCCTTGATCGCGCTCTGCTGCTGCCCTTGCCTGCGGCCTTCGCCTAAGTTCTTCAGATGTGACGACCCACGCGGACGCTCCGGCGGCCGGAATCGGGGCCCGGCAGCTGCCGTCGGCCCACGGTCGTCGCAGCCGGCTGATCCCACGCGACACCGGCTGGACGTGGCTGCTCGCCGCCGCCTTGTTCGCCCTTTACGCGACGGTGTCGATCCGCCGCCACGAACGGCTGCTCTCCACCGGGTTCGATCTGGGCATCGTCGAGCAGACGGTGCGCGCTTACGCCAACGGCGGCGCTCCGATCGTCGAAGTCAAAGGCCCCGAGTTCAACGCTCTCGGTGACCACTTCGGGCCGATTCTGGCCACGCTCGCGCCGTTCTACCGCCTGTTCCCCGGACCGGTCACCCTGCTCGTCGCGCAGGCGCTGCTGCTGGCAATCGCGGTGATCCCGATCGCCGGCTACGCCCAGCGCGTCCTGGGCCGCCGGGCGGCCCTGGTCGTCGGTCTGGGGTACGGGCTGTCCTGGGGCGTGGCGGGCGCGGTCGGCTTCGACGTCCACGACGTCGCCTTCGCCGTGCCGCTGCTGGCCTTCGCCACGGTCGCGCTTGCCGAGGGGCGCCTGGTCGCGGCCGTGGCATGGTCAGCGCCGCTGGTGCTGGTCAAGGAAGACCTGGGCCTGACCGTGGCCGTCCTCGGCGCGCTCGTGGTCTGGTTCGGCCGACGCGTGCTGGGGCTGCTCGCCGCGGCTTTCGGTCTGTTGTCCACCGCGATCACGGTGCTGGTGATCCTGCCCTCCTTCACCGCGGAAGGGACGTTCTCGGCCTGGTGGGATGCGCACCGCGGCGGTGGGGAGACCGAGGGTTGGGCGGACTCCCTCGAACGCGTCACGGTCGGGCTGCTCATGCCCGAGCCCAAGGTGATGATGCTGATCCTGCTGGTGGCGCCGACGGCGATGGTGGCGCTGCGCTCACCGCTGCTGCTGCTGGTGGTGCCGACGTTGGCCTGGCGTCTCACCTCGGACAACTCGCTGTACTGGGGTACGGAGTTCCACTACAGCGCGGTGCTGATGCCGATGGTGTTCGTGGCGTTCGTCGACGGGCTGCGGCGGTGGTCCGCCCCGGGTGGCCCGGACCGCATCCGCGAGGCACTGGGGGTCAGTGCGGTGGTGACGGCGCTGCTGGTGCCGGCCTACCCGCTCTGGTCCGTGGTTCAACCGAGTACGTGGTCTCACGACGTCCGGATCGGCGATGCGCGCGCGGTACTCGGGCAGATCCCCGACGACGTCACGGTGGCCGCCTCCAACCGTCTTGTTCCCCAGCTCGCCGCCCGCGCGCAGGTCTCGGTGTTCGGGCATCCGGACTCGCGGACCGAGCCCGCATGGATCGTGGTCGATCGCGGTGGTCAGACCGTGAACTGGCCCTTCAGCTCCGCGCAGGCTCAGGATGATTTGATCCGGGAGGCGCTGGAGCAGGGGTATGTCGCCGTGGCCGAGCGGGGCGACTTCGTGCTGCTGCGCCGGCCCCTGGCGGAGATCCGGCCGTTCCCGGCCCCCGAACCCCCGGAACCCGCGCCCGTCAGCTGACGATCCGTCAGCGGATGCGACGCACCCGGTAGGCCGGCCCGCGCGGATCGGCGCGTTCACCGAGAAAATCCTGTGCCCGCATCCTGCACCACGCCGGGATGTCCAGGCGGGCTGCGGGGTCGTCGGCGAGCACGTCGATCACGGCGCCGACCGGCACGTCGCCGAGATGGCGCGCCAGCTCGATCACCGGTATCGGGCAGCGTCGCCCGCGCATGTCCAACGTCAGGGCCGGTGCCTCATGCTGTGCCGTCATAAGTCACTCACCCCGGCGCGGGCCCGCAGGTCGGCGAGCGCGCCGGGCAGCACCGCGCAGAAGCGATCGACGTCGGCCTCGGCGGTGCCGCGCGGCAGGGACACCCGAACGTTGCCGTGGGACAGCACGCCCATCGCCGCCAGGACGTGGCTGGGGGCCAACGTGTCCGAGGTGCAGGACGAACCGGAGTTCACCGCGAAGCCGGCCCGGTCCAGGGCCGTCACCAGCGCCTCGCCGTCGAGGTAGAGGCAGGAGAACGTGACCAGGTGCGGCAGTCGGGCACCCGGATCCTCGGGCCCGAGCACGACGACGTCGGGCAGCGCCGCCGCCGCTGCGGCGATCCGCCTGCACAGTGCCGCCAGGCGCGCGTTCTCGGCGGCCGCCTCGGCCACGGCGGCCAGCAGAGCCGCTGCGGCCGCCGCGATCGCGGGCACGTTCTCGAACCCGGGCCAACGCCCCGCCTCTCGGGGTCCGCGCGGACCCGGTGGCCGCCATCGCGCCCGCGCCGGCACCGCGAGCACCCCGACACCGGCGGGGCCACCCCACTTGTGGGCGCTGGCCACCAGGGCGGACCACCCGCCGGGCACCGGGAGGCGGCCGAGGCTCTGGGCCGCGTCCACCAGCAGGGGCACCCCGGCGTCGGCACAGGCAGCGGCGACCTCGCCCACCGGTTGCAGGGTCCCCACTTCGTGATTGGCGCTCTGCAGCACCGCCAGGGCAGTGCCTGGCGCAACGGCGGCGGCGAACACCTCGGGGTCCACCCGGCCCGCCCCGTCGCAGCCGACGGCGGCGTGCGTGCCGCCCGCAGCCAGGTGGATCGCGGCGGTGTGCAGGACGGCGGAATGTTCGACGGCAGAGGTCACCAGGTGCGCCCCGACCCGGGCGCGCCCGCGCAGGCAGCCGGTGATCCCGAGCTCGAGGGCGGCGGTGCCTGAGGAGGTGAAACTCACGTCGCCCGGTCCCACGCCCAGGACGCCGGCGACCCCGTCGCGGGCGTCATCGAGCAGTGCCCGGGCGCGGCGCCCGTCCCGGTACAACCGGGCGGGATCGGCCCACCCGCGCTCGATCGCGTCGGCCCAGGCCACGGCGGCCGCGGGGTGCAGCGGCTCGGTCGAGGCCGCGTCGAAGTAGGCACCGGGCGGCTGCTCCGCGCAGGCCTGGTCCTCGCTCATAAGGGCGAGGTTAGTGAGGTCGCCGCACCGCCCACCTGAGCGCAGGAGTGAACGGGGCTCGGAGTAGGCTGCGGGGCGCACGGCCAACGCTGTGTGCCCCGTCCGCACGACGCTGGAAGGCCCCCGTTGCGACCACTCGGTTCTCCACCAGCGCGGCCGCGCACGTCGGTCGCATCGGTACCGCGCCGCTCTCGTCGGGTCGCGCTGATCGGCCTCACCCTGCTGGCCCTCCTCACACTGACCGGGTGTGACACCGCCGATCTCCCGCGCTTCGCCTTCCCGAGTCCGGCCACGGAGGAGGCCCCGCGCATCCTGCTGCTGTGGCAGGGCTCCTGGCTCGCCGCGCTCATCACCGGCGCAGCCGTCTGGGGTCTGATCGCGTGGACCTGCATCTTCCACCGGCGTAAGTCCGAGACCGAGATCCCGATCCAGACCCGGTACAACCTCCCCATCGAGGTCCTGTACACGGTGGTCCCGTTCGTGATCATCGCGGTGCTCTTCTACTTCACTGAGCGTGACCAATCGATCCTGCTCGACGAGGACCGCGAAGAGGACATGGTCGTCGAGGTCATCGGCAAGCAGTGGAGCTGGGCGTTCAACTATCGCGAGGACAAGGTCTACGACGTCGGGACCCCGGCGGATCGTCCTGAGCTGTGGCTGCCGGTGAACAAGCTCATCCGCTTCGAGCTCAGCTCCCCGGACGTCATCCACTCCTTCTGGGTCCCGAATTTCCTGTTCAAGCTCGACGTCATCCCGGGCCGGGTGAACTCCTTCGAGCTGACCCCGAACAAGCTCGGCACCTTCGCCGGCAAGTGCGCGGAGCTCTGCGGCACCGACCACTCCCGGATGTTCTTCGACGTCCGGGTGGTCAGCGAGGCGGAGTATGCCGATCACGTCGCCGATTTGAAGGCCGCCGGCCAGACCGGCGCGCTCCCGCGCGGCATCCTGAACACCGACGCCGATCGCCAGCGCGGTTACAACCTTGATGAGGGATACGACGACGCCGGCTTCACCCCGGGCACCAACGCGCGCACCGGTGCCAGAACCGAAGGCACAACTGAGGAAGCGGGCGAGGAATGACGATTCTCGAAGAGCCGGAGCGGGTCACCACCTCGCCGTACGCGCGCAAGAAGTCCTATGGCGCCATGGTCATCGACTGGGCCACCACGACCGATCACAAGAAGATCGGGATCATGTACCTGGTCCTGTCCTTCGCGTTCTTCCTGGTCGGCGGCCTGATGGCGCTGATCATGCGCGCCGAGCTGGCGCGGCCCGGATCGCAGTTCGTCTCCAACGAGCAGTTCAACCAGCTGTTCACCATGCACGGCACGATCATGCTGCTGCTGTTCGCGACCCCGCTCTTCGTCGGCTTCGCGAACGTGATCATGCCCGTGCAGATCGGCGCCCCCGACGTGGCGTTCCCGCGGTTGAACATGTTCAGCTTCTGGCTCTTCGCCTTTGGCGGCACGATCGTGATGATGGGGTTCCTGACCCCCGGCGGCGCTGCCGACTTCGGTTGGTTCGCCTACGCCCCGCTCAACGACGCAGTGCGCTCGCCCAACATCGGCGCGGACCTGTGGATCATGGGTCTGGCCCTGGGTGGTTTCGGCACGATCCTGGGTGGCGTCAACTTCATCACCACCATCGTGTGCATGCGCGCGCCCGGTATGACGATGTTCCGGATGCCGATCTTCACCTGGAACATCCTGGTCACCTCCATCCTCGTGCTGATCGCGTTCCCGATCCTCGCCGGCGCGCTGCTCGTGCTGGAGTCCGACCGTCAGTTCGGTACCCACGTCTTCGACGCGGCCAACGGTGGTGCGCTGCTCTGGCAGCACCTGTTCTGGTTCTTCGGACATCCTGAGGTCTACATCATCGCGCTGCCGTTCTTCGGCATCGTGACCGAGATCTTCCCGGTCTTCGCCCGTAAGCCCTGCTTCGGCTACAAGGGCCTGGTTTTCGCGACGCTGTCGATCGCCGCACTCTCGGTGACGGTGTGGGCGCACCACATGTACGTGACCGGCGGTGTGCTCCTGCCCTTCTTCGCCTTCATGACGTTCTTGATCGCGGTACCCACCGGGGTGAAGTTCTTCAACTGGATCGGCACGATCTGGCGAGGGTCCATCAGTTTCGACACCCCGATGCTGTGGTCCCTCGGCTTCCTGGTGACCTTCCTGTTCGGTGGTCTGACCGGCGTCATCCTCGCGATCCCGCCGATCGACTTCGCGGTCTCGGACTCCTACTTCGTGGTCGCGCACTTCCACTACGTCGTCTTCGGCACCGTGGTGTTCGCGATGTTCGCGGGCTTCTACTTCTGGTGGCCCAAGATGACCGGGAAGATGCTCGACGAGCGTTTGGGCAAGATCCACTTCTGGACGCTGTTCTTCGGCTTCCACACCACGTTCCTGGTCCAGCATTGGCTGGGAGCGGAGGGTATGGCCCGGCGCTATCCGGACTATCTGGCCAGTGAGGGCTTCACGGCGCTGAACACCATCTCCACGATCGGTGCCTTCCTGCTGGGCATGTCGACCTTGCCGTTCCTGCTCAACGTCATCAAGACGGCGAAGAAGGCCCCGATGGTGACCGTCGATGACCCGTGGGGCTATGGCCGCTCGCTGGAATGGGCGACCGCTTGTCCGACCCCGCGGCACAACTTCACCAAGATGCCGCGCATCCGTTCGGAGTCCCCGGCCTTCGACCTGCACCACCCGGAATACGCCTCGGCGCACGACGGCCCCACCCGGGGGACCAACGTGCTCGATGCCATCTACGGCTCTCCGGACCTGGAGGGGCACGACCGCGAGGGCGCCGGCACGAGCACGCTGGTGCTGGAGCGCGAGGACGACGAGACCGATAAGCCCGGCAAGGGTGGCATCGGCTTCAGCCAGGAGTAGGGGAGCGCACCGATGAAGGTCGAAGGCAACCTGTTCGCCGGGATCGGGATCTTCCTGGTCCCCATCATCCCGATCTACTGGTACTACTCCAAGGACTGGACCGGCACCACCGCGCTCGTCCTGACCTGGGGTCTGTGCGCGCTGGTCGGGTTCTACTTCCTGTTCACCGGTAAGCGCATCGATCCGCGCCCGGAGGATGACCCCACCGGTGACATCGAGGACGGCGCGGGCGAGCTCGGCTTCTTCCCGCCCTACAGCTGGTGGCCGCTGATCCTGGCCGGCACCGGCGCCCTGGGCTTCCTCGGGATCGTCTTCGGCATGTGGATGTTCGCGCTCATGGTGCCGTTCTTCGCCTTTGCCACCTTCGGCTTCGTGATGGAGTATTACCGCGGCGAGCACGCCCACTGAGCTCGGCGGCGCCCGCCTGCGCCGTCCGTACCGGGAATCACGTTGCCGGTGGCCGAGCTCGATGATGTCCGGCGACTGTTGGCGCAGATGCTGATCTGAGGGTGGCGGCGCGTTCAGCGGCCGCGAGCGCGCTGGCGATGTCGTGGACCGGGGTGACGCTCTCGGGCAGCACCACGCCGTCCCAACCAGGCCCGGCGACAAGGACCACCGGGACCCGCTCGGCCAATCGCCGAAGTATGTCCGGGCGAGCGGTCTCGCTCCGACTGGCCGAGAGGACCAGCGCCGGTGGGCGAAGTTGGGTGGCGGCGTCCAGCAGCGCGGTATCCGTCACCGCCGCACCGAGGCAGAAGGTGGCGACTTCGCGTTCGGCCAAAGCCCCAGCAAGTACTTCCAGGGGCAGGCTGTGCCACTCGTCCTGGGCACAGGCGAGCAGCAGCGGGCGGTGCGGGCGCCGCGGCCACGGTGGTGCAAGGCGGTGCAGCGCAGCCATCAGCGAACGCGCCAGCACGAGTTCGACGTCCATGCGCTCTCCGCAGGCAGCCCGTTCCCCGGCCCGGATCAATGCGGGCCGGCACAGGCGTTCCCAGGTGCGCAGGACTCCGTCGCCGGCCAGGGCGGCATCGAAGGCTCGCACCAGGGCGATGTAGTCCAGTCGCTGGGCAGCGGCATCAATGCCGGCCGGAGTCCGGATCGGTGTCGGAAGCGGGGGGTCGACCTGTGCGCTTGCCGCGTCGCTGGCCCGTTCCCGGCGGACGATCTCGACCGCGGCCTTGACCGGCATGCCGGCGGCGACCGCCTGCTGGATCCGCTGGAGCTCGGCGACGTCGGTCTCGGAGTAAAGCCGGTGCCCGCCGGTGCGGGAGGGCACCGGGCCCACTCCGTAGCGGTGATTCCAGGACCGCAGTGTCGAGGCCGCGATGCCCAGGCGGCTCGCTACCGCGCCCGCACTCCAGCGCCCGACCTCGCGGTCGTTGGGGGACTGGGTGGCGCTCACCGGTCCATTCTGGCCCGCGAGGCGTCGGTGGTGCGGTACCTGCTAGTGGTGCCCGTCGCCGTGGCCGGAGGTGAGTTCGGCGTACTGCTCGGCAGTGGGTTTGGGCAGATCGTCGGCGTACCAGAACGCGGACAGTCGGGCGCGGACCTTGCTGACCTTGTGTCCGGGGGTGGGGATGCCGTCGGCGTCGGTCGCGGGGCCGGCTTCCAGTGGTGCGTAGGTGTTGCGGGCCATCAGGAAGTAGCGCTCGTGGTCGCTGATGG
>JBQTIR010000018.1:0-3273 GCA_052387905.1 Sporichthyaceae bacterium | reverse complement strand
GTGTGGCCCCCCCCCCCCCGGGCCCCCGTGGGTGGGCCCCCCCCCCCCCTATATTGGGGGGCCCTGCGCTTTTGTGGCCCACACCCCCAAACTTCCCCCGCACGCAACAATTGCACGTGGCGCGGCGCAGATGCGCACGGATCGTCCCGACGATGAACCGCCCGCGCTCCGCCTCAGTGGCGCCGTAGCCATCGCAGCCGACCACGCCCTCGGCGATCACCTCGCCCTTCTCGATCTCCTTCGTCCGCCGACCGCTCTCGTCATCGAGGTCACCTCCGGTCAACACCTCGACGAAGCGACCTGAGGGTGTGAGATCGAGCTCGATACGCCAACGATCGTGGCGTTCACGGAAATGGAAGGTGTGACCGTCGACCGAACCCCACCACTGTTTCTGGGGCCCATCCGCCGTGGCTGGTGACCACCACTGACGACGCTCAGCTGAAACTCCCCAGACCTGCTCACTGAAATTCCCCACCCGTGGGGCTCCGCCGAGACGGCGGAGGCCCCCTCGAGGCTGCTGGTCTCTGACCACCTGCAGTTCGAAGGGACCTCCGTTCTCATGCTCACACGGGAGGAAGACGTGGACGCGCATGCGCTCCACCGCCAGGGCTGGACGATCTCCGCGATCGCCCGCCACCTCAAGCGCGATCGCAAGACCATCCGGGCTTATCTGCGCGGCGCGCGGGTCGCCGGGGAGCGGGCCCGCACCGAGCCGGACCTGTTCGAGCCGTTCGCCGAGTACTGCCGCGCTCGGCTGCGCGAGGACCCGCACCTGTGGGCCACCACGCTGTTCGACGAGGTCCTCGACCTGGGCTATGCCCAGTCCTATCCGAGCTTCACCCGCGCCCTGCGGCGCCGGGCGTTGCGCCCGGCCTGCGAGTCGTGCCGGCCGGCCAAGGACCGCCCGGTCGCGGTCATCGAGCACCCACCAGGTCAGGAAACCCAGTTCGACTGGGTCGAGCTGCCCGACCCGCCTGAGGAGTGGGGGTGGGGCAAGACCGCGTTCCTGCTCGTCGGGTCGCTCGCCCATTCCGGGCGTTGGCGCGGCGTGCTGTGTGAGTCCACGGACCAGGCGCATCTCATCGACGCGCTGCACCGGATCTGCGCCGGCCTCGGTGGGCTCACCCGCTCCTGGCGCTTCGACCGGATGGCCACGGTCTGCCACCCCGAGTCCGGCGCATCAGCGCCACTTTCGCCGCCGTGGCCAAGCACTACGGGGTGAAGGTCGAGATCTGCCCGGCCCGGCGCGGGAACCGCAAAGGTGTGGTGGAGAAGGCCAACCACGTCGCCGCGCAACGCTGGTGGCGCACCGTGGCCGACGACACCACGGTGCACCAGGCGCAGGGGTCGCTGGACCGTTGGTGCGCCCTGCGCGGTGATGCCCGCATCCGGCGCACCACCACCGGAAAGTCCACGGTCGCCACCGTCGCCGCCACCGAGCCGCTGTCGCCGCGGCCGGCACCGTTCCCGGCCACCCTGACGGTGTCCCGGATCGCCACGGCGCAGGCGCTGGTCCCCTTCGAGGGCAACCGCTACTCCGTCCCACCCGAGCTGGCCCGGGCCAGCGTGAGGGTGACCCGCCGTCTCGGCTCCACCACCCTGGATATCGCTACCAGCACGGGGATCGTGATCGCCCGGCATCTGCGCGCCGCCCCCGGGGCCTGCGCCACCGTCCGCGACGACGGGCACGTCCTCGCGCTGAACACTGCCGCGATGGCGGCGGCCACCAGCGCCCGGCCGCACCGGCGCAAGGTCCGCATCCCACCCGGCCCCGAAGCCCAAGCCGCCGCTCAGGTGCTCCGCGGGAACCCGGCCGCCGACCACAAGGCCCACCAATCTGACGTGCCATCAGCAACCGTGATCGACCTGGCCCAATGGGCCGACGCGGCCGACGGAAGGAACACCCTGCAATGAGCAGAACCACCCCAGCGAACGCCACCCCGAGCGCCACGCCGAGCACCGCGCAGGCCGCGCTCTATCAACGCCTGCGCGCCCACCTGAGTGCGCTGCGTCTGCCCACCGCGGCCGAGCAGCTGCCGACCGTGCTCGACGCCGCCGCGGCCGAGAAGCTCTCGGTCACCGCAGCGCTGGAACGCCTCCTCGCCGCCGAGGTCGAGGCCACCGAAGCGCGCCGCTTGGCCGGGCGGCTGCGCTTCGCCTGCCTGCCCACCCCGGCCACCGTCGAGGAGTTCGACTTCGACGCCCAACCCGGCGCCGACCCCGCGATCGTCAACGAACTCGCCTCTTGCCGCTACCTCGACAGCGCCACCAACGTGCTGCTCGTCGGCCCACCCGGCACCGGCAAGACCCACCTGGGTGTCGCGTTGGCCCGCAAGGCCGCCGAGACCGGGCACCGCACCTACTTCACCTCCGCGGCCGACCTCGCCGCCCGCTGCCACCGCGCCGCGATCGAAGGACGCTGGGCCACCACCATGCGCTTCTACGCCGGCCCCGCCCTCCTCGTCATCGATGAACTGGGCTATCTCCCGCTGCCCGCCGAAGCCGCCGCCGCGCTGTTCCAAGTCGTGAACCAGCGCTACCTCAAGGGCTCGATCCTGATCACGACCAACCGGCCCGTCGCCGGCTGGGGCGAGATCCTGGGCGACACCAACGTCGCCGCCGCCATGCTCGACCGGCTCCTGCACCGCTCCGTCGTGCTCAACCTCGACGGCGACTCCTACCGCCTCCGCGAGCACCACGCCCGCAACCAGGCGCTACGCGCCGGCAACACCGCCGACCGGCGCAAGCCGCTAACCTGACCGCCTCACAGGGTGGGGAAATTCGCTAAGCAACCCTGGGGAGATTCGCCGAGCGTCATCACCACGCCGGCATCGGTGGCCATCCACGCCTCAAGTGCGGCCCGTTCGGCCTCGCGCTCCGCGGTGATCGCCAAGCCCTCGGGGAAAGCCCAGTACCGGTCTTGCTCGACTTCCCACCTCTTCCACGACTCCTTACGCTGCGCTACGGTGCGCCGGCAGGAGCAGTCGGCGCCGAAGTCGTGCAGGCCGGTCTCGGGTAACTGGGGGTGACACGAGCAGGTGCAAGGCTCGCCGCGCTCCACGCAGCGGATGACGAAGAACCCGTCGAGGACAGCCTCAACCCTGGCCGCG
Source organism: Sporichthyaceae bacterium (assembly GCA_052387905.1). Classification (GTDB taxonomy): domain Bacteria; phylum Actinomycetota; class Actinomycetes; order Sporichthyales; family Sporichthyaceae; genus JBQTII01. The sequence continues at coordinate 163 of JBQTIR010000018.1, read as the reverse complement.
AGGCCCGCCAGTCAGCAACTGAATTGCGTTGCGTGCCGCGAAAAGGTGGGGAAAACCAACACAAAACACCTCGCAAAAGCGGTGGGTTTTGGAAAAGACGCGAAAAACCCCGGGGGGTTTCACACAGTGGGCGGCGCCCGGGGGGCCGGGGTGGAACCCGCCC
>JBQTIR010000017.1:0-39790 GCA_052387905.1 Sporichthyaceae bacterium | reverse complement strand
GGTCGCTGCCCGGCCCGGGTCTTTGCTTGGGGAGGTCGGGCAGGACCGGTGGGATGGGGACGAGGTAGAGGTGTCCGAGGCGGGTGGTCCATTCGAAGGTGTCGTTGACGCGGCGTAGTTGCCAGCCTGCTTCGGTTTTGACGCGGTGGTCGTGCCGGCACATCGGGTCGAGGTTCGCGGCGACGGTCAATCCGCCTTTGGCGTGATCGTGAAGATGATCGACGTCGCTCGCGCGGGCCGGGGCTCGGCATCCGGCGCCGACGCAGGTGGTGATCGCGGTGGTGACCTCTCGGCGCAGAGCGGCGCCGGGGGCGCGTCGGCGCGGGTCGAGCAGGCGCTGGGTTTTGGGATCGTGCAGCTTCTCGGTCAGGTCGAACAGGACCGGGTCCCAGGCGCGGATCAGGTCGGGGGCGATGCTCGACATGAGGTCGGCGTCGGGTCCGAACAGGCGCGGGAGCAGGGCGGCCGGGACCAGGATTTCCACCACGCCCGCACAGGACGCGGCGCGTTTCTTGCTGCCGGTGGGGCGGGTGCTCATCAGGCCGGTGCGGATCAGGTACCCGTCGGGGCAGGTGAAGGTGTAGCGCCATTGCGCCGCGCCGAGCTCGCGCGCCATCTGGGTGGCGAGTTCGGCGTGGCAGGTTCCCCAGCCGGCGAGTTCGGCGGGGTAGCGGTCCAGGCCGAGCAGGGTGGACAGGCGCACCTTCAGGTGCACCCCCGCCCAGGACGGCACCGGCACCGGTGTGGGCGCGGGCGCAATCACCGGATCCGACGCGGACCCCGACGCCGGCTCAGACGCCGGCTCAGAGGGCGGCACCGCTGCCGAGTCCACTGCCATGGAAGGTGCGGGCGTCGTGCCGCGGGAATCGGCCCGGCTGACCTGGTCGGCCTTGCCGTCGCCCGCGTCGCCCTTTTCGCCGGTCTGTCCCTGGTCGGCCTGGTGGGCACCGCCACCGTCCTCGCGATGGTGGGCGGTGAGCAGCGCGGTGAGGATTTGATCGTCGGTCAGGCCCGTGTAGGTGCCGTCGGTCATGCCCAGGAACAGCTCGGCGCGGATGTGATCGATCGGGCGCTTGTCGCCGCCGCGCCGGGCCGAACGGGCCAACGCCTCGATCCGCGCCGATGCGGCGGCGACCCGCTCGACCGGCAGGCTGAGCCCGGACAGCGACGCGGTGCCCTCCGGGTCACGGGAGGCGACCACGCGCCGGCCCGCCACCTTGGCCTCGTAGCGGCGCCGGGCCCATTCCGGGTCCAGCGCGATCGCCATGGTCTTGATCTGATCCACCAGTTGCCCGGTGCTCAGCCGGGTCTGCGCGGACAGCTCGCACCGAGGCAGCAGGGCGGCGCACACCGCGTGGGCGTGATCGTCGGCCAGTTCCAGGGTCCAGTCCGCGAGTACCCGGGCCCGGGCCTGGTCCAGCTCCCCGGCCGCCATCGCCGCGTGCAACTGAGGCAGCCGGTGCACGATCGCGTGCGCCTCACCGACGAGCAGGTTCGCGGCCTTGCGGGTCAACCCGAGCGCGGCGCGGACCTCATCCGGGGCCCATTCGTCCGGCTCGGTCAACCGGTGCGTGGAATCGGCGGAGTCGCACAGCACGGTTTCCCAGACCGCTTCCAGCAGCGAGGCGCGCTGACGGGCGGTCTCGGCGTACCGCTCGCGCAGCTCGTCGACGACCGCCCGACCGGTCAGTCCCCGCAGCCCTTCCATGCCAGAAACCCTAGAGCGGGCCACCGACAGTTCTGCGTGGAAAGCTGCCCTGCAGGCGTCCCGTTGATCACGCTCCGGTAACAGTAAACTGACGGTCCATCATGATAGCCCGACCGGTCACCACCGCACGGAACCGGCGACCACCCGCACGATCCGCGACCCGACAAGCCATGAACCCGAGCCACCCACCCACACCCGCCGAGATACTTCTCTCCACCCACCGTGCGGCACCCACCCACCGTGCGGCACCACACCCACCGTGCGGAACGCCCCGCCACCCGTCACCCGAGCTCGGCGCGCAGTCGGCGGGCGTGACCGGTTGCGCCGATCGCGTCGTAGCCGTCGGCGCAAATCTTGAGCGCGGCGTCATCGCCGTCGAGCCGGGCGCGCTCCTCGGCCAGGAACGCGGCATAGGTGGCAGCGCCGGTCTCGGCGGCGAGTTTCTCACCATCCGCCACAGCGACCCGCGCTTCGGCAAGGTCGGCCGTACAGGTGGCCGTCTTTCGCAGCACGAGGGCCCGGACGGCGTGCGCATGCGATTCGATCACGGCAGTTCCCTGCTGACGAGCGACGGTGATAGCTGCCCCTGCGGCCGCGCGGGCGGCCTCGGAGTCACCGGCTGCCAACTGGGCGCGTGCGAGCGAGACCAGCAGGTCGGGCTCGTGCAGGAGCCCGCAATGCTTCTGGCGGGCCTCGGCGAGGGATTCCGTGAGGATGGCGGCGCCCTCGGTCGCTCGCCCCGCCAGGCAGGCGACGATCCCCCGCGCGAGGCCCGCCTTGACCGCTGTCACGATGCTGCCCGTATCGCGGGCCAGCTCCAACGCTTGATCCGCAGCGCGCGCCGCCTTCGCTATCCGGCCCGGATCACCACTGGCCTGCGCCAGCTCAGCACCGAGGGCCAGAGCCCAGGCCCGCCACTCGGCGGCCGGACGCAGCTCGGAGCCCGCCAACGCGCTCTGGCGGCTCTGCTCGGCCTCGACCAGCCGGCCCGATGGCAGACACAGCAGAACACGGACCAATTGCGCGACGTCCGGGATGCTCACGCCGAGCTCGGTGGTGCCCGCAGTGGGATCACCGTGGCACGCAGCGATCGCGCGGTCGAGGGCGTCGCATCCGTCGAAGAGTGGCCCGGTGTAGGCATCCATGAGGGTGACCGCCGCTCGCGCGAACACGGCCCGCATGAACTCGTCGGTCCGGTCGAGGTCGTCCGCGGCCGCGCGGAAGGATGTCGCAGCCGCAAGCGGAGCGCCGGTGTAGGCCCGGAACGTTCCTTCGGCGAAGCCGAGCCACGCGTGCAGGCCGGGATTGCCGAGGCGGCCGGTAATGGCCCGCGCCTCGGTTACGAGCCGGTCGGCCTCGTCGACCTCCATCCCGATCCGAGCGCCAATCCGAAGTCGCAGCATCCGGGCTTGCACACCTGTCGTCAGATTCTCGTCCGTGGCGGGCGCGGCAGCGAGATGCTCGATCGCACGGCGAAGTCGCCGATCTGCCTCGGGGAAATCGCTGTACAGGATGCGAGAGGCGACGCGCAGCTGCCATCGGGCTGCTTCCACACCGAGCCCGGCGACCTCGTAGTGGTTGGCGATCAGCGGCGCGAGTTCGTCGTGGCGGTCGGAACCAGTGGCAATCAGGGCGCGCGCCACCGCGTCGTGGTGGCGGCTTCGGGTCGCCGTGAGCAACGAGCCGTAGGCGACCTCCTGGGTGAGGGGGTGCCAGAAGCGGTACTCGCCGGCGGTGCCGGTGGCCTGCAACAGTTCCGCCGCGCACAACGACTGCAAAGCCTCGTCCAGCAATGCCGGCTCGCACGCGCTCACCCGGCCGACAAGCGTCTCGGTGAAGGTGCGCCCGATCACCGCGGCAGCCTGCAGCAGGGACTTCTCGCGGGCGGCCAGGCGGTCGATACGTGCCGTGAGCACCGCTTGCACGGTGGGTGGGACGCTCACCTCGCGGGCCGGTCGGGCCAGGACGTAGCGCCCCGGTTCGCCGACGAGCGTGCCCTCTTCGGCGAGTCCGCGGACGATCTCCTCGGCGAAGAAGGGATTGCCGTCTGCTCGGGCCTGCAGTTGGCGGGCCACCGCAGTCAGCCCTTGGTTCGGGCCGAGGAGCTCGCCGAGCAGCGCGCCGACGGCGGGTCCGTCCAGCGGCGCCAGCGGCACCTGGCGGTAGTAGGAGCGGGCCATCCACGGCGCATGGAACTCGGGCCGGAAGTTGGTCACGACGAGCGTTCGGGTGCCCGGAAAGGACGGCAGCCAGGCGTCGAGGAACGCGACGCTCTGCGGGTCGAACCAATGCAGATCTTCCAGGATCAGCAGCAGGGTCTCGCTCTGGCTGCGCCGCTGGGTGAGCCGGCGGATCACGTCCAACACCCGCCGCCGGCGCGCGTCCGGTCCTAGCTGCGGTGGGGGACGTTCGGGGTCGGGGACCTCCAGGAAGTCGAAGATCAACCCCAGCGCTGGTTCGAGATCGGCGTCCAGTGCGAGCACTCGGTCGCGCACCTTGTCCCTGATCTGGATAGGCGTGTCCTCGTCCGTGACCGAGAAGTAGTCCCGGAACAGACCCAGGATCGGCAGCAAGGCGACGGTCTGGGCGTGCGAGACACCCGAGGTCCGCCGAACGAACACACCGGCGGCAGTGGCGCGCTGCACCAGCTCCTCGCACAGCCGGCTCTTGCCCGCGCCGGCTTCGGCGACGAGCCCGATCACCTGGGCCCGCCCTGCGCGGGCCTCGGCGAGCGCCTCGGTCAGCGTGGCGAGTTCGCGGTCCCGGCCGACGAGCCGGGCAGATCCCGACCGTCGCCGCCCGGGCGCCGATGATGAACCGGACGCACCTTCGAGGGCGAACACGCCCAGGGGGACGGTGGAGCCCTTGACATCGATCTTGCCCAGTCCCCGCAGCAGGAAGCTCTCGGCGACGAGGGCGGCGGTGTGTTCGGTGAGGTAAGGAACGCCGGGCGTGGATCGGGCTTCCATCCGCTGCGCGAGGCCGACGGTGTGCCCGACCGCGGTGAACGCGCCACCGGCGCCGCTGCCGACCGATCCGGCGACGACCTCGCCGGAGTTCAGGCCTACGCGCACGGCCAGCTCGATACTGTGCTGACGTAGCGTCAGTGCGTACTCCTGCGCGGCGCTCACCAGTCGCAGCGCGGCATGGCAGGCGCGGCGGGCGTGGTCCTCCTGGGCCAGAGGCGCCCCGAAGATCGCCATGATGCCGTCGCCGGTGAACTTGTCCACCGTGCCGCCGAAATGTTCGACGGCCTCGCGGCAGACGTCGAACAGCCCCGACATGACCCGGCTGAGTTCGTCCGGGCCGAGCTGTTCGGCCAGGTCCATCGAGCCCATGACGTCGGCGAACAGGACGGTTACCTGTTTACGCTCGCCTTCGGCGCGGTCGCGGGCCGGGGGGTGAGCGGGTGCCACGGTCAACCCGACGGCGACGGGCGTCCCACATTCGGAACAGAACTTGTCGGCGGGCCGTAACGGGCCGTGGCATCCGCTGCAGGTCGGGGAGAGCGAGGCCCCACACTCGGCGCAGAACTTGGCGCCCTCGCGGAGGACATGCCCACATCCGGTGCTCATCGACGCCGCCAGATAGACAAGGCCACCGATGTGTCGATTAACCGACCCACAACACCTTCAGGACGATGACCCGACGCTGCTGGTCGAGAATGAGGTAGAACGCCAGGCCCTCGCCGTGGCGCCCGATATGCAGTGCGCGCACCGGGCCCTCGGGAAGATCCTCGTGGTATTCCTGACCGCTCCATGGCCCGACCTCCAGCAGGGCGAGGAGTTCGGCGTACGGCGTCAATGCGACGGCGGGCAGTGCCGCGACTTGTTCGAGCGCACGGGCGTCCGTCTCGATCCGGTACACCTACAGGCCGAGACGAGCCTTGGTGACCGACCAGAGCTCGGTCTCGATCTCCCCGCCGGCCAGGAGTATCTGAGCATTGGCCAGCATCTGCCGATGAGACACTGGATCCAGAGACGAACGTGCGATCCAGCGCCAGTGCTCCAGAAGCGCGAAGACCTTGGTGAGGTCCAACGACTCCGCCGCCTCGAGCATCGCCTGGCGGTACTGCCGGTCGAAGTCCCCCACCTCCTCGGGTAGCAGGGCGTCGTGGATGGCGCGTGGGGTCAACTCGACATCGGGTGGCGGCATTGCGTCGGGAGCGGCAGCAGCGGTCATGTCCCGACGATATCCGCGGGCACCGACAGTCGGCAGGTGCCGAGACGGTTGGGGTGGCGGAGGCGAGTGGGATCATCGCGGACAGCTCGTCCTGCAGGCGGCGGGCGTGGCCGGTGGCGCCGATCGCGTTGCAGGACTGGTGCCCGCATCCGCCGAAGGCCACCAATGGGACACGCCCCCTCAGCAGAAGTCCAGATTGAGCGCCCAGCTCACCCGACCGGTGACCGTGCGGTCAACGGCACACCGCCTACGCTTCCGGTGTGCCGCGTGCCGTCTGTCGTGTCCGTGACACAGCGCTGGTATTCCTGGCCCCGATTGCCCTGGCGATCCTGGCCGGTCTCGGCGGCTGCAGCGACGACGGGGACGGCGCCACGGTCAACGACACCGGCATCGAGCGCAGTTCAGAGTCCGCTTCGGGTTGATCCGCGCCGACTTCCTCATATCCCACCCGGGTGAGTTCGCCAGGTGCGGGAGGCGCACGCCCCCTACGCTGATCATCATGTGCGGCATCGTGGGATACGTAGGTGGGGACGGGGCGCTCGATGTTGTGCTCGGAGGCCTGAAGCGCCTGGAGTACCGGGGGTACGACTCGGCCGGGGTCGCCCTGGTCGCCGGCGGCACGCTGAGCGTGTCCCGCAAGGCCGGCAAGCTGGCCAACCTGGTCTCCCAGCTGGCGCAGGAGCCGCTGCCGGCCGCGCGCACCGCAATGGGCCACACCCGCTGGGCCACCCACGGCGCCCCGACCGACCGCAACGCCCACCCGCACCGCGACAACGCCGGCAAGGTCGCCGTCGTGCACAACGGCATCATCGAGAACTTCGCCGCGCTTCGCGACGAGCTGGAGTCCCGGGGCGCGGAGATGACCTCGGACACCGACACCGAGGTCGTCGCGCACCTGCTCGCCGAGGTCATCGTCGAGTCCGACATGGACCTGGCCGAGGCCATGCGCCGGGTGTGCGGACGCCTGGAGGGCGCCTTCACCCTCGTCGCCGTGCACGCTGACATCCCCGACGTGGTGGTCGGAGCCCGCCGCAACTCCCCGCTGGTGGTCGGGCTCGGGCAGGGTGAGAACTTCCTCGCCAGCGACGTCTCCGCCTTCATCGCGCACACCCGCGAGGCCGTGGAGCTCGGCCAGGACCAGGTCGTCGAACTGCGCCCCGGCGGCGTCACCGTCACCAACTTCGACGGGACCCCGGCAGCGGTGCGCCAGTTCCACGTCGACTGGGACGCCGCCGCCGCCGAGAAGGGCGGCTACGACTACTTCATGGGCAAGGAGATCGCCGAGCAGCCCAAGGCGATCGCGGACACCCTGCTCGGGCGTACCGACCCGGCGACCGGACTGCTCCAGCTGGACGAGATGCGCCTGTCGGATGAGGAACTGCGCGAGATCGACAAGGTCGTCATCGTCTCCTGCGGCACCTCGTTCCACGCCGGGATGATCGCCAAGTACGCGATCGAGCACTGGACCCGGATCCCCTGCGAGGTCGAACTCGCCAGCGAGTTCCGCTACCGCGACCCGATCCTCACCCGCTCGACGCTGGTCATCGCGATCTCCCAGTCCGGGGAGACCGCCGACACCCTGATGGCCGTGCGGCACGCCCGCGAACAGCGCTCGCGGGTGCTGGCGATCTGCAACACCAACGGCTCGACGATCCCGCGCGAATCCGACGCCGTCGTCTACACCCACGCCGGCCCGGAGATCGCCGTCGCCTCGACCAAGGCATTCCTGGCGCAGATCGTCGCCTGTTACGTCGTCGCCCTCTACCTCGCCCAGGTGCGCGGCACGAAGTTCGGCGACGAGATCGCCCTGGTCATGGACCAGCTGGCCGAGATGCCCGCCGCGGTCGAGAAGGTCCTGGAGACCGTCGAACCGATGCGCAAGCTCGCGCTGCAACTCAAGGACGCGAAAGCCGTGCTCTTCCTCGGCCGCCACGTCGGTTACCCCGTCGCCCTCGAGGGCGCGCTCAAGCTCAAGGAGCTCGCCTACATGCACGCCGAGGGCTTCGCCGCCGGCGAGCTCAAGCACGGCCCGATCGCCCTGATCGAGGAGGGCCTGCCGGTGGTGATCACGGTGCCCTCGCTCACCGCGCGCCACCGCCTGCACGACAAGATCGTGTCCGCGATCCAGGAGGTTCGCGCCCGCGGTGCGTACACGATCGTGATCGCCGAGGAGGGTGACGAGGCCGTCGTCCCTTACGCGGACACCCTGATCCGGGTGCCGGCGGTCCCGACCCTGTTGCAGCCGCTGGTCACCACCGTCCCGCTGCAGGTCTTCGCCTGCGAGATGGCCGCGGTCAAGGGGTACGACGTCGACCAGCCCCGGAACCTCGCGAAATCCGTCACTGTCGAGTGACGTACTAGCCCGATCGGGTGCGGCGAGATCGCCTCACCGGCGCCGGTCCAGCAGGATCGCGCACATGGGGTATTTCGCGCTGCGTCGCCGACCGTTGGCCGCGTCGATTGCCGCCGGCCTCGCCTTGTCCCTGGCTCCCGCTCCGGTCAGTCACGCCTCGGCGAGCCGGTGGGAGATCGTGGCGCATCGCGGCGGGATCGTGGCAGCGCCCGAGCACACCGCGGCGGCCTTCGACCACATGCTCGGGCGTGGGGCCGACGCGGTCGAGTTGGACATCCGCTTCACCCGGGACCGCAAGGCCGTGGCCTTCCACGACGACACGTTGAACCGCACCACGGACTGCAAGGGTCCGGTGAGCCGGATCTCGCTGCGTGCGCTGAAGAAGTGTGACGCGGGGAGTTGGTTCGACGAGACCTTCGCCGGAGCCGAGGTGTGGACGCTGAGCCGGACGTTGAAATACCTGGACCGGCGCGACTCGAAGTTGACCTATTACCTGCACGTCAAGGACGCGACCGCCTTTGCTGCCCGCACGATCAGGCGAATCGCCAAGGCCCGCGGCGTCGCAAACCGGGTCGTGCCGATCACCGGCATTCCCGCGGCGCTGCCCCACCTGCGCAAGGCGGGTTTTCGCACCCTGGGTTACGTCTTCAACCGCCCGGCGGAATTCAACACCGACGTGGAGTATTTGATCCCCTACAACCTGTCCATCAACGACGAGGTCATTGCGGAGGCCCGCCGCCGCGGTCAGATCCTGCTCCCGGTGGAGAACCACCCGCACTCCCTGCGGGCGCTCGACCGGCTCAAGCTCGACGCGGTGCTGGCCAACGACGTCGACACCGCCATGCTCCTCGCCGGCCGGCTGGACCCCGGTGAGGTGCTTCCGGAGCAGGGCTTCCGCGAACCGGAATCCACGATCGAGCCCACCGGTCCCCCCACGACCACGGGACCGATGGATTTCTAGAGCGGTATGGCGCTCGCCCGCTGCTGGTCTCGGGGGAGCGTGCTGATGGACAGTAAGGTTTCCCGAGTGAAACGCGTGGCCGGGCTCGACGCATGATCGTGGGCGCGCCGTGATCGTCGGGGTGGGAATCGACGTGTGCGACATCGGGCGCTTCGCCGCCGCGATGACGCGAACCCCGGGGCTGGGCAGGCGGCTGTTCACCCCCGCCGAACTACCTCGCGGGATGTCGTCGCTGGCGGCCCGCTTCGCGGCCAAGGAGGCGGTGGCCAAGGCCCTTGGGGCGCCGGGCGGTCTGTCCTGGCAGGACGCCGAGGTCCTCACCGACTCCGGTGGGCGGCCCACGTTGACCGTGCGCGGCACTGTCGCCGAGCGGGCGCGCGTGCTCGGGGTCTCCGGGTGGCACCTCTCGCTCAGCCACGACGCCGGTATCGCCTCCGCGCTGGTCATCGCCGAGGGCTGGGGCGCGCCCTCGCAAGGGTCGCGCAGCGGGCTCGGTCCGCCGTTCGGCCCCCCGGACGAAGCGCGGTAGAGAGCGACGATGCGCAGCGCACACCTGGTCGCCGAGATCCGCGCCGCGGAGGCAGCCCTCGCCGCGACGCTCCCCGCGGGCACGCTCATGCAGCGCGCCGCCGCAGGACTGGCCGTGACCTGCGCGTCGGTCCTCCCACGGGTCTACGGCTCCCGCGTCGTCCTGCTGGTGGGGACCGGGGACAACGGGGGCGACGCGCTGTTCGCCGGCGCCCGCCTCGCCGCGCGGGGCGCTGCGGTCCAGGCCCTGCTCCTCGATCCCGACCGGGTGCATGCGGGCGGTCTGCAGGCCTTGCTCCGGGCTGGCGGCGTGGTCGCGGCCGCGGAATCCACGCCCTTCGACAACGCCGATCTGATCCTGGACGGCCTCGTCGGCATCGGCGCGCGTGGGGGCCTGCGCGGATCCGCCGCCCGCCTGGCCGCTGCGGCCGCGGCGTCGCCCGCCCCGATCGTCGCGGTGGACCTGCCCAGTGGGGTCGACGCCGACACCGGCGAGGTGTCCGGCCTCGCGGTGCACGCGGACGTGACGGTCACGTTCGGGACCTGGAAGCCTGCGCTGTTGGTGGACCCGGGCGCCGGCCTCGCCGGGGCCAGCACCCTGGTCGACATCGGGCTGGCGCCGTGGTTGCCCGGCCCTGCCCTGCACGCTCTGCAGGACGACGACGTGGCGTCCGCGCTGCCCCGGGCGCAGCGCTCGGACGACAAGTACCGCCGCGGCGTACTGGGGATCTGCGCCGGCTCCGCGGCCTACCCCGGTGCCGCGGTCCTCACGGTCGGGGCCGCCCTGGACGTCGGCGTGGGGATGGTGCGCTTCGTCGGCCCGGCGCCGGCTGCTGCCGCTGTCCGGGCGAGGTGGCCCGAGGTCGTCGTGTCCGAACAGATGCCGCAGGCCGCCGGCCGGGTGCAGGCGTGGGTCGTCGGGCCGGGGATGGGCACCGATCACCGGGCGCGGGCCCGCCTCGATGACGTGCTGGCTGCCGACGTGCCGGTGCTGCTCGACGCAGATGCGCTCACCCTGATTGCCGTTGCCGGTGGTCTACCGCGGCGAACGCCCACGTTGCTCACCCCGCACGCCGGGGAGTTGGGGCGCTTGCTCGACGTGCCGCGCGAGCAGATCGAGGCTGCTCGACTCCGTCAGGCCAGAGCCGCCGCTGAGCAGTTCGGGGCCACGGTGCTGCTCAAGGGATCGACGACGCTGATCTGCCCCCCCGGCGGCGGACCGGCCTGGGTCAACCCCACCGGGTCGCCCGCGTTGGCCCGCGCCGGCAGTGGGGACGTCCTGGCCGGGATGACCGGAGCGCTGCTCGCCAGCGGGCTCGATGTACTGGACGCCGGCGCGGTCGGCGCGTACCTGCATGGCCTGGCGGCGCGGCAGCACGAGATGGCGGCCTCGTCTGCTGGCGCATCCCGCGTCGGAGGTCTATGAGGTCGACGCGGTGTGGCCGCCAGTGCTGGGAACAACCTGAGAAACATTTGCCCTACCGGTTGAGTTAGGTAAGGGTAGGCGTACCTAACTCGGAGGTATGCCGTGCGGCCTGGCCGGTTGCTCGTGTTCAGCGTGCTCTGTGCAGTGGCTGCGGCTGGGTGCTCCGGCGTAGACGCAGTCGATGCCCCCGCCCCCGGCGCGACGCCGGCACCCCCGGGGTCGATCGACCGGCTCACGGTCGCCGTCGCCGAGGACGTCGGGCCCCTCAACATCTTCGCCAGTCACGAGGAGCCACTCACCGAACTGGTCCACGACAAGCTGCTCGCGCCCTCGCCCTACGTGGACTCCCCGCAGCCGTGGCTGGCCACCGCGGTGCGCAGCCTGGACCCCTCGATCTGGGAGGTGGACCTGCGCTCGGGTGTGCGCTGGCACGACGGCGAGGCCTTCGACGTCGCTGACGTCGTCTTCACCATCAACTACTTCAAGGCAGCGCCGACCGGACGCTGGACCCACCACGTCAGCGACATCCCCACGATCAGCGACGTGGTCGCCACCGACGCGGACACCGTCCGCTTCTCCTGTGCGTTCCCGTGCCCGGATCTCGGCACGGTGACCTTGGCCGACCTCCCGATCATCCCCGAACACGTCTGGTCCGCCGTTCCGGCGGCCGAGGCCAAAGCGGCCGCCGCCCTCCCGATCGGTACCGGGCCTTACCGATTGACGGACTACAGCGCCGCCGGGGGATACCGGTTCGAGGCGAACCCGGAGTACTTCGCGGGCCAACCGCGGGTGCGCGAGTTGGCGATGCCGGTGATCGCCGACGCGTCGGCCGCCTTCACCGCGCTGCGCTCCGGCCAGATCGACGCCACCACCCACCATGTGCCGCCCGAGCTCATCGACCAGCTTTCCTCCGACGGCGGTGACGGCATCGAGGTGACGAAGACCGCGCCGCTACAGTTCCCCGAGTTGCTCCTGAACTACGAGCGCGCCCCCTTCGACGACCCGACGTTCCGCAAGGCGATCAGTCGGGCCGTGGACCGCCAGCAGCTGCTCGACGTGGTCTTCCTCGGCAAGGGCAGGGTCGCCGACAAGGGTTACCCGCACCCCGACGCGCCGTTCGCGAACCCGTCGCTGTCCACGCCGCACGACCCCAATGAGGCACGCTCGCTGCTCGACGAGCTCGGCTTCACCGACTCAGACGGCGACGGAGTGCGGGAGGGCCCGGACGGGCCGCTGGCGTACACGCTGTACGTGGAGGGCGCCAGTGGGGTCAGGGCGCGTTTCGCCGAGCTGGTCGCCGAGGACCTCGACGAGATCGGCATCGCGGCCGAGGTCGAGACGCTGGATGTCGGCTCGATGGCGGCGCTGTCCACGTCCCGCGATTACGACCTGAGGCTGAGTCAGATCAGCGCGCACGGGGTCGCGGACCCGATGCAGTTCATCATGTCGCACCGGTCCGGCTACCTGTGGAAGGCACCGACCATTCCTTACCCGGAGTGGGACGCGTTGTTCGAGCAGTGGAAGGCGACGACCACGCTCGACGCGCGCGAGGCGGTCATGCAGCAGATGCAGGTCCTGTTCAACGACGCGCCGACTTCGATCCCGCTCAACTACCCGGACGAGTACTGGGCCCATCGCGACAGTTACGACGGCTGGGTCGAATCCCCGGGTTACGGGGTCGTGCACAAGTGGTCCCTACTTCCGCGCGAGGTCGCCCGCGACGCCCGCGCGATCGTCGAAGCCGGCTGAGAAGAGACATCGAGCGCCAATGAGGGGAATACAGATGGGAATCGCGTCATGACCTGCTACCTGAGGCTCCACGAGGTCGCCGTCGCCGTGCGGGACCACTCCGGTGACACGGATTGGGATGAGGTGCACCGGCGGTGGCAGGGCGCCGGCGGGGTGGAGGGCCGCGATGCCGCCCTGGACGCGATGCCGGTCGACCTGATCGAGCTGGACGACCTGCCCGCCGCGGACCTGGACGGCTGCGCCGGACTCGTGCTCTCCAATCGTGCGGACCAGCTCTTGCTCGAATCCATGGCCGATCGGATCGCCGCCCTGCTCGACCGGGGCGGCGTGGTGGTGTTCAGCGGCCAGCTCACCCACCCCTGGCTGCCGGCCGTCACCCCGTTCGAGCGGACCGATCCCGCGCCGCCGGCGGCGGAGCCACACCAGCTTGCCTCGCACCCGATCTTCGCCGGCATCGAGACGGCCGACCTGGGCGACTTCTTCCTCTACCGCGGAGGTCATCACCCACCGCCCGAGGGCGCCGAGGTGATCGCGCGACGCGCCGACGGCACCGCCGGGGCGTACATCGCCCCGATCGGAGGGGGCACCGGCCTGGTGCACGGCGGGGTCGACTTCCTCAGCTACGCCCCGAACGCGACCAGCGCCGCCCGGATCGTGCCGCAACTGGTGCAGTGGGTCGCCGGGAGTGCGCGATGAGCGAGCGCAGCGAGCTCATGATGAGCGCCGAATCGGTCCCCGCGAGGACGAAGTCCGTGGCGGTGACGCGATGAGCGAGCGCAGCGAGCTCATGATGAGCGCCGAATCGGTCCCCGCGAGGACGAAGTCCGTGGCGGTGACCCGATGACCGGGCTGATCGCGCTGACCAGCGGTTCCACCCCCGAGACGGTGACCTTCGGCACCGCCCGGTACCGGTCCCGGTTGCGGGACGTGTCGTACTCCGGCGCCGATCCCGACCTGAGCGCGGCGAGCGCGGTGTGGGTGCCGGAGGGGACACCGCGCCGGCGGATGCGGGCGCTGATCCCCGGCCTCGACGCGGTGCTCGCCCGAGGCGGGGCGGTGCTGATGTTCGGTGACCAGCAGGCAGGGTGGCCGCGCCCCACCACCTGGAGATTCCGGCCGGCCGGCGGTGCGGGTCAGACCAGTGTCGAGGGGGAGTGGGCGGGGACCGAGGTGGGCGCCGCCGCCCAGGCCCTGCACCACCACGGTGTCCTGGAGCCGCCCGCCGACGCCGAGGTCCTGCTGGCGGCCCCGGACGGAGCGGCCGTCGCCTATCTCGACCGGCCCGCCGGCGGCGGCACGATCCTGGTCAGCACCATCGATCCGCTCGCGCATTTCGGTACCTACACCTGCCCGCTCAGTGCGCGCTTCCTGGATGCGTTCCTGCCCTGGGTGAGCGACCGGTTCGACGCCGGACCCGGGCGATGAGGCGCGCTCTGGCCGCGGTCGCGTGCGCCGGTGTGGTGCTGGCGAGCGGCTGCGCCGCGGACGAGGACACCGGCGCGCTGGGCGCGCAGGCGACGGCCGCGGCCGTGGCGAGCCCGACGGCCGATGCGGGCCAGGGGGACGGCCCGGACACCGCGGAACGGTTGCGGGTGGCGATTCCGCAGGACGTCGGGGCGGTCAATCCCTTCGTCGGCTACAAGGAGTGGATGATCGATCTGGTCTACGACAAGCTCGTCGCGCCGTCGCCGTACGTGGAGGACCCGCAGCCCTGGCTGGCGAGCGAGGTGCGCATGATCGACGGCAGCACCTGGGAGGTGACGGTCCGCGACGACGTCACCTGGCAGGACGGCGAACCGTTCACCGCCGAGGACGTGGTCTTCACCTTCGCCTACGCCCAGCTCGCGCCGACCGGCCGGTTGACCCACCACATCACCCAGGTCCCGGAGATCGAGGAGACCAGGCTGGTCGACGACGACACCGTCCGGTTCAGCTGCGCCTTCCCCTGCCCGGAGCTGGGCACCGTCACCCTCGCCGACATCCCGATCCTGCCCGAGCACATCTGGTCGCAGGTCCCCCCCGACGACGTCCGGGAGGTCGCCGAGCTGCCGGTGGGCACCGGCCCGTACCGGCTCACGTCCTACGATCCGACCGCCGGCTACCGGTTCACCGCGTACCCCGAGTACTTCGGCGGCCCGCCCCGGGTCGACGAGCTGGTGATGACCGTGATCGAGGACCCGTCGGCGATGTTCACGGCGCTGCGCTCGGGCGAGATCGACGTCGCGGCCCGCCAGGTGCCGCCCGAGCTGGTCGAGGCGTTCGAGGACTCCAGCGACCTCGAGATCGCGACCACGTCCCCGCTGGCCCACGTCGAGATGCGGTTCAACTGGCTGAAGCCCTTCCTCGCCGATGCGAGAGCCCGCAGCGCGGTGACCCTGGCGCTGGACCGGCAGGAGCTGCTCGACGTGGTGGCGCTGGGCCTGGGCCGGCCGGCGACCCAGGGTCACCAGCACCCCGACTCGGCCTGGGCCGACCCGCAGGCGAGCACCCCGACAGACCCGGCGCGGGCCGCAGAGATCCTTGACGAGGCCGGATACGACGACAACGACGGCGACGGTATCCGCGAGGACGAGGACGGGAACCCGATCGAGCTCACCGTGGTCGCCAACGGCGCCGAACCCACCCACGTCCGGGCCGCGGAGCTGGTTGCCGAGCACCTCGGCGAGGTCGGCCTCGGTGCGGACGTGACTGTGCTGGAGGCGGGGTCGTTCGGCGCTGCCGACGCTCCCCGGACCGAGGACAGCACAGTGGATTTCGACCTGATGGTGCGCGGCGGGGTACCGCACGCGGCCGCCGATCCGACCCAGTTCCTGCAAGGGGTGATCTACGGCTACCTCTGGAACCTGGCCGACGGCGAGGAGGTCCCCTACCCGGGGCTCGCCGAGCGGGTCGACGCGTGGAAGGCCGCGGACACGCTGCCGGACCGCCGCGAGGCCTTCCACGAGCTGATGCGCTTCTTCGACGCTGAGCCGACCCTGGTCGCCCTGTTCTACCCCGACGAGCACTGGGCCTACCGTCGCGGCGTGTACGCCGGCTTCGCCGAAGCTCGCACCTACGGCGTGCTGAACAAGTGGTCGCTCATCCCGCGGGACGCCGCGGACGCCGTCAACGCGCTGGTGCTGTCGTGAGCGGTGCTGCCGTGACCGGTGGGAGCGTGAGCTGCCGTTGTTGACCCGGGGCCGGCACGGGCTGTCGAGGGTCGGTCAGTACGCCCTGGTGCTCTGGGCGGCGGCCACGCTCAACTTCGCGCTGCCGCACCTCGCGCCCGGCGACCCGGTGCAGTATCTCTACGGCAACGACGGGCAGCTCTCGCCGGAGCTGCTCGAGCAGATCCGGGCCGGGTACGGACTGGACCAGCCCCTGATCGAGCAGTACGGCTCGTTCTGGGCCGGGTTGCTGCGCGGTGACCTGGGGACCTCGGTCGAGTTCAACCGGCCCGTGACCGACGTCCTGCTGGAGTACCTGCCCTGGACGGTGGCTCTGGTCGGGGTGGCGATTGCGCTCTCGGTCGTGCTCGGCAGCCTGCTGGGCGCCTGGGCGGCCTGGCACCGCGGCACCCGGCGCGATGCGGCCGCGGTGACCGTCGTGCTGATGGTGGACGCGATGCCGGTGTTCTGGATCGGGATGATCCTGATCGCAATGTTCGCCGTGGGCCTGGGCTGGTTCCCCTCCTACGGCGCGACCTCGATCGACGCCGAGGGCCTGGCCTGGCTGGGCGAGGTGGTGAGCCGGATGGTGCTGCCGACCGCGACCATGGTGATCGCCACCATGGGCGGGTTCTTCCTGCTGGCCCGGGCCGCGATGGTGACCGTGCTCGACGAGCCGTTCATCCGGCTGGCCCGGGCCACCGGCCTGTCCGAGCGGCGGGTCGCGCTGCGGCACGCGCTGCGCAACGCGCTGCTGCCGGTGTTCACCAACGTCACCCTCGCGGTCGGGACGCTGCTGTCCGGGGCGGTGGTGGTGGAGACGGTCTTCGCCTACCCCGGCCTGGGCCGGCTGCTCTTCGGGGCGGTCACCGCGCGGGACTACCCGCTGCTGCAGGGCGGGTTCCTGCTGGTGACCGTCGGCATCGTCGCGGCCAACCTGTTCGCCGACCTCGTCTACCCGCTGCTGGATCCGCGGGTGCGCCGCGCCGGTGGGCGCGCCGAGGTCGCCGAGGTGGTGAGCGCGTGAACACCCGGTCCCGGATCTTCGCCAGGCTGGGCCTGGGGATCCTGGCGGCGCTGGTGCTGGTCGCGTTGGCCGCGCCGCTGCTCGCGCCCTACGACCCGTCCGAGCGGGTCGGCCGGCCCTTCGACTCGCCGTCGGGGGCGCACCTGCTCGGCACCAACGACGTCGGGCACGACCTGGCATCGGAGCTCATCTACGGCACCCGGATATCGCTGCTGGTCGGGGTGGTGGCCGCGTTCGCGGCCGTCGTGATCGGCGCGGTCGTGGGGGTGAGCGCGGGCTACCTGCGCGGCCCGGTGGACACCGTGCTGATGCGGTTCGTCGACGTGGTGCTGGCGTTACCGGTGCTCCCGCTCACGATCGTGATCGGGGTCTTCGCCGGCCCCGGGCTCGGCACCCAGATCGTGGTGATCACGGCGGTGATCTGGGCCGGGGTGGCTCGGGAGCTGCGCGCGCAGGTGCTGTCCGTGCGCGAGCGCGATCACATCGCGGCTCTGCAGGCGATGGGCGCCGGGGCGGGCTACGTGCTTCCCCGGCACGTGCTCCCGGCCGTCGCCCCGCTGATGGTGCCTCAGTTCGTGCTGGCCACCAAGACCGCGATCCTGCTGGAGGCCTCCCTGGCCTTTCTCGGGCTCGGGGACATCACGGCCAAGAGCTGGGGGACGATGCTCTCGCTGGCGCATGCGCGCAGTGCGTTTCTCACCGACGCCTGGTTGTGGTGGGTGCTGCCGCCGGGTCTGGCGATCGCGGTGACGGTGCTGGCGTTCGCGTTGCTCGGGTACGCGTTCGAGGAGAAGGCCCGGCCCTCGCTGCGGGACCGGATTCCGGCGCGGCGCCGGGTGGCCGGCGGGCAGGCGGCCGACCCGGTGGCGCCTCCGCTACAGATCACTGAGCTCACCGTCGCCTACGGCCCGGTCCTCGCCGTCGACGGGGTGAGCCTGACCGTGCACGCCGGCGAGATCGTCGGCCTGGTCGGCGAGTCGGGCAGCGGGAAGTCGACGGTTGCGGCGGCGACCCTGAGCCTGCTGCCGGTTGCCGCCGCGGTCACCGGCGGGACCGTGTGCGTGGAGGGAAGAGACCTTGCCGCGATGACCGGCGCCGAGCTGCGCGCCCTGCGCGGCGGGCGGGTCGCGCTGGTCCCCCAGGAGGCGATGAGCGCGCTGAACCCGGTGCTCTCGGTCGGGAGCCAGCTCGCCGGCGCCGTGCGGGCCCACGTGCCCCTCGATCGCGGCGGGGCCCGCCGCCGGGCGGGTGAGCTGCTCGCGCTGGTCGGGCTCGACCCGGACCGCGCCGCAGACCACCCGCACCAGCTCTCCGGCGGGATGCGCCAGCGGGTGGTGATCGCGATGGCGTTAGCGGGGCAACCGGCGGTGCTCGTCGCTGACGAGCCCACCAGCGGGCTGGACGTGCTCGTCGCAGGTGAGGTCCTCGAGCTGCTCGACGACCTGCGCCGGCGACTGAACCTCGCGGTGCTCGTCGTCTCGCACGACCTGCCGATGATCGAACGCATCGCGGATCGGATCGCGGTGATGGCCGGGGGAGCGATCGTGGAGTGCGGCCCGACCGCCCAGGTCGTGAACACGCCGACGCATCCCTACACCCAGGTGCTGATCGACGCCATGCCTCGGCTCTCCTTCCCGGTCGGGGCGCCATGACGGGACTGGACCCGGTTCTGGACATCCGGGACCTGACCGTCACCTTCCGGACCAGCGCCGGGCGGGTCACCGCCGCCCGCGAGGTGACCTTGTCACTGGCGGCCGGGGAGAGCGTCGCCCTGGTCGGCGGATCCGGAGCCGGCAAGTCAACGGTGGCGAGGGCGGTCGCCGGGCTCGTCCCCGCCGATCGCGGCCAGATTCTCCTGGACGGGACCGACCTGCTCACCCTGCGCCGCTTCGAGGCGCGGGTGCGCCGGCGAGCGCTGCATCTGGTCTTCCAGGACCCCTACGCCGCGCTACCGCCGACCCTGCGGGTGGGCGACGTCGTCGCCGAGCCGCTGGTGATCCACCGGATCGGTGACCGCGAGCAACGGCAGGACCGGGTGCGTGAGGCGATGGCGGCCGTGCGCCTGCCCGAACGGTTCCGGGACCGCTACGTCCACCAGCTCTCCGGCGGCGAGCGCCAGCGGGTCGCGCTGGCCCGCGCCCTCACCACCCGGCCGCGGCTGTTGCTCGCCGACGAGCCGACGGCGATGCTCGACGCGTCGCTGCGCCGCGAGCTCGTCGACCTGCTCGCCGAGCTCGCCACCGACCGCGGGATGGCGGTCCTGCACATCACCCACGACCTCGCGCTGGCCCAGCGCGGTTGTGCGCGGCTGGTGGTGATGCGCGCGGGGCGCATCGTCGAGCACGGCCGGACCGAGCAGGTGCTCGGCGATCCCCTACACGAGTACACCAAGGCCCTCGTCGCGGCGTGCCGCGGACGGGTGCGTCGCGAACCGGAACCCAGCCGATGACGGGAGCTCAGATGGACGAGGTCACCTATGCCGGGGTCGCGGTCCTCGACATGGACATCCGGTCCGCCGAAGCCAGCTCGCTCGGGCAGCGGATCGACCTCTACGACCTGACCGAGGCCGACCTGAGCCGGTACGCGGTGCTGGTGGTTCCCTCGATGGTCGACCAGGAGTATCTGGCCCGCCGCCGCGAGGTGATCGAGGACTTCCTTGACGGCGGCGGCGTGCTGCTGTTCGGCGGGCAGATCGACCGCGACTGGCTGCCGGGCGCGTCGGAATTCGTGGCGCTGGACCGGGCGACGCGGCGCGACCGGTATCGCGTCGCGGAGCTCGCCCCGCATCCGATTTTCGACGGGATCTGCCCCGACGACCTGACCTACCGCCGTGGCGTGGCGGGGTTCTTCGCCCGTGGCCATCACCCGCCGCCGGCCGGCGCGGAGGTCCTGTCCCGCCTGGTGGGTGGGGAACCGGCGACCTATCTCGACCGGGTCTCCACCCGCGGCACGATCGTCGTGCAGGCCAACGGGGACCTGCTCGGCTACGGCGGGCAGGCGGACAGCACCGCGGCCCGGCTACCCGGCCAGTTCCTCACCTGGGCACTGGCCGAGGCCGCTCGCCGGCGCGCGACCATCTCCGGGTCCCCGCGCCGGAGCATCGGCACGCCAGCCGGACGTGGCGCCGGGCCGGGCACGGGCTCTGGCCGCGGCCTCGCCGCGATCTACGGCGGCTCGGCCCAGCACAATCGCGCCCTGACCATGCCCAAGTACGCCCGACACCTGACCGGTGGACTGCTCTACCTGCCCGAGCTCGCCGATACCGACCTCATCGGATACGACGCGGTGATCATCCCGGAACGGATCCATCGCGGGCTGCTCAGCGCGGCCGCCGGCCGGCTGTTGGACATGTTGGATGCCGGCGGCACGGTCGTCTCCTTCGCCGGTGGTGAGCCGGTGCCTGAGTTCCTGCCCGGGGTCCGCTTCTCACCGCGCCCCACGAACTACTGGTGGTGGCTCGATCCCGACGCAAGCCTCGGCCTGCACTCCCCGACGCCGGAGCACGCACTGTTCGATCACCTGTCGCTGCGTGACTGCAGCTGGCACTACCACGGGGTGCTCACCCCGCCCGAGGGCGCCCAGAGCCTGGTCGCGCTGCCCGGAGGGGAATCGCTGCTCTACGTCGACCAGGTCAGTACCCCGGGCACGCTCATCGTCACCACGCTGGACCCGTTAACCCATTACGGGGCCCACTTCATGGCGGCTACCGAGCGCTTCCTCGACGGCTTCTTGCCCTGGCTGTCCGCCACGGCCTGCGCACCGCGGGAGGTGCCGGTCGCTCAGTAGGGCAGCTTCTTGCCCGACGGGGTGCGCAGGTCGAGGGCGGTCGCGTCCGCCTTGGCCTGGGCCGTGCGCTTGCCCGCGAGCGTCTTGCGCTCGATACGGATCTGGCTCTGTGCCATGGCAAACCCCCATTTCCGGGGGCGGACGGCTCACCGTCCGCGCTAGGTCCATGAGACGCCTGCCGCCGCTGATCGGTTGCCGGACTTGCGGACGATTTCGCAGATCCTTCAAACGGATGAGGGTCAGCCGTGATCTGACCGTGATCCGGGTGTCCGGTTCGTCGTAGTTGTCCGCGTCGGGCGGCGCGGGGTCGGACCGGGTGCAAGGATTACGCCGATGTCCAGCCCTGTTTCCGTGCCTACCGGTCGGCCCGTCGCCGGGCGGGCGTGTGCTCACGTCGACCTCGCCGCGATCCGCGCCAACGTGCTTGCGCTGCGCGCCCATGCCCCGGGCGCCGCGCTGATGGCCGTGGTCAAGGCCGACGGGTACGGTCACGGGATGATCCCGGTCGCCCGGGCTGCGCTCGACGGCGGGGCCACCTGGCTCGGGGTCGCGGTGCTGGAGGAGGCCGTCGCCCTGCGCGAGGCCGGGATCGACGCCCGAATCCTGTGCTGGTTGATCGCCCCCGATGAGGACGTGCGGTCCGCGCTGGCCCACGATGTCGACCTGTCCGCGAACGCGCCGTGGGCAGTCCGTCAGATCGCACAGGCGGCGGTCGAGCTGGGCACGACGGCACGGTTGCACCTGAAGGTCGATTCCGGGCTGGGCCGCGGCGGCGCCACCGCCGGGGACTGGCCCGAGCTGCTCTCCAGTGCCCTCGCCGCCGCGGACGCCGGCCAGGTGAGGATCGTCGGGCTGTGGTCGCACCTGGCCTGTTCGGATGAACCCACCCACCCCAGCGTCGCCGTCCAGCTCGCCGCCTTCACCGAGGCGCTGGCTCTCGCGGAGCGGGCCGGGGTCACTCCCGAGGTCCGCCATCTCGCGAACTCCGCGGCCACGATCGCGCTGCCCGAGACGCACTTCGATCTGGTGCGGCCCGGCATCGCGGTCTACGGCTTCTCCCCGGTCCCGCAGCTGGGGGGCTCCGCGGACTACGGCCTGCGACCGGCCATGACGTTGACCGCGCGCCTCGCGCTGACCAAGCGGGTACCGGCCGGGCACGGGGTCTCCTACGGCCACACCCACATCACGACCGCCGAGACCACCCTGGGCGTGGTCCCGATCGGCTACGCCGACGGCATACCGCGCACGGCCAGTGGCCGCGGGCCGATGCAGGTCCGCGGTGAGCGCACCCGCATCGCCGGCCGCGTGTGCATGGACCAGGTCGTGCTTGACCTCGGGGACCGCGAGGTCGCCGCGGGTGATGAGGTCGTGCTGTTCGGGCCCGGGGATGCCGGCGAACCGACGGTGCAGGAATGGGCCGACGAGCTCGGCACCATCACCTACGAGATCGTCACGGGCATCGGGGCGCGGGTCCCCCGGGTCTACTCGTGAGCCCGTCGCCACTGCGCTGGGCGCTCAGTGCCGGGGCGGTCACCGGAGGAGCCCTGGCCACCGCCGGGGTGCGCCGCTATGCCGCAGCCAAGGCCGCAGCACTGCCGGACCCGCTGCGCGACGAGCCGTTCGGCGAGCTGCACACCGAACCGATCTGGGTCCGCACTGCCGACGACGTCGAGCTCTGCGTGGAGGTGGAGGAAGCGCGGGTCCCGGCGGCAGCGGGGGCACCGACGCTGGTGTTCATCGCCGGGTTCTGCCTCAGCATGGATGCCTGGCATTTCCAACGCCGCGAGTTCGCCGGCGAGCCCCGCCTGGCCCGCACGGTGTTCTACGACCAGCGTGGCCACGGCCGCTCCGGGCGCGGCGCCCCCGAGCACTCGACGATCGAGTACCTGGTCGAGGATCTGCGGGCGGTGCTCGCCGCCACGGCGCCGGACGGGCCGGTGGTCCTCGTCGGACATTCTCTCGGCGGCATGGTGACGATGGCCTACGCGGCAGAGCACCCGGCGGAATTTGCTGCGCGGGTGCGGGGTGCGGCGCTGATCACCACCTCCGCCGGGCGCCTGAACGAGATGACCCTCGGATTTCCCGCCGCCGTGATGCGCCGGCTGTGGCCGGTGGCGCCGCTGGTGGTCGGAACGGTCGCGACGAATCCGCTGGTGGTCCGCCGGGGCATGAAGGCCGACCGCACGATCGGGCTGCTGTTCACCCGGCGCTTCTCCTTCGGCCGCCCCGACACCTCGCGCGCGCTGGCCCGCTTCGCCGGCGCCACGCTGTCCAGCACCCCGCTGGACGTCTTCGCGGAGTTCTTCACCGTGCTGAGCGAGCACGACACCGAAGAGGCGCTGCCGCTGTTCCGCAACATTGCCACCTTGGTCGTCGGTGCCGAGCGCGATCTGCTCACCCCGCTGGCCCACAGCCGCACGATCGCGGCCGCGCTGCCCAAGGCCGAACTGCTCGTGGTGCCCGAGGCGGGCCACCTGGTGCAACTGGAGGACCACGCCATCGTGAACGCCGGCCTCGGTCGTTTGCTCGACCGGGTCCGGTTGGGTGCCCAGATGCGCCGGGCAGGCGCCAGGTCGAAGGGACGGGCCACATGAGCGCCGAGCACGCGGGTGTGCAGATCGTGGTCCCGACCGCCCCCGCGATGCGGGCCCTGGGGGAGCGGCTGGCGTCCCTACTCCGACGTGGTGATCTGCTGGTGCTCACCGGCGACCTGGGCGCCGGCAAGACGACCTTGACCCAGGGGCTGGGCGCGGCACTGGGGGTACGCGGTCGCGTCACCAGCCCGACGTTCGTGATCTCGCGGATTCACCCCTCCCTGAGTGGCGGGCCGTCGCTGGTGCACGTCGACGCCTACCGGATGGCCGATGCGGTCGAGATCGCCGACCTCGACCTCGACGAGTCGATCGCCGACTCGGTCACTGTCGTCGAGTGGGGCGCCGGCCTGGTCGAGGACCTCGCCGGCGATCGGCTCGAGCTCGTGCTGCGTCGTAGTGCCGACGTGCCGACCGACGCGGACCCCGAGGACCCGAGCGCCGCGGTGCGGATCGTGACGGTGACCGCGGTCGGCCCGCGCTGGGCGGGCATGGATCTGAGGTCCATCCTCGGCTAAACTGCATTTTTGGTGCATGTGAAGTGCGATGAGAATGCAGGAGAGATCGTGACGCAGACGGTGGGGTTCGCGGTCGCCGACGAGGATCGCGCAGCGCTCGACGAGCTCGTCGAGTACTTCGGCCACGGCAACCGTTCGGCCTACCTGCGGGCGACGCTCAAGGTCATGGCGTCGATCAAAATGGCCGACGAACTGCGAGACCTGCAGGCCTACGGGCAGACCAAGCTGGCCGAGAGCGGCCACGCGCTCGATGACATTCCGGATCTGGTTCGCCGCTCGCGTCCGTCGCGGTGAGCTTGCCGGGGGCCGTGCCGATCCCGGTCGTCTTTGATGTCAACGTGCTCGTCGCGGCCGGGGCGGGCGGAAACTCCCCGTTCCGCTCGTGGCCCTCGCCGCCGCCGTTGTCCGGCAACCCCTCGGCCGACAGCGTCGGGGTGATCGTGGACGGCGCCGAGTTCTCGCTCTGGCTCAGTCCGCACATCGTCGAGGAGACGGCGCGGGTCCTGGCGGAGGTTCTGGCCTGGGACCCGGCGCAGGTCCAACGGTTCACGGCGGTGATCTCGGCGGCCGCGCAGCACTCGGGCGGAGCGATGATCGAACCTGCACGGTCGGTCCATGACTGTCCGGATTGGGAGGACAACCTCGTCCTGGACCTCGTGGTCGACTGTGGCGCCTTGATGCTCGTCTCGAACGACACCGACCTGCTGGCGATGTCGCCCTGGCGGGGGATCCCGATCGTGACGCCGACGCAGTTCGCCGCTCGGGTGGACGGGATGCGCCGCCACCGTCGTGCGGGGCGCTGAGCGCCGCGCCTACGCTGGCCCCGTGCTGATCCTCGCGCTAGACACCTCCACCCCTGCAGTATCCGTGGCGCTGTGCCGCGACGGTGTGCCGCTCGCGGTGCGTTCGGTGGTGGATGCGCGTCGGCACGGTGAGCTGCTCGCGGTCGGGGTGGCGGCGGTGCTCGACGAGGCGGGTGTGATGCCCCGTCAGCTCGACGCGATCGCCGCCGGCGTTGGTCCCGGGCCCTACACCGGCCTGCGGGTCGGGCTGATGACCGCGCGTTCGCTGGCCCACGGGCTCGGCATCGAGGTGCACGGGGTCTGTTCCCTGGACGTGCTCGCGCGGGCCGGTGCCCGGGAGATCGATGGCGAATTTCTGGTCGCCACCGACGCGCGACGTAAGGAGGTCTACTGGGCCCGCTACGGCGCCGGCGGTGTGCGCACCGGCGGTCCCGGTGTGGACACCCCGGCGGTGATGGCGTGGGACGGTCCGGTCGTCGGTGAGGGCCCTCGGCTCTACCCGCAGTCCTTCCCGAACGGCCACCCTCCCACCTACCCGGACCCGGTCGACCTGGCCACGATCGTCGAGGCAGCGCTGGCTTCGGGAGAGCCGACCCTGCCCCCGGAACCGCTGTACCTGCGCCGCCCCGACGCAGTCGAACCCGCTGCCCGCAAGCGCGTCAGAACCTGAGATCTGGCGCCACTTTCTCTCCTTGTCTTCCAGCGGTCCCCGCTGGCAGGATCCGATCAGGTTGATCGAATTTCTGCTGATTTGCATCGGGGGGCACGGTGGCGGGTCGGCATCGGATTCCACAGTCCATGGGAGGCATCGCGCCGAAGGCTCGACTGGCGCGCAGCCTCGTCGCACTGGTTGCCGCGACAGTCTCGGCGGGTCTTGTGTTCTCTCTGGTGCAGGCGCCGGTCAATCCCCGGGCGAATGCAGATGCTGGGATCGGGCTGAGGGACAGCGCTGAGTCGTCGCTGGCGCAGGTGGCGTCGGTCGGGTCCGCGACGGACGCGTTCTCAGCTGCGCGGGTGCAGGGTTCGAAGGTGGAGATCCTGGCTGAGCGGACGGGTTCGTCGACGACGTGGGCGACGCCGGAGGGATACCGCACCACGGAGTTCCATGGGATCCCGTTCCGGGTGCTGCGGGATGGCCGGTGGGTGGATGTCGACACCTCCCTGGGTGCCCGGAGGGTGGCTGCTCGGACCGAGGGCCAGCGGGGGCTCTCGCGTTTCACGCGGGGGAAGGCGTTGGAGCCGCGGGTGAGGTTGGCGCAGGTGCGGATCTCGGCGACGGGGGGGCGCAGGAGACTCCGCTGGGTGAGGTGCTGACCTCGACGGGGAAGTCGTTGGCGTTGTTCTGGCCGTCGGATCTGCCCGCGCCGACGGTGTCGGGGCCGCAGGCGACCTTCGAGGTGTCGCGCAATGCTGACCTGGAGGTCACGGCCCGCGATGCGGGTTTTCAGGCGAACGTCGTGCTGGCGGAGCGTCCGTCGGGGGTGCCGGTGTATCGGTTCCCGATCGAGACCACCGGTGTCGCGGAGATCATCGAGGGTGAGGGCGGCGGGTATGCCGCGGTGGACGGGTCTGGTCGTGCGCTGATCTCGATCGCGCCGCCGGTGATTTTCGATTCTTCCCCGGTGACCGATCCGGACGAGGAGGACTCGGGTCCCACGTTGGCGCCGCTGGACTCGGCGTTGGTGACCGATGAGGCCGGCCGCACTGTGCTGGAGCTGCGACCGACGAAGGAGTACCTGGACCGCGCGACCTACCCGGTGACCGTCGATCCTTCGGTAGATGTGAACTTGACCGGGGTGCGGGACACCTATGTGCGCGAGGGGTCCCCGACGACGAGTTACGGGCAGGCTTCGACGCTCAAGGTGGGGTATCAGAGTTCGACGTCGGCGCTGCGGCAGCGGGCCTATCTGTTGTTCCAGACGCCTTTCCTGTTCGACACGTCGATCATCTCGGCGTCGTTGAAGCTGCGTCAGGTCAACGCGTCCTCGTGCACGGGGTCCTCGATGTGGATTCGGCCCGTGTTTGGGTTCTGGGACGGGTCAGCGACCTGGAATTCCGGGCAGCCGGGGCTTCACGACGATGCCGAGTTCTTGGTGCAGACTCCCGGGTTCAACAACGGGACCGGGACCTGTCCGAACGCGACGGTGTCGTTGGATGTCACGCCGATCGTGGCGGCGTGGTTGGGGATCGGCACGGGGATCCCCAACGAGGGCATGACGTTGCGGGGTGCGAATTCCGAGACGGGGTCGAACTCGTTCAAGGAGTTCTGTTCCCTCAATGTCGAGGCTGGGACTTCGTGTGATTCGGCGTCACGGCGTCCGACGCTGACGGTCACTTACAACTCGTTGCCGAAGGCGCCGATCGACATGGCGGCCGAGCCCGGGGCGAACTGCATCGACGGGGTGAACCGGCCGTTTGTGAATACCCGCACCCCGGTCCTGACGGGATCCTCCTTCGACGGGGATAACGACAAGACCCGCCTGCGGTTGGAGGTGTGGCCGCTGTCGGGTTCCCCTGCGGTAGCGACGGGGCACTCCGGTGCGTTTTTGCCGACGAAGTCCTCGAACCGGTGGATGGTCCCGGCGAACGTGTTGGCCGACGGTTCGTCCTACCGATGGCGGGCGAAGGGCGATGACGGCACCGACCTGTCCTCGTCGTGGTCGTTGTGGTGTGAATTCACCGTCGATGTCAAGCCGCCGAACGCAGCAGGCATCGCGTCGTCGAGTTATCCGCAGGGGGCGTGGGCACAGTCCGCAGGAAGCGCGGGAACCTTCACTCTGACCCCGGGCACCGACCCGGCCGGCACAGGCGGGGCAGCGTCGGGGATCAAGGCGGTGCTGTGGTCCCTTGATGACCCCACCCCGTCCACGACGGTGGCCACGACCGGGGGTGCGGTGAATGTGGTCGCGACCCCGACCACGGATGGCCCGCACACCCTGTATGTGGCGACGGTGGACAAGGCGGGGAACATCTCGGCGCCGGTGTCCTACAGTTTCAACGTCGGCAGTGGCGCGGTTACCTCCCCGGGTGATGGGGACCGGTCTGAGCGGCGCTTCACCTTGTCTGCTGCGGTCAAGGATGCGACCGCGGTGACGTTTGAGTACCGCCGCGGTGAGACTGATACGTGGACTGCGGTCCCGGACGGTAGCGCGATCACCGTCACAGGTGGCACCAGCGCCCCGATCATCTGGGATGCGTTGAGCACTCTCGGGTTGGACGCCAAAGTGGACCTGAGGGTCCTGCTGATCGGCGGAACGGCGTCCGGGACTGGCTCGACCCCGATCAGCGTCACCCTGGACACTCTCGCCTCGGACGCTGCGACCGAGCAGGTCGGCCCGGGCACCCTGAACTTGCTGACCGGCGATTACACGATCAGCGCGACCGACACTTCGTATTTCGGGATTTCGGTCGCGCGCACCGCGCGTTCGCGTGACCCGCAGTCCGGCAACCATGTCCCGGGCCAGGTGGGCCCATTCGGCCCGGAGTGGGCCGCCGGTGGGGTCGCGGAGCTTGCCGCGGTGGACTGGGTCTCACTGACCCAGACCGGCCCTGAGGCCGTGCAGATCACCCGCACCGACTCGACCCGGGTGCAGTTCACCAAGACCGATACCGGGTCCGGGGTGAACACGGTGTGGGAGGCGGAGGTCGGGTCAGAGGAGATGACCCTGAGCGGGGACTCCACCGCGTTCCTGCTCACCACGACGGAGGGGACACGGATCGAGTTCACCCCGGATGCCGCGAGCGCGGGGCTGTTCACTGTGGCGTCGGCGACCCCGCCGGGCGTCGACAACAGCACCGGCTACACCTACGCCGTCGTGCCCGCCGGGCAGCTCGGCGCGGGGCAGGTCCGCCTGGCGCGGATCATCGCCCCGACCGCCGCGGTCGCACAGACCGCGTGCGATGGCACGGGCACCCCCGCGGTGGGCTGCCGGGTGCTGGAGATGAGCTACGCATCGACAACGACAGCGTCCGCGGGAACCCCTGGGGACTTCGCCGGCCGGGCATCGAAGGTCAAGCTCTGGGCCACCATGCCGGGAACATCGACGGTGACCTCAATCGATGTCGCGCGGTACTCCTACGACACGGACGGGCGCCTGGTCGCGGCCTGGGATCCGCGGATCACACCGAATCTGGTCACCGCCTACGAGTACGACTCCGCCGGCCGCGTCATCAAGGTGATCCCACCGGGTGAGGAGGACTGGCGCATTGGCTACACCACCGTGTCGGGTGACTCGAATGCCGGCCGGCTTGCGAGCATCACCCGGGACGCACTCGATGACGGTAAGTCAGAGACAGCCTGGTCGGTCGTGTACGACGTACCCCTCACCGCCAGCTCCGGCGGCCCACACGCGATGGACACCGCGGCCATCGCGGCCTGGGGCCAGACGCAGGCGCCGACGGATGCGACGGCGGTGTATCCGCCGGATGAGGTCCCGGGCGATCACGACGGGTCGCAGTCCTCCTACACCCGCGCCACGATCCACTACCTCGACGTGGAAGGGCGCGAGGTCAACACCGCTATCCCCGGTGGGGCGATCTCCACGACCGAGTACGACGAGTTCGGTAACTCCATCCGCGAGCTTTCCTTCAACAACCGGGCCCGCGCCCTGCGTCCCGCGACCGACTCGGAGCTGGTCGCGCTGGGCCTCGCCGCGCGTCCTACCGCGGAGCGGGCGGAGTTGCTGTCCTCGGCCTCGATCTACGACGGCGACGGGCAGCGGCTGCTGCAGACCTTCGGTCCCGTGCGCCAGGTCGTGCTGCCGGGCGGGGCAGAAGGTGAAGGCACTGCACTCGCTCGCGAGCACGTCATCAACACCTATGACCAAGGCCGGCCCACGGACGGCTCCGCGGTGGTCGCAGACATGGTTACCACCACCGCCGCAGGGGCCAGGCTCCTCGGTACAGAAACCGACGTGGACGTGCGCACCGTACGCACCTTCTACGACTGGACGATCGGTCAACCGACCAAGGTCATCTCCGACCAAGGCGGACTCGAGATCACCACCCAGACCGCCTACGACAATCGCGCACGGCCGATCCGCACCGACATGCCGTCCGCTGTGGCAGCGAGTCGCACCACGGGCGCGGACTCCACGATCACGGACTACTACACCGGCACCGGATCCGCTCCGTGCGGCGGAAAGCCGGAATGGGATGGCATGGTCTGCCGCACCCGCCCCGCCGGAGCAATCACCGGCGGCGGCTCGAACCCGACCCAGCGGATCACCACCACCATGACCTACGACGTCCTCGGGCAGGCCGCCACGGTGGTCGACGTCGCGAACTCGGTGACCCGGACCACGACGACTGCCTACGACGGCGCGGGCCGCGTCGATGTCGTCACCACCACCGGTGGGCTCGGCGCCGCGGTTCCGACGATGAAGACCGTGTACGCGGGCGCCACCGGGCGGGTAATCGAAACCCGCGATACCTCACTCACCCCGAACACCGTCATCACACGGGACTACGACGTCCTGGGCCGGGAGACGGCCTATGTGGACGCCGACGGTGGGCGGACTGAGACGACCTACACCTTCCTTGATCAGGTCAAGACCCGGCGGCAGTTCTCCGCCGGAGCGAGCCCGCTCGTTTCCACCTACACCTATTCGACCGACCGCCAGCTGCTGACGCAGATGGTCGACCCCGTCGCGGGGACCTTCACGGCCACCTATGACCCAGCCGGCCAGGTCATCTCCCACGCGATGCCGGCCGGGGTCACCATGACCCAGGCAGAGGACCCCACCGGATCCTGGTTGACCCGCTCCTACGCCAAGGTGAATGGCGACGTCCTGCTCGCTGAGACGACGGTGGAGAACATCCACGGCCAGACGCGCACCCGGGTGCGCGGTGACGCCGATGTGCGTGGATCGAGCCAGACTTACACCTACGACAAGATCGGGCGCCTGAAGCAGACCGACGACACGACTGGAGACGTCTGCATCTCCCGGGTGTATGGGTTTGACGTCAACACCAACCGCACCGCCCTGACCACCCGCACCGGAGCAGTCGGAGCCGCGTGCCCCAGCAGCGGCGGCACTCCAGCTACCTCGGCGTATGACACCGCGGACCGGATAACGAACTCCGGGTACGTCTACGACGCCCACGGCCGCACGACCACCGCCCCGCTCCCGACCGGGACCGCGAACCTGGCGTACTTCAGCACCGACATGGTCCAACGTCAAACCATCGGGTCCAATCGTCAGACTTGGACCCTCGACCCCGCGATGCGACTGCAGGGCTGGACAACGGAGAACAACAGCTCCGGGCCGTGGGTGACCAGCGGCGCTAAGACCAACCACTACGCGAACGACGCCGACTCACCCGCGTGGATCCTGGAAGGCGCCAGCGGGCCGATAACGCGCAACATCGCTGGCATCACAGGCGATCTCGCCGCTACCACCTCTGCCACCGCAGCCATCAAACTGCTGCTCACAACCCTGCACGGCGATACCGGGCAGGCCCTGAGTCTGACAAACCCCACTACCCTCGACGACACGACAACAGCCCTGCTCTTCGACGCAGACGAATTCGGCAAGCCCAAGACGGGCACGGAAAGTGGCCGCTACGCGTGGCTAGGGGCAAAGCAGCGCTCTACTGAGACGATTTCCAATTCGTTGGTCCTGATGGGTGTGCGCTTGTACAACTCCACGTCAGGGCGTTTCCTCTCGGTCGATCCAATCGCTGGAGGGAGCGCGAATGCATACGATTACGCTGAGCAAGACCCGATCAATCAGTTTGATCTAGACGGTCGGTGCGTAAGAGGGCTGGGATGGGCCTGTAAGACAGTCAATAAAGTCTGGAATCACGGCTCAGTAGGAGCCAATTACTGCTGGGTGGTGTGCGGAGGAGTAAGTTTCCAAGGTGGAAACTTCGGATTGTCCTTTGGCGGACTCGGTTTTGGCGGCTGGGGACGGGTGGGAAGCTACAATTCAGCGAAGTTTAGCCAACAGCGAATTTGGTCATACTCTGCTTGTGCAAGCCTTGGCCTTGGCGGGTGTTTGACCTGGGGCCTGAGGGACCGCAGTCGAAGGTCATGGTGGGGCAGCAGTCTGAATGGTGGGATCGGGGCCCAGGTAGGGATCAATGTCAATTTCCTCTCAGCGGGTAGGGATGGGTTCAGGGTCTTCGGACGTAGGATTTTCTGAGGGTCGAGGTGTCGTTGTTGAATATCCTGTACCTGCCGCTCGGATTGATTATGCTGCTGGCTGCCCGCGCATGGTGGAGAAGGTCTCCGAGCGCTTATAGCCAGTTGTATGACCGGTTTCCGTCGCGACTTCGCGCCCTCCTTGGAACCCCACGGATTTCTATCAAAGGTCCGCAACTTGGCGGGTTCCTGGCCCTTCTGTTTGGAGGTTGCACCCTAGTGTTTCTTGGTGGGGCCGAGATCGTAAAGCTCGTCAGTTAAATGTGAACTGTTCCAGAGGAAGGGCCGATGCTCATGCTCCGACATACTCTAAATCAGGCTTTCGAATCAGGCTCTCTGTAATCGACAGATTTTCTGCTCGGTGTGGACCAGTAGGTGACATTCGTCTCGCAGTCCCGGCGATTCGCTCTGCGCCGCTGGCGGCTCTGGTCGGAGCGGTGGCGTTCGCCATGGCGTAGTGGGCTGGGAGAAATTCGTGGCAGGAGATAAGACGGCTTTTAGGGCGGATTAAATGGACACTGCGGGCAGCTCTCTCGTTCCCGCTCAAATTTTGATTCTAGTGGGATTCACGGTCATTCTTCTGGCCGCGTTTCAGGGTATCGTGCTGAAGCGAGTCCTCCCCCGTCGTTACGGCAGATCGTGGCATCGCGTCAACCTTATTGGTGGCTTGGCTTTTGGTGCAGTGCTGGTAATTCTCGGCTTATTCCGGTGGGAAAATTGAGTATACGCATATTGAAGAATGGTTCGAGTAAAGTATTGTTGCGCGCCGCCCGCTGGTGGGACATCGAGGCCATGGCCGCGATGGATGCCGAACTGTTCGTTTCTGATGCGTGGTCAGCCGAACTGTTCTGGTCCGAACTGGCCGGTGTTCCCCAGTCGCGGTGGTACCGGGTCGCGATGGATACCTCGGCTGCGGGCGAGCACATCCTCGGCTACGTCGGGCTGGCGGTGAGCGAGGGGACCGCCGATGTCCAGACGATCGCGGTCAGCGCTGCGGCGCAGGGCCGGGGGCTGGGTGGGGTGCTGCTCGACGCGCTGATCATCGAAGCGGGCGCGCGGGGGTGCAGCGAGATCCTGCTGGAGGTCCGGGCGGACAACGCCGCGGCCCGGGCGCTGTATGCCCGCCGCGAATTCGCTGAGATCGCCGTGCGCCGGCGCTACTACGCCGACGGGTGCGACGCCCTGATCCTGCGCCGGAAACTTGAGAACTGACTAAAAGTCAGATCTGCTCCAGCAGTGGCGATCCGGCTGAGATGCGGAACGAGGCGATCAGTTCGCCCGGCGCGCCGGGCAACGACACGTAGGGCAACGCCACGAAGTCGGCGCGCAGCTCGGTCGGGGTCGCCGTCAGCGAGATCCAGCCCCGGCGTTCATCCCCGAAGCGCAGGTGGGGTTGGGTGGCCATCGCTTTGGTGACGCGCGGCCCGCCGGCCACCCCGTTGCCTTCCGAGGTGACCGAACTGGTGACGAATTCCACGGCCACCGGGTCCACCAGCGCTGGGGCGGGAACCGGTGCGGGGACCGGCGGATCGAGGGGCGCCAGCACGTCCGCCGGCGGTTCGGGTGCGGGCGCGGGCGCTAGGGGTGCTGCCGGTGCGGGTGTGGGCAGGATCTCCGCCGCGATCGCCTTGTGGGCATCGCCGGTGAGCACGACGAGATTGCGGGTGCTCGCGGCAGCCGCCGCGTCCAGCACTCGGGCGCGCGCCTGGGGGTAGCCCTGCCAGGTGTCGGTCTTGACGCCCTCGCCGGGGACCATGTTCGCGGAGAACATCACCTGCTGGGCCAGCAGATCCCATTGGGCGGGGGAGTTCGCGAGGCCGGCAGCCAGCCATTGCTCCTGCTCCGGGCCCAACATCGAACGGCCGGGCTCGGTCAGCTCAGCGCAGTCGAGCTCGGCCCGCTTGGAGTTACCGCAGGCCGGCGGATCGCGGTGCTGGCGGGTATCGAGCACGTGCAGCGTCGCCAGTGAACCCCAGGAGATCCGGCGGTAGAGCGCCATCACGCCGCCGACCGGTCGTGCCGAGCGGGGCAAGGGCTGGTGCTCCCAGTAGGCCTGCAGTCCGGCGTCGCGGATCTGCGCCCACTTCGCGAAGGTGTTCGGGTTGGCAGCGAAGCGCTTGGCCCAGTTGTTGGTGACCTCGTGGTCGTCGAACGCGACCACCCAGGGTGCGGCGGCGTGCGCGGCCTGCAGGTCGGCATCGGTCTTGTACTGCGCGTACCGGCGGCGGAAATCCGGCAGGGTGCGGGTCTTGCGGCCGTCGTGGGTGCGGATGAGTCCGCTCTCCGGTGGGTCCTTGGCCGCGGGGGCGCCGTAGATGTAATCGCCGAGGAACACCACGACGTCCGGGGCTGCGTCGGCGATCTGGCGGTAGACGGTGAAGTACCCGTGCTCGTAATGGGCGCAGGACGCGATGGCTGCACGCAGCGGCACTGTGCTGCCGGGCGCCGGGGTGGTCTGCGTACGGCCGACGGGCGAGGTGAACAAGGCGGTGGAGAACCGGTAGAAGTACTCGCGATGCGCAGGCAGCCCGCGGACCTCGATGTGCAGGCTGTGCGCGTCGTCGGCCGAGGTCGACTCGCTGCCGGTGCGGATGATGGTCTGGAACAGCGGATCGGTGGCAAGCTCCCAGCGCACCGCGACGGGTGTGGAGTCCAGGCCGGCGAGGCCGTCGGCTGCCAGCGGCAGGGGAGCGAGCCGGGTCCAGAGCACGACGCCCTCGGGCGTCGGGTCGCCGGAGGCAACCCCGAGGGTGAACGGGTAGAGCGCGCCCTGCGCATCGGGCGGCAGGGGTGCGGGGCCGCCGCCCGGAGCAGGGGGCGGTTCGTCGGCGGCCGCGGCCTGGGCTCCGCCCACACCGAGGAAGGTGGCTGCGCCCGCGCCCAGGAGCGCACCCAACACCGCGCGCCGGCTGGGCACCCGGGGATCGGACACGTGCTCGGGCACCGAATTCCTCCAGAAAGCTTGAAGTGGCGATCATGATCGCCGGTTCACCTTGCAGGAGCGCCTCGGGCGCGCCGGTGCTCGGCCATCGGACATCCTGTGCCGCGGCGCGGGACGCGGAATCGCTAGGCCGAACGGGTGACGGGCTGGGCGAGCAGCGCGACTGCCTCCCCTGCGCGCCGGGTCACGAACAACGTCGTGGCGACGGGTCCTTGCCGGCCCTGCAGGAGCTGGCGGCGCAACTGCTCGGGTTCGATCGCCGACCCGCGCTTCTTCACCGTGAGGGTCCCGACGCCGCGTTCGCGCAACAGGGCTCGCAGGGCCTTGACCGAGAACGCCAGCACGTCGGTGATCTCGTACGCGGTCGCGAACGGGGTCGGGCGGAGCTCGTGCGCACTCAGATAGGCGATCGTCGGATCGAGCAGGTGGGCATCGAGCTGCGCGGCGAGGTCGGCGACCAGGTGCGCGCGGATCACGGCAGCGTCGGGTTCATAGAGCCAACGCCCGGGGGCGGCGACTGGCGGCGGCGCCTCCTGCGCGTCGGTGATGGCACTGGTCAGGCTCGCGCCGCCCGGCAGCAGCGTCGCCCGGCGCCGGACCGCTCCCGCCGCGCTGTTCGAGGCCAGGGCGGGGGAGTACAGCGCGGCCTCCTTGAGCTCACCGCGCAGCGACACCCACTCGAGCTCGCAGCCGGCGGGCGCCAACTCGTGCGGGATCCCGGGGGCGAGCTTGGCCGCCGCGGCGCTCACCCCGGCGCTGCCGTCGAGCAGGGAGCGGACGAACGAGAACGGCGGGCGGTAGGCGTCGGGGTCGAAGACCCGGCCGCGGGTGGTGCGCCGGGCCGGGTCGACGAACACCACACCGGCGCTGTGCAGGTCGGCGTGCAGGTCAACCCCCGTCGCGTCGGCGACGCTCACCTGGGCCCGCCCGTCGAGGTTCGCGCCGGCCAGGGCCGCGGTCAGCGGATCGGCATCGACCCCCCGTGGCCGGTGCGCGCCCGCGGCCGCGAACGCCAGCAGGTCCGACCCGATCCCGCAGCACAGGTCGAGCACGGCGGTTCCGGGGCCCACGGACTCCGTCACCCTGGCCGCGCGGTGCGCGGCCACGAGGGGATGGGTGGCCTGTTCGAGCCCGTCGGAGGTGAACCACATCCCGGCGGCCGCTGCCCCGAACTTGGCCTGGGCTCGCTGGCGCAGCCGGGCCTGGGTCATCGCCGCGGCGGCCAGGTGTGGCTCGCAGGTGCGTCGCAACCCTTGGCCGAGTGCGAGCGCCGCGCCGTCGTCGAGGGGCCCGGCGTTGGCGAGGGTGTCCAGGGCCGCGGCTCCGGCGGGGGAGCGCAGCCACGCGAACGCGGCCAGATCCATCAGACCCCCCCACGGCGCATCTTCGGGTGGCGATCCGCCCTATCGCGGGCCTTCGATAGGTCCACACGCCACCCGAAGATGCAAGAAAGGTGGCGGCGGCTGGCACTCAGGTTGACTGAGTGCTAACGCCCGGCCTAGTGTCTGCGTTGGCACTCTCCGGTGGAGTGTGCCAGAACGTGGAGTCGGTTCGACCCCCGCGACGGCGGACCGCAGGCCACGACCCTCAACTGGTTCAGCTCCATTTCCACGGACCCCAGGCTCGCAAGAAGGGGAAGGTCAGCTCTCATGACCACCAAGATCACCCCGCTCGAGGACCGCGTCGTCGTCAAGCCCCTAGAGGCTGAGACCACGACCGCTTCCGGGCTCGTCATTCCGGACACCGCCAAGGAGAAGCCCCAGGAGGGCGAGGTTCTGGCAGTGGGCCCGGGCCGCTTCGAAGACGGTCAGCGGCTCCCGCTGGACATCGCCGTCGGCGACATCGTGCTCTACAGCAAGTACGGCGGCACCGAGGTCAAGTACGGCGGCGAGGAGTTCCTGATCCTCTCCGCCCGCGATCTCTTGGCCAAGCTGGCGAAGTAACTGCCTGCGGCGCCCGCCGGGCGTCTCGCGGCGTTGTCGTCCTCGCCGGTACTGCGTACACGGCTTCGGACTCCGCCTTGCGATACATCCCGGCGGATCACCGCATGCAACCAAAGTAAGTCATTGATTGACCGCCCCGGCGACCTGGTTTACCGGGTAGCCGGGGCGGATTCATTACAGAGGGAGTAGATCCGGCCGATGTCGAAGATTCTGCAGTTCGACGAGGATGCGCGCCGCAGCCTCGAGCGGGGCGTCAACGCCCTCGCCAATGCCGTCAAGGTGACGCTCGGCCCGCGCGGCCGCAACGTCGTCATCGACAAGAAGTTCGGCGCCCCGACCATCACCAACGACGGTGTCACCGTCGCGCGTGAGGTGGAGCTGGAGGACCCCTACGAGAACCTCGGGGCCCAGCTGTGCAAGGAGGTCGCCACCAAGACCAACGACGTCGCCGGTGACGGCACCACCACCGCGACCGTGCTCGCGCAGGCCATGGTCCACGAGGGCATCCGTGCGGTTGCCGCCGGCGTGAACCCGATGAGCCTGAAGAAGGGCATCGACGCCGCGACTGCGGCGCTGTCCGACGCCCTGCTGACCTCGGCCCGTGAGGTGACCACGCGTGAGGACATGGCCAACGTCGCCTCGATCTCCGCGCAGGACCGCGTCGTCGGCGACTTCATCGCCGACGCCTTCGACCGCGTCGGCAAGGACGGCGTCATCACCGTCGAAGAGTCCAACACGATGGGTGTGGAGCTCGAGTTCACCGAGGGCATGCAGTTCGACAAGGGCTACATCTCGCCCTACTTCGTCACCGACGCCGAGCGGATGGAGGCCGTCCTGGAGGACGCCTACGTGCTGCTCAGTGCCGGCAAGATCTCCTCGGTCTCGGACCTGCTCCCGATCCTGGAGAAGGTCGTGCAGGCCGGCAAGCCGCTGCTGATCATCGCCGAGGACGTCGACGGCGAGGCCCTGTCCACCCTGGTGGTGAACAAGATCCGCGGCACCTTCACCTCCGTCGCGGTCAAGGCCCCCGGTTTCGGGGACCGCCGCAAGGCCATGCTCGAGGACATCGCCGTGCTCACCGGCGCCGAGGTCGTCAGCCCCGAACTGGGGCTCAAGCTCGACCAGGTCGGCCTCGAGGTCCTGGGCACCGCTCGCCGGATCGTGGTGACCAAGGAGGACACCACGATCATCGAGGGCCTGGGTAACCCCGCCGACGTCGCCGGCCGGGTCTCGCAGATCCGCGCCGAGATCGAGAACTCCGACTCCGACTGGGACAAGGAGAAGCTCCAGGAGCGCCTGGCCAAGCTCGCCGGCGGCGTCTGCGTCGTCAAGGTCGGTGCTGCCACCGAGGTCGAGCTCAAGGAGCGCAAGCACCGGATCGAGGATGCCGTCTCGGCCACCCGCGCGGCGATCGAGGAAGGCATCATCGTCGGCGGTGGCGCCGCCCTGGTGTTCGCCGCGGAGGCACTGAAGGATAACCTCGGCCTGACCGGCGACGAGGCGGTCGGCGTCCAGGTCGTCCGCAAGGCAGTCGACGAGCCGCTGCGCTGGATCGCCGAGAACGCCGGCTTCGAGGGCTACGTCGTGGTCGCGAACGTCCGGGAGAACAAGGCCGGCTTCAACGCCGCGACCGGCGAGTACGGCGACCTGATGGCACAGGGCGTCATCGACCCGGTCAAGGTCACCCGCTCCGCCGTCCAGAACGCGGCCTCGATCGCGAGCATGCTGCTCACGACCGAGACCCTGGTCGCGGAGAAGCCGGCCGAGGAGGCCCCGGCCGGCGCCGGTGGCCACGGCCACGGTCACGGTCACTGACCAACCCTGAGTTCCATCCCGCGACCCGGACACACCTCGGTGTGTCCGGGTCGCGGCGTTAAGCGGTGGTTGGTCGCGTTCACCCGTTCGGCGCGTCACGTACGCCACAGGCGTCACACACGCAAAGCTGGACCCACGGTCTCCACCCCGCGGACCGTCTCGTGAGTCCGGCGCCGGTCCTTCGGTGCCGATGTGTGACTTCGCGAGGTGAACCCTGTGAGCGGGGCATACGCTGTGATGTCGGTTGCTCCTCCGTCTGAAACTGGCGGACATGGCGGTCGACGAGGAGGTGCAATGACGACTGTCCTGGTCTGTGACGGGTCCCCGCTGGTGCGCGAGCAACTGCGCCGTGCGGTGGGTGGCGTGCGCGGGGTCGACCGCGTGGTGATGGCGGCGACCGAGGACGAGGCGATCGAGCACGTCCGTGCCCAGCCGCCGGACCTGGTGCTGGTCGATGCCGCCCTGACGACCCGTGGCGGTGCCGGTGCGGTCCGCCGCATCCGCGCTGCCGACCCCTCGGCGCGTGTCCTGCTGCTCACCCGTCCCGAGGATCCGGATTCGGCCGTGGTCCAGGCCGTCGCGGCCGGTGCGCGTGGCTACCTGCGCAAGGACGCGACCCGGGCCGAGGTCCGCGTCGCTGTGGGCCAGGCACTTACCGAGCCGCAGGCAATCGGCGGCCCGGCGGAGACCGAAGCCGATCACACGCCGCCGCCGGCGCTCACCGAGCGTGAGCTCGAGGTCCTCGCCGGGATGTGCGAGGGCCAGTCCAACGCCGAGATCGGCCGCGGCCTCTACCTGTCCGAGGACACCGTCAAGACCCACGCCCGCCGGCTGTTCCGCAAGCTCGGAGCAGCCGATCGGGCCCACGCCGTCGCGATTGCCCTGCGCCGCGGCCTGGTCCGATAACACCGTCAGGAATACGTGGCAGTCACAGGCGTAACGCCCTCCGATCCGGAGCCGATGCATAGACGGACGGATCGGATCGACCTGCGCACGGTGGCTTTGGCCGCCATCGCCGGTGAACCCGGTGCCATCGACACGCTGCTCGCGACGATCCGGCCGATGGTTCTGCGTTATTGCCGAGGACGCCTGGGTCGAGTGCCCGGCGCCGAGTACGCCGCGGACGACGCGGCACAGGAGGCGTGCATCGCCGTGCTGACCGCACTGCC
>JBQTIR010000016.1:0-172955 GCA_052387905.1 Sporichthyaceae bacterium | reverse complement strand
GCCCGGGGTCCGGGGGTGGTCCGGTGCCCTCGGGTGCGGCGACCCGGCGGGCGATGTCGCGGATCACGGGCCGCCAGCCCAGGGCCAAGGAAGGGTCGGCGCTGAACTTCGCGGCCAGGTCCCCGGTCGTGAGGTCGCTCAGCAAGGCTTCGGGGATGACCAGGTCCACGATCGCCTTGGAATGGGCCGAGCGCAGGCGGATCCCGCCGGGGCGGGCGGGGGTGAGCCCGGCCCGGAGCAGGTGCCCGCCCTCGTCGGTGAGGGCCCAGCGCCACTGCCCCACCCCGAGCCCAGCGACCAGGGTCCGGGCGTGTTCGGCGTGGACCGGTCCCCACCCCGCGAGCTCACCGGGGAGGCGGTCCAGTCCGAGCAACGTGGACAGGCGCACCCGTAGTTCGACCCCGGCCCACGACGGCTCCGGTGCCGGCGCGGGCAGGTAGGAGGGCACCGGCGCCGGCGCCGGCGTACGGGTGGATCGGGGAGCGGGAATGCCCGCGAACGGTTCAACCCCCGTGGCGGGGCACCCGGGGGATGCCGAGTGGGCCGAGCCCGCCGCTCGTGCCTGCTCGGCCGGGGTGTCGGTAGGTACCGATTCCTCAGCTGCGGCGCGGGCGGCGGCGCGGTGGGTGGTGATCCGGGCGGTGGACTGCGCGATCCACCGGGCGATCTGGCCGTCGTCGCTGTCGTCGGGGTCGGGTTCGGGGCGGGTCGCGCTCAGGTGGGCCAGGATCGCCCGGTCGGTCAGTCCTTCGTAGGTGCCGTCGGTCATCCCGCAGAACAGGTCCGCGCGCAGGTGATCGATCCGGCGCGGGTCCCCGCCGGCCTTAGCTGCTTTTGCCAGATTGTCGATGCGCCGGCACGCGGCGGCGACCCGCTCGACGGGGAGTTGGTACCCGGCCAGGTCCGCGGTCCCGTCCCCGTTGCGGGAGCCGGCCACGCGCCGCTCCCGCAACGCGTTCTCGTAGCGGCGTTGGGCCCAGTCGGGGTCCAGGGCGATCGCGAGGCGTTTGATCTGCTCGCGCAGCTGCCCCGTGGTCAACATCGGGTTGGCCGTCAGAGCACACAGCGGGAGGAGCTTGGCGCAGATCCCGTGCGCGTGCTCCTCGGTCAGGTCCGCGGTCCACTCCGCGAGCAGCCGGGCGCGGGGCTCATCGAGTTCCCCGGCGGCCATCGCGGCGTGCAGTTCGGGCAGGCGGACGCAGATCGACTCCGCGAGGGCGAGCAGATTGTCCGCGGCGGTGCGGGTCAGGCCCAGGGCGGCGCGGACTTCGTCCGCGGACCACTCATCCGGACGCTCCATCCTCCCGACGTGATCGGCGGACGCGGCCTCACGTAAGGCGGTCTCCCACACTGCGGCGAGGACCAGGGCGCGTTGGCGGGCCTGGGCCCGGTACTGGACCTTGAGCACCGTGACGACGTCGAACCCGGTCAGGTCTGCCAGCTCCACCCCCGCGAGATCGGCAGGCACGAACCCCCCGAGCGGGAAACCCGCCGAGACGCCCGGATAGGTCTGCGTTGCCTGCATACCGCTCACGCTAGAGGGGGCCCCTGACAGTTTCGGATTCGGCAGCGGTCCGTCGAGGGCGCCGTCGGTCACGGCGAGCTGGGCTGCCTGCATACCGCTCACGCTAGGCGCATCCGCCGACAGTTTGCGATCCGACAGCGGGTCGACGGCACTGTCGGTCGCGGCCTGCTGCGTTGCCCTCATGCCGCTTACGCTAGGCGGACCCACCGACAGAAACGGTCCCGTGATGCTCCCCGAAAATCACGGTGCGATCACAGGTATCTGACGAATGGTCAGACTCTCTGAGACCGCAACCACCGCAGCGAAACCCGTGACCAACCTGACCTGTTCCGCCGAGCCCAGCCATCGCCTGCACCAGCCGCTACCTCGACCACCATCCCGATGGCAAGCCCGACCCGGACCGCAGGCCCCGCTAGGGGCCGAGGACCGGAAGCGCCGCGGCAGCTACTCTCTGACCCGCACCACCGATCGCCGCGCGACCCACGCCCGCCCAGCGGTGGCCAGCGCCACGTCGGTGTGGCGACCGCGCTGACTGTGAGCAGCGCGCTCTGGCTCGCGCTGACGGTGGTCAGCCGGGCCCAGCGCAAGGGTGTCGATCCGCACTCTGGTAATACGGCGGACCCACGATGGGTCGGCGATAGGTCGGGCGCACAACCAGAGTGGCGATGGAGCGCGCTCAGAGCTGGCCGGTCTCCGCGAGGCGGGCCTTGGCGAGCTCGAGCAGCTTGAACTTCTGCGGGCGGGCGGTCACGGTCATCGGGACCTCCTCCGCGGTCACGAAGATGACGTGGCGGGGAACTTTGAAGCGCGCCAGGTTGTCGCGGCAGAGCTGGATCAGCTCGTCCGGATCCGGCCTGGTCTCCCCCGCGGCGACGACGCAGACGCAGCCGACCTCGCCGGCCTTGGGGTGCGGGATCCCGACGACGTAGGTGGCCTTGACCAACGGATGCTCGTTGAGCAGGTCCTCAATTTCCTTGGGCATGACCATCTCGCCGTTGCAGCGGTAGGACTCTTTCAGGCGCCCCGTCAGCGTCAGATAGCCGTCGGCGTCGATCGTCCCCATGTCGCCGGTCCTGAACCAGCCGTCGGCGGTGAAGGCCTCGGCGGTTTCCTCGGGCTTGTTGTAGTAGCCCAGGGTGATCACGGGACCGCGGCAGATCAGCTCGCCCTGCTCGCCGGCCGGAACCTCCTCGCCGGTGGCGGGGTCGACGGCGCGGTACTGCGCGAGCCCACCACCAAGGGCGGCCTCGCCCGCGACTCCGGCAAGCTTCATCCGGCCGTGGCTGGTGAAGCGCTCGTCGGGATCTTCGGGCAGCACGCACGCGGTGGACGCGGTGGTCTCGGTCATGCCGTAGCCGGTACAGACCTCGGAAACCCCGAACACCTCGCGGATCCTTCCCCAGATCCACGCCGGCGACAGGCCGCCGGAGTTGAAGACCGCCACCAGGCTGGAGAGGTCGAAGGACTTCTCCTTGAGCAGGTCGATCTCCGCCAGCGTCATCAACGGGACCCCGACGAGTTCGCTGGCCTGGTACTTCTCCACCCCGGCGAGCATTGTCTCGGCGTCAAAGGCAACGTAGGGAATCAAGGCGCCCCCGACGAAACTGACGGCCATCATGCATTCGACGTACCCGAAGACGTGATACATCGGCAGGGCGAAAATGATCCGGCGGCCGTCCTCGAAGGCACGGGTGTAGGCCGAGCTGTAGGCCATCCGGTTGAGCATGTCATGGGTGCACATCGATCCCTTGGGTCGACCGGTGGTCCCCGAGGTGTAGATGACGTCGGCGCGGAAGTGCGGATCCCCGGCGGCTTCGCGCACCGGTAAGGCAGCGTCACTTTCCGGGGTGCTGCTCGCCGCGAGGGTGGCAATGCTGGTCCCGCGCTCGGGCTCGCCGCCTTCGGTCGCGAGCACGAAGACGTGGTTCAGCCCCGGCAGCGCAGCTCCCCCGGCCGGCGAGCCGGCGTCCCAACCAGGCACGATCGCGTCGAGGTCGCCTACGTAGTCCAGGTCCCGCAGTGAGTCCATGACGAACAAGGCTCGAGCGTCGGACTGGCCAAGGATGTAGGCGAGTTCATTACGCCGCAGGTTGTAGTTGATCGGGACGGCGACGGCTCCGACGCGGGAGATCGCGAGCTTGACCGCGACGTACTCGGGATAGTTCCCCATCACCATCGCGACGTGATCTTGCGGCTGGATCCCGTGCGCGATCAGACCCGACGCGATCTGCTTGGACCACCCCCGGATCTCAGCGTAGGTGTAGCTGCGATCCGCCCCGATGTAGAACGGCCGGTCACCGAACTCCGCGGCCGCGTGGTCGAACTGCTGCGAGATCGTGCGCGCCACCCAGGTCGGGTGGCGGGCTTCCAGGGCGGCGCGGCGCTGCGTCGTCGTCGGGATCACCTGGGGGGTCCGTTCTGCTCAGAGCGGGTGGGTGGAATCACGGTATCCAGCGGCGTCGTTTCAATGAGCTCGCCAGTCCCCACGGCATCGGCTGCAACTGCATCTCCTTACCCACCAGCGCCTGCCGGAGTTCGGCACGGTCGATGGTGCGGGCCTGCTGCCAGACCGGCGCGGTGGACAGGTCAGGTGCAGCGAAGTAGTCGCGGATGAGCCCGGGTACCGGGCTGGCGTCATCGAGCGGCATCAGGTGACCTTCGCCGGTCGCGACGTAGAGCCGGGCGTCGGGAATCAGA
This sequence comes from Sporichthyaceae bacterium, assembly GCA_052387905.1. Taxonomy (GTDB): domain Bacteria; phylum Actinomycetota; class Actinomycetes; order Sporichthyales; family Sporichthyaceae; genus JBQTII01. Next base: position 168,733 of record JBQTIR010000016.1, on the reverse strand, counting down.
TGGGCCATGATCATCGCATTCGCCACCGGGGCAAGCGGATCGTCGTCGCCGGCGACCACGAGGACGGGGTGCGGAATATTGCCCAGCAGCGGCATTGCCGACCACGTGGCGAGCGAGGCGACCTGCTGGCTGTAACCGAGCATCTTGGGGCGATGCTCCAGCCGCACCGGCAGGTGCGCCTCGACCCAGTCCAGGTCCGTTCGCGCCCGACCCCCGACCAGCTGGCCGATCGAACGCAGGTACAGCCGATCGGAGAGGAAGCGCAGCGGCGTGCTGACGTTGAGCAGCGAGCGCACCGGCCCGTACACGCTCCCGATCCCCGGAGTGGTCCCGACCAGCACCGCCCGCCGCACCCGCTGCGGTGCGTCGGCGAGGAACTGCTGCAGCACGACACCGCCCATCGAATACCCGAGGGCGTCGGCCTGCTCCACACCGACGTGGTCCAGAACGCATCCGGCCAGCTTGGCGAGACTCGAGATCGAGGTCGGGCCCCGTGGGGTCGAGGAGCGACCGGCACCGGGGGCATCGAAGGAGATCACCCGGCGCCCGGTCAACGTCCGCTCCATCAAGCCCCACATGCGGGTGTGCGCGCCGATGCCGTTGAGGAGCAGGATCGGCTCGCCCTCGCCGATCTCACGCACCAGGACCCGACCGCGCCCGAAGTCGAGGAACTGCTCGCGCGCCTGACCAATCACCGCGTCACCGCTTCGGCCAGCCACCGAAGACACCGCGTCCTCGCGGGGCCGCGTTCGGTGCTCATCCTGAGCTCGCTGCGCTCGCTCACCCGGTCACCATGTCCATGCCCGCGGCGAGCATGGTCGCGTAGGTCTCCTCGACCATGTGGGACAGGAGCACCAGGTCACGCAACTGTCCGGTCTCGGGATCGCGCAGGTGATCACGCAACAGCGCCTCGCCCTGAAAACCGATACTGGTGAACATCGCGATCGGGCCGGGTTGATCGGCGGCGACCTGGACGGTCACCTTCGTGAAACCTTGCGCCAGCGCGCCCAGCAGCATCGCCTGGGCCAACGCGCGTCCGTGCCCGGCGCGGCGGGCCCGGCGGGCCACGACCAGCACGAGTTCGGCTACGTGGCTGCTCCACTCCGTCATCGGCACCAGCGCCGCGAACGCGGCGACGCCGGCGTCGTCGACGGCCACCATCGGGTGCCGGCGGGAATCGCCGAGCCACCGCGCGGCAACGGCCGGATCGGTGATGTCGTCCCAGAAGAACGTCCGGTCCTGGTCGGTCAGCGTGGCAAAGAACGTGCTGACGGCAGCGGAGTCCGCTTCGGTCGCCTCACGCGGTGGCATGGCTGGTCTCCTTGGTGTGGGATGCGATCCAATCCAGGACGCCGGGGAGGACCCCCTTCATTGCCTTGCGCCCGGACAACAAGCTCGCGTGGCCGGCGTCGACGCGGAGCAACTCGACCTTCGTTCCCGTCAGGGCTGCGACCATGGCGCTGGTGGAGGCCTCGTGGGTGATGTCATCGCGGGTCGCGACGACCGCAAGCACGGGCATCGTGATGTTGGACAGTGGTGCCGGTCGGCCACCCAGGCGCAGCGCGTCGGCGGCGAAGCCGTTGTTCGACAGCCACATGGGCACGACCTGGCGGAACAGTGCGCCGGGCATGGGGATGTGCTCGTGCAGCCAGCGCCCGATCGCCTGATGACCTTCGAGGTACTCGTCGTTCCAGAGGTTCTGCCAGAGGTTCGCGTAGTTGACCAGGTCACCGGTGGGCTTACGGGACTTGAAGCTTTCGCGCACCACTGACCCCGGCAGATTTCCGGTGTCGTCCAGAACGTCGTCAGGCGCGATCGCGCCGCTCCGCAGCGCGTCGATCAACGGTCCGAGGTCGGAGAAGTCGACCGGGGTTGCGATGGTGACCAGCGAGCGCACCGGCAGCTGCGGTTGCGCCGCCAGGGCATGCACGGCCATGCAGCCGCCCATGCAGTACGCCAGGATGTCGACCTCCTCGGAGCCCGCGGCGGCGGCCACCGCGCGGATCGCCCGGGGCAGATACCCCTGCAGGTAAGTCTCCAAGGTGTTCGCGGAGTCGATCTCGTCCGGAATGCCCCAGTCCAGGACGTAGGCGTCGAAGCCGTGCTCCATCTCCAGGCCGACGATGCTGTTACCGGCCCACAGGTCAAAGACGTAGGACTGCCCGACGAGGCCGAGGAAGTTCAGCAGCGGGACCGCGTGCCGGCGCGGGTGTGCGCTGCGGTAGCGGCGTACCGAGACCTTGCCTTCGGACCAGATCACATCGCTCGCGGTCGGGGCGGGCGGGGCGAACTCCGCACCGGCGGCCCACTTGATGCCATTGCGCAGGCGCAGCGCGTTGCGTTCGAGGTCCTTGCGCACGCCGTCCAACGAACTGGGCAGGCCCGGCACCGAGGGCAGCGCAGGCAACCCCGGGAGCTTAGGCACCGTCGACCTCACCCGCCGTCAACTGCCCCGGCGCAGCGGCCTCGACCGCGCGACGTTCCTGAAGCTCGTCGACGAAGTTCGCGATGTGGTCCGCCGGGACCGACAGCGCACGTACCTCCCCGGTGAGCACGGCCAGTTGCCGGCTGACCCGCGTCAGGTCGTCGCGAGTCGGGATGTTGAGCGCGTGCAGGACACCGGCGAGCTGATCGTCCACCCGCCTACGGACGGCGCGCTGAACGGACTGGGGGCCCTTGACCCAGAAGGCGACGGCGTCACCGAACCGATCGTGCGAGACGGCATTCTCCAGCGGCGCGCCGACCGCGCGCTCGACGCGGTCGAACACCTGACGCCACATCGGCTTACCCATGTCAGAGCGAGCCGGTCTCGACGCGCTCGCAGATGCTCTCGAACCACCAGGTGATCGGCTTCGGACCGAGCGCATCGCTGATCGGCATCGCGGGAGTGGTCGCGGTCTCCAGCAGCAGCCGCTCCGCCTCTTCCCGTCGGTCGGCATCGACCTCGTAGATCGCGAGGTAGGGAGCCGCCGGGTTGCGGGAGAGCTTGGACGGCACGAACGCGAACCGCTGCGCGGCTTCGAAGCCGGCAGCCTTGAGCACGTCGGCCAGGTGGGCGTTGCTGTACCAGTCGTTGTACTCGTCCTCGCGGCCCTCGACCGGGTTGGTCAGAACCACCAGCAGTGCCTTGCCCATCGGGATCTCCTCGTTGCGTCCGAAGAATGGTGGGCGCCCGGACGCTGTTCGTCGGACGTCCGGGGGTGGTTAGAGAATGGTGCGGCCGCCGTCGACGACCAGGGTCTCGCCGGTGATGTAGGACGACGCCTCGCTGGCCAGGAAGAGGACGGCCGCGGCGAGTTCAGCCGGATCGCCGGCCCGTCCCAACGGGATCCGCGATCCCTGAGCCGCCATCAGCTCATCGAAGAAGTGGCCGGTCATCTCGGACTTGAAGATGCCCGGCGCAATCGCGTTCACACGAATGTTCTTGCGAGACCCCCACTGCTGGGCCAGGTCCTTGGTCATCCCGAGCAGGGCGGCCTTGCTCGCCATGTAGGACGCCTGGGGCATGCCCACGGACCAGAACGCCATGATCGAGGAGATGTTGATGATCGATCCGCCGTGGGTCATGGCGGCGGCGGCGGCCTGGGCCATCAGGAAGCTGCCGCGGACGTTGATCTGGTAGACCTCGTCGAAGCTCTCCGGGGTCTCTTTCGAGGCGGCGATAGCTCGGCCGATCCCCGCATTGTTGACGAGGATGTCTAGGCGCCCGAACTGCTCGACGGTCTCGCGGACAAGATTCGCGCAGTCCTCGGGCTTGGCGATGTCGGCGATGACGGCGTGGGCCCGCCCGCCGGCGGCCTTCACCAACTCCTGGGTCTCGATCAGCCCGTCCGACCGCCGCGCACAGATCGCGACGTCGGCACCGGCTTCGGCCAGCGCCCGGGCCATCTCGACGCCCAGCCCGGCCGAGGCCCCGGTCACGATGGCGACCTTGCCGTCGAGCCGGAACTTGTCGAGCACTGACATGGCGGCCTCCACAGACGACGAACGAGGGTTCGTCTCCATCTTCCGCGCCCGGTGCCCCGCAGGCTATACCTAACGAACGCTTGTTTTGTGAGTCCCCTCACGGGTCGCCCGGTGCAGGGTGACGATGCCGCCAGTGAGATTGCGCCAGCCGACCCTGTCCCACCCGCTGCGGCCGATCAGGGCGGCAAGTTCTCGCTGGTCGGGCCACGCCCGGATCGACTCGGCCAGGTAGACGTAGGCGTCGGGATTGCTGGCCACCTTGGTGGCGACAGCGGGAAGGGCCTTCATCAGGTACTCGGTGTAGGCGGTGCGCAGCGGTGCCCAGGTCGGGTGGCTGAATTCGCAGATCACCAGGCGCCCGCCTGGACGAGTGACGCGCAGCATCTCGGCTAGGCCGGCCTCGGGATCGACGATGTTGCGCAGGCCGAAGGAGATCGTCACGGCGTCGAAGACGGAGTCGGCGAAGGGCAGGGCGGTGGCGTCCCCGGCGGTAAAGGCGAGCTCCGGGGAGCGGGCCTTGCCGACCGCCAACATCCCGAGGGAGAAATCGCAGGGCACGGTCAGGGCCCCCGCTGCGGCGAACGGCAACGAGGATGTGCCAGTACCGGCCGCCAGGTCCAGGACCCGCTCCCCCGGCCTCGCGCCGACCGCCGCGGTCACCGCGCGCCGCCAGAGCCGCGTCTGACCCAAACTCAGGACGTCATTGGTGAGGTCGTAACGCTTCGCGACCCCGTCGAACATGGCCGCGACCTCGGCGGGCTTCTTATCCAGGGCGGCACGGGTCACGGCTCCATCCTGCCCCACCGGCGATGACCGACCCGGCGGGCGCCTTGGCAGCGCGGCGCTCGGCCGGTGAGCGTGATGACCGTGACGTTCAATCAGCCTCCCTGGCGACACCAACGCCACCTGGGCCCGCGTACCCTGAGGGGCGGTGACCCGCGCCGACTAGCGGGCAGGACACCGGCCGTGGGCCAGGAGGAGGCGCGTCCGATGACCACCGCCACCTGGCTGGAGCCCCTGGTCGTGCGGACCGTCGAACTGCCCAGCTCCGATCCCCGCGCCACCAGCGAGCTCATCGACCTGCTGCCAGCCGGGTCCCCGCTGTCCTGGATTCATAACGGCGAGGGCCTCATCGGGTGGGGCGCCGCCGCCCAGCTGACGTTGAGCGGCCCGGACCGCTTCACCCGCGCCGCCCAGTGGTGGCGTGACCTGCGCCTGGGCGCGGCCGTCGATGACGAGGTCGGACTGCCCGGCACCGGCCCGGTGATCTTTGCCAGCTTCGCGTTCGCCGACGGGCCCACGCCCTCGGTGCTGGTGCTGCCCGAGGTCGTGCTCGGCCGACGCGAGGGCCGGACCTGGCTCACCGTGGTCGGCTCGGCGCAGCCGGAATCCCCCCGCCCGGGGCCCGCGCCGGCTCCTCCCGGACCGGTCAGCATTGCCGACGGTGCACTCTCGGGCGAGGCCTGGCGGCAGGCGGTCGCCGGGGCGGTCGAGCGGATTCGCGCGGGCGAACTGTCCAAGGTCGTCCTCGCCCGCGATCTGATCGCGACCGCGCAAGCCGACGTCGACACCCGCCATCTGATCCGAGGTCTGGCCGCGCGCTACCCCTCGTGCTTCACCTTCGCCGTGCAAGGTCTGGTCGGGGCGACACCGGAGCTGTTGATCCGCCGCCACGGCAACCAGGTCACCTCCCGCGTGCTGGCCGGCACCGCCTGGGACACCACGGCCGCGGTCGCGGCGGCGCGGCTCGCGGAATCCGGCAAGGATCACGAGGAGCACGCCTACGCCGTGCACTCCGCCGCCGACGCCCTGCGGCCCTACTGCGCGGAACTCGACGTCCCGGCGCAGCCGTCGATCCTCACCCTCGCCAACGTCGTGCACCTGGCCAGCGAGGTGACCGGCACGCTGCGTACCCCGTTGGACGCACTGTCGCTGGCCGGGCTGCTCCACCCGACTGCCGCAGTGTGCGGCACACCCTCCGACAGTGCCGCCAAGGTCATCGCCGACCTCGAGGGCATGGACCGCGGGCGCTACGCCGGACCCGTCGGATGGATGGACGCCCGCGGCGACGGCGAGTGGGGCATCGCGCTGCGGTGCGCCGAGGTGATGGGGCCTCAGGTACGGCTGTTCGCCGGCTGCGGCATCGTCGCGGGATCGGACCCGGAGGCGGAGTTCGCCGAGGCGACGGCCAAGTTCCTCGCCGTGCGCGAGGTCTTGGAAGGGTAAGGAACGTGCCAGCGAGCGACGGAACGCCGCCGCGCCGCCGTCCGCGAGCGCACACCGGCGAGGCCGAGGTGGAGAAGGCCGTGTTTGCGGCCACCGAACAACTGCTCGCGACCGTGCCCCTGCACGAGATCTCGGTCGCCCAGATCATCGCCGAGGCCGAGCTCTCACGCGCGAGCTTCTACCACTACTTCTCCTCCAAGCACGACGTCGTCACAGCGCTGATGTCGAAGGTCTTCGCCGACATGTACAGCGATACCCACCTCGAGCTCGAAGCCGAGTGGACCAACCCCGAGGCCGCGTTGCGGATGAGTCTGCGGGCCGGCATGGAGGCATGGTTCGCGCACCGTGCCGTCATCGCGGCGGTGCTGGAGAACCAGCACGCAGTGCCCGACCTGGCCAAGGTCTGGACGGTCGTCTCCGAACCGTTCCGCGCGACCCTGGCCACGCAGATCCAGCGCGAACGCGCGGCAGGGCGAGCCCGTGACGGACTGCCACCGGAAGCGATCGCCTCGATGCTGATCTCGGCGGCCGAGCGGATTTTCTATGTGGGCTCGACCGGCGCGGACAAGCAGCTGCGCACGGCGGCCCAGCGCCTGGACGCCATCGTCGCGATCTCCCTCGCTGCTATCTACGGCGACCCGAACGGGCCTCGCCCATGAGCGAGCGCAGGGACACCCCGGGTCAGGCGGTCGGCGCCAGCGCGGGGGCGTTCCGCCAGGAGATCCTCGACGCCCTGGGCCGCCTGCTCACCGAGACGTCCCTGGACGAGCTGCGCATCGCCACGATCCTGCGGGCAGCCAACGTCTCCCGCGGGACGTTCTACTTCTACTACTCCGGCAAAGAAGACGCCTTCGCCGCGCTGCTGGACCAGGTCTACGCGCGGGTGGTGCCGGCCTTCGAAGCGCTCTTCGCCGATGCGAGCCTGCGTCGGCCACCGACGCTGCGCGCGGGCATCACGGCCTGGCTCGGCTTCGAGGCGACTGATGCCGCGGTGATCCGCACCGCGGTCGAGGAGTGGCCCCGGGACGCCGGAATCCGTCAGATCCACCTGGCGGCACAGCGGCGCCTGGCCGCCGCGGTGAGCAAGGCGATCGACTCGGACCGCAGGAGTGGGAGCGCGCCGGCCGGCATGGCCTCGTCCACGCTGGCCAGCGCCCTGGTCTGGACCTTGGAGCGGGCCTGGTACGAGGCGCGTTCCGATCACGACCCCGAACACGGGCTGCCCGCGGTCAGCGCCGCGCTCGCCGCCACGATCGAGTCCGCGATCTACGGGCGCAGTTAGGTCCAGCCCGGAACTAACGAACGCACCCGCCGTAGGCGGGTGTGCCGACGACGCGGTGCAGTGATGCAGGATCAGAGCGGGTCGTTCCCCAACAGGTCGCCGCCTTCGCCGTCGCCGAGCTCGGCACCGTCGCCACCGAGCAGGTTTCCGAGCAGGCCGTCGCCGTCGTTGCCGCCGAGCAGGTTGCCCAGCAGGCCGTCGCCGTCGTTGTCGCCCAGCAGGTTGCCCAGCAGGCCGTCCGCGTCGCCGTCACCATCGTCACCCAGCAGTCCGCCGAGCAGGTCACCGTCGTTGCCGCCGAGCAGGCCGGTACCGAGCAGGCCACCGTTGTTCGACGGGCCCGGCGTGTCGTCGTTACCGAGCAGGTTCAGCCCGAGCAGACCGTCGCCCTGGCCGGGGCCCTGACCGTTCAGGATCGCCTGCAGCGTCAACAGCAGGCCGTCGATGTCGAGCACCGGGCCCTCGCCATCGTCGAGCCCGTCGAGGTTGAGCCCGAGAATCCGCAGGCCGTCGATGATCAGCTGCACGTCGAGGGTGTCGACGTCCAGCACCCCGCCGTCCTCGCCCAGCAGTCCGGTGCCCAGCAGACCATCGCGGTCATCGTCGTCATCATCGTGGTCGCTCAGCAGGTCGAGGCCGAGCAGGCCATCGCTGTCGCCGTCGCCGTCACCCAGCAGACCGAGACCGAGCAAGCCATCGCTGTCGCCGTCGCCGTCACCCAGCAGACCGAGGCCGAGCAGGCCACCGTCGTCACCGGATCCGGCGGTCGGCGCCACCGACGGCGTCATTGGGGCGGCGCTGCTCAGGGTGGCCAGGGCAGCGCCGCTGGTGCCGAGCACGAGGGCCAGGCCCGCGCCGAGGGCGATGGCGGGACGCGAGAGCTTGCGCATGGGGGTCCTCCGTGACGGTGCGCCCCCGTCGGCGACGGAGGAGCCGTGGGCTGCATGGCTGTGACAGAACGGGTTCAGTGAGACTCATTGTGACGAAGAGACACCCAAGAACGCCCCATTCCTCACCTAGGTATCGTCACAAATCGGACATCGTTTCCGCCGGGCGAGCCAAGATCATTCTCGGGCCCGGGCCCGGGACAGCCACAGCTGTCTCAAGGGACAGCACCTCGACCGTGCCCCGGTCGCCGTCCACCCGAATCTGCTGGCCATCCGCGATGCGCCGACTGGCGGCGGTTGTTCCGCACACACACGGCAGGCCCAACTCGCGAGCGACGATCGCGCCGTGGCTGAGCATCCCGCCGTGATCGGTGACCACCGCTCCGGCAACCAGGAACAGCGAGATCCAGCCCGGGTCGGTGGCCTCGCAGACCAGCACGTCCCCGTCGTCCAGGTCCACCGTCGCCGGATCGGTGACGACCCGGGCCCGGCCGACGCACGTACCGCCACTGGCGGCGACACCGGTGATGACGGTCCCGACCGCGGCACCGCAGACCGTTGCAGTCTCGCAGGCAGACACGGTCGGCAGACCCTCCCAGGCCTGCGGGAGCCGCAGGTTCTGACGCGCGTCGAACAACGTGCGGCGCTGCCCCACGAGCGCCACGGCGCCGGCGGGACAACCCGCGCGGAACTCGTCGTAGGAGAGGTGGAAGATGTCCTCGGGATCGGCGAGGACACTGCGCGCGGTCAGCAGGGTGCCGAGCCGGCGTGCGGCCGCCCGGGCTACGTCGAAAGTCAGCAGATAGCCGGCCTTCCCCTGCTCCCGTAAAGACAAGTAACGAACCGTCATTTTTGTCAGCGTCCGGATCTTGGCGCCATTGATCCGCGGCACCGCCGCGGCCAGTTCGTGGGCCGCCGCGATCCGAAGATCGGCCTGAGCCACGCTGCGGTTGCGCGGTGCACGTGGGTCATCGGCGGCGATCGCGCGATAGTCGGCGAGCCGGGCCAATACCGGGGACGGATCCTCAGCCGCCAGCGGCGCAGCTGGGCGAACATCTCGTCATGCCGGGCGGGCAGGCCGGCCACGGTCCGAGGCGCCTTGACGGCAATCGCGGGATAGCGCCGCAGGGTGTTCTCATCGACTGTCTGTGGCCGGACATAGCCGAAGAGCTGCTGCTCGACTCCGCTCGCCGAGGTACCCGGCAGCATGCCAGCGATTCGCCGGAACTGGTCGATGTTCGCCGCAGCACGACCGGAGAAGGTGGTCCAGAACTGGTCCTCAACACGGCGCGGGGTGCGTACCTCCGCCGCGGTGAACACCCCGAGCCGGTGAAACATGATCCGCATCGCCAGGTCGAGCGGGCCGTGCAGGAAGGAGAACGAGAACGTGGTCAGGACACCGGGAAGCGCTTCGGCGACGTTCCCGGTGGTCCAGCAGACGCCCGGCTCGCACGTCGGAGTATCGAGCAGATCGACGACCCGGGGACTCACCGGACCACTAGACCATGGTCAGCCCGAGCAGGTCACGCCCGCAACCGTGATCGTGACCCGCCGCTCCGTCGCAGCCAGGTGCCGGGACATCATGGCGGTCGCGCCCGGGCCTTACCCTGGGCACGTGATCCTGTACGGCGACGTCTATGCGGCCCTGACCGCGGCCGAGGTTCGGTTCGTCGTGGTCGGCGGGATGGCCGTCATCCTGAGTGGGCACGTGCGCGCGACCGTCGATCTGGACCTTGTCGTTGACCTGGCGCCGGAGCCAGCTCAACGCGCGATGGCGGCGTTGACAGCACTGGGCCTGCGGCCGCGGGTACCGGTGCAGCCGAGCGATTTCGCTGATCCGCAGATTCGCCAGGACTGGATCGAGTCCAAGCACATGCAAGTGCTCTCCTTCTACGACCCGCACCAGGTGGCCCGCGAGGTCGACGTTTTCGTGGCCTATCCTGTCGATTTCGAACGGCTAGTCACTGCTGCGGTTCCTACGCTCGTGGGCGACCAGGTGGTGCCCGTGGCATCGATCGACGACCTCGTGACCATGAAACGCGCGGCTGGACGCCCGCAGGATCTGGCTGACGTCCTCGCGTTGGAGCGACTGCGGGATCAGCACTCGGATGGGTGAGCAGGAGTGGTCAGCGGCAACCTTCGACGGGGCAGCCGCGGCCCAGGCACGGACCATCGCGGCCCTGTCACCGACCGAACGTGTCGTACTGCTCGAGGGGCTGTTGGAGTTGGCAGCGGCCACCGGCGCTTTGCGCAGAGCCCGCGAAGACAAGCAGCGCGCGCTCGACGCGATGTGGTCGCCGGGCTGAACCGGGGGCAGCATCGAGCGGCCCGGGACTATGTCAGCCGGAGCAGGGCACGCCCTCCACGGTGATCGTGACCCGGCGCTCCGCTGCAGCCAGGGCCGGGACCTGCTGGCCGGTGGCCGGGTCGATGTCCTCGGACAACGGCTGGGTGTCCCCGACGCCTTCGGTCGTGATGCGCTCGACGGCGATGCCCGAGGCCACCAATAGGCCCTTGGTCGCCTCGGCCCGCGACCGGGAGAGCTCGAGCAGCTGGGACACCGAGCGCCCGCCGCTGCTCGCGGTGTGACCGGTGATCATGGCGGTCGCGCCCGGGTTCGTCTGCAACAGCGCGAGCGGGGCGGCCATGGATGCCGCACCGTCCGGGCGCACGGTGGCGGTGTCGCCGGCGAAGGTCAACGCGCCGGGGACGGTGAACTGGCACCGCGTGCCCATCGAGACCGCGGCCACGGCCGGGAAGGGCAACGGGTCATCGCCCGGCAGGTCGGCCGGTGCCGAGCGCTCGGCCGCGGCGGGCTTGGTCGTGATTGCCGCGCACGAGGACGGCTCGGCCTTCCACGCGGTACACAGTCCGCGCGCGAACTCCGCCGTCCAATCCCGGGCCTGCGGCGCGAGCGCAGGCAGGCTGTTGGCGACCCCGGTGGCGTGGAAGGGCACCCCGCGCAGGTCGAGGGGTGCGCCGGCGGCCAGCGCGGCGGCCAGCGTCGGCGCCGTCGCCAGATCGCTGAGGTCCTGCTCCATCAAGGACATCGGACCCACGTTGATCTGGAAATCGCTGTGCATCCAGATGCCGCGGGTGTGCTCATCGAGGGACTCGGCCGCCGCCTTGAGCGCCGGGTAGATGTCGGTACCGTCCGCGGTCGGACGCGTCTTCTCCTGCACCCATGCGGCTACGCAGGTGGGGATGTACTCCGCGGTCTGCGTGACGGACGGCGCGGTGCGGTCGTCGCCGGTCTTCTCCGGGCTCAGGCCCGCCCGGTCCAGGATCACCCGCGGCGCCGCGCCACCGCCATCGATGCCGATGACGGTCAGTGCCCCGCCCTCCAGGCTCAGGGCACGTAGCTGTTCGGCGAGGGCTTCGGACAGTTCGAAGTTGACGTTGCTGCGGGTCAGGTCGACCACCAGCGCCAGGTTGGCCGCAGCGACGGGGCTGTAGCCGAATGTCGTCGCGCACCCTTCGCGCTGGGCCTCGGTCAACGCGATCGCGCTCGCCGCTCCGGCCGGGCTCACCGCGACGGCGCCCTCCCCGGAGGATCCGCCGCATCCACTGAGCACCCCCGCGACCAGCACTGCGACCGAGCTCGAGGTCGCCAGGCGCCGGCGCGGGGACCCGGCCGCGGTGTGTGCACGACTGACGGACATGGCGAACTCCTCGTTGCTGGACAGGTTGCTGATCAGGCGGGCGGACAGTGCGGTCAGCGGGACCCGGAGGCGCCCCTGCGGCCGTTCCGCCGCGCAGCCTTGCCGTTGGTCGCGCGGGAACCCTTGGACGGCACCGGGGTCGGTGTCGGGACCGCCGGCACCGGCGCCGGCGCCGGTTCGGTGGTGGCCTTGACCGCGGGCTTGGCCGGTGCAGCCTTGACCGCGGGCTTGGCCGGTGCAGCCTTGGCCACCGGCTTCGCCGGCGCAGCCTTCGGGGCCGCTGCTGGCGGCGTCACCGACTTGGGCGCCGCCTTACTCGCCGGCTTGGCCGGGGTCTTGGTCACGGGCTCGGTCGGGGGCTCGATCACCGGCTCACCGCTCAACCGGACGGTGATGCCTGGAATCCCGGTCGGGACGACGTGGTTGGTGGGGAGCGCCGCGACGGATCCGTTCTTGGCGCCATTCTTGGTGCCGTTGGACGACCCGTTCCTGGTGCCGTTGGACGACCCGTTCTTGGCGTCGTTCGACGACCCGTTCCTGGCATTCGGGGCAGGTTCGACGATCAGCGGGACCGAACCCTTGAGCACCTGCTTGACCAGGCCGCTGGTGCTGACGAAGCCACCACGCTTGCCTGAGCCGTTGCCACCGTTGTCCGAAGGCTCCGCGGCGCCGTTGGTTGCGTGCTTGGCGAAGCCGTTCGTCTGCCCGCGGCCCTTGGCCGAGTCGTTGACAGCGTCAGCGGCGCGGTCGAGTTCGGCCCAGCTCTGCGCGACGCTGGACTCTGTCGGGGCGGGCAGCGCCGCGTACTCCACGAGCAGCGCGGCGACGTACTGACCGGCAGTTGCGGGCAACTGGGGTACGAAGTCTCCGATGTAGGCGGGCTCGCCGGTCATCCGCGTCGGGGAGGCCAGCGTCGGGCCCCCCACATCCACAGCACGCTGCGCGGAGAAGCCGGATCCGGACAGCTGCGGGGAGGCAAGGGCCGCGCCGACGTACTCCTGCACCGCCGCCAGGCCCTTGGTGTCGATGCGATCCTGCACCCGGGCCATCGCACGGCGCGCCGAGAGGAATCCCGCGCGGTACCGCGCCGCGCGCAGGTCACCGCCGCGCACCGTCCAGCGCCGCCGGACGGTCGAGAGCATGTGGGCGCGCGCCAGCTTCCGCGTAAACACGAACTGCGGGTTCGCGGCCACGATCGCCAGCGCCAGCATCAATGCCGGCAAGGCGGCGCTGAAGGCGACGAAAGCCTCCGCGGCGGCGCTGCGCTCGGCGAACGGGCCGGCCGGGGCGAACCGCGTGGCGGCGAACCGGTGGAACGCCCAGCACATTGCGGCGGTGCCGGCGAAGGTGAGCGCGGCATACATCCGGGCCGGGATGTGCCGACGGAACTCGATCCGCGGGCCGGCACCGTCGACGCCCTTTGCGTGCAGGTCCGAGGGTGGGTAGACCCACCACGCCAGGGTGTGCGCGCCAAAGGCCATCAGGAAGTACAACGTCAGGACGACGACCCCGCCCAGGGTGAGCGCGAACAGGCTGTCGAGTTGGGTGATGTCCCAGATCGACACTGACACCGGGACATCGAGGTCCCGGCGGGCGGCGGCGACTGCCAGTGATCCGTCGCCCACCGCACCGACGAGAAACACGAACCATGCGCCCGCAGAACTCACCCAGGCGCCGATGTGCCCCCGCGACCACCGTCCCGCGCGCTCGGTGCGCGTGCGGCGGTGCACGATCAGGCTCTCCGGCGTGGACAGCTGGGTCTGGACTCGGTGCTCGAATGCCTGCTGGCGATCGAGGCGCGCGTGCGCACGTGCCACCCGCCGGGTCGCCATCCGCACCCGCAGACGCAGAAAGGGGTCCCGGCGCAGTGCCGCGGAGAGCCGAATCGCCGAGTCAGCGAGCGCCGCACGCTCCCCACCCTCTCGCTGCCCGCTGGTCTCCACGTTCCCGAGCAGGCAGTTGCCATGCGCCGGCGCAGCTGCAGACGCCCTCTTCAGCATGACCGTAACCTCGCGACTCCAGGAGAACGTCGACATCGACGGGCACCGAAGGGGCGCCTCGGACCGAAGTTACGGGTGGTGTGGATCTTGTCGCATCCCGTTGGGCCAAACTTGGGAATGCAAAATTAGGCGTCAGATGACGGTCCGTAAGATCTCCAAGAACGGACCAATCGGTAAATGGGTGCAGATCGCTCAGAGCACGACATAAAGGGTGAAGAGCACCACGAACAGTGCGGCGCAGTACCCCTCGAAGATCCACCGCAGCGGCAGCGGGGCATGGCGCAGCTCCATGAAGTGCAACCCGACCAGCCAGACCTTGACCGCTCCGACACCGAGAACGACCGAGGTTGCCAGGGTGCGGTCGTCGATGAGGTGCTCGCCGCCGAACGCGTAGGACCCGACGGTGGCGATGACCAACGCGGCCCAGACCAGGACCGGGACACGGCCCACAATTGCCAGCATCAGGGCGTGCCTCTCAATCCCAGGCGGATGCGGGCGGTGATCCAGGTGGATGCATCGCAAGGCGGAGGAGGAGCCCGATGCGGAGCATCGGGCACCGTTCCAATCCTGTGTGGCTCCAACGCCGCGAGGCGCCGCCTGGGCGCCGATCCGCGCCGCCTATCGGGGTTGGGAGGCATGCCCTAAGCCACCAGGTACAGCAGCGCAAACAGCATGATCCAGAGCAGGTCCACCAGGTGCCAGAAGCTGGCCACACCCTCCAGTGCGATGCTGCGGTGCTTGCCGGTGTTCGCCGGCTTGGCCAGCCGGGAGGCGACCACCAACGCGCCCATCCCCAGCACCACGTGTCCGAGGTGGATGCCGGTGAACATGAAGTAGTAGAGGTAGAAGTCGTTGACCGGCGGGGTGTGACCGTCGTTGATCAGTGCGGTGTATTCCACCGCCTTGACCGCGATGAACAGCGCGCCGCAGAAGGTCGCGGCCAGGAACGCCAGCGGCGCACGCCGATCGCGCCCGCGGGCGAGCGCCATCCCACCCACGACGAACAGCGAACTGGTCAGCAGGATGATTGTGTTCACCACGCCGAGACCGATGTGCAAGTCATTTTGGGAGGCGGTGTAGATCTCCGGCTGGTCCCCGCGCAGCACCATGATCATGACGAAGAACAGGCCGAAGATGACCATGTCGCCGAGGATGAACACCCATAGCCCGACCTCGCCGGGCACATGACGTTCGCGGACCGGTGCAGCAGTGGCGGTCACGCGACGACCGTAGCCGCAGTGGCCGGCGCACCGGCGCGCCCCTCGTTGTTGACCGCGCGCACTGTCGCCCAGAGCAGGACGACGATCCAGCCGAAGAAGAAGACTGCGGCCAGCCAGAAGGACAGCACGCCGTCCCACGCGAGCGGACCGGTCTTGAAGTAGGCCAGGAAACCGCCGGGGATGAACGCGAGCGCGCACCAGACCATCACGTAGCCGACCCAGCGCGGGAAGACCGGCTCCCCGCCTTCGATGTCTGCACGGCGGTCGGTGAAGACCGCTGCCGCGATCACCAGCGCCTGGAACGTGACCGTCCAGACGTTCATCAGGAACAGGAACCAACCCACGTCGTTGAGGGCCTGCGTGACGTTCGGGTCCTGGGTCTCGGGCCTGAACGCCGCGACCGCGAAGAACAACGTCGGGACGGAGAACACCAGCACTGCCACGCCACCGGAGAGCAACTGGGCGAGCGCGAGAGCGTCGAGTCGGCCGTGGATCCGCCGCATCTGCAGGGTGATCACGGCGAAGAACGGGATCGCGAAACCGGCTCCCATGAGCATCAGAATGCAGCCGGTGCGAATCCGGTTCGCGTCCTCCGCGTAACGCGCGGCGACCTGCTGCGCCGTGTCGTCCGGTGAGATCGGGGGCAGGAAGCCGGCGACGAGGATCCCGGCACCGAAGAAGGCGACCAGGCCCAGCCCGCACCACGCCATGACGCGTTGGGTGGCCAGGCTCACCCTGAAGGCATCGTTCACCGCAGTGCGAGACCCGACTGCGCTGCCTGCGCCGCATCGCCGGACCGTTCCGCGGAAACAGCACCGCCTTGGGCGTACTGACCCTTGATCGCATGCAGGCAGGCGTAGGTCATCACCAGGAACAGACCGCCGAAGAACGTCGCCGCGAGCCAGAAGGACAACAGGCCATTCCACGCCAGCGGACCGTCGGTGAAGAACGGCACGAAGCTCGCGGGCAGGAAGGCGACCGCGGCCCACAGCAGGAAGTACGCGACCCAGCGCGGGAAGATCGGCTGTGCTCGCCGGTCACCGAGGATCGCGACCGCGATGCAGACCACCTGCACGAAGGCCGGCGGCCAGTTGATGATGAACGGGATCCAGGCGAAGTCGTTGAAGGCCTGAATGAGCTCCGGGTCGCGGTCCTGTGGGCGGTAGGAGATGCCGAGGAACATCAGGACCGGGACCATCGCGGCGACGGTGCCGAGGGTTCCGGCGATCAGCTGACAGAAGCACAGCGGTGTCCAGCGGCCCTCGATGCGCGCCATCTGGGTGCTGATCACCGCGATCAACGGGATCGTGAACCCGACCGCGATCATCATGATCACCGCACCGACCCGGATCCGGTCCTGCTCGCGGATGTACTGATCAGCGACTTCGGCCGCGGTGTTGTCCGGCGGAACCGGTGGGAAGAATCCGGAGATGATCAGGCCGGTGAAGAACACGGCGACGAAGACGCACCCACACCACGCCATCGCCAGCTGGACGTTCTTGCTCGTTCCCGACTCCGCAGGTCCGGGGTCCGGGGTCCGGGCTGCGATGGATTCGGGGCTCACATGCACTGTCATCGAGTTGCCCTTCGGGCTGCGTTGCGGGCGCGCTGGTAGTCGTCGTACCAGATCTCCTGGTAGGTGCAATGGGTACTGCGGCCGTGCTCGTCGGTCCAGCGGTAGACACTGTCATGGAAGGCGATGTTGGGCCACGAGTGCATCGGCGCCATCGCGATCGCCTCGCCGGTGAAGCGGTGCACCTCGCCGGCGTCGTCGACGATCTCCACGCGCTGCTTCAGCGCCGCGAACTGCGATGGGTGATAGTCCGTCACATCCCGACGGACCGAAGCGACCGCGCGTAGCTCGCCCTTGACCGAGAGCCAACCCGAGTAGTGCAGCGGCGCCCCCGGGGCCAGTTCGCAGGTGCCGAGCCACGCCGGATTCGTGTCCGGGTGTTCGACGCTGGTCACGTTGAGAGCGAAGTCCTCACCGAAGGAGATCGGCGTCCAACCGATCGGCGGGGTCCGCTTGGCTCCGCCGGGCGGTTCGGTGCGGATCTGGTTCCAGGACCGGTCGCGCACGGCAAGGCAGTCCACCGGGTATTCCTGACCGCGCAGGACCAGCCGACCGGACGCGTGCATGAACTGCTCGATCCCGCCGGGGGTGTGCGTGGTCGAACCGTGGTGGTCCTCCTCGCCGGGCACGATGTGCCCGCGGGCGACCAGCGGGGAGATCGCACGCTGCTCGACGTCGAGGACGGTCTCGCCGTCCGGGCTTCGATACTGCACCCGGAACAAGTGGCCGGGTTCCAGGACCGTAATGACCAGGCCGTTGACGGTGGTGAAGACCCGACCGGTAGCAGTGTCGGTGATCTCGGGCCACGGCATCGTCGCCCGGTAGTCGTGGTACTCCGCGTCCAGCAGCACGGTGTTGTCCAGGCCACGGAAAGCGACGAGCCCGCCCTGACACAGCGGGAATCCGGGTTGGGCGCGCAGATAGACGAAGACCCCGATACCGGCGTCGGGAACGCTCACCCCGAAGTAGTACGTGTGCACGGCGTAGGGATCGAGCGAGCAACCCGGGTCGGCGGACGGCAGGAGAAGATCCGTCGACCCGGGTTGCGTCGCAACCGTCATGCCGACGTCGTCTCCTCGACCGAGATCGACTTGGCCGGGGTGTGCGACTTCGGCTTGGTGATGCCCTTGATGTAGGCATCGCGCTGGTTCGGCAACATGAAGCGCGACTTGAACAGGCCCCAGAAGGTCCATTCCAGCTCGCTGTCCTCGTTGCAGACCAGCTTGCCCATCACGTAGACCCAGGCGCAGGCGATGATCAACGTGCCCGAACCGATGAACCACTGGACCGCGGTCGGCAGGTCGGTGTTGATGGCGAGGAAGACCGGGAAGCCGGTGCCGAACTCGGCCATGGTCGTGCCGATGATGCCGACGGGGATCACCAGCAGACGCTTGCGCGGGTCGTCCTTGACGATCGGCCACAGGTAGTGGATCAGGACCGAGATTGTGAGGATCGCCGCGGCGTTGGTGAAGGACCAGTAGAACGGGAACTTGTAGAACTCGAAGGGCTGCTTGCCGTAGTACTCGTAGACGCCCATGAGTACGCCCGGGTGTTCCATGAGCGCGTCCGAGGCGCCGCAGGCCGCGAACAGCATGAAGAAGTTCTTCATGCTGATGCCGCGTTGGATGATCATGTAGCCCCAGTAGGCCTCCAGGCCCATGAACAGCGCGTAGCACGGGGGAATCAGGAGCGGCACCGGGATCCCGAAGTTGGTGAAGGCCGGTCCGTGCAGGTTCTCCGCCCACCGCAGGTGCCCGACGAGGTCGAGCATCGGCTCGCCGAGCGAGGTCCCGAGGCCGGCACCCAGCATGAGGATCGGCAGGTAGTCCTTGTGCCTGATCGCCCGCTTCAGCGCCCACGGCAGGGCAATGACGACGACGAGAAGTCCGGCCCAGAACAGAAAGAACCAGGCGTCGAAATCGGAGGCCACGTGCGGCGAGGGGTGCGGCAGCAGCTCGCCGTACCCGAACGCCGGAACGTTCGGGTCGTAACCGGGGGGTACCTCTTGCAGGCGCATCGGAACTCCTCGCGAGGGGACGACCTATACAGAGCGACTAGACACTGTGTTCAGTGTCGGACATCTCGGGCGGGCCGGTCAAGGTCTAGCCCGCGAGCAGATAACTGGGCAGGTCGGCGACGGAGGTGCCGACGAGGCCGAGCCAGTTGAACGTCAGGTGGTAGATGAAGACGATCGACACGCAGCAGAAGCCGATGACCGCGAGGGTGCGGACCGCGGGCTGCAGGCCCGGGCGCCAGCGCTCGAAGCCCTTCTCGACCGGCGAGAGGCCGCGGGGATCTTCCATCGCGCGCATGCGCATCCAGGTGAACAGGCACCCCAGCGCGGCGACCAGGAAGGACTCGTACAGCGGGAACTGGTGGACCTCACCGTCCCAGAGCGTCAGCGGGCCGTAGGTCTGGGCGTAGGCGTAGCCATGGGTGAGACGGATCGCCAGGTTCTCCACGACGAAGTCGAAGGCGAACTCGGCGGCGAACACTGCGGAGTACAGCGTCGCGTTGGACATCTGCGGGTAGCGCGCGCGCAGGGGCACCGCATACCGGCAGGCGACGATCGCCACGCCGGCGCAGAAGTAGACGTACATCGGCGGGCCCCAGAGCAGGGACTCCGCGTAGCGCGAGGAGGTCTCGGAGTTGTGGAAGGGCATCGAAGCCGACCAGACGCCCATGTCGACGTTGTTGCCGTTCCACGCGAACAGGTAGGTGTTGATGTTCAGGAACGCATCTGCCCCGAGCGCGCACAGCCCGCCGAGCACGAACTTGCCGTCGAGGCTGAGTCGTCCGGTGGCCCGCCAGGGCTTGATCACGCAGAACCACAGGAACCAGAGCAGGACCAGAGTGCTGGTGACCTCGAAGATCCGCAGCGCCACCATGCGCCAGTCGGCCATCTCATCCGGACCGAGGATGGGGGCAGGAGAAAACTGATCGCTGTCGGTGACCCAGCGGATTACCGCCTGTCCGACCACGATCAGCCAGATCACCGCGGCCGCGGCCCAAACCGTGGCGCCTCCGCGCTTCGCCGGATCTGTGGGTGGCAGCCGCCCGGCGAGATCGCTGCCTGCGTCCTGGTGCAGGCGCAGGGTGCGCGCGGGAGCAGCGGCCGCCCTGTCCGGAGCGTCGCGCCCGGTTCGTTCCTCGGAGATGGTCACGCCTACCGCCAGATCTGCTCGGGCAACGCGATCGGCGTCGCCAGACGTTGTGTCCAGACTACTAGTCCAGCAGACTGCAGGCCAGAGACCTCACCGAGGCATGCATGCCGAAACCGCCCCGACACGCCGCGATATGAGCGCCGGAAGCCATGGTTTGGGCATGCATGCCGCCAGCTATTTGCGGAGCGACATGGTGGACGACTGGGACACGCTGCACTCCACCAGCGCGGAGCATCTGCACTGGTCGACGGACAACGTCGGCGAGGCCGCGCCCGGAGTGCTCACGCCGTTGGGCTGGTCGCTGTGGGGGGCGGTCGGCGAACGCGGGGTGCGCAACGCGCTGTTCGCCCTCGGCGCTCTCGACCCCGCGGAACGCCGGGTGCCGGTCGAGGCGGATGAACGCGTGGTGCGGGCCTTCCACGGCCGGATGGCGATGCAGGTCGAGTTCCTGGCAACGATCGGCAACCGGATGCCCGGAACCACTGGTGAACAGATCACCGAGGGCATCTTCGGCCGCGCGCCCGACGATCTCGACTACACCGCGTCCCGCCGCCGTTATCCCGCGATCGCGGCCAAGCTCCCGGTCGTCGCCCTCCGCAGTCCCGCTGCCGTCCGCCGGCTCGCCGCCCAGACCGACACCTGGTGGCGGGTCCGCACCCGGGCCGTAGCCACCGCCCACCGCGAGCAGGCCACCGCGACGCTCCTCGACGGCACCGCGCGCTTCGACCACGCGCTCACCCTGCACACCACCGCCTTGATGGCCGTGGTGCAGCCGACCTACGACCTGCTGACCAAGCTCGTGGCCCGGACCGGCGCGGGGGACGTTGCCGTGCTCTCCGGATCCGGGGGCGCGGAGATGGCCGTCGTCGCCGACATCTGGGCGGCTTCGCGCGGACTGCGCACCCTCGCCGACGTCGTGGCCGAGCACGGGTTTCACGGACCAGCCGAGGGCGAGGTCTCCAGCCGGGTGTGGCGCGAGGACGACGGGCCGTTGCGCGCGATGGCCGAGCAGTACTCGGCCAAGCCCGACGAGGCGAGCCCCGCGGCCCAGCAGCAGCGCCGCGCGGCGGCCGCGCGGGCGAGCCGGGCCGAACTCCTGGCGGCCGTACCGCCTTGGCGGAGGCCGCAGGCCCGGGCGGTACTGCAGCTCGCGTCCTCCCAGATCCCGCTGCGCGGCGTCGGCAAGCGCTCGTTCCTGCAGGGCATCGACGTCGTCCGGGCCGCGGCCCGTCGCCTCGGAGAACTCGACGCCGCGGCCGGCGTCCTCGACGACCCCGCTGACGCGTTCTATCTGACGGTCCCGGAGTTGCGGGACCTGCCGGTTAA
Source organism: Sporichthyaceae bacterium (assembly GCA_052387905.1). Classification (GTDB taxonomy): domain Bacteria; phylum Actinomycetota; class Actinomycetes; order Sporichthyales; family Sporichthyaceae; genus JBQTII01. The sequence goes on along the minus strand of JBQTIR010000016.1, from coordinate 147,427 downwards.
TGCACGGGAGTTGGTGTCCTTGCGCCGGGAACGCCGTGCGTCGTATTGCGCCCTGGACATGCCCGCGCACTGGACCGGCAACCCGGTCGTCTCGCCGCGCCCGGTGCGCGACGAGCGCGCGCGCCCGGATCTGATCACCGGGGTCGGCGCCAGCGCCGGAGTCGTGGAGGGCGTCGTGCGGGTCCTGCACTCCCCCGACTTCGGCGACGTCGGCGAGGGCGAGGTGCTGGTCGCCCCGACCACCGACCCGAGTTGGTCCTCAATCATGTTCATCTCCGCCGCGCTCGTCGTCGACATCGGCAGCATGCTCAGCCACGCCGCCGTCGTCGCCCGTGAACTCGGCCTGCCCGCCGTGGTCAACACCCGCACCGGCACCCGCGACCTGCGCGACGGAGACCGGGTCCGCGTTGACGGCGCCGCCGGCACCGTCACCGTCCTCCAACGCGCCGCGATTACCCCGTGACGTCAGCGAGAGCGAGCGCTATGACGCGCGCTTTCGCTGACGCAACGGGGGTCTCCAGCCGCGAGCGCGCATGACGGCCTCGATCTGGTTGAGGAAGGGCTCGGGGTCCGATCGAAACGCGAAATTCGGAATGCGCAGCACCACCTTCCCGCCCAGGAACGCGGCGTTCTGTTTGAGGGTGTCTCTCGCTGCCAGGGCCACGTCCAGATGCTGCGCACCGTCGATCTCGACCTCGAGGTCGAAGTCCTCCCACACGTTGTCGTAGACGACGCGACCCGACGGCAGTGCTCGCATCACCTGCCGTGAGGGCCTCGGGAAGCCGCGCCGCCGACATGCGATGGCGAACGCACGCTCGTCGATCGACTCGATTCCGCCGGCCACGTCCAGCAGCAGTCCCCGCAGAAGATTCCGGCGCTTGTCCCGCTTGACCAGAGCGACCGCCTCGGCAAGATCCGGCACGTCCACCAGTCTCTGCTGCACCGCGGCGACGACGAACAAGGCTGCCTCACGATCCGATCGCGCCCACAGAGCGGCGTGCACGGCGGCCGTCGCCGGTTTGGTCCGCGGCAGGGCGCCGTCGCGAACGATGTCCTCCTCGCGTAGGCGCCGCGTCTCATGCACGTGCACGCCGCGACACCGACGGAACCAGGCCCCCTGCGGCACGGCGACGTGGATCTGATCCACCGTGATCGTGCGAAGCCCTGCCTCGAGCAGGACGCTGGCCCCGCCGCGGACAGCCGCCGGGCCGACCTCCAGCACCGCCCACCACCACGGCGTGCTCTCGTCCGGGTCCCCGACCTGGACGCACTGGCTGCCTCGGCGCGTCCAGCGGCCGGCCACGATCTCGGCGCGCACCTCGCTCCGGGTCCAGCCGAGCGCGTACAGCTGGCGACGGCCGAGGATGTTTCCTTGCGCAAGCGCAGTGGGTTCAAGCGCAGCTCGCCGGGTGCGCCGCTCGATACTGGTCTGGGACACCCCAGCATCGTGGGCGCCTGCGAACCCGCCAGGAACACCTCGAGCCGAATCTGTGGACAGTGATGCTGCCTTTCGGCGGCTGTGGATACCGGATACCACGTTGCGTCAGCGAGAGCGAGCGTTATAGCGCGCGCTCTCGCTGACGCTACGCGCCTGTTGCGCGGCCCATCGACCAAAGCTGCGCGGCCTGCTCCGCCTTGAGCGCGGTGGGCCAGGGCAGCTGCCGCGAGGAGGCCTGGGCGCGGAAGGTCGACATCGCGGTGCGGACGAGCTCGCCGTCGGTGACCCGGCTCGCCAACTCGAGGCCGCGAACGTCGACCTCCTCGTCGGGCAGGCACTCCCACGCCAGACCCAGGTCGACGAGGCGCTGGCCCTTGATCTCCTCGCCGAGCAGCGTCATCGCCACCGAGGTCTGCGGTCCCGCGATCCGGTCCAGCAGCAGGAAGTGACCGCCGCCGGGGTGCAGGCCGATCTTGAGGAAGCCCGAGAGCATCCGCGCTTCGGGGGAGACGATGCGCACGTCGGCGGCCAGCGCGAGGTTCACCCCAGCCCCCACCGCAGCGCCGCGCATGCAGGCAATCACCGGCACCTCGAGCGTGCCGACCGCGACGAAGCACGCGTAGACCTTCTGCAACGCCGCAACGACCTCGGGGTCACCCGGGTTGGCCCGGGCGGCGGCCAGTAGCGGCCGGGGTGCGCCCGAACAGAACGCACCATTGGCGCCGCGCAGCACCAGCGCCGCTAGCTCGGTCCGCGCCGCCACCTCGGCGACGGCTGCGAGGAACGCCTCCGCAGCGTCCCCGCCGAGGGAGTTGCGGGTGGCGGCATCGTCCAGCGTGATGATCGCAGCGGTTCCGTCTACCTGCAGGGACACACTCACGGGTTTGGCTCCTTCGACATCGTCAGGACGGGCAACATTCTGGTAGCGACCTCACAGCGACGCTCAACCGCGTCGGCCCAGACGTCGATGAGGGACCGCAATCGTGCAGGGCTCCGCTCCGTGGCCCACTTCCGACGCCGCTCGCTGACGGGGCGTCATGCATGGTGGTGGTGGCGCGACGTCGTTGTGCTGGACCTACGTACACTCACCCTGGGGGAGGGTGATGTCGGTGCCGTCAAAGGCGAATTCCAGGCCACGCTCGGTGGGGTTCAGGGTGACGCGCAGGCCCTCGGGAATCTGACGCAGTGGGATCGTGATCGGCCCCAACGCGCCGAGGTCGAGCCCGCCGAGCAACGGGGTGGAGACCTGGCCGGGTTCGATCACCAACGCACCGTCGACGATGCTCGCGCGCGCAACCGCGGAGGCGCTGAGCAGACCGAACCCGGCGCCGACCTTGATCTGGCCATCGCCCCCGTAGGAGACCCCGACACCGGGCGCCACCGCACTCATTGCCTCGTAGGCGACCAGGCCGGAACCGGCGAGAGAGTCGGCGAACCCCTGGCCGTCGCGCTGTCCGGCCCCCCGTACCTCAGCCCGGATCTCTTGCACCCGGATGCCACTGGCATCGACATCACGCGCGGTCAACGACATCCGCGCGATCTCCCGACGGACCAGGTCATCGAGGAACGGAAAGCCGGAGATCGCGACGGTGGGCCGGTCCGGGGTGCGCAGACAGTCCTGGATCCGGTCGGCGACGACGCGTTCGGCCAGAACCTGGCCGCCGCGGTCACCGATCAGCAACAGGACCAGTGCGGCGCCGGCGCCGATACCGAGACGGCGACGCAGGCGTCGGCGCCTCGGTTTCGCCTCGGACGTCGAGGACAGCTCGCTCACCGCGTCACCCGTGCCTTCAACTCGCCCTTGACCAGTTTGCCGGTCGGGGTCCGCGGGAGAGAATCGACAAACGTCACCGAGCGCGGGGCCTTGAAGTGCGCGATGCGGGACTTCACGAAGTCGATGATCTCCTGTTCCAGGCCGGGAGCCGGCGCGGTGCCGGGGGGAAGTTCCACGAACGCGGCGACGGCCTCACCCAGCTCCGCGTCGGGAACGCCGATCACCGCGACGTCCAGGACGCACCTGTGCAGCGCCAGGCAATTCTCGATCTCCTGGGGATAGATGTTGACCCCGCCCGAGATGATCATGAATGCCTTACGGTCCGTCAGGAATAGGTAGCCCTCATCGTCGACGTACCCGAGATCCCCCACCGTCCCCCAGTTCGGATGCGCCGGGTGTCGCGCGGCCTGGGTACCCTCCGGGTCGTTGTGATAGGCGAACGGCAGAAACTCGCGCTCGAAGTACACGGTGCCCACCTCTCCGATCGGGACGTCGCCCCCATCGTCGTCGCAGATGTGCACCACGCCGAGTACGGCTCGCCCGACGGACCCAGGTTTGGCGAGTGACTCGGCGCTGTCGATCGCGGTGACCCCGAGGCTCTCGGTAGAGCCGTAGTACTCATGAATGATCGGACCCCACTCCTGAATCAGGCGGGCCTTGACCTCCACCGGGCAGGGAGCGGCGGCGTGCACCGCGAACCTCAGGCTCGAAGTGTCGTAGCGTGCGCGTACCTGCGTCTCCAGCTTGAGGATGCGGATGAGCATGGTCGGAACGAACTGAGCATGCGTCACCCGATACTGCTGGACCGCGGCGAGTACGCCCTCGGCATCGAAGCGCTCCATCATCACCACGGTGCCGCCGTAGGAATGCACAGAACTGCACCACTTCATCGGCGCCGAGTGGTAGATCGGTGCGGGTGAGAGGTACACCGTGTCGGTGTCGACCCCGTAGAGCCGATTGTTGAGCGTGAACAGCCCACCGCCGGCCTCGTCGATACGGCGGCGCGGCAGCGGAGGCCGCACTCCTTTGGGCCGGCCCGTGGTCCCGGAGCTGTAGAGCATCATCGCGCCGGCTCGCTGATCGGGCAGCGACTCTTCCGGCGCACCCGCGAGCGCGCTCGCGTAGTCGTCGAACCCGGGCACCGAGCCGCCGAAGGCCAGGCGGAGCCTGGCGGGCCCGCCAGCGACGACAGCCGCGGCCAGCTCCGCCTTGCCCCCCGAGACCACCAGGGCCTGCGCCCCGGCGTCGCGCAGGATGTAGCTGACCTCGGCGGGGGCAAGGTGGTGATTGATCGGGGTGAGATACAGGCCCGAGCGCATCGCCGCCCAGTAGACCTCGAACGCCTCGGGACGGTTGTCGGTGAGCAGGGCGACCACGTCCCCGCGGCGCAGACCGGCCGTGGCGAACACCTGGGCCAGGCGCCGAGAAGCCTGCTCCAGCTGCCCGTAGGTCAGGACCCGGCCGGAGCCGGCCATGATCACCGCGGGCTTGTCGGGGTTGATCGCAGCGTGCGCGCCCGGGTACACACGCCCTCCAAGGAGATCTCTCGCCAGGTCAGGCTGAGGACTGCGACGGTACCTGCGCGCGGCGTCGAGCGATCACGAGCACTGTGCCGGCCCCGACGAGGGCCAGGCCGGCGATCGTCATCGCGGGCACCGGGAGCCCGGAGTCGTCGCGCAGCGCTGCCAGGTCGGTACCGAGGGGCAACCAGGTGATCGCCCCCCGCAACGGCGCTGCCTTGCCGTCGACCCGGGTCGGGATCTCCCAGCGGCCCAGCGCGGCAATCTCTCCTCGGCGCTCCACCACCTCGGGTGGACGGTCCGCGGAGTACTGCAGCCGGGTGTCCAGCCAACGGATCCGCCCCGGTTCGCCCACCCGCGCCCAGCCGTCGGAGCCCACCTTGCGCTCGGCGAAGTCGGGGTTGTCCCGGAAGGTGACGCTGTCCGGGTTGGCGAAGACCCCACCTGGTCCGTGCCGCAGGAACGCGACCCCGTCGGCGCCCTCGATCTCGACGGTGCGCGCAGGGTCCAGCACGAGCAGCAGCGCCGGAATCTGACCTTGACCCAGGGCCACCTCGATCCCGTCGTCGCACGGATCGACTTCGGCCTGGAACGACCCGGTCACGACCCGGCGCTCCAGTACTCCGCTGACCTGCACCGGCATCGATCCCAGCCGCATCCCCACCTGCCAGGTGGCGACCGGCGGTGCGTTCTCAGCGGCGTCCCCGGCGGGTTCGGCACCGGGGGTGAACGGGTGCAGGCGCGGCTCGAACCAGCCCCAGCTCTCCCCCGGCGAGAGCAGCACCCAGCGCGCCGGCGCGCCCTCGCGGGCCACCGAAGGCAACCGCAGCGGGACCTGCGGCGGGTTGAGGGTGCGATGGAAGAACGGGCTGGCGACGTTTCCGAGCGCCCCCTTTTTCGACACTCGCAGGAACGGGGTGCCGTCGGGGTCGAGCACCTCCAGCGGGCTCGGTGTCGGGTTGGCCACGATCATCTGCTCGCTGACCGTGGTCCGGACCTGGACGATGACGCCGTCCGGCAGGCCCGGCGTGATCGTGCGCAGTGCCGGAACGAGCGTCGGGTCCTCGCCGTGTGCCGGCGCCGGCGCGACCGTCAGGACGAGGGTCGCGCCGACGCCGGCCGTGGCGACGAGGATTCGCAGTCGGCGGTGAGTCACCTGACCCGGCGACGGAGTACGACCGAACGGCGTCCCGCCTGCCGGCCGTGGGCCGTGCGAGCGGCCGACCCGGTGACGGCAGCGAGGTCGGCCTGGCTGGGTAGCGGGGTGGCGTCGCCAAGGTCGCCGGCTCCCGGCACCTCGGGCACACCGGCGGTGAGCTCCACCCGGGTCAGCTCGGCGGCCTTCGCCTTGAGCGCCTTCACCTGAAGGGCAGGCAGCTTCGCGTCGACGAACACCTGCCGAGCCACCGAGGGGATCTCGCCGCGGTCGGACTCCATGTGCGCGAAGAGCATGTACGGCCCAGCCGGCAGCAAGTTGTTGCCCGGTACCCGCACCTTGACCGCCTTGGCGGTCCGCTTGACGATCTCCAACTCGACGTTGCGTTGATCGCCGTCCACCAGGTGGGTGACGGACGGGTTGCGCATCATCCGGATGCTGGAGATGTCCGAGGGCCGGTCGACCTTGACCGTCAGAATCTGACCGGTCTTCACCGACGGGTCGACCGCCTTGATGACCGGACGCTTACCCCAGAACAGGTTCGGCGGGCTGAAGATCTGGAACGAGGAATCGGCGTAGCCGGGCGCCATTCCGAGATTGTCCTTGAAGGCGTCGGTGGGCGGGCCGTACAAGGTGGAGATCGGGGCGTGCCCGCCGACCAGCACCCGGCCATCGGGCAGCAGGATCGCGGTCGTGTGGTAGCTACGAGGCTTGGCCTGCGCCGCGGTGACTGTCCACTTTCCGGTCGCCGGGTCCCACATCTCGGTGGTCTTGTTCGCGTAGTCGATCCCTGGGGTGTGCAGGTGGTCCCGGTCCCCGCCATTGACGGCCCACACCTGACCGGTGGACAGCAGCACCCCGTCCGAGAGCCAGCGCGGGGAGTGCAGGTCGCCGGACTTCACCGACGTCATGGAGTCGGCGCCGTTCTTGATGGCGGTCACCGCGGTGAAGGGCGTGCCGAAGTGCCCACCGGGCCAGGCGAAGGGCTCGCCGCCCATGGACAGGAACTTCGTCTCGGTGTCACCGGGCTTGATTGTGAGCATGATCGAGGCCCCGGAGCCGCGGAATCCCAGCGGCAGGCCGCCGACGTCGTTCACGCCGAGGTCGGTCCAGGATTCGGTCTTCGGGTCGAGCACCGACACGAAGCTCCAAGTCGCCTGGTCGTAGGCGTAACCCATCGGGCTGGCCACCTGGCCGGCGGCGTTGTACAGCGTGCGACCGTCGGGCAGCAGGTGCATGCGGGGGAACAACGGCAACGACTTATTCGCCGAGTCGGCCAGGTCCGTCCACTTGCCCGTCTTCGGGTCGAAGCGCTCGACATGGCGCTCGTTGGCGGCCGAGTCCGCGGGACGGTCGGGATAGAACGGCTTGATCATCTTGCTGACGCCACTGAAGGACAGGATCGAACCGTCGGGCTGGGTCACCATCTGCGGGTACCAGCGAGCCCAGTTCATCTTCCCGGCCTCGCTCCAGGAGTTGGTGCGCGGGTCGAAGATGCGGGTGTTCTTCAGTCCCTGGAGTTCGACGAGACCCACGTCCGGCGCGCCGGGGATGCCGGGCTCCTGGTAGTAGGCCGTCCCGCCGTTGGTCAGGACCCGGCCGTCGGCGAGGAAGTTCAGGTCGGCGCAGAACAAGTCGCCGTCATTGGCCTTGTTGTCATTGTTGTAGAGCCCGCCCGGCAGGTACTCGTTGTCCGGGTTGCCGTTCTTGTTGATCCCACTGTCGGGCTGCTTCGGCTTGGTGAAGCGCGCCTTCTTGCCGCTCAGGTCCAGGATCGCCGCTTCGCTGTTGAGCGCCCGGTCCCCGTAGCCGGTGACCACACTGCTGCCGGCCAGGTCGTCCATGCCCTCCAGGCCACTCCAGTAGATCTGCCGGCCGTCAGCGAGCTGGGCGATCGCGTTGGCGGTCGGGTTACACCGCGGACTGGGGTCCTCTGCGGAGTTGCAGTTGATGCCCCGCGGGTTGGCGAACACGGCCCCGAACAGGCCGGTGTCGGCGGCGGTGAGTCCCACCGCCGCGCCCAGGTTCGGAGTCAGTGGGACAAGCAGAACGGCTGCACCAAGTGCGAGCACCGGCTTACGCATGTGACCCTCCGGACAGGGGCGCACACGCCGAGCGCGCCCGTGTGGACGAGAATTGAATCGTGACCTTACGCACACCCCGCGGTACAGCCCCAACCGGGGAGAAATCTGCCCAAATCGGCTGGCGAGTGTTACGGAACGCGACGCTCGTCGCACGGTGAGCAGTCAGCGCCCGGTGAATACCGCCTTGCGCTTCTCGGCGAAGGCGGTCCGGCCCTCGGCCCAGTCGTGGGTGCGCGCGTGGTCCTGCTGGCGGTGCGCCTCGATCTCGACCTGCGCCCGTAGGTCGGCCTGCGTGGTCTCGTTGAGCGTGCGCTTGATATTGGCCAGCGCCACCGTCGGGCCGTTGGCCAGGCGGGTGGCGAGAGCGAGCGCAGCATCCTGCAGTTCGTCGTCCGGGTGCACGTAGTTGGCCAGGCCCCAGTCCAGTGCCTTCGCCGCCGGCAGGCGCTCGCCGAGCATCGCCAACTCGGCGGCGCGGGCCAAACCCACCCGCTCGGCGAGGAAGCGCAACACCCCCGCGTCGGGCATCACGGCGATGTTGACGAAGGCCAACAGGAAGTACGACGACTCCCCCATCACCACCAGGTCGCAGGCCAGCGCCAGCGATACCCCGAGGCCGGCGGCGGCGCCCTGCACGCAGCCGATGACGGGCTTGGGCGCCTCGCGGACCGCGAGGATCACTGGGTTGTAGTGGTCCTTGAGCCGGGTGGTCAGATCCGGGTCGCCATTGGGCAGGTACTCGCGGGGAGCCTTCACGTCCGCGCCGGCGGAGAATGCCCGCCCGGCGCCGGCAATCAGGATCGCGCGTACCGCCGCGTCGTCGGAGGCGGTGCGCACCGCGTGGGCGACCTCGTCGGCGAACGGCGCCATCCAGGCGTTCAGCGACTCGGGCCGATGCAACTCGATGCGCTCGACCGCGCCATGCCGGCTCACCCGCACGTACTCGTACTCGGCCACGTGTGCTCCTCCTGCGGTACCGCCGACGATGTCCCACCCCGTGACTACCGGCAGCCGCGCAGCAGGCGCAAGGTGGTCCGCTACTCGCGTGCGCGCTGCGGGCCGGCGGGTCTGGACTCCAGGCCGAGGACCCCAGGTCCCACCCGCGGGACGTCCAGCAGCCAGCGCAGACCGTCGTTGGACGCGCCCTCGCAGGCAATCACCGTGCAGCCGACCGGGGCCCGTGGACCAATGCCGAGGTAGGAACCGGCGAAGGCATCCGGGGGTTCGAACGCAGGGGTAAGGGAATAGTCGCCGTCGACCTCGCGGTCGTACTCGCCGGAGTTCGCGATGCTCCGGCGCACCGAGGCCGGCATATCCGTCACGGCAGCCATCAACAAGCGGAAGAACTCGTGGTCGCCCGGTCCACCGGCATTGCCCGGAAAGAAGCCGTGCAGGTCACCGCGCTCCAGGCCCGGCACGAGATCGCCCTCCTGCTCTCCGCTGCGCGTGATCACCATGTCCAGGCTCGGAATCACGAAGGTGTTGGTGCCCAGGCCGAGCGAGTAATACATGTCCGACGGTGCGCTCGCGATCCAGGGTTCGCCCCGGTGGGTCCGCCGGGACGGGTAGTCGGTGTTGACCTGGCTCTGCCCCGGCCGGCAGGAGTTCAGCCAGACAAAGAGCCCGAAGCCGCAGTTGGCGGTGGAGCCTTGCCGCATTGCACCGACGAAAGCGGCCGACAGGACGCGCCGACCGCCGTAGGTCCCGCCGGTGCGGAGCAGTTCACCCAGGCGCCCGTACTCCAACGGGCGCAGGAACAGCTGGGAGTACCCGGTGGTCGTGCCCGCGCGGTCGCGCTGCCAGAACCAGGCACTGGCGGGGATGCCGAGGGGATCGAAGAGTTCGCGCTGGACGAAGTCCTGGAAATCGGTGCCCGGTTGCTCGGCAGCAATGACCCGGCCCAGCACGTCGACCACGACCGACGGCGTGGTCTCGTCGAACTCGAAGTACCGGCCAGGCTTGTGCCGCAGCTCCATCGCGAAGTACTCGCGGGTGCGAGATTGATCGGCGAAGAAGTTCAGGCCCTGGACGTGGTTGACCGCGACCCCGGAGGTCAACTGCATGAATTGACGCAACGTCACTTTCCGGTGGGCCCGGTCGCCCAGGTCGGCGGGAAAGTAGCGGCCCACTGGCGCGTCGAGGTCGATCCACCCGCGGTCGGACACGATCCCGGCGATCAGGGCGACGACGGTCTTGGTCTGACCCGCGTTCAGGGTCGGGATCCGCTCGGTGAGATCGTCGCGGAATCCCTGACCTACCAGGCAGCCGTCCCGGAAGACCTTGATCGTGTTGGCGCCCTGGCTGCCCGCGTAGGCGAGCGCGTCCTGCAGGCGCCGGGCGTGGAAGCCGTAGCTGTCGGACTCGACCCGGGTGTACTCCTGCCCCGGCGTCGCCACGCAGGGCGCGCCGCGGCCCGCACCCTGCGGAACTGCCGCAGCCGGCGCCGCCGTGGCTAGGCCGGACACCAGCAGACCCATCCCGATGACGGTCGCGAGAAAGCGGCTCGGAACTGTCCTCATCGCAGCGGGGCGCTGCCGTCGGGGCGCGAATCCAACCCGAACACCCCGGGTCCGGTCCGCGGGATGTCCATCAGCAGGGCCGCCCCACCGTCGTTGGACTCCCCCGCACAACCCAGCGGGGTGCACTGGCCCGGCAGACCGAAACCGAAATAGGACTCCGGGAAGGCCGAGGGTTGATTGAGGTACTGCACGGGATCGAATCCCGCGGTCGGCGCGCCGGCGTACGCACCGGAGTTGGCGATCGAGGCCCGGACCTTCGCCGGCATGTCCGTCACCGCGGCCATCAGCAACCGGAAGAACTCGTGCGTGCCCGCCGCGCCGAGACGACCCGGGACCACGTTGCTCAGGTCGCCGGTGAGCAGCGACGGAACGGTGTCGAACTCCTGCTCGCCGTTTCGGGTGATGACCATGTCCAGCCCCGGGATCACCCAGAGCCGGGTGCCCACCCCGTCGGTGAAGATCATGTTGGCCGGTGCGCTCGCGATCCACGGCGCGCCATCGGTCTCATCGCGGGTGGGGACGCCGACATTGACCCGATTCTGACCGGGCTTGCAACTATTCAGGAACGTCAGGAACGCGTAGCCGCAGTTCGCCTTCGACGGCGCGCGGAAGGCCTTCATGGATCTGGTGGAGATGACCTGCTTGTCGTCGAAGAACCCCCGCTGGGCGATCAGCTGGGCCAGCCGCGCGAACTCCAGAGGGCGCATGAACAGCTGCGAGTACCCCGACGTGGTGCCGGTGCGGTCACGCTGCCAGAAATACGCGCTCGCCGGGATCCCGAGGTTGTCGAAGAGCTCGTGCTGGGCGAACTCCTGGTAGTCGACGTCGCGGCCGAGGGCGGCGGAGATCGCGCGCTCGGTGACGTACACGATCACCGACACCGCGGCCTGATCGTAGAAGTAGTAGGTGCCCGGCTTGCGGGTGATGGGTTGCGCGAACCAGTCCCGTACCCGGGAGACGTCGGAGAGGAAATTCAGCCCGCGGACCTGGTTGACCTGTGCTCCCGAGGATGCCGTCAACAAGTGACGCAAGGTCACGTTGCGATGGGCCCGGTCGCCGAGATCGGGCGGCAGGTGTCGGGCAATCGGTTCATCCAGGCGGACCCAGCCGCGGTCGACGGCGATCGAGGTGAGCAGGGCGACGACTGTTTTGGCCTGACCCCAGTTGTTGGACGGGATCCGGTCGTGCATCGCGTCGCGCACCCCCTCACCGAGCAGGCAACCCCGGCGGAACACCTTGATCGATTGCGAGCCCATCAGCGCGGCATAGTCCAGGGCCGCCGCCAGCTTCGCCGGATCCAGGCCGGCGAGCTCGGGGGCGGTCCGCTCATAATCGCCGGTGCGGGTCATCTCGCAGGCAGGCGGAGACGACGCGGCCGCGGGCGGGCCGCCCAGCGTGCCCAACCCTCCCGCCAGCACCGTCAGGGCCACTGCGGCTGCGGCACTGCGGACACCGGAGTTGGGCCGTCGACCGATCGCCATGTCCTCCACCTCTCACCACACTGCGTCCTTGTCGCGCTCGCCACCACGTCATCGCGTGCGCACCTACCCACTGAAACGACTCCGGGCTCTCGCCGTCACCCACCCGTGGGGGGATCGACCAGCAGGGCGGCGCCTTCCAGGCTGACCACGTCGACCGTCCCGTCGGCGGATTGCAGCGGCTGGGCGTCGCGCCAGAGCTTCTCGATCGGGTACTCGGTCGTGATGCCGTTGCTGCCGTGCAGCGAGAGCATGCTGGCGGTGACCGCCGTCGCGCTCGTGCAGGCCAGCGCGCGGGCGGCGTAGATCCCGGCCATGTCCACGACGCCCCGGGAGAGGTTCCACCCCTGCCGGCGCAGCATCAGCCGCGCGGCCTCGACCTGGGTGTAAGCGTCGAAGAGCCGCTTGGCGACGAGCTGATGCCGGCTGATCGGGCCGCCGCCCTGCTCGCGGGTGCGGGCGTAGTCCAGGCCCAACTCGTAGGCGGCCTGGGCGATGCCGAGGGCCGCGGTTCCGACGGCGGTATTGCCCGGACCGAGAAACCCCCGCATCAACAGCGGGCGGTAGCGCGGGCCGGGGGCGAAGATCATGAATTCCTTCGGTACCTCGACGCCCGAGAAGGAGATCTCGCACTGGTTCAACGCCCGCAGGCCGACCTTGCGGATCGGGCGGCCCTTGGAAATGCCGGGCCAGTCCGCGGGGATCAGGAAGATGCCGGTGCCGTCCATCCCGGCGGCAGGGTCGACGGTGACCATCACCACCAGCATGTCCGCGAGGTAGCCGTTGGAGCACCAGCTGGACTTGGCGCCGTGGATGACGTAGCCCGCACCGCCGGCGGTCGGTACGGCCCGCACGGCGAAGGTCGCCCCCGGGGCGTACATGTCGCAGCCGAGGTCGGGCTCGGTGATCGCCCAGGCCCCACTGTGGGTGCCGTCGGTGTCGTCGGCGAACGCCTCGACGTAACGCGCGTAGACCGGGTGAGCGTCGCGGCGCAGCGCGGCCAGCGCGACCCCGAGGGAGTCGGCCTGCATGACGAGGGCGAGCCCGGCGCCGCCGGCGGCGAGTTCTTCCATGACCAGGTAGTAGGTCTGTGGGGACAGGCCGAGGCCGCCGATCGACGGGGGCAGCAGGATCTGGTGCAGGCCGATGCCGCGGGCGGCCTTGCGCCAGGTCCGGTAGACCTCGCTGGTGAAGGCCTCGACCGGGTCGGCGACGGCGTCGAGGTGGCGTTCGGCGGTGGCCAGGTCGGCGCGGGCGAACTCCCGGGCGAGACCGACCAGCTCGACGGCTTCGTCGGGCAGATCGAAGTCCACGTCGGCACTCCCGGCCAGGTCGGGGAAGGCGATACGGTGCGCAGCAGAACACTAGACGAATCGCGAGACTTGTAAAGAAATTGCCGCCGGACAGGGAGCTGAGCGTGGACCTGGTGCTGGTCGAGCGGGCCGTCGGCAGCCCCGGGGTGGTCACCGTGACCCTGAACCGGCCCGACCGGTACAACGCGTTGATCCCCGAGTTATGGCTCGAACTGCGCCGGATCGGCCGGGAGCTGCGCGCCGACGACAGTGTCCGGGTCGTGGTGCTGACCGGCGCCGGGACCTCGTTCTGCTCCGGGATCGACCGCCGGGCGTTGGCGTCGGGGGCGCTCTCGCCGTTCGGGCTCACCGGGGACGAGGCCGACCGCGACCGCACCGAGTTCCGGGCGGGCGACGTCGAGGCGTCGCAGTCGACGTTCACCTGGTTGACCGAGGCGCCCTTCGTGACGATCGCGGCCGTGCGCGGTTTCGCACTCGGCGCGGGGGCGCAGCTGGCCCTGGCGTGCGATCTGCGGGTCCTGGGCACCGACCTCGAGCTGGCGTTGCTGGAGACCGAGATCGGCCTGCTGCCGGACATGACCGGCACCGCGACCCTGACTCGCCTCGTCGGCTACGCGCGCTCGCTGGAGCTCGCGCTGACCTGCCGGCGGATCGGCGCCGCGGAAGCCGACCGCCTCGGTCTGGCCACGACAGTCGTCGAGGGCGAGGCCGTCGCCTCGGCGGCGGCGGAGTTGGCCTCGCTGATCGCCTCCCGGCGCCCGGACTCCATCCGCTACACCAAAGCCGCCATCGCCGCCGCTGCCACCGGCGACTTGGCACGCTCGAACGCTTTGGCCGTCGAGGGTGGGCTCAAGCTGCTGGGCGGCATCACCACCGCCTGGAAGACGTAGCGTCCGACCGGAGGTGGCCAATAGCGCTCGCCTAATCGGACGCAACAGGGCGGCGGACGCTACGGAGATGGGGAGAGTAAGTGGAGCTCAACGGGACGGTGGCGGTCGTCACCGGCGGGGGGTCCGGGCTCGGAGAGGCGACGGCGCGCCGGCTGGCCGCCACCGGAGTCCACGTCGTCGTGTTCGACCGCAGCGGCGAGCACGCGCAACGCGTCGCCACAGCGATCGGCGGGCACGCGTGCATCGGCGACGTCGCGGACCCCGCCGACGTCAGTGCCGCGGTAGAGCTTGCGGCGACCCTGGGTGAGCTGCGCACCCTGGTGAATTGCGCGGGGATCGCGCGGCACGGCCGGGTCGTCAGCCGCGACGGGGAGCCGCTGGATCTCGCCCGGTGGGAGTTCGTGCTGCGGGTGAACCTGACGGGGACCTTCAACTGCGTCCGGTTGGCCGCCGCGGTGATGACTCAACTTTCCGAGCTTGACACCGGCGAGCGTGGGGCGATCGTCAACACCGCGTCGGTCGCGGCGTTCGAGGGCCAGATCGGGCAGGTCGCCTACGCCGCGTCCAAAGCGGGCGTCGTCGGGATGACATTGCCGCTCGCCCGGGAGCTGGCCAGCCGCGGTGTGCGGGTCAACACGATCGCTCCGGGGATGATCGAGACCCCGATCTTCGGCACCCCGGAGCAGGCCGCGAAGTTCAGTGCCGACCTGGCGCCGAACCTGGTTTTCCCGAAGCGGTTCGGCCGGCCCGAGGAGTTCGCCGCGCTGGTCGAGCACCTGCTCACCAATCCGTACCTCAACGGCGAGACGATCCGCCTGGACGGCGGCGCCCGGCTGGCGCCGCGGTGAGCGAGCGCAGCGAGGTCACCATGTCGCCGAATCGCGGCTCTGCTCGCGACGCGAGCGAGCGAGGAACGAGCGAGGAGCGTGAGCGGGCTACACGCACCGCGAGGACGCGGCATCATCGGCGTTCGGCCGTGGCGGTGAGGCGGTGACTGCGGACCAGCCGTTCGACCTGGCCGACGCGTTGGACGCGGCGCACTGGCCCTCGCTGCTGTGCGCGCTGGGCGCCCTGACGGGAGATCCGGCGCCCTTTGCGGCACTGCTGCCCGCCAAGCTCGACGTCCTCGACGCCCAGGGCGGGATGACGCAGGATCAGATCCGTCAGGCCCACGCGGCTGCGCTGCCCGTCCTCGCGGCACTGCAGGCAGGCGAGATCACACCGCCGCCGATCGATGACGCGCTTGCCCGCGACCTGCTGGCCCCGATGCTGGGGTCAGATCTCGACGCCTACGGGCAACTGGCGGCCGAGGAACTGCGTCTGCGGGAGCCCGATCCGCGGACTCCCGGGTGGACCGTCGCGCAGCTCTCGCCCGGGACGACGTGTTCGGTGATCGTGATCGGCGCCGGGATGTCCGGGCTGCTCGCCGCCCACCGGCTGCGCCAAGCCGGGCTCGAGGTGACCGTGCTGGAGAAGAATCCGGGCCTGGGCGGTACCTGGTTCGAGAACACCTACCCCGGCTGCCGGGTCGACGTCCCGAGCCACCTCTACACCTACTCCTGCGGTTCGGACACCGACTGGAGCGCGTACTTCGCCACCCAACCGGAGATCCTCGCGGGCTTCGAGCGCTTCGCCGCCGAGACCGGGGTCATCGAGTGCATCCGGTTCGGCGTCGAAGTCACCGACCTCGAATGGCACGACATCTGCAGCACGGCGCGCCCTTCAACGGCACCTGAGGGGCGCGCCACGCAGCAGAAGTCGGGGCATTGGCGGGTGCAGACGAGCGCCGGAACCCTGCGTGCCGACGTCGTGGTCAGCGCGGTGGGTCAACTCAACCGGCCGGCGATCCCTGAGATCCCGGGCCGGGAGTCGTTCGCCGGGCCCGCGTTCCACTCCGCCGCCTGGGACCACAGCGCCACGATTGACGGCGCGCGCGTCGCGGTGATCGGCAACGGCGCCAGCGGCATGCAGGTGATCCCCCCGGTCGCCGCACGCGCCGCCCATACGTCGATTTTCCAGCGGACTGCGTGCTGGATGATCCCGACGCCGGGCTTTCGCGAGCAGGTCGATCCGCGGTTGCGCTGGCTGCTGCGCGTCGTCCCCGGTTACCAGCGCTGGTACCGCTATTGGCTGCTGCGCGGGGTGTCCGACGCGTTGCTCCCCTACGCCACCAGTGACCCGACCTGGGACGGCGACGGCCGCTCCGGCAGCTTCCTCAACGATCGGGTGCGGATCCGGCTGACGGAGTACATCGAGGCACAGTTCGGCGACCAGCCCGATCTGCTCGCCGCTGTGCAGCCCGACCATCCGCCCTTCGCCAAGCGCGGGGTGCGCGACGACGGCACCTGGGCGGCCACTCTCAAACGCGACGACGTCCAGCTGGTCACCACCGCCATCGAGGCCATCGAAGCGGGCGGCATCCGCACGGCCGACGGGGTTCTGCACCGCGCCGACGTGCTGATCTGGAGCACGGGCTTCCGGGCTGCCGACTTCGTCGCGCCGATGCGAGTGCGCGGGCGGGGCGGCGTGGATCTGAACGAACAATGGTCCGGTGCCCCGAGCGCCTACCTCGGCATGACGGTGCCTGCGTTCCCGAACTTCTTCCTGCTCTACGGGCCGAACACCAACATCGTGGTCAACGGCAGCGCGATCTTCTTCTCCGAGTGCGAGGTCCGCCATCTGCTGGCCTGCCTGCGGCTGTCCCTGGAGCGCGGCGGAGCCCCGATCGAGGTCAGCGCGCAGGCCCATGACCGCTTCGTCGCCGAGGTGGACGCGATGAGCGCGACGCGGGTGTGGGCGACGTCGAACGTGAACTCCTGGTACCGCGCCGCCTCCGGTCGCAGCAGCCAGAACTGGCCGGGCACGGTGCTGGATTACTGGGCCCGCACGCGCACCGCGGATCCCGACGCCTACCCGCTGCGCGTCAACGGAACGGGTTGACGACCCGCACGCCGCCGTAGTCCTGACTGTCTGACATGTCTTCAGACAGCACAATGTCTGCCCCGATCGTCCGCGCGGCTTCAATGATCGCGGCGTCCCAGTACGCGAGTCCGGAACGGGCCCGCAGATCCAGCGCTGCTCGGACCACGGGAACCGTCATCGGCTGCACCGGGTATCGAGTTAGCGATTCCGCGATGTCGGCGGCGTCATGGTGGAGCAGCCGGTCCGGACGAGTCGCCCGGGTGGCCTGAACATAAAACTCGCTGAGTACCTGAGTCGATAGACACAAGTCGGTGTCCTCGAGAAGGCTCTGCGCGCGAGCCCTTTTCGCAGCCTCGCCGGGGGCCTCAGAAATCGAGTACATCACTACGTTGGTGTCGATGAACCTCATCAGCTGCCCAACAGGCGCGCGTTGTCGGCCTCGCGACGCATTGCCGCGCGGTCGTAAAGCTCGTCCCGGCTCAGTCGATCCGCTGCGCTGAATGGCCGACGAGACGCAGCGATTCGCGTACGAGCATCGGACTCCAATCCCTTGAGCCGGTCGTACTCGGAACTCGCGGTAGCCACCGAAATCAGGAAGTCCCGCACCATCCCACTTACCGAGGTTCCGTTCTGGGCCGCGCGCACTTTTGCGGCACGCAAGACTTCCTCAGGTACCGTCAGCGTAATATTAGGCATGTGCACCACAGTATCACAGTTACACAGCGCGTCAGGGCCGCTCAAGCAGCGTCCCGGTCCCGAGGCCCCCGCCGCAGCACATGCTGATCAGGGCGTAGCGGCCGCCGGCGCGGTGCAGTTCGTGCACCGCTTTGGTGATCAGAATCGTCCCGGTCGCGCCGAGGGGATGTCCGAGCGCGATCGCGCCGCCGTTGGGGTTGGTGCGCGCCAGGTCGGCGCCGGTGGCCTTGGCCCAGGCGAGCACGATCGCAGCGAACGCCTCGTTGATCTCGAAGGCGTCGACGTCGCCGATCCCGATGCCCTCGCGGGTCAACATCCGTTCGGTCGCCGGAATCGGGCCCTCCAACATCAGCACCGGGTCGCAGCCGACCAGGGTCGTCTGCGCGATCCGGGCCAGCGGGCGCAGGCCGAGTTGGTCAGCACGCTCCGCCGACATCAGCAGTACTGCTGATGCCCCGTCAGCAATCTGGGACGAGGTTCCCGCGGTGTGGATGCCGTCCTCCCGGGCGACGGGCTTGAGCGCGGCCAGCGCCGCCATCGAGGTGTCCCGCGGGATCTCGTCGCGGATCACCTCCAGCTTCTCCCCGGTGCGCTCGCCGAACTCGTCGAAGGCGTCCACGGTGAGCGGAATGATCTGGGCGTCGAAGCGACCCTCCGTGATCGCCCGGGCGGCGCGCTGTTGGGAGAGAAGACCGAGGGCGTCGGTGTCGGCGCGGGTGATGGCGTACTTGGTGGCGATCCGCTCGGCGCCCTCGAACTGGCTGAGAAACTCGTAGTGCGCGAAGTAGGAGCGGGAGATTGGCTTGCCGTAGCCCGCCTTGGTGCCCGCGACAGCGTCGGCGCCGATCGGGATGCGGGACATGTTCTCCACCCCGCATGCGAGCACGACCTCCTCGGCGCCGGAGGCGATCAGGCTGCCGCCGAGGGCCAACGCCTGCTGGGAGGAGCCGCACTGGCTGTCCACCGTCGTCGCCGCAACCTCGGCCGGACCGCCGTGCGAGAGCCAGGCGGTGCGGATGATGCTCATCGACTGGGCGCCGACCTTGTTGATGCACCCACCGATCACCTGCCCGACCTCGCGCGGGTCCACACCCGCGCGCGCCAGCACTGTCATCTGCACCCGGCCGAGCACGTCGGCGGGATGAACGTAGGCCAGGGACCCCTTCTTCTTGCCGACGGCCGATCGACCGGCCTCGACGATGACGACATCGCGCACAGTGCTCTCCTCGGATCAGTCGGCCCGCAGGGGCAGGGCGCGCAACGTACGCCCGACCACCGTGGGTTGGTAGCGCACGTCCTCGCGCTCGCCGGCCAGGCGAAGCCGCGGGAACCGCCCCAGCAGACGCGGCAGCACTACCCGGGCCTCCAGCCGGGCCAGTTGCGAACCCAGGCAGAAGTGCATCCCCCAGCCGAAGCCGAGGTGACGGTTCGGATCCCGGTCGAGCACCAACTCGTTTCCATGGTCGAAGACCGCCGGGTCCCGGTTGGCCGCCGCGGCAGCGCAGAACACCGGCTGGCCCGCCCGCATCGGGATCCCCCGCCAATCGCCGTCGCTCCGGACCCGGCGGACCGAGATCTTCGAGGGTCCGTCGAAGCGCAGCAGTTCCTCGACCGCCTTGGCCGGGTCAAGGTCCACCAGGTGGCGCTGGTCGGGGTGATCGAGCAGATGCAAGGCCCCACTGCTGAGCAGACTGGTCGTGGTCTCGTGTCCGCCGAACAACAGCAGACTGCAGGCCCCGATCAACTGAGCATCCGTCAGGGAATCCGTCGCATCGGCGGTAGCGACGAGGTGCGAGACCAGATCCTCCCCCGGCTCCATGCGGGCTCGCGCGATCAGCTCGCTGAATAGCTCGCCGAACGCGCCGGTGGCGGCCAGTGCCCGGTCCCAGGCGTCGGCCCGGGAGACCTTCCCCATCACCAGCGCGCCGAGCTGGCGCGACCAGGTCGCGAACTCCGCGTGCCGGTCGGCGGGTACGCCGAGCAGTTCCGCGATGACCAGAGCGGGCAGTGGATAGGCGAGCGCGGAGACCAGGTCGAAACCCGTCGGGTCGAGGGCGTCGATCAAGCGGTCGGTGATCGCGACGACCTCGCCCTCCAGTCGGGACACCGCGCGCGGGGTGAACGCGGCGCGCACCGGTGCCCGCAGGGCGGTGTGCACGGGCGGATCGGTAAAGATCATCCAGCCCGCGAGCAGCTCCGCGGCCGGCTTGAACCGCTCGCGGTCCTCGGTCGACAGGTGGCGCTGCAGCGGGGTGATCGTGTCAGTGGACAGCGCCTCGCCGTCGATGCCCGCCTTGACGAGATCGTAGGAGAGCAGCAGCCACGCGCGGTGGCGCTCCAGCCACCACACCTCCGACTCACGGCGCAGCGCCTCGAACACCGCATACGGATCGGCGATGGCAGCCGGTGACACCAGGTCGACGTCGGTACTGGGCGCGATGACGGTAGTCACTGCCGAACCCGCCGCGGCATGCATGCCCGGATGGCCACGACACGCCGCGCAATCACGCCTCGTACCGGTTGGTACGGCATGCATGCCGTCACGAGGCGGCGCCAAGGCGATCCAGCAGCATGACAGAACAGGCGGCTTCCTCCAGGCCGATGACGCCGCCGCCGTTCTCCTGCATCGCGATCCGGGCGCCGGGAACTTGGCGCTCGCCGGCTTCCCCGCGCAGCTGCAGGACGAGCTCGTGGACCATCGAGATCCCGGTGGCGCCGACCGGGTGACCCTTGGAGACCAGGCCACCGCTGGTGTTGGTCGGGATCGACCCGCCTGGCCCGGTGGCGCCGGATTCGACCAGCGGGCCGGCGCCGCCGGGTTCGGCGAAGCGCAACATCTCCAGCTGGTAGAGCACCGAGAACGAGCTCGCATCATGAACTTCGAGCACGTCGACGTCCGCGGGGCTCAGACCCGCCTCGGCATAGGCGCGGTCGGCGGCGACCCGCGAGAGCGAAGGCTCGTCGATGGCCCGGTAGTACCCGCCGGTGAGCACGCTGGCGCGCAGCCGGACCGCCCGGTCCGCGGCCGCGGTGGGCATCGTGGCGAGAGCCTCGCCCGAGCACAGCAGTGCAGCGGCCGCTCCGTCGCCGATTGGCGCGCACATCGCCCGGGTAAAGGGGAAGGAGATCTCGCGGTCGGCGAGCACCTCGTCCGTGGTCATCGGGAAGCGGTACTGGGCGAGTTCGTTGAGCGCACCGTAGTTGTGCGACTGCGCCGCGGCCGCCGCGATCTGACGCTGGGTCGTGCCGTACTCGCGCATGTGTAGCGCGGCCTGGACGGCGTAGGTGTCCATGAAGAAGCTGCGGTCCTCTCCCGTGCCGAACTCGATGCCCGCGTGTTTCGCGGCGGCTTCGTACTCGGCGAACAGGCGCGGCAGGTCGAAGTTGTCGACTCCGTTCAGGAACCCCTTCATCATCTTCTTCTTGTACGCCGGGTCGGTCGCGGCCTTCGGGATGAACACCTTCTCCACCCCGATGGCGAGCACCAGGTCGCTGGCCCCGGAACGGATGTCCTTGTACGCGCAGTGGATCGCCATCGAACCGGTGGCGCAGCCGCCCTCGACGTTGATCAACGGGGTCCGGCGCGGGATCAGGCCTTCGTCGACCAGCTCGATCGTGCAGGCCTGGCCACGGATCGTGCCCTGCTTGACCCCGTGCATCGCACAGTTGCCGTAGTAGATGAAGTCCAGGCCGTCGCCACGTTCGAGACCGACATCGGCCAGTACCCCGGTGTAGGTCTCGCGGGTCAGGTCCTTGAACGAGGTCTCGGGCTTCTTGCCGAAGCTCGTCGAATGGCTGCCGACGATCCAGACCTCACGCACCGCTGCCTCCCACTGCCCACCGTCGATCGTGAGACAAGTTACGCGATTTGTTACGTAATAGGGAGCAGGCCCGGCAGGACGAAGCGTTCGACCAACCCGCGCACTCCGTCGGCGGGCAGTCCGTAGACCTCCTCCCATCCCACGATGAGCAACTCCACCGCCGCGATCCAGGCGCACACCTCGTCGATGTCGAGGTCGGCGCGCATCGCGCCCCCGCGCTGGGCCTCGGTGAGGATCGGAGCCCAGACCTCGGCGGCGATCTCGCGAGAGAGCTGTGAGGCGGTGATGACCTCGCGGCCGGACCCGGGCGAGTCCGGGCGCAGCAGCGCGTGGGTGAGCGGATCAGCCCGACCGGCCTCAATGACGAAAGTGACGCCCTCGACGACCTTGGCGGCGAAGGTCGGCTGGGCACAGATGAACTCGCGCGCCGGCCCGCTGAAGGCGCGGGTTCGCCGGGCGATCACTGCCAGCACGAGTGCGTCCCGGTCGGTGAAGTAGCGGTAGACCGTCGGGCGGGAGACCCCGGCCCGGCGGGCGACGTCGTCCATCGTGGTGCGCCGCACGCCGTACTCGGTGAAGCATTCCTCGGCTGCGCGCAGCAGCGCTCGGGTGGCCTCCTGCGGACTGCCCGCGAAGGCGCCACGTCCGCGGGCCATCGGCGTGCCGCGCTCAGCCGCGCAGTGCGGTGAGTCGCTCGAGCCCGGCTTCCGCCTCCGCCACGATCCGGGTGACGACCTCGGCGACGGTCGGGATATCCCGGATCAGCCCCTGGGTCTGACCGGCACACCACACGCCCGCCTCCAGGTCACCGGTCTGAAGTACCAGCGCGCCCCGCTCACCGGAGGCGAGGCCGGCGACGTCCTCGAAGGTTCCACCCTCGCCGAGGATACGCACGATCTCGTCGGTCACGCCGTTCTTCGCGTAACGACCCGTGTTGCGCAACTGACGAAAGATCAGGTTGGTGCTGCGCTCGTCGTTGGCCACGATCGCGTTCTTCACGTTGTCGTGGATGGGTGCCTCAACGGTGCACATGAAACGAGTGCCCATGCTGATGCCCTGGGCACCGAGGGTGAGGGCCGCGAGCAGGCCCCGCCCGTCGGCGAAACCGCCGGAAGCGATGAACGGGATCGTGATCTTGTCCGCCAGCGCAGGGATCAGCACCAGCCCGGGGACGTCGTCCTCGCCGGGGTGCCCGGCGGCCTCGAAACCGTCGATGCTTACCGCGTCCACGCCGATGCGCTCGGCCTTGAGGGCATGGCGCACGCTGGTGCACTTGTGCAGAACCTTGACCCCGGCCCCCTGGAACAACGGCAGGAAGGGCTCGGGGTTCGCCCCGGCGGTTTCCACCGCCGTGACTGCGCTGGCGACCGTCGCCGCCATGTACTCCTCCCACGGCGGCGGCTTGCGCGCAGGCAAGATCGTGAAGTTCACCCCGAAAGGTTGGTCGGTCAGATCGCGCACGCGCGCGATGTCCTTGACCAGATCCTCCGGCGTCGCGGAGTTGTGCGCCGGCATGAAGGCGAGCGCCCCAGCCTGCGCGACCGCTGCGGTCAGAGTGGGATCGCCGACCCGCGTCATCCCCCCGCACACCACGGGATGCTGAACGCCGAAGAGTTCGGTGAATCGGGTGCGCAGCGCCATCTCAGGGTCCG
Organism: Sporichthyaceae bacterium; assembly: GCA_052387905.1. GTDB lineage: Bacteria > Actinomycetota > Actinomycetes > Sporichthyales > Sporichthyaceae > JBQTII01. The sequence goes on along the minus strand of JBQTIR010000016.1, from coordinate 124,164 downwards.
TTCCGCGCGGAGGAGCGCAGCTCGTGGGGCCCTAACCCCATCAGGTTGATCGCCTGGGCGGCGGATTCGGCGTCCAGGGCTTGCGCCAGCGAGCTGGCGGTCGAGGCATCGAGGAGACGTTTGGTCTGGGCGAGCGCGATCCCTGGACCGGACACCAGCCGCTCGGTCCACGCGGCGACCACCAAGTCGAGCTCGTCGGCCGGGACGACCCGGTTGACCAACCCCATCGCCGCCGCCTCCGCCGCCGGAATCATCTCGGCGAGCAGCGCTAGTTCCTTCGCCCGGTGCATCCCGACCAGCCGTGGCAGCAGCCACGTCATCCCGCAGTCCGGGGAGATCCCACGCCGGGTGAACATCGTCGAGAACCGGGCCCGGTCCGACGCGACGATCAGGTCGCACCCGATGGCCAGACTCATGCCCATCCCGACGGCGACGCCGTCAACGCGGGCGATGGTCGGTACACGCAGGCGGTGCAACGCGAGCGCCACCGGCTGCCCGCGGTCCATCATGAGGAACGGATGAATGTCCGGGATCGTGGAGAGATCGGCCCCTCCGCAGAAGTGCTCGCCGGCCCCGGTCAGCACCACGGCCCGCACCGAATGGTCGGCGTCGATGTCGGCGAGCGCGCCGATGAACTCGAGCAGGGTGGCGGCCGAGATGGCGTTGCGGGTCGCCGGGTCGTCCAGGGTCACCGTGACCACGTCACCGGTGCGTGCCACGACGACCGTCATGAGCGCCGAACCTAGTATTGAGACAACTGACGGTCAACGTCACCCGTCTCACCCACGGAGGATCGCCGGCATGGCACAGTTGCGGTTCTCCGAGGCGACGGCGCTGACGCCGGGCGCAGGGCCCGGCACGTTCGACGCCGACATCGACGGCATCTGGGGCGTGGGGGGCAACGCCAACGGCGGCTACCTGATGGCGATCCTGGCCCGCGCCGCGATGGCCGCCACCGGCAGCGCCTTCACGCACAGCATCGCGGCCTCGTTCCTGAGCCCGGGCCACGACGGCCCCGCCGAAGTCCGCACCGACGTGCTGCGGCGGGGCCGTACCGCCACCTTCGTCCGCGCGAGCCTTCACCAGCAGGACCGCACCCTGCTGGATGCCACCCTGGTGGTCGGTCCGACACCGACCGGGGACCCCGAGGTGGCCGTGGCGATGTCCACGCCGCCGCCGGTGGAGCTGTGCATCCCGGCGAAGTCGGCCATCGTGACGCTGCTCGAGCGCATCACCGTCGACCACGACCCTGCCACCAACCCGCTGGTGCCCGGCGAGCCGGTGGTGCGCGCCTGGGTGGCGCTGCGCGAGCCCGAGAAACCCGATCCGCTCTTGGCGCTACTCGCCTGCGATGCCCTGGTGCCGAGCGTGCACCGCATCGGCCACACCGGTTGGGCCCCGACGGTTCAGCTCACGGCGCTGGTGCACGCGGTCCCGGCGCCGGGCCCGCTCGCCGTCGAGTGCCGGCTCGGCGAGGTGCGCGACGGCTGGTGGGACGAGGAGATGACGGTGGCCGACACGACGGGGCGCCTGATCGCCCGTGCCCGTCAGCTCGCCCGCCTGCCGCGCCCCGCCTGACATCCGTATCTTCGGGCGGCGATCCGACCTATCAACGGGCGCCCATAGGTACACGCGCCGCCCGAAGATGGGAGCTAGGCAGGGCTTGCGGCGGCGGTTAGATTCGCGCGATGTATCTGACGCAGCCCCTGCACCGCTCGGTTCAGCAGCAGCCTGAGGCCGTCGCCACCATCTGCGGTGAGCGCGCGCGCACCTTCGCCCAGCAGCACGACCGCGTCGCCCGGCTCGCCGCCGGCCTGCGCGGCCTCGGGGTCCGGTCCGGGGATCGCGTCGGATTCCTCGGCCTGAACTCCGACCGCTACGTCGAGTACTACCTCGCAGTGCCCTGGGCCGACGCGGTGGCCGTGCCAGTGAACAGCCGCTGGGCGCCAGCCGAGATCGCCTTCTCATTGCGGGACTCCGGGACGGCGACCCTGCTCGTCGACGATGCCTTCACTGCGCTGATACCCGAGTTGCGCGAGCTCGCCCCGGGCCTGCGCACCGTCGTCCACGCGGGCGACGCACCCACGCCCGACGGCATGACGTCCTACGAGGACCTGGCAACTGCCAGCGACCCGATCGAGGACTGTCGCCGCGGTGGCGATGCGCTCGCGGGGATCTTCTACACCGGCGGAACCACTGGTTTCCCCAAGGGCGTGATGCTCAGTCACCGCAACCTGATCGCCAACGGCCTCGGCGGCCTGGCCGCGCACGGTTTCACCCTCAAGCCGAGGTTCCTGCACATCGCACCGATGTTCCACATCGCCGACTACTCGTGCATCGTGGCGGTCAATCTCGCCGGCGGACTGCATGCCGTCGTCCCCGGCGTCGACCCGATCGCGGTGATGACCGCGATCCACGAACACAAGATCACCGACCTCGGCCTGATCCCGATCATCCTGTCGATGATCGTCGATCACCCCGACATCGCGAACTACGACCTGTCCAGCCTGAGCTCGATCATGTACGGCGGCTCGTCGATCACCGTCGCGCTACTCGACCGCGCCCGCAAGGCACTGCCGACCGCGAGCTTCGTGCAGGCCTTCGGGCAGACCGAAGCCTCCCCCACGTTGACGCTGCTCAGCCGCGAGGACCACGACGACACCTCGCGTCCGGAGTTGTTGCGCAGCGCCGGGCGGGCGGTGGCGCACACCGAGGTGCGCATCGTGGATGCGGACGGGCACGAAGTTCCGCGCGGCGAGCAAGGCGAGATCGTCGGCCGCGGGGAGAACGTGATGCTCGGGTACTGGAACCGGCCCGAGGAGACCGCGGCCGCTTTGCGCGACGGGTGGCTGCATACCGGCGACGCGGGACGGATGGATTCGGATGGGTACATCTACGTCCTGGATCGCCTCAAGGACATGATCATCACCGGCGGGGAGAACGTGTTCTCCGCCGAGGTCGAGAACGCCGTCGCGTCGCATGCCGCGGTCGCCGCCTGCGCCGTGATCGGCCTGCCCGACGAGCGCTGGGGTGAGCGAGTGCACGCGGTGGTGGTGCTCAAGCCCGGCGCCAGCGCGAGCGCCGAGGAGATCACCGCGCACACCCGGGCGCTGATCGCCAGCTACAAGACCCCGCGCAGCGTGGAGTTCGCGGACGCCCTGCCGATCAGCGCCGCCGGCAAGGTCCTCAAGCGCGAACTGCGCGCCGCCCGCGCATAAGGTCGCTTGCGTCAGCGAGATCGCGCGTCATAGCGCTCGATGTCGCTGCCGCAAGGAGGGCTATTGCTGGACGGGGGCGACGTAGCTGTTGTCGGACTCCACGCCCTCCCAGAACCGGGCCTCCTCCACCGAGGCCACGCCCGCGCGCTTGCGATCCTCACGCTTGAAGATCTTGAGCATGGTACGCGCCGCATTCTGACCGGGCATACCGCTGATCCCGGCCACAGGATGCGTGCCGGACCCGGTGAGGAACAGACCCGGGACCGGGGTCGAGTAACCCGAGAAACCGACCGCCGGCTTGTTCGGGCCGAACCGGGTGATCACCGGATCGGTGTGGTAGACCGAACCGTCCATCGCGAAGAAGCGTTCCTCGATGTCCGGCAGCAGCCGAACCCGGCTGAAGATCTGCAGCTCGTCGATGCCCTCGTAGTAGTGATCGCTCTGGGAGATGATCGTATCGGCGGCCTGCTTGCGTGCGGCCTCCCACCCCATCGCCGGATCGTTCGGAGTGAGTCCGGACCAGAACCAGAACGAGTCGCAGCCCGGCGGCGCGAAGTGCGCGTTCGACGGAAGCGCATTGGCGATCTGCGCCAGCCCCGGGATGTGCGCCGGCATCTCCCCGCGCTTGCAGGCAAGCTGAGCCGCCTTCACCTGTTCGTAGTTGTGGTACCCGTTCGCCGACAGCCGCGGGTCCACCTCGTCCTTGCGCTTGGCCTTGATCCGGTCCATCCGGATGGTGCCCTTGGTGAGCACGTCCAGCTTCATGTCCGCGAAACCGCGGGAGCGCGTGGGGATGTTCGCGACGCGGTTCGCCAGGTGCGGCGGGAGTGTTCCGGCCGGCAGCAGGTCGCGCAATACCCGCTTGGGACTGAACGCAGTCAGGACGCCGCGACGGGCATAGATCTCCTCGCCGCCCTGTAGTCGTACCCCGACGCACCGCCCGCCGCGCATCACCAGCTGCTCCACCTCGGCGTTGCAGCGCACGCTGCCGCCGTGGTCGGTGATCAGGTCGATGAGCGCGCGTGGCAGCTGGCCAGTGCCGCCCTCGAACATGGCCACGCCGTACTTGGTGATGATGCCGAGATAGATCAGCGACCAGCCGGAGAAGTCCGAGTCATACGCCATGAACGGAAGGCCGATCAGTACGCAGGCCTTGATCGGGTCGCTCTCGAAGGATTCGTCGAGGACCTCGATTTCGGTGGCCCGCATCCACCGGCCGACCGCAAGCAGTTCTGAGCGGTGCTTGAGCGTCTGCTTGGCCAGCGCCAGGATCGCCTTGGGGTCCGGCCGGGTCGGACTCGTCTGCATCATCGGCAGGCCGATGTCGACGGCCGCGTGAACCACGGCGTAGAGGTCCTTGAGCGCGGCCGCGTCCTTCTTGGAGAAGTACGCCAGCTCATCGGCCGTCTTCTGCGCGTCCCGCCATAGCCCGAGCGAGGTGTGGTCGTAGTTGAGCTGGAGGTGGACCGGGTCGATGACCCGCATCTTCAGCCCGTACTTCTCCTCCAGCTGGAGATCTTTCATGATCGTCGTCGTCCGGAACAGCGACGGCTGGATCGAGGCGTCGTTGACCAGATAGCCCGGGTGGCCCTCGACCTCGGAGGTCGAGGTCATCCCGCCGGGGGTCTTGTAGGCCTCCAGCACCTGCACGGTGAGCCCCGCCTTGGCCAGATAGGCAGCGGAGATCAAGCCGTTGTGGCCGGAGCCGACGACGATGACGTCGACGGTGCGATTCACGGGCGGGGTGGCGCTGACTGACGTCATGACGTCGTTCTACCGGACGCTGGACAGCGTGTCTAGCCTGTGTGTCCAGCAGCCCTGGCCCGCAGGGCCCGCGGCGTCGTCCCCAACCGGCGAGCCACCAAGCGGCGCAATGCGGCCGCGTCTCCGAATCCCACCCGCGCGGCCACCCCTTCGACGCTGAGGGTGGTGGTCCGCAGCAGGAAGACCGCCTCATCCAGACGCACGTCGTTGACAAAGTCCAGCGGCGACATCCCCAGACAGGCGTCGGTGAGGCGCTGGAGCGTCCGCTCGGACACCCCGATTGCCTCGGCGGCGGCGCTGACGCGGATCGGTTGATCCAGGTGGGAACGCACCCACTGTTCGAAGGCCGACAGGTCCGGGTGGTGACGGGCCATCACTGACGGCATCGCGAAGCCGGCCTGGGAGGCGCGGTCGCCGATGAGCAGGTGACGCGCGATCAGGTCGGCCAGCGTCGGGCTGCGTTGCTGGACCAGGGACAGGGCGAGGTCGATGTGCGCGAAGGCGGCGCCCGCCGTGCGCACTCCCTCGCCCCGCACCAACGTCGCTCCGATGTCCAGGTTGACCTGCGGGAAGTGCGCGCGAAAGAGCGGTCCGAGCCACCACGTCGTGGTGGCGGGCTGACCGTCGAGCACCCCGGACCGAGCCATCAACAGCGTTCCGCTGCAGGCACCGACGACCTCTGCTCCCCCGGCGCGCACCGCGGCGATGGCCGCCACCGTCGGCCCCAACTCGGTGGACCCGGGACGCCGCCACCAAGTCCTCGGCGCTGTGCAGGCCGAGAGCGGGCACCACGACGACGTCGCCGGGGTCCGAGGTCGTCAACGGAACGGTCTCCACGCGATGTCCGCCCTGGGTGTGCATGTGGCGGCGGGCACCGACGATCGAGACCTCCCAGGCCGGTGGCGGCTGCGGGACCTCCCCGCGGAACGCGTTGGCCGCTGCGAGCACGTCACATACCGTCGCGAGGCCGGAGTCGAATACGCCGTCGACCATGAGCACGGAAACCCGCATGGCGGCAGAGCCTAGACCCACCACCGCCCGCAAGTGTGTGTCCGATTTCAACCGAAATCAGTCGGCTATTGGTCTCGCACACCCCCCCGTGCAGCCCTACGGTGCTGGAGTCGCACCTCGCGACCTGCTCCGGCGTCGCCCAGTGGTGTGCGGCCCGAACACCACCGCCGACGTCGGCAACTTCCCTCGGAAAGGGCCCCCTTCATGCGTATTCGCCCCCTGTTAGCGGGTGCGGCAGCTGCCGCGATGACCGCCGCGCTGCTGAGCACGCCGGCCGCGGCGGCACCCAAGAACGACATCGTCGAGATTCCGATCAGCTTCGAGGTCACCAACACCAACACCTCGAAGGTGACGTGCTCCAGCGACGGCAAGGACTACACGGTCCGCGGCATCGTCGTCGGACCCAAGAAGGCCATCGAAGCCGGCGACGCGGCGACCCTCTACCTGCATGCGGTCACCTGGGGTGCCTATTACTTCAACCTCGACATCCCCGGCCACAACTACGCCCAGTCGATGGCCGAGCGCGGCCACGTTTCGGTCCTGATCGACCGGCTCGGTTACGGCAACAGCGGCAAGCCCAACGGGCTCGAGACCTGCTTCGGATCCGAGGCCGACGTCGCCCACCAGATCGTCGACCAACTCAGGGACGGTTCCTACCGTCAACGGGGCACCACGTCGCCGGCCTCCTACGACAAGGTGTTCATCTCCGGATCGTCCGTGGGCGGGCTGACCGCCCACATCGTGGCGTACAGCTACGGCAACGTCGATGGCGTGTTCAACCAGGCCTGGGGCGACTTCACCGCCGGTCCGTACACCGGCGCCGAGTCGCTCGACATCGGGGCCCGCTGTGCCCAGGGTGGCGACCCGGGAGCTCCGGTGTTCTACGCGCAGTTCGCCAAGAACTCCCGCGACACCTTCTACTTCGCGGATGCCAAGCCTGAGGTCCGCGCGGCGGTCCCGCCGTCGAACCCCGACCCGTGTGGGCAGTTCGCCTCGATCCCGGCGGGGATCGGCGCCGACATCGCCCCTCTGGGCGAGATCGACGTACCGGTTTTGGTCATGTTCGGCACCGGCGAGGTCGTGTTCCCCAGCCCGCCGTCCATGGAGCAAATGGCAGCGCGGTACGTCGGTAGCCCGAAGGTCACCAAGCTCCTCATCGAGGGCGCCTCGCACTACCCGATCGTTGAGCAGGGCTTCCCGCAGATGGTCGACGGCGCGTCCGCCTGGCTCAAGGAGTACGGCGGCTGACCCACGAATCACCCCCTGAAGCGGGCGCCCGGTTCTTGCGAACCTGGCGCCCGTTTCGGGTCGAAGATCGAGCTCAGCCGCGGGGCAGGCCCAGCAGCCGTTCGCCGATGATCGTGCGCTGGATCTGGTCGGTGCCGCCGGCGATCGCCAGGGCCGGGGCGAACAGCACCGAGTGGGCCCACCGGCCACCGTCCTCGTCGCCGGGCGCCCAAGCGGCGGCGTCCCCGCCCGCGACCGCGAAGGCGATCTCCGTGGTGAGCCGCGCGAGCTGAGCCGCCCCGAACTTGCTGATCGAGGCGTACGGTCCAGGATCGACGCCGGGCTGCAGGGTGGCCCCGATCTTGTGGCCCAGCAACTGCAGGCTCCGCTCCAGGACGAAGACGTCGGCGAGTTGGGTGCGCACCGCCGCGTCCTGCCCCACCCCGCGAGCCAACACGAGCTCACGCAGCGGGCCGAACGTGACCGGCGGGCTCATCGTCAACGGGTCCCGGCCGAGCAGCACCCGCTCGTTCATCAGCATCACCAGGGCGGCGTTCCAGCCGCCGTTCAGTTCGCCGACTACCGCGTCGGCCGGCAGATGGACCTCGTCGAGGAAGACCTCGTTGAACTCCGAGTCACCGGTCATCTGCCGCAGCGGGCGCGCGGTGATTCCGGGCGCCCGCATGTCGACGATGAACATCGTGATGCCCTTGTGCTTGGCCACGTCCGGGTCGGTCCGGGCCAGCATCAGCGCGTAGTCGCTGCGGTGCGCGTAGGTCGTCCAGACCTTCTGGCCGTTGACCACCCACTCGTCGCCGTCACGGACAGCCCTGGTGCGCAGTGACGCCAGGTCAGAGCCGGCGCCCGGCTCACTGAAGAGCTGGCACCACACGTGCTCGCCACGCAACAACGGGCGCAGGTAGCGCTGCTTCTGCGCCTCGGTGCCGAGGGTCAGCAGCACCGGCGCGCACATTCCCGTCCCGATGCCGAACAGGTTCTCGAAGATCTCGCGACCCTTGGCGGCGTGCGCAGCGACGGTGTCGTGCGCCATCGACAGGCCGGCGCCGCCGTAGGCGACCGGGAAGGTCAGGCCGGCCAGCCCGGCGTCGGCGAGGGCTCGACGGAAGGCCTTGCCGGCGGCGAAGGTGCTCTCCTCGTCCTCGCGTTCGGATGAGATCGGGGAGGTGTTCTGCGCGAACCACTCCGCAGCGCGCGTCGCGAAGTCCATGACGTCGGCGGGGCACGGCGGCGCCGGCTCAGAAACGCCCTTGCCCGCGAGCAGCATCTCGGCGAGCGCGTCCTTGCGCTCGGCGGTGGTACCGGCCAGCACAGCGTTGGCGCGCGCGCGGCGGAAGTAGAGGTGGGCGTCGTGCTCCCAGGTGAAACCGATGCCGCCGAGCACCTGCACGGCGCCCGCAGTCGCGGCGAGAGCAGCCTCATTTGCGCCGATCGAGGCCGCGTTCACGGCGACCCGGGTATCCGCGGCGTCAGGGGATTCGCGCATCAGGTCGACCGCGGTGACCAGCAGCGCCCGGGCCAGTTCTGACTGGGCGTACAGCCCGGCGAGCAAATGCTTGACGGCCTGGAAGCTGCCGATGGGCGCGCCGAACTGCTCGCGGGTCTTGGCGTACTCGACGGCCACCTCCAACGAGCGAGTCGCGATGCCGCACTGCTCAGCCGCGATCAGCAGGATCGTCAGGCGCCGGGCGTGACGGGCGATCGGCGAACCGTCGAGTGCCAGGCACTCGGCGGTGGCGCCCTCGAAGGTGACGCGAGCCTGCGGACGGCCCAGGTCGAGGACCTGCAGCGGCTCCGCACTGACCCCGGGCTCCCCGGCGCCGACCAGGAACAGCCCGACACCGGCTGTGGTCCGAGCCAGCACCACCAGCTGCTCGGCGGCCACCCCGTCGAGCACCCGCCGCGCTGTCCCCGTCAGGACCCAGCCGTCACTGCTTGATTCCGCAGCCGAGATCTCGGCGCCAGACCCGTCGAGCGGGATCACGAGTGTTGTAGAACCCGCACCGCAGATCAGTTCCGCCAGCGTCTGCTTCGCACCGGAGCGCACGAGCACTTCGGCAGCCAGCGAGCTCGACAGAAACGGCACGGCCGCGGCTGCGCGCCCGATCTCGTCGGCCACCACCGCAAGCGCACCGATGTCCCCGCCGGCCCCGCCGAGTTCCTCGGGCACCGCAAGGGCGGCGACCCCGAGCTGGGTGGCCAGCGCCTTCCACGCCTGTTCGTGCTGAGCGTGGGCAGACTCCGGCGCATTGCGGACGTCATCTCGCGGAGCAGAGCGTTCGAGCAGGCGACGGACCTCGGCGGCGAGGGCCACCTCATCGGGATTGGGCCAGGTCATCTGACTACCTATCAGTTATTAGAGGCGTTCGATGATCGTCACGTTGGCGACGCCGCCGCCCTCACACATGGTCTGCAGGCCGTAGCGGCCACCAGTGCGCTCGAGCTCGTGCAGCATCGTGGTCATGATGCGCCCACCGCTCGCGCCGACCGGGTGCCCGATCGCGATCGCGCCCCCATTGGGGTTGAGCTTGGCCCCCTCGACGCCGAGCTCCTTCTGCCAGGCCATCGGGACACTCGCGAAGGCCTCGTTGCACTCGAACACGTCGATGTCGTCGACCGTCAGGCCCGTGCGTTCCAGCGCGCGCTTGGTGGCTGGGATCGGGGCGGTCAGCATCAGCACCGGGTCCGCACCCATCACCGACATGTGGTGGATGCGCGCCCGCGGCTTCAATCCATGCGCTTTCACCGCCGCATCACCGGCGATCAACAGCGCGACGGCGCCGTCGGAGATCTGGCTCGAGCTGCCCGCCGTCAGCCGGCCGGTCGGGGTCAAGGTCTTGAGCCCGGCCAACTTCTCCAAGGTGGTGTCCGCACGCGGTCCCTCGTCGGCGGTGATGGTGTCGTAGGGGAGGATCTCGCGATCGAAGTAGCCGTTCTTCGCCGCATGCAGAGCGCGCTCGTGACTGGTCAGCGCGAACTGCTCCATCTCCTCGCGGGTGATGCCCCACTTTTCGGCGATGGCCTCCGCGCCGGTGAACTGGCTGAGCACGTCGGTTCCGTAGCGCTCTGCCCATCGCTGCGAGCCCGTCCACGGGTCCGTGCGGCCGAGGCCGTAGTGCTCTCCCGCGGCGAACGCACACAAGATCGTGTACTGCGTCATGTTCTGGATACCACCAGCGATGACCAGATCCATCGTCCCGCTCAGCACGGCCTGTGCGGCGAAGTGCACCGACTGCTGCGAGGACCCGCACTGGCGGTCGATGGTCACCCCCGGCACCGCCTCGGGCAGTCCCGCGGCAAGCAGTGCGGTCCGCCCGATGTTGCCCGCCTGCGAACCGATGTTGTCCAGACAGCCGACGATCACATCGTCGATGGCGTTCGGGTCGACGCCCGAACGATCGACGATCGCCTTGATCACGTGCGCGCCCATGTCCGCGGGGTGCACCTCGGCGAAGCCGCCCTTGCGGCGCCCGACCGGGGTACGGATCGCGTCGACGATGTAGGCCTCGGCCATGGGGGGACCTCCTGGTGCGGACTCGGGTTCGGGGATCCTACCCGGACATGCCGTCCAGACATATTGGCGTCGACGGCGTCGATGACCGACAATCACTCCCATGGCCTCGATTACCCGCAAGGCGGCAAGCAGTCGCGCGGCTCGTCGCGATGACATCCGCTCCAAGCTGCTCGGCGCCGTGGAGGAAATGCTCGGCGAGGGGGAGAGTTTCACCGAACTGTCCGTCGAGCGCCTAGTAGCGCGCGCCGGCGTTGCCCGCTCCACGTTCTACGTCTACTTCGAGGACAAGGGCGAACTGCTCCGCGCCTGGCTCGCCGAGATCACCGATGAACTCGACGACATCGCCACCCGCTGGTGGGGCCTGGACGCCGACGCGGACCGCGACAATCTGCACGAGGCCCTGGCCGCGATCGTCGGCACCTACCGCCCGCACACCCATCTGATGGCCGCCGCGTTCGACGCCGCCGCCTACGACCCGGCCGTCCGCGAGTCGGTCACCACGCTGATGAACCACAACGCCGCCGGCCTGCGCAAACACATCCGCACCGGCCAGAGCGAGGGCTTCATCGACACCGCCATCCCGGCCCGCGAGGTCGCCGCCTGGCTGACCTGGATGGCCGAGCGTGGCTTCCACCAACTCGTACGCGGCTCCGACGACGACACCGTCGAGGCCCTGATCGAGGGTTATACCGCGATCGTCTGGAACACCCTTTACGCCGCCGCGCCCTGCCGCACCGGTGCTCTGGTCTGACTGGGCCGCTCGCCGCGCCGGCCGATTTACCTCGAAAATCCAACAGCTAACTCCGAGATTTCAAGGTAAATTGGCGGGATGCTGCCCCGCCAACGGCACCTGGAGATCTGCCGCGACCTCCTCGCCTCGGAACCAGCCGTGGCGATACTCGGCGCCCGCCAAGTCGGCAAGACGACTCTGGCGAAGCAGATCGCCGCAACCTGGGACGGACAGACCCACTACTTCGATTTGGAGAGCCCCAGCGCGTTGGCGCGGCTCGCCGACCCCGAACTGGCACTGTCAAACCTGGACGGGCTCATCGTCCTCGACGAGGTCCATCGGCGCCCGGAGATTTCCTCCGTTCTCCGCGTCCTGATCGACACTCACCCCAACCAGCGCTATCTGATGCTGGGGAGCGCATCGCCCCACCTGCTCCGGCAGTCCTCAGAAACGCTCGCGGGCAGAATCGCCTTCCACGACCTGACCCCGTTCACTCTCGACGAAGTCGGCGCAGCCGCACTCGATGACCTGTGGGTCCGCGGAGGATTTCCCAGGTCCTTCACAGCCCCGGACCCGGCGACCAGTTTCCGGCGGCGACTGGACTTCATCCGCACCTTTGTCGAGCGGGATCTACCTTCCCTGGGCAGCCAAATCCCTCCCCTGGTGACAGAACGGTTCTGGCGAATGCTCGCCCACACGCATGCCCAGGTCTGGAATTCCTCCCGCTTCGCCTCATCGTTCGGCGTCAGCGACACCACGGTGCGCAGATACCTCGATCTCCTGACTGGGGCGATGGCCGTGACCCAGCTGCAGCCGTGGCACGAGAACGTAGGCAAGCGGCAGGTGCGCGCACCCAAGATCTACCTCAGTGACTCAGGGGTGCTGCATGCCTTGCTCGACCTTCAGGACCGTGCGGCAATCGAATCCCACCCCATCCTTGGCGCCTCTTGGGAAGGATTCGTCATCGCACAGTTGGCCGCCTCAACAGGCACCCGCCCGCAACAGCGCTTCTTCTGGGCCACCCACGCCGGTGCGGAACTCGACCTGCTCATCGTGCGTGGAACCGAGCGAATCGGGTTCGAGATCAAGCGGACATCGGCACCCCGGATGACGGCGTCCCTGCGCTCAGCGATGGAAACGTTGCGACTCGACCGCGCCTACGTCATCTACGCCGGGGAGCATGCGTTCCCCATGGCGGAACGGATCGAGGCAGTACCGGCGGCGCACATCACGAACCGGAGTTCCTGGTGAGCCGGGAGTCGGCCGTCCCGGAGGGATCCCGGCAAGGTCGCGCCTATGAGCGCACCGAAATTGAGGCGCTGCTGCGACGGGCGCTGAACGAACTCCTGGCAGACGGCACGAGTTTTCGCGAGGTCGGCGTCGAGAAGCTGTGCGCCCAGGCCGGCATCGCCCGCTCGACCTTTTACCTCTACTTCGCCGACAAGTCCGCGATGCTGGAGTCCCTGAGTGCCGCGACGATGCTGCGCCTCTATGCCGCGCAGCGGGAGTGGCTGGCGCGAGGAGCCGAGGTCACCGCGAACGACGTGCGGTGCGGCATGCGCGCACTCTTCAGCCTCGTCGGCCAGGACGAGGCCGTGATCCGGGCGGTGGCCGAGGCATCCATCTACGACCCTCGGATCCGCGAAACCTACCTCGCGGGCATCGGCGACTATGTGCGCGCGATCGAGCGCTTCATCCGCAGCGGGCAGAAGGCCGGCTGGGTGCCCGACCTGCATCCGGGGGCGACAGCGAGCGCCTTGGCGTGGATGACCGAGCGCACCGTCAGCCAGGTGGCACCGGGCAGCTCGAGGCATCGCGCCCGCGCGGCCGCCGACGCGCTCGCCGACATCGTCTGCGCCACCTTGCAGATTGGCGAAACGGCCAGCCACTGAGTTGCTCACTTCGGACACTCTGTCCGAACTAGGTGTTGCTATTCCGGCCCGCGGGGGTCACACTCAAAGCCATGTCGGACACCGTGACCGAGGTCGAGGTCGCCCTCGCGCTATATCCCGCGCTGGCCACCGGGGACCGCGGGTCGCTCGACGCACTGCTCGACCCGGCGTGCGTCGGCGAGACGACCGCAGGGCTGCCACTGAGCCTGGGCGGGCGCTACGAATCGGCGGCCGCGATGCGCAAGCAGTTCTGGGGCGTGATCGCGAAGCACTACGAGGTGGTCGCCGAACCGGAAAGTGCGCACGCACTCGGTGACGGGCGCGTTCTGGTGACCGGGACCTACCGCGGTAGCGCACGGGCGAGCGGACGCAAGTTCGAGGCCGCCTTCACCCATACCGTCACCGTCTGCGGCGGGCGGATCGCCGCCATAATCCAACTCACCGACAGTGCGGCCTGGGCCGCGGCGCTGGAAGTAGCGCCCGGCGCCCCTGCCCCTGATGCGCCACCGCGGCCGCCCATCACGACGTTGCGCCTGGATCTCGACGGCGACGTCGGGGAGATCCGCCTGCAACGCCCGCACGCCAACAACGCCGTCGACCTGCCGCAGGCCCAGGACCTGCTCACGGCCGCCCAGGCCTGCGCCGCGGACGAGCGGATCCGGGTACTGCTCCTCACCGCCGAGGGTCGCACCTTCTCCACCGGCGGCGACCTGGCGATGCTGTCGGGCACCCCGCAGGATCAGTTACCGGCCCTGCTCGACCACATGCTGACGGATTATCACCTCGCGTTGCAGAACTTGATCAGCCTCGACGTGCCGATCGTTGCCGCTGTGCACGGCTCAGCGGGCGGCGGATCGATGGGCCTGCTGTACGTGAGCGACGTCGTCATCGCGGGCACCGACGCCAAGTTCGCCGTCGGCTCGGGCGCCCTGGCGTTGGGCTCGGACGGAGGCAACACCTTCTTTCTGCCCCAACTCGTCGGCCGTCGCCTGGCGGCGCAGATGTGTTACCAGAACCGGGTGCTCGACGCGTCCGAGGCGCTGGCCCACGGACTGGTCAGCGAGGTCGTACCGACCGAGGTTGTCGCCGAACGCGCGGCCGAGGTCGCTCGCGGACTCGCCGCCAACTCCCGCCGCTCCAACGCCAAGCTGCGCGACCTGCTCCGCCTCGGTGCCGACCGCACAGTGTGCGCGGCGCTGGACTCCGAGCGCAACGGCATGGTCACCCTCGCCACCTCACCGGACGTCGCCGAAGGCATGCGCGCCTTCCTCGAACGCCGACCCGCGCAGTTCCGAGACTGACTTACCCTCAGAAAGGCAGTCGACCCATGACGAACCTGGTCCCCTCCACCCCCGAGCTCGACGACCTGCGTTCGGCCGTGCGCCAGATCGTCGACAAGTACGGCTTCAGCTACTTCCTGGACTGCTCCGTCCACCACAAGGAGCCCACCGAGCTCTACGAGGAGCTGGGCGCGGCCGGATTCCTCGGTATGCATCTGCCCGAGGAGTACGGCGGCGGCGGGGCGGGGCTCACCGAGACCTGCGCCGCACTGGAGGAGATCGCCGCCGGTGGCTGCCCACTGCTCATGGTGGTCGTCGCGCCGGCAATCTGTGGCTCGATCATCGCCGCGCATGGCTCCGACGAGCTCAAGCGCGAGTGGCTGCCCGGCCTCGCCGACGGCACCAAGACCATGGCGTTCGCCATCACTGAACCTGACGCCGGCTCGAACTCGCACGCGCTCGCCGTGACCGCCCGGCGCGAAGGAGCGGACTACCTGATCAACGGCACCAAATACTGGACCTCCGGTGCGGACCAGACCGACGCCATCCTCGTGGTGTGCAAGGACGTCGACATCGCACCGGGTAAACACACTCCGATGACCATGGTGATCGTGCCGGCGGGAGCGCCCGGGCTGTCGATGACCCCGATCGAGGCCGAACTTGTCCAACCTGAGAAGCAATTCACGGTGTTCTTCGACGACGTGCGCATCCCCGCCTCGGCGATAGTCGGCGAGGCGGGCAAGGGTTTCCGCGCGGTCTTCGCCGGGCTCAATCCCGAGCGGGTCACGGCGGCAGCCCTGGCCAACGGGCTTTCCCGCTACGCGCTGGAGAAGGCCGTCCGCTACGCCAACGAACGCACCGTGTGGAAGGCCCCGATCGGTTCGCACCAGGGCATCTCGCACCCGATGGCCGAGTGCTACATCGCCCTGGCTCAGTCCCGGCTGCTCACCGCCCGGGCCGCAGAGATGTGCGACGCCGGCGCAGAGGCCGCCGAGGCGGTCAACCTCGCCAAGTTCGCGGCCTCCGAGGCCCTGTTGCGCACGCTGGATCAGGCGATCCAGGTGCACGGCGGCAATGGGATGTCCCGCGAGTACGGCCTGGCGCCCTTGTGGTTCCTGGCCCGGATGCTGCGGACCGCTCCGACCAGCCGGGAAATGGTGCTGAACTTCGTCGCCGAGCACAGCCTCAAGCTACCCGCCTCGTACTAGCCCGGATGTCCGAAGGATCGGCAGCAATAGCGACCACTTCTTCGGACGCTAAGGATAAGGAGCCGCGTGATCAACGACGTTGATGTGCTCGTGATCGGGGCGGGCGCGGGAGGACTGTTCACTGCGGCACGTCTCGCGCGCCAGGGGTACCGCGTGCTGGTCGCCGAACGCTTGGACAAGGTCGGAGGCCGCGCCTCCACCACCGAGGTCGACGGCTTCAAGGTCAACGACGGCGCGATCGTGATCGAGGTCGGCGGGATCACCGAAGCGACCTGCGCCGAGGTCGGCGCCGCCTTCGACATCCGCGAGCCGAGCCCGCCGATCCTCTACCGCGTCGGCACCAAGGACATCGACATCTCCGGCGGCGGTTGGGGTCTGCTGCTGGGACGGATGACGCGCTCCGCCGCCAAGGTCCTCCAAGGCCTCGGCGCCGCGCGCCACGACGACGGACTGCCGGGCCATGAGATCTCGACCGCGGACTGGCTGCGGACCTTCACCAAGAACGAGTCCGTGCACGGGATGTTCCGCAACATGTGTGCTTCCATCTTCGCCGTCAGTTCCGAGGAACTGCCCGCCCGGGTGTTCCTCACCTACATGACACGCAGGAGCGCATTCAAGCGTTTCGGCTTCCACCCCGAGGGCACGATCGGGCTCTGGCGGGCACTGGCCGCGGCGATCGAGCGCGACGGCGGCACGGTCTCGCTGTCCACCGAGGTCACCTCGCTGGCGGTCGACGCCAACGCGGTATCTCAGGCGGTCCTGCGCGGTCCAGCGGGCGAGTTCACCGTGCACGCCCGGGTCGTGGTCAGCAATATCGGGCCATCCGCAACGGTGCGACTGCTGGGCGCGGAGAATCTCGACGAGGACTACCTTGCGGCGGTCAAGCGCGCCGACCGGCCGGCGGCGATGATCACCGTGAACTTCGCCTCCCGGGAACGCCTGCTGCAGGCTCCCGGAATGCTCGGCTTCGCGAAGTCCCGGCGGATGGCCTACATGGCCAATTTCACCGACATCTGCCCGGAGATGGCGCCCGACGGCTGGCACCTGTACGTCGCCACCTCGGTCCCACACCCCGGCGTCGGAGACTTCGACGAGGCCGAGGAGCTCGACCTACTCTTCGCTGACATCCGCGACACCATCGCGGATTTCGACACCCGGGCTCGTGTGCTCTCGGTGGTCACCACCCGTGACGACTGGCCACCCCAGCGTGCGGTGGCCGGCTTCGACCTCGCCCCACAGACCCCACTGGACAATCTCTGGAACGTCGGTGACGGGGTCAAGGAGTACGCCAACGGTGGCACGACGGCCTGTGCGGAGACGGCCCAGATCGTCGCCGCCGCGATCGTCGACCACTTTCCGGTGCGGGCGGCGGTCAGTTGACCGCCTCATGCCCCCCTCTTGTAGTGGGGGCACGACGAGGTGGGCTTGAAGCCCGACCGCGGAGCCGTATCTTGTGCTGTCGCCACAGTGAGCTCGGTCACTTTTCCCCCGTAACCTGAAATTCTGCGCCGCGCCCCACGTCCGCGCGCACATCGAGCATCCGGAGCGTTCCCGTGAATCTGCATCGCGTCCAGAACCCCGCGCGACTGGTATCCCTCACCGCAGCACTCGCTCTGCTCGCCGGGTGCGGGGCATCCCAGGAGGTCAAGCAGGCAGTCGCCGCGAAGAACGCAGCCGAGGCGGCGAGGTCCGTCGCCGGACCGGCCGCCCCCGCCGTGGTCCCCGATCCCGTCACCGGAGCGAGCGCTCCGACCTTGCCGACCGCGCCAGGGGCCGAGGTGCCCGCGGCCGTCGGCCCCGCCAAGCCGGGCAAACCCGGGGCAAACGAGCCGACGGCGGCGAAGCCGGGCGGTAAGAAGCAACCCGCCTCCACCGAGACCACGACCGCTGCCGCCGCACCCGGTGCATGCAAGGCGGCGGCGCCGGCCGGCGGAAACGGCGGGGCGACGGACACCGGCGTGACCGAGTCCACGATCAAGATCGGTGGCACCTTCTTCAACGGCGGCTTTCTGGACAAGTACGGCCAGGTCTCCGAGAACGCCCCCCGGGCCTATTTCAACTTCATCAACGACCAGGGCGGGATCTGCGGGCGCAAGATCGAGTTCGTCACCTGCGACACCGCCGGCACCGCTGACGGGACGTCAGGCTGCCTGAACAAGCTCGCCAACCAGGACAAGGTCTTCATGATGGGCCCGTCCCTGGACTTCAACCTCGACATCGTGCCGCCCACCCTCGCGCGCCAGAAGCTCCCCTGGGTCGGCTCCTCGGGCCTGTACGCCGAGGAGTTCAACAGCCCGTGGATGTTCCCCAGCCAGTTGCGCGGCACCGACGTCGGCGCGTTGATCACGCAGTTCACCGTCGCGCAGCTCAAGCTGAAGAAACTCGGCGTCTCGTTCCTCAACGACGTCGCCGGACCCGAGTGCACCGAGCAGGCGAAGAAGACCGCAGCCGCCCAGGGCGGTCAGGTGGTGGACACCGCACCGAACGGCACCATCGAGACCAGCCTGGACAACCAGGTGGCCAAGCTGCGCAATTCCGGTGTCGAGGGTGTGCTGTTCTGCAACGACCCGGTGAACACGGTCAAGTTCATCCAGGCCGCCCAGCGCGTGGGCTGGAAGCCGACGTTCATCGGCGGTTTCGTGCTCGCCGACGACGTCCCGCAGGCCGCCGGCTCCAACGGCAAGGGCATGTACGGCTTCTCGTTCTGGGACTTCTACAAGGCCGAGGCACCCGGGGTGAAGCAGTACCGGCAGATCACCGAGTTCTACTTCCCGCAGACCTTCCACCACTTCTACGAGCAGGCCACTTACGTCGGGGCCAAGGCGATCGTCGACGCGCTGCGCGCCATCGGCCCCAAGGTGACCCGCGAGGCCCTGGTGGCGCAGATGAACAAGATGGACGACTACGACACCGGGTTCGGCCTCAAGCTGAACTTCGCCGACCTCGGCGCGAGCACGGCCAGCGGGCAGATGTTCAAAGCCGATGACAACCTGGTGTGGCAGCCGGCCACCCAGCGCTTCGGGGTCAAGGGCGCGAAGGGTGCCCAGAGCGGCGTGCGCAACGCCGACCTGGTTCCCCTCGTCGCCGCCCCGGCCGGCCAGGCCGCCCGCACCACGACGCGACGCACTCGCCGCGGATGAGTGAGTTTTTCGGCTACCTCGTCGCCGGCCTGGCCAACGGCACCATCTACGCGTTGGTCGCCCTCGGAGTCGTGATCACCTACCGGGTCAGCCGGGTGATCAACCTGTCCGCGGGTGCCATCGGGGTGCTCTCCGCCTTCATCTTCCATTACGTGCTGATGGGCGACCTCGGTCTGCATGTCGCGCTGGCCACCGTCGGCGCGATCGCGACCGGCGCCGTCCTTGGCGCGGGTGTGGAGCGGCTCGCGGTCCGCCCGGTCCGCACCCGGGGATCGCTGGCCACCCTCACGGTCACCACCGGTGTCTTGCTGCTGTTCTCCGAGCTCACCGTCCAGCTCTGGGGCCCCAACACCCCGGTCATCGCCTCGGTGTTCTCGGACAAGGTGATCCGGGTCGGCTCCACCGGCGTGACGGTGCACCAGTTGGCCACCGCCGCCATGGTGCTGCTGCTGGCCGGCGGGCTGTACGTGCTACTCGCCCGCACCTGGCTCGGCGCCGGCGTCACCGCCATCGCGCAGGACGCGGGCGCGGCCCGGATCGTCGGGCTGCCGGTCAACTCCATCATCACGCTGGTCTGGGCGATCGGCGGCGCGAGCGCAGCGTTGGCCGGGCTGATGTTCATTCACCTCAACAGCCTCGACCAGATCAGCCTCACCTTCGTGCTGATCTCCAGCCTTGTTGCCGCTGCGCTCGGTGGCTTCAACAGCCTGCCGCTCGCCATGGTGGGCGGCCTCGCGGTCGGGCTGATCTTCAGCTTCAGCCAGGGCTACGTGAACACCCCGGGCATCGGTGAGCTCCTGGTCTTCGCCTCCCTGCTGGCGGTGCTCGCCGCCCGGGCCGGCAAGCCTCAACTCGACGTCGTGGCGGAGTTCTGATGCTGACCCTGCTGACGTCATCGAAGATGGTGGAACGTGTCGGGTTCGCCGTCATCGCCCTCGGCCTCCTCCTGTGGCCGGTGTTCACCTCGGAGACGGCGCACTTCTACGGGTCGCTGTCCGCGATCTACGCCCTGGTCGGGCTGTCCCTGGTCATCCTCATCGGCTGGACGGGTCAGATCTCCCTGGGCCACGCGGCCTTCCTCGGGTTCGGCTGCTACATCGGGGCGAAGTTGCTCAACAACGACGTTCCCCTGATCCTCGCGGTTCCGATCATCGGCGCGGTGGGCGCCGTGATCAGCCTCGTGCTGGGCATCCCCTCGCTGCGCCTGCGCGGGGTGTACCTGACCATCACCACGTTGGCCTTCGGCCTTGCCTGCCAGCGGTACTTCTTCACCCGGCCGCAACTGCGCGACTCCAACGCCGAGGAGGTGCCCCGGGAGTCCTTGGTGGGCCTGTCCACCCAGACCGACCGCGGGCTCTATTACGCGGTCCTGATCGTGCTGGCCGTCGCCCTGCTGCTGGCGTACAACACCCGACGCAGTGACGTCGGTCGAGTGCTCTTCGCCATCCGCGACTCCGAGGCGGCGGCCCAGGCGATGGCGATCAAGATCGCGCCGTACAAGATCGGGGTGTTCGCCGCCTCCGCCGCCCTGGCCACCATCGCCGGCCTCTTTTACGGCATGCTCTTCCGGGCCACCCCCGGCCCGGACCAGTTCGGCGTCCTGCAGTCGCTGTTCTATCTCGCGATGCCGGTGCTCGGCGGCGCGGAGGCCCTGCTCGGCGCGCTCGTCGGTGGCGCATTTCTGGCCACCGGACAACCGCTGGTCAACCAATTCGACCTGCGGATCTACCTGGCCACCAGCGCGGTCCTGCTGATCGTGCTGCTCTCGGGGCAGGACGGCATCGTCGGCATGCTGAAGACGGCGCGCAAGGCCTTGACCGACGCGCTCCGCGGCGAGCCGATCCGCTACGGCTCGTTCCTGCCGGCCGAGGAGAACGAACCCGACCCGACTGCGCCGCCGGCACTGCGCGCCCGCACCGGCCCGGCACCACCGCGAGCCGGGTCCCGGGTGCGGGTGCGACTGATCCGCGGCGAACCCGAGCATGAGCACACGACCGTCGGGAGCATGCGATGAGTGGGCACCTGGTCGGCCGCGGGATGACCAAGCGGTACTCGGGCCTGGTCGCCAACGACAGCATCGACGTCGACGTGGAACCAGGCGAGATCGTCGGCCTGATCGGACCGAACGGCGCGGGCAAGACAACCCTGTTCAACTGCCTGACGGGTGCCCAGTCCCTCACCTCGGGCACCGTGAGCCTGAACGGCCGCGACATCACGGCCCTGCCCGCGAGCGAGCGGGCCCGCCTCGGCATCGCGCGCACCTTTCAGCAGGCCCAGTTGTTCAAACACCTGTCAGTCGAGGAGAACCTGCTGCTGGGCCGGCACCGCCGCTACGGCGCGGGCGCGCTGCGCGGCGCGCTCGGGCTGGCCCGGGCGGCCGAGAAATCCGCCCGCCGGCTTTCGCACCAGGTCGCCGAGCAGTGCGGTCTCAACGCTGTGCTCGCCGCCCCCGTCGGGGACCTGCCCTACGGGACCCAGCGGATGGTCGAGGTCGCCCGCGCGATCGTCCTGGAACCGGAGGTGCTGCTCGTCGACGAGCCGGCGGCCGGCATGGACAGCCGCGAATCGGAATACTTCGGGCAAGTACTCGCCAGGATCGCGCGCGAGCGAGGCATGTCCGTGCTCATCATCGAACACGACGTCGGCATGGTCCTGGCCATCTCCGACCGGGTCTACGTGCTCAACTTCGGCAAGTTGCTGGCCCAGGGCCTGCCGGAGGAGATCCGGACCAACGCCGAGGTGCGCGCCGCGTACCTCGGTTCAGCCGTGCAGGAGGCCGTGTGAGCGAGCGCAGCGAGCGAGCCAATGTGGCAGCAGCCTTGCGAACACGGCCGACCCCCCTGCTCGCCGTCCGCACCATGGACGTGGCCTACGGATCGGTCGTCGCCGTGCGCGGCCTCTCGCTGCAGGTGGCCCGCGGGGAGATCGTCGCCCTGCTCGGACCCAATGGCGCCGGCAAGACCTCCACCCTGCGCGGCCTGACCGGCCTGGTCCGGCCCAGTGCCGGCACGGTCAAGGTCGACGGCCGGCGCATCGACGGGCAGGGCGCGGGCGGGGCGGTGCGCGCCGGACTCGCCCACGTGCCCGAGGGCCGCAGGGTCTTCCCCGAGATGAGCGTGGTCGAGAACTTGCGCTTGGGCGCGTGGAACGTCCGCCGCCAACCGAAGGACGTCGAGGCACGGCTGGCGAAGGCCTATGACGACTTCCCCCGGCTCAAGGAACGGCGCCAGCAGGCGGCCGGGTCGCTGTCCGGCGGCGAGCAGCAGATGCTCGCGATCTCCCGGGCCCTGATGAGCGACCCGCAGCTGCTGCTCATCGACGAGCTCAGCCTCGGACTCTCGCCGTTGATCGTCGACGAGATCCTGGAGCGCATGCTGGAGCTGAACAAGGCCGGACTGTCGGTGCTGTTGATCGAGCAGTTCGTGCACCGGGCACTGGCGATCGCGGACCGGATTTACGTGCTGAAGAAGGGCCGTGTGGCTTACAGCGGCACCCCGGCCGCTGCCGTGCGCGTGGGCGCCGTCGAGGAGGCATACCTGTGAGAACGCGACGCGCACGGCGAGCTGCCGCGGGATCCTTGGCGGTCGGGGCGGTGGCGCTCGGCACAGTCACGTTGCCGGGCCAGACCGCCAGTGCCCAGGACCAGCTCGCGGTGTTCAGTGCCAACGCCACCGCCACCCCTTACGGGGTCGACAGCCGGGTCCCGGCCGAAACGTTTGGCGGGGCCCTGTTCTCCAAGACCTCGGTCGACCTGGGCAAGGCCCGCGCCCTAGCTGCGGGTTTCACCCTCGGCGAGCTCGGCGACCTGTTCGTCGTCAGCTCCGCACCGCCCGGCACGATCACCTCGATGCCCTCGGTCATCATGGCGCAGGACCCCCCTCAGGAGGGCACCCCCCGAGAGGCGACCTTCTCCGGCGGACGCAGCGGCGGCGGCGGTAACGGCGAGGCGCGCAACTTCGACCTGGTCGCCAGCGCGGACGAGGCCCCGACCGCCGCGGCGAGCGCCGCAGGCCAGGCGGTGACGAGCCCGTTCTACAGCAACGGTTACGCCACGTCCTCGGCCGACAGCCGGGTCACCGAGGACGGCACGGTGATCAGCAAGGCAGTCGCCACCGTTCAGGACATCCTGATCGGGCCGCCCGGAACCCAGCTGTCCATCGCCTCGGCGAGCAGCCTGGCGACCGTCACGATCGCTCCGGGCAAGAAACCCGTCACCGCCCTGCAGACCCGGGTGTATGGCGCGCAACTTGCCGGGGTCCCGGTGAACGTCGACGAGAACGGCATCAGCGTCGATGACCAGGTTGCCATCCCCGCCTCTGCCATGGCAGGTGTCACCGCCGCACTGAAGGCGTTCGCCGACCAGGGCCTGACGTTCCTGCCGACACCGCGATCGGAAACGGTCACCGCTGATGGCGCGTCGCTGTCCGGTGGCGCGTTCGTGTTCCGCACCCAAGCGCCCGAAGCGCTCCCCCGGCCCAGTGACATCGGATCCGACCAGACCTACACCGTCGCCAGTGTCAGTGCCGCGGCGACCTCCCGCACGCGCGCGGCGTTGGGCCCGCCCCCGACCGCAGGCGGGGCCCCGACCGACGTCGCGGAGGTCGCCGCGCCGGCCAACGAGAACTCCGGCGGGGACGCCCTTCCCACCGACGAGATCGCCACCGGCCTCCCGCCCTTGGCCCCCGCCACCCCCGCCGAGATCCCGACCGTGCCCCTCGCCCCGGTTACCGGCGATCAGGTGGCAGCCGGCGACCTGGAGTTTGTGCTGCCCGCGCGGGTGTCCGACCCGCTGCCTCAACAGGTGCGGGACTCCTACGAGTTCATCCTGCTCGCCGCTCTCATCGCACTCGGCGGAGTGCTCCTTCTCCTTCGCAAGCGCCCGGTCTAAGCACCCGAACTAGCAGTCACGGAGATATGCCATGAACGATCGACTTCGCGATCTCGGATACACCGCGCTTGCCGGCGCGCTCGTCCTCGCCGGACTGGTGTGCGTCCTGCTCGGCTACCTCGGGGTCCGCAACGAGGAGGAGATCGTCCTGCAGCTGCCCTACCTGGCCTCCGGTGGCGTGCTCGGTCTCGCGCTGATCGCGCTCGGCGCGATCGTGATGATCAAGGAGCAGATGCGCGAGCAGGCCCGGCGTTCGGCTGCCGTCACCGAGACCTTGGAGGAGTGGAAGGAGGCCGCGATGGCGGAGCTTCGCGCCTTCCTCGAGGGCGCCACCCTCGACCTGGAGATCACCGACCCGAGCCCGAGCCACCGCCGCGAGCCGATGAGCACTTCGGCCCTGCCATGACGCTGGTCGGTGTCCTCGCCGCGGTGCGACGGTGAACGACGACACCGAAAAGAGGGCGCGCGAACGGGTCTCCGCGACCGCCGCCCGGGTCGCCCGCTCGCGCGGCGCCCTGGCCGACGAACTCGCCAAGATCCTCGCCGCGGAGATCGACCCGCTACCCCACGACGACGACATGCTCGAGCTGCTGAACGCTTCGACGAACGAAAGCGTGGCCGCCGGCCTGCACGTCCTCGAGCACGGTGTCGACCCGCGCTCGCTCGGGGCACCTGCCGCGGCGACGAAGTACGCCCGGCGTCTGGCTCAGCGGGGGATCCCCGTCTCCGCGCTGCTGCGCGCGTACCGCCTCGGCAGTTCGGGATTCGTCGAGATCCTGCTGGCCGAGATTGCTGCCGAGCCTCACCTGGATACTGCCGATGCCGCCGCCGCGAGCGTGGCCCTGCTGCGCACCACCACCGCGTACGTCGACACGATCTCCGAGGCCCTCGTGCTCGCGTACGAGGACGAGCGCCACGCCTGGTCCCAGCAACACTCGATGGCCCGTTCCGCCCGGATCCGAGCTCTGCTGGACGGCGCCGACCTGGATCTGGATGAGACCGAGGCCGCGCTGGGCTACCGCCTGCGCCAGAACCATCTCGCGGCGCTGCTCTGGTTCGACGAACGCGGTAGCGACACCGATCTGTTCCGCCTGGACCGGGCCGCAGCTGCAGCGGCAGCCGCCTGCTCCGGGGTACACCTGCTGCTGCCCACGGACGAAGCCAGCGCGGTGCTCTGGTTGGGAGCAGCTGACGAGTTCGACGACCTGGGACCGGTCGTGTTCGCGCTGACCGGACGCGGTGGGGCGACGCCGCGCGTCGCCCTGGGTCGTCCGGGGTACGGGACCGCAGGGTTCCGGGACTCGCACCGCCAGGCGCTGGCGGCCCGTCAGGTCGCCGTGGCTGCCGGCCGGAACGCAAGCGCGGTCACCACCTTCACCGAGGTTGGATCAATCGCCTTGCTCTGCGCTGATCTTGAGGCGACCCGGACCTGGATCGCCGACACCTTGGGCGGGCTGGCCGCCGACGACGAGAACGCCCAGCGCCTGCGCGAGACGGTGCGGGTCTTCCTCAACCTCGGATCCAGCCACACCGCGGCCGCCGCCACGTTGAACTTGCACAAGAACTCGGTCCAGTACCGGGTCGCCAAGGCCGAGGCGCTGCGCGGGCGCCCGTTCAAGCCTGATCGCGCCGACGTCGAGCTCGCGTTGCGCGCCTGCCATGTCCTGGGTGCGACCGTGCTGCGGGCCGCACCATGAGCACCTTGTGCTGGCACCACAACCGCCGTCGAGACCGCTGGTACAGCGGATGGTCCTGACCGATCGCGCTCGTCCCTAGCCTTGAGCCAGCATTCGTCCAGATGCGCAAGCCACATGCGCGAGGAGGTGGACCGACGATGACTGTC
The DNA here is from genome assembly GCA_052387905.1 of Sporichthyaceae bacterium. Classification (GTDB taxonomy): domain Bacteria; phylum Actinomycetota; class Actinomycetes; order Sporichthyales; family Sporichthyaceae; genus JBQTII01. Next base: position 98,431 of record JBQTIR010000016.1, on the reverse strand, counting down.
CCGACGTCGTTCTCGGGCGACGAACTTCAGTCCAACGCGAGCGGCAACCCGGACCGCCCTTACGACGCCATCAACATCTCCACCAAGGAGTTCTGGTGGACCACGATGGACGAGCGGGAGAAAACCTTCGCGGTCCTGCGCCGGGAGCGCCCGATCACCTGGCAGCCACCGTTCGAGGACGGTCTCATCGACGTGCCGGACGACTACGGCTACTGGGCGGTCACGACGCACCGTCACCTGGTGGAGGTGACGCGGCGGCCCGAGGACTTCCTGTCCGCGCCGTCCATCCTGATGGAGAACATGCCGGTCCAGGTCATCGAGGCCGCGCAGTCGATCATCGCGATGGACCCACCGCGGCACACCAGCCTGCGCAAGCTGCTCGCGTCGGCCTTCACCCCCAAACAGATGCGCCGGATCGAGGACCAGATCAACGCCAACGCGGCGATGGTGGTGGACAACCTGATCCAGCAGGCCAAGGCGGGCGACGGCTGGGTGGACTTCGTCTCCGAATGCGCCAGCGTCCTGCCGATGCACAACATCAACGACATGATGGGCATCCCCGAGGGCGACCGGCAGTTGGCCGCCGAGTGGATGACCAAGGCCACCTCCTGGGGCGAACCCGAGTTGGCGGCGACCAAGGACGACGCGATCACGATGCTCTTCGACGCCGTGGTCTACATGCACGACCTGGCGGGCGGTCTGATCGAGGAACGCCGCGCCAACCCCGGACCGGACCTGTTCAGCTCGTTGGTGCAGGCGGAGGTGGACGGTGAGCGCCTGAGCGACCATGAGATCGGCTCGTTCTTCGTGCTGCTCACGATCGCCGGCAACGACACCACCCGGCAGTCGATCGCGCACGGCCTGCGGGCGCTGACCACCCACCCCGAGCAGCGGGCCTGGCTGATGGCGGACCTGCCGAATCGGATGGCCACCGCGGTCGAGGAGATCGTGCGCTGGGTGACCCCGATCATGACCTTCCGTCGCACCGCCTCCCGCGACTGCGAGCTCGACGGTGTCCAGATCTCCAAGGGTGACAAGGTCGTGCTGTTCTACTCCTCCGCCAACCGCGACGACCTCGCGATCGAGCGCGCGCACGAACTCGACCTTTCCCGGCACCCGAACCCGCACGTCGGCTTCGGCGGCGGCGGTATTCACCACTGTCTGGGCAACCAGCTCGCCCGTTTCCAGGTCCGTGCGCTCTTCACCGAGCTGCTCACCCGGTGCCCGGACATCGTGGCCGGCGAACCTGAGCTGACGCCGAGCAATTTCTTCAACATCGCGAAGCGGATGCCCGCCCGTCCGTTCCCCGGCTGACATCCCGTCATGTCCCACTGACCCGAAGGCCCGCCATGAGCGAACCCCAAGATCTCGACATCCTGATCGTCGGCGCCGGCCTGTCCGGCGTGGGCGCGGCGGTGCGATTGCGTCAGGACCACCCGGACAAGTCCTTGGCCTTGTTGGAAGCCCGTGACGACCTGGGCGGGACCTGGGACCTGTTCCGCTACCCAGGTGTGCGTTCGGATACCGACGCGTACACGATGGGTTACGGCTTCCGGCCCTGGGTGGGGTCGAAGTCCATCGCCGGTGGCGGTGAACTCCTGGACTACATCCGCGCCGCAGCGGTCGACGCGGGCGTCGACCGCCTGATCCGCTACCGCAACCGCGTCACCAGTGCACAGTGGTCATCGACCGAGGGTCACTGGCGAGTGAGCGCGACCTGCGACGGCGAGGACATGATCTACCGCGCCCGCTTCCTCTACATCTGCGCCGGCTACTACGACTACGCGCGCGGTCACCAGCCGGACTTCCCGGGGCTCGCCGACTACGAAGGGACCATGGTCTACCCCCAGTTCTGGCCGGCCGACCTGGACTACGCCGCAAAGCGGGTAGTCGTCATCGGCAGTGGAGCGACCGCGGTGACCCTCATTCCCGCCATGGCGCCGGATGCCGCCCATGTGACGATGCTTCAGCGTTCCCCCACCTACATGCTGGCCATGCCGGAAACGGACAAGCTCGCGGTCACCCTGCAACGTTTCCTGCCTGCCCAGACCGCGCACCGCGTCATCCGCGCCAAGAACGTGCTCACCATCCAGGCGGTCTACGGGTTGTGCCGGTGGCGCCCGCAGACCGCCAAGAAGATGCTGCGCGAGACCGCAGTCGGCGTGTTGAAGGACGAGGCGCTCGTCGATGAGCACTTCACCCCAGCGTACGACCCGTGGGACCAGCGACTGTGCCTGATCCCGAGCGCGGACCTGTTCAAGATGATCCGTTCCGGTGCGGCGTCGGTGGTCACCGACCACATCGACACCTTCGTACCCGAGGGCATCCGGCTACGGTCCGGGAAGGTCCTGGAGGCCGACATCGTGGTCAGCGCCACGGGCCTGACGCTCCTGCCCCTGGGCGGGATCGAGTACAGCGTCGACGGCAACGCACTGGACCTGGGCGACACCGTTGCCTACCGGGCGATGCTGCTCTCCGGCGTCCCCAACCTCGGGTTCTGCTTCGGCTACTCCAACAACTCCTGGACACTGCGCGCGGAGCTGTCGGCCAAATACCTCAGTCGTCTCATCGCCCACATGGACAGCCACGGGTACGACATCGCGACGCCGACCCTGCCCCCCGGCATGGGCCGCAAGCCCTTCCTGGACCTCACCTCCGGCTACGTGCAGCGGGGGATCGACAAATTCCCGAGTTCGGGCACCAGCGGCCCTTGGCTGGTCAGCCAGAACTATCTGCGCGACATCATCGCCGCCAGACGCGCGGACCCGGGCGAGGACATGGTTTTCACCAGCCGCGCCCGGGTCACTGAGCCAGTTTCGTCCTGACCCGCCGTCGACGACGGAGGAGTCGTTGGCCAGGTTTCAGCCGGCGAGCTTGCCGACCCGCTGGATGCTCTCGGACAACTGCTCGGCGCTGACGCGCGGGAAGAAGGTCTTGAAGCCCTCGTCCTCGACACCGCTCCAGTCGCAGAAGTGCTCGATGTCCGTCCCGCCGGACGCGTTGGGGGTCAGCACCCAGCTGTAGACGTGGCCGCCGGTCTTCATGTCGCCCACGATGTGAGCCATCGAGCCGGGCGGGTGGACGTTGGGTGCCCAGGTGATCCGGCGGCCGGGCTCAAACTCGGTGACCGTGTTGCGCATCCCGTAGTCGCCGATGCCTTCCTGGTGCATGTCGATGTCGAAGCTCTGGCCGACCGCGGTCAGGGCCTGCGGACCGTCGACCATGCCCTGGAGCATGCCTGCCCCGTCGATGTCCTGATGGCGGCTCGGATCGGCAAGCACGGTGAAGACGGCTTCAGGAGAAGCGGCGACGGTGCCGGTGGCGGTGGTGCGGGTGTCACCCATCAGGGGTCCTCCAGGAGATGCAGGGGCGGTTGTTCAGGCAGTCATCCATGCCTACCGCACCCCTGTCAATGCATGCGTGCGGGATCGGCCGCCGCGGTGCTCAGCTACGGTCACGCCAACGCTCGCCTGAGGGGTCGAGCAAGGAGCGCAGGCGGTCCTCCGACGCCCAGGCCAGTGCTTCGAGGGTGAGGGCGTCGAGGTAGCCCACGCGCTCGTTCGACAGGTCCTCGATGCGCAACCGGGGACCGTTCCCGGACCGGTCGATCGAGAGGTGGACCGCAGCGAACTCGCTGTCCACCACACCGAGCGGGGTGGGCTCGGCCGGGTCCGGCGAGGTCGACATGGCCACTCAGATCAGGAACGAGAGGGTGGACAGGGCCTGTTCGCGGTCGGAGAGCAGCACCTTCTTGTACGACAGGCGCAGCTCGCCGTCGACGCGGCGCAGTCGGTACTCACAACGCGCAGCCCAGTGCGTGGTACCGCGTTCGCGGGATTCCACGACGAGCATCGTGGCCGCCACGACCACGTCACCGACGTGGGTGGGCGGGCTATGCGCGTCGCCGGGGTGGGCGCCGAGCAACTCGACGTTGCTGATCACGTGGACGACGTGGGACCGCGGGGTCTGCGAGTGCCGCTTGCCACTCTTGAGCTGACGGACCCGGGTGGCGATCCGCGAGCGGTTGTCGAAGAGCACCGAGACCTGGGAGATGGGGTCATTCTCCGAATCGCCCCCGGCAGGCACCCAGTAGATAGCGTCGTCCGTCCACAGCGATTCCCACGCGTCGTAGTCGTGGCAATCCGACAGGCGTGCCTCCCGGTAGAGGAACGCCTCGGCCTCGGCCTGGGAGATCGACAGGTCCAGCGTCGTCATCCTCGCCCCATCAGCGACTTGTAGTGCGCCCAGATCGCCCGGATCGGGACCTCGTCGGTGCTGAAGCCGATGCGGTGCCCGTTCTCATCGACCCGTTCGCGGCCCGCACCCCGGTTGACCATCAACCACTCCGGGTTGCGGGCCTGCACGCCGCGCTGGTTGCGCTCGTACATCTCCGAGTCATCCGCGAGCAGGAAGCCGGCCGGACCGACCGATCCGATGGTCTGCTGGAGCAGGCGGCGGTTCATCTCCTCGCCCTCTTCGAACTGAATGGCAGTCACATATTGCACGGTCTCGTCGACGGCGACGGGCTGGATCACGAAGATCTGGATCTCGGCAATGAACAGGTTCGGAAAGATCATCACGTGCGGCGAGCCCTCGATGAGGATCTCCTCGGCGCCCTCGCCGTGGAGCTCGCGCATCCTCGACACATAATTCGGAACCTTGTCCGCTGTGGTCCCGAACCAGCCCATCACGTTACCGAGCTTGCGGAACTCCGGGCGCAGATCGTTCTCGGTATGCCCGCCGCCGAGGTCGCGGCTGACCGCGGCCGCGTTGTCGCTGTAGAGCGCGCCGATGCCGGAGTCGCCGACGGTGAAGATCGAGGAGTGCACGAACTGCGGGTGATAGCCGTCGGTCTCGTTCTCCAGCAGCATCTTCCAGTTGGCCTTGGCCTTGTGCTTGAGCCAGCCGGCAGTCAGCGTGATCTTCCCGGTCGGCGACAGCCGGACCAGGCGGTCGATCTCCCCCGCCGCGGCGCCGAGGTGCTCGAGAAGTGACGGTCCCTCGGCGGCGAAGCTGCCGAACACGAAACCCTGATAGGAGGCAACCCGAGGCACCCGACCGAGCCCCAGCTTCGACTTGTCCGCGCCCTCATAGCCCTTCTTGTAGGGGAAGCCGAGCAGCGAACCGTCGTTGGCGTAGGTCCAGCCGTGGTACTGGCAGCGGAACGCCGTGGAGTTGCCCTTGGGTGCGTCACAGACCAGGTTCGCCCGGTGCGCACAGCGATTCTGCAGCAGGTGGATCTCCCCGTCCTTGCTGCGGCTCATGATCACCGATTGCGGACCGAACGGCTTGACGACGTAGTCGCCCGGCTCAGGCACCTCCGATTCGTGGCCGACGTAGACCCAGGTCGCGTAGAAGATCTTCGCCATCTCCTCGGCGAAAATCTCCGGGTCGGTGTAGAGCGAGCCGTGGACCTTGTCGGGACGGATCAACTCCTCGTAACGGTTCGCAACGCTCGTCACGAGAGCTCCCGGCCGACGACGGACACGAATGACACGCAGGCGCCGGGCCGGCCGCCGAGGTTATGGGTGAGGCCGAGTCGCGGATTCGCGAGCTGGCGCTCCCCGGCCTGACCACGCAGCTGCAACCAGCATTCAAAGAGCATCCGTAGCCCGCTGGCGCCGACCGGATGACCGAAGGACTTCAGGCCGCCATCGGGGTTGACCGGGAGCCGGCCGCCCAGGTCGAAGTCCCCGTTGAGCACGTCCTTCCACGCCTGGCCGGCGCGGGAGAACCCGAGGTCCTCCATCAGCACCAGTTCGGTCGGGGTGAAACAGTCGTGCACCTCGGCGAAGCTGATCTGGGTAGCCGGGTCGGTGACGCCGGCCTGGGCGTAGGCGTCCCGGCCGCTGGCCACGACTTCCGGAAATGACGTGTAGTCATACGCGGGGTCGACCGGTCCGCTACCGGGGCCGGCGATCAGCGACAGGCCCTTCACGTAGACCGGGGAGTCGCTGTAGCGGTGGGCGTCCTCGGCCCGCACGATCAATGCGGCGGCAGCGCCGTCGGAGACCCCAGAACAGTCGAAGACGCCCAGGCGCCCCGCGACCTGCCCCGCACCGGCCGCGATCTTCTCCTTGGCGACGGGCTTGCGGAACTGGGCCCGCGGGTTGAGCGCACCGTTCTGGTGGTTCTTCCACGCGATGTGCGTCATTGCCTCGCGCATCAGCGCCGGGTCCACGTCGTACTTGCGGCAGTACGCCGGGTCCAGGAGGGAGAAGGCCGCGGGCGCGGTCAGCGACATCTCCGGTGAGGTGCCATCGCTTGCCGGGTTGGTTCGGGTCAGGCCGGAGAACCCGGTGTCCTTGAGCTTCTCGACCCCGACCGCCATCACCCGGTCATACGCCCCGCTGGCCACGGCGTAGCACGCGTTGCGGAAGGCCTCGGAGCCCGTCGCGCAGAAGTTCTCCAGGCGGGTGACCGGCTTGTAGTCGATCGAGAGCGGGCGGGCCAACGTCATCCCGGACATCCCCGAGTTCATCGTGCCGAGCCAGTACGCGTCGACGTCGCTCGCTTCGATGCCTGGCGCGGCGGCGAAGCACTCGCTGGTCGCATCGATGAGCAGATCGTCGGTGGAGCGGTCCCAGTGCTCACCGAACGTCGTGCATCCCATCCCGACGATGGCGACCCGGTCGCGAATCCCGTTACTGCCCATGTGCATTCTCCCCAGCTTCCGGGACGAGTCGTGCCTTCCAGAAGTAGTTGTGCACCCCGCCGGAGGTGTAGAGCCGGCGGAAGGTCATGGTGACCCGGCGCCCGACGCCGACCTCGTCCGGCCCGGCGTCGGCGAGCTCGACCAGCGAACGGCCCCCGCCGTCGAAGTCGACGACCACGCTGATCATCGGCGGTGAGAGCGAGTAGGCGAGCCGGTCGACGGTGAACGTCGCCACGGTGCCGGTGGCGCCGGCCAGTGGCGCGGGCGTCATCTGACCCGACGTCCGGCAGGACGCGCACACCCGGGCCGGCGGCAGGTGGATGAAGCCGCACTTGTCGCAACTGCTGCCGACGAAGGCGAACTTCCAGCCCATCGAGCGGGCCGAGGGCGGACCGGCGGGGCGGTCCGGTTCCGGGCGCCGCGGGAGTTCGCGGTCCAGCAAACCACGCCAGGTCAGGTAGGTGCTGTAGCCGACCGGCCGCCCCGCGCCGAGCTGCGTGGCCACGGGCTGCGGGGGGCGGGCGGTGGCGATCGCGTCGGTCACTTTCCACACCGTCGCGTCCGCGCCGTCGACGGCGGAGATCGCCAGGATCGTCTGGCCGGGGGTGGCGCGGTCCAGGGCGTCCGCCAGGCGCAGCGCGAGGTCGGCGGCCCCGGCGTGCCCGATGCCGAGGTTGGGCGCCTCCTTGCCGGCGTACCGAGCGCGGGCCCCTGCGGCGGCGCGGGCGTGCGGGGAGGAGACCACCACCACGTCCGCCGCCTCGATGCCCGCGGCGGCCATCGCCCGGGCGACGACGTCCGCGATCAGGGGGTCGTACTGCTCGACCCCGAAGCGTTCCTCCCATTGCCGCGACGTCGTCTCACCCGGGGACCGCCAGCGGTCGAGGAACTCCGCGGTGACCGAGGCCTGCCCGATCGCGACCGCCACAGACTCATCCGCCGGCCCGAACAGGAAGGCCGCGGCGCCGTCCGCACTCTCGCGTTCGTCCGCCGACCCCGGCAGCCCGACGCGCACGTCGCCGAGGACCGCGAGCCCGCCCGCCGCGGCGGCCGCGCGCATTGCACCTTCGCCGGAACGGGACGACCCCGCCAGGTCGACGGCGAAACCGTCCGGACTCAGGCCCAGCGCGGCCCGCACCGCCGCGGCGTTGGTCTTCTCCGCGTAGGCAGGCGAGGTGGTGGCGAACCATAGCGAGTGCACCGCGCGGCCGGCCACGACGCGGCGCGCTGCCTCGACCGCCATCGTCGTGGAGTCTTCGTCAAAGGAGGCCACCACTCGGGAGCCCTTGGCCGGCCCTGACCCCAACGCCGCTGCGATGTCGGCGGATGCCAGCCGGTGCGCCGGCAGGTAGGTCCCGTAGCCCACGATCCCGAAGCTCATGCGGCGCCTTTCACGTCCTCGGACACTGTGTCCGGACACAACGTTACCAGTGCTCCCGGCCAGAACGGAAGCTCGGTTCGACTCCCATGGGTGGGGTAGAGCAGTCGCGACTGGCCACGAGGGCCCGAAGGGACGTCGAGACACTCATGAAGCTGCGAATCGCCGTGACGACCATGGCCTTGGCCGCCGCCTTGGCCGCCTGCGGCGGAGGCGACGACGAGGCCGCGGACACCGCGGTCGACACCGGTACCGGCACCGACTCCGGCGCTGCCCCCGGGACCGCGCCGAGCACCGAGGACACCTCGGACGACACCAGCACTGACGCTGCCTCAGGCACGACGTTGACGATGAAGAACACGAAGTTCTCCCCAGCGTCCCTGAGCGTCAAGGCCGGCGACACGGTCGAGGTCCAGAACGAGGACGGCTTCGTCCACAACGTCACCGCCGAGAAGGGCGGCATCATGACCGGCGACATCAAGGGGAAGGGCACGGCGGACTTCACCGCGCCCGACAAGAAGGGCACCTATGACTTCACCTGCACCATCCACCCGGGCATGGACGGAACCCTCAAGGTGTCCTGACTTCGAGTCCGGGCACATCTGAGGGCGCGGTTCCGCAGAAGCGAGCCCCTCCTCCGCCACAGACAAAATTGCCTGTCACCGCAGAGGTCAGTATGGTCATTGGTATGGCTACGACCACCAAGGTGACGGTGACACTCCCCGTCGAGCAGGTGCAGGAGATCCGCCACCTTGTGAGTTCGGGTAAGGCGACGAGTGTGTCGGGCTTCGTCCAGCACGCCGTCAGCAACGCCATCGCCGACGAAGCCGGATGGGGTGCGATGCTGGCCGACGCCTTGCGCGCTACGGGCGGTGAATTGACCGCAGCTGAACGCGCCTGGGCCGACGAGGCGTTGGGCGTAGCGTGAGTGAGGGCATCACCCTCGACGCCGGCGCAATGATCGCGCTCGACCGTGACGACCGACGTGTGGTCGCGCTGCTGGCCCGCGCGCGCGAGACTGCGGCGCCGGTCATTATCCCCGGCACCACTTTGGCGCAAGCCATCCGCGATCCCGCACGCCAGGCACGCCTCGCCCGCCTGCTCCGGGCAGTGACCACCACTGTCGTACCCCTCGGCCGGGTCGACGCCACCGCGGTTGGTCGCCTGCTCGCCGCCAGCGGGACCTCCGATATCGCCGACGCCCACGTGGTGATCTGCGCCCGACGGGCGGGCCAAGGCGTCGCCACCAGCGACCCCGACGATCTGCGCGCCCTCGACCCGACCCTGCGGGTCATCGAGATCTGAGCACGAATCGCCGACGGCCGGCTACGCCAGACCACATTCGCTACGCGTGTGACCGCAAACGGCGCTGCAAGGACCACGCCCGCTGCGTTTGTGGTCTGGAGCAGCGATCAGCCGATGCCCATGCCGCCAGAAACACCTAGCGTTTCGCCGGTGATGTAGGCGGCCTGCTCGGAACACAGGAAGGCGACGGCGGCGGCGACCTCATCGGGGGTACCGAGGCGGTTCAGCAACGTCGTGCCCTTGACGAAATCGACCTTTGCCTCGCCATCCGGTAGCGCGCGCATCTTGTCCAGCAGCGGGGTCTGGATGGGTCCGGGCAGCACGGTGTTGACGGTGATGCCGAACCGGGCATTCTCACGGGCAATGGACTTGGCGAAGCCCACGACGCCCGCCTTGGCCGCCGCGTAGACCGCGTTGCCCTTGGCGCCGATCCGTCCCGCCTCCGAGGCGACGTTGACGATGCGCCCGTAGCGGGCCGCCTGCATCCCGGGCAGCACCGCCTGGGTACAGGCGAAGACACCCTCAAGATTGACCGCGAGCAGACGACGCCAGTCGGCGGGCGTGGTGTCGGTGAACCACGCGAACTCGTCGTAGCCGGCGTTGTTCACCAGCACGTCCGCACCGATTCCGCGCAGGGCTGCAGCGACGGCGTCCGGATCGCTCACGTCGAGCTCCGCGGCGTGCCCGCCGATCTCCTCGGCAATGTCGAGCGCGGGACCCCGATCGCGGTCGACCACGTGAACCACCGCGCCGCCGGCCGCCAGCGCCCGGCAGATCGCCGCGCCGATTCCCCGTCCGCCGCCGGTCACGATCGCGGTGCGGCCGGCAAAGGTGCCGGCGTCCAACGCCATGTCAGATCCCGCGGAAGGTCGGGGTGCGGCGCTCGATCACCGCGGCCAGCGCCTCACGGGCGTCCGCCGTCCCGGACAGCCAGGACACGGTGCGGGACTCGTCCGGAAGCGCATCCTCGACCGAGCGCCCGATCCCGTCCCAGAGCATCCGCTTGGCCGCAGCGAGAGCCAACGGTGCACCGGCCGCCAGGGTGCGCGCGAGCGCGAACGCCTCGTCCAGCACCGCGCCGTCATCGACGACCCGATTGACCAGCCCGATCTCCTTCGCCTCGTCCGCACTCAGCGTCGGGTTCAGCAGCACCATCTCCATCGCCCGCCGGAATCCGACCAGGCGTTGCAGCGTGACGGTGACGCCGGCATCCGGGGCCATCCCGGCGCGAGTGGCACCCGGCAGGAATTTCGCCGACCTCCCGGCCACTGCGAGGTCCGCGGCGCACACCAGTCCGAGCCCGCCGCCCCCGGCCGCGTAGCCCTGCACCGCCACGACGACGGGCTGCTGCAGGCGGATCAGGCCGCCCGCGACCATGGCGAGCCAGGAGGTCGCCTCGCGCAGGTAGTCCGGAAGCCCTTCACCCTTGGCCGCGAAATCCTTGACGTCCCCACCGGCGCAGAAGTTGCGGCCTTCCCCGGAGAGCACGAGCACGCGCATCGCAGGTTCGCCGTGAGCGCGCATCACGGCGTCGAACAGCGCACGCAGGAAATCATTGCTCATCGCGTTCGAGGCGTCGGGGCGGTTGAGTCGCAGGTGTCCGACCCCGTCGGGGTAAAGGTCGAGCAGGACGTCGCCGTCGCAGATCAGCGACTTGGCCTCGGATGGATTCACACGCACCACCTCAGTTCACGTAGCGGACGATGGCCTCGAACACGCACGCCGGCTTCGGGGCGTCACGGATCTCGATGGCGCCGAGCATCGTCGCCTGGGCTCCGCCTTCGAACGGGGTCACCTCGCCGATCGACAGGCTCATCCGCAGCTCCGAGCCGACCGGGACGGGCGTGGGGAAGCGGACCTTGTTGAAGCCGTAGTTGATGCCCATCTTCGGGCCGTTGACCCGGTAGATCTCCGCCATGAACAGCGGGTAGAGCGACACGGTGAGCATCCCGTGGGCGATCGTCGTCCCGAACGGACCCTTGGCGGCCTTGTCCGGATCGCAATGGATCCACTGAAAGTCCCCGGTGCCCTCGGCGAAGGTGTCGATACGTTTCTGATCCACCATCAGCCAGTCGGAGTGGCCGAGAGGCTCCCCCGAGGCGGCGGCGAACTCATCGAGGCTGGCGAACTCACGCATGGGGACTCCCAAATCGAGAAGACTGACTCGCACCCTAGAGGTTGAGTCGGTACGGCAGGCGCTTGACCGAGGCCATGAAGTTCCCGACCAGGTAGTCCGGCTCGCCGACCTCGAAGTGGGGTGCCTTGGTCAGCAGCTCCGACCAGACGCAGCGCAGCTGGGTGCGGGCCAGCATGGTGCCCAGGCAGTAGTGCGGGCCGCCACCACCGAACCCGACGTGGGGGTTGGGGTCGCGGGTGACGTCGAACTGCCACGGCTCAGCGAAGCACGCCTCGTCGCGGTTGCCCGACTGGTAGAACAAGCCCAGCCAGTCGCCCGCCGAAATCTGCACCCCTCCCAGTTCCACGTCACGGGAAGCGGTACGCCGGAAGGTCATCACCGGCGTCGCCCAGCGCACCATCTCCTCGACCGCAGTACCGATGTGCGTGTCGAAGTCCGCCAGCAGGATCTTGCGCTGCTCCGGGAATTCGGTGAAGGCACGCGCCGCACCCGCAATCGTGTTCCGGGTCGTGTCGTTCCCGGCCACGGACAGCAGGACGAAGTAGCCGGCGATCTCGTCGTCGGTCAGGCGTCGGCCGTCGACCTCGGCCTCGATCAGGCTGGTCATCAGGTCGTCGCGCGGGGCGCTGCGACGTTGCTCCAGCACGGTGGTGGCCACCCGGAGCAGCTTCAGCGCGGAGTCGAAGAGCAGTTCCTCCGGGGCGAGGTCGCCGCGTACCTCTTCATCGGCCCAGGAGACGATCCCCTCCACACCGGAGGCGGTCTCCTCGCGGTACTCCTCGTCGACCCCCATCATCTCGAAGATCGTCCACATGGGGAGCTTGCGGGCGACCTCGGCGACCAGGTCACCTTCGGGCTTGTCCAGTACCGCATCGACGATCCGACGGGCCTGGTCGGCGATCTGTGCCTCGATCTCCCGGACCCGCTTCGGGGTGAACGCGCTGGAGACCAGGCGCCGCAGCTGGGTGTGGCGCGGGGAATCCATCACCAGGAAGGAACTGATGGTTTCCACGACGTCGATCGGGACGTCCTCGAGGTTGATCCCCTCGCCGGAGATGTAGGTGGCGGGGTCGGTGGAGACCTCGCGGATGAGCGCGTTCGAGGTCACTGCCCAGAAGCCCTGCTGCGCCTCGTCGTGTTCCATCATCGAACCCTCTGCCGGGGGGTGCCAGCTCACGGGGCGCTCGCGGCGCAGGATCGAGAGCTCCTCGTCGCGTCCACGCGGGGTCTTCGACCAGAACGAGAGCGGGGACAGCGAGACCGGGTCGTAGGCCGGCTTGGGGCTGCTCATGGCGGGGGTCCTTTCCGCAGTCACGCCCATTCGTACAGGATGGCTGGACACCTTGTCCAGATTCCGAGCAACACCCTCCCCTGTGGGCCGCGGTTCACGGCCGAAGCACCTCGGGGAGAACACTGGGTGGTGCGCTGCCCGGCGTCACCTGAGGAGGTTGTGTCGATGTTGCTGACCGCTGCGGAGTACCGCGAATCGCTCAAGGCCTACTCGCCGCGGGTGTTCGTCGACGGCGTGCGGATCGAGAACGTCGCCGACGCCGAGGTCCTCGCGCCGGGGATCAACGCGATCGGCGTCACCTACGACCTCGCGCACGATTCCCGGTACCGGCACCTGATGACGGCGACCGGACTCGACGGGCACGTCGTGAACCGGATGACTGCGCTGGATCACTCCAGCGACGATCTGCTCGCCAAGCTCGAAGCCGTTCGCCTGATCTGCCAGGAGTCCGGGTGCGCGCAGCGCTATCTCACCCACGACATCCTGACCGCGCTGTTCCAGGCCACCTTCGACGCCGATGCCGACCTGGGCACCGAGTACCACCCGCGCCTGCTCGAGTACCTGCGCCGGGTGCAGAACGAGGATCTGACGCTCGCGGTGGCAATGACGGACGCCAAGGGCGACCGCTCGCTGCGACCCGGCGCCCAGGACAACCGCGACGTCTACGTCCACATCAGCGAGCGACGAAGCGACGGAATCGTGATCCGCGGGACCAAGGCCATCGTCACCGGGGCGCCCTACGTCCACGAACTGCTGGTCATGCCGTGCCGCACGATGCAACCGGAGGACGCCGACTTTGCGGTCACCTGTGCATTGCCCGTGGACGCACCGGGCATCACGATCGTGGCCCGACCCGCCGGGCGCCCCGGCGAGCGCGCGGCTACCTTCTCGAACCGCTACGGCCAGTCCACTGCGGTCGTCATCTTCGAGGACGTGTTCGTGCCGTGGGAGCGGGTCTTCCTGGCCGGGGAGGTCGAGTTCGCCGGCTTCGCCACCACCACCTACGCCACCCACCACCGCCACACCTGTATCGGTGCCCGGGCCGGGTTCGGTGACCTGCTGATCGGCGCCGGCGCGATGATGGTCGAGAACAACGGACTGGACCCCGACCGGCACCCGCACGTGCGCGAGCAGATGGTAGCTCTCATCACGATGGTGGAGGGGTTCTATGCCTGCGGCGTCGCGGCCTCCACGTACGCGACCCCACACGCCTCCGGAACCGTTATCCCCGACACGGTGTTCGCCAACATCGGCAAGCTGCTGTTGGCCAATCAGATCTACGACATGCAGCGCATCGCGCACTACGTCTCGGGCGGCTTGATCGTCGCGCTGCCCGGCCCTGACGAGGACCACAACCCCGAGACCGCGGCCGCGCTGGGGGCGGTGTTGGGCACGCGCGCTGACGTCCCCGCCGACAAGCGGCTCGCGGTGGCCCGCATGGTCGAGGACCTCACCGCCTCCTACCAGGCCGGCTGGTACTCGGTGATTTCGCTGCACGGCGGCGGGTCACCGGAGGCGATGAAGCGCGAGATCTGGCGTCACTATCCGATCCCGGAGAAGACCGCGCTGGTGGCGAACCTACTCGACCGCGGCATCGCCGGCGACCGACCGGTGACCAGCCGTCAGCCTGGAAAGTGCTGCGCTACCGGATGTCAGCCGACGCCGAACCCGTGATGCCGTAGACCACCATGCGCGTCATCTCTGCGGTGACATGCTCGCGACTCGGCCGGTTGGTCAGCCCGCCGAAGAACCAGTCGTCGAGCACGGCCATCGACATGACCATCGCGAACAGCGCCCGCACCGAGACCGACGGATCCCCGATCAGGCCACGGCCCTTCATCTCCCGTCGGGTGAAGCGCTCCAGACGCTCCAACGGCCGGGTGAAGGCATCGGTCAACGGCTGCCCGTCCCCGGAGGAGTCCGCCTCGAACGCGTTCGCGGCGATGAGCGCGACCACCAGGTCGCGGTGCGCTCGCATCATCTCGTGCAGGGCCTGCACCCATGCGCCGGTCAGTTCCTCCGTCGACATGGTGGCGGGGACCTGATCGCTTTCCCACCGGTCGACGAAATCCTCGATCAACGCGCGGAACGGCTCGACGACCGCCTCGCGGAACAGGGAGACCTTGTTCCCGAAGTGACGGAAGATCAGGGCTTCGTGCACCCCGGCCTCGGCGGCGATCTCCCGGGTGCTCGCCCCGTTGTAGCCCTTGGCGGCGAAGCATCGCCGGGCACTGTCGATGAGCAAGGCGCGCACGACCGCCGACGGGCGGCGCACCCCTTTAGCGGGTGCCACCGCCGTCTCGGCGCCCAGTTGGGCCACGCCTGCGCCGTTCATGTGGCGCTCAGAATCCCCGCGGGAGGGTGGGGAAGCATTCGAACTTGCTGCCCTTCGGGGCGGTGTAGCCCGCGGTGGTGAGGTTGAGCAACGCGTAGCAGTTGTTCTGGTCCGGGGGCGCGCCCTTGTTGAAGGTCACCCCGGGGGCGAGGCCGTCCAGTTTCTCGTTCTTGATCTGCCACAGTCCTTCCAGGATCAGCTCACCGGTGATCGGGCCGCTGCGGGCCTTCGCGAACACGTTCTCCAAGGCCTTCTCGAAAAGCTTGCCCGAGGCCCACTGACTGATCGTGTTCTGGTCGATCGATCCACCCGGGGTGAAACGGTCGTAGGCCGCGCGGAACTCCCGGCCACCCGCGGTATCGGTGGCCTGGTAGGGAGCAGTACCAGTCCCGAGGAAGACCCCCAGCTTGCGGAAATTCGGGTCCAGCGCGGCCTCGGCACTCACGGACAGGGCGGAGGTCGCGGCGGGGGGCGCGTAGTCCAGCGACAGGCAGGATCGCGAGAACCGCGCGTCGCCCGAGCCCTCCAGCGCAATGAAGACAGCTTCGGCGCCGGCCGCCTTGAGCGCCTGACATTCCGCGGTGTAGTCCGGGGACGTGATCGAGGAGACCTTGCGCAGCACGACCTCAAGGTCCGATTGCTCGGCCATCGCCTCGAAGTTCTCGTTGATCGAGCCACAGATCGCCGCCTCGACGCAGTAGACCAGACCGACTTTCTTGGTTCCGGCCTTCTTCGCCGCTTCCTTCATCGCCCCCGCATAGGCGGCCAGCGGTGCGCCGCCCTGCGGGAACATGAAGGAGCTCGAGAACCACGGCGCTTCGATGAGGTCCCCGCCGACAAAGGGGATCTTGTTCTTCTCGGCGAACTGCTTGGCCGCCGGGAAGGTCGTCGGCGCTCCGACACCGACCATCGCTACCGCGCCCTTGGCCTTCATCGCGGTGAGGTTGGAGGTAACGCGGGACGGATCGGCGCCGTCGTCCATCTGCAACAACGTAATCGGGTGACACTGCACCCCGCCGCGCGCATTGACGGCCTTGGCCCAGAGCGCCAGACCCGCCCGCATGTTGAAGGTAGAGGCTCCGATGATTCCCGACGAGGGCGAGGTCTGCCCGAGGATGATCGGGGCGAGCGAGGCGGTGCAGGGTGCGTCGGCGCCCGTGGCCACCGCGGCGGCCGCCGGCTTGCCGGGTTCGGTCTTGCCGGGCGCAGTATTGCCGGGTGCAGTCTTGCCGGGCGCGGTCTGCCCCGGCGTCGTCACCGGCGCCGTCCCGGGCGCGGCCACCTTCGGTCCGCCACCCTTGGCTGTCTGGGTCGCCGTACCGAGCGCCGTTCCGGGACTCGTTCCCGGTACTGCAGCCTCGACCGGGGCCGCGCCGTCGATCGGCGGCGCGGCGACGTCCGTGGTGGCCCCGTCAGCGGGGAGGCCACCGGTGATCACCCGTGATGATCCGTCAGCACGCGCGATCGCCTCGTCGGACTCTCGGGTCCCACAGCCGGCGAGCGGCAACGCGGCCAGCACGGCCACCGCGACCCACGTGCGCACGGTGCGGTCGGTGATTCTGCGTCCCATGGTGATCGGTCCTTTCGATGAAGCTGCCCAGCTGCGTGGATGGGGGAGGTCCGTGCCGTCAGCGCGCGGCACCGACCGGCTCCCGTTCTGGTGGCGCCTTGGCGGCCTGCTCACGCAGGTAGTCCTCGACGCGCACGCTCGCCGGGCCGCTGCGCCGGTGGGTGAAACGGGCGGCGGTCGATCCGTACCAACGATCGAAGGCACCTTGCGAGCCGACCGCCACCAAGATCGCGGCGAGGCCGAAGAACATCTGCAGGACGGTGAAGAAATCCGGGTTGGTGATGTAGTTCGGCACGACGAAGAGCAGGATCGGCGCGACGATTGCCACCATCACGGTGCGCCGGCCAGAGATGGCCAGTACCGCCAGCACGATGAGGGACTGGATGAAGAAGTAGCTTTCCGCACTCACCGAGCCGAACATCGAGGCGAACAGCGCGCCACTGATGCCGGCGAGGAACCCGGAGACGCAGAATACCAAGGTGCGCGAGACGTTGACCGCCAGGCCGAGCGTCGACAGCGCCACCGGCGCGTCGGCCATCCCCCGCAGCAGACGCCCCAGCCGGGAACGTTCGATCCAGAGGACCAGCGCGATGGCTACCACGGCGATAGCGAGCAGCAGGTAGTAGTAACGCTCGTCGTCGTCCATGCCCCAGACTCCGGGGCGAGGTGTGTCGACGCTGCCGAAGCCGAACATGTAGTCCTTCGTGTAGAAGAACTGGTTGAGCACGATGCCGAAACCGAGCGTGGCCAAACCCAGGTAGAGCCCGGAGAGCCGGATCGCGGGGACCGCGATGATCAGCGCGGCCGGCACGCAGACCAGGCCACCGATCAGCAGCGCGAGCAGCCACGGAACATCGCGGCTGAGCATGTGCGCGAACGTCGAGGCACCGATCGCGGCGAACCCGATCTGGCCGAGCGAGATCTGACCGGAGGTCCGCACCAGCAGTTGCAGCGAGAGGAAGAGTGCCACCTGGGACAGCGCCACGTTCCACGCGATCTGGTGGGAGCCGGCCCACATCGGCACCGTCAGGGCGACGGCGAACGTCACCCCGAGGCCGGCGCGGCGGGTCGCCAACGGCAACCGGCTCTCCTTCGCGGCCCGTTGTTTGACCTGCCGTCCGACCTCGACGAGCTTGTTGCGCGGGATCACCAACAGGCCGATGAACAGCACGAGGAACGGCACTGCCAGGTCCAGGCCGGCGAGCTGTTCGAACTCGCCGCTGCCGAGGTCCTTGCTGACCAGCTTCTGCAGCAACGCGACGATGATGCCGCCGACCAGGCACATCGGCAGGTTGCGGAACAGCGCGATGGTGGCCGCGCCGAACGCCTGCACGATGAGGATCGACAGCACGTTGACGTCGACCTGCTGTTGCACGGAGGCGAAGAGGATGCCCGAGGCCGAGGCGAAGACCGAGCCGATCATCCACGCGGTCCGGCGGACCTTGGTGGGCGATTCCCCGGTCATGTCGAGGAGCTGCGGGTCGTCGACCACGCCACGGATCGCGGTGCCCAGGCGGGTAAGGCGGAAGAAGAGGAAAAGTCCGATCGCCGCTCCGACACCGATGCCGACGGTGATGACCGAGTCGACGGTCACCTTGACGCCAGAAACGGCGAACGCCTCGTCCTGGGGGAAGAAGGACGCGAACCGCAGGCCCTGCCCGGAGAAGATCAGCACGATCGTCGCCTGCACGAACACCAGCAGACCCACCGTGCCGACGACCTTGTAGGCCGTGGACACCGGCGCCAGCCCGGCGGCGAGGCGTTCGAGCAGCAGACCGACCAGCGGGCCCATCACGAACAGGATCAGCAGGCCCGCGACCGGCCAGGGCAGGCCTTGCTCCTGCCGGAGCTCGTAGAAGCCGTAGGCCGAGGCCGCGCAGACCGCACCGTGCCCGAAGTTGAAGACACCGGAGGTCTTGTAGGTCAGCACGAGGCCCATGGCGCAGATGCCGTAGATGGAACCGGTGACGACTCCGAAGACGATGAAGGGGACGTAATCACTCATGAGCCACACATCCCACAGGGCGCCAGGCCCCGACGCTCGGCCTCGGCGGCGCTGATGGCTTCGACCGCCTTGCCCCGGGCGATCGAGCAGTCGGCGCGGTGCACCAGCGTCATGCCGGCACCGGTGACCAGGGTCCCGGCGGCCACGGCCGATTCGGCGAGCGCCGCGACGTCGAGCACGCGGCCCTTGGTGCTCAGGGGCCAGTCCATGACCTCGGCAATGTCGAGCATCAACTGCCGCTGGCCCAGACGCACCTCGCGCAGACACACCAGGACCAGGTAGGACCCGCCCAGCGCCGCGATCACGGCGCCGAACATGGCGACCACGACCCAGCCTTCCTGCTCACGCAGGCGGACCTCGCCGCTGACACCGAACCAGCCCCACACGGAGACGGCGAGCCCGATCGCGACCAGCACACCGGCGCGGATCAGGTCGCTGCGCCGCCACGGCACCGGCTCTCGCAAGTACCGACGGCGCCGACGCGGACCCGACGGTCCGGCAGTCTCGGGCACCCCGGCCGATCCCTGCTCCACCTCGGCGGCGTCGACCTTGCGCGGACGAGACCGGGGCGGGGTCTCAAGGGCGGCCATGCGTGCCTGCCGCCGCCCGCTCGGATTGACGCTCAGTCAACTCGCGGTCCAACAGGTTGCCGACGCGACGCAGCTCGCGCCATTCGTCGCGCAGGTCCGCCGTGAGCCACAGCGTGGCCGCGATGCCGAGCAGGAAGATCCCGGTCAGGCCGGACGAGATCACGTAGGGCAGTTGCTTGGCCACATTCGGGGTGCCACTGACGCCGACCCACCCGATGACGAGGGCGACCGCTCCGCCGATTGCGGCGGCGACGGCGAGCGCCCGGTCCCACTGGGTGCGGAGCAGATTCATCGCTTCCATTACGCGGACACTCCCTTGATTCCCACGACGGCGACGGTCACGAGGCCAACCAACGCGACGCCGATCAGTCCGAGATAGATGGCCGAGAAGTCACTGTTGACGAATGCCGGCAGGCCCGCGGCGACGAGCGCGGCGACCTCGCCGGACTGCGACGGCGCGGCCGGGACCAAGTCGACCGTCGGAATCGCGGCCGGCGCCGGTACCGGTGCCAGTGCCGGTGCCGGTGCGACGGCGTCCGGGACCACCGGAGCGACGGCGGTGCCGATGACCGGTGCCGGGTCGGCCGGCAGGAACTCGGCGAGCTCCGTCGCTACGGCCGGGACGATCGCGTTCGACGTCGCGGCCTTGCGGTCGACCGAGGCGTCCGCGGACCCGAGGATGAACGTTGCCGGCGTCGGCCCTTGGTAAATCGGGTTGTCCGGGGGCGCCGGCACGGTGTACTGCACGGTCAAGACGCCACCGAGCAGCCCGGTCTTCGTCTTCTGGGCAGCGGTGAAGTTCAGGCTCACGCCTTGGGCCTTGAAGGCGTCCATAACCGGCTCGGCGGGCAGCGCGTACTTCTGGGTCTCACCGGCGAACGGCAGCGAGATCGTGAAGAAGCCGTTGATGAAGCCGATCTTGGGCTCGGTGATGGTCTCCCCACCCATGGGGAACGGGATCGGTGGCGCGGGGATCGGTGGCGGTGCCGGCGCGCCAGGGATCGGGACCGGGACGGGGACCGGGATTGAGGACGGGCTCTGCTCTGGGATCCTGAGCACCAGGCCCGGGACGGAAATCTCGTCCACAGAGAAGTTCGCCTGCCGGGTGATGGCGCCGGTGGCGTCGGCGCTGACCCGGACCACCGAGTCAAAGCCCTTCAGGCTGACCAGCGGTCCGAGCACTGTGAGGGGGGAGGAGGTGGAGGCCAGCGCGACCACCGAGCCGTCGGAGTTCTCGTCGATCTCGGAGTGCGCGGTCGCGCCGGAACCGGAGGATCCGACGACCGCATCGGAGACCGTGGAGGTGGCGCGGGACGTCGCGGTCAGTTCGATGCCCGGGTAACTGACCTTGGCCGGGCCGGCACCGAAGGTCGAGGTGGCGGTGAGCGGATAGGGCGGCACCGGAACACCGAACAGGCCGCCCAGGACGCCCGGCAGTGTGGGGACGAGGTCGCCGAAGTAGGGGAAGGAGGCGTTGGCGTCGCCCTGGTCGAGGGACGACTGCGCGGCGTCGGTCTGGGGGCCGCCACCTTCGGGCCGGACACCGGCGGGAATGCTCCCGTTGGCGAAGAAGCCGTCCACGAAGACCGAGCGGGCGCGGGCTTCGTAGAAGTCGTCGGTCTCGGCACCTGCTGACGGCATCCAGACGATCGCGGTGGCGCCGGCGGCGGTCAGGGCGGCCATGGCGGTTGCCAGCCAACCGATCGCGCGGCTGCTGCCCGTGGAGTGCGGCATGGGGTACTCCCTCCGCCCGGAACCGGGCGACTGGACACGATGTATGGACGTCGCGTAGTTAGTGAGTACTGTACAGACAGATCGTGTGGTTTCAATCACAGATGTCCGAGTATGGTGCAGATGTCCGGACGTCTTGTCCGACCCCCGACGTGCCCCATTGGGGCCGCAGCACGAGGAGGCCTCGCATGCCGGATCACCAGCCGGATCACCCGGGTACGGGCCTGGTCGTGCGTGAGGTTTCGGTGCGCTACGGCGGCCACCTGGCAGTGGACCGGATCAGTCTGGCCGCGCCCCGCGGTCGGATCACCGGCCTGATCGGACCCAATGGCGCCGGCAAGACCACCACGTTCAACGCCTGTTCGGGACTGCTGCGCCCCACCAGCGGCAAGGTCGAACTCTACGGCGAAGACATCACCGACAAGACCCCGCACGCGCGCGCCCAGCGCGGGCTCGGTCGCACGTTCCAGCGCATGGAGCTCTTCGATTCCCTCACCGTGCGCGACAACGTCTCACTGGGCCGGGAGGCGGGCCTGGCCGGGTCGACGCCGTGGCGCCACATCCTGGGTCGTCGCTCCGATGCCGCCAAGGTGGCCCAGGCCGTCACCGAGGCCGTCGCGCTGTGCGGCATCGAGGCGCTGATCGATCGACGCCCGGCCGACCTGTCCACCGGTCAGCGTCGGCTCGTCGAGCTGGCCCGCTGCATCGCGGGTGGCTTCTCGATCATGCTCCTGGACGAACCGTCCTCCGGTCTGGACAAGGCCGAGACCAAGAAGTTCGGTGACATTCTGCGCAACCTCGTGCGCGAGCGCGGCGTCGGCATCCTGATCGTCGAGCACGACATGGCGCTGGTCATGAGCACCTGCGACTACATCCACGTCCTCGACTTCGGCAAGCCGATCTTCGAGGGCACCGCGCGCGAGGTCGGCACTTCCGACCTGGTACGCGCGGCCTACCTGGGCAGCGAAGCCGTCGAGGCCGCCCTGGACGACGACCACCAGCTCACCGGCTCCGGTATCGAGGTTTAGGCATGCCTCCCATTCCCTCGACTGAGAGGTACGCCTGAGATGTTCGAACTCCGCGACATCCACGCCGGTTACGCGGGTACCGAGGTGCTGCGCGGCGTCGACCTCAAGGTTCCCCCGGGCTCGGTCGTCGCCCTGCTCGGCGCGAACGGCGCCGGCAAGACCACCCTGCTGCGGGTGGCCAGCGGGCTGCTGCACCCGACCAGCGGCACGATGACCTTCGACGGCGAGGACGTCACGCGCTGCGCGCCGCACCAGCTCGCCAAGCGCGGCGTGTGCCACGTCCCGGAAGGTCGCGGGATCTTCCCGTCGCTGACGGTGCGGGAGAACCTGGTCCTGCAGTCTCCGGCGGGCAAGGAGAAGGAGTCGATCGAGCGGGCGGTACATGCGTTCCCGCGTCTCGGTGAACGCCTGAACCAGGCCACCGGGACGATGAGCGGCGGCGAGCAGCAGATGGTCGCGCTCGCCCGCACCTACGTGCAGAACCCCAAGGTCGCCCTGCTCGACGAGGTCTCGATGGGCCTGGCCCCCAAGGTCGTCGATGAGATCTTCGAGTTCTTCACTCTGCTGCGCACGGAGGGATGCTCGATGCTCCTCGTCGAGCAGTACGTGACCCGGGCGCTCGCCGCCGCGGACTATGTGTATCTGCTCAACAAGGGCGAGGTTGCCTTCGTCGGCCAGCCCAGCGAACTCGACGGTGACGACGTCTTTGCCGAGTACGTCGGCGTCGAAGCCGCCCACTAACGTTCTACGGCGCCCGACGGGCGCCGTAGCACCGGCGAAGACTGAGGGTCGGTCAGTGCAGAGCGGCGCTCACCGCCGCCTGCAGGGTTGCCAGCAGGTTGGCGGTGGCCTTGCGGTCGGTGCGCACGCGGACCAGCCGCAGACCGGGAACCGGGACGAGGGCCGCGGATAGCTCCGCGGCGTCGCGCACCTCACGTGCGGGCAGGCCGACATTCGCGGCGTCTGCGCAGATATCGATCCCGTGCGGCGTCCCGAAGACCCGTTCGAAGCCGTCGATGCCGGCCTGCGGGAGTGTGGAGAAGATCCCTCCGCCGTCGTTGTCGACCACGACCAGGCACAGGTCGGGCCGCGGCTCGTCGGGGCCGAGCAGCAGCCCGTTGCGGTCGTAGAGGTAGGTCAGATCCCCGAGCAGGGCATAGGCCGGACCGCCGCCACGGCGCTGGTGCGCGAGCGCCGCCCCGATCGCAGTCGAGACCACACCGTCGATGCCGTTGACTCCGCGGTTCGCGAGGACGCGGATGTCACCGCGGGCGAGCAGGGTCAGCTCGAGGTCGCGCACCGGGCGGCTCGGTCCGGTGACGAGCAACCCGCCGGCCGGGAGGCCCCGGCCCAGCGCGCGAGCGATCGCCGGTTCGCTCAAGGGGGCTTCGTCGAGCACGGCATCGACGGCAGCCGCGGCGGCCATCCCGGCCTGCCGCCAACCGCGCAGCCACTCGATCGCCGGCGCGGTGCGCCCAACGCCGCCCGGCAGCACAGGCAGCACGAGGTCGGCGGTACGGGTCGGGTCCGCCCAGGTGGGTGAGGAGTCGACCACGATGTGCCGGGCCGCGGTGCGAGTCCACGTCAGCAAGGACCGGGACAACCCCGGCCGGCCCACCGTCAGCACCACCTGCGGCGGCGGCGCACCGAGACCGGGCGAGGAAAGGATCAGCGGGTAGGCCGCGACCGAGTTCGGTCCCACCCGGGCGCCGCTGGTGGGTTCGGCGAACACCGGCCACCCCGCGGCCTCCGCCAGAGCTACTGCGCCGGCCGGATCGAGCGCGCCGTCCCCGACGATCACCGCTCCGCACTCCGGTACCAGTCCGTCGAGCAACTCGGCCAGGTCTGCACCGGGCTGCGCATCGACCTGACGGGTTGTCACCCACGCCGAGCCATCGGCTCTACCTGCCAGCGATTCCGGCCAGGACGCGTCGACGTCGGGAATCAGCGGCTCGCGGAGCGCGAGGTTCAGATGCGCTGGACCATTGGCAGCCGCTGCCACCGCGCGCCCCACCAAGGAGCGCCAGTATGCGACCTGCCCCCCGGCCGCCTCGGGGACGCCGACCTCGTGGAACATCCGCACCGCGCGGCCGAACAGGTGCAGCTGGTCGACGGTCTGACTCGCGCCCGTCCCGCGCAGCTCCGGCGGACGGTCCGCGGTCAACACGAGCAGGCCCACCCCGCTGGCGTCAGCCTCCAGTACCGCGGGGTGGAAGGCGGCGGCCGCGGTCCCGGACGTGCACAGCAGCGGCACCGGGGTTACGCTCGCCTTGGCCAGACCGAGCGCGAGGTAGGAGGCGGAGCGCTCATCGATGCGCACATGCAGGCGGATCCGCGGTTCGGCCGCGAGCGCCAAGGCCAGCGGCCCGGAGCGCGACCCGGGCGAGAGCACGGCCTCGGTGACCCCGCACCTCGCGAACTCGTCCACGAACACCCGGGCCAGGGCGGTCGCGGGGTTCACCGGTTCTCCACGGCGGCGATTCTCGCCTGCCACCATGCGGTGACCTCCGCCGAGGCGGCCGAGGCAGCGAGCGCGTCCGGGTCCGGCTCGGGTCGACGCACCATCAGATACCCGTCGACCGGCAGGAACGGGTCCGCGACGACGTCGTGGTCGAACAGGGCGACGGTGGCCAGCCCGCAGGCGTAGGGCAGCTCCGGCAACGCGGCGGCCAACGCCACCCCGGCTGCGATCCCGACCGAGGTCTCCAACGCCGAGGACACGACCGCGGGCAGGCCGATCCGCTCGATGATCTCCAGCGCGGCCCGCACCCCGCCGAGCGGGGCGACCTTGATCACCGCGATGTCGGCCGCGCGCTCGCGGGCGACCCGCACCGGGTCCTCCCCGCGTCGGATCGACTCATCCGCGGCGATCGGCACCTCGACCCGACGCCGCACTGCGGCAAGTTCGGCGATGGTCCGGCACGGTTGTTCGACGTACTCCAGACCGACGAGGCGATCCAGTTCCCGGATCGCCGCTACCGCGGTATCCGGATCGGGCCACCCACCGTTGGCGTCGACCCGCAGCGCCCCGAGTGGCCCCAGCGCATCCCGCACCGCTTCGACCCGGGCGAGGTCCTCAACCAAGCTCTGACCGACCTCAGCCACCTTCACCTTGGCCGTGCGACAACTGGAGCCCGCGACGATCGCGCGCGCCTGCTCGGGGTCGCAGGCAGGGACCGTGACGTTGACCGGGATGCGCCGCCGGCGCGGGGCAGGCCACCCGTCGAACGCAGCCTCACGGGCAGCACGCCACCAGGGCGCGCATTCGGCCGCGTCGTACTCGGTGAACGGCGCGAACTCCCCCCATCCGGCCGGGCCCTGGATCAGCACGCCCTCGCGCACCGTGATCCCCCGAAACCGCGTGCGCATCCCGATCACATAGGCATGCAGGTCGCGGATGGGTGCGCGAGCGTCGGGGGGCACCCCCCCATCCTCCCCGATCTGACGGTGCGGGTCCTCAGTACGGTGGCCGGAGCGGCGACCTGGCAACGGCTCCTCCGTCGCCGACACGGCAGGAGAAGAGGATCGATGGCAGAGCTCAGCGGGCGCGCGGCCAACGGAGTGTCGGACATCTTCGACCCGAGCGCATGGAAGGTCGTCGCCGGTTTCGAGTTCGTCGACATCACCTACCACCGGGCCCGCTCGACCGGCGCAGTCCGCATCGCGTTCAACCGCCCGGACATCCGCAACGCGTTCCGCCCAGGCACCGTCGACGAGCTCTACCGGGCGCTGGATCACGCCCGGATGAGTAGCGACGTCGGCGCCGTCCTGCTGACCGGCAATGGTCCGTCGGGCCGGGACGGCGTCTGGTCCTTCTGCTCAGGCGGGGACCAGCGCATCCGCGGGCGCACGGGCTACCAGTACGCGGCCGGCGAGACGGCCGACACCGTGGACCCGGCCCGCGCCGGGCGCCTGCACATCCTGGAGGTGCAGCGCCTGATCCGGATGATGCCCAAGATCGTCATCGCGGTCATCCCGGGCTGGGCCGCCGGCGGCGGACACTCCCTGTACGTCACCGCGGACCTCGCGCTCGCCTCGGCCGAGCACGCGCGTTTCAAGCAGACCGACGCCGACGTGGGCAGCTTCGACGGCGGCTTCGGTTCGGCGTATCTGGCGCGGGCGGTCGGGCAGAAGTTCGCCCGCGAGATCTTCTTCCTCGGCCAGGAGTACTCCGCCGAGGACGCCTACCGAATGGGCGCGATCAACCGCGTCGTCCCGCATGCACAGCTCGAGGTCGAGGCCCTGCGCTGGGCAAGCATCATCAACAGCAAGTCCCCGACCGCGCAGCGCATGCTCAAGTACTCGTTCAACCTGATCGACGACGGCCTGATCGGCCAGCAGGTCTTCGCCGGCGAGGCCACCCGCCTGGCCTACATGACCGACGAGGCCGTCGAGGGCCGCGATTCGTTCCTGGAGAAGCGCGAACCGGACTGGACGCCTTACCCGTGGTATTTCTGAGCATTCCCGCAACGTCCGAAAGGGCGGTCGCTATTGCCGCCACTTCTTCGGACGCTGCGGGAGGCGGTGAAGCAGAGGGCCGCGACGTCCGAAAAGGCGGTCGCTATTGCTGCCACTCCTTCGGACGTTGCGGGAGGTGGTGGGGTCGGTGAGCGGGCACGACCTGGTGCCGGTGGTCGTCGCGCCGGGGGCGGGCCGGATTCCGGGGCTGACCGCGGCGTTGGACGGCAGCGGACCGGCGCTGCTGCTCGTTCCGCCCGGGCCCGAGGGCGCGCGGATCGTCGGAGCGCTCGCACCATTGGCTGCGCGCGGAGTCCCGGCGGACACCGCGGTCGTGGTCGCGACGTCCGGATCATCCGGCGCCCCCAAGGGCGTGCGCCTCGGCGCGAAGGCGCTGCGGTACTCGGCCCGCGCCACCCACGAGCACCTCGGCGGCCCCGGGCAGTGGCTGCTCGCGATGTCGCCTGCGCGGGTGGCGGGACTGCAGGTTGTGATCCGCTCCCAGGTGGCCGGGCTGGACGCGATCGGGGTTGACACCTCGGCCGGCTTCACCGTCGACGCCTTCCGTGCGGCGGCCGCACAGCTCGAGCCGGGCGCCCGGCACTACACCTCGATGGTCCCGGCCCAACTCATCCGGCTACTCGACGCCGGCGTCGACCTGAGCACCTTCGACGCGATCCTGCTTGGCGGCGGACCGATCCCGGACGGACTGGGTGAGCGTGCCCAGGCCGCCGGAGCGCGGACCGTGCGGACCTACGGGATGACGGAGACCTGCGGCGGCTGCGTCTACGAGGGCCGCCCCCTGCCCCACGTCCAGATCTGGATCGACGACGCCGGGCTCATCCGGATCAACGGGCCGGTTCTGGCCAAGGGCTACCTCGGATCGCACCCCGCGCCTGCGGACGCACCCGGGCCCGGCTTCGTGGGCGAGAGCTTCGCCAGCACCGATCTCGGTCGCATCGACGCCGGCGTGCTCACGGTGCTCGGCCGCGCCGACGACGTCATCGTCTCCGGCGGGGTCAACGTCGCGGCCCAGGCCGTCGAGCAGGTGCTGGCCGGGCACCCGGGGGTCCGTGAAGTCGCGGTGATCGGGCGCCCGGACCCGACCTGGGGCGCCGTCGTGGTCGCCGTCCTCGTCGCGGACGCGCCGGTCGAACTCGATACTCTCCGCGATCGCGTCGCCGCCCGGCTCGGTGGTGCTCAGGTCCCGCGGGAGCTGCACACCGTCGACGCCTTGCCGACCCTGCCCAGCGGCAAGCTCGACCGCGCCGCGCTGCGCGCCCTCGTCGCCGGAATCTGAGCGGCTCGAACCCGCATCTTCGGGCGCGATCCCGACCTATCGGAGGCCCGCAATAGGGCCACACGCCGCCCGAAGATGGGGGAACGAGAGACTGCAGGGCATGGCAACAGCGGGGCAGTGGTGGGCGGGGGCGCGCCCGAAGACGCTGCCGGCTGCGCTCGCACCGGTGGCGGTCGGGACCGGGGTCGCCGTCGAGGCGGACTCCGCGGTGTGGTGGAAGGCGCTGCTGGCGCTGGTCGTCTCACTGGCGATGCAGATCGGGGTCAACTACGCCAACGACTACTCCGACGGGATCCGCGGCACGGACGATGCGCGCGTCGGACCGATGCGCCTGGTGGGCTCGAAGGTGGCAGCGCCGAAGCAGGTCAAGATCGCCGCGCTGAGCGCGTTCGGCGTCGGCGCAGGAGCCGGGCTCGTACTCGCTGCCACCACCTCCTGGTGGCTGGTCGCGATCGGCGGCGCAGCGATCGCCGCGGGCTGGGGCTACACCGGCGGCAAGAACCCCTACGGCTACCGCGGGCTCGGTGAGCTCTCGGTCTTCGTGTTCTTCGGCCTCGTCGCAGTACTGGGCACCGCCTACGTGCAGACCGAGGAGCTCAGTGGCATCGCGGTGGCCGCGAGTATCCCGGTCGGGGCGCTGGCCTGCGCCCTGCTGGTGGTGAACAACCTGCGCGACGCCCCGACCGACGTCGTCGCCGGCAAGCGGACCTTGGCGGTCCGCCTCGGCGATGCCCGCACGCGGGCGCTCTACGCCGTCCTGCTGCTGGCGCCGTTCGCTTTCGCCGCCGGGCTGGCGCTCGTCCATCCGCCCGTGCTGCTCGCGTTGCTCGCGCTACCGGTCGCGTCCCCCGGCCTGCGCGCGGTGCGGGCCGGCGCAGCGGGCCGGGCACTGATCGACGTGCTGGTGGGCACCGGCCGCACCCAACTGGTTTACGGCCTGCTGCTCACCGCCGGGCTGTGCCTACCGACCTGAGGCTCAGCCCTTGACGGCCGGCTGCGCCGGATCGTTGGTGGGCACGCTCTCGATTTCCGCGTCGCCGTCGTCCTCGGTGTCGTCGTCCGGGGTGCCACCCGCCGGGGTGCCGTCCTCCGGGGTGCCGCCCTCCGGGGTGCCGCCCTCCTGAGGCTTCTCGGTCGACTCCTCACCCGGCAGCGGGTTGATGATCGTGTCGTCAGTAGGGGAGGTCGGGCGCTCGCTCGGCTCCTCCTCCTGCGCGTCGCAGCCCTTCTTCCCCTTCCGGCCGGGCCTGCAGGGCTCCTCAGTCTCCGTCGGAGTCGGTGTGGGCGTGACGACGGGCTCAGGGGTCGGAGTCGGAGTCGGGGTCGGGGTCGGCGTCCGGGTCGGAGTCGGGGTCGGGGTCGGCGTCGGAGTGAGCTCCTCGGCGGGCACGCTGGTCTCCTCGCCGACGAGGTACCCGTCGATGACGATCCCCTCATTGGCCAGGGCCTGACGCGCCAACTCCTCGGCCACGAGTTCGTGGGCCGGGCGCGTGGGAGCGACGGACTCCGGCGGCGGGAAGGGCGACTTCGGCGGCGCCAAGGACACGCCCAGCACCTCAGGAACCTGGTTCACCACAGCCGGCGCGCCGCCGAAGTCAGCGATCGTCACGGCGTAGACCACGACGCCTGCAGGCGCCGCGCCGAACAGAACGGCAGCCGAGGTCATCGCGGCCAGGCGCCGACGGCGTGACATCTGCCAGAACCGCGTCCGACGAGCCGCTCGGAACTGGTACCAGCCCGCCTTCTTCGCGTGCCACCGCGCCGCCACGCGGTACCACCACATCGGCATGTTCATCTCGCCGCCCCTCTCATGCGCGTGACCTCGCGGCCTCGTGCCCCGTCAGGTCAGACGGAAGGGCACCTCTGCCGGTTCCGTCCAGGACCAACCAGCTGGCCGGAGGATCCGAATCGACGGGAATTGTCAGGTCGCAGGGAGTTCGTTGGGGGGAGTACCGCCCGCACGTTGATTCGCCACCTGCGGCTCGTCGTTGCTGTTCGGATCGGCCGGATCAGCCCCGGCAATCGGGGCTTCGAGGTCGCGGTCCCGCTTCTCGTCGTCCTTCTTCCGGTCCTCTCGGCCTGAGTCCGAGTCGTTCTTGTCGTTCTCGTCGCCGCGGTTGTTCGCTCCGGCGCCCGAATCCCGCGGTGGCGTGCGGCCGGAAACCGGCTGCGATCGCGGGGGCGGCGCGGGCGCCGGAGCGGTGACCACGGAGCGGGCAGGCGCCTTGGCCGGTTTCGCGGCGCGCTTGTCGTCCTTCGCGGAGTTCGCCGGATCAGCAGGGGAAGATGCGCGATCCGAGCCGTCCACCAGGCCGGACCGGAGTTGAGTTGCCGGCAGCCCGGTGCGCTCCGAGGTCCCGGACAAGCGCCCCGGGGGAACCGACTCGGCCACCGACAGCGGTTCAACCGCCGTCGGCGAGGAGCCGGAGTTGCCGGCCACGGCCACCACCACGGCGGCGCCGGGCAGCGCAACCGCGGCGACGACGCCCAGCGCGATCAGTTGCATCCGCCGTCCGGAGTTGTGCAGGGCCTGACCCCACAGCCGGCACTCCAGTGCCAGATAGGCCACGCCAGTGCGAACGCCCATGTGCCGGCCCTCCCGAGGTTTGCGGCCGCGACACTCCCCGTGCGCGGACCGCCGCCAGCGTAAGACGGTTCCCCACCGAAGCCCACGACCTGCGACATTGACCGCCCGGAGTGCACCCGAAGGTGCCAAATGTCCTGCGCGAGGCTAGGCGGTTGGGGTCGAATCCGGGCGCTGCGCCCGTCGTTCCGCCGCATCGACGGCCTCGTCCTCGGCCGCCGCCCCGGACTCCAGGCGGGCATTGAGCCGACTCATCCGGGACGCGAGCGAGCCCGCCATGCGTGAACGCGGACCCGCGAGCAGGAAGTAGCTGAGAATTCCGGACACGATCGCTGCCAGAGCCAGGACCACGATCGGGTCGACGCCCCGCAGAACGGCCGAGAGAAAAATCAGCGTCCCCACGAACAGGGCGAGGCGCCGCACGGAGTAGGACACCGAGGGCGGGATGGTCATAGCTCCAGTCAAACACGATGGGCTGGAGCCGGTGAACTCGGCGGGACAGCGGCGCCCGCGCGGATGGGCGACTAAGCTGAAGGCCTCACGTCCGTTCAGAGAGGTGTCATGCGAGTGTGGTTAGCGGTCATCGGGACCCTCATCACGGTGTGGGCCCTCGTTGAGGTCATCCAGGCCAACGCGGCAGATGTACGCCGGTTGCCCAAGTGGGCCTGGGCGCTCGTGATCGTCCTGACCTGGCCGATCGCGATCGGTTCAGTCGCCTGGTTCTGGCTCGGACGACCGAAGGTCACGGCCAGCACGCCTGGCGGGCGGGGCCATTCGGGAGCAGGCAGCGCGAATCCCTACCTGCGCAAGCGCTACGTGGCCCGCCCCGCACCCGACGACGACCCGGAGTTCCTCGGCAAGCTCAACGCCGAGGCCGAGCGCGACAAGCTGCTGCGCCGGATGCAGGACGACCTGGAGTCCGGCAAGAAGCCCACCGACAAGCCGGACCCGGACTCCCCGTAGGCGTGCACCACCGCGGACCCGCCTGACGGTGATCCGGCGGGATGGATGACAAGGCGGAGGAGGCGGCCAATACTGCTTTTGTATGGTCGCCGAACGACAACGCAGTCAGGCGCCCGCCGGGCGCCGTCAGGTACCTGCGTAGGAGTGCAATCCGACTACCAACATGTTGATCACGAAGTAGTTGAACAGGAACGTGCCGAATCCGACGAGGGCCACGATGGCCGCGCTACGGCCCTTCCAGCCGGCAGTCGCGCGGGCGTGCAGGTATCCCGCGTACACCACCCAGGTGATGAACGCCCAGGTCTCCTTCGGGTCCCAGCCCCAGTACCGGCCCCAGGCGTTCTCGGCCCAGATGGCCCCCGCTATCACCGCGAAAGTCCACAGCGGAAACACGAAGGCGTGGACGCGGTAGGCCATCCGGTCCAGCGTGTGGGCCGTGGGCAACCGGCTCGGTGTGGTCGATCCGCGCGATTCCGCCCGCTCGCGTACCAGGTACAACACGCTCAGCGCTGCGCCGATGGTGAAGGCGCCGCCGGAGATCACGGCCGCGACCACATGGATCACCAGCCAGTAGGACTGCAACGCCGGCTGCAGCTGCTGCGCGTCGGTGTAGAGCACGGTGACGGCAAGCCCGAGCGTCAGCAGTACCGGGGGCACCACGAAGATGCCCATCCACCCCGCGTCGTACCGGCGCGCGAGAACCAGGAAGACGCCCATCGCGGCCAGGGCCGAGGCGATGGAGAACTCGTACATGTTTCCCCACGGGACCCGCTCCGCCGAGAGCCCGCGTGCAACCACTCCGGCGAGGTGCAGCAGAAACGCGAGGGAGGCCAACGAGAACCCGATCCGGCCGAATCGCTCCGACCGGGCAGCCCCGGAGGCGATCGCCGGGTCCGCGGCCAGGGATTGGTCCGGTCCGCCAACGCCGACCAGTACCTTGCGCTCGAGCTCGACCGGGGCAACCACCGGCGTGAAACGACTAGCGTTCCCGAACGCCCATTGCGCCGCCATCGCCACCATCGCCAGCGCGTAGACCAGCAACGAGGCGTAGATCAGGCGGTCACTGGCCTCGGCCAGAGTCTGGTCGACCTGCACACTCACTCCTCAGACTTCGACGTCGGCCCTGCGTTCTTCGACACCGCGCCGCCGGTGGATTCCGGGGGTTCCCCTCGGCCGATCGCCGCGAGGATCAGGTCGACGTCGACGCTGAGGTCGGACCCCTCGGATCGGGCCAGCGCGCCGATCTCGACCACGGTACGCCCGCCCTCGTCGCGACCTGCACGCACCCATACCCGGCGAGAGCGGATGAACAGCGACGCCAACAGTCCGGACAACGCCAAGACCCCGCCGAGCAGCGCCGGCAAGCGCCCCGGATCATCCGCGATCTGCAGGACGACCCACTCGCGGTAGCCGTCGAACGTCAGGCTCCCGAGCCCGTCGGGAAGATCCATCGTCGCGCCGACCACGAGCGATTCGGTCAGCGGCTCGGCGTCGGGTGCGACGCCTTCCCGCAGTTGGATCATCTGATCGGTGTCGAGACGGTAGACCGACTGCGACACCCCATCGTCCAGACCGAGGTCGCCGGCGAAGACATTGAGGACGAGGCGAGGGTTGCGCGGTTCGGGGAAAGTGGAAAACGGGCCCCGGTCGATGTCAAAGGCGGCGGTGGGCAGGAAAAACCCCTGGAATCCCAGCTGCTTCGGCGAGGAGTCCGGGACCTTGATCACCCCGCGCGAGGTCAGGCCCCGCGGATCGATGGGCAGGAATGGCACCGCGCCGGAGAACACGACGTCGCCGCGCCCGTCGCGCACGGTGACCACCGGGGCGTACCCGTGCGGGCCGAGGATCATCTTCGCCCCACCGGTCTGCAGCGGCTCGTTGACGCGGATGCTGCGCTCCTGAACCGGAGCACCGGGGCGTTCGCGCAACCCCACCCGGGCCTCGAAGTCGCGCGGTGCACCGATCTGTGAACCGGTCTCCTCGTAGCGGGCCCGGAAATCGCGCAGGGTGACGGTGTACGGATCGAGGGAATCCAGGTCGTACAGGGGGCCCGGGCGCAGGTTGTCGTACTGGGTGACGGTGTTCGCAAAACCCTCGCCCTCGATGACGAGCGCACTGCCGCGGACGCCGAACAGGTAGCCGAGGGCGATCCCGATCAGCACCACGATCAGCGACAGGTGAAAGACCAGGTTGCCCGTCTCGCGCAGGTAGCCCCGTTCGGCGGCGACGGAGACCTGGCCGCCTGAGTCGGTGTGCCGATCGAGGCGGAACCGCCGGTCCCGCAGATGCGCGGTGACCGCCTCGATGACCGCCAGCGGATCGGCGTCGGTCTCGACGCGGCGGTACTCCGGCAGCCGCCGCAGATGACGAGGCGTCACCGGAGGACGCGCCCGGATACCGCGCAGGTACACCTTGGTACGCGGAACCAGGCAGCCGACCAGGGACACCATCAACAACAGATAGATCGCGGAGAACCACGGCGAGGTGAAGACGTCGAACAGCGAGAGCCGGTCGTACCAGCGAGACAACTCCGGGTTGTCCCGGCGGAAGCCTGCAACGGCAACGGGATCGACCGAGCGCTGCGGGATCAGTGACCCCGGGATGGCGCCCAGAGCGAGCAGCAGGAGCAGGATCAGCGCGGTGCGCATCGAAGTCAGCGCCCGCCAGGCCCACCGCGCGGTCTCGACCGCGTTCAACGGCGGCGGCGTGGCCGGCGGTTCGACGGCGACGACCGTCGTGTCCTGACTCATCGTCAGATCACCGTCTGGAACGAGGCTGTCCAGATGCGCATCTGGATGGAGATCTCCGCCCACAGGCCAGTGACCAGCAACACCCCGAGCAGGCACAGCATCGCCCCACCGGTGCGCATCACCACCAGGTGATGGCTGCGCACCCAGTCCACCGCTCCCAGCATCCGGCGCATCCCCAGCCCGACCGCGATGAACGGCAGCCCCAGGCCCAGGCTGTAGACGAAGGTGAGCAGCGCCCCGCGGCCCGCGCTGGCGGAGTCGAAGGCGAGCGCCTGGACGGCTCCGAGCGTCGGGCCGATGCACGGGGCCCAGCCGACGCCGAACAGCACACCCAGCATCGGTGCGGCGA
This sequence comes from Sporichthyaceae bacterium, assembly GCA_052387905.1. GTDB lineage: Bacteria > Actinomycetota > Actinomycetes > Sporichthyales > Sporichthyaceae > JBQTII01. Next base: position 64,002 of record JBQTIR010000016.1, on the reverse strand, counting down.
CCAGCCCGGCGGCCGGCGCCCGGTGCAGAAACCGCTTCTCCCGTTGCAGGAACGGCAGCAGGCCCATGAAGGCCAGTCCGAGTACGATCGTCAGCGTCCCGAGCACCCGGTTGACGGTGGTCTCGTTCTCCACCAGCTCGGCGCCGACGTAGCCGAACAGCGCACCGAAGGAGACGAACACCGCGGAGAACCCGAGTACGAACAACGCCGTCCCGGCGAGCACCCGCCCGCGCCGGGCCTCGCCCAGGTCGGTGCCGGCCAGCCCGGTGACGTAGGCGAGGTAGCCGGGGACCAGCGGCAACACACACGGCGAGGCGAAGGAGATCAGCCCGGCCAGCAGGGCGATCGGGATCGCAAGCAGCAGCGACCCGGAGGTGACGGTCTCGGCGAAGGATGAGTCCACCGACGCCGACACCAACGCCAGGTCGATCACGTGCCCACGACCGACATCAGGCGCCCGCGCTGAAGTTCGTCTTCGTCTTGTCCGGGACGAGGTCGGCCGCGGGCTCGGAGTAGGTCAGCGAACGGATTTTCTCGCCCTCGTAGCGAATCGTGGTGACGCTGGCCAGCGCGCACTGGCGCCCCCGCGGGTCGTGCCAGAGCCGCTGACCCTGAACACGGCGCCGGGCGATCCAGATCGGGGACTGATGGCTCACGCACACCACCTCGTGACCGCGCGCGAGGTCGCGAGCGGCGGCCGCGGCGGCCAGCACCCGGTGCGCGATCTCGGCGTAGGGCTCGCCCCACGAGGGTCGGAACGGGTTCCACAGGTAGGGCCAGTGCGCCGGCTTGCGCAGGGACCCGTCGCCCACCCCGAAGGTCTTGCCCTCGAAGTGGTTGCCGGCCTCGATCAGGCGTGGGTCGATGTCCATGGGCAGCGCCAGCGCGGCAGCCAGCGGCGCCGCGGTCTGCTGCGCGCGCTCCAGCGGGGAGCTGACGACTGCGGTGACGTCACGGGCGGCGAAGTGCTCGCCGATACGGTCGGCCATCTTCAGCCCGAGCTCGGAGAGCCGGTAGCCGGGAAGCCGTCCGTAGAGCACGCCGTCGGGGTTGTGCACCTCGCCGTGGCGGACGAGGTGAACCAGCGTCACGTCGGTCATTTACTTGCCTCCGCCGCAGCCCGAGCGGCGAACGGCAGGGCCTCGAGCACGCGGCCGATGGCCTCGTCGTCGTGGGCCGCGGACAGGAACCAGGCCTCGAACGCCGACGGTGGCAGGTAGACCCCACGTTCGAGCATCGCGTGGAAGAAGGCGGTGAACGCGCCGAGGTTCTGCGCCTTGGCCCCGTCGTAGTTCGTCACCGGGGAGTCGGTGAAGAAGATCGAGAACATCGTTCCGGCCCATTGCACCTGGTGGGCTACCCCGACGGCGTCCAGCGCCTCGGTGGCGGCCGCGGTGATCGTGTGCGCCGCCTTGGCGAGATGGTCATAGACGCCCGGTGTGCAGCCGCGCAGGGTGGCCAGGCCCGCGGCGACCGCGACCGGATTCCCGGACAGCGTTCCCGCCTGGTAGACCGGCCCGGCCGGCGCCAGGTGCGCCATCACGTCGGCCCGTCCGCCGAAGGCTGCGGCGGGGAAGCCCCCACCCATCACCTTGCCGAAGGTCATGAGGTCGGCGTCGACGCCCTCCAGACCCCACCAGCCGGCAGGGCCTGCCCGGAAGCCGGTCATCACCTCGTCGGAGATCAGCAGCGCCCCGTGCTTGCGGCACAACCGCGCGAGGCCTGCGGTGAACCCCGGAGCGGGCGGGACCACGCCCATGTTGCCCGGCGCCGCCTCGGTGATGACCGCGGCGATCGCCTCGGGCGCCGCGGCGAACGCGGCGGCCACCGCGTCGAGGTCGTTGTAGGGCAGCACGATCGTCTCGCCGGTCTGGGCGCCGGTGACCCCAGGGGTGTCCGGCAACGCGAACGTCGCGAGCCCGGAGCCGGCCGCGGCCAGCAGCGAGTCGACGTGGCCGTGATAGCACCCGGCGAACTTGATCACCTTGGCCCGGCCGGTGAAGCCGCGGGCCAGGCGCACCGCCGACATCGTCGCCTCGGTGCCCGAGGAGACCAGACGAACGGCTTCCACCGGCCCGACGCGGGCGACGATCTCCTCGGCGAGCAGGACCTCGCCCTCGGTCGGGGTCCCGAACGAGGTGCCGGAGGCCGCGGCGACGGTGACGGCGTGGAGCACGTCCGGGTGCGCGTGGCCCAGGATCAGCGGGCCCCAGGAGCAGATCAGGTCGACGTAGCTACGCCCGTCGGCATCGGTGAGGTAGGGCCCGCGGCCGGACACCATGAAGCGCGGAGTTCCGCCGACGGCACGGAACGCACGGACCGGCGAGTTGACCCCGCCCGGGATGACCGCCTGGGCGCGCTCGAACAGCGCGGCGGAACGCGGGGCATCGCGCGGGTACGGGGTGGGAGTCACCCCGTCATGGTCTCAAATGGTTCGCCCCCCGTTGTCGCCGAGGGACGAGGCGTTGTCGGTGTGACTGCGCCGAGGGACGAGTGCGCTGTCCGGGTAGGACTTTAGAAGGCTTGCGCCAGCGCCTGCTTGGTCAGCTTGCGGAAGGCCTTGTCGGGGGCATTGTCCGACGGGCCGAGCATCGCCAGGTGCACCACGACGACCGCGTTGCCGTCGCGGCCGACCGCGTACAGGTGCGTGGTGCGCGCGAAGCCCCTCGGCGGGACGGTGAAGACCCCGTAGAAGGTGATCCCTTCCTCGACCTCGGCGCCGCCGTAGCGCTTCCAACTGGCCGTGCGCTTGCCCTCGCGATAGTCGTCGATGTCCAGGTCCAGCCAGCGCTGGTAGCAGTCAGCGATCTGGATTCCGACGGTGTTGACCAGGTCGACCGCGGCGGCCTCGGAACCGGTGACGGTGACGAACTCCTGCGCGGAGACCGCCTTCTTCCCCCGGAAGGCGACATAGCGGGTCTGCGCCGCCGGCAGGGCGTCTTCCAGACAGAACACGGGTGCTGCGGGCACCCCGGCGAAGGATCCGGTTCGGCTCCAGTTCCCGTAGCGCTTGCCTACGGGCATCTGCGCGGCGGTGAGGAAGCCGGGCTCTGCGCTAACGGCCGTGCCGATCTCCCGCGCCGAGCCGACGTTTTCCATGGTCGCGAGGCTGAGGGCGGGTGTGCGCAGGGCAGCGGTCTGCGCGGCGGGCGCGGCCGCGGGGGCGGCGGTGGCCGGCACTCCCAGCCCGGCAGCCGTCCCGGCGATCGCCGTGAGGGCGGCGCACACGGCGAGCGCGAACGGCGCGACACTCCTGCGGGTTCCCGTGCTCGACATGGTTCTCGATCAACTCCACAGAATTGGACTCGGCACCCGCCTGGCCGCGGTGCGCCTACTGACTCCGACGCGACGATCTCCCCGATGGTTTCGTCAGGTCAGCCGAACAGCCGATCCCGACGGCAAAATCGACAGGCCGTCATGACGCGCTCACCCTATGTCGACTCCTGACGATCTTCGAGCCTCTGGGGCGTGTCTGCGGCAGGCATGCCCCTCCGATGTGGCGTGGCGTGGAAGCTACCTTGGCGGAGTGCGCGTGCTGCTCGGTCTCCTTCTCGTTCTGACCGGTTCCTTCCTTGCCATCGTCGGGTCCATGGGGGCGATCGGTTCAGGCTTCACCCTGCGGTTGCTCCCGGGTCGCAAGGTCAGCGCGATCGCCGGTCTGGACGGCGGGCCTTACTACAGCCCCGACGTCGAGGATGGCGCCGCCGCTGACGGCGCGCCGGCCAAGGCCGCGACGCGAGTCGTCGTGCGGGGTCGGGCGGGCATCGGACCGGGCGGGACGTACACCGCGCCGCTGTCCGGGCAGGAATGCGTCTGGTACCTCGCGAGCCAGACCGCGGTCGTCGACGGGGAGCGCCGGACCGTGGACCGCTTCTCGGCCGAGCCGTTCACGTTGCGGGACTCCGCCGGCGCCGTCGTGCTTGTCGGCCCGGCGTGCCCCGGATTGGACCAGATCCCCCCGGTGTTCCGCGAGAGGCGCACCGATCCGCATCCGTGGTTCGACGCCGCTCCGACCGGAGCTGTCGGGACCGACGCCGACGGGACCGACAACGCGATCGAGGTCTTCGAGTTCGTCGTGACCGCCGACACCGACCTGCTGGCGTCGGGCGACCTGGGCGCGAACAGCGATGGGACACCCGCCCTGACCGGGGAACTCACGCTGTCTGCCGGCGGGGACGCCGTCGCGGCCGGTGACCCCGCGCGCCGGAATCTGCGCCGCGATCTGATCCTGCTCGGCGCCGGGGCGGCGTTGATCGGCGCTGGTTCGCTGATCCTGGGCTTCGCGGATCAAGACGACTACCTCCAGGACGTGCCGCAGCGGCCGGGCCTGGTGTCTCCCAGGTGAGTGCCCCTACCTCCGCATGAGTACCGACGCGGGCGGGATGCCGGGCTCCCGGGTTCGGGTCGCCGTGCTCGCGCTCGTCGTCGGGACCGTGCTGGCCGACTCCGCGATCGTCACGCTGGCGTTGCCGGAGATCCTGCGTGAACTCGGCGGGACCGTCACCGGCGTCGCCTGGGTGCTGATCGCCTACAACCTCGTGCTGGCCCTCGCTGCCGTGCCCGTCGCCCACCTGCTCACCCGTCGCGATCCGGCACCGTGGTGCGCGGCGGGCATCGTCGCCTTCGCCGGAGCGTCGGCGGCCTGCGCGGTGGCGAACTCGATGGAGGTTCTGATCGCCGCCCGCGCGGTGCAGGCTCTCGGCGGCGCACTGGCGATCGTCGGCTGCCTGGAACTGCTCGTGGTCGCGAGCGGCGCACGGCGCGGGATCGCCCGCTGGACCGCCGCCGGCGTAGTCGGAACGGCGGCCGGACCGGTGGCCGGCGGGTTGCTCACCGAAGCAATCTCCTGGCAGTCGATCTTCATCGTCCAGGTCCCGATCGCCCTGCTCGCAGTCCCGGTCGCGTTGTCCCTGCGGCACGCGCCATCCCCCGCGCTGCCTCATCAGCACGCGACGCCCGGCACGGCGCGGACCCGGCCCGCGCTCGCTCCCAACGTCGCCCTGCTGCTCCTGTCGGCCGCGCTGACCGCCGCCCTGTTCCTGCTTGTGCTGCTGCTGGTCGAGGGCTGGCAACGCTCGCCGGCCACGGCCGCGGTGACAGTGTCCGTCGTGCCGCTGGCCGCGTTCGCGGCGGCGCCCCTGGCCCGGGTAGCACGCGCCGGGTTGGGCTCGGAGGCCATCGCCGGGGCCTCACTGGTGGCCGGCGGGCTGGCCGGGCTGGCCCTGCTTCCCTCGGCCGACCTGGCCTGGACGATCGCCCCGCAGGCCCTCGTCGGTCTGGGTCTGGGACTGACCGTGGACTCCCTGACCACCGAGGCCCTGCGCGGGCGGGCACCGCGCGCCCTGCACGGCGGCTGGACGATCGCGGCCCGGCACGCCGGCGTCGTCCTGGGGCTGGCGATCCTCACCCCGGTCTTCACCGCAGACCTGCGCGATGCCCAAGTCCCCACCCAGGAAGCCATCACGGCGCTGATGCTCGACGCCCCGTTGACCGCGGCGAACAAGATCGAACTGGCGCGCGGGCTCGGCGATCAACTCCTCGCCGAAGCCGGCCGGGTCCCCGACCTGCACCCCGCATTCCAGGCGCTGCGCGTCACCGGCGCCGAGCGAGAGGCAGCGCTCGCACTGGAGGCGAACCTCGACGGCCAGCTCGAGCGGGCCGCCAACCGTGCCTTCCGCGACTCGTTCCTGCTCGCCGCCGCCATGGCCCTGGCCGCCGTCGCCGCCTTCCTGCCCCGCCCTCGCACCGCACGGGCGAGCCACGGGCTGGTGCCGTCGTGACAACAAGGCGGGCGATGGCGCTACCGGTGGGCGCGGTGGCGCTGGTGGCCGCGGTGCTGGGGACGCAGGTCGCGGCCGGCGGCGGCGACTTCGTCCCGACCCGCGCCGCGGACCCCTGCCTGCCGCGCGCGGTCGCCTCGATCTCGACCGGGCTCGACGCGCTCTCGGAGCAACTCGTCCTGCTCGGACTGGACGGCGCCGCCTGCCGACTCGGGCGCAGCCGGGAGGCCCTGGTGCTCGGCTTGGCCATGCCCGCAGAACCCACCGACGGCGAGGTCGACGCGCTCCGCGCCGGCCTGATCGACGCGGTGGATCGGCTGGAACGCGAGGACCGCCTGCCGCCGTCCTCGGACCTCGCCGACGAGGCCCTGGCTCAGGCCGACCTGCCGGCATTGGTGCAGCGCGCCCTCGAGCTCGCGCCCGATTCGCTCATCGACCGGGGTCTGCCGACCGACGACGTGCTGCGCCGCAGTGTGGCCGAGCTGGACCTTCGCGCGCTCCTGAACGACCTCGACGACCCGTCGCAGATCAATAGGCTGATCCGGGACGCGGTCGTCGAGGGCGTCAAGAGTTCGTTGCTCGCCCGCCTGCGCGGGTTTCAGTAGACCTTCTTCAGCGCCCTCTTCGAGGTGGCGACGAAGGCGCCCGCCGGGGCGTCGGCCTTCTTGCCGGCCTGCCCGAGCGAGGTCACCACGACCGCGTTGCCCTCCCGGCCGATGCCGAAGAGCTGCAGACCGAACTCCGAGTCCGGCGGCGCGGTGAAGACGCCGTAGACCGCGAGGCCGTCCGCGGTGCCGAAGGTGCCGTACGAGGTGATGCCGGTGACGTCGTCGAGCCGGTCGTCACAGTTGGCGACCGCCTTCTTCAGCTTCTTCACGATCGTCTTGGCGTCGGCGACCGAGTTGTAAAGCGTCACGGTCTCCCGGAACTCCGGGTTGACGAGGCCGCTGCCGAGGAAGGTGCGGAACTGCGAGGAGCCCCTGGGCAGGATTCCCTTGACGCAGGTGTACTGCGGCTTGGGCAGTCCGTCCTTGATCTTCGACGCTGTCCATTTACCGATCTTGCCGCTCTGCGGCAGCTCACTCTTGCTGAGGAAACTCGGGGGGGCGAACGTCGTCGCGGTAGCCGAGGGCATGGCGAGCCCCAGCGAGGCGAGCGCGGCAGCGGACAGGCCGGCGACTGCGCGGCGGCGGATTGACCCGGTGGTACGCATCAGATCTGAACCCTCTCTGACAGAAAAGCTGAGACTCCCCCAGCTCAGCGCCGGAGATCGCTCCGACGGCGTCCCTTGGCACGCACCATCAGGACGCAGCACGCACCAGTTCGGTTTACCCATCCTGGTCAGAACTGCCGATGACCGCGAGGAAAATTTCCGCCGGGTGCTCAGCGCAGGCGGCGCGCGACCTCGGTGGCCCAGTAGGTCAGCACGATGTCGGCGCCGGCCCGGCGGATGCAGTGCAGCGTCTCGACGATCGCCCGATCCCGATCAATGACCCCTGCCGCAGCGGCGGCCTCGACCATCGCGTACTCCCCGGACACCTGGTAGGCGGCGACCGGAACGTCCACGGCGGCGCGGACCTTGGCGACCAGGTCGAGGTAGGCCATAGCGGGCTTGACCATCACGATGTCCGCGCCCTCGGCGACGTCCAGGGCGACCTCGCGCAGCGCCTCGCGGGCGTTGGCCGGGTCCTGCTGGTAGCTCATTCGGTCCCCGACGAGCGAGGACTGGACCGCGTCGCGGAAGGGGCCGTAGAAGGCCGAGGCGTACTTGGCGGCGTAGGCGATCAGCGCGGTGTCGGTGTACCCGGCGCCATCCAACGCGGCTCGGATATGGCCGACCTGACCGTCCATCATTCCCGAGGGTCCGAGCACGTGGGCACCGGCGGCGGCCTGGGCGAGGGCCATCTCGGCGTAGCGCTCGAGCGTCGCGTCGTTGTCCACCGAGCCGTCAGCGGCCAGCACCCCGCAATGGCCGTGATCGGTGAACTCGTCCAGGCAGAGGTCGGCCATCAACACGGTGGAGTCCCCGACCTCTGCCGCAAGCTCGCCCAGCGCGACGTTGAGGATGCCGTTCGGGTCACTGCCGCCGGTCCCGGTGGCGTCCTTGGTCAGCGGGACGCCGAAGAGCATCAGGGCCCCGACGCCGACCTCGACCGCCTCGACCGCGGCCTTGCGCAACGAGTCCAGCGAATGCTGCACGACCCCGGGCATCGAGGCGATCGGCACCGGGCCGTCCGCGCCTTCGCGCACGAACATCGGCAGGACGAGGTGACGCGGCTCCAGCGAGGTCTCCGCGACGAGCCGACGCAGCGGCGCGGTTCGCCGCAGGCGCCGCGGGCGCTCGACCGGGAAGCCACTCACACCCACCAGCCTACGGCCGTTGTCCGACGAATAATCAGCGGCGGCGGCGGGCCGCGGTGCGCTTCTCAGAGGGACGCAGGACCTCGGCCCCGGCTTCGTCGGCGGCCGCCCGGCGAGCAGCGCCGAACTCGGCCAAGGCGTCGGCGAGCTCGGTCGCCGACGGGGTCGACGCGAGCACGTCGACCCGCAACCCGTGCTCGGCCGCGGCCTCCGCGGTGGCCGGGCCGATGCAGGCGATCACGGTGGAGGCATGCGGCTTGCCGGCAATACCGACCAGATTGCGCACCGTGGAGGAGGAGGTGAAGACGACGGCGTCGAAGCCGCCGCTCTTGATCGCCTCCCGCACCGGCGCGGGCGGCGGCGCGGCCCGCACGGTCCGGTACGCGGTCACGTCGTCAACCTCCCAGCCCAGGTCCACCAGGCCGGCGACCAGGGTCTCGGTCGCGATGTCGGCGCGCGGCAGAAAGACGCGGTTGATCGGGTCGAAGACGTCGTCGAAGGGCGGCCAGTCCTCCAACAACCCGCGGGCGGACTGCTCACCGGAGGGCACGAGGTCCGCCTTGATTCCCCAGCCGAGCAGGTCCGCGGCGGTCTGCTCGCCGACCGCAGCCACCTTGATGCCGGAGAACGCCCGGGCATCGAGGCCGTACTCCTCGAACTTCTCGCGTACGGCCTTGACCGCGTTGCGGGAGGTGAAGGCAACCCACTCGTAGCGGCCGGTGACCAGGCCCTTGATCGCGCGCTCCATCTGCTGCGGGGTCCGCGGCGGCTCGACCGAGATCGTCGGGACCTCCTCGGGCACCGCGCCGTAGCCGCGCAACCTGGTGGACAGACCCCCGGCCTGTTCCTTGGTCCGCGGGACCAGCACGCGCCAGCCGAACAGCGGCCGGGACTCGAACCACGACAGGGTCTCGCGCAGGGCGACGACCTCACCGACGACAGTGATCGCGGTCGCCGTCAGCTCCCCGTCGGGCAGCTCGGCGGCGATGTCGACCAGCGCCCCGCTCACCGTGCGCTGGCTCGTGGTGGTGCCCGACCAGGTGGTCATCGCCGGGGTGGCCGGGTCCAGGCCGGCCTCGACCAGCTTGGCCGCCGCACCGGCGACGAGGGCGGCGCGGGTGGTGTTGGTCAGGACCAAGGTCGCGTCCTTGCTCGCCAGGGAGGCCCAATCGATCTTGGTGTCGGTGATGTCGGCGGTGCGGACCTCGCGCACGGTCCGGGTGACCAGCGGGACGCCGGCGAACGCCGGGACCGCAGACGGACCGGCAACCCCGGGCACGACCTGGATCTCCAGACCCGCCTTCACGCACGCGAGGGCCTCCTCGGCGAGGGCGCCGGACAGTCCCGGGTCGCCGTCGACCAGGCGCACGACTGTGCGTCCGCCCTTGGCTGCCCCAGTGACGGCCCTGGTGCGGGCAGCAGGGGTCAGTACCGCGCCGTCGGCGTCGAACGCTCCGTCGACGACGGTGACATCCGCCTTGGCATGCACGAGGACCTGATCGCGGGCGAGCTCACCCAGCACGATGACGTCGGCGCCGCCGAGCAGCTCCACCGCCCGCAGCGTGAGCAGAGCGGCGTCACCGGGACCGGCGCCGACGAAGGCGACAGATCCCGCCGGCCGGCGCAATGCCTGCGTCGGCGCTGGCTCGGCAGCCGCTTTCGCGTTTGTCTTGGCCTTGGCACGGCCCACGGCTCCTCCGTCGCCGACAGCGGCGACGGGAGGAACAGCTTCCTTGGCGGGTGCGGACTTCGCCGCAGACACGGTGGACTTCTTGGCAGTGGTCATCAGGAGTGCTCCTGCATCAGGCTGGCGGCCCCGTCGGCGAGCATCTCGTCCGCGAGTTTGCGGCCGAGCACCTCCGCCTCGACGAGAAGTCCGGTGGTGGAGAGACGTACGGTTGCGCTGCCGTCGGTGGCAAGCACCGTGGCTCTCAGATAGAGCTCAAGTTCCTCATCGCCCTCCACCGTCTCCCCGAGCGCCCCGACGGGCGCCGAGCAGCCGGCTTCAAGTGCGGCGAGCAGTGCACGCTCTCCCGTCACGGCGCCCCGGGTCCACGGGTCGTCGAGCAGATTGAGCTGGGCGAACACCTCGGCCGCAACGGCGTCGGTGTCGGGATTACGACACTCGATCGCCAGTGCGCCCTGACCGGGTGCGGGCAACATCTGCAGGGGGTCGATCACCTCGGTGATCTCGGCGAGGCGACCGAGGCGGGCCAGTCCGGCCCGAGCCAGCACGACCGCGTCCACGGAACCGTCGTGCACCATCCGCAGCCGGGTGTCGACGTTGCCGCGGATCTCGACCGGCTCGAGCCCGAAACCGAGAGCGCGTAGCTGCGCGGCCCGCCGCGGCGAGCCGGTGCCGATCCGCGCACCCACGGGAAGCTCGCCGAGGGTGAGCCCGCCACGGGCGATGAGGGCGTCGCGGGGGTCCTCGCGCTGGGGGACCGCGGCGAGGACGAGCCCGGCGGCATCAGCGGTCGGCAGGTCCTTGAGGGAGTGCACGGCCAGGTCGACGGCGTTCGCAAGCAGGGCCTCACGCAGCGCGGAGACGAACACCCCGGTGCCGCCGATCTGGGCCAGCGGCTCACCGGTCAGATCACCGCGGGTGGTGATCGCGACGAGTTCCACCTCGCGCCCGGTGGCGGCGGTGATAGCCGCGGCCACGGTCCGGGACTGTGTCATCGCCAACTCGCTGGCGCGGGTCCCCAGCCGGAGCGCCGTCATGAGGCTTCCTCGGTGGCGGCATCGCTCAGGTCCGCCCGGATCACGGCTTCGACGGCATTGCGGTCCAGGTCGAACAGCTCGCGCAACGCGGTCGCGTAGGTCTCCCCGTCCGGACCGCCGGCGAGTTCCTTCACCCGCACGGTCGGGCCGTGCAGGAGCTTGTCGACGACCCGGCGCACCGCCTTGGAGATCTCCTCGCGCTCCCGCAGGCCCAGGGCGGGCAGGCGGCCCTCGAGCCGGAGCATCTCGCGGGCCACGACCTCGTCGGCCATCGTCCGCAAGGCGGTGACCGTCGGCGCGACCTGCGCCACGCGCTGCCCGGTGGCGAAGCCGGCGACCTCGCCGGCCACGATCCGCTTGACCGCCTCGACCTCGACAGGCATGCCGCCCTCGACGTCGGGGTCGCTGTCCGCGAGGGACTCCAGGTCGAACAGGTGTAGACCGGCGACCGCTGCGGCCAGCGGCTCGATGTCCCGCGGCAGGGCGAGGTCCAGGGCCACCATCGGAAGGGCCGGGCGCCGCGCCAGCGCCGCGCTCAGGTCCTCGGCCCGCAGGACCAGCTCTGCCGATCCGGTGCAGGAGATCACCAGATCGGCAGCGGCCAGGGCGTCGTCGAGGTGGGCTATCTTGACCGCGCGCCCACCCACGGTGGCGGCGAGGCGTTGCGCCCGGGTGAAGGTGCGGTTGGCGATGACGATCTCGCCCAGCTCGGCCTTGGCAAGCATCGTGGCAGCCAACGCGCTCATCGATCCGGCGCCGACGACCAGGGCGCGCCGGCCAGCGAGAGGGCCGATCACGGACTCCGCGCGGTCGAGGCCGACGCCGACCAGCGACCGGCCCGCGCGGTCGATGCCCGTCTCCGTGCGCGCGCGCTTGCCGACGCGCAGCGAATGCTGGACCAGCTCGTTCAGGACCCGGCCGGCGGTGCCCAGGTCCTGTGCAGTGGCCAGTGCGGAGCGGACCTGGCCGAGGATCTGGCTCTCGCCGACGACCATCGAGTCCAACCCGCAGGCCACCGTGAACAGATGCTGGACCGCGCGGTCCTCGTAGTGGACGTACAGATGCGGGCGCAATTCCTCCAGGCCCATGCCGGTGTGCCGGCAGAGCAGCTCGGAGACGTCCGCGAGGCCGCCGTGGAACTTCTCCACCACCGCGTAGATCTCCATGCGGTTGCAGGTGGAGAGCACGGCGACCTCGGCGACGTGCTCGGAGGCGGCGGCGTCGGAGATGAGCTTGGTGAGGGCGTCGCCACTGATGGCGACCCGCTCCAGCAGCGAGACCGGGCCGGTTCGGTGAGACATGCCCACCACCAGGACGTTCACGAGCCCACCCGCACGCGGGCGGCGCCGACGGTCGTGAGGCTGTCGGCGGCTGGGTCGCGCTCGGACTTGCGCTGGGCGTGGAAGGCCAGGATCTGCAGCTCGGTCGAGAGATCCACCTTGCGCACATCAACCCCCACCGGGACGGTGAGCAGCATCGGAGCGAAGTTCAGGATGCTGGTGACGCCGGCCTGCACCAGCCGGTCGCAGACCTCCTGCGCTGCGCCGCCAGGAGTGGCGATGACCCCGATCGAGACCTCGCGGGCAGCGACGACCCGCTCCAGGTCGACCAGCGGATCGACCTGCACTCCGGCCAGCACTTCACCGACGCGGGCCGGGTCAGAGTCGACCAGCGCGACGATGCGGAAACCACGCGAGGAGAAGCCCCCATAGTTGGCCAGGGCGTGCCCCAGCGAACCGACCCCCACGATCACCACGGCCCAGTCCTGGGTCAGGCCCAGCTCACGGGAGATCTGGTAGACGAGGTACTGCACCTCGTAGCCCACCCCGCGCGTGCCGTAGGAGCCGAGGTAGGACAGGTCCTTGCGCAGCTTCGCGGAATTCACCCCGGCCGCAGCAGCCAGTTCCTCGGATGAGACGGTGGGAACCCCGCGGTCGCCATAGGCAATCAACGCGCGCAGGTACACCGGAAGCCGCGCGACGGTGGCGTCGGGAATGCCGTCGCGGCCACGCCCCGCGCGAGCGGGACGGGGCTGTTGCGCACGCTCGCGAAGCTCGCTCACGGCTCTCCATGGGGGGCTGCCTGACGGGGCCTGGGCCAGCCCCGCGCGGTCGCCAGGGTAAGCACTTGTGAACGCGCGAACAAACTCGGCGTGACCTGGTGTCTCACAATGTGAGACACCCTCGCGTAGTCCGTCAGCGTGTGAGCGAGCGCAGCGAGCGAACCAACAAGGACAGTGCACTGTCGCTCATTGGTGGCCGAGCGCTAGCGAGGTCATCCCATGAGCGCGGCGCGTAACCGGTTGGCGTCGACCCGCCAGAAGTCGTGCTGGACGTCGTCAATCAAGGTGACGGGGATCTGCTCCCACCAGCGCCGATGCAGATCCGCATCGGTGGTGATGTCGACCTCGGTCCATTCGACACCCAACTCCGCGGCCACCGCGGCGATCACCACCCGAGCGTCATCGCACAGGTGGCAGCCGGGTTTGGAGAGCAAGGTCACCCGCATGAGGTGCACTCTTCCACCCGCAGCGCGGGGGTGGGCGGGGCTACCGTGGCGGCATGAGCGACGCGGGCGCATTCTTCGACGTCGACAACACGATTGTGCGGGGTGCGTCGAGCTTCCATCTCGCCCGCGGCCTTTACACCCGAGGATTCTTCTCCAAGCGCGACATCGCGACGTTCTCCGTCATGGCTTTGAAGTTCACGCTTGCCGGTGCGGAGAATCTCGACGACATGAATGCGGCCAAGGCCTCCGCGCTCTCGTTCATCACTGGGCGCACCGTGGGCGAACTTCAAGCCGTCGGTGAGGAGATCTTCGACGAATTGATCTCCGAGCGCATTTGGCCCGGAACCCGGGCGCTCACCCAGATGCACCTCGACGCCGGGCAGCGAGTCTGGCTGGTGACGGCGACGCCGGTGGAGCTGGCGACCACCATTGCCGGCCGGCTCGGCCTCACCGGTGCTTTGGGGACGGTCGCCGAGGTGGCCGACGGGCGCTACACCGGGCGCCTGGTCTCGGAGCCGCTGCACGGAGCCGCCAAGGCGCGGGCCGTGGCGGCCCTGGCGGCGCGTGAAGGCCTGGATCTGACGCGGTGCAGCGCCTACAGCGACTCTGCCAACGACATTCCGATGCTCTCGCTGGTCGGACACCCCTGCGCGGTGAATCCCGACGCCCGCCTGCGCGCCCATGCCAAGGAACACGGCTGGCGCATCCGCGACTACCGGACCGGGCGCAAGGCCGCGAAGATCGGTCTGCCGACTGCCGCCGGGGCCGGGGCCGTGGCCGGTGGAATCGCGGCCGCGATCTCGGTGAGCCGACGGGTGCACGCCCGATAAAACACACCGCGGTAATTACCCCGGACGTGGGCGGAAGGAATCGGACATTCCGGGATCAACACCGCACACCTACCTTCCCGGATAGGGCGGTAGATCCCTGAAGGTCAAGCTTCGTCCACAGATTCCGCAGACCGTCGGATTCGCGTCTACGCTGGCGGCACAAGTTTCGGATTCGCACCCCTTCTTCGCCCGCCTCCGGGGAGCCGATGTTCCGTTCGCCGTTCGACGCCGCAGGCCTTGACCGCCTGCGTGCCGCCGTGCGTACTCCTGCCCTTGTCGGCCTGAGTCCCGCACTCGCCGGCGGGTACGACGGCGGCCCGGTCGGCGGGCACACGCTGCTCAACGCCGCGGCCAACACCGCGCCCGGCGTCCTCGGCATCCCGGCACCCGCGGGCCCGATGACCGGGGCCGCGGCGGCTGAAGGGCCCGATCTCGAGGCCCGCCGCGTGGCCCAGCTCGTCGAGTCGGCCAAGGCGGGGAACACCGACGCCTTCGCCCGCCTCTATGACCGCTACGTCGACACCATCCATCGCTACGTCTACTACCGCGTGGGATCGCGCCAACTGGCCGAGGATCTGACCAGCGAGACGTTCCTGCGCGCGCTGCGGCGCATCGACACCTTCACGTGGCAGGGCCGCGACTTCGGTGCTTGGCTGGTCACCATCGCGCGCAACCTGGTCGCAGACCACTTCAAGTCCAGCCGCTTCCGCCTCGAAATCACCACCGCCGAGATGATCGACTCCGACAGCGCCGAAGAGGGACCTGAGGGCGCGGTGATGGCCAGCTTCACCAACACCGCCCTGCTGGAGGCGGTCCAGCGCCTCAACTCCGCCCAGCAGGAGTGCCTGGTCCTGCGGTTCCTGCAGGGGCTGTCCGTGGCGGAGACCGCCAGGATCATGGGCAAGAACGAGGGCGCCATCAAGACTCTGCAGTACCGCGCTGTACGGGCCTTGGCCCAACTCCTGCCCGAGGACGTGCGATGAAGACGTTGGGCCAGCCGGGTGGGCCGCGCGTAACCCCGAGGGCTACCCATCGTTATGACCTGCGACAACTTCGTTTCTCCATGAACCAGCGACGCTCCGGCCGGGGGTGGAATCGGTGACCGTGACGCCGCGGGAACGCACTCGGGCGCGTACTTTCGCGCTCGCGCTCGACGGTGGCGCCGTCGAGGACCCCACCGTGCTCGGCATGGCTCGCCTGAGTGAGTCACTGGCCGGCCTCGCGGGCGCGGGTCCGTCGGAGGCCTTTCGCGTCGCGTTGCGTCAGCGGATCGTCGCCGCCGGTGCCGTCTCGGTGACCCCGGCCGGCGGCCTGGCCACGCCCGCTCCCTGGCGCCGCCGCCTGGTCGCCGCCAGTGCTGCGATCGCCATCTCCGGCGTCGGCATCTCCGCAACTGCGGTCGCGGCCGGTGATGCGCTGCCGGGCGACCGCCTCTACGAGGTCAAGCGGGCTGTCGAGTCGATGCAGTTGGCGTTGGCCGGTTCCGAGATCGCCAAGGCCGAGCGCTACCTGGCGATGGCTGCCACCCGCCTGGAGGAGGTCGCCGCACTGCTGGCCGAGAACCCGAACGCGAGTGCCGACCCGGTCCTGGTCGAGCACCTTCGCACCACGATGGCCTCGATGCGCGACGCCATCGGCGAGGCCAGCGCGCTGTTCTTCGCCATTTACGAGCGGACCGGCGACGTGAGCGTCCTCGCCCCGCTGCAGGACTTCGTCATCGGCCAGGCGGCCGCCGTGACCGAGGTCGGCAAGCAGCTCCCGACAGAGCTCGCCCGCAGTCAGGGTGCCCTGATCGACGAGATGGCCGGCATCGGCTACAAGGTCGCGAGCGTGACCGAGCGGACCGCTGGCTCCGCGGCGACCGCCCTGGACCGGGTCGGGGTCGAGCGCGCCAGCCGCAAGGCGTCCCGCGGCGTGCTCGCCTACACCGCCACCTCGGTGAATGAGGCCATGCAGTCCGCGGAGAAGGCGGTTCAGGCCGCTAAGGAGGCCGCCGCCACGAGCGCCGATCAGGCCGCGGCAGCGAGCGCGCCCGACGCCGAGGCGAACGCAGCCCACTCCGAGGCCGTGCAGCAAGAGGTCCAGCGCCTGGTCGAGCTCCAGATCGGCGGCGCGGGCACCGTCGAAGACACCGATGTCGACGTCAAACCCCGCGAGGGCAAGGCCGGCTCCGCCCAGGCCTCCTCCGACACGGTCGACGGTACCGGCGCACACTCGGTCGGCAGCGCCAGCCAGCGCCTGCTCTCGGTGCTCCCGGTCCCCGGCTCAGGCGTTGACTCCACCGTTCCTGGCAGTCTGAGCGCCAGCCTCGACCTCACCGGCGGCCTCAGCAGATTGGCCAACGTCCGCTCCGAACGGTGAAACGCGTTGTCGTAGCTCTTACGTCGGCGAAAGCGCTCGCCATAGCGACCGTTGTCGCTGACGCTAATCGCCACAGGAGCTCGCGTCAGGTGAAGATTGACTTGCGTGCCATCAGCAAGCGATAGAGCGACTGCTGGATGACCTCGCGAACCTGGTCGGCGAGGTCGAAGACGACGGTCGGGTCGTCCGCGGCACCCTCGGGGTAGTGGTCGGTCGGGATGGGCCGGCCGAACTCGATAATCCACTTCGACGGCAGCGGCACCAAGCCCAACGGCCCGAGCCAGGGGAACGTTGGGGTGATCGGGACGTAGGGCATCCCCAGAAGGCGGGCCAGGGTGCGGGCGTTCGCCAGCACCGGATAGGTCTCCTCGGCCCCCACCACCGCGGTCGGGATGATCGGAACCCCAGTGCGCAGCGCAGCGGTCACGAAGCCGCCTCGGCCGAAGCGCTGAAGCTTGTAGCGCTCGGAGAACGGCTTGCCGATGCCCTTGAAACCCTCCGGCCAGACGCCGACGAGCTCCCCGGCAGCGAGCAGGCGCTCCGCATCCTCCGGGCAGGCGAGCGTGCCCCCACCCTTGCGGGCGTACTCCCCGAGGAAGGGCAGGCCGAACACCAGATCCGCGGCGAGGGGGCGCAGGAACCGATGCGCGGGGTGATGGTCGTGCAACGCCAGCGCAGTCATCGCGGCATCGAAGGGGATCGTGCCGGAGTGGTTTCCCACCACCAGGGCGCCCGCCTCGTCCGGGACGTGTTCCAGGCCGCGGGTCTCGACCCGGAACCACGAGGAATACAGCGGCCGCAACGGCGCCATCAGCACGGAGTCGGCGAGCTCGGGGTCGAATCCAAAGTCATCGACCTCATAGTCGCCGGTGACGCGTCGACGCAGAAAAGCCAGGGCGCCAGCGACCTTGCGGTCCACATCCCCGGCGCGGGCGCGCAGTTCGGCACCAAGGAAGCCGGTGACCCCGCTGGTCTGCGGACCCAGCTGATCGGCCGCCCCGCGTCCGGCGGACCGATCCGGCTGCAGCGGGATCACCCGCGCATTAGGCATTCTTCGTCCTCCAGGTCAGCCGTTCGGCCGTCACCGGGCCTCGGCCCCGCGCGGCGAGGAACTCGTCGAACGCCTCCGCGGTCGTATAGGCCGGGTGGAAGCCGAGCAGTTCCTTGCACCGGCTCGTGTCCACGACCCGGCCGTGGGTGAGTAGCGCCAGCACCTCGGGCGAGACGTGGGGCAGACCGGCCCGGCGCAGCAGGCGGCCCGCGACCGAGATCGCCGGCCCCGCGATCGGGAAGGTGGGCCGACCGGCTCGGCGCGCGGCCTGGGACAGCAACAGGATGCCGTCGCCGGCCACGTTGAAGGTCCCACGCCTTGCCCCGCCCACCGCCTGCTCCAGTACCTCCACCGCGTCCCTGGGGTGCAGGAACTGCAGGCGGGCGTCATGGCCGAACACCGTGGGGACAACCGGGAGCGTGAACAGGTTGGCCACCGGCGACCCGAAATCGCCGCCGATCAGGTTGGCCAGGCGCAGGACCGTGGTGTCCACGTCGGAGCGGCGGCGCACGAAGCCGCGGACGTAGGCCTCGACCTCGGCCGCGTCCTTGGCGTATCCGGAGCTCGGGGCGACCTTGGCCTGGGAGCTCTCGGTGAACATCGCCGGATCGGCCGGCGAGGACCCGTAGACCATCGTCGTGGACTTCACCACCAACCGCCGCACACTCGGGGCGTTCTGACACGCGGCGAGCAGTTGCATCGTGCCGATGACGTTGAGTTCCTTCATCGCAGCCCGGCCGCCGGCACCGCGGGGCACCGAGCTCATGCTGGAGTGCACGACGGTATCCACCTCGGCCGAGGCAATGACCTTCGCGAGGATCGGGTTACGGATGTCCGCCTTCACGAATTCCGCGCGGCCGAGGTCGCACCGGGGGGCGACCACGTCGATCCCGATCACCCGATCGATGTCGCTGCGCTCGTTGAGCCTGCGGACCAGGGCGCCACCGAGGTACCGGGAGACCCCGGTGACCAGGACGACTCGTCCCACCTCGACCTCCCGTGACATGGCCAACGACTCCTGCCGTCACATCGACAACGGCTCCGGCCGTCACATCGACAACGGTTCCGGCGTCGCCGACGGCGGGCCGACGCGGCGGGCCGAAACCGCGGCGGGCCCTACTTCTTGTTGCGGCGCTGAACGCGGGTGCGCTTGAGCAGCTTGCGGTGCTTCTTCTTCGCCATCCGCTTGCGACGCTTCTTGATGACAGAACCCACGCCAGAACCTTCGTTCACGTTGTATGGCGCGCGTCCGTCGACCGAGGTCAGCAGAGCGCGCGATGTGTGCCGCAGCCTACCCCGCCCCTCACCGAGGCCCGACTCCCCATCAGGACGCAGGAGTGCCCACCCCCGGACATGCGAACGCCGGGCACCCGAGGAACGGGGGCCCGGCGTCGTGACGAGCGAGCGGAGGGCTCAGCCCGCGTCGGAGTCATAGAACGACTGGCGCAGATAGGTCTGCACAGCGTTCTCCGGAACACGGAAGGAGCGACCCACGCGTACCGCGGGCAGCTCGCCGTTGTGCACCAGGCGGTAGACCGTCATCTTCGAGACTCGCATCTTCGTGGCGACCTCCGCCACGGTGAGAAATGAGACATCGGAGAGCGGCTGATCGTTCGAGGCCATGGGCGCACCGTACCTTTCGCCCGTGTCGTTCCGGATGGGGACTAAGCCACCGGTGTGACGGCTGAGGGGCATTACAACGTCGCTTTCAACATTAGTGGCCAGTGGTACAGGTGGGGAAGGGGCGGCATTCTGCCCGGATCCCGTCGGGAGCCCTCGCAGGACACTCACCGGCCCATACGTCCCGGTAGGGGCCCGATGTCCTTGACCTGCGGGGAAAGAATTTGCTCGCAGCCGACCAGAGACAGAGTCTGCGACGGGGCGTCAGATCACCCGGTCGGGCTCTGCCGGCCCGGTGTGCAGGGCGGCGGCTTCCATCCCGTGGTGGCGGAAGACTGCGGTGCGGGTCGCCATGACCGCCCGGTCCACCGGGTCGGAGCTGTCTGCGCCGTCCCATGGGCGGTACACGAGACCCTCGGTCAACCCGTCCGTCATCCGCAACGGCGGACCGACCCCCAGCCCTCGCACGTGCGCCTGCCAACCGGGCGGGGTCTCGGCCGCGGGATCGATCGGAGTACCGCACACCTCGGCGATCAGGTGGGTCCAGGCCCGCGGGACGACACCCACGAGGTCGTAGCCCCCGCCGCCGGTGGCCAGCCACCGCCCGCCGGTGATCTCGTGCGCGAGGCCGTGCAGGGCGGCGTAGGCGGCGCGCTGACCGTCGACGGTCAGCGCGAGGTTGGCGAGCGGGTCGTTGAGGTGCCCGTCCGCCCCGTGCTGGGTCACCAGGACCTGCGGCGCGAAGGCCCGCAGCAGGGGCGGGACGACCGCGTGGAAGGCGCGCAGCCAGGCGGCATCGCCCGTGCCGGCGGGCAGCGCGACGTTGACCGCGCTGCCGAGAGCTTTCTCGCCGCCGATCTCATCGGGAAAGCCGGTGCCCGGGAAGAGCGTGCGCCCGGACTCGTGCAGCGAGATCGTGAGGACGCGGGGGTCGTCCCAGAACGCGGCCTGGGTGCCGTCTCCGTGGTGGACGTCGATGTCGACGTAGGCAACGCGTTCGATGCCCAGGTGGAGCAGCCGGGCGATCGCGAGGGCAACATCGTTGTAGACGCAGAACCCGCTCGCGGCATCGGGCATCGCGTGGTGCAGCCCGCCGGCGATGTTCACCGCGTGCAGTGCCTCGCCGCTCGCGATGGCGCTGGCGGCGGCCAGGCTCTGGCCCGCGATCAGGGCCGAGGCCTCGTGCATGCCGGCGAAGGTCGGGGTGTCCCCGGTGCCCAGGCCGCGTGCCTCGTCGCTCTGGGCCGGATCGGCGCTCGCCCGCCTGACCGCGGCGATGAAGTCGGGGGTGTGGATCAGGGCCAGCGCGACGTCGTCGGCCGGCTCGGCCGCCCGCTCGCGGACGTGGACGGGCTCGAGCAGTCCGAACTCGCGGGCCAGTCGCATCGTGAGATCGACGCGGATCGGGTTGAGCGGGTGGCCGCGGCCGAAGTCGTACCCGGTCAGGCGCTCGTCCCACATGACGAGCGTTGGTCCGGTGCACTGCATGGCGACGCCGCTTACGTCAGGCCGACGCGACGGCGGCGTGCCCGGGCGCACTGAGGCCACCGATCACCCCGAGGGTGTGGTTACCGGCCCGGCAGGTCCAGGTGGGCGGGCTTCCCGCCTCGGCGAGCAGGCCGCGGGCGTGCGCGGGACACTCCGGCCAGACAATCCAGAAGGCCTCGGTGAGCAGGTCCTGGACCGTGGCGGCGACCTCGAGGAGCGCCTGATCGGCACCGAAGGCCACCAGGCGACCACCGTCGTGGCTGGAGTAACGACCGTCGACGCTGATCCGCACGACCGAGCCGCACAGGACCGGCTCGATGTGCACCTG
The DNA here is from genome assembly GCA_052387905.1 of Sporichthyaceae bacterium. Classification (GTDB taxonomy): domain Bacteria; phylum Actinomycetota; class Actinomycetes; order Sporichthyales; family Sporichthyaceae; genus JBQTII01. Next base: position 42,951 of record JBQTIR010000016.1, on the reverse strand, counting down.
GCGCTCGGGCAGGGTCGCGGAGAGGTCGGCGAGCACGCACAACACGGCGTCGGCGGCCAGGCGGAGCTGGTGGTCGGCCGCGGCCAACCAGAGCGCTTCACCGGTCAGCGGTCCTTGCTCGGTCCACAGCGCGCGGAAGTAGCTGGTGGCGACCTGGTCGTAGCCCACCGCCGGGCCGAAGTCGGCCATCACGGTGTCCGAGAGCCAGGCTTCCATCGCCACATCCACCCCATCAAGATATTGCGGCACAGCGCTGCTTGTCGTGTTCCTACGGTCAACAGACCGTCCCAACCTCCCGCAGCCTGGCCGGCGGGCGGGCGACCCTGCGCTCATTACTGAGCGGCGGGTCAGATTCGGGCGGGCTTTCGCGCCCGAATCCGGCCCCGCGGGCATCAGAAAGTCCGCGTGCTCAATAATGAGCGTGGGCACCGGACCCAGGGCCGGGTAGGCGCCTAACGTGACCGCCATGTCGATCGACTCCGCCGCGCCGCCCACGTCCACGCCGGCCGGGAACCCGCCGCCGGGGCTGCCCGGCTACGACGATCCCGAAGCGCGCGCCGGGTTGCGCCGGATGAAGGCGGTGGCCGGGGGGATCCTCGCGGCCGCAGCTGGGCTGTTCCTGCTGACGTTCGCGCTGCCGGACACCACGGCGACGGGCTACCTGCGCGCCGCGGCAGAGGCCGGGATGGTCGGCGGGCTCGCCGACTGGTTCGCCGTCACCGCACTGTTCCGCCATCCGATGCGGCTCAAGATCCCGCACACCGCCCTGGTGCCTCGCAAGAAGGACGAACTCGCGACCAAACTCGGGGAGTTCGTCGCCGGGTACTTCGTCACCCCGGACGCCGTCGCCCGACAGGTCGCCGAGGCGAACCTGGTGCGCCGGGTGGGTGAGGCCCTCGCCGACCCGGTGCGCGCGGACCGCGTCGCGGCCGAGGTCTCCACCGCGTTGGCGGCTGCGCTGCGCTCCACCGATCCCCAGGAAGCCTCGGATTGGGTGATGGACACCCTCGCCCGGGACCTCTCGCGCCGGGAGCGGGAGCACCGCTCGTGGGCGCCCAAGCTCGGCCCGTTCCTGCGGGCAGCGGTCGAGGGCAACGGGCAGCAGCCGGTGCTCGATCTCGTCGTGCGACATGCCCGCGATTACCTGGTCACCCACCGCGAGGCCGTGCACGACAGCGTCTACATGTTCCTGGAGAACCGCAGCCGGATCTCTGCGCTACTCGCGACACACCGCAGCGTGGACTGGCTGCTGGATTTCGTCCGCGACACCCTCGACGAGATGCTCGACGTCGGCCGCACCCATCCGATCCGGCGCCGCCTCGACGACCTGCTGCTGCGCTTCGCTGACGACCTGGTCAACGACCCGAAGTCGGCCCGCGCGGTCGACGCGCAACTGCGTCTGCTCGTGCATGATCCGCGCATCGGTGCGGCGATGGCGGACCTGGTCTCCAGCGCCCTGGACTCCCTGCGCGACTCGCTGGCCGAAGGTCCCGGATCTGACGGACCGTCGAAAGCCCAGGCGCGCCTCGCCACGATGGTGCGAGATCTGGGCGACCGAATGTGCTCCGACGAGGCCTTCGCCGCCCGCCTGAACTCCGTACTGGAGCAGGCCGTGCGCTACGGCGTGACGCACTACGGGGACAACGTCGTGGCGCTGATCCGGACCCAGGTCCAGGCCTGGGACGGCCGTGCGGCCTCGGACCGGATCGAGACCGCGGTCGGACGGGACCTGCAGTTCATCCGGATCAACGGCACGGTCGTCGGGGCGCTGGCCGGCGTCGCCATCCACACCGTCGCGGTGGCCGCCGGCAAGGGCTGATCCGGGGCACCGAACCCCCACATCCCGCGTCTTCGGGCGGGGGGTGGACCTATCGCGGGCCGTTGATAGGTCCACCCGCCACCCGAAGATGGGGTTAATCCGTGCGGAGGGCGACAACTGGGTCGAGCTTGGCGGCGCGGCGGGCGGGGGCGACGCCGAAGAAGACCCCGACAGCAGCGGAGACCCCGAACGCCAGGACCGGCGACCACCAGGAGATGACGGCCGGGATCGGGGAGAACAGGTCGATCAGCAGCGAGCCCCCGACCCCGATCCCGATTCCGATCAGCCCACCCACCGCGGTGAGCATCACCGCCTCGATCAGGAACTGCAGCATGACGTCGCGGCGCCGGGCCCCCAACGCCATCCGCAGGCCGATCTCGCGGGTTCGCTCACGGACGCTGACCAGCATGATGTTGGAGACCCCGACGCCGCCGACGATCAGTGAGATCGCGGCGATTGCGGCAAGGACCAGCGTCAGCAAACTCAGAATGGTCCCAATGGTCCCCAGAATCTGAGACTGCGTCACTGCCGAAAATTCCTCGCCGGGATAGCGATCGACCAACGCGGCGACGAGCCTGGGCTGCAGCGCGTCGACGCTGTCCGCAGTCGGCGCCTTCACGATCAGCGCGTCGACCCGCTCGACCCCGAAGAGCCGTTGGGCCGTGGTCGCCGGGACGTGTACCTCTGCATCGCGGCTGACCCCGAAGGCCGAGCCGCGTTCGTCGTAGAGCCCGACCACTCGAAAGCGCACCCCGGCCAGGGTGATCTGGCGCCCGATCGGGTCGACGTCGCCGAAGAGCTCGGCGCCAACCTGGGAGCCGAGCACGGCGACGCGGCGGCGGGTGTCGACGTCGGTCGCGGAGATCGCCTGGCCGCGCGCCACCGGGCGGTCGAAGACGGAGCCGAGCGTCTCGGTGACTCCGACGACCGTGGTGAACGACTCGCGGGTGCCGACCCGCGCCGTCTCTCCTGAGCTGACTGTCGCGGTCACCGAATCGGCGTTGCCCACCACGCGCGCCAGAGTCTCGGCGTCGGCGAGCTGCAACCGGCTGACCGAGGGCGCAGCACCGAACTCGAACTTGCCCGGGACGACGATGACCAGGTTGGACCCGAGGCCCTCGACCTGCTCCGTCACCTTGTTCTTCGCGCCACTGCCGATGCCGACCAGAAGGACGACCGCAGCGACGCCGATGATGACGCCGAGCATCGTGAGCAGGCTGCGCAGGCGGTTTGCCCGCAGCGCCCCCAGCGCGACGCGGAACGCCTCCATGGTGCTCACGCCGCGCCAATCCCGTTGCGTCCGAAGAAGCGGTCGCTATTACAGCCGATTTTTCGGACAGGCGAGTGAGGCGAGTGGGGCCCCGGGCGGCGAGGAACGAGCACACGCGGGCATCCGAGCCGATTGAGCCTGTTGACCGCCGGGCACACGTCCCACAGGTGGAGGCGGTTCATCGCGGGCCTGACAGACCGTCGGAATCGTAGGAGACCAGCCCGTCGCGGATCTGGAGCTGTCGACGTGCGTGCGCGGCGATCTCGCCCTCGTGGGTGACGAGCACGATGGCCACCCCGGACTCGCGGTTGAGCCCGTCGAGCAGCGCCATCACGTCGGCACCGTTGCGGGTGTCCAGGTTCCCGGTCGGCTCGTCGGCGAAAACTACGGTCGGCTCCCCCACCAGGGCGCGCGCGATCGCCACGCGCTGCTGCTCACCACCGGAGAGCTGGTTGGGCCAGTGGTCGAGGCGATGACCCATGCCGACTCGTTCCAGAGCGGCCGCGGCCATCGCCCGGCGGTGCGTGCGGCGGACCCCGCGGTAGAGCAACGGCAGTCCGACGTTGTCCTGTGCACTGGTGCGCGCGAGGAGCGCGAAGGATTGGAAGACGAAGCCGATCGTGCGGTTGCGCAGCTGGGCGAGCGCTCCGTCGCTGAGCCGTGACACGTCCTCGCCGGCGATGAGCACGCTGCCACCGGTCGGGCGGTCCAGCGCGCCGAGTACGTGCATCAACGTCGACTTGCCCGAACCCGACGGGCCGGTGATCGCGATGTAGTCCCCAGCGGCAACGGTCAGGCTGACCCCGCGCAGGGCCCCGACGCTGGCATCGCCGAGTTGGTAGGAGCGCTGGACGTCGCGCGCCTCGATCACGCGGAGTCGCCGGCGCGGGCCTTGTCGGCGCCGCGCACCACGATCTGGTCCCCCAAATTCAGCCCGTCGATGATCTGAACGAACTCCGCGCCCTCGGCCCCAATCCTGACCTCCCGGCGTGCCAGCGAGCCGTTCTCGACCAGCCAGACGGTGTCCGCGGCGCCGTCGCGGACCAACGCGGAGGCCGGCACGGACACCGCGTCGGGCACCTGCGCGACCTGAAGGCTGACCACCGCGCTCATCCCCGGACGTGGACGCGGATCGGTGGAGGTCGGCGCCGGGCTCGCGATGCCCAGATCCGGTTCGAACGCCACCGTCGGGGTGGGCGTGGGACTCGTGGCCCCCGCGGTCGGGGTCGAGGAGGGGGCCCCGCTCGGCGTGGCCGACGGGCTCGGGTCCGGTGTCGCGGTCTGCGCACGTCCCGCCGGGCTCGGCGCAGGGGCCGCGAAACCGTCGAGCGCCAGCGTGACGGCGTAGCTGACCCCGCCGCGGGCGGACACCGTCGGGGCGAGGTCGATCCCGCGCACCGTGGCCGGGTAGACCACGCCCGGGACCGCGTCGAGTTCGACCTCGGCGAGCACACCGTCCTTGACGGTGTAAATGTCGGTCTCGTCGATTTCGGCCCGGACGGTGAGCACGCTGTCGTCGATGACGGTCGCCAGCGTGCCACCGGATTCCACCGGGCTGCCCAAGCCGATCGGAGCGCCGGAGTCGTTGCCCGAACCACCGCCGCCCTCATCCAGCAGCGATCCGGCCTGGTCGGCGAGCCCGGGAGGAAGTCCGCTGAGCAGGCTCGACGTGTCACCGCCAGCAGAGGTGCCCGGGCCGAGGGTGACGACGCCGGGAGCGGGCGCGCGGACGCTGAGGGCGTCGACGGTGCGCTGGGCGGCTGCGACGGCTGCCTCGGCCTGCAGGCGGCCCGCGGCCGAGAGCTGGGCGAGCGCCTGCGAGAGGCTGCCGAGCCCGGCGGTGAACCGATCGATCGCGGCCTGGGCCTGGGCCTGGGCCGCGGTGAAGGCCGCCCGGGCGCCCTCGGTCTGGGCCAGTGCGGCTTCCCGGGCAGGGCCGGCAGGCAGAGCGAGCGCGGCCGCCTCGGCGCGGTCGAAGGCCGCTTGGGCCTGGACGTTCTCCGGGGACCCGCTGACGCTGCCCCCGGCCGGGATCGAGACCTCGCCATCGCCGATCTCGGCGGCAGCGGACCGGGCAGCGGCGAGGGCATCCTCGGCGGCCGGGGAGGAGATGCGCAGCAGTTCCTGACCCGCGGTGACGGTGTCCCCGGTGTCGACCAGCAGCGTCTCGACGGTGCCCGCAGCCGGCGCGCGCAGCGTCAGCTGAGTGCGCGCGACGACGGAGCCGGCCGCCTCGACGACCTCGGTGACCGGTCGGCGTTCGACCACGCCGAGCTCGAAGTCCGCCCCGTCAGAGCCGCAACCTGCCAGCGCAGCGGTCAGGGCGAGCGCACCGGCCAGCGCTCCGGCCCACCGGGCGGGGGCAGAGTCCGACTTAAGGCGCCTCATCCGCCCAATGTACGTACGACGTCGTACTGCGAGCCCAGGAGTATCCGCATTCCGCACCGAAGCGTGACGGTGTGCTGACGACCGGCGCCCTTCGGAAGGAACAGCCAGCATCGTCTGACAGCGTGCAGGCATGGACCTGCAACGTTTGCGCCTCGCCGTCGTCGTCGCCATTCCGGGGCTCATCCTGGCCGCGGTAGGGGGGACCCACCCGCATCTGCTCACCGTGGAGAGCGCGCGGGACTGGTGGACCTTGCACGTGCCCCTGTTGCTGGTCTTCCCGTTGCTCGCCGGCGCGCTCGCCCTGCTGCTGCGCGGGGACAACGGAGTCCTCGCGTGGGCCGCCCGGATCGCGGGGTTCGGTTTCGCCGTCGGCTACACCGCCCTGGATGCCATCGACGGGATCGCGGCCGGACTGGTCGTGGAGACGGCGGGCGCCCCGCAGGACGCGATCACCGGGCGCCTGTTCGAGATCGGGGACCGGATCGGACGGGCGGGCATCTGGTCGCTGGTCGCCGCGGCCCTGCTGACCGCCGCCGCGCTCTGGCGCACCCGCGGGCCCTGGGTGATCGCCGGGGTTATCCCGTTCCTCTACGGGACGACGCTGTTCTACGACCACCACATCTTCGCGCCCGACGGGGTCATCGGGATGCTGCTGATCGCTGCCGGGACGGCCATGCTGGCGCTCGCTCCGTGCCGTCGCCCGGCGGCGGCGGTGGCCGAGGGCTGAGGCCCCTCAGGCGTCGGGGTGGGAAAAGTGGTGCGGCTCGTGGCGGACCTTGTGGCGCTGGGCGGCGAAGCGCCAGGACTCCCAGGCGACCGTGGCGGACACCACGACGGCCAGTACAGCGAGGGTCGCCATCGCCGGTAGCTGCGCACCGAGCACGGCCAGCGGCAGAACGGCCCCGGCGAGCACGAGCCGATGGATGCGCACGCCGGCCCCGCACCGCGCGATGAACGCGACCTGGCCGGCGAGGTAGGCCGAGACTCCGAGGACGAGGGCGAGCAACGCCGTGCCCTTCAGCGGGTCGTCGAGGTCATGTCCCTCCGTGTCCGAGACGTACTCGAGCACCTTCTTCATCCCCAGGGCCAACAGCACGATCCCGACCATCATCGGCAGATGCAGGAAGCTGTAGGCGTCGCGGGCCAGCCGTGCCCGTTGGTCCTCGGGGCAGGTGGCCAGCGCACGCTCGGCAAGCAGGGAGCTGGTGTCGAAGTACATCCACCACAGCGCCGAGGTCAGCGCCAGCCCCAGCAGGGCAGCGAGTGCGATCGCCTCGGAGAACGGGCGGTCCGTGACCCCGACGCCGACCGCGACGATGGACTCCCCCAACGCCACGATCATGATCAGGCCGTGTCGTTCGGCGAAGTGCGTCGCCGAGGCAAGCCGCCACCCGGAGGCCCCGCCGGCGTAGGTCCCGACGTAGTCCGCGGCCAGGGCCGCCACCCACAACCAGGTCCGGGCATCACCGCCCACCCCAGCGGCGATCATCAGCAGCGTCGTCGCGAGCAGGGCCGACGCGGCGAAGCGCAGCAGCTGCCGGCGCAGCCCGCGATCACCCGCCGAGGCCACCCAGTAGGTGCCGATGTGGATCGCACGCAACACGAAATAGCCGGTCGCCAGCGCGTAGGGGGCCGACCAGCCACCTGGCGCGTCGTCGAAGGCCTCGGGGATTGCCAGCGCGATCACGAACATCGCGCCCATCGCGCCGAGCAGCGCGAGTCGGGCGGCACCCTCGTCGGCCTTGATGACGTTGCCCAGCCAGGCGTAGCCGACCCACGACCACCACAGCAGGCCCAGGATCAGCACCCCCTGGGTCAGCCGGAGCGCGTCGAGGTCCTTGGCCATGAAAGCGGTGACCTGGGTCAGCGCGAAGACGAAGACGAGGTCGAAGAAGAGCTCGAGGGTCGTCGCGGTCTCCTCTCGCTCGCGCCGCTCCAGCCGCAACCCCGACGCCCCGACGTTCACACCGGCCCCCCAGACCTCATCTTCGGGTGGCGCGTCGACCTATCAACGCGCTGCAATAGGTTCACCCGCCGCCCGTAGATGCGACATGGGTGGCTCAACCAATTCCAGAAGCGAGTTCGCGGGACCTGTCGCGCGCCGCCTCCAGGGCGCCGATCATGGCCGCACGCACCCCGTGGTTCTCCATCTCGCGGATGGCGGCAATCGTCGTGCCGGCTGGAGACATCACGGCCTCGCGCAGCTTCACCGGGTGCTCCCCGGACTCCTTGAGCATGGTCGCGGCCCCCATCGCGGTCTGCACGATCAGCCGGTGCGCGACCTCGCGCGGCAGCCCGAGCAGGATCCCAGCGTCGGTCATCGCCTCGACGAGGTAGAAGAAATACGCGGGCCCCGAACCGGACAACGCGGTGACGGCGTCCTGCTGGGACTCCGGCACCCGGATCACATCCCCGACGGGGGACAGCAGGCTCTCGGCGACCTTGAGGTGGTCGGGACCGGCATGCGATCCGGGCGAGATCGCACTCATCGCCTGATCGACGAACACCGCGGTGTTGCTCATGACCCGGATGACCGGGACGCCGTCGGCCAGGTGCTTCTCCAGGAACGAGCACGGAATACCGGCGGCGACGGAGATCACGACCTGTTCTTCCCGCACGGCGGCACCGATCTCGTCCAACAGCGCGCCCATGTCCTGCGGCTTCACCGCGAGCAGCAGGATTTCGGAGTTGGCCACCGCCTCCAGCGCGTCCGGGGTGGCGACGCCGTACCGCTCGCGCAGTACAGCGGCCCGTTCGCCATGACGCTCGGTCACGACGACGTCGGCCGGGGTCCGGCCCGCGCGCAGGATCCCGGCGAGCAACGCCTCGCCCATCTTGCCGCCGCCGAGCACGGCCACCCGCTGCGCCATCTCACTCCTCTGGACAGATTGTCACTGAGCGCCAGTCTCCCACTTCGTGACGTCCGAGGGACTGGTCGCAATAGCAACCACTCCTTCGGACGTCCCACCCGCGCTCAGCCGCGGGTGGCCATCGAGCGCAGGAAGAACGCGAGATTGGCCGGGCGTTCGGCGAGGCGGCGCATCAGGTAGCCGTACCACTGCGCCCCGAACGGGACGTAGACCCGCACCGCGTTGCCGTTTGCGGCCAGGCGGCGCTGCTCGGCCGGACGCACGCCGTAGAGCATCTGGAACTCGAACTCCCCCGGGCCACGACCGGCCCGCGCGGCGAGGTCGGCGGCGATCGCGATCATCCGCGGGTCGTGGGAGGCCACCATCGGGTAGCCCGCGCCGCCCATCAGGACCTTGAGGCAACGCACGTAGGACAGATCGACCTCATGCGGCTCGATGAAGGCCACCGACTCCGGCTCGGCGTAGGCGCCCTTGCACAGCCGCACCCGGGAGCCCGCGCCGGACAGGTCCCGGGCGTCGCCCTCCGTGCGCCGCAGGTAGGCCTGCAACACCGCGCCGACCCACGGGAAGTCCGCGCGCAGCTCCCGCAGCGTGCCCAGGGTCGCGTCGGTGGTGCGGTGGTCCTCCATGTCCAGGGTGACGGTGGTCCCCGCGTCGCGCGCAGCGACGCAGACCGCGCGGGCGTTCTCGGTGGCGATCCGGGGCCCGTCGGAGCCGAGCCCCTGCCCCAGGGCGGAGAGCTTGACCGAGACCTCGCAGGCGCCGGTGAGACCCGCCTGCGCGAGGGCGCCGAGGACCTCCACGCAGGTCTGGGTCATGTCCGCGGCCTGCGTCCGGTCGGTGGTGTCCTCGCCCAGGTGATCCAGCGAAACCCGCAACCCGGCACCGGCCAGGTCTGCCGCCACCCGCAGGGCCTCGGGCATCGAGACCCCGGCGACGAAGCGCTCGACCACGTTGCGGGTCACCGGCGCGCGGGTGACCAGGTCACGGACGGCGTCGGAGCGGGAAGCGGCGAGCAGCAGGCGGCGCACCCTGCACATGGTGCCGCGTCCGCAGGTCCGTTGGGTGGGTTTACCCGGCCGCTGAATCGGGCGTCGTTTCGTCTAATTTGTCCCATTCGACTGGAAGATGCGCAAACCTTCATGTTTGCTCGCCCCTGGACGGGCGCAGTGACCGGAAGGGGAGCAGGAACCGATGCTCGAGCGGCGATCTCGGCGCGCGGCGGTGGCCGCGCTCGCCGTCGGTGTGGCCTTGCCGCTGATCGCCACCCCGACCGCGAGCGCCGACCACGAAGGCGCCCCCGCGCTGCCCAGCGCGGTCCCGGAGGCCCTGAAGCCGATCTTCGTCGAGGCTCGCTCGACCTGCTCCCATCTGCCTCCCGGGCTGCTGTCCGGGATGCTCGGGGTCGAGAGCGGTTTCGACGCTGGCCGGGTCGCCGAGAACGGCGCGACGGGCCTGGCCCAGTTGACGCCCGGGACCTGGGCGGCCTGGGGCATGGACGCCAACCACGACGGCGACATCGACGCCCTGGACCCCTACGACGCGATCCATACCGCGGCCCGCCTGATGTGCCATCTCTACCGGCGGGCGGTGAGTTCGACGGTCGCCGGAGACCGGCTCTCGCTGGCGATCGCGGCCTACCACATCGGCTGGACCCGCATCGCCGCGCTCGGAAGTCTGGAGCGTCTCCCGCTGACTGCCTCGCACGTCGCCCGGGTCAAGGCCCTGGCGGCACGGTTCGTGCCGCCGCCGTCGAGGTACTTCGGCGACGGCTCCGCCGTCGCGCTGGGCAGGTACCCCGCAAACCCGCGGACCCCGGCGGCGGCCGCGAGTTGGGCGCGCGCGGCCCGCGGCAGCAGCGACAACTGGTACATGCTCTGTCTGCGATTCGTCGCCCGTTCCTACGGCTGGGGGTACTCCGGAACCCCGCACGCGATCGATCACTGGACCACGCAGATCCCGCTGAGTATGCGACACCCACGCGACCGCAACGCGCCCGTTGGTGCGCTGCTGTTCTGGGACACCGGCCAGCGTTCGGGCCATGTGGCCCTCGCGCTGGGCGACGGCTACGTCGCCACCAACGACATCTACCGCGCCGGGGCCATCTCGGTGGTGCACGCCAGCGAGATCGAGCGGATCTGGGGTGCGCGCTACCTCGGGTGGGCAGCGCCCTACTTCCCCGAAGGCTCGTTCTACTGACGCCGCTTCGGCATCTCGACCGGCGCGGCGATGCTGGCCGCTAAGTGCAATCGGGTAAAGGCCAACGCCTCCAGCAGGTCCGCCTCGCGCTCGCGCCGGTTCGCGCAGCGGCGGGTGTTGACCTCGAGCACGATCGAGCCGGCGAAACCGCGTCGGGCCAGGGCCTCCAGCACCTCCGCGCACGGTTGGGTGCCGCGCCCGGGAACCAGGTGCTCGTCCTTGTTGCTCCCCGAACCGTCTGCCAGGTGCAGATGGCGCAACCGGTCACCGAGCTCAGCCACCATGGCCAGTGGGTCGCTGCCGGAGACCGAGGTGTGGGAAAGGTCCAGGGTGACCGAGGGGTAGTCCCGGTCGACGATGTCCCAGTCCGGGGCGTACGCCTGGACCTCACGGCCGCGGGCCCTCCACGGGTACATGTTCTCCACCGCGAAGGCGACGTCGGTCTCCTCAGCCAATTGGGCCAGCCCGAGCTCGAACGCCTGCGCGTAGTCCCGCTGCCAGCGAAAAGGCGGGTGCACGACGACGACGGAGGCCCCGAGCTCTTCGGCCACCTCGCGCGCGCGGTCGAGCTTGACCCAGGGATCGGTGCCCCAGACCCGCTGGGTGACCAGCAGGCACGGCGCGTGGATGGCGACGATCGGCATCTGGTGGTAGTCCGACAGGTGCCGCAGCGCGGTGGCGTCCTGACTGACCGGGTCCACTCCCACCATGACCTCGACACCGTCGAAGCCGAGGTCCACCGCGATCTCGAACGCGGTGCCGGTGGACTCGGGATAGGTCGACGAGGTCGACAGCGCGATCGTGGCATCCGGCACCTGCAGCACCGCAGGCTCGCCGATGCGAGCCTCGTCCACCCGATCGTCGGTGCTCACGCAGCCCAGATTAGGACGTGCAACCCCATTCGTCGCAGTCGTTACGCCGCGTGATCGCGCTGAGGTACGACGGCCGCCGTCAGACGACCGCGCCGGAGTCGCGCGGGTCCCGCTCCTTGCGTTGCGCGCCCGGCGCCGCGATCTCCCGCGGTTTCGGCGGCTCGGCATGCGAGCGGGAATGCAGCACGATCGCGAGCGGCGTCGCAGTGAAGGTCGAGGACGCCGTACCGACGATCAACCCGAGCAGCAACGCGATGGCGAAGTCGACGAGGGAGTCCCCGCCAAGAATCGCGAGGGCGGCCAGGATGAACATCGCGCCGAGCCCGGTGTTGACCGTGCGCGGGATCGTCTGCAGCACCGCGGTGTTGCAGACCGCGTCGAAGGGGTCCTCGGGCCGCTCGGCCCAGCGTTCGCGGACCCGGTCGAAGACCACCACGGTGTCGTTGATGCTCAGGCCGACGATGGTCAGCACGGCGGCAAGGAACACCCCGTCGATCGGTCTGCCCATCCAGGCGAAGGCGCCCGTCACCAGGATCACGTCGTGGAACATCGCCAGCGCCGCGGCGGCACCGAAGGTCCAGCGGAACCGGATCGCGAGATAGATCATCTGCGCGATCAGGGCGATGATCAAAGCGATGATCGCCTTGTCCCGCAACTCCTTGCCCAGGCTCGGGCCGATCAGCTCGTCACGCAGCTTGGTGACCTCGCCGCCGACCTCGCCGAGGGCGGCGCGAATGTCGAGCTCGTCCTGGTTGGAGACGTCGGAGGCCCGCACCGTGATGTCGTCCTCGCCGGAGGACTGCACGATCGCGCGTGGGAAGCCGACCCCGGAGACCTTCTCCCGGGCAGTGTCCGGGTCCAGCGGAACGCTGGTGGAGTACTCGATCAGCCGACCACCGGTGAACTCGACGCCGAGGTTGAGCCCGCGCAACGTGATGCCGGCGACGGCGACGATGAGCAGCAGGCCCGAGATCATCAGCCAGGTAAGGCGCCGGCGCATGATGTCGGGGTTGTGTTCGGCCAGCCACGTCCGCACGCGGCCCGTGGTGGCGACACCGGAGGGCGCCGGGCGCTTGCGCAGCCGGTCTCCGCGCATCGCGAAGTCGGTGAGGCTGCGGGTGATGAGCAGCGCCGAGACCATCGAGGCCAGCACACCGATGGTCAGCGTGACGCCGAAGCCCTTGACCGGACCGGATGCGAAATAGAACAACAGCCCGGCGGCCAGCAACGTGGTGACGTTCGAGTCGATGATCGCGGTCCACGCCTTGCGGTAGCCCATCTCCAGGGACCCGCGCAGGTTCTTCTTCGTCCCGGGCAACTTGCCCTCGAGATATTCCTCGCGGGCGCGTTCGAAGACCAGGACGTTGGCGTCGATCGCGATGCCGATGGCCAGCACGAACCCGGCCAGGCCCGGCAGGGTCAGTGTCGCGCCCAAGGTCACCAGCGCCGCGTAGGAGATCAGGGAGTAACAGGCGAGCGCGATCGTCGCGAGACCGCCGACGAGGCGGTAGACGAAGATGATGAACAGGCCGGTGAGGATGATGCCGATGATGGCGGCGTTGCGGCTGGCATCGATCGCTGCCTGACCGAGCGTCGGGCCGACGGTGCGCTGTTCGATGATCTCGACCGGCACCGGCAACGAGCCGCCGTCGACCAGCACGGCGAGGTTCTTCGCGCTCGCCTCGTCGAAGTTGCCGTTGATCTGGGTGCTGCCACCGACGATGCCGACGTCGCACGCGACCTGGTTGGACACCTGGGGCGAGGAGATCACCTCGCCGTCGAGCACGATCGCGACGCGACGCGTCGGATCCCCGTCCGGGGCGCAGGCGGCCTTCGCGGTGAGGTCCGCCCACGCACCGGAGCCCTCACCCTTGAAGTCGATGGTGACGAACCAACCGCCCTGGGTGAGATCGAAGTTCGGATCGGCCCCGCCGACCCCGGCGCCGGACAGCGTCGGGGGCGCGAGGCGCAGCTGGGACAAGCCGTCCTCGTCGGGCAGGGTGAGCTCGCTCGTGCTGGGGGTCGGCGCGACCGGCCCCACCTGCGGGCCCTCACCGAGGACCGCGTGGAAGGTCAGCTGGGCGGTCTTGCCCAGCACCTCCGCCGCTTCCTTGGGCTCCTGCAGGCCCGGCAGTTCGACGATGATCCGCTTCTCCCCGGAGCGGGAGATGCTCGGCTCGGCAACACCCAGGGAGTCCACGCGCTTGCGCAGCACCTCCAGGGCCTTATCGGTCGACTCCCGGTTCGCCTTGACCAGATCGGAATCCTTGGTCTCCAGGACGACCTGCGTGCCGCCCTTGAGGTCCAATCCGAGCTTGGCGTCCTTGGTGAGCGTCGCGTAGCCGGCGCCGACCACGATCAGCAGCGAGAGCAACCCCCGGATCAGCGGTGCTCGTGAGGAGGTGCTGGTGGGGCGGGCCATCTCAATACTCCATTTGCAGAGGGGTTGCGCTGGTGACTCCGACTGCGGAATCCACCAGGTGATCGAACCATCGCAGGATCAAACCTTCACGCAGCGCCCAGGGGCAGATTTCGAGCCGGTCAACGGCGAACAGGTCCATCGCCGCCTCGGCGACCACGGCGCCGGCCAGGAGCTGACCGGCCCTCCCGACCGACACGCCGGGCAGTTCGGCGCGCTGCGCCGAGCTCATCGTCGCCATGACGTTGATCCAGTAGGACACATCCGTGCGGTCCAGTGTCCGCCGCACGTACATCCCGTCGGAGGAGGACGCGGCACCGGCAAGACGGGCGAGTTGCTTGAACGTCTTGGAGGTCGCGACCGCGCGGTCGGGGGCTCCGAAGCGGGTCATCGGTCCACAGGCGTTCTGGGCGATCTCCGCCCGCACGTGCCGGCGCAACGCCACGAGCTCCGCAGTAGTAGGCGGGTCGGTGGTGAAGGCCTCGTGGGTGAGCCGGCCGGCGCCGAGCGGCAGGGACACCACGACGTCGGGGTCGGAGTCGATGCCGGTCGCCAGCTCCAGCGATCCGCCGCCGATGTCGAAAACCATCAGGCGTCCGGCCGACCAGCCGAACCAGCGCCGGACCGCGAGAAAGGTCAGGCGCGCCTCGTCCTCACCGGAGAGCACGGCCAGTTCGACCCCGGTCCGGTCCAGAACCTCGGCCAGTACCGCCTCGCCGTTCGCCGCCTCGCGGATGGCCGAGGTGGCGAAGGCCATCACCTGCTCGACCCCGGCCTCGGTGGCCAGCGCGACGGAGTCCCGGACCGCGGCGATCAGCAGTTGCACCCCCGTCGTCGCGATCGCGCCGTCAGCGTCGAGGTGGTCGATGAGGCGGATGTCAGCCTTGTGCGAGTTGGCAGCCCACGGCCGCGCACCCGGGTGAGCGTCCATCACCAACAGGTGCGCAGTGTTGGAACCGACATCGAGCACCCCCAACCGCATGTCGCGACGCTATCGCGCACCATTCGTTAACGTCGGCGTCCTAGGCTGCGCGCGTGCCGGAAGTAGATCTCGATTTCCCTCGTGCCTGGGCTGAGTTCGTCGACCCCGACGACGCGGACCAGGTGTTCCGCGTCGACCTCACCTGGCTGACCTCCAGTTGGGGGTGCATCTTCGCCAACGGCTGCAAGGGCATCGTGGAGGGTCGCCCCGATGACGGGTGCTGCAGCCTGGGGGCACATTTCGCCGATGCGGATGACGAGAAGCGCGTGCGCAAGTTCGCGAAAGAACTCACCGCGGCGGACTGGCAGCTGCGCGCCGTCGGCAAGCGCAAGGGCGTCTTCACCTCCGACGACGACGGTGTCCGCAAGACCCGGGTCATCGACGGAGCGTGCGTGTTCCTGAACCGGCCCGGGTTTGCCGGTGGCCAGGGCTGCGCGCTGCACGGCATGGCACTGCGCACCGGCCGCCACCCGCTGGAGACCAAGCCGCTGGTGTGCTGGCAGGTTCCGGTGCGCCGCGACTACCGCTGGGTGGACCGGCCGGACGAGACCCGCTACCTGGAGATCTCGATCAGTGAGTTCAACCGGCGGGCCTGGGGTCCCGGCGGGCACGAGCTGAATTGGTGGTGTTCCGGGGCCACCGAGGCGCACCAGGCCAAGGAGGCGGTCTGGCAGTCCTACGCCCCCGAATTGAGCGAACTGATGGGTGCAAAGGCCTACGCGGTGCTGGCACAGCTGTGCCTTGAGCGGGAGGCCGAACGTCGCCCGCTGCTGCCCCACCCGGCCGGTGTCCCCCGCAAGAAGCGCAACAAGAACTGAGCAGGTCCGGAACCCGGGATTCTGCGCTCATTACTGAGCAGCGGGTCAGATTCGGGCGCCAGATCGCGCCCGATTCGCACCCGGAGCGCATCACAGAGGGCCTGCGCTCAGTAATGAGCCCAAGGCTCGGGCTCAGTACGTGCGGTGCCAGAGGTTGACCGCGGCACTGACCTCCCACGGGTCCTCGGGCGCCGCCCAGGTGCGGGCGGCCCGGACCTCGGCGAGCGCGCTGCGGACGACGGAGGCCGGGAACTCGATGCCCAGCACGGCCGCCAGGTCGTCGATGGTGGCGAACCGCCAGCGGATGTCCAGGCGACGGCAGGCGAAGCCGGCGCGCGCCCAGAACTCGGCCACCACGCGTGGGTCGTAGGGGAGCTTGTCGGCGCGCAGCCCGGCGGCGAACCACGTCCCGACCTGCGACCGGGTGGCATCGTGGTCGGCGATCACGGCCAGGCCACCCGGACGCAGGACCCGGGCCAGTTCGGCGAGACCGGGTTCGCACCCGGGGCCGAAGAAATACGACCAGCGAGCGTGCGCGAGATCGATACTGCGGTCCGGGACCGGCAGCGCCTGCGCCGTTCCTTGACGCACCATCACATTCGGCAGCAGTTTCACCCGTTCGGACGCTGCCGCGAGCAGCGCCGGATGCGGTTCGACCCCGATCACGGTGGCGGCGTTCTCGGCCAACCAGGGAAGGTGGAATCCGGTGCCGCACCCGACGTCGAGCACGTGGCCCCAGGACTCGCTGAACACCCCCGGGATCAGGGCGAGTTCCGCGATCGCGTCCTCGATCACCCGGTCGGGGTCGACGGCGCGGTTCTCCACCTCGTAGATCTCGGGGTTCTCCCAGATGTTCGGTGAGGGGATGGCGCCCGGGCTCAGCCCCACTGCTGCCCGGTGAGGCGTTCGTAGACCTCGATGTAGCGGGCGCGGGTGGACTCGATGATCTGCGCGGGAACCTCGGGCGCCGGCGGCTTTTTGTCCCAGCCCGAGCCGGCAGCCCAGTCGCGGACGGGTTGCTTGTCCAGGCTCACTTGGGAGCGGCCCGGCGACCAGGAGTCCGCGGGCCAGAACCGCGAGGAGTCCGGGGTCAGCAGCTCGTCGCCCAGGGTCAACACCCCGTCCGCATCCATGCCGAGCTCGATCTTGGTATCCGCGATGATGATGCCCCGGTCGGCGGCCAGCGCCGAGCCGCGGGCATAGACCTCGAGGGTCACTTCCGCCAGGCGGGCTGCCAACTCGGGCCCGACTGCAGCCACGACCTCGGTGTGGGACATCGGCTCGTCGTGTTCGCCGACCGGCGCCTTGGTCGTCGGGGTGAAGATCGGCGCGGGCAGCCGCGAGCCCTCGACCAGGCCCGGGGGCAACGGGACACCGCTGACGGCGCCGGTGGTGTGGTACTGCGCGGTCCCCGACCCGGCGAGGTAGCCGCGGGCCACGCACTCGACCGCGACCATCGCGAGCTTGCGGCACCGCAAGGCGCGGCCTGCGAACTCGGCGGGCACGTCGGTGGCGGAGATGACGTGATCGGGCACGATCCCGGCCAGCTGCTCGAACCACCACAGCGAGAGCTGGGTGAGGATCGCGCCCTTGTCCGGGACCGGCGTCGCCAGCACGACGTCGTAGACCGAGACCCGGTCCGAGGCAACGAGGATCAGCTCCTCGACGCCATCACGGCGGTCGAGGTAGACGTCACGCACCTTGCCCGAATGCAGCAGCTCCACGCGGGCATCCTTGCGGACGCCTGTTCCTCGTGAGCGGGCGGTGCAATTCCAGGCCCCGGCAATCGCTTCTCGCGCCGATTTCTGCCTCGCCCGCTCATGAATGAGCGTGGGAACCGGGAACTGTCAGCGATGCGAACTAGTGTTCGAACATGGCAAAATCAGTCTCGACGTTCCGCTGTGGCGAGTGCGGGTGGCAGTCCGCGAAATGGGTGGGCCGGTGCGGGGAGTGCCACGCCTGGTCATCCATGAGTGAGGTCGCGGTCTCGGCGGCCGTGGTACGCCGCACCGGGGGACGCGTGGTGACCCGCGGTGCGGTCGCCCCGATCTCCGAGGTCTCCGCGGCCGACGCGAAATCGACGCCGAGCGGCGTCGGCGAACTGGACCGGGTGCTCGGCGGCGGCCTGGTCGCGGGCGCCGTCGTCCTGCTCGCCGGTGAGCCCGGGGTCGGCAAGTCGACGCTCCTGCTGGAGGTCGCGGCCCAACTGGCCCGCACCGGCGCCCGGGTCCTCTACATCACCGGCGAGGAGTCCGCGGCCCAGGTGCGCCTGCGCGCGGACCGCGTCGGCGCGCTCGAGCCGACTCTGTACCTGGCGGCCGAGAGCGACCTCGGCGCAATCGCGGAGCATGTCGCCACAGTGGCGCCGACGCTGCTGATCGTGGACTCCGTGCAGACGATCTCTACTGCTGAGGCCGACGGCGCCGCCGGCGGGGTGACCCAGGTGCGCGAGGTCGCCGCCGGGCTGACCCGGCTGGCGAAGGAGAACGCCATGACGACGGTGCTGGTCGGTCACGTCACCAAGGACGGCTCGATCGCCGGGCCACGGGCCCTGGAACACCTGGTCGACGTCGTCCTGCATTTCGAGGGTGACCGCGCCGGGCGGCTGCGGATGGTCCGGGGGGTGAAGAACCGGTACGGGCCGGCGGATGAGGTCGGCTGCTTCGACCTCACCGACGACGGCATCGTCGAACTCCCCGACCCGAGTGGGCTGTTCCTGTCCCGCGCGCCGGTCAGCGTCTCCGGCCAATGCGTCAGCGTCACCGTCGAGGGCCGCCGGCCACTCGTGGTCGAGGTCCAGGCCCTGGTCGGTCTGTCGGATTTGCCGTCGCCGCGTCGCACGACCTCCGGGCTGGACTCCTCCCGCGTCGCCCTGTCACTGGCGGTGCTGGAGCGCCGGGCCGGGATCCGACTGCACGGCCGCGACGTCTACACCGCCACCGTCGGCGGGGTGCGCCTGACTGACCCGGCCTCGGATCTCGCGGTCTGCTTGGCGGTGGCCAGCGCCAGCACCGACGAGGTCCTGCCCGCCGACCTGGTCGCGATCGGTGAGGTCGGTCTGGCCGGGGAGATCCGCCCGGTCGGGGGCATCGGACGCCGGTTGGCCGAGGCACACCGGCTCGGATTCCGGCGGGCGGTCGTGCCGCCGGGCAGCGCGGGCTCGGCACCGGCGGGGATGATCGCGCTGGAATGCTCGACGTTGGCTGCTGCCTGGGCCGCTGCGACGGCGCCGGCGCCGGCAGTCCCGCTGCGCGGTCTGCATCGCATCTGACGGCGCCACCGTGGCCGGTCGGGTCAACTTCGGTTGTGCTGACGCCGAAACTCTCCTGCCAGCACGTCGCGCCGCTGTGTGACGACCCGATCGCTTTCTGACGCCAGGTCGGGAAATCTGCAGGTAGCGCGCGTACACTCCATGACGCGTCATCTGCACCACTTTGTGCCCAGCTCTGCGTCCGGTCTTGCATCCCAGCGCCGCACCCTGTGGGGGTCCGTGTCCACGATCGAGC
Source organism: Sporichthyaceae bacterium (assembly GCA_052387905.1). Taxonomy (GTDB): domain Bacteria; phylum Actinomycetota; class Actinomycetes; order Sporichthyales; family Sporichthyaceae; genus JBQTII01. The sequence goes on along the minus strand of JBQTIR010000016.1, from coordinate 23,808 downwards.
CGCCCGATGCTTCCAGCGTCGAGCACGCGGCATCGCTGCGCGCGACCTTGTCCGCGGTCGCGCCCGGAACTCAACTGCGGGAGGGCCTGGAACGCATCCTGCGTGGACACACCGGCGCCCTGATCGTGCTCGGGCACGAGAAGACCGTGGAGTCGATGTGCACCGGCGGATTCGTGCTCGACGTCGAGTTCTCCGCCACCCGATTGCGTGAGCTCGCGAAGATGGACGGCGCAATCGTCCTGGACCGCGAGGCCACGAAAATCGTGCGGGCGGCCGTGCACCTGATGCCGGACTCCAACATTCCGACCGACGAATCCGGGACGCGGCACCGCACTGCGGACCGGGTCTCGCGCCAGGTCGACCTTCCGGTGATCTCGGTCAGCCAGTCCATGCACCTGATCGCGCTCTACATCCGTGGGGTGCGGCACGTGCTGGAGGACTCCGGCACGATCCTGACCCGGGCGAACCAGGCACTGGCCACCCTGGAGCGATACAAGCTTCGCCTCGACGAGGTCGCCGGGACACTGTCGGCGCTGGAGATCGAGGACCTGGTCACGATCCGCGATGTCGCGGCGGTGGCCCAGCGCCTGGAGATGGTCCGCCGGATCGCCCGCGAGATCGAGGGCTACGTCGTCGAGCTCGGCTCCGACGGGCGCCTGCTCGCCCTGCAGCTCGATGAGTTGATCGCCGGCGTCGAGGACGACCGCGAGCAGGTCACCCGCGACTACCTCCCGGCGCCGACCGGGCGCGCACGCTATGAGGCCGTCGACGCCCTGGAGGCGCTGAACCTGCTGACTGCCACCGACCTGCTGGACCTGTCGACGGTGGCGAGGGCGCTGGGCTACACCGGTGGCGTCGAGGCCCTGGAGAGCGCGGTCAGCCCCCGCGGCTACCGCCTGCTGGCCAAGGTGCCACGGTTGCCGGCCGCGGTGATCGAACGCCTGGTTGAACACTTCGGCGGCCTGCAGAAGCTGCTCGCCGCGAGTATCGACGACCTGCAGACCGTCGACGGCGTCGGGGAATCCCGGGCCCGCTCGGTCCGCGAGGGCCTTTCGCGTCTCGCAGAATCTTCGATCCTCGAGCGCTACGTATAGCCCCGTCGCAGACCTGCCGAACCCGCATCTTCGGGCGGCGCGTAAACCTATCCGAGGCCGCGATAGGTCGGATCGCCGCCCGAACTTGGGATAGGGCGGGGGCATCTTCGGGCGGCGCGTGGACCTATCCGAGGCCCGCGATAGGTCGGATCGCCGCCCGAAGTTGGGATAGGGCGCCGCACTAGCGGATGTCGAAGACGGCGCGTTTGCGGGCTGGGACGCCGGCGGCGGAGCCTTCGAGGACGTAGGTGCCGGCGCGGGCGTTCGCCAGGCCCTTCGGGCAGCCGGGCTGGGAACGGACCAGGCTCCAAACGGAACGGGCGAACAGCTCCTGGCCGGGCTCGAGCAGCCGAATGTCCTTCGTGCCCTTGCCCTGGCAGTCGTCGGAGGACCAGATGCGGTCCTTGCCGGAGACGATCGTGAAGGAGAGCGCGCGCGAGCCCAGGTCGGCCAGGCACGCGTTCTCACCGGTGTTCTTCACGCCGAGGAACAGCTTGGGCTTGGACGTCGTCGAGTAGATGCGCTCGTCGGTCCGCAGCACGACCCGCAGGTTCGACTTCGCGCACGCAACCGGCCCGGCGATCTGCGCGTCCGAGGTGGGCTCGGGTTCGGCGTTCTTCGCCGCCTTGACGGCGGTCTTGGTCTTGTCCGCGGGTTGGGCGCTCGCGGTGGGCTTCGGCTTACCGGTGTACCTGGTGAACGGGATCGTCGACGTGGGGGTCGGCGTCGGCGTCGGGGTAAAGGTGCTCAGCAGCGGGACCGGTTGCTGTTGGGCGACCGGGCCGATGTTGGGACCGTTGGTCCCGCACGCCTTGGCCAGCAGCAGGGTGGCGGCGGCGAGCGCAGCGAACATCACGGCGCGGCGCCGCCAGTACACAGCGGAAGGCCGACGGCCGACGGGGTCGAGAATGGCATTCATGATTGCTCAGCACGTTAGGCCGAAAGGGTGCCGATGACGGGAAGGCACGCCGTCGGGCGCGCCGCTCACTCCGAGCCGGATGCGGGCGCCGAGCCGCGCCGGCTTCCGGCGCTGGAAAATGCGTCCCTGGTCGCCGTGATCCTGGACTGGTTCGACGCCCATGCGCGGGAGCTGCCGTGGCGCGCAGCCGGCGCCGGGCCGTGGGCGATTCTCGTCAGCGAGGTCATGTTGCAGCAGACCCCGGTCGCGCGCGTGCAGCCCACCTACGAGGCCTGGGTGCGGCGGTGGCCGACGCCCGATGCGCTGGCCGCGGACTCCCCCGGCGAGGCGGTCCTGGCCTGGGGCCGATTGGGGTATCCGCGCCGTGCGTTGCGTCTGCACTCCGCGGCGCGGACCATCGTCGACCGGCACGAGGGTGTCGTCCCCGCGGACTACGAGGCCTTGCGTGCGCTGCCCGGCGTCGGCGACTACACCGCGGCCGCAGTGGCTTCGTTCGGGTACGGGCGCCGCCACGTCGTCCTGGATACCAACGTGCGCCGGGTGCTGAGCCGGGTCTACGGCGGTCAGGAGTTCCCCGGCGCCTCGATCACCGCGGCCGAGCGCGTCCGAGCCACCGAGCTGCTCCCGGCCGGCGCCGCGGACGCCGCGCGCTGGGCGGCGGCGTCGATGGAACTCGGCGCGCTGGTGTGCACCGCCCGGGCGCCGCGTTGCGGCCACTGCCCCGTCCAGGAATTCTGCGCGTGGCACGGCGCCGGCAGGCCCGCGGGGACCGAACCCCGCCGCACGCAGACCTTCGCAGGGACCGATCGTCAGGTCCGCGGCCTGCTGCTGGGGGCGCTGCGTGAACGGGCGCCCGAGCCGGTCACGCCGGCGGCCTTGGACGACTGCTGGGCGGAGCCGATCCAGCGCGCCCGCGCCTTGGACTCGTTGATCGCCGACGGCCTCGTCGACCCACTCCCTGACGGCCGCTACGCGCTCCCCACAAACACGTAGCGTCCGACCAGAGGTGGCCTATAAGCCACAGTTGGTCGGACGCTACGAGTGAAGCTGGGTGAAGCTCAGTCCTTGGTCAGGTCGACCAGGGTCGGGTCGAGCAGCGCCGGAGCAGGCACCGGCTTGAGCTCACCGCGGAAAGTGAACTTCGCGGCGTCGCCTTCACCCTCGACGTCGACCACCACGATCTGGCCGGGGCGCAGCTCCGAGTACAGGATCTTCTCGGACAGGGCGTCCTCCACCTCGCGCTGGATCGCACGACGCAGCGGCCGAGCGCCCATCACGGGGTCGAACCCGCGCTTGGCGAGCAGCGCCTTGGCCGCGGGCGTGACCTCGATGGCCATGTCCTTGTCCTTCATGCGCTCGTCGAGCTTCTCGATCATCAGGTCGACGATCTGGATGATCTCGTCCTCGAACAGCTGATGGAACACGACGATGTCATCGACGCGGTTGAGGAACTCGGGCCGGAAGTGCTGCTTGAGCTCGTCCTGGACCTTTTGCTTCATCCGCTCGTAGTTCGTCTGCTGGTTGCCGTCCGCGGCGAAGCCGAGGTTGAAGCCCTTGGAGATGTCCCGGGTGCCGAGGTTGGTCGTCATGATGATGACGGTGTTCTTGAAGTCCACGACCCGGCCCTGGGCGTCGGTCAGCCGGCCGTCCTCCAGGATCTGCAACAGCGAGTTGAAGATGTCCGGGTGGGCCTTCTCGACCTCGTCGAACAGGACCACCGAGAACGGCTTGCGCCGCACCTTCTCGGTGAGCTGGCCGCCCTCTTCGTACCCGACGTAGCCGGGAGGGGAACCGAACAGGCGCGAGACGGTGTGCTTCTCGGAGTACTCGCTCATGTCCAGGGAGATGAGGGAATCCTCGTCACCGAACAGGAACTCGGCGAGGGTCTTGCTCAGCTCCGTCTTACCGACACCCGAGGGGCCGGCGAAGATGAACGATCCACCGGGCCGCTTGGGGTCCTTCAGTCCCGCGCGGGTGCGCCGGATGGCCTGGGAGAGCGCCTTGATCGCTTCCTTCTGCCCGATGACGCGCTTGTGCAGCTCGTCCTCCATGCGCAGCAGCCGCGAGGACTCCTCCTCGGTCAGCTTGAAGACCGGGATGCCGGTCGCGGTGGCCAGGACCTCGGCAATGAGCTCCTCGTCCACCTCGGCGACGATGTCCATGTCGCCGGACTTCCATTCCTTCTCCCGGACCGATTTCTCGCCCAGCAGCTGCTTTTCGGTGTCCCGGAGCGCGGCGGCCTTCTCGAAGTCCTGCGCGTCGATCGCCGATTCCTTGTCCCGGCGCACGCCGGCGATCTTCTCGTCGAACTCACGCAGGTCCGGCGGTGCGGTCATGCGGCGGATGCGCATGCGCGAGCCGGCCTCGTCGATGAGGTCGATGGCCTTGTCCGGCAGGAACCGGTCGGAGATGTAGCGGTCGGCCAGGGTGGCCGCCGCGACCAGGGCCGCGTCGGTGATCGAGACCCGGTGGTGGGCCTCGTAGCGGTCCCGCAGACCCTTGAGGATCTCGATGGTGTGCGCGAGCGAGGGCTCGGCGACCTGGATCGGCTGGAACCGTCGCTCCAGAGCGGCGTCCTTCTCCAGGTGCTTGCGGTACTCATCCAGTGTGGTGGCCCCGATGGTCTGGAGTTCACCGCGGGCCAGCATCGGCTTGAGGATGCTGGCGGCGTCGATCGCACCTTCCGCGGCGCCGGCTCCGACGAGGGTGTGCAGCTCGTCGATGAACAAGATGATGTCGCCGCGGGTGCGGATCTCCTTGAGGACCTTCTTCAGCCGCTCCTCGAAATCACCGCGGTAGCGGGAACCGGCGACCAGGGCGCCGAGGTCCAACGTGTAGAGCTGCTTGTCCTTGAGAGTCTCGGGGACCTCGCCGCGGATGATCTTCTGGGCCAGGCCCTCCACGACGGCGGTCTTGCCGACGCCGGGCTCGCCGATCAGCACCGGGTTATTTTTGGTGCGCCGGGACAGCACCTGCATGACGCGCTCAATTTCCTTGTCCCGGCCGATGACCGGGTCGAGCTTGCCCTCGCGGGCGGCCTGGGTCAGGTTGCGGCCGAACTGGTCCAGGACCAGCGAGGTCGACGGGGTGCCTTCGGCGGGACCACCGGCTGCAGCAGGTTCCTTGCCCTGGTAGCCGCTGAGCAGCTGGATGACCTGCTGGCGGACGCGGTTGAGGTCGGCGCCGAGCTTGACCAGCACCTGGGCGGCGACCCCCTCGCCCTCGCGGATCAGGCCGAGCAGGATGTGCTCGGTCCCGATGTAGTTGTGGCCGAGCTGAAGCGCCTCGCGCAGCGAGAGCTCGAGCACCTTCTTGGCGCGCGGGGTGAAGGGGATGTGGCCGGACGGAGCCTGCTGGCCCTGGCCGATGATCTCCTCGACCTGGGAGCGGACGGCCTCCAGCGAGATGCCGAGGCTCTCCAGAGCCTTGGCCGCGACGCCTTCACCCTCGTGGATGAGGCCGAGCAGGATGTGCTCGGTGCCGATGTAGTTGTGGTTGAGCATCCGGGCCTCTTCTTGGGCCAGAACCACAACACGTCGGGCGCGGTCAGTAAATCTCTCGAACATCTTCGCGGCTCCCCTGCACGGTGAGGGCGCGACGGACGTTGCGCCTACCGTGCTGTCACTCTAGCCCCGCCCCCGGTTCGGGTGCGGGGAAGATCCGCCAGAGGCGAACGAACGGCTGATCCCCACCTGGGACAAACCCCCGCGGGCAACCTGTCGGACGCATCCAGCCCCGGACCGCGGACGCGGTACGGGGCTGGTGGAACGCCGGGGAGCGCGGGGTCTATTCCCTACTTGTGCGCCTTGTCGAACTTGGCGATGATCTCCGCCGGAATACGGCCACGCTCGTTGACCACGAGCTTCTGGGCGCGCGCCCAGGCCCGGATCTCGGCGGTGCGGTTACCGGCTGCCTTGGCGCCGGGGCCCTTGCCCCGCGCGGAACGGCCACCGACGCGCCGGCCCGAGCCGACATAGGCCGCCAGCGCCGTGCGCAGTTTGGCGGCGTTCTTGGCCGAGAGGTCGATCTCGTAGGAAACACCGTCGAGGGAGAACTTGACCGTCTCCTCTGCGGCGCCACCGTCAAGGTCGTCCTCGAGAATGACAAGGGTCTTCGATGCCATGGTCGCGATTCTCCGCTTCGTCGCTCGCGGTGCGCCGGGGTCCGCACGGCACAACTGTCGACGAAAGGAAAGCAGAATTGCGGCGCCAGATCAAATGCGCCGGGCCATTTGCGCGCGCCTTGTCCATCTCCAGACTAAAGCGACAACAACATGCGGGTGTTGCCCAGCGTGTTCGGCTTCACCCGTTCCAGGTCCAGGAACTCCGCGACGCCCTCGTCATAGGACTGCACGATCTGGGAGTACACCCCGGGTTCGACCGGAACACCGTCGATCTCGACGAATCCGTGAGCTGTGAAGAACTCCACCTCAAACGTCAGACAGAACAGTTTTGAAACCCCGAGTTCGCGCGCGGCCTCGACCAGGCGACCCAGCAGTAGGTGCCCGATTCCGGCGCCGCGCAGCCGCGGGTCGACTGCGAGCGTGCGGACCTCAGCGAGGTCTTCCCACATCACGTGCAATGCGCCACAACCCACGACTTCGTACCCGGACCCGAGATCGGCCTCGGCCACCCAGAATTCCTGGATGTCCTCATAGAGGGCGACCGTCGGCTTGGAGAGCAGGATCCGGTCATTGGCGTACACGTCGATGAAGCGCCGGATCTCGGATACGTCCGCGGTCCGGGCCTTGCGCAGGGTCGGGCGCCCCGTCATCTGCGCCTCATTCCGGGCGCACGAACGGGAACAACACGCTCTGGCGGATCGAGGCGCCGGTCAGCATCATCAGCAGGCGGTCCACGCCCATTCCCATGCCGCCCGTCGGGGGCATGGCGTACTCCAGCGCCCGTAGGAAGTCCTCGTCGAGTTGCATCGCCTCGTGATCGCCACCGGCGGCCAGCAACGACTGGGCCGTGAAACGGGCGCGCTGCTCGACAGGGTCGATCAACTCCGAATACGCGGTCCCGATCTCGGTGCCGAACGCGACCAGGTCCCAGCGTTCGGCAACGCGTGGATCAGTGCGGTGCGCCCGGGTCAACGGGGAAACTTCGGTCGGAAAATCGCGGTAGAAGGTGGGCAGTACGGTGCGGGACTCCAGCAGGTGCTCGTACATCTCCAGCACAATCTGCCCGCGATTCCACGCCGGGTTGTACGGGACGTCGGCCTTGGCGCACAACTCGATGAGCGCGGCGACGTCGGTGTCCGCATCGACCGGCGTGCCCAAGACCTCGGACAAACCGTCATAGAGCGTGATGCTGCGCCATTCTCCACCGATGTCAAATTCTTCGTCCCCGCGACGTAACACCGTGCCGCCCAAAGCGTCGCGCGCAGCCTGGACGATCAGACGCTGAGTCAGGACGGCCATCGAGTCGTAGTCGCCGTAGGCCTCATACGCCTCCAGCATCGTGAACTCAGGATTGTGGGTGGCGTCCGCGCCCTCGTTGCGGAAGTTCCGGTTGATCTCGAACACCTTCTCCACACCACCGACTGCAAGCCTCTTGAGGTAGAGCTCGGGGGCGATACGCAGAAAAAGATCGACGTCGTAGGCGTTGATGTGGGTAGTGAACGGACGCGCATTTGCCCCGCCGTGCACCGCTTGCAGCATCGGCGTCTCGACCTCACAGAACCCGGAGTCGGCCAGGGTCTGGCGCAACGAGCGCACCATCTCGCTGCGCACGGTCAGCATCCGGCGAGCCTCGGGGTTGACGATCAGGTCGACGTAGCGCTGGCGCACCAGTGCCTCGGGGTCGGACAGGCCCTTGTGCTTGTCCGGCAACGGGCGCAGGCACTTGGCGGTGATCGCCCAGGACTCCACCAGCACGGACAGCTCCCCGCGCTTGGAGGTGATGACCTCTCCGGTCACCCCGATGTGGTCGCCGAGGTCGACGTCGGACTTCCAGGCCGCCAGGGATTCGGCGCCGAGGCGGTCCAGGGACAACATCACCTGCAGGTCGCCGCTGAAGTCGCGCAGCGTCGCGAAGCAGAGCTTGCCGCCGGTACGCGAGAGCATCACGCGGCCGGCGATCCCGGCGCGGACGCCGGTCGCGACGTCGACCTCCAGGCCATGGTGGGCGGCGATCACCTCGGCGATCGTGGCGGTGCGCGGGTACCCCACCGGGTAAGGGTCGGTCCCCGCCGCCTTGAGCCGCTCCAGCTTCTCGCGGCGGATCCGTACCTGCTCCGGCAGTTCGTCGTCGGTCACCGGTCGAGATTAGTCGGCCGGGGATGCAGAAAGCGCAGCGCCGGCGGTCGGGGGGATCCGCCGGCGCTGCTTGGGGGGACTCAGGGGTTGTTGCGGACCCAGACCCCGCCGAAGATCGCCAGGCCCGGGACGGTGCCGACCTCGACAATGTCGGAGGGCTTGTCGGGGTCGAGCAGCACGAGTGGGCTGGACAGCGGATCCCCCACGCGCCGGGCGAGCAGGCGAGTGCCGTCGGGGGTCCAACAGACGGCCTGCAGTCCATCGACGCGCTTGGTCTTGCCCGACTTCAAGTCGAGCAGAACCAGAGTTTCGGGCTTGTCCCCGAAGCCGGCGTCGGGTGCGTTGATGGTGCCAGCGCTCCACCGCTCGCCATCGATGCCGCCGTAGATCTCGGCCTTGTACGACAGGGTACGAACCTTCCCCGACTTGTCTTCCACATCAACGAGCGAGTCAGCTCCCGATTCCGGTGTCTCGCGCCCGTAGGTGAAGCCTCCGCCGATCAACGGGTAGACGCCGCTTCGTTCGGCGGATTCGAACAAGAGCTTCTTCGTTCGAGCAGCGAGGTCGTAGGAAAACTCCCGGTTGATCTCAGTGTCGCCCTTGACCGTCTGGTAATAAAGGACTCCGTCGTACACCTTGTTGAGAAACGCATACGGACGGCCCAACCCCGGCACCGGAGACAACGTGCCGTCGCCGTTAACCACCGCAAGGCGATCAACGTCGCGGTCGGCCGCCGCCACGAGGACCTGCTCGCCATCCGCGCCCAGTGACGAGATCCGCTTCATCGTGGTGATGCGGTCGACGACTAACGGATCGAACCGCACCCCGTAGACATCGGCGAAAAGTAGGTTGTTCTCCGCGCTGGCGAGCATGAACGCCTCGTAGGTGGACAGGTCTCGCACGACCGCGGATGCGACCTGCGGCGCGGACGATGTGGTGTCATCACCGGCGCAAGCCGGCAAGGTGCCCAGAACGACTGCAGCGCAGGTGCCTGCGAGCATCCGGCGCCACCGATGGTGGAATGAGTTCACCAGGTCAGCCTGTCAGTTGGTAGACAGGAACGTGCGGAGCTCGAACCCGCGAAAGGTCTTGGCCTGGTCAGGTGTGAACTCCCACAATCCCTGCGCGACGGTCCCGTGAAAGGACTTGCTGCCCTTCCACGGAGCGCAAGGCGAACCTCCCACGCAGTCGTCTTGCCACCATGCGTTGACCCCGTTGCGCGAGTACTGGCTGATGTTCGATTCGAATGGCGGCACGAACGAACCGACCAGCTTGTTCGTCGGGGTCTGGGAGATCCCGCCGCTGATCGTGAGCGCCTTGTGCACCGGGACCTCGAACCCCAAGTCGACGGTGTAGTTCTCCGGAGTGTCCCCGCTGCGCCACTCGGACCCGATCCGGTAGGTGGTGGCGACATCAGGGTAGGCGATTCCGATTCCCATCCGGCGCATCCGCTTGTCGTTCATGTCCCCACCGCCGACCCCGCACACCTCGAACTGCGTAGTACCCGGACTCAACTTCCCGATCCCCAGACGGCGTGCCTTCTTCAGGCGGTAGGTATGGAACTGCGCCTGGACCTCGCCGTAGCCGTAGTCGCGGTAGATCTCCTGCACAGGCAGCGCCCTGAAGCCCTTGCGCCCCTGACCGCGGTAGACGCAGGAATACTCCCCCAGCTCCGGACTGTCGACCTCCGAGCGCAGGGCGACTGTGCGCGGAGCACCGATTGCGCGCCCGAGGTCGTCCACCAGGCTCGTGATGCCCTTGAGGTCGACGAGCTTGGTCAGATTTCCGTCGATCAGCAGCGTCGCGCTGATCTCCTCGTTGACCATCGACACCTCGCGCGCGGACTCCTCCTGCGCGAGCGCCGATGGTGCGACCAGGCCCACGGTGAGGGCCGCCATCGAAGCGGCGATGGCGGTGCGACGGGCTCGAGACAGACGTCCAGACATGTGATCTCCCCCCAGGAGATGTAAGCCGTCAGCGCCTCCCCAGACGCTGATCAAAAGCGCAGCCTATGCACCGAATGTCCGGCTTGTCCTGAGAATTACCCAAGATCATCGCGGACGCCTGCGCATCGATGCGCAACCGGTGGCCTCTGATGCGCTGTGCGTCGCGATCGCGGGAAGAACCACCACGCGCTGCGCATCGATGCGCAACCGGTGGCCTCTGATCCGCGGTGCGTCGCGATCGCGGGAGAAACCACCACCCGCTGCGCATCGATGCGCAACCGGTGGTGGGGTCAGGCGGGGGTGTTGCGTTCGTAGATGAGGCGCAGCCCGATCAGGGTGAGCCAGGGTTCGTGGAGGTCGATCGTCGAGGACTCGGCCAGCACGACAGGGGCGAGGCCGCCGGTGGCGACCACGGTGACCGTGTCCGGGTCCTCGGCGAGCTCGGCGGCCATCCGGTCCACGATCCCGTCGACCTGGCCGGCGAAACCGTAAAGGATGCCGGACTGCATGGCCTCGACAGTGGACTTGCCGATCACCGACCGCGGCTTGAGCAGTTCGACCTTGCGCAACTGCGCGCCGCGGGCGCCGAGGGCGTCGACGGAGATCTCGATGCCGGGCGCGATGGCGCCGCCGACGTATTCCCCGCGAACTGACACAGCGTCAAATGTGGTGGCGGTGCCGAAGTCGACGACGATGCAGGGCCCGCCGTAGAGGTGGGCGGCGGCGAGTGCGTTGACGATCCGGTCGGCGCCGACCTCCTTGGGGTTGTCCATCAGCACCGGAACCCCGGTCTTGATCCCGGGCTCCACCACGACCGCGGGGGTGTCCGGGTAGTAGCGCCGGAACATCTCGCGGAACTCGTGCAGGACCGAGGGCACCGTCGAGCACATCGAGATCGCCTCGATCTTCGGAGCGCCCAGGGTGCCCAGAGGTGCGCCGAGGTGGTGGCCCAGCAGGGAGGAAACGGTGACCGCAAGCTCGTCGGTGGTCCGTCGCGCGTCGGTGGAGATCCGCCAGTGCTGGACGATCTCCGAACCGTCGAACAGGCCCAGCACGGTGTGGGTGTTGCCGACGTCGATGGTGAGCAGCACCTAGCTGTCCTCCCGCAGATCCAAGGCGATGTCGATGATGGGGGCCGAGTGGGTCAGTGCGCCGACCGAGATGAAGTCGACGCCGGTGGCGGCGACCGCGGCGGCGTCGGCGAACGTCAGGCCACCGGAAGCCTCGAGGCAAGCGCGGCCGGCGCACAGCGTCACCGCGGCGCGCATCTGATCGGGCGTGAAGTTGTCCAGCAGCACCAGGTCGGCACCGGCGTCCAGGACCGCGGCGAGTTGGTCGAGAGAATCGACCTCGACCTCGACGGGGAGTGCCGGGGCACTGGCGCGCACCGCGGCGTAAGCCTCGACGACGCCGCCGGCGGCGAGCACGTGGTTGTCCTTGATGAGGGCCTCGTCGTAAAGCGCGAGGCGGTGGTTGACCCCACCGCCGGCGCGGACCGCGTACTTCTCCAGAACGCGCAGGCCCGGCGTGGTCTTGCGGGTGTCGCGGACGCGGGCGCTGGTTCCTGACAGAGCGTCAGCCCAGGCGCGCGTCGCCGTCGCGGTGCCGGACATCCGGCACAGCAGGTTGAGCGCGGTGCGTTCGGCGGCGAGCAGGTCGCGGGTGCGGCCGGTGACCGTCATCAGGATGTCGCCGCGTTCGACGCGTTCGCCGTCCTTGACGTGGCGGTCGATGCGGGCGCTGCCGCGGCTGACGTACTCAAACACCGCACGGGCAACTGCCAGACCCGCAACGACCCCGCCTTGGCGCGCGACGACGTCTGCGCTCGCAAGCTGCTGCGCAGGGACCGTGGCCGCGGTGGTGACGTCGGCGCCGACGTCCAGGTCCGGGCCGAGGTCCTCGATCAGGGCACGTTCGACGATGGCCAGGACCTCGGACTCCGCGAGGCCGGCCTCGGCGAGTTCGGCGGACAGGGTCGCGGACGGGACGGCGGGGTGCGAGCTGCGGTAGGTCATCTCGATCCCGTCGACGGTGATGGTGGTGTCGAGGTGACCGAGCCAACTGGTGTCGTCGCGGTCGGGGTGGTCCTCACGCCAGTGCGACCCTCGGGTCTCGGCGCGGGTCGTCGCGGCGGCGACCAACGCACGGGCGACGGTAAGCAGGTTGGTGCTCTCCCAGGCCTCGACGCCAGGCTCGCCGCTACGGGTGCGGCCGAGGTTGACGAGCGCGGCGGTCGTGTCGCGCAGACCGCGCTCAGTACGCAGCACGCCGGCGCCAGTGCTCATCAGCTGCTGCAGCTCGGTGCGGGCGTCGCCCGCGAGCAAGCCGGCGGAACGAGTGTCGAGTGCGGGCGGGCGGTGCGGCGGCAGGCCGCCTGAAAGATCGTCGGCGATGCGCTCGGCGAAGACCAGGCCCTCGAGCAGGGAGTTGCTGGCCAGCCGGTTTGCGCCGTGCACTCCCGTGCAGGCGGCCTCCCCGCAGGCGTAGAGCCCGGGGATCGAGGAGCGCCCGGTGAGGTCGACGCGGATGCCGCCGGATGCGTAGTGACAGGCCGGGACGACGGGGATCAGCTCGGTGACCGGGTCGATGCCGTGCTCGCGGCACTTGGCCAGGATCGTCGGGAACCTCGTCGCCCAGCGGTCGGCGCCGAGGTGGCGGGCATCGAGCCAAACGTGCGGGGCGCCGCCGGAGTGCATGCGGCGCAGGATCGCCTTGGCGACGACGCTGCGCGGCGCCAGATCGCCGAGTTCGTGGGCGCCGGTCATGAAGCGCGTCCCGTCGGCGTCGACGAGGAAGGCGCCCTCACCGCGGACGGCCTCGGAGATCAGCGGCTGCTGGCCCGCGGAACCTTCGCCGAGCCAGAGCACCGTGGGGTGGAACTGGACGAACTCCAGGTCCCGGACGACGGCCCCGGCGCGCAGCGCCATCGCGACGCCGTCGCCGGTGGCGACCGCGGGGTTGGTCGTGGCGGCGTAGATCTGCCCGATGCCCCCAGTGGCCAGGACGACGACGGGGGCGTGCACGGCGCCGACCCCGTCGCGCTGGCCTTCACCCATGACGTGCAGCGTGAGGCCGGCGATCGCGCGCGCGGGGCTGGCTATCTCCGGGTGGCGTGTGGACCTATCCGCGGGCTCCGATAGGTCGAAATCGCGCCCGAAGACGGGGGCGGGGGTCGCGGGTTCAATGGCGGCCGGGTCGGCGGGGGCGCCCATCCTCGGGTGGCGTGTGGACCTATCCGCGGGCTCCGATAGGTCGGAATCGCGCCCGAAGACGGGGGGCGGGGGGTTCTCGGGGTGGGGGTGGGGGTCAGGGTCAGCGAGGAGCAGGTCCAGGGCGAGGGCGTGCTCGATGACCTCGATGCGGGGCTGCGCGTGTACGGCGTAGATCAGGGCGCGTTGGATCTCGGCGCCCGTCGCATCCCCGCCGGCGTGGGCAATGCGGTCGCGGCGGTGCCCGCCCTCGCGGGTCAGGGCGAGTTCGCCGTCGGCGGCCAGGTCGAACACCGCGCCGCCGGCGATGAGGCGCCGCACCGAGGCAGGGCCCTCGGTCACCAGCAGCCGGACCGCCTCGGGGTTGCAGAGCCCGTCGCCGGCGAGCAGGGTGTCGCGTTCATGTTCGGCGGGTGAGTCCCCGGGGCCGAGCGCGGCGGCGATCCCGCCCTGCGCCCACTGGGTGGAGCCGGCGGACAGGACGTCCTTGGTGACGACGAGGACCCGCGCGTCGGGGTGCGCGGCGGCGGTCCGCAGCGCGATCGTCAGGCCCGCGATGCCGGAGCCGACGACGACGACGTCGGCCTCCGTCGTCCAGCCGGGCTCCGGGGCCGCCAGGCGAGCCGGCAGCCCGTTCATCGCGCTTCCGTCCTGGAAGGCCGGGACGTCCGAAGGAGCGGTCGCAATAGCAACCGCTCCTTCGGACGCAAGCGCATGGGCGGGGGGGGTTACCGGACCTGGACGGGCGCGGCGTGGCGGTTCATCGCCTTGACGGTGACCAGCGACGTGGCCGGCAGATCGCCGCGAGTGTTGAGCTCGTCGCCGGGCACGGGCGCGGCAGGGTCGCCGTCGATGTGCACGATCTGGTTGCGCCCGTCGACGTGCACGACCAGCGGCTTGCGCTCGCGGGCCTCGCGGTCGTCCACCCCCATGTAGCTGATGATGATGACCAGGTCACCCGGCTGAACCAGGCGGGCGGCGGCGCCGTTGATCCCGATGATGCCGGTGCCGCGCGGGCCCGGGATCACGTAGGTCTCCAGGCGGGCGCCGTTGTCGATATCCACGATCGCGACCTGTTCGCCGGCCAGCAGATCGGCAGCGTCGAGCAGGTCCTCGTCGATGGTGATGGAGCCGACGTAATGCAGATCGGCCTGCGTCACCGTCGCGCGGTGAATCTTCGACTTGAGCATGGTGCGGAACACGGGGCGTCCCTTCGGGGGGAGGAACCGGGGCGGTGGAAATCAGGGCGTGCCGAGCAGAACGGGAGCGTTGTCGATCAGCCGGGTGGTGCCGGACTTCGCAGCGATCAGCAGGCGGGTCTCGCCGTGCTCAGGTGCCGGGCCCAGGTCGGGAGCGCGCAGCGCAAGGTAATCCACGACCAGGGATGGTGCTTCAACCAGGGGGGTGCGGGCGGCCGCCAGGACCGCCTCCGCGCCGAGGTGACCGGCGGCGGCGCCGGATCGCAGCGCGGCGGAGATCGCGAGGGCGGCGTCGCGCTCGTCGGCGCTCAGATATCGGTTGCGACTGGAGCGGGCCAGTCCGTCGGCCTCACGCACGGTGGGGACCGCCGCGATGGTGACCGCGAGGTCGAGGTCGGTGCACATCTGCCGGATCAACGTGAGCTGCTGGTAGTCCTTCTCGCCGAAATAGGCGACGTCGGGCCTGGTCAGGTGCAGCAGCTTGAGCACGACGGTGAGGACGCCGTCGAAGTGCCCGGGTCGCGCGGCGCCCTCCAGGTCGTCGCCGATCGGGCCGGCGGTGACGATGGTGGCCGGACGCCCGTGCGGGTACATGGCTGACTCGTCGGGGAAGAACAGCACGTCGACGCCCGCGTCGGCGCATAGGGCGAGGTCGGCCTCGAAAGTGCGCGGGTACTTCGCCAGGTCCTCGTTCGCGCCGAACTGCAGCGGGTTGACGAAGATCGTCACGACCAGACTCGCGCATTCGCGGCGGGCAGTCCGCATCAGTTCGGCATGGCCGTCGTGCAGGGCGCCCATTGTCATCACGACCCCGCGGGGGCCGGGGGTGAGCGCCAGCGCGGCGTCGAGTTCGGCGCGGGTGCGGGCGATGACCGGGGTACGGGTCATCAGCGCGCTGGTGGGCGCGCTCGCGAGTGCGGTATCGCTCATTGCCTTCTCGTTCCAGTCCTTGTCGGGTACCGGACGTTCTGTGGCTCTGCGAGCGTAGCTCCGGGATCAGGGGGCGTCTACGGGACGTGCCTCACAGTCTCCTGGGACCCCGCACTGACGCCACTCTGGCCGCGCGGCGGACCTGTCCCGCCGAGGTGATGGGTCCGGCGCGCGACCAGAGTAGGGGTGTGGCGGGCTCAGGTTGCTGCGGTGGGCGGGGCGATGAGGGCGGGCAGGTCGATCTCGACGGGGAACGGGTATTCCAGGCGCAGGATCGAATCGGGCTCGGACCAGACGTAGCGGTCTCCGACCAAGCGACCGACAATCGCTCGGGGTCCGTCGCGTTCGATCCGGATGTAAATCGGGATCCCGGCCTCGGCGTAGAGCTTGGGTTTGACCAGGCGGTCGATGCGGACGGTGCTCGGGCTCGCGATCTCGATCACCACGGCGAGGTCGGATGCCGGAATCGCAAGACCGTCGCCGAACTGGCCCATGGCGATGCACCCATCGGGGATCAGAATCCGTCCGGAGGCAAGGTGCACATTGACCGAAGGCAGAGCCTCGAACTCGCGAGGAGCGAGGTCCCCAAGTGCCCAGCTCAACCGCCCGGCGATGCGCTGGTGCCCGACCGCTGCGAGCGGGCTCACGAGAAGCTGCCCGTCGAGGAGTTCGGTCCGTCGGAAGTAGGGATCAGGTAGCGCGAAGTACTCCTCTTCAGTCCAGTTCTCCCGGAAAAACACCGCGTGAGGAACCTGAATCTCATACTCGCCAGCGTTGTGCTGAATGACGTCTGTCCCGCCCATAGCCATACCTCCTGCTTCATGGTCGCACCCCACCCTCGGATCGAACAGCCTTCGCTGACGCCAGCCTGAGCAGGGCGGATACCGCGTGGAAGGGGTTTGCCGCGATCTGTGGACGGTGATCGGCCGAAACACTGGCTGGGGATAGATGGCCCGTCAGGCGAAGGGGTGCGCGCGGCCCAGAACGTCCATCAGCGTGGCGGCGGCAGCGGGGCTCAGGATGCCGGCGGCCAGGGCCCGGTCCGCGGTGAGCCGGGCCATCGCGACGTAGGCCGCGGCAGCTTCGGGCGAGACGGCGGCGATCTGTTCGACGTGGGCCGCGACGGTGCCGGCGTCACCGCGGGCGACCGGTCCGGTGAGCGCGTGATCGCCCGAGCGCAGGGCGTTGTCCAGGGCAGCGGACAGCAGCGGGGCCATCAGGCGCGACGGGTTCTCCACGCCGGCGCGCGCGAGCAGCGCCCCGGATTGTGCGACCAGGGTGACCAGGTGGTTCGCCCCGTTGGCCAACCCCGCGTGGTAGAGCGCGCGGCGGTCCTCGTCGACCCACTGCGGTTCGGCGCCCATCTCCACGACCAGGGCTTCGGCCACCGGGCGCAGCGCCTCGGGTGCGGTGACGCCGAAGCAGCACCCGGCCAGACGCGCGAGGTCGACGCGCGTGCCGGTGAATGTCATCACCGGGTGCAGCGCGAGCGGCAGGGCGCCGACGCGGGTCAGCGGGTCCAGCACGGCGACGCCGTAGCGGCCGGACGTGTGGGCGATCAGCGTCCCGGCCTTGATCGCCCCGGATTCGGCGAGCGCCGCGGCGAGGGCGGGCAGCGCATCGTCGGGGACCGCGAGCAGCAGCAGGTCACCGGCCGCGGCGACCTGGAGCGGGTCGGTGAGCGCAATCCCGTCGAGCAGATCGTCGGCGCGGGCCTTGCTCTTGGCGGACACCCCGGACGCCGCGACCACCTTGTGCCCGGCCTGGGCGAGCGCCGCGCCCAGCACCGCCCCGACCTTCCCGGCGCCGAGGATCGCGACGTCCAGGCGCGCCGGGCGCCCGGAGGCGCGGGGGCGGGAGATCTCGGGCTGGTTCACCGCCCGATCGTCTCAGGCGGTGGCGGCGAAAACGCGCCGGCGCAGACCACAACGGTGATGGGAGTGGCGACCTGGGCGCCCCACGCGTCCCGGGCATTGCGGTTGTGGTCTGGCGCAGTGCGTCAAGAGGCGCCGCGGCGCGCCACTGTGCTACCTCCCCGACCACGCTCCGGGCGCTGGCGTGGTCGCGGGGGTAGCAGAGTGCGGCGCGCGGTGCGACGCGGAGATCAACGGCAGATCAGTGGGGACGGAGCCCGTCGAGCAGGCGCGTGGGGCTGATCTCGACCGGGAACGGCCGGGTCGCGGAGTACACCTCGTCGCCGGTGACGGTGGCGACCAGCTGGTAGCTACCGGCCTCGTCGAGCTCGAAAGCCTCGATCGACCCCGGCTCGGCGGGGTCGAGGAGCCAGTACGAGGCCGTCCCGATCCGCTCGTAGTGCGCCTTCTTGGTGTTTCGGTCATAGAGGCGGGTACTGGCCGAAAGGACTTCGACGGCGAGGATCGGCGCGGCGAACAGGCCACGGCGGCGGAAGTCGACGTAGCGGCCGACCACGACATCGGGCTCGACGACGTTGTGGTCGTCGAAATGGACGTCGAACGGCGCCATCATCACGCGGAGGTCAGCAGGGCATGCCGCTCGCAGCTGGACGAACAGTTCGCCGGCCACCTCCTGGTGCTCCCAGTTCGGTGCCGGGCTCACGTGGAGCATCCCGTCGATGATCTCGTAGCGCTGACCGTCATCGGGCATCGTCTCCAGGTCCGCCACCGTGTACGGGCCGGACCGGACGAGCGCGATCGGATCACTCATAGCCGCCATGGTCCCCCTCCGTCTCTGTTCTGACCAGCGTCGTGTTCGGCAGGGGCCCGCGGAAGGCGCCGCCACACATCTGTGGAAGAACAGCGGCCGATCGGCGGCCTGTGGACGAGCGGCTTACAAGTACGCGCCGCAGGCCACGGGTTGCGGAACAGCGCTGCGATGACGGACCGTCGATCCGGCGCGTTCGTAGAGCTCGGCCAACGTCTGCCCCTCGGCCGGGATCACGGCACCGGGCTCGTGCAGCCACTCCCGCGCCGCGGCCGGCGTGAAGGGCCCGAACTCGATGTTCGCCAGCAACCGTCCCGGGCGCACCAGGGCCGGGTCAAGCCGGGTGACGGGAGTGTTCGACGTCAGCAGAATGATGTTGTTCAGGCCCTGCCCGAGCAGCCCGTCGGCGACGTTGAGCAGGCGTCCCAACCCGGGGCCGACCTTCTCCCGATCCCGGATGAAGTCGTCGGCGTCCTCACAGATGATCAAGCGCGCCCGCGGCGCCGGCATCTCCTCC
This sequence comes from Sporichthyaceae bacterium, assembly GCA_052387905.1. Classification (GTDB taxonomy): domain Bacteria; phylum Actinomycetota; class Actinomycetes; order Sporichthyales; family Sporichthyaceae; genus JBQTII01. The sequence goes on along the minus strand of JBQTIR010000016.1, from coordinate 5,053 downwards.
CCGTCGTCGTCGAGATCGGCGCTGCTGGTCTCGGCCATGACTTCGATCAGGTAGGCGGCATCGCCGAAGAAGCGTTCCGGGTCGATGACCAGATGCGCGCTGCACCACGGGTTCCAGGCGCGGGCCAGGGCCCGGATCGCGAAGGTCTTGCCTGTGCCGGGAGCGCCGGTCCACAGCATCAGGCGCCCGGTGCCGGACACCGAGCTCAGCTCCATCAGGGCGTCCAAGGCTGCGCGGTCGGGGTAGTTGTGGGCGATCTGCGACCAGTCCGGCACGTCGAGGTCACGCTTCCAGGACACTGCCTCGCCCTTGTCGAGGCGCCACAGGGTAAAGGCGGCCGTGGTGGACGCCGGCGGGGGCACGGCCAGCCGAGCGGCTGCCACGATGGCGTCAGCCACCTCCGCGGTACGCGCTGCAACGAAGAGGTGCGTCGAGCGCCGGTGCACGATGACCGAGGCGATGAAGGAGGCGCCCTCGACGATGGTGACGGTCCGTCGCTTTGCCGCGAGCTGCAGGAGAACTCGGGCACCTTCGGGAAAGATCGCGGCGGGATCCAGCGGGCACAGCAGCGATTCGTCGCGCCAGTGGGCCATGCCGCGGGCCCGTTGCCACACCACGGTCTCCGCGATGTCGTCCGGAACCACGTGGGCGAGCCCGAGCGCGAACGGCGTCGTGATCAGCGGCGCTTGCTCGGTGGTGGGAAATCCTTCCTGTTCGAGGTCCGATTGAGTCATCGAGGCAGGGTAGGGCTCACCCCCGGGTTCGGTGAAAGGGTTTTCCGCGGGGCACGATCGAGGTTGCTCAGCGCGGGCGAAGGCCGTCGAGCAGGCGGGCGGTGCAGATGTCGACCGGGAACGGCCGGGTCGCGGAATGCACCTCGTCGCCGGTGACGGTGGCGACCAACTGGTAGCTGCCGGCCTCGTCGAGTTCGAAGGCTTCGAGGGTCCCCGGCTCGGCGGGGTCGAGCAGCCAGTAGGACGCCGTCCCGATCCGCTCGTAGTGCGCCTTCTTGGTGTTGCGGTCATAGAGGCGAGTACTGGGCGACATGACTTCGACGGCGAGCACCGGCGCGACCGGCAGGCATGGGTCGGTGAGGTCGTCACGCCGTGCGACCAGCACGTCAGGTTCGACCACGTTGTGCTCGTCGATACGGACATCGAACGGCGCGATCATCACACGCAGCTGTGGCAGGCAAGACGCGCGAAGCTCGACGGCTAGTTCGAACGCCATCTCCTGATGCCGTCGGTTCGGCGACGGGCTCACGTGGAGCATCCCGTCAATGATCTCGTAACGCTGACCGTCATCGGGCATCGTCTCCAGGTCCGCCACCGTGTACGGGCCGGATCGGACGAGCGCGATCGGATTCGTCATAGCCGCCATGGTCCCCCTCCATCTCCCGTCTGGCCAGCGTGACCGCCGGGCGGCGCCTCGGGAAGGCGTCGCGGAGTAGCTGTGGATAGACCCGGGTCGATCCGGCGCTTGTGGACGACGGTCGCGACTCTGCTCAGCCGGCGCGGGCCTGCAGCAGCGCCGCCGCACGCGCCATCGCCGAGCGGATCCGGACGGCGAACAGCCTCGGATCGCGCGCACGACCTGGATCTCGGCACCGAAATGCCGGCCCGGTCCGTGGAAACCCGGGAGATCGATACGTTCGGAACCTGCCCGCACCCCTCAGGCGTGACGGGCAATCAGGTCGGTGACATCTCTGCCAGGGGCAGACCTTCTCGGTTGGCTCGCCGCTGCAGCCGGGCGCGCGTCGACGGACAGTTCGTCGAGATGGAGCACGAGAGCGTCGTCGGCGGGGCCAAGGGTGATGACGTCCGGCGGCTGGCTGGCGATCGCCATGACCTTCGGCACGTCGAACGCTGAGCCGACGCAGCCCCGCCGCACGGCACGGGCCGCTCCCTCATTACTACCCCCTCGACCACGCCCGGGCGGGATTGGTGGTCGAGGAGGTAGCAGAGCGCGGTCCCCGTCCGCGGGAGAAACTACGGCGCTGCGCGCTCGAATCGTGGTCGACGAGGTAACGCCATCGTGGCCTACGGGCGTGGCCGACTTCGGGTCAGCGCGCGTCCCGGGGCGGCGGGCCAACGCCCGATCGGCCTTTGCCCTCCGCCGGCTGCTCGGCCGGCTGCTCGGCCGGCTGCTCGGCCGCGGGTTCGACGGGAGCGGGAGCAGGTGCACTCTTGCTGCCGCGGTCCTCGTCCGCTGGCGGCAGCTCGGCGGGCTGTTCCGCCGCGGGCTCGGTCGGGGCCGGGGCAGGCGCATTCGCGCCTCCGAGGCCTTCACCCGCGGACGGCGCTTCGGACGGCGCTTCGGCCGGCTGCTCGGCCGGAGTTTCGACCGGAGCTGGGGCAGCGTCGGCCTGCCCGGCGGCTCCCGCCGGCGACCCGAAGGCACTGTCCGGCTCAGGCGCCGGGACCGGGTCGTCGAGCACAGCCACGGGCAGCTCGACGCCGCTCGCCACGACAGCACTGCCGGCCCCCGCTCCGGAGATGGGCATCCCCACCGCGACGACGGCCACCGAGAACGATGCTGCAGCGATGGCGGTGCGAAGGCGAACGGATCGACGGCGGTCAGACACGACTACTCCCCAGAATGCGACGACATTGACGATCTTGTGCCTGGAATTCTCGACGCCGGCCTAGGGGCGGCAACAGGCCCATTCGGGTACAGAGTGTGACGATCGCGCGCATTCGGGCAAGGCGCGCTGCCCGGGTGCGCCGGACAGACGGCGGACACCACCGTCCCTTGTACGGGGCGAACTCTGCGGTGAGACCTGACGGGCATTCAGCCTGATTGCGGATCATGATCACCGACAGCGGCACGCTACGCCTGTCGCGCGCAGATCGTCCCGGCCCCCAGGTGCGGGAGCCGGGACGAATCCGTTGTGCGCTGTCTCACCCGGTCAGGCCGGAGCCTGCCCGGAAGCGTCCCGTTATGTGAGGGGACGTCACGTCATCGCCCGATGCTCAGGCCACGTTGAAGGTGAAGGTTCCCGAGATCGGCAGGTTCGAACCGGCCAGGGGCTGGAACCAGAACGCGTTGCCGGCCGGGACGGCGAGGGTGCCCGCCGACAGGCAGGAACGCCCACCCGGAGCGACCTCACACTCGATCGAGGTGATCGCACCCTCCGGCGCACCGGTGATCGCGTTGACGCCCTGGGTCGCCAAGACGTACTTGAAGCCCCCGACAGCGTTGGTGCTGCTGACCTGGAAGCCCGTGAATGAGAAGGCCTTCGGCGCGAGCGAGGTGAAGGGAAATCCGCCATTAATGAAGCCTCCGACCGCGGCAAAGCCGTTGCCGGCAGCGATCGCGTTGCCGGGAACGATTACGTTTACTGAGGTCGTAATGCGAGTCAAACCGGCGGCCCCGTTGGGACCCTGAGCGCCCGGAGTACCCGCAATACCCGGCGCACCGGCAGCACCCCCAGGACCCGCAGGACCGGCCGGGCCCTGATTACCGGTAGCACCCTTGAAACCGCGGGGGCCCCGCTTGTTGTGGGCCTTGGCGGAGTCCTTCGAGACCTCGCTGTAGCCGGATCCGGAGGAGTCGCCGGCCGGACTGGCCGCGGCAACCTGGACCCCGGCGACACCGATGACGGCGGCGGCGCCGAGGACGCCGGCCGTACGCAGAATTGTGTTGGAGCGCATGTCAACTTCCTCCTTCTCAGACGGCGTTGTAGGTGAAGGTGCCCGAGGGGGGCAGGGTCGAGCCAGTGAACGGCTGGAACCACACCGCGTTGCCGGCCGCAACGGCGAGGGTGCCCGGAGCGACGCACGAACGCCCACCCGGAGCGACCTCACACGTCAGAAAGGTGATCGGGCCCTCCGGCGCGCCGGTGATCGCGTTGACCGCCTGGGTGGCCAGGTGGTACTTGAATCCGGAAATGCCTACACCGTCCACGACCTGGAAACCGGAGGCGGTGAAAGCATTCGGCGACTGGTGGACAGCTTGAGCGATGATTCCACTGAGTGCCTGGAAGCCATTCGCGGCGCTGATCGGTCCACCGGGAACCCCGTTGGGGGAAACTGCCCGCACGAGCGTCGAACCCGCAGCCCCTGGCGCACCCACCGCCCCAGGCGGGCCCTGAAGGCCCGGAGCACCCGCGGGACCTGCGGGGCCCTGTGGCCCTTGGGGACCGGTGGCGCCCTTGAAGCCAGTCGGACCACGCTTGCCGCGCGGCTTGGCCGTGGCCGAGTCCTTCGAGACCTCGCTGTAGCCGGAGCCGGACGAGTCGCCGGACGGAGTGGCGGTGGCGATCTGCATCCCGGCTACACCGATGACGGTGGCAGCGCCGAGGACGCCGGCCGTACGCACAAACTTGTTGGAGCGCATGTCAACTTCCTTCCGTCAGACGAGGTTGTAGGAGAAGGTGCCCGAGAGAGGCAGCGTCGAGGTGGCGTCGGGCTGGAACCAGTACGCGTTGCCGGCCGGAACGGCCAGGCTGCCCGGGGCCGTGCAGGAACGCCCACCCGGAGCCACCTCGCAGGTGATCGAGGTGATCGGGCCCTCCGGCGTACCGGAGATCGCGTTCACGGCCTGGGTGGCCAGGTGGAACTTGAACCCCCCGATGGTGTTGCCATCCACGACCTGGAAACCCGAGGCGGTGAAGGAACTCTGCGCCACCGCGAAGGTGGTGGTGTTTTGATTAAGGCCGCTCAGCGGCGAACGGGCACTCCCGGCGCCGATCGCCCCGCCCGAGAGCGCTTGGGCCGCGGATGACATCACGAGCGTTGAGCCGGGGGCCCCCGGAGGACCCACCACACCAGGGGGGCCCTGGACGCCCGGAGTACCCGGGGCACCCGCAGGACCCGCCGGACCCGCCGGACCGGTGTTACCCGTGAAGCCACGCGGACCACGGGGGCCGCGCTTGGCGGCAGTAGCTGCATCCTTCGCGACCTCGCTGTAGCCGCTGGCGGCTGCGTCGGCGTTCGGGCTGGCGGTGGCGATCTGCATACCGGCGACGCCAATGACGGTGGCAGCGCCGAGGACACCTGCCGTACGCAGGAGCTTGTTGGAGCGCATGTCAACTTCCTCCCCGGCGTGCCAA
>JBQTIR010000015.1:0-33089 GCA_052387905.1 Sporichthyaceae bacterium | reverse complement strand
CCCACGTGTTACTCACCCGTTCGCCACTGATCCCCACCGAAGTGGTTCACCGTTCGACTTGCATGTGTTAAGCACGCCGCCAGCGTTCGTCCTGAGCCAGGATCAAACTCTCCGTTGATGTCTTTTGGATGGGACCACCTGGCGAGGTAGTTCCCAGACACACGAAGTGTCCTGGCAATCAACGCGACCCACTGACTGAAATCGCGTTGATAACCAAAGGAAATCCGTTATACGACAGAGCGAACCGAAGGTCGAATGACCTTCGGAGGTAGCCCTGCCAACGGGGTTATTTGGCATTGACTTTCGGCACGCTGTTGAGTTCTCAAGGTACGGACGCTCACCTTCGCCAGTCTTCCAACCGGCGTCAGGGCAACTCTCAAAACCTACCGATGCGGCCGACGACTGTCAAATCGACGATCTTCGATCGCTCCCCACGCATACTCATCCACCGCACCGGAGCTAGCCGGTGCGGAGACAGGCAGTTCGTGGAGGCCACCCGGGGATCGGCCACCGCTTCTGCGGTGTCCGTTGCTCCCTGCGGGGCGACGTTGAGAACAATACGTTTGGCGTTCTGAGAGGTCAAATCACGGCGTGGCGTGGTCTGTTTCGGGCATGAGGAGGGCCTTCCGCTGTGGGCGGGCGGCCCGCACCCGCCGTGCAGTGGCTCGTCAGCGCGCCGCGGGGGCAGCGCGGGCCATGTCCGCGTGCTCGGTGATCGTGAGCTCCCCGTGGTCGCCAGCCTTCATCGTGTCGCCTTCCGTCGAGGTACCGGTGCCCACCACAGTGGTTGGCAGCGGCGTCCAATTTTTCAGCCTGTTCGGCACCACCACAGCAACAGTTGTCCACCACGGTCGCCGGAGAAGGGACTCCCCCGCGTCATGCTCGCCATTGCCCACCGCACGCCGGACACCCCCGCCGGCATCGCCGCCGTGGCGGCGGCCGGTGCGCACGTCTACGAGGTCGACGTCCAATCGGTCGATGGCGTCTTGATCTCTTCGCACTTCCTGCCGGTGTGGACTGCTGTGCCGCGTCTGCGCCGAGACCGCACGATGCTGACGTGGCGCCGTCGGGACCGGCGCGAGGCCGACCTCGGCTCTTTGGTGGCGGCGCTGCCGGCCGGGTCGGAGATCCTGCTCGATCTCAAGGTCGACGTCGGGCCGCGGGCAGCCGCCCTGGTCGAACTCCTCGCGCGCGCTGAATTGGACCAGGACCGTTGTCACGTCAGTACCAAGGGCTGGCACACCCTTCCCCGGCTGGCCGAGCTCGGATTCCGGACCTGGCGGACTGTGGGCGATGCGGGCACCTTGGCGAAGGTCCTGGGTTCAGGGCCGGTGGCGGACTATGCCCTTACCGTGCGCCACGGCCTGCTGAGTGCGCGCGTCATCAACGATCTGCGGGCAATAGCTCCCCGGGTGATGACCTGGACGGTCAACGATCTGGTGCGAGCCCGCGAACTGGCCGAACTCGGCGTCGACGGCATCACCACCGATTCGCTGGCGGTGCTGACCTTCGCGGCTGGGCACGGCAGCGCGGCGGGTGCCCAGACGCCCTGACATCGGCGCCGGACGCGGCACCGCCCCACCGGGAGAACCCGGCGGGGCGGTCAGGTCCGCCGTGACGCGATGGTCGCCTCGCGGCGCACAGCACGAACGCGGCCCCAGCCGAACTGGGTTCCCGCGACGGCCTTTTAAATTGGGACCCGGGGACACATGACGCGCCCGTACGGACCTGTTGTAGATGGTAGCCGCGTCAGCGCTCCCGTTCCAGGTCGACGCGTCCACTCGGGGCCTGACCAAGCTCAGCTGCGTACTATCCAGCCGTCGATATCGACGGCCTTGCCGTAGCTGTCCCCGGACTTTTTGCCCAGCACCTTGACGGTGATGGTGTGTCGACCCGCGGCCAGGACCCCGGAGGCGAAGACGACCCGGCGGTAGCTGTTGTCGTCGGAGTAGAGATTGACGTCCTCGACGCGCACCCCGTCGATGAAGACGGCGGCCTTGCCGGAAGCGTCATTCCTGCGAGCGATCCAGGAAATCTGGCGGCCGGTGAACGTGAAGCGTGCGGTTGCGTTCTTCTTCGCGGACCGGGCGCTGGAGCCGCCGAGGGAGCTCGCGGAGGCCTTGCGCGTCCAGGCCGATCCGGGGGCGAAGGTGGTCCCCCGAGCCTGGTCGATGGTCCGCAGAACGACCGGTGCGCTGGTCGCAGACACACCCAGGAGGCCGCGCGCGTCCGCCGCACGCGTCCGGAACAGGGTGGTGCGCGATTGCAGCACGAGCGCGATCGAGGTCGGCGCGGAGGTCGTCACCGCGACCCGCCCCCAGGTGGCGCCGCCGTCGGTGCTGGCGTCCAGTTCCACGCGAGCGGTGCACTGTCCATCGGGATCCCTCGGTGCGCCGATGACCACGGTGACCGGAGCGCCGGACCGCGCCGACCTGCCCTCCATGAGCCGCGCGGAGGGCACGGGCACCGCCGGAGGTCGGTTGGGACCGGGCAGCGAGAACCGGCCGAACAACAAGCGGTTCGGCGAGCTGGGGTCCAAGCCGCAGATGGCGTCCTGGGTGGAGGTGTCGATCAGGGTCTGCTGCACCTGCGCCGGGATCGCGGCGGGATTGAGCTGGAGATAGGTGGCCACCGCTCCCGCGACATGCGGGGTCGCCATCGACGTCCCGTCCTGATAGCGCTCGCCGGTGTCGGAGGCCTGCGACGCCGAAAGGATCGAGGTGCCCGGGGCGAAGATGTCGACGCAACGTCCCACGTTCGAGTAGCTCGCCCGGCGATCTGAGCTGTCGGTCGCTGCGACGGTGATCGCTTCGGTCACCCGCCCGGGGGTGTACTTGCACGCGTCGGCCCCTCCCTCGTTGCCGGCCGCGACCACGTAGGTCACACCGAGGGCGACGGACGCGCGGATCGCTGCGTCCAAGGGCTGGTAGTCACCAGCGCCCAAACTCATGTTCGCCACGGCAGGCGACCCGGAATTCTTGCGCTTCCAGTCGGAGACGTATTCGACGCCGGCGATCACCGCGGAGAACGCGCCGCTGCCGTTGCACCCGAGTACTCGCACCGGGACGAGCGTCACCCCTGGCGCCACACCAAGGCTCGCCCCGCCCAGGGTCCCTGCGACGTGAGTGCCGTGGCCCACTCCACGTCCGTCCCCCGTGCCCCTACAGAACACCGGATCGGTCGTGCCGTTCCCGTCGTCGATGGCAGTGAACCCGGGAGCAACCCGCCCCCCGAACTCGCGATGCGTCGCCCGGATCCCGGTGTCGATGACGAAGGCGGTGACCCCGGCGCCGGTGGCCGGCAGGGAGAAGGCGCCGTCGAGCGGGACTGCCCGCTGGTCGATGCGATCCAGACCGTAGGGCGTCTCGGACACCTGCACCGTCTGGTCCGGGGTGATGCGCGCTCGGGGGTGCTCCGCGCGGAAGGCCGCCAGTTCCTCGGGCGTCATGGTGGCCGCGAAGCCGTTGACCGAATCGTTGTAGGTGTGGTGGACCTGCGCGCCGTCCGCGGTCGCGTCGTTACGCACCTCGCGGACGTCGGCGTTGGTCGCGTCGGCCTCGATCGTGACGATGTAACGGTCCGGGATGATCTCCGACTCCGGCGTCTGGGCCGCAGGTTCCTCTGAGGTCGGCGTGCTGGTTTGGGCTGCGACCGCAGCCGAGGGCAGGAGCGCCGCGGGTGCCGCCAGGGCAATCACGAGCGCCACCGCCACGGTCATCGGCCGGATCCGTCGAACCTGATGAAGCCTCACAGCACTCCCCCCTGTGGCAGAACTGGTTGCCCGGTTCTGCACTGCCGTGCGACACCGCCTCCCCAGACGATGCTCGGTGCGGTGGACGGGACCCCCCCAGGTCCCGCCCACTGATGTGGCTAACGCAACGTCACAAAGGCATCCACATCGACGTACGCCGCCGCCGAGGCAGCGGACTTGGTCCCACTCACCCGGATGGTGATCGTGTGGGTGCCTGCGGTCAGTCCGGCTGCGCTGAAGACTGCCCGGCGGGCGGAGTCAGTGCTGCGGTAGAGGTCCACGGTGACCGGCGTGCCACCGTCGATCGAGACCGTGGCGATGCCGCGGGTTCGCGACCAGGTACCGATCCACGCGATCTGGGTGCCGGTGAAGGTGTACGTCGCCTTGGACCCGGCGGTCAGGGACTGCCGGCGGCTCCCGCCGTACAGGTCGGCGTGGTTGGACGTCACCCACTGGGTCGAGCTCTGATAGGTAGCGACGCCGTGGTCGCTGCGGGTCAGGGTGTACGTCGGCGTGGTGGCGTACGCGCCCGTTGCGCCCTTGGTGTCGGTGGCCAGCACCCGGAAGCGGTGCGAGGTCGAGGCCAGGTTCACCTGCATCGACGTGGCGGTGGGCGAGGGCAGGACGAGTGCGGTCCAACTCGCGCCGCCGTCCTTGCTGTGCTCGACCCGGTAGGCGGAGATTCCGTCGCTGTCGGCGGCCGACCAGCTCAACAGACCCGGCACGTTGGCGGTGGAACCGGCCTGGGTGATCTGACTGCCGGTCGGGGTCACGACCAAAGTCGGGATGCTGGCGACCGGCGCGGTGTTGGCCGGCGGCGCAGGAACCGGATCGGGCGCCGGAGTCGGTGTCGGAGTCGGAGTCGGCGTCGGAGTCGGCGTCGGAGGCGTGAGGGTGCCCACCACACTGAACAGGAGCTTGTCCGGCGATCCTGTGCCGATGCTCGACGCCGCACCGCCCGCCACGTCGACGAGCGCGTTACGCACGGTCGCCGGCGACGCCGTCGGGTTGGCCTGGAGGTAGGTCGCGGCGACGCCGGCCACATGCGGGCTGGCCATCGAGGTGCCGGAGATCGTGTTGGTCGCACCGGTGCCGGTGTGCCAGGCGGACCTGATACTCGAGCCGGGCGCAAAGATGTCCAGGCACGAGCCGAAGTTGGAGTAGCTCGCGCGGGCATCCGTACTGGTGGTCGCACCCACGGTGATGGCCGCGCCGACGCGGGCCGGCGAGGAATTGCATGCATCAACATTGCTGTTGCCTGCGGCGACCGCGTAGGTGACGCCGGCAGCGATGGAGTTGGCGACCGCGGTGTCCAGCGTGGAGGAGATGCCGCCGCCGAGGCTCATGTTGGCGACCGCCGGGCCCCCGACGCTGCGGTGACGGTTGGTCACCCAGTCGACGCCGGCGATGACGCCGGCGGTGGTTCCACTGCCGGCGCAGTCCAGCACACGCACCGGGACGATCCGCACGCCCTTGGCCACCCCGTAGTTGGTGCCGCCGACGGTGCCGGCGACGTGGGTGCCGTGCCCGTTGCAGTCCGTGGTGCCGCGACCGTCGTTGATGGCGCTGTACCCGGCGCCGACCCGGCCGGCGAACTCGGTGTGCGTACCGAGCAGGCCGGTATCGATGACGTAGGCCGTCACCCCAGTGCCGTCGGTGCTGTAGGTGTACGAGCCGCTGAGCGGAAGCGCGAGCTGGTCAATGCGGTCCAAACCGTAGCTCGGCGGGGAGGGCTGGGTGGCGAAGGCGTTGATGCTGAAGTTCGGCTCAACCGAGCGCACCTTGTCGTTCTTGCGCAGCTTGGCGACCTGAGCCTCGCTCATCGTCGCGGCGAAGCCACGTACCGCACGCGAATAGGTGTGGGCCACCCGGGCACCGTTCTTCTTCGCCTTCGTGCGGATCTTCTTGATCGCCTTTTCTGACGCGGAGGAGGTGAAGGTGACGATCCACGCACCCTCGATGCGCTCGATCTCCGCATTCGACCAGCCCTGTGTGCCGAACCCGGGCTCGTCGGTGGCTACGGCCGGAAGGGCGGAGAGCGGGCTCAGCAGCACCCCGGCCAGCACGGTGGCGAGAGCGCTGCGGTGGACCAGGCGGTGGGTCGGTCGAGCGGTCACGTGAGTTCCTCGTTCCTGACGCGTGGGCAATCTCCAAGTCGGGCAGCGCGCTGCCCGTTACCCGAGAGTTCGGCGCGCGCCCGGGCGAGCTTGATGACCGGACGGTGACGGCTTCCGCATATGACGGTCGGAAGATCAACACCGTTCCCTGCCGCCCTCACGAATTTCTGAGGCACCGTGAACCTGATTCATAGCCAAAGTCCTGATCTGTCCTGATGACAAGTCAGATAACCGGCAGAGCACGGAATACGTGCGAATCGGACACCGCAATGTGCCGCGACATGCCGGGGGCGGGATGCCCGCCGGGGTGCCGGATCAGTCCAGGACGACGAACGCGTCGGCGGCCACCCGAGAGTCGGTGGCCTTGGAACGCTCGCTGCCGGTGAGCACGATGCGCAGGGTGTGCCGGCCCGGCTTGACGGAATCGCCGAAGAGGACCCGGCGAACAGCACGCTCGTCGGCATAGCTGTCGACGGTCGCGACGAGCTTGCCGTCGAGATAGACCTTTGCCCGGCCACGATCGCGATCCATCGAGCCGATCCAGCGGATGCGGGATCCGGTGAAGGACAGCGTCAGGCTTGCGCCCTTGCGGCCGGCCACGCGCTCTGCTCCCCCGGAGAGCTTGCTCCCGCTCTTGCGCTTCCACGACGACCGCAGCTCGGCCGCGCCTTCCTGCAGCAGCGCGAGGCGCATCGTGGCGGTGTGGGCGTTGGAACCCGACTTGCCCTGGTCATCGGTCGCGCGGACGCGGAAACGCAGCTTCGAGTCCGGCCGGACCCAGACCTTCACCGATTCGGTGCGTCCGTCCACGGTCTCGACCGTCGACCAGTTCTGGCCACCGTCGTAGCTGCGCTGGATGCGGTACTCGTCGATCTTGTGGCCGTCGGGGTCCGAGCCCGACCAGCGCAGCTTGACCGGGACCTGGTCCGTACGGATCTCGCCACCGGCGCCGGGCAGGGAGACCGACGGTGTACTTACCTTGGGCGCACGGTTGCCGATGGGGAGCAGGGAGTACAGCAGCCGGTTCGGTGTTCCGCCGCGCAGGGGCCCGGTCACGACGCCGTGGGTGGATGCGTCGAGCAGAACCTTGTGTGCCTCGCCTGGTGTCGCGTCCGGGGTGTGCTGCAAGAACGCCGCAATCGTCCCGCTGACGTGCGGAGCGGCCATCGAGGTGCCGTCGAGGTCCCGGTATCCGTTCGAATCACCGGCGTCGGCGGACCGGATCCTCACCCCCGGGGCAAAGATGTCCACGCAGTCACCGGAGTTCGAGAAGCTTGCCAGCTCGTCGGCCACTGTCACCGCGCCGACCGTGATCGCCGACGACACGCGGGCCGGCGAGATCGCGCAGGCATCGCCCGCGTCGTTGCCTGCGGCGGTCACGACCGGAAGCCCGGCCGCGATCACCCTTCCCACCGCCTTGTCGAGCTCAGGGCTGTTGCCGATGCTCAGGCTCAGGTTCATGACGGCCGGCTGGTCTCGCTGCTTGAAGTCGCGAACACCCCAATCGAGTCCCGCGATCACCGAGGAGACGCCGGTACTGCCGCTGCACTGGAACACGCGCACCGGTACGAGGTCGACCTGCTTGGCGACCCCGACGATGCGGCCCCCCAGGCTGCCGGCCACGTGCGTGCCGTGACCCTCGCAGTCGAAGCGACCGCGCGAGGATCGACCTTCGATGTCGAACCCTGCTTTGAGTCGGCTACCGAATTCGTCGTGATTTGCGATGCCGGTGTCTACGACGTACGCGCGTACACCGGCGCCGGTGGCGCGCTGGCGGAAGAGCCCGTCGAGGTCCGAGCTGCGCTGGTCGATGCGGTCGAGTGACGCATTAAGATTCGTGCTCTGCGCCGCAGTGGAGGCGGTCTGCGCCACCGACAGTCGGACCACCTCGTCGGCGGTGATGGCCCCCACGGCGGGGTCCGCGGCTAGTTCGGTGCGGGCCTCGGTGGTGAGCACGGCCGCGAAACCGCGAATCGTGTCGGTGTACTCGTACACGATCTGTGCACCCAGGCCTTCGGCGCGTTCCCGCGAGGCACTGATCTCCTCGTCCGTGCTGGCCTCGGTGTAGGTCACGATGTATCGCTCGGGATCAACTGCGTCAGCGCTCACCTCGGCTCTTGCGCTCGGCGCAGAGAGCAGCCCGACGCCGAGCGAGGCTGCGCACAGCACGGCGAACCGCCGCGCAGCATGCCGAGACACGTTCACAGGCCCCCCTGGTGAAAGAGCCCCCCGGCCCTTTCTTCGAGGTTAGGTCCCGATCCGCCCGACCCGCGCGGGATTCAGAAACCCCACAGGTGTACGAAACGGACCTAGCACGACGAATCCTCCGGTTTGGCTCCGCAGACGGCTTCCGTGGACGCCTACTGCGCACTGTCGGTGCCTACTGACAAGGTGAGCGTCGATGTTGCACCTGCACCGCTCCGCGGACTCCGACTGCCTCGCCGGAGAACTCGCGCGCATCCTGGACGTCCCAAGCACCGACCCGCTGCGGCCGGTGCTCGTCGCGGTGTCGGCGAAGGGCATGGAGCGCTGGCTCGCCCAACGGCTCTCGCACACCTTGGGGGCCGGCGGAAGCGGCGCCGGGATCTGCGCGAATGTGACGTTTTCCTCCCCCACCCGGCTCCTCGACGACGCGGCCACGCGGGCGGGCCTCGGCGCCGGCTCGGGCACGGAATTGGGCGCCGGATCGGGCACGGAATTGGGCGCGGGCGAGGTGACGACGAATCCGTGGGAGCGCGAGCGCGTTCTCTGGCCGTTGGTCGAACTGCTGGGCGAGGGCGCCGCCGGTGAGCCACTCACGGCTCGGCTGCGGGAGGGCGCACGCTGCTACCCCCTCGCCGCGCGGCTCGCCGGACGCTTCGACGACTACGGCCAGGAGCGTCCCGCCATGCTGCGGTTCTGGGCCGCGGGCGAGGACCTGGCAGACGACGGCCGACCCCTCCCCGTCGACCTGATCTGGCAGCCGCGGCTCTGGCGCGCCCTGCGCGCCCGGTTGGGGACGCCCAGTCCAGCCGAGCGCCTTCCCACCACCCTCGAGCGGCTGCGCGAGGACCCGGGATGCCTGGACCTTCCACAGCACCTGCACGTGTTCGGCCTCAACCGGCTCTCCGCCGCACGACTGGCGGTGCTCGCCGCGATCGCGAACGCCCGGGAGGTCCACCTGTGGATCCCGCACGCCTCACCGGCGCTGTGGTCGGCCGTCGCCCGTGGACAAGCTCCGCGCCATCCGTTGCTCGCCTCCCTCTCGCGCGACGCGGCGGCGCTCCAGCGCCGGGTCCGTGCTGCTGCGCCCACACACACCGACAGCCACCACGAGGCCCCGGCCCCGCCGGACACCCTGCTCGGCCAACTGCAACGGACGCTTGCCGAGGACGCGGCGCCGGGCGCGACGGAGCCGATCGCCCTGGGTCCGGGCGATCACAGCATCAGCGTGCATGCGTGCCACGGACCCGTACGCCAGGTCGAGGTTTTGCGGGAACTGGTGACCGAGCTCCTCGCCGCCGACACGTCCCTGGAGCCGCGTGACGTGCTCGTCATGTGCCCTGATGTCGATACCTTCGCTCCGCTCATCACCGCGGCCTTCGCTGACCACGACGACGGCCCTGCCGGCACCCGCCATCCCGCCTCCGCGCTGCGGGTCCGCCTGACCGACCGGTCGATGGCTGGGACCAACCCGGTGTTCGCGACCGTTCGCACCGTGCTGGGGATGTCGAACGGGCGAGCCACGGCGACGGAGTTGCTCGACCTGGCCGCCACCGATGCGGTCGCGCGGCGATTCGGCTTCGATGCCGACGCCGGCGAACAACTGCGGCGCTGGGCCGCCGAGGCCGGCGTGCGCTGGGGTCTGGACACCCGACACCGTCAGCACTTCGGCCTCGGCGCGATCGCGTCGGGCACCTGGCGCGACGCACTGGACCGGATCCTGCTGGCTGCGGCGATGGATTCCGACGAGCACTGGCTGGACACCGCGCTGCCGCTGGACGGCGTGGATTCCGCCGACATCGAGCTGGCCGGGCGGTTCGCGGAGTTCGTCGACCGGACCTGCGCGGCGCTGGAGTTCCTGTCCCGGCCGCAGCGGTTGAGCGAGTACCTCACCGGGCTTCGCGAGCACATGCTTGGCCTCGCGATGGCGGCGCCAGGGCAGGGCTGGCAGCGCAGCGCCCTCATCGCGGAACTGGCGGACATCGCCGAAGCGGCCCGGGGAACCGATCCGATCCTGGAACCCAGCGACCTCGCCGCCCTCATCACCTCGCGGCTGGGCGGTCGGCCCACCCGCGCCGGGTTTCGCACCGGAACGGTGACGGTCTCGACCATGGTCCCGATGCGCTCGGTACCGCACCGCGTGATTGTCCTGCTCGGGCTCGACGACACCGCGTTCCCGCGGGCGGGCACCACCGATGCCGACGACATCCTCGCCTGGCCGGCCCGACGACCGGGCGAGCGTGACCCACGCACCGAGGACCGCCAGCTCCTGCTCGACGCGGTCTGCTCGGCGCGCGATCACCTGGCCGTGATCTATTCCGGCGCCGACGAGCGCACCGGTGCCGCGATCCCACCCGCGGTCCCGCTCGGTGAGTTGCTGGACGCCCTCGACGGTATGGCCACGACCACGGACGGCCGTCCGGTGCGCGCCCACATCACCGTGCGCCACCCCCTGCAGAGCTTTGACCCGCGCAACTTCGGCATCGGGGCACCCGCGCAGGGGCGGGCGCCAACCAGCTTCGACACCGTCGCCCTCGCCGGGGCGCGAGCCATACTCGGAACCCGCGTAGCTCCCCGACCCTTCATCAGCGCAGGGCTGGCGCCGCCCGAACCCGGCCCGGTCGCCCTCACGGATCTGCTGGGTTTCCTGCTGCACCCGGCACGCGCCTTCCTGCGCCAACGCCTCGATGTCAGCGCCGCGCCGAGCTGGGAATCCCCGGCGGAATCGATCCCGCTGGCGCTGACCAAGCTCGAGGAGTGGACGGTCGGGGACCGACTTCTGCGTGCTCGACTCGCGGGCGCGGACCTCGCCACCTGCGGTGAACGGGAACGGCGCCGCGGCACGTTGCCGCCGAACGCCCTCGGCCACCGAGCGGCTACGCCGATCGTCGCTGCGGTGGAGGCGATCGTCGAGGCCGCACGCGCGGACCTGCTCCGGGCCGATCCGGACGTCGCCGACCTCACCGTCGACCTGCCCGGTGGCGCCGGACTCGTGGTGGGCGCCGTGCCGGAGCTGCGGGGCGACGTCGTCGTGCATGTCGGCTACTCCTCCCTCGGGCCCAAACAACGGCTGACGGCCTGGGTGGAGTTGCTCGCGTTGAGCGCGGGCAGGCCGGACCGGACCTGGCAGGTCGTCACCGTCGCCCGCCGGAGCAAGTCTGCGATCCGCCATGTCATCGGTCCGCTGGACCCGCAGGTCGCGGCCTGGGAGCTGGCCGCCCTGGTCCGATTGCGCGAGGACGGACTGTGCGCGCCCCTACCCCTGCCGCTCAAGACCTCGTACGCCTACGTCGACGCCCGCGACCGGGGCATGGCTGACGGGGAGGCGCTCGGGCGGGCGAACGAGGAGTGGTCGGGGCGCAACGACATCCCCGGCGAGAACACCGATCCGGCGCACCGCCTGGTGTGGGGGCCGGCGGCCCCGTTGGAGGCCCTCGACCTGGCCCGGATGCGCGCGGTCGCCGAGGAACTCTGGGCGCCTATCCGTCGCGCGGAGAGGGCAGCCGCCTCGTGACGGCTACACCATTCGATCTGCTGGGTCCGCTGCCGACCGGGACGACCTTGCTGGAGGCCAGTGCCGGCACCGGCAAGACCTACACGATCGCCGCGCTGGTCACCCGCTACGTCGCCGAGGGCGTCGCCGATCTCGGTGATTTGTTGGTGATCACGTTCGGTCGCAACGCGACCCGCGAACTACGGGAGCGGGTACGCGAGCGGCTTACCGCAACCCGCGATGCCCTCACGGACCCGGCCACCGCGCGGGTCGGCGGTGACCCCCTGCTGGTGCACCTGGCCACCGGTGACCCGGCCAGCGTGGCGCGTCGGCAGGAGCGCCTCGCCGCGGCGAGCGCCGACTTCGACGCCGCCACGATCGTCACCACCCACGCGTTCTGCCAAATCGTGCTGCGTGGATTGGGTGCGGGCGCCGCCGCCGATCCCGACACCACGCTGATCGAGGACATCCGCACGGTGGTCGCGGACGTGGCGACGGATTTCTACCTACGCAAATACCACCGGGAAACCGGCCGTCCGGACTTCGACCCCGCGCTGGCCCGGATCATCGCCGGTGACGCCGCCGGGGACCGCCATGCCGCGCTGGTGCCCCGTGGTGATGTCCGCGTCTCCTACGCCGAGGCCGTGCGCACCGAGGTCGGCAACCGGCTCGACGCCGCCCGCGCGATGGGTTTCGACGACCTGCTCACCCGACTGCGCGACGCGCTGCGCGACCCCGCCGCCGGCCCGGCGCTGGCCGCGCGTCTGCGCTCGCGCTACCGCGTGGTGCTCGTCGACGAGTTCCAGGACACCGACCCCGCCCAGTGGGACATCCTGCGCAGCGCGTTCGTGGGGCATGCCGCCGTCGTCCTGATCGGCGACCCCAAGCAGGCGATCTACGCCTTCCGTGGCGGCGATGTGCACAGCTACCTGCGCGCTGCCGGGGACGCGGACGCCGCCGCGACCCTGCCGCGCAACTACCGCAGCGACGCCCAGGTGCTGCGCGGGTTGGCGGCGCTGCTCGGCGGCGTTGAACTCGGCGATCACCGCATCGTGGTCGGGCCGGTGGCCGCCGGGCACCCCGAGCCGTTGCTGGAGCGTCCGGCGGGTCAGGCCGCGGTGCGGCTGCGGGTGGTGGGATCGGCGGGGCTGCCGGCCGGCAAGGGTGGCGTGCCCTACGCGGCGGGTGTGCGGGCGTCGATAGTCGACGACCTTGCCGCGCAGATCGTCGAGGTACTCACCGACGGCAGCACCCTGCGCAGTCGTCCGGGCGCCCCGGCACGCCCCGTCGAGCCCGGTGACATCGCCGTACTGGTCTCGACCGGCCGCGAGGGAGACCTCGTCCGCGATCGGCTCACCCAGGCCGGGGTCCCCACGGTGCTGCGGACCCACGAGAGCGTGTTCGCCACGCCGGCCGCCGGTGAGTGGCTCGCGCTGCTGGAGGCCGTCGAGTCACCCTCGCGCTCCCCCGTGGTGCGCCGGCTCGCGGTCTCGGCCTTCATCGGCCTCGACGCCCACGCGCTGGTCACCGGCGGGGAAGCCGTTCACGACACTCTGGTCGAGCAACTGCGGCGCTGGGCACGAGTGCTCGCCGACCACGGCCCCGCAGGACTGTTCGCGCGGATCGACGCCGAGCGCGGGACCTGCGCCCGATTGCTCGCGGTTGCCGGCGGTGAGCGCGTCGTGACCGACCTGCGCCACATCGCCGATGTGCTGCACGCCGCCACCATCGCCGAGGGGCTCACCGCGGGCACCACGCTGGCCTGGCTCCGTCGACGCATCGCCGAGGCCGCCGACAACCCGGGCGCGGAACGCAGCCGGCGCCTGGATTCCGATGCCGCTGCCGTCCAGATCGTGACGATCCATTCCAGCAAGGGTCTGGAGTTCGGCCTGGTCTACCTCCCGTTCGCCTGGAGCCGGCCGGGGTGGAAGGTCCAGACGGCGTTGTTCCACGACCCGGTGACGGGCGTTCGCTCCCGGCATCTGGGCGGTCCCGGCTGGGACGATGCGCTGGCTGCACATGTCGGCGAGCAGGCCGGCGAGGACCTGCGGCTGCTTTACGTCGCTGCCACCCGGGCCCGCTCGGCGCTCACCCTGTGGTGGGCACGATCGACGCTCACCCGGACCGGAGCGCTGCATCGGGTGCTGTTCGCGCCGCGGGGCGCGCCGCCGCCCGCCGAGGTCCCAGTGCCCGACGATGCGAGCGCCCTGGCGCACCTGAGAGAGCTGACCGCATCTGCCGGCGGCGCCCTGGCCGTGGAATCGATCAGCGCTGCCGGGCCGGCGCGATGGACACCGCCCCCGAGGTCGGCCGGCGTCCCGGTCGCGGCCGTCTTCGACCGCACCGTCGACGCCGAGTGGCGACGGACCTCCTACAGCTCGCTGACCGCAGCCGCCCACGAGCTGGGACCGATCGCCGCGTCCGAGCCCGAGGCGCCCGGCACGATCGATGAGGGCGACCCGGCTCCCGACGCCGTCGACCCTGGCCCCACCGACCCCGATGACGGGCCGGTGTCAGCGACCGAGCCCGCGGCCACGATGTCGCTGTTCGACGAGCTCCCCGCGGGCGCCGCATTCGGGACGTTGGTGCACGAGATCCTGGAGCTCGTCGACCCCGCGGCGGCCGACCTGCCGGGCGCCGTCGCCGCCGCGGCGGCCTCCGCGTTGCACCACACCGCATTGCCCGGCACCGATCCCGACCGCCTCGTCGCGGCAGTCCTCGCCGCACTGCGAGCCCCCTTGGGTCCACTCGCCGACGGGCGCGCACTGACCGGTTTCGCCCCGAGCGACCGCCGCTGCGAGCTGGAGTTCGAACTGCCGCTGGCCGGGGGCGACCGCCCCGGGCGCAGGGTTCATCTGGGCGAGCTCGGCGCCTTGCTCACCACACACCTGGACCTCGAGGATCCGGTACGCCCGTACGCCGAACGCCTTCTCTCCCCGGAACTGGCCAGCCAACCGCTGCGCGGTTATCTCACCGGCAGCATCGACGCGGTGCTCCGGTTGCGCTCGGGCACGGCCGAACCCGACCGTTACCTGGTCGTGGACTACAAGACCAACCGGCTGCATCCGGCCGGAACGGCTGATAGTGCGTGGGCAGCCGAGTACCGCGCTCCGCGTTTGGGCCACCACATGCGCGCCGGGGACTACCCCCTGCAGGCACTGCTCTACCTCGTCGCTCTCCATCGTTACTTGACGTGGCGTCAGATTGATTATGACCCGGCGCGACAGCTCGGTGGCGCGCTTTACCTGTTCCTGCGCGGGATGGCGACCCAAGGTGGACCGCCGGATCGGAGCCTGCCCGGTGTTTTCGCCTGGCGCCCACCCGCCGAGCTCGTCATCGCCACCTCCGATCTGCTGGCCGGGCTCTGATGACGGCCGGGGCATTGGACCCGTACTCGCCGCGGCTGGCGCGCCGCGCCGACGGTCTGCTCGCCGCCTTCAATGTCGCCGGGATCCTCTCGGCGGCCGATGTGCACGTCGCCACCACGTTGGGCCGCCTCGGCGGGGAGTCCGACGAGCGCGTGCTGCTCGCCATCGCGCTGACGGTGCGCAGCACCCGTGCCGGTTCGGTGGTTCTGGACCTCGCCAGCGCCGCGGACACCATCGCGCCGGAGATGACCGAGGGCCTCACGGGCGGATCCACCGAGCACGGATTGGCCGAGGCGCCGCCCTGGCCGGAGCCGATCGCCTGGCTGGCGGCGTGCAACCAAAGCGGGCTCATCGCCACGGTCGAGGGCCAGGCCGGGCGCCCGGTCCGGCTCGTGGGCAGTTCGTTGTGGCTGGCGCGCTACTACGCCCAGGAGGGCCAGGTGGCGATGGACCTGTTGACGCGGGCCGTCGCCGGCGGGCCCGAACTGGACGAGGTCAGACTGGAGACCGCCCTGGTCCGGCTGTTCCCCGCCCCGGATGACCACGACCAGCGCGCCGCCGCTGAACTCGCCGCGCGCAGCCGCCTCACCGTGATCTGCGGTGGTCCGGGAACAGGCAAGACCACCACGGTCGCCCGGATTCTCGCGCTGCTCACCGATCAGGGCGGGCCGCCACCTCGCGTGGCGTTGGCCGCTCCCACGGGCAAGGCCGCGGCTCGGCTCACCGAGGCCGTCGCGCGGGCTCTCGCCGAGCTCGGCGAAGGCGACCGCTCCCGGGTGCACGCTCCACCCGCGACCACGATCCACCGCCTCCTCGGGGCGCGAGTCGGCAGCACCCGCTTCCGCCATCACCGCGCCAACCCGTTGCCGCACGACGTGGTTCTGGTCGACGAGGCCTCGATGGTCTCGCTCACCGTGATGGCACGTCTGCTCGAAGCCGTGCGACCGGGCGCTCGACTGATCCTGGTCGGCGACCCCGACCAACTGGCCTCGGTCGAGGCCGGCGCCGTCCTCGGTGACGTCGTCGCCGCTACCGCACCACCTCCCGACGCCGCGTCAGATCAGGCCTCGATGCGGCCCACGCTGGAGGGCCGCGTGGTGACCCTCTCGCGGATCCGGCGCTATTGCGGGGTGGGCACGATCGCCTCGCTGGCAACCGCCATCCGGATCGGCGATTCCGACGCAGTGCTGGCCTTGCTCCGGTCTGGATCCGAGGCCGTGGAGTTCGTCGAGGTGCCCGATGACTCACCGGTGAGTGAGGCCGCAGCGGCCGCGGTCCGCGCACCGGTGGTCGCCGCAGCGCTGGAGATGATCGCGGCCGCCGAGGCCGGGGATGCGCCCGCCGCGCTACTGGCGTTGGAGCGGCACCGGGTGCTGTGCGCACACCGCACCGGGCCGCGGGGGGTACAGAGCTGGACGGATCGCACCATGAGGTGGATCGCGGGTGCCCGTCCCGGCGCCCCCGCGCCGCGCGGCGACGGGCACTACGTCGGCGCACCGATCCTGGTGAACGTCAACGACGCCGACCTCCAGGTGTTCAACGGCGACACCGGCGTCGTCCTGCCCGCCGCCGACGGCGCGCTGATCGCCGCTTTCCGACGCGGAGAGAACGTGCACCTGGTTCCGGTCAACCGGCTCCCGCTGCTGCGCTCGGCACACGCCATGACCGTGCACCGCAGCCAGGGCAGCGAGTTCACCACCGTGACCGTCGTGCTCCCGCCGGCCGCCTCCCCACTGGCGACCCGGCAGACGCTGTACACGGCGGTCACCCGCGCCACCGGCGGCGTTCGCCTGCTCGGCAGCGCCGAAGCTGTCGCGCGGGCGGTCGGCAACCCCGCGGCCCGAGCCACCGGCCTCACTGCGCGGTTACAGGGCACTTGAGGCCGGCGGAGCGGCTCAGCTCCTGCGGGTCGTGCGCGGCGACAGACACTGGATACGGTCGGTGGGCTGGTAGGTGGTGCGGAACGTCTCGCGCCTGACCACCTTCCCTCCGAGGTAGTACTCCCTCGTCACCTCGACGTCGAAACCCGTCGACGGCGTCTGTGGCACGCAGCCCTTGGCCGAGGACACGATCGACGTCGGCTCTTTGATGTTGAAGCGCGGTCCCGTCACCGACCCGATGCGGTCCCAATGCTTGGTACCCCAGAACGTGATGCGGATCAGGCCGGGCTTGTGGATCGCCCGGATCAGCACCCCGGTCGGGGAGTTGTTGCGAAAGCGCAGGTCCTTCTGCCCGAACGCCACCGTCGCCTCACGCCCGACCGGGTACCGGGAGATGTAGAGGGAATGGGGGTGGTGCTCGACGTCCTCCAGACCGGCGAAGAACACGGCGTTGAACACCGTGGTCGCGGACTGGGAGACCCCGCCGCCCAGGTCCTCGGCGAAGGCCCCGTCCTTGATGACGAAGCCCTTGACGAAGCCGTTCGCCTCGGTACGTTCGCCCACCGTGTCGTTCAAGCTCCACGTCTGGCCCGGCACCACCAGGGATTCGTTGATCAGCTCCGCGGCCCGCCCGATGTTGGTCACCCGGTAGCGCGCGATCGGGTAGTCGGTGCGGAAGGTGGAGATTGGTTCGAGGATGCCCAACGCCGTGGCCTCTGCCGTGGTGAGCTCGGGTTCCGCGGTGATGACATCGGCGAGCACCGATCGCGGGGCCGGCGCGGTGAACGCCGCCAGCATCCGGTCCTGCAGGGTGGCCGGGTCGATCCGCTCGCCGTTGGTACCGGGGACCAGTTCAGGCTTGTTCCGGACGAAGATGAAGCGCGCATCCTTCGGTGGGGTCACCAGCTCGGCGTTCTGCTCCGTCAGATACTCGGCCAGCCCGGCACCGTCCAGCTCGGTCACCAGCGCCTCGCCGACCGCCTTCACCCGCAGGAAGTTGTCGTACTCGCTCGGGTTCACGGTGACGGCAACACCGTCGAGATCGACCGTGACCGGTGCCGCCATCGCCGGGGTCGCGAACTGCGTCATCACCCGGTCGACCTCGTCGTTGCCGATGACCGGGGCCGTCGTCTCGACGGTGAATGTCACGCTGTCGTCGCCGTCGGTGAAGGCCTCGCGCAAGGCGTCGACCGCTTCCGCGCGCGGGAGCTTGCGGCGCTCCTGCGCCTTGGTAGCCACGGCCTTGCCGTCGACGAACGCGACCGATCCTTCACGAAGGGGGCGGTTGATCTTGTCCGCGATCCGCTTGACCGACTTGGTCAACGCAGCGTCGTCGATCCGCAGGACGGGCTCGAAGTCCTGCGTCGCGCCGAAGAACCCACCGATCAACTCGCCGGGATCAAGGCTGCGCCCACCACCTATCTGGTCGACCGTGGCCGCCACGTCGACCGCGAGCCCCGCGGCCGAAGCGGTGAGTTCGAAGGTGCGCGGCGCTGCGGTCACCGTGACCGTGCGGTCAAGTGCGGGCAGCAACTGCGTCAGGCGCGCCTGCGCGTCGGCCTGGGACAGTCCGCCGATCTCCACGCCGAGCACGCGTGCACCGCGCGGGATGTCGCTGCCGGAGGCCGCGTAGGCGGCAACATAGAGCCCGAGCAGGATAGACAGCAGCGCTCCCGCACCGACGGCGATGACGCGGCGAGCCACCCAGCGACTGGAGCGGTTGGAGCCGGAACCCGCCGACCCTGCCGCCGTGGGCGAGATCGGCGGCGGCGGCGGACCGGGCGGAGGGAGCGGGCCAGTCGGCGGTTGCGGGATCACCAGGCCATTTTCACCCACATTTCGGCTCCGGTGATCCACGGCCCGCCGGATCGGCACCGGACTCTCAGGCTGGCGGCGGGCCTAGGCTCAGCCCCATGAGAGCGCTGACCGACTCCGTGACCGTGCAGATCGACGCCGAGCCCCGCCGCGTCTGGGACCTGGTGAGTGATGTGACCCGGATCGGGGAGTTCTCCCCCGAGACCCTGGAAGGACGGTGGATCGATGGCGCGACCGGACCGGCGGTAGGCGCGAAGTTCCAGGGTCATGTCAAGCGCAACGGCCGGGGGCCGATGTACTGGACCACCTGCACGGTCACCGCCGCCGAACCCGAGAAGCTCTTCGAATTCACCGTCGGCGTCCCGGGAATGTCCGCGGTCAACACCTGGGGCTACCGCCTGGTCCCGACGGCGGCCGGCACCGAGGTCACCGAGTACTTCCGCCTGACCCCGTCCCTGTTCATCCGGGTCTACTGGACCTTCGCCGGCCCGCTCCGCAGCAAGACCAATCAGCGCGGCATGCGCGAGACCCTCGAACGCATCAAGGCCGTCGCCGAGGCCGCGCACTAACGTCCACCTCCACCATGGCCCCGCTCGAGCGCACCGACCACGGTGATCTCGTCCCGTTCCCGACGGCGGTCCGAACCTGGTTCGCGATCTCCTTGCAAACCTTCGGCGGACCAGCCGGACAGATTGCGGTGATGCAACGGGTCCTGGTCGAGGAGAAGCGCTGGATCGGCCAGAGCCGCTTCCTGCACGCGCTGAACTACTGCATGTTGTTGCCTGGCCCGGAGGCCCAGCAACTCTCGATCTACCTCGGGTGGTTGCTCAACGGCACTCGGGGCGGCATCGTCGCCGGAGTCCTGTTCATCCTGCCCGGACTCATCGCGTTGCTGGCCCTGTCGGCCCTCTACGTGGGAGCCGGAGACACCACCGTGGTCGCGGCGGTCTTCGCCGGGGTGGGGCCGGCGGTGCTGGTGATCGTGGCCCAGGCGGTGGTGCGCGTGGGCCGCCGGTCCCTGGGGCAGGGCGTGCTCCTCGCCTTGGCCGTAGCGGCCTTTGCGGCGCTGACGCTGTTCGCCGTCCCGTTCCCGGCCGTGGTCCTGGTGGCGGGGGTCATCGGATGGGCGCTGGGCCGCACCGGGCATCTGACGGCAGCCGGCGGGCATGAGCGTGCCGACGACGGCGTCGCCCCGGTGATTCCGGACTCCGCGTTGCATGACGCTCGCCCTGGCCTCGCCCGCAACCTTCGCGTGCTCGCGGTCTGTGTCCTGCTGTGGGCGATCCCGATGCTGACGGTCGCGGTCCTGCGTGGTCGCGACGATGTACTCACCGAGGAAGGCCTGTTCTTCTCCGGTGCGGCGCTGGTGACCTTCGGCGGGGCCTACGCGGTGCTGTCCTACGTCGCAGACCGCGCTGTCGAGGACTTCCGGTGGCTGGCCCCGGGAGAGATGGTGCGCGGCCTGGGCCTGGCCGAGAGCACGCCCGGCCCGCTGATCATGGTCGTGGTGTTCGTGGCCTTCCTCGGCGCCTACCGCGATCCCGGCGCTCTGAACCCGTGGGTGGCGGCGTTCCTCGGCGCGCTGCTGACGATGTGGGTCACCTTCGTCCCGTGCTTCGCCTTCATCTTCCTGGGCGCGCCCTATATCGAGCGCCTGCGCGGGAACCGCGCCCTCGGTGCCGCGCTGACCGGGGTCACCGCCGCCGTGGTGGGGGTCATCGCCTCGTTGGGGGTCTACTTCGCCCAGCACACCCTGTTCGCGGCGACCCGCACGATGCACGGCGGCCCGCTGCAGGTCGAGAGCCCAGTGTGGAACACCCTGCGCGGGGTACCGCTGGTGCTGACCTTCGTCGCCGTGGTGCTCGTCTTCGGACTGCGCCAGTCCCTGTTGCGCACCCTGGGAATCTGCGCGGTGCTCGGACTGTTGGCAGCAGCGGTGGGACTACCGGTCAGGTAGCGGCCTCCCGCCCCGCCGAGGAACCCGCCTTCGGCATATCACAGTGACTCACGTTAGTTTGAGGCCAGCGTTCCGGGCCTGATCCGGAGACCACGATCACGAGGAGACTCACCATGGGACTGCAGATCGGCGACATCGCGCCGGACTTCGAGGTCGATACCACCGAAGGACGCATCAAGTTTCACGAGTGGATCGGCGACTCATGGGCGGTGCTGTTCTCCCACCCGAAGGACTTCACCCCGGTGTGCACGACCGAACTCGGCGCCGTCGCCCGGCTCAAGCCGGAGTGGGACAAGCGCAACGTCAAGGTGATGGGCCTGTCGGTCGACGCGACCAGTGACCACGAGGGCTGGGCCCGCGACATCGAGGAGACCCAGGGCTACGCACCGAACTTCCCGCTGATCGGGGACAACGACTTCGTCGTCTCCAAGCTGTACGGGATGCTCCCGGCCGCGGTCTCCGGTGACGCCGCGGTCCGCACGGCAGCAGACAACATGACGGTCCGCAACGTCTTCGTGATCGGACCGGACAAGAAGATCAAGCTGGTGCTGGTCTATCCGATGACCACCGGGCGCAATTTCGACGAGGTCCTGCGGGTCATCGACTCGCTGCAGCTCACCGCCAAGCACCGCGTGGCGACGCCGTCGGATTGGAAGCAGGGCGAGGACGTGATCATCGCCGGCTCGGTCTCCAACGACGAGGCCAAGGAAATCTTCGGCACCTGGAAGGCTCCCAAGCCCTACATCCGGATCGTGCCCCAGCCCCAGTAGGCGCAATCCGATCCGCGGCAGGCAGGCTCCGGAGGAATTTCGGGGTCTGCCTACAGCCGCTGAAGGGCCGCGTTGGGCAAGTTCATCCGTCGCGTCTGGGTGCCGAAGTTGACGGTGACCGAGATGATTCCGTCGACGCTGGTGACCGTGCCCAGGCCATAGCGATCGTGCGAGACGTAGTCGTTGACCTCGTAGATGACCGCGGGCGGCGCATCCACCGGTGCCTTGTTGAAGGGACTGGTGGCGAGCGGGCGACGGACGTACTTCGACGGAGGCATGTCCCTAGTCTCTCCCCAAACGGCATTTCCCGCGACCTGGACGGCCGGTTGAGCCCACATCGGGCAGGGGTGGCCGTTCGGGGGACCTCGAGGCGTTTCTCCCACCAGGCGGTGATCGCTGTGGTTAACGTGGTGGAGCGACCCAGCGCGGGGGCGCAGGGCGGGGGCTCAGCATGGAGATCCGACGCACGCCGGGCCGGGTTACGACCCGGGCCAAGGCGGGCTTAATGACCGTAGTAGCCCTGACTGCCACGGCATGCACGGGCGGGAGTGGGGGCGGGCCGCAGGCTGCGCCGGGTGCCTCGATCGCCCCAGTGGCGACCGCGATGCCGGCGGGCGTGGTCCAGGCCCCGGCGGACTGCGTCACGGTGATCGAGGCCGGCTCCGCCACGGCGATGGCGCTCGCGGTAAGCCGCGCCCTGTTCTCCACGGCGCCCGTCGTGGTGGTAGGTCCCACCACCGACGGTCAGGTCCTGCGCGATGCAGCGGGGCAGTCGGCACGCCTGGGCGCGCCCCTGCTCCTCGCCGCCGGGACCACGGACCCGACCCCGACCGCCGCTCCGGCCGCCGCCGACGGCGCCGAGTGCATCGCGGTGCCCGTCGCCGAGGCGCCCGCGACCCCGACGCCGGAGGCCAGCCCGGAGTCGACCAGCGACGCCACGCCTGCACCTGAGTCCACTCCGACCAGCAGCCCCACTAGTACCCCGGAGCCTGCTGCTTCCTTCAGCGCCACCCCTGCTGCCACCCCTGCTGCTGCGGCAGCGGGCGACGAGCCGGTGGTCCGTGCGGCAGGGCTGATTTCCGAGGCAGCCGTGTGCGCGCCCTCGCAGGTCGACCCGGTGGCGGCGGAATCCTCGATCGTGACCACGGCCGTACCCGAGGCCAGCGCCACCCCGACGACGACCGCCAGTCCCACCGCGACGAGCACGACACCCAGCCCAAGCGCCTCGCTGACGCCGGGGCCCACCGCCACCGAGACGACCGTTCCCGATGCCGGCGCCACGCCGAGCGCCGTTGCGATGCCCGTCCTGGAGCCGGAGGTCGCCGCCGAACTCGGCAGGCTCGCGCCGGCGGCGGTCCTCGCGACGACGCCGGAGATCGCCGCCTTGCTGCGGGCCGCCCTTCCCGAGCTTCGCGTGGTGGAGAACCCCGCCGAACTCCCCGCCACGCTCACCCCCGCGCCGCTGAGCGCGCTCACCGTCATGGTGCCCAACTCCGACGAGACCCGGGCCGGCGCGATCGCGGTCCAGGCCGGCGCGCTGGCCGCCGGCGCCCGGGTGATCGGGATCGAAGGCGCCGACCCCCGGGCGGACTCGTGCGCCATCACTGCGCTCGGGGCCACTCCTGCCGAGCAGGTGCTCGCGGTCGGCGACTTCGGCACCGCGGACGAACTCGCGGTCCGCCTTAGCGCCGCTTCGACCGGTCTCGAGCTACCCGGCGGCGGGCAGCTGATCTTCCCCGGCCGGCGCCTGATCGCGATGTACGGCTATCCGAATGCTCCCGAGCTCGGCGTGCTGGGAGCGCAGGGGATTGCGGCCAGCATCGAGCGCGTGCGCCAGATCGCGGCGCCCTACCGCGCTCTCTCCGACGTCCCGGTCGTGCCGACCTTCGAGATCATCACCACCGTCGCGCAAGGATCCCCGGGCAGCGATGGCGACTACTCCGCGGAGTCCAGCGTCGAATCCCTGTTGCCCTGGATCACCGCAGCCGCAGAGGCCGGCGTCTACGTGATCCTGGACCTGCAGCCGGGGCGCTCGGACTTCCTCTCCCAGGCCAAGCAGTACGAGGAGCTCCTGAGGTACCCGCACGTCGGACTCGCGCTGGACCCGGAATGGCGGCTGGGCCCGAACCAAGTCCACCTGCGCCAGATCGGCAGCGTGGACTCCTCCGAGATCAACCGGGTCAGCGCCTGGCTCGCCGATCTGACGGCCCGTTACAGCCTGCCGCAGAAGGTACTCGTCCTGCACCAGTTCAGCCTGGGGATGATTCGCAACCGCGAGGGGTTGGACACCTCGCACGACGAGATCGAACTGCTGATCCACATGGACGGGCAGGGCGAACCCAGCGCCAAGGAAGGCACCTGGCGCATCGTCACCAACACGGTCCCGGACGAGATCTGGATGGGCTGGAAGAACTTCTACCGCAAGGACACCCGGGTGATGACCCCGCGCGAGACCCTGGACCGCGAGCCGGTCCCGGTGATGATCAGCTACCAGTGATCTCGCGCAGCTCCCCGTGGTCTAGAGCTTGGCCATGAAGCCCGCGTCGACCGGCAACGTCACGCCGGTGATGTAGCGGGCCTCGTCCGAGGCCAGGAACAGGATCGCGTTGGAGATGTCGACGGCTTGCACCCACGGGATCGGCAGCAGGTTCATCGCGGTGAAGGTGTCACCGAAGTCCTCGAGCTTGGCGTTCTGCACGCCGGGCGAGAACGCCTCGTGGATGGCCGGATTGTCGATCATCTTGGTCAACGTCGAGGATGGGTGCACGGAGTTGACGCGGATCATGTGCGAGGCCAGCTCGTTCGCCAGCGTCCGCATCAGGCCGACGACCGCGTGCTTGGCCATGTTGTAGTGCACCTGGTTGGGAAAGCCCTTCAGACCCGCGGTCGAGCTGGTGATGATGATCGACCCGCCCTGACCCTGCTCGACGAGCTTGGGGACCGTCGCCTTGCAGGTGTAGTACGCACCGTGCATCTGCACGTCGATCATGTCCCGGTAGGCCTGCTCGGACATGTCGGTGAACATGGCGGCCGACCAGACTCCGGCGTTGGCGTTGACGATGTCGAGGCGGCCGAGTTCGGCGACGCCGGCGTCGACGGCGGCCTGCACCTGGTCGGGCTTGCGGACGTCGGCCTTGGCGATGACCATCTTGCGCCCGGTCTTCTCGACCAGCGCCTTGGTCTCCTCCAACTCCTCCATCGTGCCGAGCTCATAGGGCACCGAGGCGATCTGCTCGCAGATGTCGATGCCGATGATGTCGGCGCCCTCCTCCGCGAACCGGACCGCGCTGGCGCGGCCCTGGCCACGCGCGGCACCGGTGATGAAGGCGACCTTGTTGTCCAGACGACCCATGGGGGAACTCCTTTGTGTCCGACAGGTAGGCGGCACAGGCTATCCGCCCGCCACACTGGGCGGCCCAGGGCTCGGCACCGTCGGCTGATGCTGCAGATTGCAACGCGTGTGGCGATCTCGCGCGAAAATTCGCATCACTGGTCACAATCTGCAGCGTCAGCCGTCAGCCGGGGACGCCGTCTCAGATCAGCATCAGCGCGAGCACTCGCCGGAGTTCCGCGAGCTCTGCTTCGGTCAGGCTGATCTCGAGGGCGGGCCGGCGGAACCTGTCGGCCGATACCGTGCGGATCTGTTCGGTGACGACCCACCCACCGGCTGCGAGCGTCGTCCGATGCAACCAGCCCTCGCGCTCGACCGTCGTCAGCGGGAGCACCGTCACCAGCGCTCCGCCAGTGAGGGCGAGGTGGAACTGCGAGGACACCACCACAACCGGGCGGTCCTTGCCTTGTTCCCGGCCTCGCACCGGCTCAAGATCGGCCCACCACACGGCTCCCGGTCGGATCGGCGGACGGCTCACGACGGACGTGGATTCCACCCGTCGGCGACCGGGGCATCGACCTCGACCAGCACACCGGCCTCGGCCAGATAATCCGCCCAACCCTGCGGGTTGCTGCGTCGGTACCCCTCGACTGCGCCGATCGCCTTGGCACGCCAGTGTTCCTCGACGAGCAGTCGGATCGTCTCGTCCGCCGTCGCCCCACCGAAGTCCTCACGGGCGATGCGGAGCACGTGGTCCCGCGTTTGTTCGCTCACACGCAACATGGAGCCAAGGGTAGCTTGCGTTGACCCGACCGTGAACAGATTCGTCAACGGCTTCGACTACCACGGTGCGATGCGCAACCGCACGTCGGCTAGGGATCAAGGTTGCAACCCGAGCCTGCAGGCTTCAGGAACTGCTCCTGGCTTCAGCTGTGGCTTTGATCTTCGCCAGGGTCGATTCCATGCTCGACCTGTTCGTGGCCGGTCGATCCTTCTGACCGGTGATGATGTAACCGGGAGCGGGCGAGCGGAGAAAGGCATTCCGGTGGTCCTGCCAGGTTTCGGTTACCCGGCTCGCGCCGTCGGGCAGCGGTTCGATCTGGTATCCCCATCGGCAGATTTTCATGCCGTAGAAGGTGATGTCCCATTCGACGCCACGGTTGACGTCGAAGGTGGTGATCGTCCCGTCCGCACTCCAGCGGCGCCACCCGTTCCGGTTCTTGCCTTTGAACTTGGCTCCGGCCGCCGGTCCGGTCGCGCCGCCCTTCCAGCGGGCCCCCGTGGATTCCGAACTCCACTCGCCCATGCCCGCAGGGTCCGCCACCATGGGCCAGATGATCTCGGGAGCTGCCTGGATGTCCACGGTGACTCGGATTTCCCGTTCGCCGTTCAACGATTGCTCCTAGAGGCAAGCGGATCACCGCCGGGGTCCCGCACCAATAATTCGTACATTAAGGTCGTGCGGCCCTTGCCACAATCCCCCGCGACGTCATTGCGCATCCAGTAAGCGGCATGCCTCGACACCCGTCCCGAATCGCTACGGGTCGGTCACGGCGTCTACGTGCATCCGTTCGGAGGGTTCCAGGACGTGCTACCCCACTAGGCGTCTGACCTCGGGAATCACCCGCTCGGCGAACAGGCGAAGCGTCTGCGTGTCCGGGTAGTCCGCGCACCACGGGTAGAACCCGGTGCATCCCAGCTCCGCGTAGGTGGTGACCTTCTCGGCAACCTGCTCCGGGGTTCCGACGAGGTTACCGGCGCGCCAGGACTCGAAGTCCTCACCGAAGCGGCTCCGGCTGCCGCCCGCCACGATTTCGGACTCGTCCTCGCGGATGAACACCTCCGGAGACCAGGTCTTGGCGATCTCGTCGTAGTCGCGACCCACGACCCGGCAGTGCTCCTTGAGGATTTCGCACTTGGCGGCGAACTCGTGCGGCTTGCCCCCGAAGTTGGATGCGTCGGCCAGCCGGGCGACCACCCGCAGCGTCAACTGCTCGCCACCGCCCCCGATGAGCACCTGCGGGCGCGGGGACTGCAACGGTTTCGGGTCGCACTGGCCCTTGTCCAGGGTGAAGTGCCGCCCGGAATAGGAGAACGAGGGTTCGCGCCACATCCCGGTGACGATCTCGACCGTTTCGCGCATGACCCGAATCCGGTCGGCCGCCGAGGCGAACTCGTAGCCGTACCCGGCGAACTCGTTGCGGTACCAGCCCGCTCCGATCCCCCAGATCAGCCGTCCGCCGGACATCACGTCGATGTTCGAGGTGATTTTGGCCAGCAGTGCCGGGTTGCGGTACGGCGCGCAGCCGACCATCTGACCGAGCATGATCCGCGAGGTGCGCTGCGAGATCGCGGCCATCGTTGTCCAGCACTCGAACATGGCTTCCTCGGCCGGCTTGGGCACGTTGTGGAAGTGGTCGTACACCCAGAGCGAGTCGTATCCGAGTTCCTCGGCCAGCACGGCGACCTCCACCGCTTTGGCCCACTTGGCTCCCGGGTCCGGAATCGAGGCGAGCTCCATCTTCCAGCCCTGCGGAATGAAGGCACCGAAGCGCAATGTGGTCATAACTGATCCTTTCAGGAGCCCTGCGTGCGAAGTCACCGCGTCCTGTCCCTGAACGGGGTACCGCACCCCCAGGTGCCTGTCGGGATGTGTCAGGCGGGTGAAATAGGGCCTCCCGCGCCCGATCTCACCCCCTCCGGGGATGTTGTTGGGTTCAGATTGGGGTAGTTCGGGTTAGGTTGCTCACAAGACAGGCGCGGGCGGACACGACGTCGCTCCCGGCGAAGGGTTTCTATCACCGATGAATCTGCGTCTCGCGAGCCTCGCCACGGCGGCCACGCTCCTGCTCACGGTTGTCCCCGGCGCCGCCGCCGCGCCGCTTGTCCAGACAAAATCCCAGGCGCCCACCATCACGTTCTCGGTCTCGGAGTTGGAGACGACGGTCAAGGGCCGCCTGACCCAGCCGGCCGGTCCGCTTCAGCTGCGGATCCTGTCCATCGACGCGGACCACCTGCTGACCCTGTTCGAGCTGCGCAAGGGGTACACGCTCAAGGAGATGCGCCGCGACACCGAGGCACTCTTCCGGCTGTACTCCGACGGTGGCAAGGACAACGCGGCTGCTTTCCGCCGGATGCAACGTAACGTCATCGCCCTGGGCGGAGTCACTGCGAGTGAGTCCGGCGTCGCCACGGCCACGGTGAACCTCAAGCCCGGCAAGTACTTCGTCAGCAACAACGTCGGCGACACCCTGGGTGAGTTGTTCAAGCTGACAATCACCCCGCGGACGACCGACACGGCCCTGCCCAAGCCGGACGCGGTCATCAGGATGACCGACAAGCTCAAGTTCGACGGTCCGACCAAATTGCCCGACGTCGGCACGATCCGGTTCGAGAACACCATCTCGCAGGGGCACCGTTGGCTGGCTCCGTCGCTGTTGCAGGTCGCGGACGGCACCACGGCCAAGGAGGTCTCGGACATGTTTGCCGGGCGCGGACCCGGTGACTTCGTGCTTGCGGGCTACGTCGGCGGCGACACACTCTCCCCCGGCAAGGACCAGCTGCTGAGCTACTCCGTCGAGCCGGGCACCTACGCCCTGTTCTGCTTCTTCCCGACCCCGGACGTCCCCGGCTCCACCTACGTCGCCGAGGGCATGGTTCGGATCGTCCAGCTCGACTAGCGCCTCCCCAGCAACGTCGAGAACCCCCCTCCGAGACTCGGCGGGGGGTTCTCTCTAATAAGGGCACACCGGCCGGGCATCCGCGGCCATCCGGTGACGGTGGCGTAACGAAACAATGGGGGCCGCGCCGATGGCCCAACTACATCCTGGAGATCTGATGCCCGCGCTGACCGACTTCACCGCCCGCACCCTCGACGGCCAGGAGAAGGCCCTGGCCGACTACAAGGACCAGGTCGTCCTCGTGGTCAATACGGCCTCCAAGTGCGGTTTCACCCCGCAGTACACCGGTCTGCAGGAACTGCACGAGTCGTATTCCGACCAGGGTTTGGCGGTCCTCGGCTTTCCGTGCAACCAGTTCGGCGGCCAGGAGCCTGGCGACGCCGCGGAGATCGGTGGCTTCTGCCAGAAGAATTACGGCGTCACGTTCCAGATGATGGAGAAGGTCGACGTCAACGGGTCGAACGCCCATCCCGTGTTCGCCTGGCTGCGGTCGTCCAAGCGGGGTCTGCTGGGCAGCAAGATCCGCTGGAACTTCACCAAGTTCCTCATCGGCAAGGACGGCAAGGTGCTGGCCCGCTACGGCTCCACGACCAAGCCGGAGAAGATCAAGGCCGACATCGAGAAGGCCCTGCGCGCCTGAGCTGGGGATTCGGCACCGCGCAGGCGCCCCAACTTGGACGAATGGCACCGATCGGTCCGGGCCGGGCCGGCCGAACAGGCCAAAGATCGTTCAAGTGGGTGCGGGGCGCGCGCCGACGTTCCACCCTGGGCGCAGGACTTACCGACGCTGGGGGCTATGACATGACAGGTGTGCGACAGGGGAACATCCGTCGCGCGGTGGCGACCAGCGGCGCGGTCGCACTGCTGATCACGATGGCCGCGTGCGGCAGTGACTCCACCTCGACGTCGGCGCAGCCCGCGCCGGCTCCGGTGCAGACCGCGGCACCGGCGGCGGCCGCGACGCCCGACGCCTCCGCTTCCCCGGCTGCCACCGACGCGCCGGTCGTCGTCGAGGCCCCCGCGGGCGTGAGTACGGGCAACGGTGTCGGCGCGACGCACGTGCGCTCGACCCACATCACCTCGTGGGGCTGGGGCGAGGACGCGATCCGCGAGCCGATCGTCGCGCTGATCAAGGCCGGCAAGCTCGACAACGTCCAGCTCGACATCAAGGACGAGGACGGCATCGTCGGCTTCGACTCCCAGGTGCCCCTGGCCAAGGAAGCCGGGACGGTCTACAACCCGATCCGCTTCGACGCGGCCACGGTGCTCAAGGAGATTCACGACCTCGGGGCGACGGTGACCGGACGCATCGTGGCCTTCCGTGACCCGCGGCTCGGCAAGTGGGCGCTGAACAACGGCAAGATGGACATGCTCATCCAGGACAGCGCGGGGCGCCCGTACCCCGCCGGTAACTATGGCGTGGGCGCGTTCACCAACTTCGCGAATCCCGACGTGATCGAGTACAACATCGCCCTCGGCGAGGAGGCCGCCAAGCTCGGCTTCGACTCGATCATGTACGACTACATCCGCCGGCCGGAGAACAGCGGCCAGGTCTACCCGGGGATCGGCTCGCGCACGCCAGCCGAGGCGATCGTCGACTTCGTCGAGGTTGCCGGCCCCCGCATCCGCGCTGCCGGCGCCTCGGCCGGTGCGGCGGTCTATGGCATTTCCTCGTTCGCACCGAGCTCGGTGGCCCAGGACATCCCGGAGATGGCCAAGCACCTGGACTACGTCTCGCCGATGATCTACCCCTCGCACTGGAACCCCGGCGAGTACTCGGTGTCGTCCCCGTTCGACCAGCCCTACGACATCGTCAAGCGCTCGCTGATGGACTTCAACCGGCTGGTGATCGGCACGAACTGTTCGATCGTGCCGTGGCTGCAGAACTTCAACTATCCGCGGCCCTACTCCGCCGGTGACGTGGCCGCGCAGATCAAGGCGGCCAAGGACGTCGGCATCAACAGCTGGTTCCTGTGGAACGACTCCTCGAAGGTCGGGCTCGGCGCGCCGGCCCTACTGGCGGGCGACCCCGCGGACAACGCCCCCGGCACGATCGTGTACTCGATCAACAAGCCGGGCAATTTCTCTGAGGGAAGCACGGACATGGCCAAGGCGAAGGTGGTCTTCGACGCCTACCAGGAGTGGAACGCCGCCGGACGGGAAGGCACGTTCGTCAACCCGCTGGACGCCCCGGCAGCGACCGCAGCGCCGGCGGTGACCCCGGCGGCCACCACCACGCCCTCGACGGACATCACCACGGCCCCGTAAGGCAGGACAGCTCGATCCGAAGGCCTCGCCCATATCACCCGGGCGGGGCCTTCTGGCGTCGGCGCCGCCCCGGGCCAGAATGGGCAGGTGTCCCCGCAGAACCCCCAGCAGCCCGTCGAGAAGCCGGTGACCCGCGCGAAGGTGCACGCACTCGCCGTCGAGCGTGCGCAGGAGCCTGCCACGGTGACCGAGGTCGTACATGAGGGTTTCGGCGCCGACCCGGACGACGGCGGCTTTGCGTTCCACTACGACAACACGCTGCTGATCTACGGCCGTCGAGGAAGCTGGTCCACCTCCATCGACCCCGGGGATGACGCGAGCCGGCACGGCAAGGTCGACGAGTTCTGGTCCTGGGCCCGGCACCAAAGCCGGACCCTGGCCTTGTCCGAGGTCAGCCCGCTGCACCGCGCCGCGATCGCCGCCTTGGTCGCCGGCCTGGACCGGGTCGGCGATCTCCCGCCGCAGGCGCGGAGCGAGGTGCCCGACGTCGATCTGCCGCTCGCGGACTACCTGTTGGTCTGGCTGGCCCGACGCACGAAGGAAGCGAGCGAGCACGCGGCCCTTCGGGCGCTGGCAGCTTCCGACTGGTTGCTCGAGCGACCCGCCGCGCACCACGGCGCCCGCCGATGTCCGCTGTGCGGGCGGCCGACGATCGGGCAGGCCTGGGATTGGGTGATCGTCTGCGACCACTGCTTCGGACGGGTGGTCTGCGCGGAAGGCCGGCCCGTGCACGGCTACAACACCGGCTTCGGCGGCGGCTTCGAGGCGCGCCACCACGACGGCGAGGACGGGGTGTGCGCGCAGGTCACCCGAGACCATCAGGTCTGGATCGACGGCCACCGGTGCCATATGAGCGAAGCCAAGTTCGGGGGCGTCTTCGTCGGTGTCCGCCCACCCGAGACTCCCCCAGCGACGGATAGGTGATCATCGCCGGAGTCAACCGTGGTGGCGGTGACCGCGGGGCCGATGGCAGGTCACCAGGTCGGCGGAAGGATCACTGCCCGGCGCGCGCCGTCCAGCACCGGAAGCAGCACGGTGCGGCGTTGGTCGACCCATTCGCGGGTGACGACGCCGCGCTCGAGGCGATGGTGGGCGAGCACGAGCTCCGTTCCGGCGCGCTGGTAGTCCCCCAGGGCGCGCGCCGCGTCCGCCCGCCCGTCCGAGGTGAGCCGGCGCCGGGCTGCTTTGACCCGCGCGGGCTCGGCCAGCAGCCACGCGAGTTCGGGGGTGACCATGCCCGCTGGGGTGACCTGGGGCAGCAGCCGCAGGCGCAGGGCGAGGATCCGCCTGGTGTCCACCCGCGTCACCACGACCACACACACCAGCGCCGGGAACATGATCAGCAGGTAGACCGCGAGCAGCGCGCCGGGCGACGTGCTCGCGGAACCGTTCCAGACTCCGTGCAGCACCATGGCGCCGAGTACACCCGCCCCCACCAGCGCGATGCGTTCGGGCCCACGCGGGCGCAGCGCGGCGTAGCCCACGGCGATCCCGATCATCGCCGTGAACAAGGGGTGCAGCAGCGGACAGAACACGCCGCGGATGACGAAGGTTCCGGTCAGCTCGCCGCCACCGACCGCAGCAGCGGTGATGTAGTACTCGATGTTCTCGCTGAAGGCGAAGCCGAGTCCGACCATCGCGGCGTAGATGATCCCGTCGGTGGGACCGTCCAGTTCTTGATGACGGTAGATCAGAAAACTGAGCAACACCGCGCCCTTGAGGGTTTCCTCCACCACCGGCGCGCCGATACTCGCGTAGGCCCCGAGGCTGTTCTCGCTCTGCAGAAGTTGTTCGGCGATCGAGATCCCGATGACGTTGACGATCCCGGCCAGCACCGCGGCGACAGTGGCGCCCCAGACGAAGGCCAGCACCAAGCTGCGGTTCGGTTCGGGCTCGAGGCGGTCCAGCGCGAGTACCGCCACCAGGACGAGCGGCACGGGTAGCAACGCCAGGGTGAGAGCCAGAGCGAAGTCCGTCGGGCCGGCGAGGGCGAGCCCGGACCCCCACCCCAGGAGGCCGATCAGCAGCATGAGGGTGTACCCGATCACCGTGCGGGCCGGCCGCCGGGGTCCGAGCGCAGCGTCGTAGGCCTGCATAGGTCTCCGTCCTGGTATCGGGGCGGGCCCCGCGGATCGAACCGGAGGCTCCCACACAGTCCCTCGGGAGTCGAGACTGAGGGTGGAGCTCGGGCCGCTGCGGCAGGAGGACGCGGGTGGCGAAGCCTCGCGGCGCGACGCAGTCGCCATTAAATGACGGAGACGACCTGCGTTGGATTTGTCCGCGAGCGCAGGCCGCCCATCGTTGTAGCGGGGACAGGATTGAACCTGTGGCCTCTGGGTTATGAGCCGGGCCGGCGATATTGGGCTAGTTCTCACTACGTCCGACGTCGTAGCGGTGGTCGCAGACGAACTCTGCTTGTTCATCGCTGAGTTCCCACGGTTTGTTCACCAGGCGATC
>JBQTIR010000014.1:0-32054 GCA_052387905.1 Sporichthyaceae bacterium | reverse complement strand
CGATCCGGCCGATGGTTCTGCGTTATTGCCGAGGACGCCTGGGTCGAGTGCCCGGCGCCGAGTACGCCGCGGACGACGCGGCACAGGAGGCGTGCATCGCCGTGCTGACCGCACTGCCGCGCTACCGCGACGAGGGCCGCCCGTTCGAGGCCTTCGTGTTCGGCATTGCGTCGCGCAAGGTCGCCGACGTGCAGCGCTCCGCGATGCGTCAGGCCATTCCCACCGACACTCTCCCGGAATCCACCGATACCGCCCTTGGTCCGGAGGATCAGGCCCTCGCCGCCGAGGATGCCGAGCACGCGCGTGCTCTGCTGTCCAAGCTGCCGGACAACCTGCGCGAACTGCTGATCATGCGGGTCGCGGTCGGACTGTCCGCCGAAGAAACCGGACGGGCGCTGGACATGACGCCGGGCGCTGTTCGGGTTGCCCAGCACCGCGCGCTGAACCGCCTACGGGTACTTGCAGCTGAGGAGGCGTCATGAGTGAGCGCACCGACGACCTGGAGTTCGCGGCACTGCACGCCGACGACGTCCTGCTCGACGCCTTGGGCTCGCGACACGGATCCGTGACCGGCGCCGACCCGATCGCCGGACTGCTGCGTGCCTTCGCCGCCGAGGTCGATGCCCGGCCCGGCCCGCTGGCCTCGTTGCTCGCCGACGAGGCCGTGGTCGAGCGCGCGCCGGCCCGGTCCGCCGTGGCGCTGGCTCCCCGTGACACCGATGGTGCTACTGCCGGCGGTGGCGTCGCCACGGCCACCCTCGTCTCCCACCGCCGCCACCGTCGGGCGCTCGCGCCTCGGGCCGCTGCCGTGGCGATCGCGGGTGCCGTCGTGTTCGGTGCCGGCGGCGTCGCGGCCGCCGTCGGTGGTCAGGGCAGCCCGTTCGAGGGGCTGCGCCGGGCGGTCCAGGCGGTCACCGGTCAGGATCGCAGCGACACCCCCGCCGAGGCCGAGCGCGTGGTCCGCCTGATCGACTCGGCCGATAAAGCACTGCGTACCGGTGATCTACCGATGGCGCGCACCCTGATCGAGGAAGCCGACACCCGGTTCGCCAAGTTCAGCAACCAGTTCCGGGACGCACGTGGGCTGGAGAAGATGCGCTCGGATCTGTCCGAGTTGCGCGAACGCGCACGCAACGCGGACCCGACCGGGATGGA
Source organism: Sporichthyaceae bacterium (assembly GCA_052387905.1). Taxonomy (GTDB): domain Bacteria; phylum Actinomycetota; class Actinomycetes; order Sporichthyales; family Sporichthyaceae; genus JBQTII01. Next base: position 30,899 of record JBQTIR010000014.1, on the reverse strand, counting down.
CGGGACGCTGCCGGAGCGGATCGCGGATGACCTGGTCCCGGAACCCGCCCTCGACCCGACCGACAAGCTGCCCGAGGTGCCCGTCCAGCCCGATCTCGGGGAGGCCAAGGACAAGCTCGGGGACAAGCTCGAAGACAACCTCGAGGACAAGGCCGACAAGGACCTCTCGCCGCTGCCGGACGAGCTGCCCGGACCCGTCGGGGAGTGAACTGGAGTGTGTCCGCCGCCGCCCCTGCGGCGGGCCGGCGGGCGCACGGACGCGGGTAACATGGGCTCATCCACGCGCCCACGCCCGTTGCATGTGAAGGTGCCCTCGACGTGAGTATTCCTGGTCCCGAATCCGGCGCCGAGCACGAGAGCTACCCGCCGAAGTTCGCGCGGCTCGGACTGACCTTCGACGACGTCCTGCTGCTGCCCGGGGCCTCCGACGTCGTCCCCAACGAGGTCGACACCACCAGCCGGCTCACCCGCCGCATCACGCTCAAGGTGCCGCTGATCTCTTCGGCGATGGACACCGTGACCGAAGCGCGGATGGCGATCGCGATGGCCCGTCAGGGCGGAGTCGGCGTCCTGCACCGCAACCTCTCGATCACCGACCAGGCCGAGCAGGTCGACGTCGTGAAGCGTTCCGAGGCCGGCATGGTCGCCCAGCCGATCACGATCGGTCCGGACGCGACAATCGGCGACGTGGATGCCCTGTGCGGGCGCTACCGGATATCCGGGGTGCCCGTCGTCGACGGTGACGGAGTCCTGCTCGGTATCGTCACCAACCGCGACATGCGCTTCGAGGTCGACTCGAACCGCCTCGTGCGTGACGTGATGACGGCCTCGCCGCTGATCACGGCGGCGGTGGGCATCGACCGCGACGCCGCGTTCGCACTGCTGGGCACCCACAAGATCGAGAAGCTCCCGCTGGTCGACGAGGCGGGCCGCCTCAAGGGCCTGATCACCGTCAAGGACTTCGCGAAGAGCGAGAAGTACCCGCACGCGACCAAGGACGCCCGTGGGCGGCTGGTCGTGGGCGCCGCCGTCGGCGTCGGTGAGGACTCCTACAAGCGCGCCATGAGCCTGGTCGAGGCGGGCGTGGACTTCCTCGTCGTCGACTCCGCGCACGGGCACTCCCGCGCGGTGCTGGAGATGATTGCCCGCCTGTCCGGTGAGTTGCGGGCGATGCGTGCCGATGTCGACGTGGTCGGCGGCAACGTGGCCACCCGCGAAGGTGCGCAGGCGATGATCGACGCCGGCGCCGACGGCATCAAGGTCGGCATCGGGCCGGGATCGATCTGCACGACCCGGGTCGTCGCCGGCATCGGAGTTCCGCAGGTGACCGCGATCTACGAGGCGTCACTGGCTGCAGTGCCGGCCGGAGTGCCGGTGATCGGCGACGGTGGCCTGCAGTACTCGGGGGACATCGCCAAGGCCATGGTGGCCGGGGCGGACACCGTCATGCTGGGCAGCCTGCTCGCCGGCGTCGAAGAGAGCCCGGGGGAGCTGCTGTTCATCAACGGCAAGCAGTACAAGTCCTACCGCGGCATGGGCTCACTCGGGGCGATGGCGACCCGCGGTCGCGAACGGTCCTACTCCAAGGACCGGTACTTCCAGGACGACGTGCACTCCGACGAGAAGTTGGTCCCCGAAGGCGTCGAGGGTCAGGTGCCTTACCGCGGTCCGCTCGAGGCCGTGGTGCACCAGCTCGCGGGCGGGCTGCGTACCTCCATGGGTTACGTCGGAGCGGCAACGATCGCCGAGCTGCACCGCCGCGGACAGTTCGTGCGGATCACCGCGGCAGGTTTGAAGGAGTCTCACGCTCACGACGTCCAGATGACCGTCGAGGCGCCGAACTATCACCGCCGCTGACGCTGCGTCATCGGCGTCGCGGGCGGCGCCGGACCCGGCCGGTGGAACGGTGCGTAGGTCGCGCCTCGCTCCTGCGTCGCATCGGCGTATCGACAATCTGAAAGGTAGTCATGACCGAGATCGAGATCGGCCGGGGCAAGCGTGGCCGCGCGGCGTACGGGTTCGACCAGGTCGCCATCGTGCCCAGCCGCCGGACCCGAGACCCCGAAGAGGTTTCCGTCGCCTGGCAGATCGACGCCTACCACTTCGAGCTGCCGATGATGGTGGCGCCGATGGACAGCGTCGTCTCACCCGAGACCGCGATCGAGATCGGTCGTCTGGGTGGCCTCGCGGTCCTCGATCTGGAAGGGCTGTGGACCCGTTACGACGACCCGAGTGCGCTGCTGGCGGAGATCGCCACCCTGCCCGAACATGCGGCGACCGCGCGGATGCAGCAGATCTACGCCGAGCCCATCAAGGAAGAGCTGATCGGCGCCCGGATCAAGGAGATGCGCGACGCCGGGATCACCACCGCGGCCGCCTTGTCCCCGCAGCGCACCGCCCAGTACTGGCGCGCGGTCGTCGAGGCCGGCCTGGATCTGTTCGTCATCCGCGGCACCACGGTCTCCGCCGAACACGTCTCAGGTCGGGCTGAGCCGCTCAACCTCAAGCAGTTCATCTACGAACTCGATGTCCCGGTCATCGTCGGCGGGTGCGCGACCTATCAGGCTTCCCTGCACCTGATGCGCACCGGCGCCGCCGGGGTGCTGGTCGGCTTCGGCGGGGGATCCGCACACACCACGGCCGACGTGCTGGGGATCTCGGTGCCGATGGCCTCCGCGATCGCCGACGTCGCCGCAGCCCGGCGTGACTATCTCGATGAGTCCGGTGGCCGCTACGTGCACGTCATCGCCGACGGCGGGATGAGCACCAGCGGCGAAATCACCAAGGCGATCGCCTGCGGCGCCGACGCGGTAATGGTCGGCTCTCCGCTGGCCCGTGCCGCCGAGGCCCCGGGCAAAGGCTGGCACTGGGGCGCGGAGGCCCACCACGCCGCACTACCCCGGGGAACCCGCATGCAGGTCGGCACGATCGGCAGCTTCGCGGAGATCCTGCACGGTCCGGCCCGTCAGCCCGACGGCTCGATGAACCTCGTCGGCGCCCTGCGCCGGGCGATGGCCACCACCGGCTACTCCGAGCTCAAGGAGTTCCAACGCGTCGAGGTCGTCGTGACCGCCTAGGTGGTCGGAAAGCGAGCCCCGAGTGAGGGTCAGCCCAGATCGTAGGTGGCTTCGGGCTTCGGGTGTGCGCTCAATCTCCTCCCGGCCCGCGTGCGGCCGAGGAGGAGAGCAGTGGGGCCGGATAGGATCCGGTCCGCACCGGCGAGGTCAGCCCAGGTGGACGTCGTGAACCTGCAGGCCGGGCCGCAGGTGCAGGCTGCTGGCGACCGGCGGGAGATCCTTGGCGGCCACCGTGACGGTCAGCATGCCGCCGCGGCCGGCGTTGATCCGGTAGCTCCCGGTCGCGTCGGTACGTCCGGTCGTGAGCACGCGCCCGGTGGGATCCAGGACGGTGACCAGCGCGCAGTCGACTCCGCCGCCGGCTGTGGTGACCTGCCCGGTGAGTTCCCCCGCCACGTTCGGCGTGACCAGCGTGCCTTGGGACTCGGTGAGCACCATGTGGTGGCGGGTCTGCGCCCCCAGGGCCGGCTCGGCGAGCAGGGCAAGGGCCGCGTGCCCGGGGGCGCTGATCACCAGGAGGTAGCGCCCGGCCGGGGCGTGCAGGTCGAAGCGTCCGCCGTGTCCGGAGGTGGTGCGGGCCACCTCGCCGCCGTAGGCGTCGATCAGCGTGAGTGATGCCCCGCTCAAGGTCCCCTGGATGGTGCCGTGTCTGGTCCCGCTGACTGTGCCGCGCACGGCGGCCAGGTCGTCCTCGGCGTAAGCACTCGGCGTTGCGATGTACCCCGTGCTCGTGTCCAGGGGTGCGGAGGTCGAGGCGTGCTCGACCGGGCTCAACTGGGCCGGAAGCTGCAGGGCGCGGGCCGCCCGGACCTCGGCCGCGGAGGCGAGGCGGCGCGGCTGCAGGTACACCGCCCAGGTCACCAGGGCCATCAGCAGATAGGTGATCGCGAAGGCCGCGTAGGCGGCGTTGCCGTTCTTGTTGTTCAGGAACGACTCGCGGAAGGCGATGTTCACTGCGAGGCCACCGAAGGCGCCGATGGCGCCGGCGATCCCGATCAGCGCGTTACTGCGTCGTAGCGCCTGACGCCCCGCCAGATCCGGGCTGGCGCCGGCGGAGATGGCCGCGTCGGCGCGGGCCCGGAACATCGTCGGGATCATTTTGTAGGTCGAGCCGTTGCCCAGCCCGGCGGTGACGAACAGCCCGATGAAGCCGATCAGGCACAGCGACAGCGAATGCTGGATCGAGGCGGTCAGTGCGATCAGGGCGAAGGTGAACATGCCAAGGAAGTTCCAGGCCGTCACCCGGGCGCCGCCGAGGCGGTCGGCGAGCTTGCCACCGAAGGGCCGCGAGATCGAGCCGATCAGCGGGCCGAGGAAGGTCAGGTAGGCAGCCTTGACCGGGTCCGGGACGAGGCCCGGCGCGCCGTTGACCATGCCCATCTTCGAGAACGTCTCGGGGAACTGCACGAGCAACACCTGGCCGAAGGCGAAGCCGAAGCCGATGAACGAACCGAAGGTGCCGATGTAGAGGAAGGAAATGATCCAGGTGTGCGGTTCCCGGCACGCCTGGCGCATCGCGCCCTTCTCGTTGGTCGCGGAGGTGAGGTTGTCCATGCAGAACACTGCGCCGAGCGTCGCTCCGATGATCATCGGGATCAGCAGAGCGACGACGAAGCGCGGGTGCGCCGCGCCCGCGGTCGCCAGCACCAGCAGGCCGAACAGCTGGATGACTGCGACGCCGAGGTTGCCGCCGGCGGCGTTCAGGCCCAGCGCCCAGCCCTTCTCCCGCTGGGGGAAGAAGGCATTGATGTTGGCCATCGACGAGGCGAAGTTGCCACCGCCGAAGCCGCCCAGCGCCCCCAGGATCAGCACGGTGGAGTAATCCACGCCGGGACGGATCAGGAACAGCGTGGCGATCGTGGGGATCAGCAGGAGCAGTGCGGACACGATCGTCCAGTTGCGTCCGCCGAAGCGGGCCACCGCGAGGGTGTAGGGAATGCGCATGGCGCCACCGACGGCGGCCGGTAGCGAGACGAGGGTGAATTTCTCGGCCGGGGTGAAGCCGTACTGCGGGCCGAGAAAGAGCACGAGGGTGGCCCACATGGTCCACACGGCGAAGCCGACGTGCTCGGCGAAGACGGAGAAGATCAGGTTGCGCCGGGCGATGGACTTGCCCTCGCGCTCCCAGAACTCGACGTCCTCGGGGTCGTAGTCGTCGATCCAATGCTTGCGGGGCGGTGGCGGCGGCGGCATGGCCGGCGATGCGAGCTCGTAGTCGGCAGCGGGACGATCCATGGCCAGCGTCACGGGGGCTCCTGCGGTCGGTCCCGGACGTTGCAGGTGCCCGGGCGCGATGGTTCCTCGGTTGACCTCGAGAGTCGGGGGTGCGTGTTGCCGCGTGGTTCGGGTCTGGTTGCGTGGATCTCACAGCTGACGCACCTGGGCGGGGGCCATTCGGTGCGCACTGCGAAACACGCGAGCGAATTCCGAAACAATCGCCGCGGGTCGCCGTGAGTGAGCGCAGCGAGCTCACCATGAGTACCGAACGCGGCCCCGCGAGGACGCGGCGTCATCGGCGGCTGGCCGTGGCGGTGACGCCGTGAGCGGGCTCACAGGCCCCAGACACCTACGCTGGGGACCATGGGGACGGGACAGTTCGGGCCGGCGCAGCGCGCTGCCGCAATCGTGGCATTGGGCGACGGGGAGCTCGACATTCTGGTCGTGGGCGCCGGAGTGGTCGGGGCCGGGACGGCGCTCGATGCCGTCACCCGCGGCCTCGACGTGGGGTTGGTCGACGTCCGGGACTTCGCGGCCGGAACCTCGTCGCGTTCGAGCAAGCTCATCCACGGCGGGTTGCGTTACCTGGAGATGCTCGACTTTGGGCTGGTCCGCGAGGCGCTGCGGGAGCGTCGCCTGCTGCTCACCGAACTCGCCCCGCACCTGGTGCGTCCGGTGCCCTTCCTGTACCCGCTCACCCGCCGCGGCTGGGAGCGGGCGTACGTGGGTGCGGGGATTGCGCTCTACGACGCGCTGGCCGCGGCCGCGCCCGGTCAGTCCGGGGTCCCGAGACACCGTCACCTGACCAAGCGAGCGGCGCTGCGCCTGGCGCCCGCCCTGCGCCCGGACTCCCTGACCGGGGCCATCCAGTACTGGGATGCCCAGGTCGATGACGCGCGGCACACGATGACCTTGGTGCGCACGGCCGCGTCCTACGGCGCCCACTGCGCATCCCGGGTGCGGGTGATCGGGTTCCTGCGCGAGGGCGAGCGCGTGGTCGGGGCGCGGGTGCGCGACACCGAGACCGGAGCGGAGTCCACGATCCGCGCGCGGCAGGTCGTGAACGCGACCGGCGTGTGGACCGACGACATTCAGGCGCTCGTCGGCGAGCGCGGGCAGTTCCACGTGCGCGCGTCCAAGGGCGTGCACCTGGTGGTGCCGCGGGACCGGATCCACTCCTCGACCGGCTTCATCACCCGTACCTCGAACAGCGTGCTGTTCGTCATTCCCTGGAAGCGGCACTGGATCGTCGGGACCACCGACACCGACTGGGACCTGGACAAGGCGCACCCCGCCGCGAGCGCCAAGGACATCGACTACCTGCTCGCGCAGGCCAACACGTGGCTCGCGCGGCCGCTGGAGCGCGCGGACGTGCAGGGCGTCTACGCGGGGCTGCGTCCGCTGCTGGCGGGGGAGTCGGAGAACTCCTCCGCGCTCTCCCGGGAACACGTGGTGGCCTGCCCCGTGCCGGGTCTGGTCGTGGTTGCCGGTGGCAAGTACACGACCTACCGGGTGATGGCCAGGGACGCGGTCGACGCCGCCGTGCACGGCCTCGCCGACCTGGTTCCCCCGTCGTGCACCGAGCGGATCCCGTTGCTCGGCGCCGCCGGGTACCAGGCCGCCTGGAACTCCCGCGAGCGCATCGCGACGGCCGCGGGGTTGCACGTCGCGCGGGTTGAGCACCTGCTGCACCGCTACGGCGCGGAGGTCGATCAGGTCCTGGCGCTGGCCCGGACCGACCCGACGCTGCTCGAGCCGCTCACCGGCGCGGATGATCACCTGCGGGCCGAGGTCGTCTACGCCGCGATGTACGAGGGCGCCCGCCACCTCGACGACGTCGTCACTCGGCGCACCCGGATCTCGGTCGAGACCTTCGACCGCGGGCTAGGCGCCGCCGAGGAGATTGCCGCGTTGATGGCCCCGGTCCTGGGTTGGACCGACGAGCAGACCGCCGTTGAGGTCGAGTACTACCGGGCCCGGGTCGCGGCCGAGCGCGAATCCCAGGACCAGCCCGACGACCACACCGCCGACGCCGCCCGAATGGGCGCTCCGGACATCGTCCCGGTCCGCTGATCGGCCCCGAACGAGCTCGTACGTCAACGCGGTGCGGGCAACGCAAGAGGTGCTCGGTCCTGGGACGAGCCCCGGGCCGAGCACCTCGGTGCGGCGGCCGGCGCTCCGGGTGCGCCCAGGGGCGCGCGGAGCTGCTCTCACCGCCGGTCGCAGGGGCGGTCGACCACGGCGGCGGCGGCTTTGCAGCCTCGCTACCGGCGGCGCTCACTTGCCTGCGACGGTAAACAGACCAACGAGAGGGTTTGGAAAAGGTCACGCCCCGGTCGGGGCGGTTCACCGATTCATCCTGAATTGTGATCTGCGGTGGCAGCGACTCCGGTCTCTGCCGGCACTTCTTACGGAACGGCGACCACGGCCGCTTCGGGGTCGCTGCTTGGTGCGTGCACCCGTAGCCTCAAGGCAGATCGACGACGGGCACAGCGCCCGCTGACGCGAAGGAGTACGGCGATGGCATGGCATTCAAGTACGCGGGTCCGGCTCACGGTCGTCGTCGCGGCGGCCTCGTTGACGTTGACAGCCTGCGGCAGCGGCGACGCCGACCAGGCCGATGCCCCGGTGGCGCCCGCCGTGCAGACCGGCGTCGCGGACTCGGTCTCCGATGTGGCGGCCGCGCTCGAGACGGCCAAGGACAAGGTAGCCGCTGAGCCGGCCAAGATCGACGCTCCGGAGGTGGAGAGCGAGCCGAAGCAGGGCGCCACCGATGCTGCGACGGCGCCGAAGCAGGCCGAGAACCCCAAGCTGGCCGAGAACCCCAAGCAGGCGCCGGCCCCGAAGCCGGCGCCCGCCCCGGCACCGGCCGGGCCGTCGGTGCGCGACGCGCTCCCGGACATCTCCGTGGTCCAGGTCGCGACCGGGCAGAGCATCGACCTGCGCTCGCTCGCGGTCGCCGGCAAGCCCACGTTGCTGTGGTTCTGGGCCCCGCACTGCCCGTTCTGCAAGGCCGAGGCCCCCAAGGTCCTCGACTTCCAGGCCAAGTACGGCGACGACATCGAGGTCATCGGCCTCGGCGCACAGGACGACCTCGACCAGGCCGAGGGGTTCCTCGCCGAAACCAAGACCGCCGGACTGAAGATGGTCTGGGACTCCTCGGGGAAGTCCTGGGTGCACTTTCGGGTCACCAACCAGCCGACCGTGATCGTGCTCAACCCCGCGGGCAAGGTCACCAAGACCGCGTTCCGCGAGTTCGACGCGGTCGCGATCCGCGAGGCCGCACAAGCCTGATCGAGGCTTCCGTCGGCGCCCCCGCCGGATCCGTTCTGAGGTCAATCCGTACCGATGGCAAGGGGAGGGCTCAGCCATGTCCGACGCGCCGCTGGGCTTCGCCTTCAGCGCCGGTACCGTCGCGGCGTTCAATCCGTGCGGCTTCGCGCTGCTGCCCGCCTACCTCGGGCTGTTCCTGGCCGGGGACGACGACGCCGACTCGCGGCGCGGACCGGTGGCGGCGGTCGGCCGGGCCGCTGCGGTAGCGGCCTGCGTCGTGGCCGGTTTCGTCCTGGTGTTCGGAATCGCCGGCCTGCTGATCAGTCAGACCGCCGTCACCGTGCAGGAGTACACCCCCTGGCTGACCCTGGTGATCGGCGCTGCGCTGGTGCCGATCGGGTTGGCCATGCTCCGGGGCTGGACGCCGAAGATCCGGCTGCCGCGGGTCAGCCGCGCAGGTAAGGGCACGGGCCCGATGGCGATGTTCTGGTTCGGGGTCTCCTACGCCACGGTGTCGCTGTCCTGCACCATTCCCGCGTTCCTGGTCGCGGTGGTCAGCACGTTCTCCAACGACGGCGCCGGCGCGGGGCTGCTGGTCTTCGTCGCCTACACCGCCGGCATGGCCTCGGTGCTGGTCGTGCTCACCGTCGTGGTGGCGACTGCGCAGCAGGGCATGCTCGCGCGGATTCGCAAGGTACTGCCGTACGTGAACAAGACCGCCGGGGTCCTGGCGATCCTGGCCGGCTCCTACGTCTTCTACTACGGGTACTACGAACTGCGCCTGAACAACGGCGGCGACCCCGCCGAGGGCCCGATCTCCTTCGTGGGTGACGTCTCCGGCGACGTCACCACCTGGATAGACGGGCTCGGCACCGCGACGATCGTGGTCGTCGCTGGGGGGGTCGCGCTCATCCTCGTTGCCCTTATGGTGGCGCGGTTCCGCGCCCGCGTTCCTGCTCAAGGAGAGCGTCGAGGTCGCTGAGACGATCCAACCCCGCCAGCGGTTGCCGCATCCGCTGATTGCCCGTCAGTTGCGTCCGGGTGCGGTGCAGGAACGACCAGTAGCCCGCGGTGAACGGGCAGGCCTGGGGGCCGACGCGGATCTTCGGGTTGTACGTGCACCCGCGGCAGTAATCGCTCATCCGGTTCAGGTAGGCGCCCCCGGCGGCGTAGGGCTTGGTCGCCAGCAGCCCGCCGTCGGCGTGCTGACTCATCCCGATGACGTTGCCCTCCATCACCCATTCGTAGCCGTCGACGAAACTGTGGTGGAACCAGTCGGTCAGCTGAGCCGGATCGATGCCGCGTTGCAAGGCCCAGTTCCCGAGCACCATCAGCCGCGGGATGTGATGGGTCCAGCCGGTGTCGCGGACCTGGCGCAGCACGGCGGACAGGCAACGCGCGTTCACGGCGTCGGCATCGAGATCCCACAGCCAGTCCGGTACCGGCTCGTGCGCGTCGAGGGCGTTGCGGGTGCGGTAGTCGGGCCCGAGGTGCCAATACAGGTGCCAGATGTAATCGCGCCAGCCGATGATCTGGCGCACGAAGCCCTCGACCGAGGCCAGCTCGGCCAGGCCGGACCGGTAGCGCTCCTCGGCAGCCTGGGCGACGGCGAGCGGGTCGAGCAGGCCGAGGTTGAGCGGAGCGGAGAGCAACGAGTGCGCCATGACGTCGTCCTCGTCCAACATCGCGTCCTCCCACCGGCCGAAGCAGGAGAGGCGTTGATCGAGAAAGTGCTCGAGTGCGGACTGCGCCTCGGTCGCCGTGACCGCAAAGCGCCGCGGGCCGTCGCGGCCGACGAAGCGAACATCCCCGGCGGCCTCCCAGGAATCGAGGTCCGTGCGCACCTCGGCGTCGATCTCGTCCTCTTCGGGCCACCACGGGGCCGGTAGGGGCAAGGTCGCCACCTTCGGCGGCGGTTCGCGGTTGAGCTCGTCGTAGTTCCAGCGCCCGCCGGCCGGCTCGGCGCCGTCCATCAACACCCCCGTCCGGCGGCGGGTGTCGCGGTAGAAGTCCTCCAGCAGTAGGCGCCGTCCACCGCGACCGGCTGCCCAGCGTGCGAAGTCCGCCGGCGCGGTGACAAAGCCGCGTTCGGGCAAGACCTCGACGTCAGGTCGGGAGTCGACGAAAGCCCGCGCGGCCCGCGTGGTCGGGGCGCAGATCTGGATCGGCCCGCCGAGGTCGTCGAGGGCCTGGCGGTAGGTCGCGGTGCGCAGGTGGACCGCCCGGTCGCCGAGTTCGGCAGCGCGGTGGCGGATCGCCGAGAGCACCAGGTGCGCCTTCTGGCGGTGGAAGCGGCGTCGGGCGAACGCGGAGCGGGACTCGACCAGCAGGACGGGCGCGCCGCCGGGATCGTCGGCGTCGTCGAGGAAGTGCGGCCCGAGCTGGTCGGCGAACAGCCATCGGTGCACACGCGCGGTCACGGGCGCACAGTACGTGCGTGGGAGGATCGGCCGGTGGTCCGAGGGGGCCGCGTGGATGCGGTGGGAGCGGCGTGAGCGAACAGATCAGTGCGATGGACCAGACCGTGCTGGTCGTGGACTTCGGGGCGCAGTACGCGCAATTGATCGCCCGGCGGGTGCGCGAGGCCAAGGTCTACTCCGAGGTCGTGCCGCACACGATGTCGTTGCAGGCAATGCTCGACAAGGGCCCGGCGGCTATCGTGCTCTCCGGCGGGCCGAGTTCGGTCTACGCCGAGGGTGCCCCGGTGATCGATCCGGCGCTGTTCGAGGCCGGGGTGCCGGTGTTCGGCATCTGCTACGGCTTCCAGGCGATGGCGGCGGCGCTCGGCGGTGACGTCGCGCGCACCGGGCTGAGTGAGTTCGGTGGGACGGTCTTGCGCGTCACCGGCGAAGGTGGCCAGCTGCTCGCCGGCCAGCCCGAGCAGCAGACCGTCTGGATGAGCCACGGCGACGCGGTGCACGCCGCCCCCCCGGGGTTCGACGTGCTCGCCTCCTCGGCCGGCGCCCCGGTTGCCGCGTTCGAGGACCGCGCCCGGCGCCTGGCCGGTGTCCAGTACCACCCTGAGGTCCTGCACACCGCGCACGGCCAGGCGACCCTCGAGCGCTTCCTGCACGAGGTCGCCGGCATCCGCTCGACGTGGACCATGACCAACATCGTCACCGACACCGTCTCCGCGATCCGCGCCAAGGTCGGCACCGGCCGCCTGGTGTGCGGGCTCTCCGGCGGCGTGGACTCCGCGGTCGCTGCGGCGCTCGTGCAGCGTGCGGTGGGGGACCAGCTCACCTGCGTCTTCGTCGACCACGGCCTGCTGCGCAAGGGCGAGGCCACGCAGGTTGAACGCGACTTCGTCGCCTCCACGGGCGTGAAGCTCAAGGTCGTCGACGCCCAGGAGCGTTTCCTGGACGCCCTGGCCGGCGTCACCGACCCCGAGATCAAGCGCAAGGTGATCGGCCGCGAGTTCATCCGGGTCTTCGAGCAGGCCGCCCGGGAGGTCGTCGCCGATGCCGGCGAGCACGGGCAGAGCGTCGACTTCCTCGTGCAAGGCACGCTCTACCCCGACGTCGTGGAGTCCGGCGGCGGCGAGGGCGCCGCGAACATCAAGAGCCACCACAACGTCGGCGGGCTGCCCGACGATCTGCAGTTCGCCCTCGTCGAACCGCTGCGCGCGCTGTTCAAGGACGAGGTCCGCCGCGTCGGCGAAGAACTCGGGCTGCCCCCCGAGATCGTCTGGCGCCAGCCGTTCCCCGGCCCCGGCCTGGGCATCCGCATCATCGGTGAGGTCACCGCCGAACGCCTGGACATCCTGCGCGAGGCCGACGCGATCGCCCGCGAGGAACTCTCCCTCGCCGGCCTGGACCGCGAGATCTGGCAGTGCCCGGTCGTGCTGCTCGCCGACGTGCGCTCGGTCGGGGTGCAGGGCGACGGACGCACCTACGGTCACCCCGTTGTCTTACGCCCCGTCAGTTCCGAGGATGCCATGACCGCCGACTGGTCCCGCGTCCCCTACGACGTGCTCGCCAAGATCTCCACCCGGATCACCAACGAGGTCCGCGAGATCAACCGCGTCACCCTCGACGTCACCAGCAAGCCCCCGGGCACCATTGAGTGGGAGTGAGGCCCTCGCCGCGCTCGGGACTGGCGAGTGGGAGTGAGGCCGCCGCTGCGCTCGGCACAGGGCGAGTGGGAGTGAATACGCTGCGCTGACCGGCGTGGCGGCTGGGCATGGGCCGAACGGATGATCTGAACTAGGACAAACGGTCAGAGCCACCACGAATCCGGAACCGTTCTGGTAGGGCTGCCGTCAGAGTGTCAAGTGTCGGCGCCATGCTGACGATGACAGGACGAGCCGGTTGCACCCGGTGAGGTCAGGGGCGGGTCATGGGCACCATCACCAGCATCTACGACGGCTACTACGCATTCGCGACCGAGGACGGGACCGTCTACAACAGCGGGACCTGGCTCATCCTCGGTGGCGCCGTGCTGATCCTGCTGCTGGCGGCCTACGCCAGCTACAACACCGTGCTGGCGATCTCCAACGGCATCCGTCGTACCGGCCGCGTCATCTCTCGCTCCGCCACCGCCACCACCCGCCTGGCCCGCACGGGGTCGATCGCCGCGCCTGCCGTGGTCGTGCGTACCGTGCCGGCTCCGCGCACCGCGGCCACCGCGCCGGTGCGCAAGCCCGTCAAGGTCGGCTGACGCCGGCCACCGCAGATTTCATCGCCCGCGTATCACTTCGGAACCCGTGATCAAGGGGTCCGGGACGACCCCTACTGCCGACCGGCCGCCAAGCCCGCCAACAGGCACAGCGTGCCCCACCCGGCGGCCACTGTCACGACCTTGTTCCTCGCCCGCGGGTCGGTGAGCTTGCTGCCGAACACCGCAGCGTCCCCGTAGTCACAGAGCGCACGGGTCACACAGGCCACCTGGCGGGTGCGGCCGCGGCCGATGACCATGCCCAGGCTGACGACCGTGTCGCGGACCGCGATCGCGGTGATCAGGCGACGGCTGGACTGCGACACGCTCCCGTCGACTTCGAGCAGCCCGCAGGGCTTGGCGAAGATCGAGGGCCGGGCCATCGCGGCCACGCTGTAGGCGATCGTGCCCGCCCCCAGCATCCGTGCTGCCTTGCGACCGCCTGCGTGTGTGCCCACGTCACCCTCCACCGTCGATGTCCTGGCCCGGGCGAGACTACTAATCTGCCGTTACCGGCCCGAACCGCCCGCCCGAGGAGTGCCGAACCGTGGATGTGCTGCGCGCGATCCTGCTCGTGATTCACGTTGTCGGCATGGCCGCGCTGCTCGGCGGCTTCGCCTTACAGACGATGGCCTCCGACCGTCGGATGGTCCCGGTGATCTTCCACGGGGCCGGCCTGCAACTGCTCACCGGACTGCTGCTGGTCGGGGTCAACTCCGCCGATGACCGCGACCTGAACCACACCAAGATCGCCGTGAAGCTGTTGATCGCCCTCGCCGTCGTCGGGCTCACCCACGCCAACCGGCGCAAGGACATCGTGGCGCCCCCGATCTTCTACGGCACCTTCGCCCTCGCGGCCGCGAACGCCGTCATCGCCTATTCCTGGAACTGAGCTCCGTCGGCCGTGACTGTCCCCGGCGGCGCATAGGCTCGCGGCTGAGATGAACACCCTTTTCGACGACTTGTCCTTCGGGAATCTGGGGTCCGCTGCGCCGTCCGGTCCTGCCGGCACTGCGGCGGGACCCGCGGCGCCGCGTCAGCCGCGGCCCAGAGCCTCGGCCGACGAACTTCTCGCCGGGCTGAACCCCCAGCAACGCGAGGCCGTCGAACACCAGGGCGGGCCGCTGCTCATCGTCGCCGGGGCCGGATCGGGCAAGACCCGGGTGCTGACCCGGCGCATCGCGTACTTGATCAACGTGCGCGAGGTCCGGCCCTCACAGATCCTCGCGATCACCTTCACCAACAAGGCCGCCGGAGAGATGAAGGCCCGCGTCGCCGAGGCCGTCGGGACCGCGGCGCCGCACTGGGTCTCGACCTTTCACTCCGCCTGCCTGCGGATCCTGCGCTTCGAGGCCAAGCGGCTTGGTTTCACCTCCGGTTTCTCGGTCTACGACGACACCGATTCCCAGCGCCTGATGCGGATGGTCGTGCGCGATCTGCAGCTCGACCCGAAGCGCTTCGCGCCGCGGGCGGTGTCCAATGCGATTAGCGCGTGCAAGAACGAATTGATCGACCACGAGACCTACGCAGCCCGTGCCACCGGCCCGATCGAGACCACCTACGCGGAGTGCTACCGCTCCTACCAGGAGCGTCTGCTCGCGGCCAACGCCCTGGACTTCGACGACTTGATCTCCACGACGGTCCACCTGTTGCAGGCTTTTCCCGATGTGGCCGAGCATTACCGGCGCCGGTTCCGGCATGTGATGGTCGACGAGTATCAGGACACCAACCACGCGCAGTATGTGCTCGTGCGCGAGCTCGTGGGCGGGGCAATCACCGGATCTGATGAACCATCAGAGGTTCCGCCTGCCGAATTATGCGTGGTCGGCGACGCCGACCAGTCCATCTACGCCTTCCGTGGCGCGACGATCCGCAACATCACCGAGTTCGAGCGCGACTACCCCGACGCCCGGGTGATCCTGCTCGAGCAGAACTACCGCTCGACGCAGACGATCCTGTCCGCGGCCAACGCGGTGATCTCCCGCAACCCCGACCGCAAGCCGAAGAACCTCTGGACGGATCAGGGGCCCGGTGAGCAGATCGTGGGTTGGGTCGCCGCCGACGAGCACGACGAGGCCTCCTTCGTCGCCGCGGAGGTGGACCGCCTCACCGACGCCGGGCAGGCCCGCCCGGGCGACGTCGCGATTTTCTACCGGACCAACGCGGCCTCGCGCGTCTTCGAGGAGGTGTTCATCCGCGTCGGGATGCCCTACCGCGTCGTCGGCGGGGTGCGCTTCTACGAGCGCAAGGAAGTTCGGGACGCGATGGCTTACCTGCGGGTGCTCGCGAACGGTGCGGACGTCGTCTCGCTGCGCCGGATCATCAACATCCCCAAGCGCGGCATCGGCGAGCGCGCCGAGGCCTGCGTGGAGGCCCTGGCGAGCCGGGAGCGGATCTCCTTCCCGGCGGCCCTGCGGCGCTGCGAGGAGGCCTACGGGATCGCCGCACGGTCCCTGAACGCAGTCAAGGCCTTCAACGAGCTCATGGACGGCCTGGCGACCCTGGTGGAGGCCGGCAGCCCGCCCGACACCGTCCTGGAGGCGATCCTGGAGCAGACCGGCTACCTGCGGGAGTTGGAGACCTCCACGGACCCGCAGGACGAGGGCCGGGTGGAGAACCTCGGTGAGCTGATCGCGGTGGCCCGCGAGTACTCCGAAGCCGCCGAGGATCCCAGCGTCGCCGGCTTCCTGGAGCGCGTCGCGCTGGTGGCGGACTCCGACCAGTTGCCGGACAAGGTCGAGGGCGCCTCGGACGAAGGGGAGGCTGCGCCGGTCGAGGACCAGGGCCAGGTCACCCTGATGACGCTGCACACCGCCAAGGGCCTGGAGTTCCCCGTGGTGTTCCTGACCGGGTGCGAGGACGGGGTCTTCCCGCACATGCGCTCACTCGGCGACCCCGTCGAACTGGCCGAGGAGCGCCGCCTGGCCTACGTCGGCATCACCCGGGCTCAGGAGCGCCTGTACCTGACGCGCGCCGAGGTCCGCAGCTCCTGGGGCGCCCCGCAGTGGTACCCGGGCTCGCGTTTCGTGGAGGAGATCCCCGACGCGTTGATCGACTGGCGGCGCACCGCCCGGCGCAGCCCGCTCGACGCCTTGGCCGCGGGCTCGCCCGGTCGCAGCGCCCCGCCGACCCGTCGCCTCGGCAGCGCCCGCTCCGAAACTGCCAACCGCCCGATAGTGGCGCTGGCCGTGGGGGACCGCGTCACCCATGATTCGTTCGGGCTGGGCACGGTGGTGGCCACCGCCGGCGTCGCCGAGCGCGCCGAGGCGAGCATCGACTTCGGTGACGGCGCCCCCAAGCGCCTCCTGCTGCGCTACGCCCCCGTCGAGAAGCTCTGAGGAACGCACTCCGGGTGGCGAGTGGACCTATCAACGGCCCGCGATAGGGCGAAACGCCGCCCGAAGTTACGGGAAACGAGAACGGCCCGCCTGAATCCAGGCGGGCCGTGGGTGTCTCGGGGGAGCGGCTCAGGGGTTGAGGCCGCGGGCGCGTAGCCATACGAGCGGGTTCAGCGCGATGTCGTTGACCCGAACCTCGAAGTGCAGGTGGGAGCCGGTGCTGTTGCCAGTGGAGCCGACGCGGCCGATGATGTCGCCGGCGGCGACTTGCCCGCTGCGGATCAACATCCGGGACTGGTGGGCGTACCAGGTCTCGGTGCCGTCGGCGTGGCGGATCACGGTCTTGTAGCCGTAGGAACCGTCCCAGCCGGAGAACACCACGACGCCGTTCGCGACCGCGCGGATCGGGGTGCCGTAGGGGGCCGCGAAGTCCAGTCCGGTGTGGCCGGCGGACCAGTAGCCGCCGGACTCCCCGAAGTGGGCGGTGAGGCGGTAGCCGCTGACCGGCATCCGGAACAGCTTGGCCAGGCTGGCCAGGCGTTCGGCGCGCTCGCGGGCCTCGGAGACGGCGCGGGCGGCCGCGACCGCGCGCTTACGCACCTCGGCGGCTTCGCGCTTGCGGTCGGCGAGGGCTTCGCGGGCACGCTCTCGGCTCGCCCGGACCGCATCGCGTGCGGAGGTGTCGACAACCTTGGTGACCTGGGGTGCGCTGCTGGGGCCCTGGCTCAAACCGACACCGAGGGCAGAGGCGCGAGCCATCTCGACACCGGTGACGCCGAGTTCCGTGCCGGACTGCGAAGCGCCGATGGCGCCGACGGCGGCGACCGCGATGGCGGCGGCTCCCGCGACGAGCGCGGTGCCGCTGGGTGCGTGCAGGTGCTGGTTGCGGGCCCGGTGGCGCTCGACGTGCGCCGGGCCGGTGCGCCGACTTGCCGGCACGTCGACGCCGGCGGCGACTGGTGCTGGCGCGGGGGCCAACTCGACGGCCTCGACGCGGGGGGCTGCGTCCAGAACGGCTGGTGAAGCGTGGAGGGTGCCGGCCTCTGCCGGCTTACGGCGACGGCCGGTGGGAGCAGCGACGGCCGCCGCCGGGGGTTCTGTGACCGGCCGCCGACGGCGCCCGGTCGGCGCGAGGGTCGCCGCATCGATGTCGGTGACGGCGTCCGTAACGTCCGCGACCGCTGCAGCGATGGCGCTCATGGCATCGATGGGAGCCGGCCGACGCCGACGCCCAGTTGACGCCGGAGAGGTCGAAACGCCGACCTGAGCTGGGGTTTCGGGCAGCAGTACGCCGGGTACATCCACGGAGACAGTCGTCTCGGTGGACGCGGCGGGCTGCGCGGTCGGGTGCAGGGCACCACGCGCATGGCGGCCGTTAGCCACTGAGGCGACTCCTGAACTTCGGTCCGTCTGGCGGATTCGGACAACGACCCAGAACGCTAACGGGCTCGTGGTCATGCACCCAGGAGCCGTCGGCAAAGAACACTTAAAGTGACGTGAGCTTCAACAATTGGTGACGCTCAGCAATCGGCGCCGGTGCGACGCCCACCGTACGCGGGGTGCGTCTCGGGCGTGTAGGGCCGAATGGGGGCATTCCAGGCCTGGTGTGAGATGACTCACGGTAATTGATCTTGGCCGCTTCTCCGGCATATCGGGCCCCTCCCAAGGACCGGTCCGCGCGCGTCGTCGGCCCGGGTCTACCGTGGCCCTCGGACAAGCCAAGAACGGGCTGGGCAGCCCCGGATCCCGTCCGGGCCGCTGCGTGAGATGCGTCTACATTTGGCAGGCTTGCCGCCCCCGTGCGGTAGAACGTCCGGGGACATCCCGCCCTGTTCCTTCTCCGATCGCCAGCGCGCCGGTGATCGGACCCGCGGGGGTGTGCCCGCAAGCCGTAAGCCCCCCTGCACATCTGTCGTTGAACCGCTAGGTAGAGGACTGACCCTCGTGGACCTGCTCGAATACCAGGCGAAGGAACTCTTCGCCAAGCACGGCGTCCCCGTGCTTCCCGGAAAGTCGGTACGCACCGCGGCCGAGGCCAAGGCTGTCGCCGAGAGCTACGGCGAGGCCGTCGTCGTCAAGGCGCAGGTGAAGACCGGCGGGCGCGGCAAGGCCGGCGGCGTGAAGTTCGCCCCGACACCGGCCGACGCGCAGGCCAAGGCCGCCGAGATCCTCGGGATGGACATCAAGGGCCACACGGTGAAGGAGGTGCTGGTCACCGTCGCCGCCGACATCGCGAAGGAGTTCTACTTCTCCTTCCTGCTCGACCGCACGAACCGTTCCTACCTGGCGATGTGCTCCTCCGAGGGCGGCATGGACATCGAGCAGCTCGCCGTCGAGCGCCCCGAGGCCCTCGCCCGGATCGCCGTCAACGCCGTCGACGGGGTCGACGAGGCGAAGGCCCGCGAGATCGCCCTCGCCGGCAACATCCCGGCCGATGTGCTGGATCAGGTTATTGACCTGATCGTCAAGCTCTGGCAGGTCTTCGTCGTCGAAGAGGCGACGCTGGTCGAGGTCAACCCGCTGGTCGTCACCGAGCAGGGCGCCGTCATCGCCCTCGACGGCAAGGTCACCCTGGACGGCAACGCCGAGTTCCGCCACGGGGACAGTTTCGCCAACTTCGCCGAGGAGACCGAGGCCGACGACCTCGAGGCCATCGCGAAGAGCAAAGACCTGAACTACGTCAAGCTCACCGGCGAGGTCGGCATCATCGGCAACGGCGCGGGCCTGGTCATGAGCACCCTGGACGTCACCGCGTACGCGGGCGAGAAGCACGGCGGTGTCAAACCGGCCAACTTCCTCGACATCGGCGGTGGAGCCTCGGCGCAGGTCATGGCCGACGGTCTGGAGATCATCATCGGCGACCCCGAGGTCCGCTCGGTCTTCGTCAACGTCTTCGGCGGCATCACCGCCTGCGACGCGGTCGCCAACGGCATCGTGCAGGCCCTGCAGATGCTCGGTGACGCGGCCTCCAAGCCGCTGGTGGTGCGCCTGGACGGAAACAACGTCATCGAGGGCCGCAAGATCCTCGCCGACGCCAACCACCCGCTGGTGACCGTCGTCGATTCCATGGATGCCGCGGCCGACAAGGCCGCCGAGCTCGCGAATGTGAAGGGCTGATCTGCGATGGCAATCTTCCTGACCAAGGACAGTCGAGTCATCGTCCAGGGCATCACCGGCTCCGAGGGCACCAAGCACACCCGGCGGATGGTGGCCTCGGGCACCAACGTCGTCGGTGGTGTGAACCCGAAGAAGGCCGGTAGCGACGTCGACGGCATCCCCGTCTTCGCGACCGTGGCCGAGGCGATGGAGAAGACCGGGGCCGACGTCAGCGTCCTGTTCGTGCCCCCGCCCTTCGCCAAGGCGGCGGTCATCGAGGCGATCGACGCGCAGATCCCGCTCGCGGTCGTCATCACCGAGGGCATCCCGGTCGCGGACTCCGCGTACTTCTGGGCCTACAACGTCAAGGCCGGCCGCAAGACGCGGATCATCGGCCCGAACTGCCCCGGCCTGATCAGCCCCGGTGCGTCCAACGCCGGCATCATCCCCGCGGACATCACCCCGGCGGGCAAGGTCGGCCTGGTCTCCAAGTCCGGCACGCTGACCTACCAGATGATGTACGAGCTGCGGGATTTCGGCTTCACCACCGCGGTCGGCATCGGCGGTGACCCCATCGTGGGCACCACGCACATCGACTGCCTCGAGGCGTTCCAGAACGACCCCGACACCGTCGCGATCGTGATGATCGGCGAGATCGGTGGCGACGCCGAGGAGCGGGCCGCGGCCTACATCGCCGAGCACGTCACCAAGCCCGTCGTCGGCTACGTCGCCGGCTTCACCGCACCCGAGGGCAAGACCATGGGCCACGCCGGCGCCATCGTCTCCGGCTCCTCGGGCACCGCGCAGGCGAAGAAGGAGGCCCTGGAGGCCGCCGGGGTGCAGGTCGGCAAGACGCCGTCGGAGACAGCTGCGCTGATGCGGGCCATCCTTCAGAAGTTGTGAACTGCTTGAAGGCGCTGTAGTAAGACATCGATCGACGGACCCAGGTGCTCACGATGAGCGCCTGGGTCCGCGGCGTTAAGTCGTCGTGCACTCCCGGGCGGTGTTTACGGTCCGCTCACGCTCCTCACTAGAACCGCTCAGCCCCGCGGGTCCGGTCCACTCCTCCGTCGCGGACCCAACCCGCTCGCCTCGCTCGGTCGCGTCTCGGACGGTGTGCCTGCGTGATCCGTAGGCGGGCGCGCGCCAGAGTGGACCAATGGTCACCACCGTCGCGCCGCCGAACGCACCGGCGCTCGAGGAGACCAGGCCCGGCTGGCTGATCGCGGGTGGCGCCGCCGCCGCGGTCCTGGCCGCAGCCGTGGTGATGGCAGTGATCTCCGCGGTCACGATCGTGCTGTGGGCCGCCGGTCCGCAGGACTCCGCGGGCGGGGTCTGGGCCCCCCTCGGGGTTGCCGCCCAGCTGTGGGTGCTCGCGCACCGGGTCTCGATCGACACCGCGGCCGGCGCGATCCTGCTCCCGCCGCTGCTGATCACTTTCGCGCAGGCGCTGGTGACGGCACGTACCGCCGGCTGGGTGGTGCGCAGCACTCGCGCCCATGAGCGCGCCGGCGCCGCCACCGTGGTGGCCGCGGTCGCTCTTACCCATGGCGTACTGGTCGCTCTCGCGGCGGGGATGTCGGAGGCCGCGGGGGTGTTCACGAGCCTGCGGGCCGGCGTCGTCGCGGGCCTGATCTTCGCCGTGATCGGTGCGGCGCCGCAAACCTGGACCTGGGCGCGGGCTCGGGCCCGCCATGGCCCGTTGGTGCGGTGCTGGGCCCGCGGCCTCGGAGCTGGTCTGGTCGGGATGCTCGGCGGCGGGATGGTCGTTGTCGCAGTGGCTCTGGTGGTGGACCTCGGCACCGCGCGCGATCTCGTCGAGTCCGTGGGTGGCGGGTTTGCCGGTGTCGCCGCCATGGTCGCGCTCAGCCTCGCCCTGCTGCCCAACGCAGCGCTGTGGGCGGTGGCGTTCGCGACCGGCTCATCGGTCGCGGTCGGCAATGACGCCGCGTTGGGCCTGCACGGGATGGACCCGGGCGCGCTGCCCGCGCTGCCGTTGCTGGCCGCATTGCCTGCGCCGGGGGAGTTGGCGCCGGCTGCGCTGCTGGCGTTGCTCGTCGGTCCGATCGCGGGGATGGCGATCGGCTGGTTCGGTTACCCCACCGCGGTGGGCGGTGTGCGCTACCGGTTGCGGGTCGCAGTGCCCGTGGCGGCTGCGTTTGCCTGCGCGCTTGCCCTGGGCGCGCTGGCGTGGATCGGCGACGTCAATGCCGGTGGCCGGCTCTCAGACCTCGGGCCGTCGGCGCAGCAGGTGACCGTGCGAGCCGCATTCGTGCTGGTGCCCAGTGCCGCGCTGATGGCCCTGGGCCGGGCGCTGTGGACCTGGTGGCGCCGACCGAAGCGTCCCGCGGTCCAGAAGTCAGCCGGCGTCGATGACGTCCGCGGCGCAGCGCAGCGCGCCGCCGGTGTCGGTGCTGGCGGTGATGCAGTCACCGAAGTCGGCGACGTCGTAGCTGGTGGCGACCCAGGCGGTCCCGGCGCTGAGCAGCATGCCGAGCAGCAGAGCAATGACGCCGAGACCGAGACCGGTGGCGGCGGCCGAGCCGTTGCTGGCGAACCCGTACTGGGCCCGAAAGCGTCCCCGACGGCCGAGGACGATGGCCCACACGCCGGCGATGATGCCGAGCGGGAAGAGCACGAAGGCGATGCTGGTGCAGACCAAGGCGATGACACCCAGCACTAGCGCTGCCGTCCCCGCCTTGTTCCGCATCGGGTAGAGGACCGCAGCAGGATCGGATGGCCCTGTCTGCGCCACCGGCTCCGCGATCAGCGTCGGGTCGGCGTACCAGAGCTGCGCTGCGGCGGTTTGCGGCGCGAAATCGGCGGTCACCGCTGGCTCGTGGGTGTACGTCGGAGCTGCGTGACTCCACGTGTACTGCTCCGAGCGCGTACGGGTCGGCTCGCCGACGGTGCGCGCCGCAATACCGCTAATTCCCTCGTGCCACGGGTCGTTGCGCTGGCTCTCGTACATGGCTGCCTCGTTCCCGCATGGGTCAACGGTGGCGCCGTGGGGGCGCCACCACCCCGCCAGTCTGAAACGGGACGATCCTGGGGGTGGGCGCGATGGCAATGCTCGTGAGTTCCTCCCAAATCGGACAGCTATCGTGGCCGCCCATGGGTGCTGCGGCGGGAGTGGGACCGTGGCGACTGGTCGTCCTGGTCTCCGGTTCCGGGACGAATCTGGCGGCACTGCTGGAGGCCTGCGCCGACCCGGGCTACGGCGCCGTCGTGGTCGCCGTCGGCGGCGACCGGAGCGACATCGAGGGTCTGCGCCGTGCGCACCGGGCCGGCATCGCCACCTTCGTGTGTCCGGTCGCAGACTTCGGTGACCGGGGGCAATGGGACAAGGCCTTGGCCGAGGCGGTCTGCGAGCACGCGCCCGACCTGGTCGTCTCCGCGGGCTTCATGAAGATCCTCGGCCCGGCGTTCCTCGCCCGGTTCGGCGGCCGGTGCGTGAACACCCACCCTGCCTTGCTGCCCGCTTTCCCCGGGGCGCACGCCGTGCGCGATGCGCTGGCCTATGGCGTGCAGATCACTGGGGCGACGGTGCATCTGGTGGACGCCGGGATCGACACCGGTCCGATCATTGCCCAGGTCGCGGTTCCGGTGTGCCCGGGCGACGACGAGGCGAGCCTGCACGAGCGGATCAAGGTCGTCGAACGCACGCTGCTCACCGAGCTCGTCGGTCGGATGGCGCGCGAAGGCTTCACGGTGTCCGGACGCACGGTCCGGATCGGTACGGCATCAGGTGATGGAGGATCAGATCGTGTCGAGTGAGACTGCGGGTGACGGGCGACGTCCGGTGCGCCGGGCGTTGATCAGCGTCTATGACAAGAGCGGTCTGGCCGAGCTCGCGACCGGCTTGCACGCGGCCGGGGTCTCGATCGTCTCCACCGGATCGACCGCTGCCACCATCGCCGCAGCAGGGGTGCCGGTAACGCCCGTCGAGGAACTGACCGGCTTTCCGGAATGTCTGCAGGGACGGGTGAAGACGCTGCACCCGCGAGTGCACGCCGGGATCCTCGCCGACCTGCGCAAGCCTGACCACGAGGCTCAACTCGCCGAGCTCGGCATCGAGGCCTTCGAGTTGGTCGTGGTCAACCTCTATCCGTTCAAGGCCACCGTCGCCTCGGGTGCCAGCCCGGACGAGTGCGTCGAACAGATCGACATCGGTGGGCCGTCGATGGTGCGGGCCGCGGCGAAGAACCACCCCAGCGTCGCGGTCGTCGTCGACCCGGCCCGCTACGGCGACGTCCTCGCTGCGGTCGCGGGCGGCGGTTTCACGTTGACGGCGCGCCGTGGCCTGGCTGCAGCGGCGTTCCGGCACACCGCGGACTACGACGTCGCGGTCGCGTCGTGGCTGGGCAGCCAGCTGACCGACGCGGATTCGCGTTGGCCGCAGTGGGTCGGCGCCACCTGGACCCGTTCGGCCGTGCTGCGCTACGGCGAGAATCCGCACCAGCAGGCTGCCCTGTATTCCAGCGGTGAGGTCGGGCTGGCCGGCGCCGAACTGCTCGGTGGCAAGGAGATGTCGTACAACAACTACGTCGACACCGACGCCGCCCGCCGGGCCGCCCACGACTTCACCGAGCCCTGCGTGGCGATCATCAAGCACGCCAACCCGTGCGGAATCGCGGTGGGCACGGACATCGCCGCCGCCCACGCGGGCGCGCATGCGTGCGACCCGGTCTCGGCCTTCGGTGGCGTCATCGCCGCCAATGCCACGGTGACGCTGGCGATGGCCGAGCAGGTCGCCGAGGTCTTCACCGAGGTGTTGTGTGCGCCGGACTTCGAAGGCGCCGCCCTGGACCTGTTGCGGACCAAGAAGAACCTGCGCCTGTTGCGGTGCCCGGCGCCGCCCGGCGGACCCGCCCTGGAGATGCGGCCGGTCTCCGGTGGCCTGCTGCTGCAGGACGCCGACCGACTCGACGCTGCCGGTGACGACCCGACGGGCTGGACGCTCGCGACCGGCGAGCCCGCCTCGGCGCAGGTCCTGGCGGATCTGGTCTTCGCGTGGCGGGCGATCCGCGCGGTGAAGTCCAACGCGATCCTGCTCGCCCGGGACGGTGCGACCGTCGGCGTCGGTATGGGCCAGGTGAACCGCGTCGACTCGGCGCGTCTGGCCGTGTCTCGGGCCGGTGATCGCGCGGCCGGTGCGGTGGCCGCCTCGGACGCTTTCTTTCCGTTCCCGGACGGCTTGATGGTCCTGCTCGATGCCGGGGTCCGCGCCGTCGTGCAGCCCGGGGGATCGGTACGCGACGAGAGCGTGATCGCCGCCGCCGCCGCTGCCGGCGTGACGATGTACCTGACCGGGACGCGCCACTTCGCCCACTGAGCCCGCACTCATCGTTGCGTCCGACCGGCCGAGCGCTATAGGCCACCTCTGGTCGGACGTCCCGCGGATCCGCCCGGGTGATTTTTCGGGCAAGCGGGGCGTAGCGGGCGTGGTGGGAGCGACGAGTGTCCACGTGGGGCCCAACGTCCTTGCGGTACGGCCTGCGGGTGCCTGTACTGCTGGGGTGGCCTGTCCGCGGGCCGGATCGGTGGGGTCAGATGGGCGAGGAGTCTCGGGCCGACGGGCCGGCGGTCACGGCGGCACCCGGCAAGGCGGACGGCCCGCCTGACGCCCCGCCCGACGCCCCGCCCGACGCAGCCCGCGGGGTCACCGGACCCGGCGTCGCCCGGCGGCGTCCACTGCTCAAGTCCCGGGCCGTGCGGGTGCCCCTACCCCGCCAGGCCAGCTCGGAGCCCGTGGCGCAGGCGCCGCCAGCGCCCGCCGTTCCCCGGCCGCGGGGGCGCCACGCCAGGCCCGCGTCGGCCCTGCCTCCCGCCGACGCCGACGTCACCGTTGAACGTCCCGCCGTCCTGGCCCCGGTCGCCCCGGGGCTCACGATCGTGCTTGCCCCGGCCGTATTCGACGGCGAGCCCCTGCCGGTGACCGCGGCGGCGCCGGCCGCGTTGCGGGTCGTCGCAGCCCCGGCCGTCCTCGATCTGGACCCGGACGGCGCCGGTCCCGCACGACCACCGCGCCTGCAGGACCTGGAGTTCGGCGCCGACCCGCTCGCCCCGCCGCTGCCCCCGGCAGTGGCCTCGCCCGAGGCCCGGCGCACGCGCGGGCGCGTGCTCGCTCGGAGCGCGCTGATCCTCGGTGTCGGCGCGGCGGTCGGGGTGACCGCGGTCCTGAGCATTCCCGGCGCCGGCGGTGCTGACGGGCCCGCCGTCGACCCCGGTGAGGCTGGTGTCCGCACCTGGGTGCTGAACAACCTCGGTGCCGATGCGACGATCCTGCTGCCCGGGCACCTGCGTGCCGGGATCGTTGCGGACGGGCATGAGGCCGCCAACCTGGTCGGGTTCGACCCGCAGGCCGGGAGCGCCGTCGCGGTGCCCCGAAGCTGCTGTGACTACGTCATCGTCGCCGGATCCACTGATGCCGGGCCGGCCGACGTGCTGCCGGCCGCGGTCGCGTCCCTCGTCGATCGTTCCCGCGTCGTCGCGGCCTTCGGTGGCGCGGGCCGGCGAGCGGAGATCCGTCAGGTCCTGCCCGCCTCCGCCGCCACGGCGGTTGCCCTGGATGCGGCGCAGGGAGCACGGACCGATGCCGGTGTGGCGTTGTTGCGCTCGCCCCGGGTCGCCGCCACCGACGCCGCGCGGCGGGACCTGGTCGCGGGCAACATCGACCCGCGGGTGCTGCTGAGCCTGACGTTGCTGGCGCTGCGCCATGACTTCTCGATCGTCGCCTTCAGCGCCCTACCCGGAGAGGAGGGCGACGGAATCCTGCGCCGCGGCGTGGAACTGGACGTCCTCGACGGAGTCGCGGTCCGTGCGGGCTCGCGGCAGGTCGAGGTCGTGCTCGCCGAGCTGGCCCAGTTTCGTGGAGACCTACGCGCCGATGGCGCCAGCGTCCTGGTCCGGGACAGCGGTTCGGTCCTGGCCCTGCGCTACGCCGCCGGAGCTCCACCAGGCCTGCTCGCCCGCTGAGACGCGCAAGACCTCCATCTTCGGGCGGCGATCCGACCTATCCCGGGCCCGTGATAGGTCCACCCGCCACCCGTAGATGCGTCCC
Source organism: Sporichthyaceae bacterium (assembly GCA_052387905.1). Lineage (GTDB taxonomy): Bacteria > Actinomycetota > Actinomycetes > Sporichthyales > Sporichthyaceae > JBQTII01. The sequence goes on along the minus strand of JBQTIR010000014.1, from coordinate 4,179 downwards.
CCGAGGTCGCGAGAGGCGTCGTATTCGAACGTTAGGCTCGCCCTCGTGACAGCGATCATCCTCGACGGCAAGGCCACGGCCGCCGCTATCCGTGCCGAACTCACCGTCCGCGTCTCCGCGCTGCACGCGCTGGGCCACACACCCGGGCTCGGCACGATCCTGGTGGGAGATGACCCGGGCAGCCACTCCTACGTGGCGGGTAAGCACCGCGACTGTGCGGAGATCGGCATCGCGAGCATCCGCCGGGATCTGCCAGCCACCGCGACGCAGGCCGATGTCGAACGCGCGGTCACCGAACTCAACGCCGACCCGGCGTGTACCGGGTACATCGTGCAGTTGCCGCTGCCGCCTGGCATCGACACCAACCACATCCTCGGCCTCGTCGATCCGGACAAGGACGCCGACGGGCTGCACCCGGTCAACCTGGGCAAGCTCGTGCTGGGCGCCCCCGCGCCACTGCCGTGCACCCCGCGCGGCATCGTCGAGTTGTTGACCCGCTACGCCGTGCCGATCGCCGGCGCCGAGGTCGTCGTCGTCGGCCGCGGGGTAACCGTGGGCCGCCCGCTGGGCCTGCTGCTGACCCGGCGCAGCGAGAACGCCACCGTGACGCTGTGCCACACCGGCACCAAGGATCTCGGTGAACACCTGCGCCGCGCGGACATCGTGGTCGCCGCTGCCGGGGTGCGCGCCCTGGTGCGCGCCGATCAGATCCGCCCGGGCGCGGCCGTGCTGGACGTCGGCACGTCCCGCGGCGAGGACGGCAAGCTCGTCGGCGACGTGGAGCCAGCCGCCATCGAGGTCGCCGGCTGGCTCGCCCCGATGCCCGGCGGCGTGGGGCCGATGACGCGCGCGATGCTGGTGGACAACGTGGTGCTGGCGGCCGAACGCGCCGCCGGGTTGCGATGATGGCCTTAACACGCGCAGCCGGCCTGCGCTGATGGCGGCGAGGCCGAGGACCCCGCGCGAGCGTGTGATCCGGGTTCTCGTCGCCGATTGGCCGATCCTCGCCGTCCTGGCCGTGTGCATTGCCGGCGTCCTGGTGGTGCTCTCCGAACACTTCCGCCGCGGGACCGTGCTGTTCGCCGGGGGATTGGTCCTGGCCGCGGGCCTGCGCCTGCTGCTGCCCACCAAGGCCGCCGGGCTGCTGGCGGTCCGCGGACGCGTCGTCGACGTGATCACCCTCGTGGCGCTCGGCCTCGGTGTGCTCCTGGCGGCCCTGGTGGTTCCCCCACCGAGCTGACGGTCCAGAGCCCGGGCGTAGGTTGAACGTGAGGATCGCCACGGCGAATCCTCGCGCGGTGCGCGCTAAGGTTGCGCCCGAAAAGTCTCTTGATGCCAAGAGATCTCCGGCGCCGTCGAACGTCGCCGTCAGCACGCCCCCACATACGCCTGAGTTGCAGTTTCAGAATGCAGAAGGAGCGGCCAGATGGCACGCAGCGGCAAGGTCACCGTCGTCGGAGCCGGGTTCTACGGATCGACCACCGCACTGCGGCTGGCCGAGTACAACATCTTCGACACCGTCGTCCTCACCGACATCCTCGAGGGCAAGGGCGAAGGCCTTGCCCTCGACATGAACCAGTCGCGGCCCATCGAGGGCTTCGAGACCAAGATCGTCGGCGCGACGACCACCGCCGACGGCGGCGGCTACGACAAGACCGCGGGCTCGGACATCGTCGTGATCACCGCCGGTCTGCCGCGCAAGCCGGGCATGAGCCGGATGGACCTCATCGAGACCAACGCCAAGATCGTGCGCTCGGTCGCGGAGAACATCGTCAAGCACTCACCCGACGCCGTGATCATCGTGGTGTCCAACCCGCTGGACGAGATGACCGCCCTGACCCAGTTGGCCTCGGGTCTGCCGAAGAACCGGGTGCTCGGTCAGGCCGGGATGCTCGACACCGCGCGCTTCACCAACTTCGTCGCCGAGGAATTGGGTGTCGAGGTCGGCGCGGTCACCACGCTGACCCTGGGATCGCACGGCGACACCATGGTCCCGGTGCCGAGCGCCTGCACGGTCAACGGCAAGCCGCTGGATGAGTTGCTGTCGGCCGAGAAAATCGACGAGCTCGTCGTACGCACCCGCAACGGTGGCGCCGAGGTCGTGGCGCTGCTCAAGACCGGCTCGGCCTATTACGCCCCCTCCGCCGCTGCGGCCCGGATGGCCAAGGCAGTCCGTGAAGACTCCGGTGCGGTCATGCCGGTCTGCGCCTGGGTCGACGGCGAGTACGGCATCTCCGGTGTCTACCTCGGCGTCGAGGCCGCGATCGGCGCCGGCGGCGTGCGCAATGTCGTCGAACGCGACCTGACCGCAGCCGAGCTCGCTGCGCTCAAGGAAGCCGCTGAGGCCGTGCGCGCCAAGCAGGGCGACGTCGCGAACCTCTGACCCACCCTCACCCCGTCGCGACGTCCGAAGGATCGGTCGCTATAGCGACCGATCCTTCGGACGCAAGGCCTCAAGGAGCCCTCACGCATGGCCACGATCATCTACACCCAGACCGACGAGGCGCCGCTGCTGGCGACCTATTCGTTCCTGCCGATCATCCAGGCGTACGCGTCCACCGCGGGGGTGCAGGTCGAGACGCGGGACATCTCGCTCGCCGGCCGGATCATCGCCCAGTTCCCCGAGCGGCTGACGCAGGCACAGCGAATCGGCGACGCGCTCGCCGAGCTGGGCGACCTGGCCAAGACCCCGGCCGCCAACATCATCAAGCTGCCCAACGTCTCCGCCTCGATCCCGCAGCTCAAGGCCGCGATCGCCGAACTGCAGGGGCAGGGCTACGATCTGCCCGATTACCCGGACGCGCCCGTCACCGACGTGGAGAAGGCCGATCGGGCGAAGTACGACAAGTGCAAGGGCAGCGCGGTCAACCCGGTGCTGCGCGAGGGCAACTCCGACCGTCGCGCGCCCGCGTCGGTCAAGAGCTACGTCCGCAAGCACCCGCACCGGATGGGCGTCTGGAGCGCGGACTCCAAGTCCAACGTGGCCCACATGAGCGCCGACGACTTCCGCTCCAACGAGAAGTCGGTCGTGCTCGGCGCCGACGACACCCTGACCATCGAACTCACCGCCGACGACGGCACGGTCACCGCGCTCAAGACCGGAGTGAAGGTGCTGGCCGGGGAGGTGGTGGACGCCACCGTCATGCGCGTCGACTCGCTGCGCGAGTTCCTGGCCGCCCAGGTGGCGCGCGCCAAGGCCGACGGCGTGCTGTTCTCGGCCCACCTCAAGGCGACCATGATGAAGGTCTCCGACCCGATCATCTTCGGCCACGTCGTGCGGGTCTACTTCGCCGACGTGTTCGCGCAGTACGGCGAGGATCTGGCCGCCGCGGGCCTGAGCCCGAACGACGGCCTGGGCGGCATCTTCGCCGGGCTGGACAAGCTGAGCAACGGGCCTGCGATCAAGGCCGCGTTCGACAAGGCGCTCGCCGACGGCCCCGACCTCGCCATGGTCGACTCCGACCGCGGCATCACCAGCCTGCACGTGCCCAGCGACATCATCGTGGACGCCTCGATGCCGGCCATGATCCGCACCTCGGGCCGCATGTGGGGCCCCGACGGCGCCGAGCACGACACCCTCGCCGTCATCCCCGACAGCAGCTACGCCGGGATCTACCAGGTCGTGATCTCCGACTGCCGGGCCAACGGCGCCTACGACCCGGCCACCATGGGTTCGGTGCCCAACGTCGGCCTGATGGCCCAGGCCGCCGAGGAGTACGGCAGCCACGACAAGACCTTCGAGATCCCGACGGGCGGCACCGTCCGGGTCCGCAACGGCGCGGGCGAGACGCTGCTCGAGCACGCGGTCGGCGCCGGCGACATCTGGCGCGCCTGCCAGACCAAGGACGTCCCGATCCGGGACTGGGTGAAGCTCGCCGTGACCCGCGCCCGCGCGACCGGGACCCCGGCGGTGTTCTGGCTCGACGAGACCCGCGCGCACGACGCGCGGCTGATCGAGAAGGTGAACGCCTACCTGCCCGAGCACGACACGTCGGGCCTGGAGATCAAGATCCTCGCGCCGGTGGACGCGATCGCCTACAGCCTCGGCCGGATCCGCAAGGGCGAGGACACCATCAGCGTCACCGGCAACGTGCTGCGCGACTACCTGACCGACCTGTTCCCGATCCTGGAGCTGGGCACCTCGGCCAAGATGCTCTCGGTGGTGCCGTTGATCAACGG
>JBQTIR010000013.1:0-134435 GCA_052387905.1 Sporichthyaceae bacterium | reverse complement strand
ACGCTCGTCGGCTGGTCGCGTGGTGGAGAGCCGACCGGGACGACAAATCGAGTGCAAGACACATCGGCCAATCCACAGACGGGTCAGCCCCGGCGACTATCCACAACCTACGAAACCCAGCATCACTGTCCACAGATCGCGTCGGGGCCCTGGAAGCACCCTCCGAGCAGGTCCACGCTCGCCGGATGCCGATGAAAGTCGCGGAGATCATCCGCCTGATCGAGTCCGACGGCTGGTACCTGCGCCGCACCCGTGGATCGCACCGCCAATACGCTCACCCCAGCAAGATCGGGCTGGTGACGGTCGCCGGACGGCCGAGTCAGACGTTGAAGCTCGACACCCAATCCAGCATCCTGAGACAGGCTGGTCTGCGGAGGGAGCGTCCATGAAGGGCTACGTCGTCGTATTTGAGGGCAACGACGAGATCGGGTACTCCTCGTACTCCCCCGATCTGCCCGGCGTCGTTGCAGCCGCCGAGACCCGCGCAGAGATCGAGACGCTGATGCGGGAGGCGATGGCGTTTCACATCGACGGCCTGCGCGAAGACGGCCAGCCGGTTCCCGAGCCCTCCGAGTTGGCCGCGGTCATGATCGTCGACCCGCACGCGGCCTGATCCGACTCAGACCGTCGGCGGGAGGCTCAGGATGTCGAGGGGAATCGGGTCGAACCGCAGCACGGGCGCATCCTCATCGCCGAACCAGACATGCAGGACACCGTCCACGACCCGTGCCTCTGCGTGGGCCATGACCGAGGGACTTCCTGGGACGGACGGCCACACTTCTGCCCGTGCACGGCTGATCGCGTCCTGCACACCGCTCAGCGTTGCCCTGACAACCCGTTCCACGATCTCGGAACCTTCCGACACCGACCACTGATCGGCATCGTCCAGGATCTCTAGGGCGTCGGAACCGGCCCACGACTGGCCACCGGCGTCAACATGCAGGCCGCCATCGCTGGCGCGAAGCTTCACGCCGGTCGGCACATGAGGCGCGAGCCGTTGCGCCAAGGCGGTCGCGAGGTCACGGGATGACGCAGCCGTTGGTGACACTGTGGGACTCCCTCACCCCAAGGTCATTCAGGTCCGGCTCGGTCACGCGAACATCGCCGAAACCCTCGACACCTACGGGCATCTGTTCCCGTCGTCGGAGGAGCTGAACAGAAGTCAGAGCTGACTGCTCTAGTCCGCCTGCAGGGCGCTCATTTGCGGATTTCGACATCTACGCAGGTCCGGCTACCAACAGAGAGTAAGGGCGACGACGAGCCGACCTGTAAGCCGGATTCTGTTCACCCGGTCCTTGCGGACCGAATGAGACGGCCATCCATCTGGGACCGGCGTTGCCGCCGGCCTCGGTGCGGCCTACCCGCAGGCTCGGGCGGGCAGCCCTCGAACGCCTGCGCACGATCCGGCGCCTTACAAGAAGACGCCGGGTCGATCTTGGCCTTGCTCCGGGTGGGGTTTACCGAGCCGCCCGGGTCACCCCGGGCGCTGGTGGTCTCTTACACCACCGTTTCACCCTTACCGAACTGCCGAAGCAACTCGGCGGTCTGTTTTCTGTGGCACTGTCCCGCGGGTCACCCCGGGTGGGTGTTACCCACCACCGCGCCCTGTGGAGTCCGGACTTTCCTCACTGCGAACTTCCAGGGAAGCACCCAGCGCGGCCGTCCGGTCGGCTCGTCGCCGCCCCCGAGCCTACTGCCCGGCCACCACCACGCTCCCGCACCTTTGGGTGCCTGGGCCGATAAGTCCCACTCACCGGGTGACGTGGACGCGCTGCAGATCGGCATCGAGGTCGTGCGTCCGGGCCCGCCCTGGTCGACGGTGACCCGGGCTGCCATCCTCAGACGGACCAGCGCCCGTCACGCGATCTGGAGGGGTCCATGAAGGTCACCGTTGCAGCCGTTCAGGCCACCCCCGTGTTCCTGGACACCGACGCCACCGTCGAGAAGGCCTGCGCCCTGATCGCGGAGGCGGCCGGCCAAGGAGCGCGGCTGATCGTATTCCCGGAGGCGTTCATCCCGACCTACCCGGACTGGGTGTGGCGGTTGCCGGCCTGGAGCGACGGGCAGTACATGTCCCGGCTCTACGACCAGGCCGTCGAGGTCCCGGGGCCGGTGGTCGCCCGCCTCGGCGAAGCCGCCCGCGCGGCGGATGCCTATGTCGTCATGGGGATCAACGAGATCGACGGCGGCACGCTCTACAACACCCTGATCTATCTCGCCCCGGACGGCACGCTGGCCGGCAAACACCGCAAGCTGATGCCCACCGGAGGCGAGCGGACGGTGTGGGGCTTCGGCGACGGCTCGACGTTGGACGTGGTGCGCACCCCGTTCGGCACCGTGGGCGGGTTGATCTGCTGGGAGAACTACATGCCGTTGGCCCGGGCGGCGATGTACGCCCGCGGCATGGACATCCACGTCGCACCGACCTGGGACAACGACGACACCTGGGTGCCGACGCTGCGTCACATCGCGAAGGAGGGGCGGGTCTACGTGATCGGGGTCTCCCCCGTGCTGCGCGGCAGCGACGTGCCGGCGCAGCTTCGCGGCGAGATCTACCGCGACGGCGCGGGCGCCGACGCGGACTGGATGAGCCGTGGCCTCGGCACGATCGTCGCCCCCAGTGGGGAGATCCTGGCCGGCCCGGTGCGCGATGTCGAGGCGATCGTCACCGCCGAGATCGACGTCGCTGACCAGGTCCCCCGGCACCGGCGGATGTTCGACCCGACCGGGCACTACGCCCGCCCGGATGTGTTCACCCTTGCCGTCGACACCCGCGTTCGCTCCGCGGTGCGCTTCGAGGGCGGCGATTCCGACTGACCGCCGCGGAGCCCGATCTCTCGCCGGTGGTCACCAGCGCGGCCCGGTGGATATGAGGGCATGGCACGCTTCGTCCATGGATCTGGCCAGCTCCGCAGGCCCCGCGACCGCCGCGTGAGCACCACCGGGCCGCCCCCGCCGGGGGCCCGAGGAGCCGAGCAGGGCGCCCCGGGGATGGTGCACGCCTACGCCGCCAGGCGCACCGCCCAGGGCGGCGGCGGGCCCGCCGGCCACGGCGGGCGGCGCCGCTGGGACGAGATGGTGGGCTTTCACGGCCGGGTCCGGCGCGGGTGGCGGGAACTGTCCCAGGTTGCGGAGAGCTTGGGTCCGCTCGGGCTGTCCGCCGCCGCCGCCGAGACAGCGCGCCTACTCGATGAGGACGGGGTCACCTACCGGCCCCTGGGCGCCACCGAGGAACAGACCTGGGGTCTGGACCCGCTGCCGTTGTTCGTCGACGAGGCCGAATGGGCGCTGCTCGAACCCGGCCTGGCCCAGCGCGCGGACCTGCTCGACAAACTGCTCGCCGATCTCTACGGCCCGCGCGAGACAATCCGCTCCGGGGTGCTGCCCACCGAGATCGTGCACGCGCACCCGGGGTTTCTGCGGGCCTGGGACGGCGTCGGCGGCGCGGGTACCCGCCAGCTGTTCATGGCCGCGACCGACCTGGCGCGGGGACAGGACGGCAGTTGGTGCGTGATGGCCGACCGCGTCCAGGCGCCCTCGGGCGCGGGCTACGCGATGGCGAACCGGCGGGTGGTCTCCCGGGTCCTGCCGGCCCTGCACCGCCAGTCCGAGATCCACCGGCTCGGGCCGTTCTTCCACGCGATGCGCCTGGGCCTGGAGCAGGTCGCCCCGCCCACCGCCGAGGCACCCCGGGTCGTGCTGCTGACCCCGGGCACGGCCAGCGAGACCGCGTTCGAGCAGGCTTACCTCTCGACGCTGCTGGGCTACCCGCTGGTGCAAGGCGGCGACCTGGTGGTCACCGAGGGCCGCGTGTGGCAGCGGACGCTGGGCCGCCTCGAGCCCGTCGATGTGATCCTGCGCCGCGTCGACAGTTGGTTCTGCGATCCGCTCGACCTGCGCCCGGGCTCGGAACTCGGCGTGCCGGGTCTGGTGGAGGCTGCCCGTCTGGGCAGCGTCGCGGTGGTCAACGGGATCGGCTCCGGCGTGTTGGAGAACCCCGGGCTGCTGCCGTTCCTGCCCGCGCTGGCGCAGATGCTGCTCGGGGAGCCGCTGCGACTGAAGTCCGTGCCGACCTGGTGGTGCGGGGAACGCGACGGCCGCTCTCAGGTCCTGTCCGAGCTCGACGACCTGGTGATCAAGCCGCTGGCCCGTGGCATCGGGCGCACCCACGTCAACGGCTGGGAGCTGTCCGCGGCGCAGCGCGCCGAGCTGGTCGCCCGGATCTCCTACGAGCCCTACGCCTGGGTCGGGCAGGAAGCGTTGCCGTGCTCCACCGCGCCCAGCGTGCTCGGCGATGACCTGCATCCCCAGGATCTGACGTTGCGTACCTTCACGGTCGCCTCGGGCACCGGTTACCAGGTGATGACCGGAGGGCTCGGACACGTGCACGCTCACCACCAGGGCCTGACGCAACGTCACGTTCCGCCGACATCCAAGGACGTCTGGATCCGCAACACCCGTGGTACCCCGACGGTCGAGCCATGGGTGCGTGAGGCGACGCCGTCGCAGATTCTGCCGATGACGATCTCCCCTCGCGTCACCGAGGACATGTTCTGGCTCGGCCGCTACGCCGAACGCGCCGAGGACACCGCCCGGCTGCTGCGGGCGGTCATCGACCGCTGGGCGGACTTCCACAACTCCCCGGAGAACGCCGGCGCCGCGGCCCTCGCGGCGCTGCTAGGCGCCCTGACCGAGGTCACGGCGACCGCCCCCGGATTCACCGGGGTCGGTGCGGACACCCGCTTCGCGGCGCACGCCGACGAGTTGCTCGCGATACTGCTCAACGCCAACCGCCCGGGCACCCTGGCCTACGGTGTGCGTCGCCTCACCGACGTCTGCGGGGACGTCCGCGAGCAACTCTCCACCGACACCTGGCTGGTGTTGGGATCCCTCGAACGCGAACTGCAGGCCCTCGCCGTGCGCTCCGCGGTCCGCACCGGAGCCCCCGGGCTGCCCGCCGGAACGATGACCGCGCTCTCGCGGGTCCTGCAGGGCCTGCTCGCCCTCTCGGGCCTGTCTGCGGAGAGCCTGGTCCGCGACGTGGGCTGGCGCTTCTGCGAGATGGGCCGACGGGTCGAGCGCGCACAGCACGTCGTCGCCTTGCTCGGCGCGACGCTGCCCGAGGAACGCCCCGCCGATGTGGACAGCCTCGTCGTGGAATCGGTGCTGATCGCGACGGAGAGCATCATCACCTACCGGCGCCGGTACACCGCGCGTGCCAACGTGGCCACCGTGCTCGACCTGCTGCTCACCGACCGGGAGAACCCGCGGGCGGTGGCCTTCCAACTCGACCGGCTCGGCGAAGCGCTGGAGCGGATCCCCGCCGAAGGTGAACGCATTGCCGCGGTCCGGGACGCGCTCGCCGAGATGCGTGCGCGGATCCGGGCCATGGACACCGCTGCGCTGGCCGTGGTGACCGGCGAGGGTCGCCGCGACGGACTGCGCGACCTGCTCGACGGTCTGCGCACCGAATTGGGCGTACTCGCGCTCGACATCGAGAAGATCTTCTTCGTGGCCCCGGCACCGCAGCGTCAACTGAACACGGCCCTCACGTCGTGGGAAACCTGGTGAGCCTTGACGCCGGCCCGACGCCGGCCCGGATCTGGCACCTGACCCATCGCACCGAGTATGTCTACGACGCCGACGTGGTCGCCAGCTACGGCCGGGCTCATCTGATTCCCCGTCACGGTGAAGGTCAGCAGCGCCTCGCCGCGAACGTGGAGGTGGAGCCGACCGCAGCGGAGCTACGTGAGCACAGCGACTTCTTCGGTAACCGCTCGCTGTACTTCGACGTGCGTACCTCCCACCGACGCCTCGCCGTCACCGCGACCAGCACGGTGGCGGTCAGCCGTCACGGCGGTGCCCGCGACGAGCTGCGCACCCTGCGGGCACGGGAGGTCCGCGACCGGTTGGCGGACCGGGCCCACCTTGCCGCCGAGGTGGTCAACGCGCGCCAGTTCGTGTTGCCCTCACCGATGGTGGCCCGTTCACCGGCCGTCGATGACTTCGCCGCCGAGCTGGTCCGGCCCGGACGCAGCCTGGATGAGGTGCTCGTCGACCTGCTCGCACGGATCGACGAGCACTTCACCTACGTCACCGGGTCAACCACGATCCACACCACGCTGCCCGAGCTGATCGAGCGTCGTAAAGGGGTCTGTCAGGACTTTGCGCACCTGGCCGTGGCGTCCCTGCGCGCCACCGGGCTGGCCGCGCGTTACGTCAGCGGGTACCTGGAGACCCGACCGCCGCCGGGTGCGCCCAAGCTCGTCGGCGCGGACGCCTCCCACGCCTGGGTGTCGGTCTTCGCCCCTGGTCTGGGCTGGGTCGACATCGACCCGACCAACCACAAATTCGTCGACGATTCCTATGTCGTGACCGCGGTCGGACGTGACTATGGCGACGTCCCGCCGTTGCGGGGGGTGATCTTCACCGAGAGCACCGACAACTCCATGACGGTCTCGGTGGACATGAGCGAGGCGGCCGGTGGGTAGCGTGCAGCGATGCGCGCTTTCTCCTGCCCCGCTTGCGGCGCACTGATCCATTTCGAGAACAGCCAATGTTTGAGGTGCGGAGCGGCCCTCGGTTTTGCGCGCCCCCTCGCCGACTTCGTGGTCGCCGGGCCGGACACCAGATGCGTGCAGGCGGCGCTGGCCGCGTGTAACTGGGTACGCGACCCGGCAGATGCCGAGGGCCGGTGCCCCTGCTGCGCGCTGACCCGGACCCGGCCGGCGGACCACGACGGCGCAGCGCTGACCGCTTTCGCCCGTGCCCAAGCCGCTCTGCGCCGGTTGCTCTACCAGCTCGACGACCTGCGCCTGCCGGTGATCGGGCGCGCCGCCGACCCGCGCAACGGGCTAGCTTTCGACCTGCTCTCCAGCGCGCAGGAGCGGGTCATCACCGGGCACGCCCATGGGGTGATCACCTTGGATCTCGCCGAGGGTGACGACGGGCACCGCGAGGCGCTGCGGGTTCGCCTCGCCGAGCCTTATCGCACGCTGCTCGGGCACGTGCGCCATGAGATCGGCCACTGGTACTGGACGTTGCTGGTGGAGAACCGCCCCGAGATCGAAGATTTTCGCGCCACTTTCGGCGATGAGCGCGTGGACTATCCCGCCGCCTTGCACACCCATTACGCGACGGACCCGCGCGCCGGGTGGGAGCAGAGTCACGTCTCGATCTACGCCACCGCGCACCCCTGGGAGGACTGGGCGGAGACCTTCGCGCACTACCTGCACATCCGCGACAGCTTGCAGACCGCCGCAGCTTTCGGTGTCGTGGTCACGGGCCCGGTGGTCAACACTCCGCCCTCCGCCGCCGCTCCGCTGTCCTCGGTCCCGCTGGAGGCCATGGACGACCTGGACATGCTGGTGGACACGTGGCTGCCGCTGACCTACGCGCTCAACGCCGTCAATCGCAGCATGGGAAAGGACGACCTCTACCCGTTCGTCCTCTCCCCGCGAGTACAGAACAAGCTGCGCCTGGTGCACCGGCTGATCAAGGCCCCCCGTGTCGGCGAAGAAGGAGCCGTTGGCCAGGTAACAGCCGTGTCGGCGACGAAGGAGCCGTTGGCCGTGTAACAGGGGTTCGCGCGAGCTCGCAGGACGCGTTGGCGGCCAGCCTGAGCGGCCCGCGCTATTCGAACAGCGCGGGCAGGGTGGGGTCGGCCCAGTGGGCGAAGGCGGCGTCGATGACGCGGTCGGGGGTGCGCCGGTGACTGAGCGGCGGGAGTGCGTCGCGGGCGTAGAAGCCGACGCCGTCGGTCTCGTGGTCGCCGCCGGCCTCGCCGCCGGCGACCTCGCCGGCGAAGACGATCTTGTAGGCGGAGAACGCCGAGCCCGGGTGGTGGGCATCGAAGACCCCGACCAGGTGAGTCAGCCGTGCCTGGTAGCCCGACTCCTCGGCCACCTCACGGGCCGCGGAGGTCTTCGGCGAGTCCCCCACGTCGGCCCAGCCCCCGGGCATCGACCAGCGGCCGTCGGCGACCTCGCGGACCAGCAGCAGTTCGCCGGCGTCGTTGAACACCGCGGCACGCACGTCCACCTTCGGCGTGACGTAGCCCTCCGACGGCAGGTACAACTCTCCGAGTTCGACGTCTGGGCGCGAGGACAACTCGGTGAGCATGGCGCGGGCGATCGAACCCAGCTCCCCGTAGCGCCGAATCTCGTACGGGTTCTCCGCGAAGGTGAGCCCGATCCGGGACATGGCGTCGAGCTTGCGAGCCCAGTTCAGCCACGGCGAGGCCTCCTCCAGCGACATTCAGGCCCCTTCCGGCCGGGCCCACTCACCGAGGTGGGCGGTCTCGTTGAACGCATGCAGCGCCGAGTTGCCGTCGCCGTACCAGCGCACCGTGCACAGTGCCGCCGGCGCCAACTGGAGGCGGTGGATCGTGGCGATCGGGCCGTCCAGCGCGGCCCGGACCAGCATCTTGATCGAGCCGACGTGCCCGACGATCAGGACACCGCGCCCGGCGTGCTCGGCGAGGATGCGGTCCTGGGCCGCCTCGACCCGCTCGGAGAGCGCCAGCAGGCTCTCCCCGCCCGGGGGCGAGTTTTCCGGCGTGGACAACCAGGCGCTGAGCTGATCACCCCAGCCCGCCTTGGCCTCGGCGAAGGTCAATCCGTCCCAGTCCCCGAAGTCACACTCGCGCAGGTCGTCCTCGATCGCGACCTCCAGACCAAGGGCCACAGCCGCGGCCTGGGCCGTCTGGCGGGCGCGCAACAGCGGCGAGGACACGATGACGTCGATGCCGCCGAGACCCGCCAGGTGACGTGCAGTCACATTCGCCTGGCCCTGTCCGCGCTCGGACAGGGCCGGATCGAAGCGGCACCCGGAGAACCGCTTTTCGACCGTGTGCGGGGTCTCTCCGTGCCGGAGCAGGCGCAGCGTGGTGACTGCGCCGAGGTCGGTGGCCCAGCCGATGATCTTCGGCACCGCCCCGGTGCTGAGGGCTACCTCCTTGGCCAGCGGTTGCGCGGAAATCACCCGCGCCCGTGACCTGCCGGTAGGCGAGCTCGCCGTGGGTCCGTCCAGCGCCTCGTTGGCCAGGCGGTCGGCGTGGGAGTTCTGCGCCCGCGGGATCCACGTCCACGTCATCCGGTCGTGATGGCGGATCAGGTTGCGAGCCGCGATCGCGAGCGGGCGAAGGCCCGGGTGTTTGATCTGCCAGCGTCCGGCCATCTGCTCGATGACCAACTTGGAGTCCATCCGAACCTCGACCTCGGCCTCGGGGTCGAGCTCGAACGCGGCCTGCAGGGCGGCGATCAGGCCCGAGTACTCGGCGACGTTGTTGGTCGCCACCCCGAGCGTCGCGCCGCGTTCGGCGAGCACCTCACCGGTGTCGGCATCCCGGACGAGCGCGCCGTAGGAGGCCGGTCCCGGGTTGCCGCGCGCGGCGCCATCGGCCTCGACGACGAGCCTGCGTCCCATCAAGATCGCGCCTAAAGCCCGGAGTCGGAGACACGGATGAGGATGCGACGGCACTCCTCGCAGCGGGTGATCTCGTCGTCGGGTTTGGTGCGCAACGCTGACAGCTCCGTCGAGGCGAGTTCGATCCGGCAGCCCTCGCACCGGCCCCGGCGCAGCGCCGCGGCGCCGACGCCGTCGGAACTGGCGCGCACCTTCTCGTAGAGCGTGACCAGATCCGCGGGCAGACCCCCGGCCAGCATCGCGCGCTCGCCGGCGATCGCCGCGACCTCACGGTCGATCTCTGTGAACGCGGCGTCGCGGGCACCGTGCAGGCGCTCCAGTTCGACCAGGAGCGAGTCGTGCTCGGCCTCCAGTTCGCTGATGCGCGCCTGGACGCTCTCGCGTCGCTCCATGATCTCCAGCACCGCGTCCTCCAGATCGCCCTGGCGGCGGGCAAGGCTGGCGATCTCGTGCTGCAGACTTTCCAGCTCCTTGGCCGAAGAGACGGAGCCGTCATCGAGACGCTGCTGGTCGCGCTTCGAGCGGGTGCGCACGGTGTCGACGTCGGCCTCGGCCTTGGCCTGCTCCCGGCCGATGTCGGAGTCCTCGGTGCGGGCGGCCACCAACAGATCGCGCAGGACATCCTTGCGGCCGTTGCGCTCGGCGATAGCGGCCAACTCGGGCAGCGCGGCGCGCCGATGCGCGAGCTGGTCGACGCGGGAATCCAGCGATTGCAGGTCCAGCAGGCGCCACTGATCGGCGAGCGCGGCGTTCAGCGTCCCTCCCGGGGGTTCAGCCGCATGGCACGTGCGTGGTCCACGGATCGGTGACCACAGTGCTGACGCGGGTCTCCACCGTATCCGCGTGGCCGCGCGCCGCCAGCCCCGCCGTCAGCGCGGCCGCGCCGTAGGTCAACCACGGCCACTCGCTCGCCCAGTGCGCGACGTCGATCAGCGCCGGTCCGGCGGCCTCCATGACCTCGGAGGACGGGTGATGGCGCAGGTCCGCCGTGACGTAGAGGTCGGCGCCGAGTCCGCGCACCGCAGCAAGCAGGGAATCTCCGGCGCCGCCGCAGACCGCGACCCGGCGTACGGGCCGGTCGAGGTCGCCCGCGACCCGGATCCCGGTTGCCGTGGCCGGAAGGCCGCTGCGGACCCGTTCGACGAACGTGGACAACGATTCAGCAGCTGCGAGCTCACAGATCCGGCCGATGCCCCGTGGGCCGGGTTCGGCCGCGACCTCGACGAGATCGAAAGCCGGCTCCTCGTAGGGGTGCGCGGCCCGCAGCACCGCCACCACCGCTGCCCGTCGGGCGCGGGGCAGCACCATCTCCAGGCGGGTCTCGGGCACGGTCTCGATCTCGCCGACCCGGCCGATCGCGGGGTCGGCGCCGGGCAGCGGCCGGAAGGTGCCCGTCCCGTCGACGGTGAACGCGCACCGGTCGTAGTCCCCGATCGCACCGGCACCCGCTGCCGCGAGCGCGTCCAGCAGATGCTTGGCGTCGGGGCGCGGCACGAACGTCACGATTTTGTCGAGAGGCTCGGCCGGCTGCGCCTGGATCGGCACACCCGCCGGCAGGCCCAGCGCATCGGCCAGCGCGTCGGAGACTCCACCTTGCGCGCAGTCGGCGTTGGTGTGGGCGACGAGCAGCGCAGCGCCACCGCTGATCAGCCGGTGCACGAGGCGGCCCTTGTAGGTCGTCGCCGGCACGCCGTGCACCGGGCGCAGGAACAACGGGTGGTGGGTGAGCACCAGGTCGGCGCCCCACGCCAGCGCCTCGTCGACGACGGCGGCGACCGGGTCGACGGCGAGGAGCACCTTGCGCACGGGTGCGTCCGGGTCCCCGCAGACCAGGCCGACCGCGTCCCAGGACTCGGCCCAGCGCGGGTCGTAGACCTGGGCGAGGACGGTCATGACCTCGCCGAGGCTGGGGGCAGTGCTGGTGGCCGGCACGATCAGGGACGCTACCCGCCCGGGTCGGCGCGCACGGCGCCCGGTTACGGTTGCGCCGATGACTGAGCCGGCGGGGGACTGGACCGATCCGGGCGCCTACGAGGTCGCCCCGGGGGTGCACCGCATTCCGCTGCCGATGCCCAATGACGGGCTGCGCGCGGTGAACGTCTACGCCCTCGCCACCGCCGAGGGCGCCGTGCTGATCGATTCGGGTTGGGCGCTGGCGGAGGCCCGCGCGGCGCTGGAGGCCGCGCTCGCCGAGATCAACTACGGACTCGATGACATCGTCCGTTTCCTGGTGACCCACGCCCACCGTGACCACTACACGCTTGGCATCGCGTTGCAGCGCACCCTGGGCACCAAGGTCGCGGTCGGGATCGGTGAGCAGCCCAACATCGAGCAGGCCACCCACGACACCGGGAGCACGGCGGCGAAACTGCTGCCGACCTTCGGGGCCGCCCACCTGGCCGCGGAGTGGATGGTGGCCTATCCGCCGGAGGCCCGGGTCGCGGCCGCGGCCTCGTTCGGCCCGCCCGACGAGTGGATCGACGACGGGGCACGCCTGACGGTCGGTGAGCGCACCTTGACCGCGATCCACACCCCCGGGCACACGGCCGGGCACCTGGTCTTCGCCGACACCGACGCGGGCGTGCTGTTCACCGGCGACCACGTGCTGCCGCACATCACCCCGTCGATCGGCTTCGAGCCGGCCCGCACCGCGGACCCGCTCGGGGCCTACCTCAGCTCGCTGCGGCTCCTGCTCGGCAAGGCGGACCTGCGGATGCTGCCGGCCCACGGCGCCCCCGCCGACAGCGTCCACCACCGGGTCGGTGAATTGCTGGCCCATCACGAGGACCGCCTCGACGTCACCCACGCCGCCGCCCTCGCCGGAACCGGCACTCCGTTCGAGACCGCCCGGCGGATCGGCTGGACCCGGCGCCTGACCCCGTTCGATGAGCTGACGGTCTTCAACCAGATCCTGGCCATCGGCGAGACCTACGCGCACCTGGTCGTGCTGGCCGACCGCGGTCGCCTTCGCCGTTACGTCGACGGAGGCGGGGTGCACTGCTTCGAGCCGGTCGGAGCCTGAACGTCCTGGCCGCAGCAGAACCGCAGCCGCCGTTCAGGTTTGTCCCATTTTCACCGGGTATGAAGGTCTCACGTCCCTGATGCGGACGTACTGCACCGCAGACGGGCAGGAGGCCGCTCGTGTCATCACCGATCATTCGTCCGCAGGACCGCACCGCCGACCGCGCACGGCGCGCCCGCCGCCTCGCGGTCCTCGACGCCCTGAGCACCGAGCGCGCCATGGGCGCCGGCCTGAATCGCCAGCGCGCGCGCCGTGAGATGGCCATCCGCTGCCGGAGCTTGCTCCCCTGAGCTGAGGCCCTCGTACGACATACGGCCGTGAACGCGGAAGTGCTACATTGACGCACATGGGCGAAGTCGGGATCCGAGCGCTGCAACAGAACGCCTCCGCTGTCGTCGCCGCAGCGGCCGGCGGCGAGGACGTCACGATCACCGATCGCGGTCGCCCGGTAGCGCGGCTAACGGCGATCGCCACCTCCCGCCTGGCCCAACTTGTCGACGCCGGCCAAGCACGAGTACCCCGGCGCCCGATCAGCGAGCTTCCCGCTCCCGAACCCGGACCCAGCCTGTCCGCTGAACTCGCCGCCATGCGGGACGCTGAGCGGTACTAGGTCGTGGCGCATTACCTCGACACTTCCGCCCTGGTGAAACTTGTCGTCGCCGAGCCGCAGACCGCGGCACTGCGCGCCTGGCTCGCCGGGGCGCCGCGCGACCCGGTCGCTTGCGACCTCGTCAGAACCGAGCTGTTGCGCGCCGTCCGGCGAGCCGCACCGGAGCGTGCGGTCCAGGCCCGGGCCGTGCTGGACTCGATCACGCTGACCACTGTCGGCGTCGCGACCTTCGAGGCGGCCGGACGCCTCGATCCGACCATCCTCCGCACCCTCGATGCGCTCCATCTGGCCGCCGCCCTCGACCTCGGCGAGGACCTCGACGCGATCGTCACCTACGACGACCGCCTGGCCGAGGCTGCCCACCTGCACGGCGTCGCCGTCGTGACCCCGGCCTGACCTGCGTCGAGTGGGTGGGCGCAGTAGGGGTCGAACCTACGACATCCGCCTTGTAAGGGCGGCGCTCTACCGCTGAGCTATGCGCCCGGTGCAGCGATTATGCCGACAATGCGGCGATCGCCTTGTGGTACTCCGCCTGATCCCGGGGGTGGGAGATGTCGTTGAGGACCCGCCAGCGCACGATGCCATCGCCGTCGATCAGGAAGGTCGCACGGGTGGCCACGCCGGACTCGGTGTTGAAGACGCCGTAGTCCATCGCGGACGCGCCGTGCGGCCAGAAGTCCGAGAGCAGCGGGAAGGCCAGGCCTTCGGTGTCGGCAAAGACCCGCTGGGTGTACGGGGAGTCCACGGAGACCCCGACGACCTGGATGCCGTCGTTCTGGAACGACGCGAGTTCGGACTGAATCAGGTTCAGTTCGCCCGCACAGGCCCCGGTGAAGGCAAGCGGGTAGAAGACCAGCAGGACCACCTTGGGGCGCAGGTCAGCCAGGGTGATGACGACGTTGTGCTGGTCGCGCAGGGCAAGGTCGGGCGCCTTTGCGCCGATCTCGACTGCCACCTCAGCGCTGCTTGGGTCCGGGCCTGGCCGCCTTGGGGGCGACGAGCCGGGTCCCGGACCAGTCCGGGGCCGCGCTGATGCTGGAGGTTTGGGAGAGCCCTGCGGTTGGGGCGGCCTCACCGATATCGCTGGGCTCGACGTGCCCCACCCGGCCCGCCTTCGGGGTGAGCACCCAAATCACTCCGCCGTCGGCGAGGGAGGTGAGCGCGTCGACGAGGGCGTCCACCAAGTCCCCGTCCCCGTCGCGCCACCACAACAGCACGGTGTCGGCCACGTCGGCGTAGTCCTCGTCGACGAGGTCGGAGCCCGTGGCGTCCTGAATCACGTCCCGCAGGTCGAAGTCGACATCGTCGTCGTAGCCGAGTTCCTGGACCACCTGGCCCGCAACAAATCCGAGCCGTGACGACGTCGTTGCGCCATCGGCGCTGGTGCCCACTGTCGAATCTCCATCCCTCGTCGGGTGTGCCGCCGCGTGGCGACGGTAGGTAGTCCATCCGGTCGGCCACGCCCAATGCAAGTACCCGGGCCGCCACCAGAGACGATAGGGGTGTCGGACCAGACGAGATCATCCCGGCCACCCCCGGGATTCCACGCACAGAACGGGGCGAAGCCTGTGACCTCAGGACGCGAACGGTTCTCCGTGATCAGCGACGGCCTGCCCACCCACCTGCCGGACATCGATCCGGAGGAGACCCGCGAGTGGCTCTCCTCCCTGGACGCGGTCATCGATTCCGGCGGCCGGGGGCGGGCTCGCTACCTGATGCTGCGCCTGCTCGAGCGCGCCCGCGAGCGCCAGATCGGCGTGCCGGCGCTGCGCAGCACCGACTACATCAACACGATCGGCACCGAATCGGAGCCGTGGTTCCCGGGCGACGAGCACGTCGAACGTCGCATTCGGGCCTACATCCGCTGGAACGCCGCGGTCATGGTGTCGCGGGCCAACCGTCCCGGCGTCGGGGTCGGCGGCCACATCGCGACCTACGCCTCCTCCGCCTCGCTCTACGAGGTCGCCTTCAACCACTTCTTCCGTGGCAAGGCCGGCGGTGAGTCCGGGGATCAGGTGTTCGTGCAGGGCCACGCCTCCCCCGGCATCTACGCCCGCGCGTTCCTGGAAGGGCGCCTGTCCACCGACCAACTCGACGGCTTCCGCCAGGAACTGACCAACCCCGGCGGCGGGCTGCCGTCCTACCCGCACCCACGCCTGATGCCGGAGTTCTGGGAGTTCCCGACGGTCTCGATGGGCCTGGGCCCACTGCACGCGATCTACCAGGCCCGGTTCAACCGGTATCTGCTGAACCGTCAGATCAAGGACACCTCGCGCTCCCACGTGTGGGCCTTCCTCGGCGACGGCGAGATGGACGAACCCGAATCCCTCGGCGCGATCGGGGTGGCCGCCCGCGAGGAGCTGGACAACCTCACCTTCGTCATCAACTGCAACCTGCAGCGCCTGGACGGCCCGGTGCGCGGCAACGGCAAGATCATCCAGGAACTGGAGTCGGTCTTCCGCGGCGCCGGGTGGAACGTCATCAAGGTCGTGTGGGGCCGGGACTGGGACCCGCTGCTCGCGGCCGACGTGGACGGCGTCCTGGTCAACGCGATGAACACCACCCCGGACGGGCAGTTCCAGACCTACACCACCGAGTCCGGCGCGTACACCCGCGAGCACTTCTTCGGTCGCGACCCGCGACTGCGCAAGATGGTCGCCGGGTACACCGACGACGCCCTGACCAAGCTCTCCCGCGGCGGGCACGACTACCGCAAGGTCTACGCCGCGTTCAAGGCCGCTCAGGACCACGTCGGACAGCCAACGGTGATCCTGGCCCACACCATCAAGGGCTGGACGCTCAAGAGCTTCGAGGCGCGCAACTCCACGCACCAGATGAAAAAGCTCACCAAGGCCGACCTGATGGAGTTTCGCGACCGCCTGCACCTGCCGATCACCGACGCGGCCCTCGGTGCGGACCTGCCGCCGTACTGCCACCCGGGCGAGAAGTCCGAGGAGCAGGAGTACATCCGCGAACGGCGCGCCGCCCTCGGTGGCTACCTCCCGTCGCGGGTGGTGCGCGCCAAGGCGGTCACCCTGCCCGGACCCGACATGTATTCCGAACTCGCCGCGGGCTCCGGCAAGCAGGCCGTGGCCACCACGATGGCCTTCGTCCGCCTGTTGCGTGACCTGCTCAAGGACCCGAACATCGGACACCGGATCGTGCCGATCATCCCGGACGAGGCCCGCACGTTCGGTCTGGACTCGATCTTCCCGACCGCGAAGATCTACTCCCCGCACGGCCAGCTCTACGACGCCGTCGACCGCTCCCTGCTGCTGTCCTACAAGGAATCGACGCAGGGTCAGATCTTGCACGAGGGCATCAGCGAGGCCGGCGCGATGGGCTCACTCGTGGCCGCGGGCAGCGCTTACGCCACCCACGGCGAGCACATGATCCCGATGTACATCTTCTACTCGATGTTCGGCTTCCAGCGCACCGGCGATGCGGCGTGGGCGTTCGCGGACCAACTCGGGCGCGGCTTCATGCTCGGCGCAACGGCGGGACGCACCACGCTCAACGGTGAGGGCCTGCAGCACGAGGACGGGCACTCGATCCTGCTGGCCTCGACGAACCCGGCGTGCGTCGCCTATGACCCGGCCTTCGGCTACGAGGTCGGGCACATCGTCGCCGACGGCCTGCGCCGGATGTACGGCTCGAGCGCTGCGCACCCGCACGGCGAGGACATCTTCTACTACCTGACGCTCTACAACGAGCCCTACGTGCAGCCGGCCCAGCCCGACCACGTCGACGTCGCCGATATCCTGCGCGGGCTCTACCGCTACCAGGGCGCTCCCGACCTCGGCGAGGCGGCGCCGCGCGCGCAGTTGCTCGCCTCCGGTCCGGGCATGATCTGGGCGCTGGACGCGGCCAAACTGCTCGCCGCGGAATGGGGCGTGGCCGCCGACGTGTGGTCGGTGACCAGTTGGACGGAACTGCGCCGCGAGGCCATGGCCTGCGAAGCGTCGACCATGCTGCACCCCGACGCCCAGGCCGCAATCCCGTTCGTCACCCGGGCCCTGTCCGGAGCGCCGGGACCGGTCGTCGCGGTCAGCGACTGGATGAAGGGGGTTCCGGACCAGATCGCCCGCTGGGTCCCCGGCGATTTCGTCTCCCTGGGAACGGACGGATTCGGGCGTTCGGACACCCGCGCAGCGCTGCGCCGGCACTTCGGCGTCGACGCCCAGTCGATCGTGGTGCGCACCTTGACCGAGCTCGCGCGCCGCGGCGAGGTCAAGACCTCGACGGTGCGGGCAGCGCTGGACAAGTACCGCCTCACCGACGTCACCGCCACCACGGCGGCCGAGTCCGGCGGGGAGACCTGAGAACGCGCGATGCTCCGAGGTCGGGCTGCGGAGCACGGCAGCTCGGCATTCATGCCTGAATCACGCGACACGCCGTCGACACACCCGGCGTGTCGCGGCTTTTCGGCATGCATGCCGCGGATGCTCCCAGCACACGCACAGCTGGGCAGCGGAACCGCGATGACAAGGCGGGCGTCAGAGGGCGAAGGCCACCTTGATCAAGACACAGCTGCCACTTCAGTCACTTGAATAACAGAAGCCCCTAATCTCAGGAGAGTGCCGCCGTCTTCGGATGGGGGCATGCCCCTCGACGAAAGGTCCGCCCATGTCCCGCCCACCGCGGGTCGCACGTCGTTCCGACCGAGCCGTCAGCGTGCTGGCCGCCCTGTTGCTGGCGATGTTCGTGCTCCTGAGCGTGATAGTCGAGCCCGCCGCCATCGCCGATCCGCTCAGCGTCGTGTCCACGCCATGAGCTGCTCCAGCGGCCAGGTATTGACGATCTGATCGGAGCGCAGGCCGTTCTCGGCGGCACGGGCGCAGCCGTAGGGCTGCCAGTCGAGCTGTCCCGGGGCATGCGCATCGGTGTCGATCGAGAATCGGCACCCCAGCTCGTTCGCGAGCCTGATCAGGCGCCCCGGTGGATCGCGGCGCTCCGGGCGCGAGTTGATCTCCACCGCGACGTCGAAGCGCGCGCACGCGGCGAACACCAACTCGGCGTCGAAGGTCGACTCCGGGCGCCCCTTTCCCCCGCCGCGTTTGCCGTCCGGATCCCGCCCGACGATCCGGCCCGTGCAGTGCCCGAGCACGTCGACGTGCGGGTTCGCGACCGCGTTGACCATCCGCCGCGTCATCGCCTCGTGATCCATCCGCAAGTTGGAGTGCACGCTGGCCACCACGACATCCAGGCGCGCCAGCAACTCGGGATCCTGGTCGAGCGCTCCGTCGTCCAGGATGTCGACCTCGATACCGGTGAGCAGCCGGAACGGGTGCACGCGCTCGTTGATGTCGGCGACGACGTCGAGCTGGGCGCGCAGCCGATCGGCACTGAGCCCGTTGGCCACGCGCAGCCGGGGCGAATGATCGCTGAGCACCAGATAGTCGTGCCCGATGACGTCCGCCGCGGTCCGGGCCATCAACTCGATCGGTGAGCCGCCGTCGGACCAGTCCGAATGCGAATGCAGATCTCCGCGCAGCGCGGCCCGAATCTGCTCCCCGCCACTGGCCACCGACGCAGGGGCCGCCGCCGCCAGGCCCGCGAGGTAGTCCGGCACCTCGCCGGCGCAGGCCTGCGTGATCACCGCGGCGGTGCTGTCCCCGATCCCGGGCAGCTCGCGCAGCGTTCCCGACCGCAGCCGGGTGGCCAACTCCCCCGCCGCCAGCGAATCAAGGAGTCCGGACGCTGCCCGGAAGGCTTTGACCCGGTAGGTCGGGGCGTGAGCGCGCTCGAGCAGGAACGCGATCTGCTCCAGCGCGGTAATTGCGGACGCCGCTGCTTCATCAGGCACGCAGGCGATCGTGCCCCAACCTGTAGATTTCGCCCACACTCCCTACACCCATCCACACCATCAAGGCGGCGAAACATGCTGGCGATCCTCGCCCCCGGCCAGGGGGCTCAGACCCCGGGCTTCCTGGCCCCGTGGCTGGAGCTGCCCGCCTTCGCCGCCCGGATCGCCACCGCGAGTGCGGTCGCCGACCTCGATCTGGCGCGACTGGGCGCCCAGGCCGACGCCGAGACGATCAAGGACACCGCGATCGCGCAACCCCTGCTCGTCGCCGCCGGCCTGGCCACCCTCGCCGTCCTGACCGAGGGCAGCGCTGCGGCGGACCTGTTCGGCGGCCACAGCGTCGGAGAGATCACCGCGGCCGCCGCGGCGGGGGTCCTGGACGAGGAATCGGCGATGGGTTTCGTGACCACTCGTGGGCGGGCGATGGCGAGCGCCTCCGCGGTGACCCCGACCGGGATGACGGCGGTGCTGGGCGGGGACCGCGAGGCCGTCCTGGCCGCGCTGGCCACCCACGGCCTCACACCGGCCAACGACAACGGCGCCGGCCAGATCGTCGCCGCCGGCACCCTGGCCCAGCTGGCGGCCTTCGCGGCCGCACCACCGCAGAAGGCGCGCCTGATCCCGCTCGCTGTCGCCGGCGCCTTCCACACCCACCACATGGCCCCCGCCCAGGCCGACCTCGCGGCCGTGGCCGCGGGTCTGGCCCCCGCTGAGCCCGCGGTCGGCTTGCTTTCCAACGCCGACGGCGCCGTCCTGACTGACGGTCACCAGGTGCTGACGCGTTTGGTCTCCCAGGTGGCCAACCCGGTCCGCTGGGACCTGTGCATGGCGACGATGGGCACGCTCGGCGTGACCGGAATCATCGAGCTGACCCCCGGCGGAACCCTGGTCGGCCTCGCCAAGCGCGGGATGCGCGGCGTAGCGTCGATAGCTGTGAAGACTCCCGACGACCTCGACGCCGCTCGCGCTCTGATCGCCGAGCACAAGGGCGTACCCGCATGAGCGAGCGAAGCGAGCTCATCATGTGCACCGAATGCGGCTCCGCGAGCCAGCATTTGGGCGAAGCGGAGACGTCATGAGCCGTCCAATCCGGCCGTCGGCAGGCTCCCCGGCCAGCCGGATTCTCGGCGTCGGCGGTTACCGGCCGGCGCGGGTGGTCACCAACGAGGAGATCTGCCAGCACATCGACTCGAGCGATGAATGGATCCGCACCCGCTCGGGCATTATCACGCGGCACTTCGCCGAGCCCACCGAGACCATCCAGGACATGTCGGTGGCCGCCGGGGGCAAGGCCATCGCGGCCGCGGGCATCTCCCCGGAGCAGATCGGGGTGGTGATGGTCGCCTCCTGCACCGTGACGTTGCCGATCCCGGCCGCGGCCCCCGAGGTCGCCACCCGGCTCGGCTGTTCGGACACCGGGGCCTTCGACATCAACATCGCCTGCGCCGGCTTCTGCTACGGCGTGGCCATGGGCTCCGACATGATCCGGGCCGGCAGCGCGGAGTACGTCCTGGTGATCGGGACCGAGAAATTCTCCCCGATCATCGACCCGACCGATCGCGGCATCGCGTTCATCTTCGGGGACGGGTCCGGGGCGGCCGTGCTCGGGCCGTCCGAGGTTCCGGGAATCGGGCCCGTGGTGTGGGGCTCGGACGGGGCCCAGTCCAGCGCGATCATCATGAACGGCGACTGGGTCGACGCGGCCAACGCCGGCCAGGCCGCGTTCCTGTCCATGAACGGTCAGCAGGTCTTCCGCTGGGCCGCCTTCGAGATGGCACCGGTGGCCCGTCGGGCGGTCGAGGCGGCCGGGCTGACCCTGGACGATTTGGACGCCTTCATCCCGCACCAAGCCAACATGCGGATCACCGACGCCATGGTGCGCGCACTCAAATTGCCCGCACACGTCAAGATCGCCCGCGACATCGCCGACTCAGGCAACACTTCTGCCGCCTCGGTGCCGCTGGCGATGGAGACCATGCTGGGACGCGGCGAGATTCGCTCCGGCGACACCGCCCTGCTGATCGGCTTCGGTGCCGGTCTCTCCTTCGCCGCCCAGGTGGTGACCATCCCCTGAAGGGGAGACCGGAACCTGGGCAGCGCGGGCGTGCACCTGCGCTCTATCGTCAGTCCCGCACCAACCGAGCACCCTGAGAACGAGGAGACCCACCCGTGGCAGCAGTGACTGAGGCCGAGATCATCGCCGGCCTGGGCGAGATCGTGAACGAGATCGTCGGCATCCCTGCCGAGGATGTCCAGCCCGACAAGGCCTTCATCGCCGACCTGGACATCGACTCGCTGTCGATGGTCGAGGTCATCGTGGCCGCCGAGGAGCGCTTCGGCGTGAAGATCCCGGACGACGAGGTCAAGAAGCTGGAGACCGTCGGCGACGCCGTCTCCTTCATCGCCGCCAACGCCTGAATCCGGCACCGGCGGCCCGGGAGCACCCGGGCCGCCGCGGCCCCGCGAGGGGTCGCCATGACACCGCACGGCGCCAGGAGGACCCACCACATGAGCACCACCACCACCGTCGTTGTCACCGGCCTCGGGGCGACCACCCCCCTGGGCGGGGACGTCGCTACGACGTGGGCCGGCCTGCTCGCCGGGCGCTCCGGCGTACGCCCGCTCGCCGAGGAATGGGCTGCCGACCTGACCGTGCAGATCGCCGCCCGTGTGGCGGTCGACCCGACCGAGGTCATCGAGCGGGTGCAGGCCCGGCGCCTGGACCGCGGTGGCCAGCTGGCCGTGGTCGCGGCCCGCGAGGCCTGGGCCGACGCCGGTGGCGCCGACGCCATCGGGGTGGCGCCCGAGCGTCTCGGGGTCGCCGTGGCCTCGGGCATCGGCGGCATCACGACCCTGCTCGCCTCCTACGACACGCTGCTCGCCAAGGGCCCGCGGTTCGTCTCCCCGCTCTCGATCCCGATGCTCATGCCCAACGGTCCGGCTGCCGCGATCGGGCTGGAGATCGGGGCCCGCGCAGGGGTGCACACCCCGGTCAGTGCTTGTGCCTCCGGCGCCGAGGCAGTCGCCGTCGGCCTGGAGATGATCCGCTCCGGCCGCGCTGACGTCGTCCTCGCGGGCGGCACCGAAGCCTGCATCCACCCGCTGCCGATCGCCGCCTTCGCCGCGATGAAGGCGATGTCCACGCGTAACGACGAACCCGAGCGTGCCTCGCGGCCCTACGACAAGGCCCGCGACGGCTTCGTGCTCGGTGAGGGTTCGGCCGTGCTCGTGCTCGAATCCGAAGCCCATGCCCGCGCCCGCGGCGCCCGCATCTACGCCACCATCGCCGGCGCCGGAATGAGTTCGGACGCCCACCACATCGCCCAGCCCGAACCGCACGGCTCCGGTGTGGCACGTGCGCTCGGCTTTGCCCTCACCGACGCCGGCCTGACCGCCGCGGACATCACCCACGTCAACGCCCACGCGACCTCGACCCCGCAGGGTGACGTCGCCGAGATCCTGGCCCTGCGCACCGTGCTGGGATCGGCGGCGGACCAGGTGGCGCTCTCGGCG
The DNA here is from genome assembly GCA_052387905.1 of Sporichthyaceae bacterium. Taxonomy (GTDB): domain Bacteria; phylum Actinomycetota; class Actinomycetes; order Sporichthyales; family Sporichthyaceae; genus JBQTII01. The sequence continues at coordinate 112,058 of JBQTIR010000013.1, read as the reverse complement.
ACGAAGTCGATGACCGGACACCTGCTCGGCGCCGCTGGTGCGGTCGAGTCGGTCGCCACCGTGCTGGCCGTCTACGAGCGCACGGCGCCCCCGACGATCAACCTGGACGACCCGGACGACGACGTCGACATCGACGTGGTCCGGGGCGAACCCCGCGCCCTGAGCGCCGGGCCGATCGCCGCGCTGAACAATTCCTTCGGCTTCGGTGGCCACAACGTCTGCCTGGTCGTCACCAGCGCCTGATTTTCACCATCTTCGGGTGGCGATCTGACCTATTAACGCGCCTCGATAGGTCCACACGCCGCCCGAAGATGCGGAAGAGGCGGGTGCATCCCCCTCGGGCGCACCCGCCCCTTCACGTGGTGTGGCCGGGCACGGGTCCGGTAGGTCGATCGACTCACGGACTCCGCACGGCCACGTCTGGGGTGGCCGTTCAGCCCACCTGGTGCAGCCAGCGCACCGGAGCGCCGTCGCCGGCGTAGCGGAAGGGCTCCAGCTCGTCGTCCCACGGCTGACCGAGCATCAGGTCCATCTCGTCGGCGAGGTCGCAGTCCTCGGTCTCGGCGCACCGCAGCATCGCCGCGCGCAGCCGCTCCTCGGAGATCATCATGTCGCCGTGCACGCCGATCGTCGCGTGGAACATCCCGAGACTCGGGGTGCAGCTGTAGCGCGCACCCTCATGACCGGCGAGCGGTTCCTCGGTGACCTCGTAGCGCAGCTGGTTCCACGGCCGCAGGGCCGAGGCGATCTGCGCTGCCGTGCCGCGCTCGCCCTGCCAGGACAGTTCCGTGCGCCAGTGATTGGGCGCGGCAGGCTGCGGAGTCCAGTCGAAGGTGACCGGGACGCCAAGAATTCCGGTCACGGCCCATTCGATATGCGGGCACATGGCGGACTGAGCGGAGTGGACATACAGCACTCCACGAGTGGTCGACACCGGTTTCCTCCTGGTTTGAACTTCGGCCGAGATTCGCCTTCCCCAGCGACCTCGACGACCAAGGCTCCAGGAGAGCCGTGTGACGCCTCTGCAATAGTGCCCGACCCGATCGGCGCAATGCCAGCGGACACACCCGGGGCGCGGCGTGTCGCCCCGAATTGCTCCCGCTGGCCCGGGATGTTCCGGGTCAGGCGATGACGCCGGAGGGGCGGCGGCGACCGCCGGGCAGTACCGGCGAGCCGGTGCGGGCGGCGTTGTAGGCCGCGAGCCAGGCCGGGAAATCGGCGGCCGGCATCGGGCGGCCCAGGTGATAACCCTGGGCTGACTGCACCCCGAGTTCCTGCAACCTCGTCCAGACCTCGGCGTCCTCAACGCCCTCGGCGACCGTGGTCATCCCCATGTTGCGGGACAGATCCGCGACCGAGCGCACGATCATCACGACCTTGGGGTCGGTGGTGATCCGGGAGGTGAACTCGCGGTCGATCTTCACCTCGTTGACGGGCAGTCGGCGCAGGTAGGCCAGCGAGGAGTACCCGGTGCCGAAGTCGTCGATGGAGAGCCGGACACCGAGCTCGCCCAAGCGGCAGAGCAGGTCGACCGCGGCCGGGCTGTCGGCCATCAACGAGGTTTCGGTGATCTCCAGCGTCAGCATGTCGGCGGGCACCTGATGACGCACCAGGGCGGCGGCGACCGTGTCGACGAAGCTCGGTTCCTTCAGGCTGCGCGGGGAGACGTTGACCGCGACGCCGGCCTGGATGCCGGTGGCGAGCCAGCTCGCGCAGGCGGACAGCGAGGAGTCCAGCATGGCGTCGGTGAGCGCGGCGATCATGCCGTTGGACTCGGCGACCGGCAGGAACTCGGCCGGCATCCGGATCCCGTCGACCGGGTGGCGCCAGCGGGCCAGGGTCTCGACGCCGGTGATCGTCCCGTCGGCCAGGTCCGCCTTGGGTTGCACCCACGCCTCGATACCGCCCTCGCGGATCGCGGTGCGCAGTTCCGAGACCAACGCGAGCCGACTCGGGTTGGCGGCCTCCTGCAGACCTTCGTCGTAGAGGCGCACTCCGCCGCCGTTGGCCTTGGCCGCATACATCGCGACATCGGCGCGCTTGAGCAAGCCGGAGACGTCCTCGGCATGAACCGGGGCCATCGCGACCCCGACCGAGGCGCTGACGTCGACGCTGACGCCGTCGAGGCGACGCGCGCCGCGCAGCGAGTCGGTCAGGCGGGTGGCCAGGGCGACCGCGGCATCGGAGTCGGCGACGTCGGTGAGCAGAACCGCGAACTCGTCGCCGCCCAGGCGGGCGACCAGGGCGTGCGGACCGGCGGCGGTGACGAAGCAGCGGGCGACGTCGCGCAGCAACTCGTCACCGAACTGGTGACCGAGGGTGTCGTTGACCTCCTTGAAGCCGTTGAGGTCGCTGATCATGACCGCGCAGCCGACCGAGGTACCCGAACGGATGTCGGCGACCGCCAGCTCCAGCTCACGCTGGAGCAGGTGGCGGTTGGGCAGGGCGGTCAAGGTGTCGTGGTGGGCGTCGTGGAACAGCCGTGCGATCAGCGACCCCGACTTCAGCGCGACGCCGGCATGGTTGGCGACGGTCTCCAGCAGCCGGATGTCGCCGCCGTCGAAGCCACGGACCTCGCCGAGGCGGTTGGCCACCGAGAGCGTGCCGACCACGACGCCGTCCATCTGCAGCGGGACGACGATCGCTTCGCGAATGTCGTGTGCGGCCAGGTAGGCCCGACCGGCGGGGTCCTTGGTGATGCGCGAGATCAGCGCGGATTCCCGGTCACGGCGCACCTTGGCGATGAGCGGATCCGGGTCCTCGGGCACGGCGCCCTCGACCACGGGAATGGTCTCGACGCCGGTCGGGAGCAGGCTCATCCGGGCCGGCGCGAGCGAACCCGGGAAGTCGTAGGCGAGGAACTCGGCGCGGTCGCTGCGCAGCAGTTGGCGAGCTTGGCCCAGGACGCTGCGCAGCACGGTGTCGACGTCATGTGCGCCGGAGACGACCTCGGAGAAGTGATAGAGCTGCTCGAGGCTCTCGTGGCGCTCGCGCAGCGAGGCGTAGGCGCGGTAGCCGAGCAGGAGCATCGCGCCGGCGGCTTCGACGATGAAGGCGCTGCGGACGTCGTAGGTGACTGCGGTCGCGGCGACCAGGCCGACGGTGCCGACCGAGGCCGACAGCGTGCCCGCGCTGGCGATCGAGCGCGCCAGGCCACGCAGCGTGACCCGACCCTCGTAGCAGGCGATGGCCATCGTGGTGAAAGCCGCCTCGAAGGCGCCGGCCGCGACCAGCGCAGCGAACGCGGCGGCCCAGGCGATCGGTCCGACCTCGGTCCCGCTGTAGGCCAGCGACCAGATGGTGAGGGCGAGCACGCTGCTCGTGGTGACCAACGAGGTGTTGAACAGGACCTTGATGGGAGCTTGGCGGCGGTGTACGGCGAAGACGACGAAAGACCCCAGGGCCCGGCCGATGACCACCCCGAGCGGGTCGGCCATGAACAGACCGACGACCAGGGGGATCTCCGACAGCGACACCGTCTGGGCTTCGCGGCGCACCTGGATGTGCAGGACGACCATCTCGGCGACGGCGAACATCAGCACCATCGCCCACCAGGGCAGGTGGGTGGCACCGGGCGCCTTGGCCTGCAGCGCCGGACCCCAGGCCGCCAGGGCTGCGCCGATCGCGGCCAGGCACAGCACCAGACCCGCGATCCGCAGGCGCCGGGTCGTGACTGCTACCGATCCCTCGGCCGCGCGCGCGCGACGGCCGGATTCCGCTCGCGCAGCGCGGGACATGGCCGCCGGCTCCCGCGTTGCCGACACGGCATGCCGACCGGCAGAACCCGTGGTCACTACTGCTTACCTCCTGCGCGCGAGCACGCCCGCCCGAGGAGGCGAACCTTCACTTCGACGCGTCAACTTGACCCACGGTTGCATAGGTCTTGGTCCCGTGCTGATTCCGTGACCAGGGTTAGGGCATTTCTCCCGACCCCAGGTGGATGCGGGCGGTGATCCGAGCAATCCCTGGCAAGGCGGAGGAGGAGCCCGATGCGGAGCATCGGAGCTACAGGCGATTGAGGCGAGCGGAGCGCGAGCACGCCTTTTCGCTCGCGGTCCCGAGCCGATTGAGTCTGTTGAGCGAAGCGAACACGACGACAACGCCGCCAGGGGCAGCTCGGGCGCCGTCCGCGCCGCCTATCGGGGTCGGGAGAGGTGCCCGCACACGGACAGTCGAGGCCGACACGCCCGCAACCGATCCGAAGGCGGGCCAATCCACCCAGACGGTGCTCACCGAACGTGATGTGCTTAGGCCAATCAGGGATCATGGAACACCCTGTGGTGCGCGTCCTGTCACATGCCGTTCACTTCGCCGTGACGGTTACGCCACACCGGTTTGAGACGGTCCTCACATCCAGCTTCCGCAACTAATGTGCCCCCGAGGGCCCGGCCGATCGCTGCGCCTCGAAGGAAGGGACGGATCATGCTCGCCGGACCGCGTCAGCAGTTCAACTCCGTGCTCAGCCTGGCCGCCGATGTCTCGTTGACCATCCTGTCCGACCGCATTCACCGGGGCTCGCTGGCCAACGCCCGCGCCGCCCTCGACACCCGCCGCGAGCGCGACCTCGGGTCGCTGCGCACCTGGTCGGAGTTTCAGGACCGGGCGCGCCGCCGCGGCTCCGCCCTGCTCCCTGAGGTCTCACCCGCACGATCCTTCGCCGCCTTCTGACGACCTGCGCATCGTCGGCGGGCACCGCCCGCTTAGCCTGAGGCGCCATGGCACGGTCGAGATTCTCCGAGGAGCTCCTCGCCGCCCGCGCTGCGAGCCTGCCGGCGATCCATTACCCCGAAGACCTCCCGATCGCCGCCCGGCGGGCCGAGATCGCGACCGCCATCGCCGAGCACCAGGTCGTGGTCGTGGCCGGGGAGACCGGATCGGGAAAGACCACTCAGATCCCGAAGATCTGCCTCGAGCTCGGCCGCGGGATCCGGGGCATGATCGGGCACACCCAGCCGCGTCGCCTCGCCGCCCGCACCGTCGCCGAGCGCATCGCCTCCGAGCTCGGAACCGAACTGGGCCAGACCGTCGGCTACGCCGTGCGGTTCAACGACCGGGTCGGACCGGACACGCTGGTCAAACTGATGACCGACGGGATCCTGCTCGCCGAACTCCGCCGCGACCGCCAACTGCGGGCCTATGACACGGTGATCATCGACGAGGCACACGAGCGCAGCCTCAACATCGACTTCCTGCTCGGGTACCTGCACCAGCTGTTGCCGCGCCGGCCGGACCTCAAAGTGATCATCACCTCGGCGACCATCGAGACCGACCGCTTCGCCCGGCACTTCGCCGCCGGCGGACGGCCCGCCCCGGTCATCGAGGTCTCCGGGCGTACCTATCCCGTCGAACTGCGCTATCGGCCGCTGGTCCCCGACCTCGAGGTCGCCGATCCGGACGACCCGGACGCCGATGCCGGTTCCCGGGCGGGGCGCAACGCCCGCCCGAGCAGTCGCCGGGCGCCGGCCCGCGGGCGCGCCAGAGCACCCGAGGCCGAACCCGAGCCTGCCGACCAGATCAGCGGGATCTGCGACGCCGTGGAGGAATTGATGGCCGCCGGGCGTGGGGACATTCTGGTGTTCCTGTCCGGTGAGCGCGAGATCCGCGACACCGCCGACGCCCTGCGGGGTCGACTGGGCCGGCTGACTGACGCCTCATCAGGTGTGCCCGCGGTGGAGATTCTGCCGTTGTACGCGCGGCTGTCGATCGCCGAGCAGCACCGGGTCTTCGCGCCTCATCCCACGCGCCGCGTCGTGCTGTCCACCAACGTCGCCGAGACCTCGCTGACCGTGCCCGGCATCCGCTACGTCGTCGACGCGGGCACCGCGCGCATCTCCCGCTACAGCTCGCGGCGCAAGGTACAGCGCCTGCCGATCGAGGCGATCTCCCAAGCCTCGGCCGCCCAACGCGCCGGCCGGTGCGGACGGGTCGCCGATGGCATCTGCATCCGGCTGTACTCCGAGGAGGACTTCGCCTCGCGGCCGGCGTTCACCGACCCGGAGATCCTGCGGACCTCGCTCGCCTCGGTGATCCTGTCGATGGCCGCGATCGGGTTGGGGCCTGTCGAGGATTTCGGATTCCTCGACCCCCCGGATAGGCGCGCGATCGCCGATGGCGTCGCCCTGTTGCAGGAACTGGGTGCCCTGGACGCCACGGGGGCGCTGACCCCGATCGGGCGTACGCTGGCCGCCTTGCCCGTCGACCCACGGCTGGGCCGGATGATCATCGCGGCGGATTCCTCCGGTTCCCTGCGCGAGGTCATTGTCATCGCCGCCGCGCTCTCGATCCAGGACCCGCGCGAATACCCCGTCGAAGCGCGCGAGGCCGCTCGCGCCAAGCACGCCCGGTTCGCGGACAAGAACTCCGACTTCGCCAGCTACCTCAACCTGTGGACGTACCTGCGCGAGCAACAGCAGAAGCTCTCCTCGAGCAAATTCCGCAAGCTGTGCACGAGCGAGTACCTGCACTATCTGAGGGTGCGCGAGTGGCAGGACCTCGTCGCCCAACTGCGCCAGGCCGCCGGCGCCGCCGGGCTGCGCTGGAGCAGCGCGCCGGCCGATCCGCACCAGGTGCACCTGGCACTGCTGACCGGTCTGCTCACCAACGTCGGCGTTCTCGACCCCGAGGCCGAACGCCGCTCGCGGCGCGAGCCGGTGTTCAAGGAATACCTCGGGACGCGGGGAGCGAGATTCGCGATCTTCCCCGGCTCCGCATTGGCGAAATCGCCGCCGCGCGCAGTGATGGCTGCCGAGCTCGTGGAGACCTCGCGGCTGTGGGCACGCACGGTCGCGAAGATCGAACCGGAGTGGGTCGAACCCCTCGCCGCCCACCTGGTCATCCGCACCTACTCCGAGCCACGGTGGGAGGCCGGACGCGGGGCTGTCGTCGCGACCGAGCGGGTGACCTTGCACGGGGTTCCGCTGGTCACCGGCCGCCGCGTCGACTACGCCCGCATCGATCCGCTGCTGTGCCGCGAACTGTTCATCCGCCACGCACTCGTCGAGGGAGACTGGCGCACCCACCACAAATTCGCCGCCCACAACCAGGAGTTGCGCGCCGAGCTGGGTGAGCTCGAGGAACGGGCGCGGCGCCGCGATCTGACCATCGACGACGACGCACTGTTCACCTTCTACAACGACCGCGTCCCGATCGAGGTCACCTCGGCGCGACATTTCGACCGGTGGTGGAAGACGACGCGGCGCAACGCGCCCACGCTGCTCGACCTCGACCCGGCCCAGCTGCGCAGCGTCGCCGCGGCCGCGGTCGATCCCGGGGACTTCCCGCCCACCTGGCGCGCCGCCGGCACCGAGTTGGAGCTGGACTACCGCTTCGAGCCAGGGACCGACTCGGACGGCGTCACGGTCGCCGTGCCGCTGGCCGTGCTCAACCAGTTGCGTCCCGAGGACTTCAGCTGGGGTGTGCCAGGACTGCGATCCGAGCTCGTCACCGCTCTCATCCGCTCCCTGCCCAAAGCGATCCGGCGCTCCTTCTCCCCGGCGCCGACCTGGGCCCAGACCGTGCTGCCTCATCTGGACCCGACCCGCGGGACCTCGATCACCGCCGCCCTCGAGCGCGAGCTCGAAGCCCTGGCCGGTGGCGCCGAACCGGACTGGGAATGGGACTGGGACCGGATACCCTCTCACCTGCGGTTCAGCTTCACCGTCATCGACGGTGAGGCCCGTCCGCTGCGGACCGGCAAGGACCTGGCAGCACTGCAGGCCGCCTTGGCCCCGCAACTCGCCGCCGCGATCTCGGCGGAGGCAGCGGCACTGGAACAGACCGGATTGCGGACCTGGCCGCAACTCGACGGCGGAGCGATCCCCCGCCGGTTCGACACCGTGCGCGCCGGGACCCCGGTCACCGGCTATCCCGCGCTGGTCGCCGAGTCCGGCGGGGTCGCGCTGCGGGTGCTCCCTGACCCGCACCTGGCCGAACGGGCGATGGCCGCCGGGACCGTCGCGCTGTTGCTCGCCCGCACCAGCGTGCCGACGAAGGCGGTGCTAGCGAAGCTCTCCAACACCGCGAAGCTCGCGCTCGCCGGGGCACCGCACGCGGACGGGCGCGCCCTGTTCGCCGACTGCGCAGCGGCCTGCGTCGACGCGATCGTGGCGTCCCGCGGCGGACCCGCCTGGGACGCGGCCGGCTTCGATGCCCTCGACGCCGCGGTGCGCCGCGAACTGCCGGCCCGGATGAGCGAGGTCATCTCCGACGTCGTAGCGATTCTGACTCAGGCTCAGGGCGTGGACGCCACCTTGAACCGGAGCGCGGGGACGCCGGCGGTGCTGGACATGCGCGCCCAGTACGCCGGCCTGATCCACCCTGGGTTCATCGCTGAGGCCGGCGCCGATCGGCTACGTCACCTGACCCGCTACGTGCGAGGAATCGCGCGGCGTCTGGACTTACTCGGGAAGGACCCCGTCCGCGACAGCGCCCGCACCGCCACCGTGACGCAGCTGCGCCGCGAGTATGCGGACTTCGTCGCCGCCCTGCCCGAGCACCGGCGCACTGATGCCGACGTCGTCGAGATCCGCTGGATGCTCGAGGAGTTGCGCATCAGCCTGTTCGCGCAGTCTCTCGGCACCCCGGCGCCGATCTCGGAAAAACGGATCCTCAAGGCGATGGACACCGCCGAGGCTCCGTTGCTTCTCGGCCAATAGCACCGCCGAGGCTCCGTTGCTTCTCGGCCAATAGCACCGCTGAGGTGGTGGACGGCGCTAGGGCGAGGTGAGCAACTGGTCGACCGGAGCGAAGTCGTCGGTGAGGATCTGAGCCCCGTCGACGAAGTCAGCCACCTGCGCCCCGGCGCGCACCACATAGTCCGGCACCTGCGCGGCGACGGCGCTCGCGATCGCCGCGGTCGGCAGCGCAGCGTCCGAGGCGAGAATCACCACGTTGCCCCCACCGCTGCCCTCGAACGTCGACGCGCGAGAGATCAGGACCACCGACGCGAACTGTTCGGCGATCGTCGCGATCTCGGCCCGGGCGAAGCGCGCGGCGTCGTAATCGATCACGTTGACCAGGTAGAGACCTCCGGGCACCATCGAGCGACGGATCTCGGACACCGCCTCCCGCGTCGTCAGATGCCACGGGACGCTGAGCCCGGAGAAGGCGTCCATCACCACCAGGTCCCGCCCGGCGGCAGGCTCGGCGGCCATCGCCGTTCGGCCGTCCTCGATCTGCACCGTCAGGCCGGCGCCGGTGCGCAGGCCGAGCTCGCGGCGCGCGAGGTCGATGACGTGGGCGTCGATCTCGATCACGCGCTGCTCGCTCCCCGCGCGCACGGCCTGCAGGTACCGGGGAAAGGTCGCGGCGCCGGCGCCGATGTGCAGGGCGCGCAGGGCATCGGCGCCGGGGCGCGCAGCCGCCACCGCGGCCGCGAATGCGCGCAGATAGGGAAAATGCAGGTACCGCGGATCGTCGAGATCGACGTAGGAATGATTGAGCGTGCCCAGACGCAGGAAACGGCCGCTCTCCCGATCGGGATCGGGAACGACGCGTGCGCAGTGGTAGACCGATTCCACGTCGCACGGTTGGGGCGCCACGCTCGCCGCACCCAACCCGACGAGCAGGCTCAGCGTCGCACCGACTGCCGCGCTGCGCCGATGTGCCCGCGCGAGCAGCGCTGCTCCGATGAGCACCAGGCCGGCGCCGAGAACGAACAGCACGCGGCTGGTGGGCACCGTGGCCACCAGCAGGAAACCGGTCACGAAGGTCCCGGTCAGCGCGCCGACCGTGCCCAGGCTGGAGTACCCGCCCACGACCGTGCCGGCCTGGCTCAACGAGAACAGCCGGCTCTTGACGACCATCGGGCTGACGGCCGACAGCAGCGCCGCCGGCCCGAACACCGCCACCGCTGCCATCAGCAGAACTGCGCTGGCGTCGGCTCCTTCCACGGCCTCCCCCGCCAGACGCACCGCCGGACCCACCAGCAGGACGAGCGCACCCGAGGCGAGGAACACCGGACCGAGCAGACGTTCGGGGGCCACCAGGTCGGAGAGCATCCCGCCGAGCCAGGCCCCAAGGGCTATCGCCGCGAGCGCGAAGCCGATCACGGCGGTGCTCACCTCGAGCGTGAGCCCGACGTAGGGAGCGACCAGACGCAGGCTCAGAATCTCGACCACCAACACCGCGGCCGACGCTCCGAATACCAGCGCCTGCCCCTGGTAGGGCCGCAGGGCGAGGGGCGGAGCAGGGCTGGCTGGTACAGGATCCGACATGCCGCTGTCCTACCCCACCATGCTGAGAGCCGCTTCGATCGCGCGCCACAATCCTGCGTGCGAGGCCCACCGTCTCGCCAGCGGCGGTCCGAGCAGGCAGGATGCTCCCATGGCCAAGAACGACGACATCGAACGACTGATCGCGGAGACCGAGGCGAGCCTGAGCGGGCGCGCCAGACCAGCCGCTACTCCCGCCGCGGCCCGGCCCGCCGGGCGCTTTGAGAGCTCGGCACGGGTGGCAGCGATCTCCGGGGCGCTGGCGGCCTCAGTGGTGTTCGCGGCGTTCGCCATCCTGCCGTTCTTCGGAGCTTTCTCCGGGGCTGCCGGAGCGTTCACGGCCACCTTCTTCATCGTGTTGGCCCAACGAATCACGGGTCGCAGGCGCTGATCCCCCGCGCGGGGGCGGATACTGGCTAACGTCCGGACTTTCCCGCCGGAGCGGCGCCCCGGCGCACGCACCCTCGCGCAAGGAGCAGGTCGACCCATGGGTGTGTTCGGCTCGGTCACCACGACTGCGGTGAATGCACGCAACGCCGGCCTGCGGGGGATGCGCCAGGCCTACCGCGTGACGCGCGCCTTCGACCCCTCGACCGGCACCCCGGAGGTCAACCAGGCGGTGGCCCGCAGCGTGCTGCGTGCTCGACGCCGGTTCGCCGACCGCAACGACCTCGTGCTGGACAAGCGGTCCTGGTGCCTGCCCCTGGGTGACCAGATGCCGGTCGAGGTGCTGCTGGCCAACTTCGAGGTCGTGGACGCAGCGCTGAAGGCTGCCGGTATCCCGGCCTTCGCCGTTCGCCACGATTCCTCCCCCCGTCACGTGGTCGCGGTCGACGTCTGCCACCGCGAGGCAGTGCTGGCGGCGTTGGCCGACACCTGGCGGGACGAGCCGGTCTACGTGCAGGTGGTGATCAAGGCCAGCAGCAGCGACGGCCTGGCGCTACCGGTCACCGCCGCACCGCTGTCACCGGGCCTGAACTCCGCCGGCGTCGTGCGGGTATGGCGCTATTACCGCAGCGCCAGCGGATCCCTGCTGTTGGGCGCGGCACACGGCGCGGAAATCGAGTTCTGGACCACGAATCCCAAGACCAAAACGGTCAGCGCACCGCGGCCCAACGTCGCCTCGGACCAATTGACACTCGATGACGTCGCCCTGGTCGAAGGCACCGTCGGAGTGGGGTCCTCCGCGGCCCGTACCTATCCGACGGCCAAGGTCTTTGCCCAGCGGATGGTCGACGACGTCGATTTCGGAATCGACGCCGTCTACACCTGGGTTGACGGCGCAGACCCCGCCTGGCGCGAGCGCATGCAGCGGGCCCGCGCCGCCGAGGAGGGCCTGGAGTACCACCCCGGCGCCCAAGGTGATCAACGTTTCCTGCAGCGCGACGAGCTGCGGTATTCCCTGCGCTCGATCGAGATGTTCGCGCCGTGGATTCGGCACATCTATCTGGTGACGGATCGTCAGTGCCCAGAATGGCTGGACACCACGCATCCGAAGATCACCTTGGTGGACCACCGCGACATCTTCGAGGACCAGAGCGTGCTGCCGGTCTTCAACTCCAACGCGATCATCTCCCGGCTGCACCACATCCCAGACCTGAGCGAGCATTACATCTATTTCAATGACGACTTCTTCCTCGGCCGCTCGTTGCGGCCCAACCACTTCTTCACCCCCAGCGGTCTCGCCCGGGTCTCACCGTCGAACAACCGACGCCCGTTCGGATCGGCCAGCGCGAAGGCCGAGCCGCACATCAACCTGACCCGCAACATGCGTGAGCTGCTCGAGGCCGAATTCGGCGTCACGATCTCGCGGGCCATCAAGCACACGCCGTACCCGCAGTTGCGCAGCGTCCACCTGGACATGGAGGCGCGCTTCGCCGAGGTCTACCGACGTACCTGCGCGAGCCGGTTCCGCCACCACGACGACATCGTCGCCGATCAACTGTTCCACTACTACGCGCAGATCACCGGCAAGGCGGTGGTCGGCTCGCTGCGCTACGACTACTACAGCCTCGGCCGGGCCAGTGACCTACCCCGCCTGCAGGCCGCGCTGGCCAACCGCAACCGCGACGTGTTCTGCCTCAACGACGACCCGCAGCCAGGCGTCGATCCCATGGCCGAATCCGACGTGCGTGCCTTCCTCAATGACTACTACCCCATCCGCTCGTCCTTCGAACGGGCCACTGTCGGCAGCTGAGGGCCGCCCTGCCATGCGGCCTCAGGTGGCTGCTGGCTCCGCCACCTGCGCCGCCGGCCAGCAGACCAGTTCGTCCTCGGAACCCTTGACGTTGATGACCAGGGCGACCCAGTCGCCGGCGAAGCCGCCCCCGACCAGACGGGCCTTCTCGCCTTCCCCGGGAACCCGACCGAAGCGTCCGCACCAGCGCACGACTCTCTTGTCAGGCATGACCAGCTCGACGTCGTAAAAGTTGCCGGTTCCGCGCCGCCAGGCCTGGTAGAGGCGTCCCTGCGGTGGGGTGACCCGTTCGAACGGGCCGATCTTCACGATCGCGGACTGGCTGATGATGCCCGGGTCGCGGATCGCCTTCAGCGCGCGGTAGGGCGCCAGGCCCGGACCCCAGCCGAATCCGATCAGCACGATCAGCGCGATGAACACCCCGAACGCCGCGTCGCCGATGGCCTTGTCCGTGGAGCCGACATCATCGGCGAGAACGGCGCGACCATCCGGGTCGACGACGACCTCGACCTCGTCACCGACCTGCGGGGCTACCTCCGGGTTGGTGATGGACACGTCCTTGCCACCGACCTGGAAGGTGAAGGTGGAGCCGGCGTTGTTGGCCTCCACCTCGGTGACGGTCACGATCTGCGGCGTGCCCACATCGCGCAGCCGCTGGTCGTAGTTGTAGGTGCCGATCACCAACAGCGGAATCCCGATCGAGGCGAGGACCGCCGCGCTCCCGCATCCCCACCAGCGCAGCCACTGCCGGCCCGCCGCCCGCTGGACCGCGTCCGGTGAGGAACGGCCCAGCAACAACTGGGACCAACTATTGCGATTCACGCTGCGCTCCTGCCACTGCGGCGCCAGGCGGGCGCCTCGCTGCGTTGTCGTCGTCGCCGATACAAGTGCAGTATCGGCCTCCTCCTCCGCCTTGCGATGCATCCCGCCTGATCACCGCAGTTGGGTGTCAGGAGCAACCGGAGGTGGAGCCGCATCCCTCGCAGACGTAGCAGGAGCCGGCGGGACGCATCTTGGTCCCACAGGACAGGCACAGCGGGGCGTCGGCGGTGCGGCCCTGCTGCGCCTCCAGCAGCTCCATCGACGATCGCGGCGCCTCCCAGGTGGCAGAGGCCCCACCGACGGTGGTGTCGACCGACTCGATCGGGGCGGACTGGGCGAGCGCCGTGACGTCCAGGGTGTCGTCGATAGCCCCGTCATCGAAGTACGAGCCGGTCTCCAGCTGCCGGGCCCGCTCGTCCGCGGTGTAGATGCCCAACGCGCCGCGGTCCTCGGGGGAGAGGAAGTCCAGGGCGAGGCGGCGGAAGATGTAGTCCATGATCGAGGCCGACATCCGCACGTCCGGGTCATCGGTCATGCCCGCCGGGTCGAAGCGCATGTTGGTGAACTTCTGCACGAAGGTGTCCAGCGGGACGCCGTACTGCAGGCCGATCGAGATCGCGATGGAGAAGGCGTCCATCATCCCGGCGAGTGTGGAGCCCTGCTTGCTCATCTTGAGGAAGATCTCGCCCAGGCCGCCGTCGGGGTAACCGCCGGCGATCATGTAGCCCTCGGCCCCACCGACGGAGAACGAGACCGTCTTGGAGTCGCGGACCTTGGGCAGTCGCTTACGGATCGGGCGGTACTCGATCGTGGCCCCGGCGGGGGCGTCCTGCGCGAGGCCGTCGGCCGCCGTCTTGGCGATCGAGAGGGGCTGGCCTACCTTGCAGTTGTCGCGGTAGACCGCGAGTGCCTTGAGCCCGAGCTTCCAGCCTTGGGAGTAGACCTGCTCGATCTCGTCGATCGTGGCGGACTCGGGCAGGTTGACCGTCTTGGAGATCGCGCCGGAAATGAACGGCTGGACCGCGGCCATCATCGACACGTGGCCCATCGCCTTGATGGCCCGGGCGCCCATCGCGCAGTCGAAGACCTCGTAGTGCTCTGGGCGTAGGCCCGGGGCGTCGATGACGTGGCCGTGCTCAGCGATGTGCTCGACGATCGCCTCGATCTGCTCACCGTGGTAGCCGAGCTTGACCAGGGCGCGCGGCACCGTCTGGTTGACGATCTGCATGGAGCCGCCACCGACGAGCTTCTTGAACTTGACCAACGCCAGGTCGGGCTCGATACCGGTGGTGTCGCAGTCCATCATCAGCCCGATGGTGCCGGTCGGGGCGAGCACACTGGCCTGGGAATTGCGCCAGCCGTTGGCCGCGCCGGCCTTCAGGCATTCGGCCCACGCCTTGGTCGCCAGCGAGGTGATCGAGCGGTCCATCTCGTCCATGGTGCGGATCGCGTCGTTCGCGGCTGCGTGCTTGCGCATGACCCGGGTGTGGGCCTCGGAGTTGCGGGCGTAGCCCTCGTACGGGCCGACGACGGCGGCCAGTTCGGCCGAACGCTTGTACGCGGTGCCGGTCATCAGCGACGTGATCGCCGCGGCGATGGTCCGCCCGCCCTCGGAGTCGTAACCGCGGCCGGTCGCCATCAGCAGGGCGCCGAGGTTGGCGTAGCCGATGCCGAGCTGACGGAATGCGCGGGTGGTCTCGGCGATCGGCTCGGTCGGGAAGTCCGCGAAGCAGATCGAGATGTCCATCGCGGTGATGACCAGCTCGACGAGCTTGGCGAACGCCACTGCGTCGAAGGTGCCGTCCTCACGCAGGAACTTGAGCAGGTTCAACGAGGCCAGGTTGCACGAGGAGTTGTCCAGGTGCATGTACTCCGAACACGGGTTCGACGCGGTGATCCGTCCGCTCTCCGGGCAGGTGTGCCAGTCGTTGATGGTGCCGTCGTACTGGATGCCCGGGTCGGCGCATTCCCAGGCCGCCTTGGCCATCGACCGGAACAGCTCACGGGAATCGACGGTCTCGATGACCTCGCCGGTGGTGCGGGCGCGCAGCCCGAACTCCGAGCCGGCCTCGACCGCGCGCATGAATTCGTCGGTGACGCGGACCGAGTTGTTCGCGTTCTGGTACTGGACGCTGGTGATGTCGGAGCCACCGAGGTCCATGTCGAAGCCGGCATCACGCAGGACCCGGATCTTCTTCTCCTCACGAGACTTGGTCTCGATGAACTCCGCGATGTCGGGGTGGTCGACGTCGAGGATGACCATCTTGGCCGCGCGTCGAGTGGCGCCGCCGGACTTGATGGTGCCCGCGGAGGCGTCGGCGCCGCGCATGAAGCTGACCGGGCCCGAGGCGGTGCCCCCGGACTTGAGCAGTTCCTTGGAGGACCGGATCCGCGAGAGATTGAGCCCCGCGCCGGAGCCGCCCTTGAAGATCAGGCCTTCCTCGCGGTACCAGTTCAGGATCGAGTTCATCTCGTCGTCGACCGCGAGGATGAAGCAGGCGGAGACCTGCTGGGGGGCCGCGGTGCCGACGTTGAACCAGACCGGTGAGTTGAACGAGAAGATCTGGTGCAGCAGGGCGTGGGTGAGCTCGTGCTCGAAGACCTCGGCGTCGGCCGGGGTGGCGAAGTAGCCGTGCTGTTCGCCGGCTGCGCGGTAGGTCAGCACAACCCGGTCGATGAGCTGACGCAGGCTCCACTCGCGAGTCTCGGCGCCCACCGCACCCCGGAAGTACTTGGTGGTGACGATGTTGGCCGCGTTCACCGACCAGAACGAGGGGAACTCCACGCCCTTCTGGTCGAAGATGACTGCGCCGTCGCGCCAGTTGGTCATGACGACGTCGCGGCGCTCCCAGTTCACCTCGTCGTAGGGGTGCACACCGGGGGTGGTGAAGATGCGCTCGATCCGCAAGCCCGCCCCCGAACGCCCTTTGCTGCTCTTGCTCCGCTGTCCCCCGGGCACGGCCTGGGTGTCGCCGTTCACCGTCTCCGTCACGTCACGTCCTCCTGTAAGACCCAACACCTGGCGGGGCCAGGTCATGCCGGGCTCTCTCTGGTTTCTTCCCCGATTGCTGCGTGGGTGGTGCGGTGTTCGTCGTGCTGTCAGCTCACTGCGACGCGCTCGGCGCGCAGCAGTGCGATCTCGGCCTCGAAGTCGGCCATGGAGTCGAAGTTGCGATAGACGCTGGCGAAGCGTAGGTAGGCCACCTCGTCGAGGGAGCGCAGCGGCCCGAGGATCGCCAGGCCGACCTCGTGCGCCGGCACCTCGGGGCTACCGAGGCCACGGACGGTCTCCTCGACCCGGTGCGCCAGGACCGCGAGCGCATCATCATCGACCGGTCGGCCCTGGCAAGCCTTGCGGACCCCGGCCAGGACCTTGTCCCGGCTGAAGGGCTCCATCGCGCCGCTGCGCTTGAGCACGGCCAGGCTGGCGACCTCAATGGTGGTGAACCGTCGCTCGCAGGTCTCGCACTGGCGGCGTCGACGGATCGCGGCGCCGTCCTCGGCGGTCCGCGAGTCGACGACCCGGGTGTCCGAGACCCGGCAGAACGGGCAGTTCACAAGCAGGCTCCCAGCACTGGATTCGGGTCGGTTCAGGGTCGGTTCAGGGTCGGTTCAGGGTCGGAGTGGTCGCCGCGGGGCGTCCGGTGTGGACCGAGGTGTGGATGAGGTGTGCACGGCGTGT
Source organism: Sporichthyaceae bacterium (assembly GCA_052387905.1). GTDB lineage: Bacteria > Actinomycetota > Actinomycetes > Sporichthyales > Sporichthyaceae > JBQTII01. The sequence goes on along the minus strand of JBQTIR010000013.1, from coordinate 95,146 downwards.
GCACGGCCTGCGCACAACCTGTGGACGACTTACATCGGTGTAACTACTACATGTAGGGAACGGTAGGACCCGGGACGGGGCGACGCAAGGCGGCTGGCGCGCCCTCTCGCGTGTCGGGATACCGCCGGGCGTGTCCCAGCAGGTCAGGGCCTCGACCCCAAAGAAAATTCGCCCGAACACGGCGTGTCCGCATTACTCCGGACGGGGTCGCCGCGCTGCGCTCGCTCACGGCAGGGCGATCCGGGCACCCGCCTGCAGCGTCGTCCCGCGCAAGCCGTTAAGGCTGATGATCTCCTCGATCACTGCACGCGGATCCGTCCCCGGCGCGGCCTGCTGGGCGATCCCCCAGAGGGTCTGCCCGGGCTGCACGAGGTGGTACTGCACCGGCGCACCGGCCGCGCCGCTGGCGCGACTGGGCTCCGAGCCCAGTGTCATCCCCAGACCGAGCATGGCGACGACGAGCACCCCCAGCGCCACCAGCCGGCCGCGGCGCGTCAGGCGCAGGCCGACCGGGCGGCTCACCGGCGGGGCCGCGGCCCGACGGAGGATTTGGTGGGCAGGGGCGTCGCGCCGGTCAGGGGTGGGAACCAGCTGCAGGTGAGCGGTGGCGGCCATGGGGTCCTCCTGGTGAACTCGAACATCCGCACGAGCATCGAACACACATTCGATCGAACGCATACCCGAGTTCTACACCCCCGCTCCGACACTTTCCAGATTCTTTCGAACATGTGTTTGATCGCGTCGCCCCGACGCGCTACGTTCGCCCTGTCCACATCGGGCGCGCACGCACCTCGCAAGGAGGCATCTGATGGCCCGCACACGCAAGCCCGCCGAGCCCGGGACAGTCGCGTCAGCACCGAACCCGGCGGAGGTGCTGGCACTCCCCGACGGCCCCCCGGACTCCCTGGGCCTGACCCCGCGCCAGCGCAAGGTCCTCGAAGTCATCCGCGACGCCGTCGAACGACGGGGTTACCCGCCGTCGATGCGGGAGATCGGTGAGGCTGTCGGCCTGACCTCCACCTCGTCGGTCTCCCACCAGCTGATGACCCTGGAGCGCAAGGGCTACCTGCGCCGGGACCCCAACCGCCCGCGGGCGCTCGAGGTCCGCCTTCCCGAGGGCGTCGAGCCGGCCCAGCCCTCGATGGATGTCGATGAGGAGGCCGTGCGGGCTTCTCGCCCAGCCGCGGCGTACGTCCCCGTGCTGGGCCGCATCGCCGCCGGCGGACCGATCCTCGCCGAGCAGGCCGTGGAGTCGGTCTTCCCGCTGCCCCGCGAACTCGTCGGAGACGGCACCTTGTTCTTGCTCAAGGTCAGCGGTGACTCCATGATCGACGCCGCAATCTGCGACGGGGACTGGGTGGTGGTCCGCCAACAGCCGGTCGCCGAACCCGGCGACATCGTCGCGGCGATGATCGACGGTGAAGCGACGGTCAAGACGTTCAAGCGCAAGGGCGGGCACGTGTGGTTGATGCCGCACAACCCTGCCTACGAGCCGATCCTGGGCGACGAGGCGACCATCCTCGGACGAATCGTCAGCGTGCTACGCCGCGTCTGACGAACCGTCAGTCGACTTTGGCTGCCGGGTTCAACCGGCGGAGCGCACCCAGCGCCACCTCGCGGTCGGTGGTGAACCACAGCGGTGGCAATGTCGCGCGCAGGAACGAGGAGTAGCGGGCGGTCGCCAGGCGGGCATCGAGCACGGCGACCATCCCGCGGTCGTAGTCGGAGCGGATGAGTCTTCCCGCGCCCTGCGCCAGTTTGACCGCCGCTTGGGCAGCCGAGACCGACATGAAGCCGTTGCCTCCGGCGGCATCCGCGGCCGCGGACCGCGCGGCCGAGAGCGGGTCATCCGGACGCGGGAAAGGGATCCGGTCGACAACGACAAGTCGACACGCATCGCCGGGGACGTCGACGCCTTGCCAGAGGGAGAGCGTCCCGAACAGGCACGAGGTGGTGTCAGCGCGAAACGCCTCGACGAGTTCGTTCAGGGGTTTGTCGCCCTGGGCCAGGATCTGCACCCCAAGGCGCGGGCGCATTTCCGCTGCCGCCTGCTCCGCGGCCCGGCGGGAGGAGAACAGGCCTAGCGTGCCGCCACCGGCCGCTTCGATCAACGCCTCGAGCTCGTCGAGCACCGCTGCTGACATCCCGTCACGTCCAGGCGGCGGGAGGTGGCGCGCGACGTAGAGGATCCCCTGGCGGCGGTAGTCGAACGGGGATCCGACATCCAATCCCCGCCACCGGGTGGGTGCTGCCACCTCATCGGTCTCGTCGCCGCTGTCCTCGTCCTGCGCAGCATCGACCTCGCCGGCCGGGTCCACGTCGGCGTGCACCGCGTCGGCCGGGCTGAGCCCGACCGTGCGGGCCGTGCTGTCGAAGGCGCCGCCGACGGCCAGGGTCGCCGAAGTGAGGACCACGGTGCGCGAGTCGAACAGCGCGGAGCGCAGCAGGCCGGCGACCGTGAGGGGCGCAACCCGCAGCACCCGCCCGCGGCGTTCCTCCAGCGCCAGCCAGGCGACGTCCCATTCCGTCGGGGTCGCGAGCCTGGTGGCCGTCGCCGTGATCTCCTCCAGCGCCGTACGCGCGATCCGCTTGGCCAGCGCCAGGTCGGGTTCGTCCTCCTTCGAGGAGGAGATCGACACCTGGACACCCCGAGCCGCGTCCGCGACCGCGGCGAGTTCGGCCGCCAGCAGCGGAGGAGGTGGGTGGAGCCGCCCGGGCTCGACCGTGGCCAGCGTCGCTCCCAGGCCCTCGGCGATACTCGCCAGGATGTCGACCGCGCGTTCGTCGCCCACGCGGGCCGAGGCTCGCACCGCCCGCTCGATGACGGCGACCGTGAGTTCGGCGGTGGCCACCGCCGAGACCCGGTCGACAAGTTCATGCGCCTCGTCGACGATCACCACCTTGTGCTCGGGCAGCACCGGGATGTTCTCCAGGGCGTCGATCGCCAGCAGTACGTGATTGGTGACCACAATGTCGGCCTCGCCTGCAGTGACCCGGGCCAACTCCGCGAAGCAGGTCTCGCCCTCCGGGCACCGGGTGGCGCCCAGGCACTCGCGGGAGGTCACCGAGATCTGCGCCCAGGCGCGGTCGCCCACCCCGGGCAGCAGGTCGTCGCGGTCGCCGGTGTCGGTGGTCGCAGCCCATTCCCGCGCGCGCAGCACCTCGCGGCCCAGTGGACTGCTCGGGACTTCGACTTCCGCGGCGCCGAACAGTGTGTCCGCGTCGTCCAGCGTGGCCATGACATTGCCAACGGCTCCTTCGTCGCCGACGCGGCGACCGCCAGCGCGGTGCTGGCAGACGTAGTTGCTGCGGCCCTTGAGGATCGCGAAGCGCGGACGTCGCCCCAGCACCGGCGTCGCGGCCTCGATCAGGCGCGGGAGGTCCCGGCGGATCAGCTGGGCCTGCAGCGCCAGGGTCGCGGTGGCGATGACGACCGTGCGCCCGTGCAGCAGCGCCGGCACCAGGTACGCCAGCGATTTGCCGGTGCCCGTCCCGGCCTGAACGAGCAGGTGATCCCCGGTCGCGATGGCGCCGGCGACCGCGCGGGCCATCTCCAGCTGCCCGGGGCGCGCCACCCCGTCGATGTCGCCCACCGCCGCGTCGAGCAACTCTTCCAGACTCGGCTTGGGCATCGGGTGAGCCTACCCAGGTTGCCGACTCGGCCGGCCCACGATCACCTCTGAGGCCCGGCGCAGATGACGCGGTTCAGGCGGCAAACGCGGCGAGCTCGGCGGCCAGCGCCGCACCGACGCGGGCGCGCATCCGGGTGCCGTCGGCGGTGTGTTCCTCGGTCAGGATGTCGCCGTCGGTATGAACCTTGGAGACCAGGTCCCCGCGCCCGTAGGGCAGCAGGACGTCGATCTCGACCTGTGGGCGCGGGATCGCGGCGGCGATCGCCTCGATCAGGTTCTCGATTCCGACGCCGCTGCGGGCCGAGACCACGATCGCGGTGCGTTCGCGGCGGACCAGACGCTCGAGCACATAGGGGTCCGCGGCGTCGGACTTGTTCACCACGACGATCTCCGGAACGTCCTTGGCGTCGATGTCGGCGAGGACGGCCCGCACCGCGACCAGCTGCGCCTCAGGTTCAGGGTCGGACCCGTCGACGATGTGCAGGATCAGGTCGGCGTCAGAAATCTCCTCCAGCGTCGAACGGAAAGCCTCGACCAGCTGGTGGGGCAGGTGGCGCACGAAGCCGACGGTGTCGGTGAGGGTGAAGCCGCGCCCGTCGGGGGTGAGCGCCTTGCGCACCGTCGGGTCCAGCGTGGCGAACAACGCGTCCTCGACCAGCACCCCGGCGCCGGTGAGCCGGTTGAGTAGCGAGGACTTGCCGGCGTTGGTGTAGCCGACGATCGCCACCGAGGCGACCCCGGTGCGCCGGCGCTCGCTGCGCTGGGTCGTGCGCGAGGTTCCCATCTCCGCGAGCTCGCGGCGCAACTTGGCCATCTTGGTGCGGATGCGCCGCCGATCGGTCTCGATCTTGGTCTCACCGGGCCCGCGGCCCCCGATGCCGACACCGCCGGCCGCTTGGCCACCACCCTGGCGCGACATCGACGCGCCCCAGCCGCGCAGTCGCGGCATCATGTAGGCCATCTGCGCCAGCTCGACCTGCGCCTTGCCCTCGCGGGAGCGGGCATGCTGGGCGAAGATGTCCAGGATCAACGCGGTCCGGTCGATGACCTTGACCTTGACGACGTCCTCCAGCTTCGTCAGCTGACTGGGCGTCAGTTCACCGTCGCAGATGAGAGTGTCGGCGGATTCGGCGAGGATCGCATCGCGTAGTTCCTTCGCCTTGCCCGAGCCGACGTAGGTGGCCGGATCCGGCTTGTCGCGGCGTTGGATGAAGCCGTCGAGCACCAGCGCTCCGGCCGTCTCGGCCAGGCGCCGCAACTCCAGCATCGAGTTCTCGGCCTCGGCGGAGGTGCCCTCGGTCCACACGCCAACCAGCACGACGCGCTCCAGTCGCAGCTGGCGGTACTCCACGATGGAGACGTCGGCGAGTTCGGTCGACAGGCCCTGGACGCGGCGCAGCGCCGCGCGCTCCTCGCGCTCGTACTGCTCGCCGTCGACCTCGACGTCAACGGACTGCGCCACCTCGACGGGCTCGTCCCCGCCTTGCGGGAGGTCGGCCGGTTCGGGTTGTGCGGCGCTGGAGGTCATGGACGTCCTTGGTAGGCGGGGTGCGTGCTCACGGTGCGACGCCCACGCGGGCGTCGACAGCCCCAGCGTCGCACGCCTCGGCGTCCGAGTTCGACCCGATATCGAGTGGCAGGTGAAGGTGGCCGGCCGCGACGAGCACAGCCGGGCCGGTCATTTCCACCCTGCCGTCGGGGGTGAGCGCGATGAGCAACGTTCCGCCGGGCAACTCGACCCGATACGTCGTCGGGGCCTCATGCCCGCCCCGCCGCGCGGCCGCGACCATCACCGCACACGCTCCAGTCCCGCACGAGCGGGTCTCCCCCACGCCGCGCTCGTGCACACGCATCGCGACGTGCCGCGGGCCGCGGGTGACGACGAACTCGACGTTGACGCCGTCCGGGAACGCGCCGGCAGTGACGGTGGGGGCGCGCCGCAGATCCCCGGCGTCGGAGAGGTCGTCGACGAAGACGACCGCGTGCGGATTGGGCATGGTGACCGCGAGCGCGGGCCACGTTCGCTCCCCCACGGTCACCGCGATAGCGCCCAGGTCGGGCAGGGCGTACTCGCCCATGTCGACGGTGATGTCCCCGACCGCCGGGCAGGTGAGCAGCCGGACCCCGCTGCGGGTTGCGACGGCGAACTCGCCGGGTGCCTGCAGCCCGGACTCGACCAGGTACCGCGCGAACACCCGGATCCCGTTGCCGCACATCTGCGCCTTGGACCCGTCGGCGTTGCGGTAGTCCATGAACCAGTCGGCTGCGCCGGCGTAGGCGGCGGCTTCCGGATCGGCGCTGGTGGTGACGACCCGCAGGATCCCGTCAGCACCGAGGCCGGCCCGGCGGTCACAGATCGCGGCCACGGCGGTGTCGTCGAGATTGAGGGTGCCGGCGATGTCGGGCAGGATCACGAAGTCGTTCTCGGTCCCGTGACCCTTGACGAAGCGCACCCGGTTCATGCCCCCCAGGGTACGGAAGGCGCCAGATCGCTGGGGACGTCATCACTTGTGGTCGTCGCAACCCGGACAAATCGGGCGCGGGAACAACCACGCAGGATGACGTCCCCACGAATCGCGGCCCTCGGAGTCAGGCGCGGACGGCGGCGAGGGCGGCGTCGAGCAGGTCGGGGCGGGTGGCGTCGAGCCAGTGCACCCGGGGGTCGCGGCCGAACCAGGCGCCCTGGCGGCGGGCGAACTTGCGGGTGGACCGTTTGGTCTCCTCGCGGGCGGTGGCCTCATCGCAGGTGCCGTCCAAGAAGCGCAGCACCTGGGCGTACCCCAGCGCCATCGACGCTGTGCGGCCCTCGCGCAGGCCCTCGCGCTCCAGGGTCCGGACCTCGGCGACCAGACCGGCGGCCCACATCGCGTCGACGCGCCTGTCCAGGCGCTCGTCAAGGTCGGCCCGGTCCATCCCGAGCCCGATCTGCACGGCCGGGCGGACGTAGCTGGGTGTAGGGAGCTTGGCGACGAAGGGTCGCCCGGTGATCTCGATGACCTCCAGCGCCCGCACGATCCGGCGGCCGTTGCCGGGCAGGATCCGCTCGGCGGCGACGGGGTCCAGCGTGGCCAGCCGGGCATGCAGGACCGCTGGCCCCGCCTCGTGGACTTCCGCCTCCAGCCGGGCGCGGATCGCGGGATCGGTGCCCGGAAAGTCCAGGTCGTCGAGCACGGCGCGCACGTAGAGCCCCGACCCGCCGACCAGTACCGGAACCGTGCCCGCCGCAAGCAGATCCGCGACCAGCCGGCGGGCCAGGCGCTGGTACTCGGCGACCGCCGCGGGCTCGGTGACGTCCCAGATGTCGAGCAGATGGTGCGGGATCCCGCCGCGCTCGGCAGGGGTCAGCTTGGCGGTCCCGATGTCCATACCGCGGTAGAGCTGCATGGAGTCGACGTTGACGATCTCCCCGCCCAAACGGTCGGCCAGCTCGATCGCGAGCGCGGATTTTCCGGTCGCGGTGGCCCCGACAACGGCCACCACCGCAAGCGCGCTCATTTCCCCAGTGTGGCAAGTGCGACCGGCATCACGAGTAGGGCGCCGCGGGAGGGGAAGCATCGACGTAGGACACCACCCGACCTGGAGGTCGACATGGGCATTCTCGACAATGTCAAGAACAAGGCACAGGATCTCGTCAGCGGTAACCGCGACAAGATCGAAAAGGGGTTGGAGAAGGCGGGCGAGTTCGCCGACTCCAAGACGCACGGCAAGCACGCGGACAAGATCGACAAGGGCCTGGGCAAGGTCAAGGAGGGCCTCGACAAGGTCGCTCCGGACACCGCCACCGGCGCAGCCACCGGCACCGCGGCGCAGACGCCCCCGCCCAACCCGGTGGCGCCCCACCCCAGCGATGCTCCGGCGCCGCCGTTGACCCCCACACCGCCGGTGACGCCCGCTGCACCGCGGTCCGGAGCCCCGGACGCTCCCTGACGATTAATCCCCTGGGGCGAGCGACGCGACGAAGTACCCCACCCCGTATGGGGCGGCGTCGTAACCCAGTTCGCCTCGCCACTGCGCAGGTGTGACCCCCACCGCTCCCGCCAGCACCTGCCAGGCGGGGCGCCCGGTAGCCAACAACGCGCCGGCCAACACCGGGTCCACGGCGAGCAATGCTTCGACGTCGGCGCCGGCCAGAGCCTTGGCCACGTCGGCGTCGAAGTCTTCGGCCCGCGTATCGAGGTGCCCGGGCGCAGCCAGCGAGCGCCGCGCGGACCCGTCGCCCATCGCGAGCAGAAACGCCGGCGTACCGGCACCGAGGGCGACGCCCAGTTCCGCACACGCCGCCGCGGAGGTCTGCGGCCCCACGCTCTGCAGTTCCACCGGTCCGGTCCAGCCTGCGCGCCACAGCAGCCAGCGCCCGATGGTCAAGGACAGCGGCAGGTCCCCCGGCGGACCGAAACCGGCGATCCCGAAGCCTGCGAGCGCACCGGGACTTTCGTTTGGCCAGCGCTGGGTCCCGCCACCGCCTCCCACCACGATGACCCGCTCCGGCCCGGCCGCAAGGCCCGCGGCGACCGCGGCGTCGCAGGCTGTGCGCAGCTCATCGAGTTCCACCGCCGCACCGGAAGCCACCTCGGGTACCAGCAGCGGCGGATGTGGGCAGACCGCGCCGGCCAGGACAGTCATCGGCAGATCTTCGCGTGCATAGCGAGCGCCGAGGTGTCCGAGAGCGAGGCCACCTGATCCAGCACCACCCGCAGGCGCGCCTCGTCTTTCGTGGCTTCGTCGAAGTCGAAGGCGAACGCGGGATCCAGACTCCCGGGCGCGCCGGCGAGGAGGACTGCGACAAGTTCGGCGACCAGTTCGCGCTCACGGGCCTGGATGCTCACCCGCAGGTCGGTGTGCATCATGTAGCGGGTGGCGACTGCCTTGAGCAGCGCGACCTCGACAGTGGTGGCACGAGGCACGACCAGGTCCGCGGTGTAGCGCGTCAGCGGGCCGTCGGGGTGCAGCGAGCGGGTCGTGGATTCCGCGGCGAGGCAGAACCGGCTGATCAACTGACTGGTCATGTTCTTCAGCGCCGCGAGGCCCCGGCGGGTGCGGTCCGGCGCGGCGGGCCACCATGGCAACGCGGATAACGCCGCAGCGGCGGCGTCGATCTCGCCCGGGTCCAGATCGGGGACGAACGCGTTCCGGGCGAGCTCGGCGAGATGTGCGCGGTCGGTCGCCGATCCCAGGACCGCGAGATCGATTGCTCCGGCTTGAATGCCGTCCTCGACGTCGTGGACGGAGTAGGCCACATCGTCGGCGAAGTCCATGACCTGGGCCTCGAGGCAACGCCGGGCATCGGAGCGCCCGTCCCGCAACCAGGCGAACACCGCCGCGTCATCGGCGTAGCACCCGAACTTTCGGGTGCCCTCGCGCCGCTCCCACGGGTACTTCACGGTGGCGTCCAGGGTGGCCAGCGTGAGGTTCAGCCCGACGCTGCGCCCGTCGGCGTCGAAGGCCTTGCCCTCCAGCCGGGTCAGCACCCGCAAGGTCTGGGCGTTGCCCTCGAAGCCGCCACAGGAAGCCGCCGCGGCGTCCAGGGCGTGTTCGCCGTTGTGCCCGAACGGCGGATGGCCGAGGTCGTGGGCCAGACACGCGGCCTCGACCAGGTCGGCGTCGGCCCCCAACCAGGATCCGAGCTCGCGGCCGATCTGGCCAACCTCCAGGGAGTGGGTGAGCCGGTTGCGGGCGAAGTCGTCACTGCCCGGCTCGACAACCTGGGTCTTGGCGGCGAGGCGACGCAGCGCCGCGGCATGCAGTACCCGGGCGCGGTCCCGGGCGAAGGCACTACGTCCGGTCCGCTTGGGCGGCTCGTCGACCCACCGCCGCCGGTCGGACGCCGAATATCCCGGCCCGGACCCCTCGTCGCGCTCCATCGGTGCCAACGCTAACGGGAAGCGCGTTGGGCCTCGGTGAAGAGGCTGGCCACCGCCGGCTCGCCGCGGCGGATCACCAGCTGGTCCGCGGCCTCGGTGCGGGCCAGACCGGCCCACCGCCGGGCGTGCGCGGCGGCATAGCGGGCCAGCCGGGCGGTGTCCCGCTGGCCTGCGCTCTCCACGACGTAGCCCTGGGCCCGCAGCCGGCGCCCCGCGACATCGTTGACGAAGCGGATGTCGGGGGCGGAGAGCTCACGCTGCCAGGACTCGACGCGGTCCGTCGTGATCGGTCCGGCGGTGTTGTCGTGCCAGGACTTGCGTTCCGGCACCAGGGAATCCTTGACCTCCCCCGGATCGAGCATCGCGGCATCGAAATCCTCGCCGAGAAAGGCACAGAGCCGGCGCAGGTGGAACTCGGGCTCGGTGAGCAACTTCTCGTAGTGCAGGTCGAACCAGCTGTCCGGGTCCAGGCGCCGCCGGGCCCGGTCGGCGTACTCCATGGCCAGTGTCCAGGTGCCGATCGCCCGGCCAAGGTCACCGTCGAACCACGGCATCCGCATGAGCGAGGACGCACAGGCCCGACCGTCGCGGATCAGGTGAATGAACTGCGCGTCGGGGAACATGCGCTGTAGGATCCGCACATGGCGCACGTACATCGGGCGCTTGTCGCACCAGCGGGCCGCGCCACTGGCGTCGGCGAAGGACCGCATGACGATCTCCAGGCCGGACCCCAGCGTCGGCGGGCCGTCCGCGATCGCCTTGCGCACCGCCTTGCCCTCGAGCCCGAAGTCTTTGAACAACGACTTCTTGCCCGTCACGAACGCGGCGAGCTTCGCCCGGTTCGCGGCCTCGGTCAGGTCACCGAACTGCGCCCGGTCGTAGTACGCCGGGAGCACGTAGCGGTTCTCCGGCGGTACCGCGAGGCGGGGATGGGCGTGCAGCATCAGCTGCAGCAGCGTCGTTCCTGACCGCGGACAGCCGACCAGAAAGATCGGCCTGTGTGAGGTCACCGCGTCTCCCTGCCACCACATCGTGCGGGACGTCCGAAGAAGTGGTCGCTATAGCAGCCGCTACTTCGGACGCAACGATTGTTCAGCGGCTGTCGCTGCCGGCGGCGCCGCTGGCAGCACGGCCGGCTTCCAGGCGCGCCACCGGGACCCGGAACGGCGAGCAGGAGACGTAGTTCAGCCCGACCTCGTGGAAGAAGTGGATCGAATCCGGGTCACCACCGTGCTCGCCGCAGACGCCGAGCTTGAGACCGGGCTTGGTGATGCGCCCTTCCTCGGAGGCGATCCGCACGAGCCGGCCCACACCCTCGCGGTCGAGGGACTCGAACGGGGAGACCCCGAAGATGCCCTTCTCCAGGTACTGGGTGAAGAAGGCGGCCTCGACGTCGTCGCGGGAGAAGCCACACGTCGTCTGGGTGAGGTCGTTGGTGCCGTAGGAGAAGAAGTCCGCGGCCTCCGCGATCTGACCCGCCGTCACGGCCGCGCGCGGAAGCTCGATCATGGTGCCGATCGGGATGAAGGACAGGTCCACGCCGGTGGCGGCCGACACCTCGGCCAGCACGGCCTCAGACTCCTCGCGCATCAGCTCGAGCTCCTGGACGGCACCCACGAGCGGGATCATGATCTCCGGCAGCGGATTGGCACCGGCCTGCTTGCGCTCCGCGGCCGCCTCGGCGATCGCGCGGACCTGCATGCCGAACAGGCCGGGAATGACGACGCCGAGGCGCACACCGCGCAGACCCAGCATCGGGTTGGACTCGTGCAGGCGGTTGACGGCGGTGAGCAGTGCCGAATCCCGTTCGAACTCCGGGCCCGAGCCCGCGCCTGTCGCCTGCGCGACCGCGACCTTGACCGCGAGCTCGGTGATGTTGGGCAGGAACTCATGCAGCGGCGGGTCGATCAGACGCACCGTCACCGGCAGGCCGTCCATCGCCTCGAAGATCTCCAGGAAGTCCTGGCGCTGCAGCGGCGCGAGGGCGCCCAGCGCGGCGAGGCGGTCGGCGTCGGAGTTGCTCAGAATCAGCTTCTCGACGTGGATCGCACGGTCGCCGAGGAACATGTGCTCGGTGCGGCACAGCCCGATGCCCTCGGCGCCCATCCGGCGGGCCCGCTGGGAGTCCTCGGGGGTGTCGGCATTGGTACGCACGTTCATGATGCGGGCCGCATCGGCGTGGGTGATCAGGCGGTGCACGGCCTTGACCAGATCGTCCGCACCCTCGGGGGCCAGACGCCCCTCGAAGTACTCCACGACCGGGCTCGGCTGCACGGGCACCTCACCGAGGTAGACCGCACCGGAGGAGCCGTCGATCGAGAGCACGTCGCCCTCGCGGATGATCACGCCGCCGGGGGCGGTGATCGTGCGGGCCTTGGTGTCGACCTCGAGTTCCTCGGCGCCGCACACACAGGTCTTGCCCATGCCGCGGGCAACGACGGCGGCGTGGCTGGTCTTGCCCCCGCGGCTGGTCAGGATGCCCTGGGCGGCGATCATGCCCTCGAGGTCATCGGGGTTGGTCTCGCGGCGCACCAGGATGACGGCCTCGCCGCGCTCGGCCCACACCACGGCCTCGGGTGAGGAGAACACGGCGCGCCCCACCGCGGCACCCGGGGAGGCGTTCATGCCCTTGGTGATCCGCTTGGGGTTGGCGCTGGTGTCGAACTTGGGGAACATCAGCTGCGTCAGCTGAGCACCCGTCACCCGCTGCAGTGCCTCGTCCAGGCCGATCAGGCCCTGGTCGACGAGCTGGGTCGCGATCCGGAACGCCGCGCCCGCGGTGCGCTTGCCGACGCGGGTCTGCAGCATCCACAGCTTGCCGCGCTCGATCGTGAACTCGATGTCGCACAGGTCCTTGTAGTGCGTCTCCAGCTGACTCATGATCGCGACCAGCTGGTCGAACGCGGCCTTGTCGATGCGCTCGAGGTCCTGCAGCGGCAGCGTGTTGCGGATGCCGGCGACGACATCCTCGCCCTGCGCGTTCTCCAGGTAGTCCCCGTACAGGCCGATCTGGCCGGTGCCCGGGTCCCGGGTGAAGCAGACGCCCGTACCCGAGTCCATGCCGAGGTTGCCGAACACCATCGTCTGCACGTTGACCGCGGTGCCCAGGTCGGCCGGGATGCGCTCCTGGCGGCGGTAGAGGATCGCGCGCGGGGCGTTCCAGGAGTTGAACACCGCATAGACGGCCGCGTCGAGCTGCGCCCGCGGGTCCTGCGGGAAGTCGGTGCCGGTCTGCTCGCGGATGATCGCCTTGAACGCCGCGACGATGCCCTGCAGGTCGGCGGCGTCCAGGTCGAGATCGGCGGTGGTGTTCTTGGCCTTCTTCGCCGCGTCCAGGACGTCCTCGAAGTGCTCGCCCTCGATGTGCAGCACGGTCTTACCGAACATCTGCAGCAGGCGGCGGTAGGAGTCCCACGCGAAGCGGTCGTTGCTGGACTGTTTCGCCAGGCCCACGACGGACTCGTCGTTGAGGCCGATGTTCAGGACGGTCTCCATCATCCCGGGCATCGAGAACTTCGCGCCCGAGCGCACCGAGACCAGCAGCGGGTCGTCGGCCTGGCCCAGCGCCTTGCCCATCTTGGCCTCCAGCCGGGTCAGTTGCTCGCTGACCTGAGCCTGCAGCTCGGACGGCGCCGAACCGGTGGCGAGGTAGGCCTTGCAGGACTCGGTGGTGATCACGAACCCGGGAGGTACCGGTAGACCGAGCTTGGTCATCTCGGACAAGTTGGCGCCCTTGCCGCCCAACAGGTCCTTCTGGTCCCGGTCACCCTCGGTGAAGTCGTAGACGAACTTCGGCACGGCCCTGTACTCCCTACGGCTCAAACTCAGTCCTGAATCAGGTCCCCCGGCGCCCCGCGCCGACCCCGCAGCCTACCGAGCCTGCGCACGGTTGCTGACAGCGAGCGGCCCGCGCCCTTGGCGTGGGGCACCGGCACCCCGAGCTCCGCTCCGATTCTCAGACGCTGCACGGGTCAGAAACGTCGGGTGCTGTCCGCCCACGGCGCGACGATCCCGTCCGGGTCCACCGGCCGGGAGGTGATCACGCCCGCACGGGCGATCTCCGGGATCGCGGCGTGCGGTTCGACGCGCAGGATCCGGGCTACCCAGACCGGCAGGTACCAGTTCCAGCGCCCGAACAGCGACACCAGCGCGGGCACCAACAGGGCGCGCACGATCGTCGCGTCGAGCAGGATCCCGATGCCCAGGGCGGTCGCGAACACCTTGATGTCGGTGCCCGGTGAGGACGCGAGCGCGACGAAGGACAGGAACAGGATCAACGCCGCCCCGGTGACCAGCCGTCCGGTGCGCGCGAGCCCTTCGACGACGGCGATGTCGGTGTTGCCGGTGCGGTCGTACTCCTCGCGCATCCGGGCCAGGATGAAGACCTCGTAGTCCATCGACAGTCCGAACAAGAACGCGAAGATCAGCAGCGGCAGCCAGAAGGTCACCGCACCGGTCGCCTCGATGCCGAAGAACTGCTCCGAGCCGAAGCCCTCCTGCCAGAACAGCACCGTGGCCCCGAAGGTGGCGCCCACGGAGACGATGTTGAGCAGCACCGCCTTGAGCGGCAGCAGGACCGAGCGGAACGTGCGCACCAGCAGGATGTAGGTCACCAGCGCGATCAAGGCGAGCGTGTACGGAAAATTCTTGTAGACCGCGTTGATGTAGTCCTGGATCGTCGGACCGGCCCCGGAGATCCCGACCACGCCGGGGATACCGGCCAGCGCCAGGTCCAGGTCATCGACGATGCCCGCGGCCTCCGAATCGACGGTCTCCGCCGCCGGGATGACGTCGACGAGAACCGCGTCACCCACCCGCCACACCGCGTTGTCCGGTGCGAAGGCCGCCGCGATCCCGGGGACCTTCGTCGCGGCCGCGACCACCTTGTCGGCGGAGGCTGCTGCCTGCGGGCCGGTGATCAGGACCTCCATCGGGGACACGACGCCGGCCGGCACGCCGCCATCGCGCAGGGTGTTCAGACTGGTGAACGCCGTTCCCGTGCTCGCGAGGGACTCCGTACGCGCTTGTCCGATGTTGATGCCAAAGATCGGGACGAGCAGCGCCCCCAGGCCGAGCAGCGCGACGCCCGCGGCGATCCAGCGGGCCCTCACCACCCCTCGCGCCCAGGCCGACCAGCCCCGCGAGGGCTTCTCCTCGTGCCGGATCCGCGGCCAGTCCACGCGCGGGCCGATGCCGCCGAGCAGGGCGGGAAGCAGGGTGCAGACCACCAGGGCGCTGATCACCGGAATCAACATCCCCGCGATACCCATGCTCTGCAGCAGCGGAACCGGGATGACGAGCAGCGCACACAGGCTGATCGCCACGGTGCCGGCGCTGGCGACGACGGCATGGCCGGCGTACTGCATCGCCACCACCACCGCGTCGTGGTTGTCGCGGCCGTGGGCGCGCTCCTCGCGCCAACGGTTGACCAGCAGCAGCGAGTAGTCGATCGCCACGCCGAGGCCGATCAGCGCGATGAGGAACTGCACGACGAAGCTGACGTCGATCACGTAACTGGCCATCAGAACCGCGAGGAACGTGGTCAGGATCGAGACCGCGGCGATCAACAGCGGCACGAAGGCCAGGAACGAGGCGAACAGGAACAGCAGCACCGCCAGCGCGCCCAGACCGCCGACGAGGGTGTCCAGCAGCAGGCTCGGTTCCTCGGCCTCGTCGACCTCGCCGGAGGCCAGGGTGCCGTAGCCGGTGATCGTCCAGTCGATGCCGCTGGCCGCTTCTGCCTCTGCCAGGAGCGGGCGGATCGCGAGGTCGGGCAGCGCGTCGGCGAAGCTTTCGAATTCCTTCGGATACACCAACGCGAAGGTGGTGCGCCGGTCGTCGGTGACGAAGACCGGGTCCTTGGTCTGGGTGACGTCCACCAGTCGCGAGGACGGCAGCGTCGCGACGACCTGGTCGAAGACCGGGGTGATCTCGCCGATCCGGTCATAGACCGTGGTGCCCTCCGGCACGGTTGCGACCACGATCGTCGGGGAGTTCGACGTCGGTCCGCCGTTGCCGTAGCGGTCCAGGATCTGCTTGGAGGTCTCGTACCCGGGCTGACCGGGCAGCGAGAAGTCGATGGTGAGCCGATCGGGGACCTTGCTCGCCGCGACGGCCCCGGCGACAAGGAGCAGAACCCACGTGAGCATCACCAGGCGCCGATGGCGCAGGACGAATTGAGCAAGCCGAACCACGAGAACCCTCCCCGACGGTACGGAGTCGTACCGCTCCCAGGTTAGCCGGGCCGGGTCCCCAACGCCGCCCAATTCGCGGTGAAGATCATCCCCAGCGGTCGTTCGCGAGAGATCTAGACTGCCGCCATGAGCACTGCTCCCGAGATCTGGACGTGGGACGAGGAGTCCTTCATCCGCGCTTGGGAGGCCGGGGTCTTCGCCAATCGCCGCGTCGAGCTCGTCCAGGGAGAGGTGTGGCCGGTGGTCATCGGTCCATGGCACGGTCTCGTCGCCGCGAATCTCGCGCGCCTGCTGTGGGTAGAGGGGTGGCAGACCACGTCTGCCGCGCTCCCGTCGGGGGGTTCCCTGCCGGACCCGGACGTGTGGGTGCTGCGGCGAGGCTCCCCACCGGTCGCCGTCCTGGGTACGACTAAACGCCTGAATCGCCCTAACCCCGCAGATGTCGCCCTCGTCGTGGAAGTGGCGGATTCCTCCTTTGCGGCCGACGTGCACATCAAGTCCCGCATCTACGCGGCCGGTTATTACCCGCAGTACTGGGTCGTGCATCGCGGCGGCATCGAGGTCTTCACCGACCCGGGCGAGGCCGGCTACCGCACCCGCACGAGTGTGCCCGCGGGCGGGCGCATCACCCTGCCCTACGCGGCCGTGGAGTTGTCGGTGGCGGACATCCTCGACGCGCGGGACTAATTCCAGTGCCCTCACCAGGGCCTCGGTGGACCGCCGCACGACGTCGTACATCCGTAGCACGTTCGCATTACACTGGCGTCGTGGCCTCGATCTCACTGCGCACCGACGCCGAACTGGACAACGCCCTGGCGCGGATCCAGGCCGACCGTGGCCTCGCGACCCGGTCCGACGCCATCCGGGTGGCGATCCTCGAGGCCGACCGCAGGCTGACCCGCGCAGCGATGCAGGAGCGCGAGATCACGCTGTATCTGGCCGCTGGTCCTGACCCGGACCCCGTCGATCCGCAACACAGCGCCGAGAGCACCAACGCCGCCTGGGCCGACCTGGACGACACCGACTGGGAGAAGGCGTGCGCTCCATCCACCTCGTGAGGTTGCAGAAGGTCCGTCCGGCCGTCGTCCTCACCCGCGCGCACATGATTCCGCTGCTCAACGCAGTGGTCGTTGCGCCGATCACCACGCGGGTCTACGGCATCGGCTCCGAGGTGCCGGTCAACACCGCCAACGGCATCGATGCGGTATCGGTGATCTCCTGCGATCAGATTCAGCTGATCAGCGCGTCCTTGCTGGGCCGCTTCGTGGGTCTGCTCGATGAGGACCAGAAGCACCAGCTCACCGAGGCCATCAGCTTCGCCTTCGACCTCTCGTAACGGTCACTGCCCCTCTAGCGGGTGAAGCGCTCCAGGACGGCCTTCTCGCCGCCGCGGGCGGTGCCGTCCAGCACCTGGTTCGGCGCGCCGAGGGCGGCGACCAGGCGGGTGCGCAAGGGGTCACAGACCTCGGTGTGGGTGCGGTAGGTGCTCACGCTGGTGACCAGCCAGATGGCAGCGCTGGGGTCGGCCTTGACCACGTCGGCGATGTCCTCGGCGAGGCGGCGCAGGCGCAGCGCATCGATGGCGTCGGTGTAGTCGGTCCAGTCCACGACGGTCGGGTCGGCCTGCGCCGGCAGGGTCAACCGCTCCAGCCCCGGCACCTGCAGGCGCGCCTCCACGCCCGGGGCGAGTTGGTCGGGGCAGTACACGAGGAGGTCGCCGGCGTCGGCGCGGGAGTTCAGGGCGTCCGCGACCCGGCCGGCGTGACTGTGATCGGTCGTCGCGACGGTGAGACCGCCGAGCAAGCCAAGGCTCACGAGCAGGCTCAGCACCGTCAGCCCGGCAGTGCGGGGCAACGTGATGACGCCGAACGCGATCAGCAGGACGACGACGGGCACGACCACCGCGGTGTAGCGCCCCACCACGGCGCCGCCGGAGGCCATCGACAGCCCGAGCGCCAGCACCAGCGTGAGCGCGAGGAGCAGCCCGAGCAGCGCGGTCACTCCATGGGGGCGTACCCCGATGACGACATCGGAGCCGGACCGGCGGCGGGCGTAGACCGCGATCAGCATCAACGGCACGAGCATCGCGCCCAGGGTCCAGCCGACCGGCCCGGTGCCGCCCGCCCAGTCCAGCGGCAGATGGGCCAGGTCGCCGAGGTCCGGGCGCGGGGCCCACGGGGCGCCGGTGTGGGCGCTCTGGTGCAACATCGTCGGCACCCAGGGCAGGAAGACGAGGGCGCCGGCCGCCATCCCGGTCACCGCGCGACGCGCGAGTGGGCGCTCGGCCGGAATCTGCAGCGCGCGCCCGAGAAGGATCAGGCCGAGGGCCCCGAGCAGGAAGATTGACCAGTAGTGGGTCAGCAGCAGGGCCGCGGTGAGGACCGCGACGGCGATGACCGGCAGGGCGTCCTGGCGGCGGCGCAGCCAGTCCCCCGCCAGGACGGCGACGAGCACCAACAGCACGACCAGGGAGTACATCCGCGCCTCGCCGGCGTACTTGATCGCCCACGGGTTGGACGCCAGCACCAACAGCGTGACGACCCCGTGCCGCCGGGTCCCACCCAGGCGCCGCCCGACCAGGTAGGCCAGCGGAAGCGCGGCCAGCGCCGCGACCATCGACAGCGAACGCGCGACCCAGACGCCGTCGCCGAATCCGAGGGTGTCGGCGAGTGAGAGCCAGCCGTGCAGCAGGACGTAGTACAGCGGCGGGGCGCCATCGGTCTCCAGCGCGCCCTGCAGGTCCGCCAGCGGGCGCGCGGCGAAGGCCACGCTCTGCGCCTCGTCGAGCCAGAATGGCGACGGTGACCAAAGCCGCAGCGCGACCCCGGCGGCCACCACAGCCGTGACCAGCGGTCCGGCCAGCGGCCGCAGGCGGGCGGAGACCAGCACCCACCAGAGCGCGCGCCCGGTCGCCGCGTCACGCGGCGCCGAGCGGGCAGTGGGGAGCAGGCTTTCCGTCAAGGCATCAGCGCTTGGGCAGGATCGGTGCGCTGCGGCCAGTCCCGGCTGCTGAGGTAGCGCCGGACTCCTTCGGGCCGGCGCTCTTCTCCTCGTGGTACTCCTCTTCGACGTTGACCGTCCACAGGTCACGGGGCCGGGGTTCACCGGCGGGGGCGCAGATGTTGTCCACGGCGTACATCGCGGTGACCATCGAGTGGTCCTGGTTGTTGTAGCGGTGCATGCCGTTGCGTCCGGTGGCCTGCACGTTGGTGGTCTCGGCGGCGAGCCAGTCGCGGATCACGTCAACCTTGACGTCGTAGCCCTCGTCGTAGATCGGGTACGCCTTGGGCACGCGCACCACGTAGCCGGCCTCGATGGCCGAGGGGGCGACGAGCTTCAACTCGGCGAGTTCGCGCTTGGCGAGCTCGATCAGGTCCTCATCCGACGAGCTCCAGGTGCCGTCGCCCTCGTTGACGAAGTACTCCATACCCAGGCAGGTCCGTCCGTCCTTGACCAGGTACGGCGACCACGACCCGTAGTTCTGGATGCGGCCGACCAGAACGCCGGGGGTGTGAATGTAGATCCAGTTGTCGGGGAAGCCGGAGGCCTCCGGCACGACGAGGGCGACGGTGAGGAAGTCCCGGTAGCCGAGTCCGTTGGCCGCGTCCGCGACCTCCTTGGGGGCCTTGGGGTCCATGCCCAGCACCAGGTGCTGCAGCGGCATCGAGGAGATGACGTCGGAGCACTTGATCAGCTTCTCTTCACCGCCGGACAGGATCGTGACGGCCTCGACGCGGTCGCCCGAGCGGTGCAGGGCCACCACGGGTGACTCCATCAGGACCTCACCCCCACCCTCGACGACGAGGTCGCGGCAGCGCTCCCACATCATCCCGGGGCCGTACTTGGGGTACTGGAAACGGTCGATCAGCGTGGTGATCTCGGTCTGGCCCTTGGGCTGGAAGATCGCGTTCTTGATCGCACCCATCAGCGAGAGGTTCTTGATGCGCTGCGCGGCCCAATCGGCCTGGATCTCGGTACCGGAGATGCCCCAGAGCTTCTCGGTGTAGGTCTTGAAGAAGATCCGGTACAGCCGCCAGCCGAAGCGCGCCGCCACCCAGCCCTCGAAGTTGGTCTGGTCCTTCGGCGGGTGGATGCGCACCCAGGCGTAGGACAGCACGCAGCGGATGGCCTCGATGATGCCGAGGCCCTTGAGCGCGTTTCCCGCCTTGAGCGGGTAGTCGAAGAGCTTGCCGCCGTAGAAGATGCGGCTCATCCGCGGGCGCTGCAGGAAGTCCTCGTCCGGCAGGACCTCGTGCCAGAACTTCTCGACCTCGGGCACCTTGGTGAAGAAGCGGTGACCGCCGATGTCGAAGCGCCAGCCGTCGCGGACCTCGGTGCGGCTGATGCCACCGATCTGGTCGGTAGCCTCCAGGACCAGCACCTTGCGGTCACGGCGAACCAGCTCCAGGGCCGCGGTCAGCCCGGCCGGGCCCGCGCCGATGACGACGACGGGGAGGTCGTCGGAGTCGCGGGGGGAGGTCAGCTCGGGGGAGGTCTGGGCCTCGGATGCCATAGGTGTCTCGCTCTCTCGGGCGCGCTGCGGGCGATTCTTCCCTCTCCACCCCTGAATGGGCGAATTGATCTCCTGAGGCGTCCTCGACTTCTGTACGCAGCCTGTGAGGGTGAGCCCTACCCCCCGGACAGTGCAGCCATGCCCGGCTCCTCGGGCTCGGCCACCCCGTCGTCAGGGTCATCGAGCCAGCCCTGGGGCAGCGCGACCCGTCGCGGAGCGCCGCTACGCCCGCGGGGAGCCCCGAGAGTCGCCGACGGGAACGCCTGGGTGTGATCGAGGCCACGCAGCAACTCGTCGAGTTCGGCGCCGGATCCGACCAGTCCCAGGGCGGTGCGGGTGGCCGAACCAACCGCAAAGCCCTTGAGGTACCAGGCGATGTGCTTACGGATCTCGCGGGCGGCCGCCAGCTCGCCGTAGTCCTCGGCCATCAGCGCGAAGTGCCGGCGCAGCGTCGCGGTCACGGCCCCCAAATCCGGATGCCCGGGGTCGGGACGACCATCGAAGGCCGCGGCGAGGTTGGCGAACAGCCAGGGCCGGCCCAGGCACCCGCGGCCCACCACCACCCCGTCGCACCCGGTCTGCGCCACCATCGCCAGCGCGTCCGCGGCTTCCCAGATGTCGCCGTTGCCGAGCACTGGCACTCCGGTGGGGGCCAGGTGCTCCTTGAGGGCAGCGATCGCGCTCCAGTCCGCAGTGCCGGAGTAGTGCTGGGCAGCGGTACGGGCATGCAGCGCGACCCAGGCCACCCCGAGCTCGGCGGCGATCTGGCCGGCCTGCAGGAACGTGTGGTGGGTCTCGTCGATCCCGATCCGCATCTTGATCGTCACCGGGACTTGACCACCGGACCCTTCGACGGCCGCAGAGATGATTCGCGCGAACAGCGCCCGCTTGTAGGGCAGCGCCGCCCCCCCGCCTTTGCGGGTCACCTTGGGGACGGGGCAGCCGAAGTTGAGGTCGACGTGGTCGGCGAGGTCCTCGGCCACCACCAACCGCACGGCCGCGCCGATACTGGCCGCGTCGGTGCCGTAGAGCTGCAAGCTACGCAGGGATTCGCCGGGGGTGAAACTGACCATCGCCCGCGTCGTACGGTCGCCCTCGACGAGCCCGCGGGCGGTGATCATCTCGTTGACGTAGACCCCGCCGCCGTACTCTGCGCACAGCGCACGGAAGGCCCGGTTGGTGATGCCGGCCATCGGCGCGAGAACCACCGGCGGCCAGATCTGACGGTCCCCCAGTTTCAGCA
Organism: Sporichthyaceae bacterium; assembly: GCA_052387905.1. Taxonomy (GTDB): domain Bacteria; phylum Actinomycetota; class Actinomycetes; order Sporichthyales; family Sporichthyaceae; genus JBQTII01. The sequence continues at coordinate 73,703 of JBQTIR010000013.1, read as the reverse complement.
CCCCACAAGCCGCTCGGCCAGGTACCCGGCGATCTTGTCCAGCGAGACCCGCTCCTGGGCCATGGTGTCGCGCTCGCGCACGGTCACCGCCGAGTCGCCCGGCGTGTCGAAGTCCAGCGTCACGCAGAAGGGAGTGCCGATCTCGTCCTGGCGCCGATAGCGGCGACCGATCGCGCCCGCGTCGTCGAACTCCACATTCCAGCTCCGGCGCAGCGCGGCGGCGAGCTCCCGGGCCCGCGGGGAGAGCTCGGCGTTGCGCGAGAGCGGCAGCACGGCGACCTTGACCGGGGCCAGGCGCGGGTCCAGGCGCAGCACCGTCCGGGGTTGCGCAGTGCCCTTCGCGCTCGGGGCGCTGTCCTGCGCGTAGGCGGCCGCGAGGAACGCCAGCACACAACGCCCTAGAGCAGCCGAACTCTCGATGACCTGCGGCGCCCACCGCTCGCCGCTGTCCTGGTCGAAGTAGGTCAGGTCCGCCCCGGAATGTTTGGCGTGCGCGAGGAGATCCCCGTCCCCCCGATTACTGATCCCCTCCAGCGCAGCCCACTCATCGGCGGGGAAGCCGAAGCGGTAGCGGATGTCCACGGTGCGCAGGGCGTAGTGCGCGCGGGTCTGCGCGGGTCGTTCGGAGCGGACGAGGTCGGCCTCGGGCAGCCCGAGATCGAGGTACCAGTTCCAGCGCTCCCCCAGCCAGTACTCGTGCCAGGCTTCCTCGGTACCGGGCCGGACGAAGAACTCCAACTCACACCTGGTGGATTCCGCCGCATGCAGCAGGAAGGTGGCGCGGACGGGTTCGTTGCGGAAGCTGGGCCCGCACTGCGCGATGCCGAACGGCGGGCGCTTGCGCGCCGTCGTCATCACGTTCGCGAGATTGACGAAGGCTCCCTGGGCGGACTCCGGTCGCAGATGACGCGCCTCGGCGCCGCCCTCGGCGCCCGGCAGTGCCGTCGGCAGTAGCGCGTGAAGGCGCACCGGCGCCGGAAAGGAATTGCGACTTCCGCAGGCTGGGCATTCCGTTACCGGCCCGCCGGGGGCGCCGGAGACCTCGTCGCCGGTGAATCGGCGGTGACACGAGCGGCAGCGCAGCACGTCATCGACGAAGGACTCCACGTGCCCGGAGGCCTGCCAGACCGCCGGCGGCAGGATCACCGCGGTGTCCATTCCGACGACGTCGTCGCGGCCCTGCACGCACGCCTTCCACCACGCCCGCCGGATGTTCTCCTTGAGCTCGACCCCGAGCGGGCCGAAATCCCAGGCCGGGCAGGTGGGTGCATAGATCTCGGCCGCCGGATACACGAAGCCGCGGCGGCGGCACAGCCCGACGATGGCGTCGAGACGGTCGGCTGGCACCGGTGCAGGTTACCGCTGCACGCTGGGTGGGCCAGGGGCGTCGTCCACGATCTCGAAGGTGGTCGCCTCGGCGGGAAATCGCGCCATCAACGGCATGATCTGCGTTCGGACGGCGCCGGTACTCAGCCCGCGCCGGCCCGATCCGACGTCCTCCCAGCGGCACACCACGACAAACGCACTCCCGTCGTCCAACGCCCGACCGACCGTGCCCGAGACCCAGCCGGGGCGGGTGGCCAGGGCCGCCAGGGCCGCATGGGCATCGGCAAGGAACACCTGCGGGTCATCGACGGAGTCCACACGCGCCACGAGCAGCATCCGTCCATCCCACCACTGCCACGGGCCCGCCGCGTCGGCGACGCAGGAGCCGTTGGCCGTGTCCTCGCGGCTGCTTGGCAGGATGGCGTCGTGGCAGCGACCCTCCTGAGCCGGTTACCGAAACCCGTGATGCCGATCCTGGTCGCCGTCGGCGTCATCGGCGGCTTGGCGCTCGGCGGACCGATCGGGTTTCTGCTGATCCTCGCGGTCGCCGCTGTCCTGGGGTCACTGTTGCGGACGTTCTGGCCCGTGCTGCCGCCTGCCGGACGGGTGATCCGGGTGAGCGCACTCACGGCGCTGGTCGTGATCGGGCTGATTCAGCTCTGAGGTGCGCCCTGCCTATTCGTAGGTGTCTTCGGGTGCCTCGACGGCGGTCACGGTCTGGGCATCCAGCGCGGCGATCGCGTCTTCCTGATTCGCCGCCTCCGACGGGGTGAACGTCCCCTCCACCTGGACCCAACTGTCGGTGGGCGGAGCCGGCGCCCCGCGGATCTCAACCTTGCGGGCCTGCGCATCGGCCGCGCAGCACACCAGCGTCATCCGGGTCAGGTACCAGTTCCCGTTCTCGGCCGGGGTCGCGAATCCGCTCATCACCACCTGACGGCCGGTCAGGGTGAGTCCGGTGTCCCAGATGGCGCGCACCGAGTACTCCGTCAGTGACAACCTGGTCGGGCCGCCCTCGGGCAGCGGCGGGAACACCGATTCGGTGGGCTGCGCGACGGTGCCGTCGTCGCGGGCCGCCGCGAAGGACCCCAGCGGCGGTGGTGCGATCACCAGGATCGCGAAGACCGGAAGCACCAACAGCCAGGCCACTCGCGGACCGTGGTCGTGCTCGTGCCCGCCGCGCTCGCTGTGTTCGTGGCCACGATCGCGCTTGTGCTCGCGCAACATCGAGATCAACTGCACGAGCCCGAGCAGTGCCACCAGCGCGCCGGTGGCGACCAGCGGCCAGCGCATCACGGGCTTGACGTAATCGACGTGGTCCCCGCGCAGCGCCAACCCGAGGATCGCGTTGCCGAGCAGCAGCAGCAGGACGGCGCGCGCCTCGCGGATCACAGCAGCACCTCCCCGACCCCGACGCTGACCGCCACCGCCACCGCGATCGCCATCGGCACGAACAGATAGGCGAAGCGACGCCCGAACGTGCCGACGTGCAGGGCGATCAGGCGGACATCGGCGACCGGGCCGACGACCATGAACGCCAGTTGGGCAGTCCTCGGGAACGCGGTCATGCTGGCGGCGACGAAGGCGTCGGCCTCGGAGCAGATCGCGAGCACGATTGCCAGCAGCGTGAGGGTGAGCACCGCGACGACGAACTCACCGCCGAGGGAATCGACCAGCCCGGCGGGCAGCGAGACGTTCACCGTGGCGGCGATCATGGCCCCGACCACCAGGAAGCCGCCGGCGTGCAACAGGTCGTGTTCGGCGTTGGAGCGCATCGCGGTCCACTTGCCGGTGTGCTCGTCGGCGTCGGCGCCCGGGCGCAGCCGCAGGCGCTCCGCGGAGCCGAAGCGCAACCACAGCCACCCGACGAGCACCGCGACGAGCAGGGAGGCGGCGAAGCGGGCCAGCGCCATCTCCGGGAGCGCCGGGAAGGCCACCGCGGTCGCGACGATCACGACCGGATTGATCGCCGGGGCCGCCAGCATGAACGTCAGCGCCGCCGCCGGCGGGATCCCGCCGCGCATCAGGCCGGCGGCCAGCGGCACCGAGGCACATTCACAGCCCGGCAGGATGACCCCCGAGGCACCGGCCACCGGCACGGCCAAAGCCGGGCGCCGGGGCAACGCCCGGCGCAGGACCGAGGGCGGGACGAACGCCGACAGCGTCGCGGACAGGGCCACGCCGAGCACGAGGAACGGGAAGGCCTGGACCGAGATCGAGACGAAGACCGTCGCCCAGGTCGCCAGGGCCGGGTCGTCGAAGAACTCGCGCAGCGGGGCTCGGGCCACCATGAGCACGACCAGGCCGACGGACAGCACGGTCAGCCCGATCGTCCCCGCCCGCTGCTCGCGGGAACTCTCACCGCCCCCCCGCTGCCGCGGCATCCGCCCGGTCGTGCCGCTCTCTGCGGGAGCGACGTCGAGTTGATCACCCATGGGATCGAGTGTCACCCGCGAGCCGATCCATCCGCAGCCCAACACGCACACCGATGGGCATGATCTCCCACAACCGGCCGAACGGAGGAGGCCCGGCCGTGCCGGTAGCCTACTGATGGGAACGATTCCCATTCCGTACGGCTGGAAGGTGGCTCATGACGCAGCAGCTCGCCGCGGACGTCGACTGGTCACGAATGATCAACTTCGACGACTACGGAGCGCTGTTCGAGCTTGCGCGCAACTCACTGATCGCGGGCATCGCGGTAGCCGCTGTCGCCGGCCTACTCGGGCCCTTCGTGATGCGTCGCGACCTGCCGTTCGCGGTGCACGGCATCAGCGAACTCTCGTTCGCGGGCGCGGCCGGCGCGCTCCTCCTCGGCGCCAGCGTCGTCATGGGCTCGCTCGTCGGATCCTTGATCGCGGCGTTCATCCTTGGCGCCTTGGGCACCAAAGCGCGGGATCGCAACTCGATCGTCGGGGTGTTGATGCCGTTCGGGTTGGGGCTCGGGGTGCTCTTTCTCGCCCTGTACGAAGGGCGTGCGGCCAACAAGTTCGGCCTGCTCACCGGGCAGATCATCGCGGTGGACGATCCCGCGCTCGTCTCGCTACTCACCATCTGCGCCTTCGTCACCGTCGTCCTGGTCGTGATCTGGCGCCCGCTCTCGTTCGCGAGCGCGGACCCGGAGGTCGCGGCCGCCCGCGGGATCAACCTGCGGTTCTACTCGATCGTGTTCATGCTGCTGCTCGGGCTGACCGTGGCCGCTGCCATCCAGATCATCGGCGCCCTGCTGGTCCTCGCCCTGCTCTGCACGCCCGCCGCGGCCGCCATGCAGGTCAGCGCCTCGGCGCGGATCATCACGGCGCTGTCAGTGACCTTCGCCGTCGTCGCGATGGGCGGCGGCATCCTGCTGGCCCTGGGCAGCGAGGTGCCGATCAGCCCGTATGTGACCACCCTGTCCTTCGCCATCTATGCGGTATGCCGGGTGATCGGATACCGCCGCAGCCGCCGCGGCTGGGCTATTCGCGCCCAGATCCCGGTTCCCGATCCGGCGGGCGACTTGCCCGCACCGACGGGGTCGCCTACCATCGCCTCAAAACGGTAACCGTTTTCGTGTTCGCTTGGGCAGACACACCGGCGCCGCATCCCTAGGGGGGTTCTCGTGCACCGATTTATCGCCATGGCGGGACTGCTGGCCACCACGCTGCTCGTGGCCGGGTGCGCAGACGACTCAGCCCAGGACACCCTCGAAACGACCGGCCCGACGGTCAGCGCCACGCCCTCGGCCGCCCCCCCGATCGCCGTGGTTGCGTCGACGAACGTGTACGGCGACATCGCCTCCCGCATCGGCGGGGATCGTGTGCAGGTCGTCTCGATCATCGACGGCTCCAGCGACCAGGATCCGCATAGCTTCGAGGTCTCGCCGCGCGATCAACTCGCGATCTCCGAAGCCGACCTGGTCATCGAGAACGGTGGGCACTACGACGAGTTCATGGCCCGGCTGCTGTCCGCGACCGGTGGAGACCGCCGGGTCATCACCGCGGTCGAGGTCGCCGAAGGTTCTTCCGGCGAGAGCGCGAGCACCGCCACGAGCGAAGCGTTGGCCACCAGTTCCCCGACCGCCTCCCCGAGCTCGACCAGCGCGGCCACCCCGACGGCAAGTGCCAGTTCGGCCGGCCCCGCGGTCGACGACGACGGGCACAGCGACGAGGCCGGACATTCCGAGGACGACGAGGGCCACTCGGATGAAGAGGGCCACAGCGACGAGGGCCACAGCGACGAGAACGAGCACGTCTGGTACGACCTCGGGGCGATGGGTTCGCTCGCCGACCAGATCGCCGCAACGCTGACGGAGCTGGACCCGAACTCGGCCGCCCTCTTCTCCTCGAACGCTGCCGCGTTCCAGACCGGGATCGCGGACCTGACCTCCCGCCAGGCCACCATCAAGGCCGCGCATGGCGGCGGCGCAATCGCGATCACCGAACCGGTTCCGCTGTTCTTGTTGGAAGGCGCCGGCCTGGTCAACAAGACCCCGGCCGATTTCAGCGAAGCCATCGAAGAGGGCACCGACGCCTCAGCGCGGACCCTGCAGGACACCCTGGCACTCTTCTCGACCAATGCCGTCGAGGCGCTGATCTACAACGACCAGACCACCGGCCCGCAGACCGAGGCCGTGCGTTCGGCAGCCGAATCGGCGGGCATTGCCGTGGTGGCGGTGTCCGAGACGCTGCCCGCGGGCTTGGACTACCTGTCCTGGATGGGACGCAACCTCGACGCTCTCCGCAGCGCCCTCGCCTAGGAGTTGGATCGCAGATGAGGACGCCGAACACCGTGACGACGAACGCGGGCCCCCGGGTCGGAGCCGCACCCGCGGATGCCGCCGCGGTAGCCGAACCTGTGGTGTCGGTGCGGGATGCGTCGCTGTCCTACGGCACTCGCGAACTCTGGCGCAACCTGCACCTCGACGTCCGGCCCGGGGAGTTCCTCGCGATCCTGGGCCCTAACGGGTCGGGCAAGACCAGCCTGCTCCGGGTGCTGCTGGGACTTACTGCGCTGACCACCGGCACCGTGCACATCGGGGGACGGCCGGCGCAGCGCGGCACCCACCTCGTCGGCTACGTGCCGCAGCAGCAGGCGATGACCCAGGTGAGCGGGATGCGCCCGCGCGACCTCGTCCGTCTCGGCATCGACGGCGATCGTTTGGGTCTGCGGGGTGGACGAGCGGCCCGTGCGCAGGTCGAGGAGTTGCTGCGTGCGGTCGGGGCTACGTCCTATGCGGACGCCCCGCTGACCATGCTCTCCGGCGGCGAGCAACAGCGGGTCCGCATCGCTCAGGCCCTCGCCGGCCGGCCGCCAATCCTGCTGTGCGACGAACCACTACTCTCCCTCGACTTGGCACATCAGCACGCTGTCGTGGGCTTGCTCGAGGAGCGTCGACGGCAGCACGGGACCGCGGTGGTCATGGTCACCCACGAGATCAACCCGATTCTGGGAGTCCTGGACCGCATCCTGTTCCTGGCGCCGCATGGATTCCGGCTGGGCACGCCGGCGCAGATCCTCACCTCTGCCGTCCTCACTGAGCTTTACGGCACACCGATCGAGGTGGTGCGGACCGAGCACGGCGTCGCGATCCTCGGCATGAACTCGGTGCACAGGTAGCCCTCCGTTACCCACCCCGATCAGCCCAGCGGCGGCAGTCGAGTGGGGCAAGGTGAAGTTAAGGTCGAAGAGTCGCAGTCGTACGAAAAGGGGCACCCTCGTGGGTCAGGGCCATGGCCACGGGCACGGCCAGGCGCACTCCGGGGGGCGGCACTTCAAGCGGCTCGCCGTCGCCTTCGCCTTGACCCTCGGGTACTTCCTCGTCGAGGCGACCTTCGCCGTTATCACTGGATCGCTGCTCCTGCTGGCCGATGCCGGGCACATGCTCACCGACACCGTAGGGCTGGGGCTTGCTCTGGCCGCGATCACGGTCGCCGCCCGCGGATCGCGCAACAGCCAGCGCAGTTACGGCCTCTACCGCCTGGAAGTGCTGGCGGCGCTGGCGAACTCAGCGCTGCTCTTCGCCCTGGCGGGCTACATCATCTGGCAGGCCGTGATCCGCCTGGACGAACCGGTGAACCTCCCGACCGGCCAGCTTGTCGTGGTGGCGTTGATCGGACTTGCCGTCAACTTCACCTGTTTCCTGTTGTTGCGCGAAGGCGCCAAGGACAACCTGAACATGCGTGGCGCCTACCTGGAGGTGGTCGCCGATGCCATCGGTTCGGTCGCTGTCATCGTGGCTGCGGTGCTCATCGTGGCGACCGGGTGGTCCTGGGTTGACCCGGCCTTCGCGCTGGCCCTCGGCGCCTACATCCTTCCCCGCACCACCCGCCTCGGCGCCCAGGCGCTGCGGGTGCTGCTGCAAGCGGCGCCGGCACATGTCGACCTCGCCGCGGTGGCAGCCGATCTGTGCACGGTGCAGGGAGTCACCGGCGTGCGTGATCTGCACGTCTGGACCCTCACTTCGCAGATGGAGGTCGCGACAGCGCACCTGCAGATCGCCGACGGTGCCGAACACCGCGAGGTATTGGAGCAGGCGCAGGACGTGCTCCGTGAGCGTTGGCGCCTGGCCCATTCCACCGTGCAGATCGAACCCGACGGCCACCACGGGGGCGCAGTGTTCGACTGGTGCGGTTCGCGCGATCGGGCAAGCCGGCCACCCGAGTCCCGAGCCGCCCAGCCGGCGCTGCCGCTACGGGGACGCCACCGCCGGGGCTGAGCGCCTCAGCGCCTTGGGGCGCTCGCGCCCGGTAGTCTGACCCGGGTGATGACCTCGCCCCAGACCGCCACGGACGCAGTCGCCGGGCCCCGCCCGCGCTCGACCCGTCAGCGCACCGCCGTCTCCGCCGCGCTGGACACGCTCACCGACTTCGTCAGTGCCCAAGAGTTGCACGACGTCCTCAAGACCCGCGGCGAGAACGTGGGTCTGACCACGGTGTACCGGGCCCTGCAGGCCCTGGCCGAGGGCGGCGGCGTCGACGTGTTGCGCACCGCCGACGGTGAGGCGATGTACCGGCGATGCAGCACCGGCCACCACCACCACCTGGTGTGCCGGGCTTGCGGTAACACCGTTGAGGTCAAGGGTCTGGCCGTCGAGCGCTGGGCGGACAAAGTGGCCGCTCAGCACGGCTACGTGGAGCACACTCACGCGGTCGAGATCTTCGGGCTCTGCCCCAAGTGCGCCAAGGCCCGCTGACCCACGCTCGTCTTGCGGCGCATGGTGGCCACTTATCTCGCGCCGTTGAGCGCGCGAGATTCTGCCGGTCGTGATGGCGGGCGCCTCATCTACACGACGTAGCGCATGATGCGTACCCTGGCGCCGCGCGCCTGCTCGTCTCTGCGTCGGTCGTCGAGGAAATCACCGGGCGCCCCAGAGATGGTGATGATAATTGTTTCCATTATAGGCCGATCGGTTCCTAGCTCAGACCCTCCCGCCGCTGGCACGGATGCGGCGAACCGCCTCCTCGATGCCGATCTCGTCCACCGTCTTCACCCCTCGCGCGGACAGCACGAAGCGGACGTTGCGGTTTTCGCTGGCCAGCCAGTAGCGCCTGGACTGCACATTGATGTTGAACCGGCGCTTGGTTCGCACATGCGAATGTGAGATGGCGTGACCGAAGCCGGGCTTGGCCCCGGTCGGCATGCAGACGCGCGACATCAGCGTTCCTCCCGGAACTCGACGTGCTGGCGCAACATCGGGTCGTACTTACGCAGCACCATTCGCTCCGGGTCGTTACGCCGGTTCTTGCGCGTCACGTAGGTGTAACCGGTCCCGCCCGTGGATCGCAGCTTCACGATGGGCCGGATCTGATCCTTCTTTGCCATGGGGCACCTTCGCCGAGGGCGCGGATGGAGGCCGCGCACGAGTAGAGGCCCTAGTCTACAATGGTTGTCGTTATCGCTTGAACCGGAGGAGCCTTCTGTGAAGCCCGACATCCACCGGCGCTACGACTACGTCGTCAGCGCCGGGTCGGCGCCATGAGCGAGCAACAGCGCGAACGCCTGCTTGCCGCGGTCTCGCCGTAACCCGGAGCCGTTCCACTCGGCCGGTCGGAGTGCCCGTCGCTTGCAGTTGTTATTGGTTATGATTATCATCTAAGTACCAGTCGCACCTGGAAGCTTCGTGAGTGGGGCGAGGTCGGGCGGCAGCGCCCCACTCACGAACTCACGGCCCACCGACCGAGAGTGGGTCCTGGATGTCCGCAAGGGCCAGCTGCGGATCCGCTCCAACGGGGCGCCTGCCTCGATCGAGGTGGCGTCGTCAGCGGCATGGTCACCATGGGGCGCCCTCTGCACCCATACCCTTGCGGAATCCGATACCCGATCCAGGGATGCGAGCTTGAGCGCTCTACCCGACGGAGGGACTCCCTGAAGGACTGTGGGCCGGAGCCGCGCTCAGGGCGCCGGCTTGCGGGCCCGGGTGAGCAGGTAGTCCTGCAGCAGGTCGTTGTCGAGGAAGTACTGCGCGGCGAGAGACTCCAGCTCGGCGCGCAACGCGGCGCCGCGGGGCGGGTCCTCGGCGTCCAGAGCGGGCAGCAGCGTGGCGAGCGGACCGAAGCCATGCTCCACGAACTCGCGGTAGTGCGCAGGGCTCAGCACCGGGAAGTGCTCCGTCATTGACAGGCATTGCGGCAAGCGCCGCCGCTGGTCACCGCACACCGTGCCGGCTCCCTTCCCGAATCGTACCGATGGTCCGTTTTTATTGACAACGATTGTCGATACTGTCGAACATGCAGGCACCTCTCCCTGCCTGCGAGCACACGGCACGCAGTCTGACATTGCGGGCTGAGCCCCGCGCGCCCGTCTCGACAGGAAGGCGATTGACAACTGCGGTCGAGAGGTCACGTTCGACCGGCGTGCCGCGAGCAGTTTCTGGCCGCCCTCAACGCCGACCGCGGCTCGCGAGGCGGCCGTGGACCGCAAGGAGGCCCTCTCCCCGACCTGTCCGCGACCGGAGGCGAAGGGATCAGGGGGCAGCAGGCTACGTCCACCAGAGGCGGCGAAGCAGCTACCCGAGTAGTCGAATATTCGAGTAGTCTGCCGTAATGCTCTTCAGAACCCCATCGCCTGGTGGTGCCCTGTCGACTCAGCTTCGCGAGCTCGACAGCCTGCGCGCCCGCCTGGGCGACGCGGCCGGTGTCGCAGGGCCGTGGCTCGGCCAACTCCGCCGTCAGGTGCGGGCAACCACGATGGCAAGTTCGGTTTCCATCGAGGGTTTCCGGGTGCCGGCCGGCGAGCGCAGCGCAATAGTCGCCGGCACGGACATCCCGGATGCAGCCGACCCCGATCGGATGGCGTTGGCCAGCTATGCGCGGGCCATGGACCACGTCGGCACGATGGCGATCGACCCGCACTTCCGCTGGCTGGACCGCGTGATCCTCGACCTCCATTTCGACGTCTGCGCGTTCCAGCGCGATCGCGCGCCCGGGCTCTGGCGCACCGGGCCCATCGTCGTGACGAGTCCCAGCGGCGGGTCCCCCGCCTACGTCGGACCGGAGCCGGATGAGGTTCCCGTCCTCATGAGCGAGGTCGTCGATTGGCTGGAGAGTGGCGACCTGGACGCGCACGTCGCCATCCGCGCGGCAATGGCCCACCTGCATGTCGTCTCCGTACACCCCTTCAATGACGGCAACGGGCGCATCTCCCGCATCGTCCAGTCCCTCGTGCTGGCTCGCGCCGGGCTGCTCGCGCCGGAGTTCAACTCCATCGAGGAGTATCTGGGGCGCAGGACCTCCGACTACTTCCAGACGCTGCAACAGGTCCAGGGCGGGCACTACCGGCCTGAACGGGACGCTGCCCCCTGGGTCCGCTTCTGTGTTGCCGCCCATGTCGATCAGGCCCGTCACCGACTGGCCCAGATGGCCGCGGCCGGTGCGCGCTGGGCCGTGCTTGAGGACCTAGTCGACCAGCGCGGCTGGCCCGACCGACTGGTGATCGCCCTCGAGCAGAGCCTCTTCGATGGTGTCGAGCGCAAGACCTATGCCGCGGAAGCGGAGATCTCCCTCGCCTCCGCCACCAACGACCTACGCCGACTGGTGGACGCCGGACTGATCGAACGGCGCGGCCGCACGCGAAGCACGACGTACGTGGCATCGGACCAGCTGCGCCAGCACATCCGGTCGCCGGACTGACCGATCTTGTCCACGGTCTTGACCCCCCGCGCGGACAGCACCAGGCGGACGGGCAGTTCTCGCTGGCCAGCCAGGCGCGGGCGAAGCCGCGCATGAAAACGCAGGCAACGTAGTCATCATTCGACATGATACTCGTTTTCATTTAGGCTCCGGCCATGTTGACGCTCACCCCCCGAGTCGGCGCGATTGTGCTGCCCTTGTTGCTCCTGGTCGGCTGCGCGGGCGACGGCGAGCAGGCCATCGCCCCAGGTGTCCCTGCACCCGCAGCGACGGCCGCGGGTCCGATCCGCGTAGCCGCGAACTTCTACCCGATCGAGTTCCTCGCCGCGCGCATCGGCGGATCCGGGGCCGTCGTCACGGGCCTGACCCCGCCCGGGACCGAACCGCACGACCTCGCGCTGTCGGGCCCGACCCTGGCGAACCTGTCCGCCTCCGACGTGGTGTTCTATCTCGGCGCCGGCTTCCAGCCCGACGTGGAGCGCGCCGTGGGCAACCTCTCCCCCGACATCGCGCGGGTGGATCTGCTCGGCGCGCCCGGGCTCAACCTGCTCGCGGCTCCCGCAGACCTGGGCAAGGAGTCGCTGAGCGGGGGCAGGGACCCGCATGTCTGGCTCGACCCGCTCCGGATGAAGTCCATTGCGCTGTCGGTGTTCGCCGCCTACGTCCAGGCAGCACCGGAGAAGGCCGGGGAGTTCCAGGCGAACCTGGCCGCCCTCAACGCCGACCTGGACTCCCTCGACGCGCAGCTGCGCCAGGACATCGACGCGTGCCGGCAGCGCGTGATCGTCACCTCGCACGCGGCGTTCGGATACCTGGCCGACCGGTACAACCTGCGCCAACTCGCCATCTCCGGGCTTTCTCCGGACGCCGAACCCGACGCCAAGACCCTGGCCGAGATCACCGACGCCGCCCGCGCGGCCGCCGTCGGCACCGTGTACTTCGAGGAAGCACTCTCCCCCGACTTGTCCGAGACCGTGGCGGAAGCGATCGGCGCCGAGGTGGATCTGCTGGCCGCGCTGGAGTTCGACCCCAGCGAGGAATTCGGCGCCGGCAGCGACTACCTCACCGTGATGCGCGCCAACTCCCAGCGGCTGAACAAGGGCTTGGACTGCGCGTGAGTGCCCCGAGCACGCAGGCCGGGGTGCTGCGCCCGCCGGCGGCAGCGGGCTCGCTCGAAGCGGCCGGCGCCGCGCGGCAGGTCGTGGTCCGGGCTCGCGAGGTCTGCGTCACCTACGGCCGGGTGTGCGCGGTGGAGCGCGTCAGCCTTGATCTGACCGAGGGTCAGCTGGTCGCCCTCATCGGACGCAACGGCGCCGGCAAGTCCAGCCTGCTGCGAGCTCTGGCAGGCTTGAGCGCGCACAGCACCGGCGAGGTCAGCTGGCACCGGCCGGCCAGCTGCGGGGCGCGCTCGCAGCTGCGGGTCGCCTACATCCCGCAACGAGCATCCCCCCGCTGGGACCTTCCGATCTCCGTGGATCAGGCCGTAGCAGCCGCCCGGATCCGTCCTGGTCGGTGGTGGGCTCGGCCAGGCGAGCACGACGAGCGTGCGGTGAGCGCTGCCCTGGCGGCACTCGATCTGCTCGATCTACGACAGCGGGCGGTGGGGACCCTGTCCGGTGGACAAGCCCAGCGGCTACTGCTTGCGCGCGCGTTGGCCCAAGATCCGCACGTGCTGCTGCTCGACGAGCCGTTCGAGGGTCTGGACGCGGCCACCGTCACCATCTTGCTCGGGGCGCTGCGCCTTGCGGGCCAGCGCGGGGTGGCCGTCTGCGCCGCGATGCATCAGCTCCACCTCGCACGCGATCACTTCGACCGGGTGATCGCCGTGGACCGTACGCTGCTCGTCGACGGCCCACCCGCGACGGTGCTATGTGCCCAGGGCGTGCTGAACCTGGTCGGCCTTGGCGAACGTCCGTGAGCGCTCTGGCCTTCATCAGCGAACCGATGTCCTACTCGTTCATGCGCAACGCGGCCCTCGGCACCCTCGCCGTCGGAATCGCCGCGCCGGTGGCGGGGGTCTGGGCGACGAACCGCCGGCTGGTGTACCTCACCGACGCGATGAGCCATGCGGTGCTGGCCGGAGTCGCCGGCGCCGCCTTGCTCGGCGGCTCGCTGCTCGTGGGCGGGCTCCTCGCCGCGCTCGCGATGGCGCTGGGAGTGGCCGCGCTGGTCGTACGCACCGGGCTGGCCGAGGACAGCGCGATCGGCGTCGTGGGCCAGGGGCTTTTCGCACTCGGCGTGATCGGGGTATCGGTGAACTCGGACCCGCGGGCGCTCTCGCACATCCTGTTCGGCAACGCGCTCACCGTCACCCGGACCGATGTGATCGCGCAACTGCTGCTGGCGGCGGCTGTGCTGGTCACCGTCACCCTCGCCCTGCCGACGTTGATCGCGACCACCTTTGATCCCCTGCACGCGCGGAGCATCGGCGTGCGGACCGCGCTCGTCGACACCGCCGTCATCGTCGGCCTCGGCCTGGTCGTCGTGGTCGGCCTGACCACGGTCGGGGTACTGATGGCCCTGACACTGTGCGTCGCCCCGGCGGTGGCCGCCCGCGCACTCTCATCCCGGCTGACCCATGTCCTGGTGATCGCCGCGGCGCTGGGCCTGGTCATCGGCCAGGCCGGACTGCTGCTCAGCTACCACCTGGGGCTCCCGACCGGGCCGGTCGTCGCGGCGCTCGCCGTGGCCACCGCAATCCTCACCACGTCGGGACGCGCCCTCAATGACCGCACCAGCGGCCGTTGTTCGCGGCCGCGCAACACCCGCCCGCCGAGTCCGCAACCGCAGAGCACCTGCGCCGCCTACATCGCACCGACCCCCGCGCCGACCGAGGAGTTCGCATGACCGAGACAAACATCACCACCGCACCGGAGCGTGTTCCGGTGACCGTGCTCACCGGATTCCTCGGCTCCGGGAAGACGACCTTGCTCAACCGGATCCTCACCGAGAATCACGGCCGCCGGATCGCGGTGATCGAGAACGAGTTCGGTGAGGTCGGGATCGATGACGCCCTCGTCCTTGAAGCCGAGGAGGAGATCTTCGAGATGAACAACGGCTGCATTTGCTGCACCGTGCGCGGTGACCTGATCCGCATCCTCGGGCAGTTGATGCGCCGCAAGGACCGCTTCGACCACATCCTGATCGAGACCACCGGACTGGCCGACCCGGCCCCGGTCGCGCAGACCTTCTTCGTCGATGACGAGATCCGTGCGCAGCTTCGCTTGGACGCGATCGTGACCCTCGTGGATGCGCGCCATGTCGGCGCGCACCTGGCAGAGATCAAACCAGAAGGCGTGGAGAACGAGGCGATCGAGCAGATCGCCTTCGCCGACCGGATCGTGCTGAACAAGACCGACCTGGTCTCGGAAGCAGAACTGGCCGCGGTGTACGAGAAGGTCCGGGCGATCAACGCCGTCGCGGCCATCACCACCGCGGTGCAGGCCAAAGTCAACCTGGACTTCGTGCTCGACGTCGGCGCCTTCGACCTGCGCCGGGTGCTCACCCTGGACCCGCAGTTCCTGACCGAGAGCGAGCACCAGCACGACCTGTCGGTGACCTCGGTGGGCATCGAAGCCCAGGGCGATCTGGACTTGGCCAAGGTCAACGAATGGCTTGGGAACCTGCTCGCGGAGAAGGGCCAGGACATCTTCCGCTCGAAGGGAATTCTGGCCCTCGCCGACAAGGATGAGCAGTGGGTCTTCCAAGGCGTGCACATGCTCTTCGACGGGCTGACCGGACGCGCGTGGCGCGAGGGTGAGGTCCGCACCAACAAGCTGGTCTTCATCGGGCGCAACCTGGACCGCGTCGAGCTCGAGCGCAGCTTCCGCGACTGCCTCGCGGTGACGGCGTGAGCACCTCAAGCGCGACGAGGCAGGCGGGCGCGCTCTGGCGGATCACCACCGACGACACCCCGGTAGCGCTGGCGAGCGCCCCGGGGCTGCTCGCGATCGCCGGCGCCGAGGGCGCCGCCGGAATCCACGACGCCGACTCGGGGGAGCAGATCGCCCGCGTCCAGCTGGACGGGGGCCTGATCGGCGCGGCCTTCTCCCCCGACGGTGCGCACCTGGTCCTGTTCGGGCCCGGCGGCTACCGCCTCTGGCATCGCGAGGGCGGGGCCGGCTCGCCGATCGCGACCGGGTGGTCCGCCCGCGCCGCGTGGGCGGGCGCGGACCGGGTCGCGGTGGCTGCCGGCCGCGGGGCGGTCGTGCTGTCCGCGTCCGGTGAACCACTGTGGCGGACCGCGCAGGCCCCGAGCACGGTCACCGACCTGGCCTGGATCCGCAAGGGTCGCGAGCTTGCCATCTGCGCCTACAACGGCATCTACCGCTACGCCAAGCATCAGGTGGCGCCCGTCGCGGAGCTTGCCTACCCGGGATCGCACCTGTCGATGGCCGTCAGCGCGGATGACAAATGGATCTGTACCGGGAACCAGGACGCGAGCGTGCATATCTGGCGGATGCGCGACGGAAAGGAGCTGGAGATGGGTGGCTATCCCAGCAAGGTCAGCCGGACCGCTTTCGACCCGACCGGTCGCTGGCTGGCCAACGACGGCTCCCCCGACGTCACGGTGTGGGACTTCTCCGGCTCCGGCCCGGGCGGGTCCTACCCTCGAATTCTGCCCGCGCACACCACCATCACCGGGATCGCGTGGCGACCCGGCAACGACGTCATCCTCGCCAGTTGTGGGGCCGAGGGCACCGTGGCGCTGTGGCAGGTCCGCGACGCGAAGGCCGGCAAGGAGGCCGAACCCCTGGTGACCTACGCGCTGGGATCGGAGCCGACGGCGTTGGTGTGGCTGCACCCGTCCCGCCTCGTCGTGGCGCACCGCTGCGGGATGATCACCTCCATCAACGTTGCCGACGCGCTCCGCACGGTGGGCGCCCGGTGAACGAGCGGACACCGTCACCTTCGAGTGGCGGTGAGGGGCTCGGCTTCACCGTCGTCGTCTGTACCGGCGCCCGGTGTGCGGACTCCTGGGGCGGTTCGATCGTCCGAGACCTCGCGGCGACGGTGCGGGAGAGTTGGCAGGGTGTACTCGTCTCCAGTGGGTGCCCCCTGCCGGGCATGTGCGCGGGTCGAAGCGACCGGGTGCTGCGCACTCCCGGCCCCATCGTGTTCGTGCAGCCCTGTCACCCGGACACCCGCCGTCCGCTGGGGGACGCCCTGCTGATCGGACCCCTCCGGAACCGGTCGGAACTGTCCAGCGTGCAGGCATGGCTCCGCTCCGGAACTCTCGACGCTGCCCAACTGCCCCCACGACTGCTTCCGCAGGTGGCGAGGACGCCGGCGAATCAGCTGAACTAGACCGTTCAGGTCGGGGTGATCAAGCCTTGCTGGTAGGCCCGGATCAGCCGCCGCGGGACCAGGTGCACCTGGCCGTCAAGGGTGATCGGCACCAGATCGACCGGGGTCGCCTTCCAGTTCGCCCGGCGGCTGCGGGTGTTGCTCCGTGAGGTCTTGCGCTTGGGAACGGCCATCAGTTGATCTCCATCCAGTCGGGTCCGCCGCCGCGTGGGCCGAGCCACACATCCCAGCCGTCCTCGCGGTCCCAGGCGTCCAGGCCTGCGGCCAGTTCGGCGTCGGTCATCAGCGCCTTGTTGAATGCCTGTTCGATCTCCGCGGGATCCCGCGTCGTTCCGGTGATCACCAGCCGGGTGCGCGGGCTGGAACCACCCCACGGCCCCAGTTCGCCGATCGAGAGCTGCCCGCCGGCGCCATCCCAGGCACACATCACCTCACGGCGCGAGGGCAGCCAGAAGTATCCGCGGCCCCGCACCGGACCCTCGCCAAGGCGCTCGATCTGATCCAGGAGGCGGGTGGGGTGCAGCGGCCTCCAGGAGGACAGGTCCAACGTCCACACGCCACATTCCGGTAGGGCTCCGGTCGCCGCGACGGTGCGCAGGTCACCGCGGGGCAGACTGTTCCTGCCGCGACGCTGCCCGACCAAGGTCTTTCCCCGCAAGACGTGCACGAGGTCGCGTACAGGCCCGTCGCCGACCAGGTGATCGAGGAGAGCACGCGAGCGTTCCGGCAGCTGCGCGGCGCTCGCGATCACGTCGGCACATTCGACCTGCCGGGCCAGCGCCTCCCCCACCGAGCGCCGATCGGCGGGCGCCAACTCCAGGTGCCGGTCGGCCAGCAGATCGTCGCCGAACAGGTCATCTTCCATCGTGTCGCCGTCGAGGACGGTGAGAGAGGCGGCCAGGCGCGCCCTGGGCACCTCGTTGTCGACGGCGTACATCGCCGGCATCGGGTCCCCGGTGACCGGTAGCGCCACCAGGATCGCCTCCGGTCGCTGCAGGGCGAGCCGGATCAGGGTGGGCACCAGGTCCTCGCGCACCGCGCATGACATGCACGCGTGGTCCAACTCCAGCGTGACGTCCTCGATGATCCCGGTGACGTCGGAGACCACCCGACGTAAGGTCCCCTGTTCAGTCCGCAACTCGTGAGTGAGCACGAGTGCGCCGGGAAGGTCCCAGAGCAATCCGGCCGCTGCGGAATCTCGCAGTACCCCGTCGATCGCCGAGATCGTCACCACCGGAACCCGTGCCATCAGTTGCCCTCCGCAGTGTCATCGCAATGATTCGCCTCAGTCTATATGGCAATGATTATCACTAACAACTACCGCGCGGTACGCCAGATCAGCAGTCCCCGGCAAGGCACCACCGAACTGGCCCGCCAGGGCCGTAGCGTCGATCCATGGCGGGCGATCAGGGGTCTCACCTCGGACACGGGCACGGGCACATCCCTGCGGCCGCGTCGCCACAGGCCCGCAGGCTGATTGCTGCCCTCCTTGCCCCGGTGGCGATCCTGGCGCTGATCGCGATGATCGCGCTGTGGCCGGACGACGAGCGAGGCGCGCGCACCGGTCTCGGGTTCGACCGCGAACTGGCCAAGGGCACGATCTCCGCGCTCGCGGCCGGAGATTGCGGAGTCGGCGCGCGGGCCTGCCCGACCGCGACTGTGACCCTCACTGAGGGGCCTGGCAGCGGCCGGAGGGTCTCGGTGCCTGCACCCAGCGGAGTCGGAGCGCCGCAGTTCGAACCCGGCGACAAGGTCGTGCTCGCCTTCGAACCCAGCGCGCCCTCAGATGACCAGTACCAGATCACCGATTTTCAGCGCGGACGGCCGCTGCTGCTGCTGGCCCTGATGTTCGCCGTCGTGGTGATCGCCTCGGGCCGACTGCGTGGGCTCGCCGCCTTGGCCGGTCTGGCCGTCAGCTTCGCCGTCCTGCTGACGTTCGTCCTCCCGGCGATCCTGGCCGGGTCCTCGCCGCTGCTCGTCGCGGTGGTCGGCGCCGCCGTGATCATGTTCGCGGTGCTGTATCTGACGCACGGTGTGAACGCGTGGACCTCGGTGGCCGTCCTCGGCACCCTCGGTGCGCTGACGATCACGGGCCTGCTCGGCTTCGCCTTCACCAACGCCGCTCATTTCACCGGCCTGGCCGGGAGCGAGGCCGGCGTCGTCAGCAGCCTCTACCCCCAGGTCGACGTTCGCGGCCTTCTGCTGGCCGGCATCGTGATCGGGTCGCTCGGCGTGCTGGACGATGTGACGGTCACCCAAGCCGTCACCGTCGCGGAGATCGCCCGGGCAGACCCGACCCTGCCACCGACTGCGTTGTACCGAGCGGCCGCGCGGGTGGGGCGGGCGCACATCGCCTCGACGGTCAACACCCTCGTCCTGGCCTACGCCGGCGCCTCGTTGCCATTGCTGCTGCTGTTCACCGCCGGCGGCAACTCCTCCGCGCAGCTGCTGACCAGCGAGCTGGTCGCGGCCGAGGTCGTGCGCAGCGCTGTCGGCGGGATCGGCATTGTCGCCGCGGTGCCGCTGACCACCTGGCTTGCCATCCTGCTGCTGCGCTCGGCGGATTCCCCCCACCCTGCGGTGCCCACGCCCCGCCGGGGGTCCGGGACCGGGAGACGGCGCAAGGCCTGAGGACGAAACCGGTGACGGTACGTCAGTTTGGCGGCGGCGGGTTGGGCACCGCCCCGCCGTAGCGGCGGTCCCGGGCCGCGTAGAGCTCGATTGCGTGCCAGAGATGGCGGCGGTCGAAGTCCGGCCAGAGCGTGTCGAGAAAGACCAGTTCGGCGTAAGCGGACTGCCAGAGCAGGAAGTTCGACGTGCGTTGCTCGCCGGAGGACCGCACGAATAGGTCGACGTCGGGCAGGTCCGGCTCGTCGAGATAGCGGGCCAGGGTCGCCTCGGTGATCTTGTCGGGGTTGACCTTGCCGACAGCGACGTCCTGGGCCAGCGCGCGGGCGGCATCGGCGATCTCGGCGCGCCCGCCGTAGTTCACGCAGAACTGCAGGGTCAGCTTGTCGTTGGTCTGCGTGCGCTGCTCCGCGTCCTGCAGTTCGGAGATCACGCTACGCCAGAGCTTCGGTCGACGCCCGGCCCAGCGAATCCGCACGCCGAGCTCATCGAGCTCGTCGCGCCGGCGGCGGATCACGTCGCGATTGAAGCCCATCAGGAAGCGCACTTCGTCCGGGGAGCGCTTCCAGTTCTCGGTCGAGAACGCATAGGCGCTCAGGCAGCTGATACCGATCTCCAACGCGCCGTGCACCACGTCGAGCAGCGCCGCCTCGCCTGCTTCGTGACCTTTGGTCCGGGCCAGCCCGCGCTCCTTGGCCCAGCGCCCATTGCCGTCCATCACGATCGCGACGTGACGAGGAACCAGATCCTTGGGGAGCTTCGGGGGCCTCGCGCCGGTCGGGTGCGGCGGCGGATCCGGGTAGCGGCGCCTGGTCACTCGGAATCCTCTCGTGGCGGCATCCATGCCCAAACCGCGCCGACACGCCGCGGCCACCTCGGCGTGTCGCGGGCAGAACAGCATGCATGCCGCCAGAACAGGCTCACGGGAGAACTGTGTCCCGCTCGACGTGGCGCAGCGAGCGCAGCCCGCGCTCAAGGTGCCACTGCAGATAGGCCGCGACCAGGCCGCTGGCTGCCCGCCGGGTCCGCGGCTCGCTGGCCTCGGCCCTCTCCCAGTCCCCCGACAGCAGCGCGCCGAGCAGCGTCAGGGTCTCCACACCCGGCGCCGAACTTGCGGTCGGGCGGCAGGCCGCACACGAGGCGCCGCCGCCGGGGATGGTGAAGAAGCGGTGCGGTCCGCTCGCGCCGCAGCCCGCGCAGTCGTCGAAGCTCGGGGCGTACCCGGCGATCGAGAGCGAGCGCACCAGGAACGCATCCAGGATCAGCACCGGGTCCCGGTCGTTCTCCGCCAGAGTGCGCAGGCCCCCGACGAGCAACTGGTACTGCGCGAGCGCCGGGTCGCCCTCGTTCTCGGTGAACCGCTCGGCGGCCTCGAGCATTGCCTGGCCCGCGGTCCAGCGGGCGTAATCGCGCGAGAGCATCCCGCCGAACGCGTCGACCGTGACCGCCTGCGTCGCGACATCGAGGGTCTTACCTGTGTAGCACTGCACATCGACGTGGCTGAAGGGCTCGAATCGCGCGCCGAACTTCGAGCTCGTCCGACGCACCCCCTTGGCCACGATCCGGATCCGCCCGTGCCGGCGGGTGAGGATCGTGACGATCCGGTCGGCCTCACCGAGCTTGTGCGTCCGCAGCACCACGCCGGTGTCGCGATACAGGCTCATGGAGTGATTCTCTCCTGTCGGCACACGTGGATCACCCCGCCACGCGCCCGACGTCCCACGCCCGACAGAGCGAGCGCTACAGCCGGCTGAGGCGAGCGGGCTGAGCAGCGAGGAAACATAGCCACGTCCGGTCGGTCGCCACGGGAGGTGCGACGGGCAGGATGGGGGCGGTGAGCTGGAAGGAGACGATTGCGCCGCTGCGGACGCGGAACTTCGCGTGGTATTACGCAGCGCGGATGACCGACACGGTCGGCGCTCCCATGGCGACGGTGGCGCTGGCCTTCGCTGTGCTTGATCTGACCGATTCCGCGACGGCGCTGGGACAGGTGCTCGCGGCGCACACGATCGCGTTGGTGGCGTTCCTGCTCTTCGGCGGGGTGATCGGGGACCGGTTCCCGCGCGCGGTCGTGCTGCAGGTGTCCAACCTCAGTGCGGCGCTGACCCAGGGGGTGATGGCCGCCCTGGTGATCAGTGACCGCGAGCAGCTGTGGATGCTGATGGTGCTCGCCGGGCTGAACGGCGCCGGCGACGCCGTGGGCTCACCGGCGATGGCGAGCCTGGTGCCCCAGCTCGTGCCCCGCGATCAACTGCAGACCGCCCTCGCGCTGCTGGGCCTGTCCCGGAGCGGCCTGTCCATCCTCGGGCCGAGCATCGGCGCATTGCTCGTCGTGACGGCGGGCCCAGGGTGGGCGCTCGCGTTGGGTTCGCTGTGCTGGCTGTTGTCCGCCCTCCTGTTGACCGCTGTCCGCATACCGGCCCGGGCGACGCAGACACAATCGGCTGGGATGATCGCCGAGCTGCGCGAGGGCTGGGCCCTGTTCACCGGCACGACCTGGCTGTGGGTCGTCGTGCTGTCGTTCGGCTTCCTCAACGCGATCCACGTCGGTGCGCTCTCCACCCTCGGCCCTGCCGTGGCCGAGAACACGATCGGTCGATCCGGGTGGGGACTGGTGCTCTCGGCGGAGGCCGCCGGGCTGATGGTGGCCACAGCGGTGCTGCTGCGGGTTCGACTGGAGCGTCCGTTGCTGTGGGGGATGCTCGCGTGCCTGCCGATGAGCGTGCCGATGGTCCTACTGGGCGTGTCCCCCGAGGTGGTCACTCTGGTGGTGACGGCGTTCGTGGCCGGCGCCGGGATCTCGGTCTTCAACCTGGGCTGGAACCTGGCCATGCAGGAGAACATCGACGAAAGCCAGCTCTCCCGCGCCTACTCCTACGACATGCTCGGCTCGTTCGTCGCGATGCCGATCGGCGCGCTGGCCTACGGACCGCTGGCCGCCGCATTCGGTTACCGCGACGTGCTCGTGGTCAGCGCAATCGCCTATGTCGCGATCAGCCTGGCGACCCTGGCCTCCCGCCCGGTACGCACCCTGCAACGCCGCAGCTCCAACATTGACGTTGCGTCCGGCTAACTGGCTGCTATAGCGACCAGTTAGCCGGACGCTACGGGAGAAGTCAGCGGTTGATGGCGGAGACGACGGCCTTGAGCGAGGCGGTGACGATGTTGGGGTCGATGCCGACGCCCCAGCGCACCGCGGTCTCGCCGTTGGGCTGCGTGACCGCGCACTCCAGATAGGCCGCCGCACGGGCGTCACCGCCGGCCGAGAGCGCGTGCTCGGTGTAGTCGAGCACCCGCACATCGACGCCGATCTTGCTCAGCGCATCGGTGAAGGCGGCGATCGGGCCGTTGCCGGCACCCTCCAGCGTCTGCGTTTCGCCGTCGACGATGACGTTTACCGAGAGCTGGTCCAGCTCGCCGGCAGCCGCGGAGGTGTGGTGTGAGTCGAGCCGGATGTGGCCCTTCTCGCCGAGGTACTCCGCGTGGAACATCTCCCACATCGCCTCGGCGGAGACCTCGCCGCCCGCGTCCTCGGTGTGGCGCTGGATCACTGCACTGAACTCGATCTGCAGGCGCCGGGGGAGCTCGAGCTTGTGCTCGGTCTTCATGATGTAGGCCACGCCGCCCTTGCCGGACTGGGAGTTGACCCGGATCACGGCTTCGTAGGTGCGTCCGACGTCCTTGGGATCGATCGGCAGGTACGGGACCGCCCAGGTGTGCTCGGCGACCGAGACCCCGGCTGACGCCGCGTCACGTTCCATCCACGCGAAGCCCTTGTTGATCGCGTCCTGGTGCGAGCCGGAGAACGCGGTGTAGACCAGATCACCGCCGTAGGGATGACGCTCGGGCACCGGCAGCTGGTTGCAGTACTCGACGGTGCGACGGATCTCGTCGATGTCGGAGAAGTCGATCTGCGGGTCCACCCCCTGGCTGAACAGGTTCAGACCCAGCGTCACCAGGCAGACGTTGCCGGTGCGCTCGCCATTGCCGAACAGGCACCCTTCGATACGATCCGCGCCCGCCATGAAGCCCAGCTCGGCGGCGGCGACCGCGGTGCCGCGGTCGTTGTGCGGGTGCAGGGAGAGCACGACCGCATCGCGGTAGGCCAGGTTGCGGTGCATCCACTCGATCGAGTCGGCGTAGATGTTGGGCGTGGCCATCTCCACCGTCGCGGGCAGGTTGATCACGACCTTGTGGTCCGGGGTGGGCTTCCAGACGTCGTTGACGGCGTTGCAGACATCGACGGCGAAGTCGAGTTCGGTCCCGGTGTATGACTCCGGGGAGTACTCGAAGTAGACGTCCGTTCCGGGCACGGTCTCGGTGAGCTTCTGGCAGATCCGGGCGCCCTGCACCGCGATGTCACGGATGCCGTCGCGGTCCAGACCGAAGACCACGCGGCGCTGCAGCGTCGAGGTCGAGTTGTAGAGATGGACCACCGCCTGCTTGGCACCCTTGATGGACTCGAAGGTCCGGCTGATGAGTTCCTCGCGCGACTGGGTCAGCACCTGGATCGTGACGTCGTCGGGGATCAGGTCCTCGTCGACGAGTTGGCGGACGAAGTCGAAGTCGGTCTGGCTCGCGGCCGGAAACCCGACCTCGATCTCCTTGTAACCCATCTTGACCAAGAGCTCGAACATGCGCCGTTTGCGCGCGGGGCTCATCGGGTCGATCAAGGCCTGGTTCCCGTCCCGCAGGTCGACCGCGCACCAGCGCGGGGCCGCGGTGATGACCGTGTCTGGCCAGGTGCGATCGGTCAGGCCGATTGGGGTGAAGGCCGGGTAACGGTGGACCGGCATACCGCTGGGCTGTTGAGGGTGATGCATCGTGGTGGCTCCCTGTAGCTCTGTCGCTGAGGTGGCGCGAGGTCGGAATGAACGCGACCGGCAGGCGCAGCAATACCCGCGACGAGGGAGCCGGCCCTTACAGGGCCTCGCCGCGGCAGCTAAGCAGGAGGCTTCTCTGGTGCATGAGGCCAGGTTACACCGCCCCGCGCCCAGAGAAATTCGGTGGCGCTCCGGATGGGTGACGCGGACCCTGGGGTCATGCATATCGAGCAGCTCGACCCGACCGACGTCGCTCGGGTCTCCGCAGTTCTTGACCTGTGGCGCACCGCCCACGCGGTGGACCGCCCGCGTGACCCTGCGTTCAGCCCCACGCTGGAGGGCGGCCGGATCACCCATCCACTACCCGACGAGCCGACCAGCTATCACCTCGCCTACGACGGCGACCGCCTCGTCGGCGTCGCGGACATCGAGTTGCCGGTGCTGGACAACACCGGATCGGGGTGGACCCAGATCCAGGTGCATCCTGACGCGCGCGGACGGGGCGTCGGTGCCCTGCTGTGGGAGCACGTCGCTGCGTACTTCCGCGAGGCAGACCGCAAGCTCGTGGTCTTCGAGTGCGCGATGGACTCCCCCGGTGAGGCCTTCGCCCGTAGCCGGGGCGCCGAGCTGGGGATCCTGTCCGCGCGCCGGCGTCTGGTCATCGACGACGCCGTGCGCGCCCTCGCCGATGAACTCGCTGCGGTCTCTCGCGGCCACGCCGACGGGTACGAGGTGCATACCCTGGTAGGCCGTACCCCGGAGCACTGGATCGACGGTATGGCCTACCTGCACGGGCGAATGTCCACCGACGCTCCGCTGGACGATCTGGAGTGGGAGCCGGAAAACTACGACGCTGATCGGCTGCGGGCGCGCGAGGCGGTTCTCGAGCCGTGGGGCCTGAGGCAGTACACCGCCATTGCGGTGCACACGCACACCGAAGCCGTTGTCGGGTTCACCACGATCGGGACCTCTGCCGACGACCGCACCGGCGGCTACCAGCACAACACGATCGTGGATCCTGACCACCGAGGTCACCGCCTCGGCACGTTGCTCAAGGTGGAGAACCTGCGCAACGCCCTGACTCACGAGCCGGAGTTGGCCATGCTCCTCACCTGGAACGCGGTCTCCAACGCCCCGATGATCGCGGTCAACGAGGCGATGGGCTTCCGACTGTGGGATCACTGGGCCGAGTGGCAAATAAGGCTTTAGAAGCCCAATTTGCGGAGCTGTTTTGGATCGCGTTGCCAGTCCTTCGCGATACGCACATGCAGGTCCAGGTGGACCGGGGTGCCCAGCAGTGCCTCGATCTGGCGACGGGCAGTGATGCCGACGTCGCGCAGTCGGGACCCCTGATGCCCGATCACGATCCCCTTCTGGCTGTCGCGCTCGAGGTAGACCTCGGCGCGGATGTCCAGCAACGGACGATCGGCCGGGCGACCTTCGCGGGGGATCATCTCCTCGACCACCACGGCGAGGGAGTGTGGGAGCTCGTCGCGCACTCCCTCCAGGGCGGCCTCGCGGATGAGCTCGGCGACCATCACCATCTCCGGAGAATCGGTCAGGTCGCCGTCGGGGTAGAGCTGCGGGCCCGCCGGGAGTCGGGCCATCAACAGGTCCGCGAGCAGATCGACCTGCTCACCGTCGACCGCCGACACCGGGATGATCTCGGCGAAGTCGATTCCGGCAGTGGCGCCGAGCTGCGCAACCGCGAGCAACTGCTCACCGATCTGCTGACGGCTCGCCGTGTCGATCTTGGTGACGATGGCGAACGCCGGAGTGCGCCCGATCGCCTTGATCATCTCGCCGAGGATGAACCGGTCGCCCGGGCCGACCTTCTCATTCGCCGGGATGCAGAGCCCGACGACGTCGACCTCGGCCAGCGTCGCACGCACCAGGTCATTGAGCCGCTCCCCGAGCAGGGTGCGCGGGCGGTGAAAGCCTGGGGTGTCCACGAGGACCAGCTGGGAGTCCGCGCGGCTGATGATGCCGCGAATCGTGTGTCTCGTCGTCTGGGGGCGGTCAGAGGTGATGGCCACCTTGGTGCCGACCAGCGCATTGGTCAGCGTGGACTTGCCGGTGTTGGGCCGGCCGACGAAGCAGGCGAAGCCGGAGCGGTGGGGTGTTTCGGCGGATCTGGGGGCGCTCACCGGGTGATTGTCCCCCGAGTCCGGCAGTGATCTGTCCCCGCGATGGTTCGCGGCGTCGTTCCCGACGTCCACGCCCGGCGCGGCACGCCCTCAGAATGGTGACCATGAGCGAGCCCGGGGACCTCGGCGGCGACGCCGTCTGCTGGCTGGACCAGGTGTGTCCGGACTGCGGGGCGATGCGGGAGGCCGAGCCCCCCACACCCTGCCCGAGGTGCGGATCGACGACGGCGCCGGCCTAGGCGGTGCTGCGCACCACCCCGTCCAGGCCGGCGATGTGCAACGGAGCGGAGCCGCCACCGAGGTCGCTGACCGCGGCGCGATCGGTCGCTGCCGGGGTCGGCGCGGCGGTGACGACCGCGGCCGCCTCCAGCCCCCGCGACCCACTGGCGATGGCCATCACGACGGCGGCCTGCACCGCAGAGATCTGCAGGGAGGGAAGTGAGACGGTGCTCGCGGCGTAGGTGCGCCCGGTCTCATCGCGCACCGCGGCACCCTCTGCCGCGCCATTGCGCGCCCGGGTCGCGCGGGCCAGCGTCACCAGCTTCGCGTCTTCCGCGCTCAGTCCGTCCACGCAACAGACTGTAGAGGCAGGCGTTGGGCCCTGGTGCTAGTCGCCCGTCGCCGCCGCGCCGGCGGAATCGGGCTCCGGCTCCTCGGTGACCAGGACCGTGGTGACCCGGTTACGCCGCCCGGCGACAGTCTCCGCGCGCAGGCGCAGTCCTGCCACGACGACCTCGGCGCCGGCGATCGGCACCCGGCCCAGGTACTTGGCAAGCAGACCGCCGACGGTCTCCACGTCGTCGTCGTCGATCTTGCGGTCGAACGCCTCCGCGAGCTCGTCCACCGGCAGCCGGGCGATCACCCGCACCGAGCCGTCGTCCAGGCGCTCGATCGGGGGACGCTCGCTGTCGTATTCGTCGGCGATCTCCCCGACGATCTCCTCGACCAGATCCTCCAGCGTCACCAGCCCGGCGGTGCCGCCGTACTCGTCGACCAGGATGGCGATGTGACTTTGGCTCAGCTGCATCTCTTTGAGCAGGTCGTCGACGGCCTTGGAGTCCGGGACGAAGATCGCCGGACGCATCACCGTCTGGACCAGCTCGCGGTTCTCCGCGTCGCGGTCGGTGAAAGTGCGCCGCACGACGTCCTTGAGATAGACGACCCCGACGATGTCGTCCTCGCCCTCCCCGATCACCGGGATGCGGGAGAAGCCGCTGCGCAGCGCGAGGGAGGTTGCCTGGCGCAGCGTCTTGTCGCGACCAATGACCACCATGTCGGTGCGCGGGACCATCACTTCGCGCACGATCGTGTCGCCGAACTCGAAGACCGAGTGCACCATGCGCCGCTCGTCGTCCTCGATCACCGCGGAGTCCTCGGCAGCCTGGTCGACGAGGTCACGCAGTTCGGCCTCCGAGGCGAACGGGCCCTCCCGAAAGCCCTTGCCCGGCGTGACGGCGTTGCCGAGCAGGATCAACAATCGCGGCACCGGACCGAGTAGCGCGGCCAGCGGCGGCAGGACGGCGGCGGCGAACAGGCTCACCGGGACGACGTGCTGGCGCCCCAAGGTGCGCGGGGCGACCCCCACCGCGATGTAGGAGGCCAGGACCATCACGGCGGCGGTGAGCGCGACCGCAGCCGGACGGTTACCCACCCGTTCCAGGGTCACGACGGCGACCAGTGCGGTCGCGGTCAGTTCGCAGAGCAGCCGCAGCAGCAGGGCCAGGTTCAGATAGCGCGCGGTGTCGTCCAGGATCGCCCGCAGGCGGGTGGCGCCGCGGCGACCGGCCCGGGTCAGTTCGTCGACCTTCGCGCGCGAGAGTCGGGAGATCGCGGACTCCATCGCCGCGAAGATCCCGGCGACCACGACCAGCGCGACCGCGAGGACGATCAATGAGGTGTCAGATCCCATGGGTGAGGGCGTGTCTCCCAATCTCAGGTGGATGCGGGTGGTGATCCAGGTGGATGCATCGCAAGGCGGAGGAGGAGCCCGATGCGGAGCATCGGGCGACGACGACAACGCCGCGAGGCGCCGCCTGGGCGCCGCCCGCGCCGCCTATCGGGATTGGGAGACATGCCCTTAGGCGGGCGTGCGGCTCGCGCGCCAGCTCGCGAGCAGGGAGTTCTGCTCGCCGAACATCACCGCTTCCTCGCCCGGCTCGTCGTGGTCGTAGCCCAGAAGGTGCAGTAGGCCGTGGGTGGCCAGCATGTGCAGCTCGTCGTCCATCGAGTGTCCGGCGGCCGCGGCCTGGCGCGCGGCGACCTCCGGGCACAGCACGACATCGCCCAGCAGTCCGGGGTCGGCCTCCGGGTCGTCGCGGCGGCCGGGGCGCAGCTCATCCATGGGGAACGCCAGCACGTCGGTGGGACCGGGCTCGTCCATCCACCGCACATGGAGCTGCTCCATGGTCCCGACGTCGACCAGGAGCACCGAAAGCTCGGCGGCGGGGTGGATGCCCTGCGCGTCCATGACGTGGCGCACCAGGTCCAACAGCGGGTCGACCTCGACCGCGATCCCGGACTCGTTGCAGATGTCGACGTTCACCGGCGCGAACCACCGCGCGTCGCGGCGCGTTTGCCGTCCCCTTGAGTGGCGTCCCAGCGCCCATAGGCCTCGACGATCTCCCCGACCAACTGGTGGCGCACGACATCGCCGGCGCTCAGCCAGCAGAAGCTGACGTCGCGCAGCCCGTCGAGGATCTGTTGGATGATCCGCAGCCCACTTGTCGTCCCCGAGGGCAGGTCGACCTGGGTGACGTCGCCGGTGACGACGATCTTCGACCCGAACCCCAGGCGGGTCAGGAACATCTTCATCTGCTCGGCCGAGCTGTTCTGTGCCTCGTCGAGGATGATGAAGGCGTTATTAAGCGTCCGACCGCGCATGTATGCCAGGGGCGCGACCTCGATGACGCCGTCGGTCAGCAGTCGGGGCACGGCGTCGGGATCCATCATGTCCCGCAGGGCGTCGTAGAGCGGGCGCAGGTACGGGTCGATCTTTTCGTAGAGGGTGCCGGGCAGGAACCCGAGCCGTTCGCCGGCCTCGACCGCCGGGCGGGTCAGGATGATCCGGTCGACCTGCTTGGTCTGCAGGGCCTGCACGGCCTTGGCGACGGCCAGGTAGGTCTTGCCGGTACCGGCCGGGCCGATACCGAAGGTGATCGTGGAGTGCTCGATCGCGTCGACATAGCGCTTCTGGTTCAGCGTCTTGGGCCGGATCGAGCGGCCGCGGGTGGACAGGATGTCCGCGGTCAGCACATCGGCGGGCCGCTCTACGGTGTGCTGACGCAGCATCTGGATCGAGCGGCGCACGGAATCGGTCGACAGCGGCGCCCCGGTGCGCAGCACCACGACGAGCTCGTCGAAGAGGCGCTCGATCAACGCGATCTCGGGCTGGGCGCCGGTGAGGGTGATTTCGTTGCCGCGGGCCAGGAAGTCCACCGCGGGGAACGCCCGTTCCACGGTGCGCAGGTACTCGTCCCCGGGCCCGAGCAGCCCCACCATGGGGACACCTGCCGGAACGATGATCTTGTGCTGGGTACTCGCGGACTCGGCCATTGCCGGCAATGTTATCCCGGCGGGTTATCCCGGTGGATTATCCCGGTGGCCAGGTCAGGGCCCGCCCGCCGAGCACGTGCCCGTGGACGTGGAACACGCTCTGGCCCGCCTCGGCGCCGGTGTTGAAGACCAGGCGAAACCCGGACAACCCCTGCTGGGCGGCCACCGCTGCGGCGTCCGCGGCCAGACGGCCGGTCAGGGCAGGGTCCGCGGCGGCCATCGCGGCGATGTCCTGGTGGTGTTCGCGCGGGATCACCAGCATATGGACAGGCGCCTGCGGGTGGATGTCACGGAACGCGACGGTGTCCGCGGTCTGGGCCACGATGTCGGCCGGGATCTCCCCGGCGACGATGCGACAGAACAGGCACGAGCCCTCGGTCATGGTCGCGGTCCCCTCATCACAGACTTGCGAGCTTTAGTGTCAGTCGGACGCTAGCGAAGATCGCCCGGCGGCAGGTAAACCGATCGGCGAGGATCCGCGTCAGGAAGGCGTGACAGTCATGGTGGCGGAGTTCAGGCGCGATCTGGACTCTCAGGCACCAGCCCGCTGGGACGCCGACGAAGCGGTCACCGAGCTCTACACCGCGCACTACCGCTCGCTGGTGCGCCTGTCCGCGATGCTGCTGCGCGACACCGGCGCCGCCGAGGAGGTCGTGCAGGACGCCTTCGTCGCGATGCACTCGGCATGGCGGCGCATCCGCGACGAGGACAAGGCACTGGCTTACCTGCGGCAAACCGTCGTCAACCGCTCGCGCTCGGTGCTGCGACGTCGCACGGTCGCCGACAAGCACGCCCCGATGCCGGGTCCGGACATGCCCAGTGCCGAGCATGGGGCCCTGGCACGTTACGAGTCCGAGGCGATGATGGCGGCGCTGCGCAAGCTCCCGACCCGCCAGCGCGAGGCTCTGGTCCTGCGCTACTACGGCGACCTGTCCGAGGCCGAGGTGGCCGCAGCCATGAAGTGCAGCAAGGGAGCGGTCAAGAGCCACACGTTCCGGGGCATCGCCGCACTGCGCGGCCTGCTCGATTCCGGCACCGACCTGGGAGGAGGGATCTGATGAGCGACGAGGACATCGAGCGTCGCCTGGCGGCCGCACTACGCGCCGAGGCCGAGCGGGTGACCCCCGCCGGGGACGGCCTGGCCCGGATCCGGGCCCGCACCGAGCGGCCGGTGGGCCTGTTCTCCCGATTCGGGCGCCCCGCCTTCGCCGGGGCGGCGCTGGCGCTCACGTTGATCGGCGCAACCGTGGTCGGCGTCAACCTCACCGACGATGACCCGGGCACCCTGATCGTCGACGGGGCGCGCCAGCCGGTGATCACGGTCCCCCGGACCACCCCAGCACCCAAGATCAATCCGACCCCGGAGCCGACTGTTGCCCCTGACCTCGGCGAGGGTGGCCAGGATTTCCCGGTGGACACCGAGCTCACCCCGGTCCCCTCGAACGCCCCGCAGAACACCACCCTCGCTCCCCCCGTCACCCCCGAAGAGCAGCGGGCGATGAGCGACGGCGGCATTCCGGTGGACAACGGGGGCAACTACATGGCGATCATCGCGCCGCTGTCCGGGCGCACCTACGACTCGCCGCTGACGCTGGCCGGGCGGGCGCGGGTCTTTGAGGGAGCCGTGACGATCGACGTCTCGCAGAACGGCCGGGTGCTGCAGACGGCCTATGACATGGCGACCGCCGGCGCACCGGAAGTCGGCGACTGGCAGGCGACGTTCGTCCTGGCGCCGGGCAACTACCGCATCGACGCCTACGCGCTCTCGCCCGAGGACGGCACCACCCGCCTGGCCTCGGACTCGATCTGGATCACGATCGCCGCCCCGCCCGCCCCTGCCACTCCGGGCGGCACACCCCCGCCTGACACCGAGCCCGCGGCGACCCCGACCGCCACCGCTGCCCCCGCGCTTCGCCCCTGACCCATCTTCGGGTGGCGGGTGGACCTATTGCGGGCCCTGGATAGGTACACGCGCCACCCGAGGTTGGTGAATTAGGCCCAGCGGCCGCGGCCCGAGAGCGCGGCGAGGGCGGCGACCCCCGCGGTCGAGGTGCGCAGGACCTCCTGGCCCAGGCGGCAGACCTGCGCGCCGGCGTCGGTGAGCGCGCGCAGTTCCGCGTCGTCGATGCCACCTTCTGGCCCGACGACCAGCAGCACCTCGCCACTCGCCGGCAGGGCGACCGACGCCAGCGGTGTGCTCGCGCCCTCGTGCAGCACCAGTGCCAACGCCGCTGATCGCACGCGGCCGGCCAGCGTCACGGCGTCGGCGAGCGGCGCGACGAGGGGCACCCGGGGCCGGCGGGCCTGCTTGGCGGCCTCCCGGGCGTGAACAGCCCAGCGCTGCGCCGATTTGGTTCCGCGCTCGCCCTTCCACACCGTCACACTGCGCGTCGCAGCCCAGGGCACGATCTCGTCGACCCCGACCTCGGTGAGCATCTCGACCGCGAGTTCGCCCCGGTCGGCCTTGGGCAACCCCTGCACGACGACGAAGCGCAGCGCCGGCTCTGCCACCATCTGATGACTCGTCACGTCGAGAACGACGCTCTCTGGCTGGACAGCAGTAACCACACAGTGCGCCACCGCACCGGCACCATCGGCCACGTCGACGAGCTCGCCCACCCGCAGCCGTCGCACCCTGGCCGCATGCCGGCCCTCCGGACCGTCGAGCCGCACAGTGCCGGTCACCGCCAAGGTGCCCGGCTCAACGAGGAACAGCGGCGCGCTCACTGCGTCACCACCACGGCCAGCCGCCGATGACGCCGCGTCCTCGCGGGGCCGCGCTCGATGCTCACTGTGAGCTCGCTGCGCTCGCCCATGGGGGGCTAGCGCCCGCCGAAGGCGCCGCGCAGCTTGGAGAACTTCGAGAACAGGCCGGGGTCATCAACCTTGGGTTCGCCGGTCGGGTTCTCCTCCCGGCGCAGACGGGCGAGTTCGCGCAGCAATTCGCGCTGTGTGTCGTCCAAATCGGTCGGGGTGCACACCTCGACATCGAGGATCAGATCACCGCGCCCGGTCCCGCGCAGATGCGGAACGCCGTAGGCGGGGATGCGGAGCGGCTTGCCCGAGGGCCACCCCGCTTTGAACTCCGCGGTGTAAGGACCGTCGAGGGTCTCGATCTCGATGCTCACCCCGAGGGCGGCTGCCGTCATCGGCAGTTCCACGTGCAGGTGCAGATCGTCGCCGTGCCGCGTCAGGCGCGGGTGCGGACGCTCGGAGATCTCCAGGTAGAGGTCGCCGGCGGGACCTCCCCCCGGACCGACCTCGCCCTCACCGACCAACTGGATGCGGGTGCCCGTCTCGACCCCGGCGGGGATCTTGACCTTCAACGTCCGCCGGCTGCGGACCCGGCCCTCCCCGACACACTCCGAACACGGCGAGGAGATCACGGTGCCGAACCCGCGGCACTGCCCACACGGACGGGCGGTCATAACCTGACCGAGGAACGAGCGCTGCACGGTCGCGATCTCGCCGCGGCCCTTGCACATGTCGCAGGTGACCGGCGTGGTTCCCGCCTCTGCGCCGCGTCCGGCGCAGCGCCCGCAGACCACCGCGGTGTCGATGGTCAGCTCGCGAGTCGACCCGAAGACCGCGTCGACGAGATCGATCTCCAATTGCAGCAGGGCGTCGTTGCCACGCTGAACCCGACTGCGCGGGCCGCGCGAGGAAGTCTGGCCGAAGAACGCGTCCATGATGTCGCCGAAGCCGAAACCGGCCGGGCCACCACCGAAGCCGGGGCCGCCACCCCCGCCGGATGACAGCGGATCCCCGCCGAGGTCGTGCAGCTGACGCTTCTGCGGGTCCGAGAGCACCTCGTAGGCCGCGGTGACCTCCTTGAAGCGTTCCTGGACGGCCGGGTCCGGATTGATGTCCGGGTGCAGCTCACGGGCAAGACGGCGATACGCCTTCTTGATCGTGTCCGCGTTCGCGTCCCGGGCCACGCCGAGCACCGCGTAGTAATCAGCCATTACTGGACTCGCCCATGAAGAAACTGACCCCTACTCAGCTGAGAGAATGTGTCCGACGTACCTGGCCACCGCACGCACCGCACCCATCGTCCCCGGATAGTCCATCCGGGTCGGACCGATGACCCCCAGGCGGGCGACGACCTCGCGCTGACCGTATCCCGAGGCCACGACCGAGGTCCCGGCCAGGGCGTCCAGCGCATTCTCGTGACCGATTCGCACGCTGACGTCGGGGGTCGCACCCTCTCCGAGCAGACGCATCAGCACGACCTGCTCCTCGAGCGCTTCGAGCACCATCTGCAGCGAGTCCGGGAAGTCGTGGCCGGAGCGAGCGAGGTTGGCCGCACCGGCGACGACGACCCGGTGGTCGCGGGTGTCGTCGATCATCTGGCGCAGCGCCGCGGTGACGGCGCGCACCACCGCACCGTCGGTCGCCGGATCGACCAGCACGACCGCGGCCTCCACCTCCGCGATGGCCGCTTCGGCCACGCTGAGGCGCCGCCCGTCCAGCGCCGCGTTCAGTCGCGCCCGCATCTCGGGAAGCAGGTCGTCGGTGGTGAGCACCGGCACCTCCACGACGCGCTGCTCGACCCGGCCGGTATCGGTGATCAGCACCAGCATCACCCGGCCCGGGGCGATCGGCAGCAACTCGAGATGGCGCACCGCAGCCGCCGACAGCAGCGGGTACTGCACCACCGCGACCTGGCGGGTCAGCTGGGAGAGCAAGCGCACCGTGCGGTCGACGACGTCGTCGAGGTTGACCGCGGAGTCCAGGAAGCGGGCGATGGCCTTGCGCTCGGCCACCGAGAGCGGTTTGACCTCGGCCAAGCGGTCGACGAAGAGCCGGTAGCCCTTGTCGGTGGGGATGCGCCCGGCGCTGGTGTGCGGGGCGGCGATGTAGCCCTCTTCCTCCAGGGCGGCCATGTCGTTGCGGATGGTCGCCGGGGAGACCCCGAGGTTGTGGCGGTCGACCAACGCCTTGGACCCGACGGGTTCCTGCGTGGCGACGAAGTCCTCGACGATCGCGCGCAGTACGTCGAGCTTGCGGTCCTCAAGCATGCGCGCCTCCCGTCGGGCGACTGAACGTAGCGAGGCTGAGGGAGCGAACCTTTCGCTGCCGATCGCCGCCGCGTCGTCTGGCACTCTCGTGCCTCGAGTGCCACTCTACGGGAGTGGGCCCAGCTGACCGATATGGCGACGACGCGCTCGCGGGCAACTGGCGTCGGCCCCGCGTCGTCCCCGAGGTGGCCGCTGAGCTCGGCCTCGTCATCGAGGAGGTCGACACCGGCTTCTGCGGCGCGGTGTTGCGCTGCGAGAAGGGGCCCGGTGGGCACCTGGTCACCCTGGTCGACGGCAAGGGCCGCCACCGCACCTTTCCGCTCGGGCCGGGCTGGCTGATCGACGGCGCACCGGTCACGCTCATCGCCCCGGTCGGCGCTGCCTCGATCACGGTGACGCGGACCGCGTCGGGCTCGATCGCCGCCCCGCGCTCCCGGGCCCGGGTGGCCCGGGCCTCGCGCATCTACGTCGAGGGCCGCCACGACGCCGAACTCGTCGAGCGGGTCTGGGGCGAAGACCTGCGTGAGGTCGGCGTCGTCGTGGAGTACCTGGAGGGCATCGATGACCTCCCGGCGTTGGTGGCCGAGTTCGCCCCCGCGCGCGACGCCCGCCTCGGCGTGCTCGTGGACCACTTGGTGCCGGGCTCGAAGGAGGCTCGCCTGGCCGCGCAGGTCACCTCGCGGGAGCACACCCTGGTCGTCGGGCACCCCTTCGTGGATGTCTGGCAGGCGGTGAAGCCCTCGGCACTGGGTATCGCAGCCTGGCCGGTGGTGCCGCGCGGGCAGCCGTGGAAGGAGGGCGTGGTCAGCGCACTCGGCTGGAACTGCCCGACCTACGAGGCCTGGAAGCGCATCCTGTCCAAGGTCAATTCGTGGACCGATCTGGACCCCGAGTTGCTGAGCAAGGTCGAGGAACTCATCGATTTCGTGACGGACTGACATGTCAGGGCGGCATGCATGCTGAAACGGCGCGACACGCCGACATCCCCACGGCGTGTCGCACGGGTTTCGGCATGCATGCCGCGCCGATTCACTCCGTGAGGTCGCGCACCACCGCATCCGCGAGCAAGCGGCCGCGAAGGGTCAACACCGCGCGGCCACCGGCATAGGCCACCGGATCGAGCAAGCCGGCGGCCAGTGCCCGCTGCGCACCGCCGCGCCCGGACGGGCCGAGAGCCGCCAGGGCCAGACCCTCGGCCAGGCGCAGCCGCAGCATCACGTCCTCCAGGTGTTGCTCGGCGTCGCTCAGGATCTCGCGCCCGGCACCCGGACTCTGACCCGCCGTCAGACGGGCGGCGTAGTCGCGGGGGTGACGCACGTTCCACCACCGCACGCCGCCGATGTGCGAGTGCGCACCAGGTCCGACGCCCCACCAGTTGGCGCCGGTCCAGTACAGCTGGTTATGTCGGCACTGCGCCCCGGGCGCCGCCCAGTTCGACACCTCGTACCACGTCAGCCCGGCGGCGGACAGCGCGGCGTCGGTCGCCTCGTAGCGCCGAGCCAGGGCGTCATCATCGGCCACGGCGACCTCCCCGCGCCGCACCCGGGCGGACAGCCGGGTGCCCTCCTCGACGATGAGGGCGTAGGCGCTGACATGGTCCGGCCCGGCCTCGACCGCCGCGGTCAGCGAGGCGGCCCAATCCTCGTCGCTCTCCCCCGGGGCGCCGTAGATCAGGTCCAGGTTGACGTGGGTGAAGCCGGCAACGTGCGCCCAGGCCACGGCGCGGGTCGCCCGCCCCGGGGTGTGGGTGCGCTCGAGCGCGGCGAGCACATGCGGACGGGCGCTCTGCATGCCGAAGGAGATGCGGGTGAATCCGGCCTCGCGCAGTGCGGCCAGACTCCGCTGGTCGACGGAGTCGGGATTGGCCTCCGTGCTGACCTCGGCATCCGCTGTCAGGCCGAACTCTGCGCGAACAACCTCGAGCATCGACGCGAGCGAAGACGGCGGCAGCAGGGTCGGTGTGCCGCCGCCGACGAAGACGGTCTGTGCGGCGGGCACCGGCCCACCGCCGGCCGCGAGCACCCGGGCCGCGAAGCGGATTTCCGCCGCCGCGGTCGCCGGGAAGTCCGCACGCGAGGCCCCCTCACCCAATTCGTCCGCGGTATAGGTATTGAAGTCGCAGTAGCCGCACCGCGTCGCGCAGAACGGCACGTGCAGGTAGACCCCGAATCCGCGGGCGCCGAGACTGGTCAGTGCAGCAGACGGGAGCGCGCCGCCCGTGGGCACGGGCTCGCCCGCGGGTGGCGGGCCCGCCATTAGGGGATGTCCTGGGCCCCGAGGTGGGCGCGGGCGCGCTGGCGAATCTTGGTCGGTAGCTCGGGGACGTCGAGCAGACGCGGCAGCAGTTCCGGCTCGAGGAGCATCGCCCGGAAGGTCTCACCGGCGGTGACGCCGTGCGTAGGTCGCGCGAGCACGCGAATCTCGTCGCCGGCGCCCACCGTCCCCTCTCCGAGCACCCGCAGGTAGGCCCCCGAGCGCCCCTGCGCGGTGAAGCGCTTGATCCAGCGCGGCTCGCCGAGCACCCGTGCGAACGTTCGGCACGGCACCCGGGGGCAGGACACCTCGAACTCGGCCTCCCCGACTGCCCAGCGCTCACCGATCACGACGTCGTTGAGGTCGATACCGACGGTCGTGAGGTTCTCCCCGAACGCCCCGTCCGGCAGTTCCCGCCCCAGTTCGTGGTGCCAGCGGTCGAGGTCCTCCCGGGCGAAGGCGTACACCGCCTGATCGAGGCCGCCGTGATGGCGTCGATTGGCCTGTTCATCGCCGTCCAGCCCGAGCGGGTGAGCACGGACCCGCGCGTGCACCGGCCGCTTGTCGAACGCAGTGCGCCCGAGGCCGGCGTGCGGACTCGACCTGGCGGGCCCGACATTCACCGAGCGGATGTAGGCGGGCACGCGCCTATCCTGCCCCGCGGGTCAGAAAGCCCGGGCCGCGGGAGGTGCCGGAACGTGGGCGTGGGCCAGGGTGACCTCGCCGGACAGCGACTGGCCGGCCGAGAGCGAGAGCTCCGCGGTGACCTGGGGATAGCCGACCGCGACGAGGGTGTAAGCGCCCTCCTCGACCTCGGCGAAGGAGTACAGGCCGCGGGCGTCGGTGTGGGTCACGGCCACCGCGTTACCGGAGGCGTCGAGCAGACTGACCCGGGCATCGGCGATCGGCGCACCGGAGGCGGTGCGGGCGATCCCGTCGACGGATCCGGTGGAGCGCACGTCGACGTCCGCTCGAGCGTTCGAGCCGGCCGGGATCG
Organism: Sporichthyaceae bacterium; assembly: GCA_052387905.1. Taxonomy (GTDB): domain Bacteria; phylum Actinomycetota; class Actinomycetes; order Sporichthyales; family Sporichthyaceae; genus JBQTII01. Next base: position 35,546 of record JBQTIR010000013.1, on the reverse strand, counting down.
TCACCGCCACGGCGTTCGGGATGAGCGCGGGGCCGGTGACGGTGAGAGTGCCCGACTCGACCGTGAGGTCGACCAGCACATACGTGCCTTGGGCATCGGTGCTGGTTGCGGCGATGACCAGTCCGTTGGCGTCGGTAAGGGTGACCAGCGCGTCGCGCACGGGGGTCCGGGTGCGGGCCGTGAGCACGCGCCCCGCCAGCCGGGCGGCGGGCGCCAATGCCACCTCGATGCCCAGGGACTGCGCAGAGGTGGCGGGCAGCGGGACAGTGGTCGCCTTCGGTAGGAAGCCGGGGTGCGAGACCACGACCACGAAGATGGAGCCCTCGGCCGGGGCGAAGTCGACCTCGCCGTCGGCGTTGGCGCGCTGGGTGCCCAGCGGCCGGCCGGCCTCGTCGAGCAGGGTGACCAGGGCGCCCGGGAGCATCACACCGTCGCGGTGGCGCACTCGCACCCCGATGTGACCGCGCGCGGGCAGGGCCGTGCCGGCTTTGCCGTCGCCCTGCGGGCGGGCAGCCGGCACCGGCGGGCCCGGGCGGAACGCCTGGACCGGCGGGGCAGCGGGAACGGGCGGGACGGCCGGAGCGGGCGGGGCAGCAGAGCCGGGTTCCGCCACGGGAGCGGACACCGGCCGGGCCGGCACCTGCGCATCGGGATGCCTGCCGTTAGGGCCGCCGGGGCTGGCCGGCGGCGGGACGCGCTTTCGACCGATCACGTCATTCACCGTAGGAGCATCGGTACCCCCGGCGCCAGCGGGAACGGCCGCCAGCGCTGTTGGATCACCCGGATGGGCGGCCTCGAGTCGGCGCACGTTGATCATCACGGTGGTCACCACGCCGGCCACGAGCAAGATCAGCCCCGCCACCAGAGCGGCGCGCGCGAACCCCTCGACCTGACCGGCCACCAGGACGTCCGGCGTGATCTCCCGGCCCTGCAGGTACTCCGCGGTGCGGTTGGCGGCGACGCTGGACAGCAGCGCGACACCGAGGGCGCCGCCGACCTGCTGGGCGGTGTTGATCGCCGCGCTGGCCACCCCGGCATCGGCCGGGGCGACCCCGACCGTACCGGCGTTGAAGGAGGGCACGAAGACCCCACCCAGGCTCAGGCCGATCAGGATCAACGCCGGGAGGACCTCCGCCGAATAGCTGCTCTCCGGCGTCATCCGCACCAGGAGCAGCAGTCCGGCCGCGGCGCCGAACAGGCCGGCGCCGATGATCGCCCGCGGCCGCATCCGGTCCATCACGCCGCTGATGATCGCGGAGGAGACCAGGACTCCCCCGGTCACCGGCAGGAAGGCGACGCCGGTCTTGACCGGAGAGAAGCCGAGCACGCCCTGCAGATAGAAGGTCAGGAAGAAGAAGGCCCCGAACATGCCGACCGACGCCAGGCCCACCGCGATCATCGCCCCGCTACGGGTCCGACTCGAGAACAGCCGCAACGGGAGCAGCGGGTTGGCCACGATCCGCTGGCTGACGACGAAGGCCACCAGCAGGCTCAGCCCACTGCCCAGCCAGGTCAGCGTGCTCGCCTGCGTCCACCCGGAACGCTCGGCCTCGGAGAAGCTGTAAACGAGCGTGAGCAGGCCCGCGGTACCCAGGACCGTGCCGACGAGGTCGAGGCGACCCGGGTGCTCACTCTTGGTGTCCGGCAGCAGCATCTTGGCGCCGATGAACGCGAAAATTGCGACCGGGATGTTGACGTACATCGTCCAGCGCCAGTTCAGATACTCGGTGAGAATGCCGCCGAAGATCAGTCCCAGCGCGGACCCGCCGCCGGCTACCGCCCCGAACACCGAGAAGGCCTTGGCCCGCTCGCGCGGATCGGTGAAGGTCGTGGCCAGCAGCGCGAGCGCCGCCGGCGCCATCACCGCGCTGAACGCGCCCTGGCCGGCCCGGGCCAGCAACAGCACCCCGAGGTTGCCCGCCACGCCGCCGATCGCCGACGCGACCGCGAAGCCGGCCATACCGACCAGCAGGGCGCGGCGCAGGCCCAGGTAATCCGCGATCCGGCCCCCGAGCAGGAGCAGGCCGCCGAAGGCGAGGGCGTAAATCGTGACGATCCACTGCCGGTCCGCGTCGGCGACCTGCAGGTCGGCGGAGACGGCGGGCAGCGCGACGTTGACGATCGTCGCGTCGAGGACGATCAGCAACTGGGAGACCGCGATGACGCCCAGCCCCAGCCAGCGGCGCTTGTTCGTCGCGGCGGCCGCGCGGTCGGTCTCGGTGAGTTCCAGTTGAGCGGTCTGGCTCACTTCGCGCCCGTCAACAACGGGAGCAGCACATGGTCGACCAGGCGCGCGATCACGGTGTCGTCGACGGGTTCGTCGGTGAAGAGCAACCGGGTGATGACGGTGGACGGGGCTACCTGCCGGACGATCTCGTGGTCGACCGAGGGGTCGATCGCACCGTCGGCGAGATAGCGCTCGATCAGCTCGGCCACGCTGGCCTGGCTGCGCCGGATGTTCTCCCGCATGAGCTGGGCGAGCTCGGGGTCGCGCTGCATCGCGTAGAGCATTCCGGCGAGCAGCGGGCCACTGGCGACGATCCGATCGCGGACGCCGGTGCTGACCGCGATCATGTCCGCGCGCAAATCGCCGGTGTACACCGCCGCGAATGGCTCGGTCTCCGACAGCGCCTGCACCGCAGCGAAAACCAGCGGTGCCTTGCCCGGCCACCGCCGGTAGATGGTGGCCTTGCTCGCCTTCGCCCGCGCCGCCACCGCGTCGATCGTGAGGCGCTCGTGACCATCCGATGCCAGCAGCTGCGCGCACGCCAGCAAGATCTGTCGTTCCCGCGGGGTTGGCGGGGCCTCCCCGGTCTCGGCCGGCGAGTCCGCGGCCTCGGGCACGCTCAGCAACTCCGTCATGCGTACAGGGTAACCCGGGCGGTACGACTTCGTACTCTCGAACGCCCCTCGCCGCTTCGGCGCGCTACTTGGACTTCTTGTCCCCGGATTCATCCGTGGACAGCGCGGCGATGAAGGCTTCCTGGGGGACCTCGACCCGGCCCACCATCTTCATCCGCTTCTTGCCTTCCTTCTGCTTCTCCAGCAACTTCCGCTTGCGGGAGATATCGCCGCCGTAGCACTTGGCGAGAACGTCCTTGCGGATCGCGCTGATGTTCTCCCGGGCGATGATCTTCGCCCCGATGGAGGCCTGGATCGGGACTTCGAATTGCTGACGGGGGATCAGCGTGCGCAGCTTCTTGGTCATGCGGGTGGCGTATTCCTGCGCCTTGTCCTTGTGCACGATCGCGGAGAACGCATCGACCGCCTCGCCCTGCAGCAGGATGTCGACCTTGACCAGGTCGGCGGCCTGCTCGCCCTTGACCTCGTAGTCCAGCGAGCCGTAGCCGCGGGTGCGGGACTTGAGAGCGTCGAAGAAGTCAAAGACGATCTCGGCCAGCGGAAGCGTGTAACGCAGCTCGACACGGTCCTCGGACAGGTAATCCATTCCGCCGAGGATGCCGCGGCGTTGCTGACACAGCTCCATGATCGTGCCGACGAACTCGCTCGGGGTCAGCACGGAGGCCTTCACGATCGGCTCGTACACCGCGGAGATCTTGCCCTGGGGGTACTCGCTCGGGTTGGTGACGATGAACTCCTTGCCGTCATCCTTGACGACCCGGTACACGACGTTGGGCGCGGTGGAGATCAGGTCCAGACCGGCCTCGCGCTCGAGGCGCTCGCGCACGATCTCCAGATGCAGCAGACCGAGGAACCCGACGCGAAAGCCGAAGCCCAGCGCTGCGGAGGACTCCGGCTCGTACACCAGTGACGCATCGTTGAGTTGCAACTTGTCCAGGGCCTCGCGCAGCTCCGGGAAGTCCGAGCCGTCGATCGGGTACAGCCCGGAAAACACCATCGGCTTGGGCTCGCGGTAGCCGGCGAGGGCCTGGGTGGCCGGGGAGTGCATGTCGGTGATCGTGTCGCCGACCTTGGACTGCCGGACGTCCTTCACCCCGGTGATCAGGTACCCGACCTCGCCGACCCCGAGCCCGTCACTCGGGGTGGGCTCGGGCGAGCTCACCCCGATCTCGAGCAGCTCGTGGGTCGCCCGGGTGGACATCATCAGGATCTTCTCGCGCCTGCTCAGGTGCCCGTCGATCACGCGGACGTAGGTCACGACGCCGCGGTAGGTGTCGTAGACGGAGTCGAAGATCATCGCCCGTGCCGGGGCGTCGGGGTCACCGATCGGATGCGGGATCTGGGCGACGATCTCGTGAATGAGGTCGGCCACGCCCTCTCCGGTCTTCGCCGAGACCTTCAGGACGTCGGAGGCGTTACAGCCGATGATGTGCGCGAGTTCGGCGGCGTACTTCTCCGGCTGCGCGGCCGGTAGGTCGATCTTGTTCAGCACCGGGACAACGTGCAGGTCGTTCTCCATCGCCAGGTACAGGTTCGCCAGCGTCTGTGCCTCGATGCCCTGAGCGGCGTCGACGAGCAGGACGGCGCCCTCGCAGGCGGCCAGCGAGCGGGAGACCTCGTAGGTGAAGTCGACGTGGCCCGGGGTGTCGATGAGGTTCAGGACGTAGTGCTGACCGTCCAGCCCGGTCCAGGGCAGGCGCACGGCCTGGCTCTTGATCGTGATTCCGCGCTCACGCTCGATGTCCATCCGGTCCAGGTACTGCGCGCGCATGTTCCGCGCCTCCACGGCCCCGGTGAGCTGCAACATCCGGTCCGCGAGCGTCGACTTGCCGTGGTCGATGTGGGCGATGATGCAGAAGTTGCGAATTGACGTCGGAGGAGTTTGGGCCGGGTCGGTGCGGTTGGGCCGAGGCGAGGTCGGTGGCACGCGGAGATTCCGTCCCGTTCACATCAAAGGGGCGCGCAACCCGGACCATCAAGCTCGGGCGATGCGGCGCAGGTCAGCTTCGCCCCATGTTCCCACGCGCCGGCCGACCGGCTGGCGCTACTGCCCTTCGCGCCGCTCCTTGCGTTTGCGCCACTGCTCCTGGATCAGGCCTTCGAACTCCCCGACCACGCCTCGCTTCACGGCCAGGACGCCCGGAGCGAGGTAACCGAAGACGTCCCGGAAGGTGTCCACCGCCAACTGGGCGGCGGCCGACGCGTCCACCGCCGCCGGGTACGGCAGGTCCAAGGCCGGGTCCTCCGGGATCTCCCCGGGGTCGTCGCCGTGGTGCGGGAAGTACACGCGGTAGTTGGGATGCGGCGGATCGGTCGGCCGTTCGACCCAGCCCGGGCGCCATCCGATCTCGGTCAACTGCTGCTGTTGCGCGGGGCTGATCCGCACGGGCCCCCGTAGCCGGCCGTCCGCGGGGCCGCCGCACTCGCAGCTCAGGCAATTGCCCAGCCGGAAGAACTGCACCCACGGGTCGAAGTCTGACGGCGCCTCTGGCCCGAAGATCCGCCGCCACCACGACGGCTTCACCAACCGGGGATCGTCGGCTCGTTCGGGGAGGGACAACGTGAGCAGTCCGGTATCGGCCAGATCCACGAGCGTCGCCGCGAGGTCCACCTCGAACTGTGCCCACGAGATGCCCACCTCGGGCGTCGTCAAGCCGAGCGGGAACATCGGCGCCTCGCCTTCCGGTCTGCGATCGCGGTGCTGGCCGCCGCGACTGAGCCCCGGGATACGGTACGGCCATGATCGACGGCTTCGAGGTCGACACCGCGACCTTGCACCGCGTCGCCGACCGGCTGCGCCAGTCCGTGACCGCGTTCGAGGCCGCGACCCGTCACCCGCCGGACCGTCCCGACGTCGGGCGCACCAGCGTGGAGACCGCACGATCGTTGGATCGACTGGACGACGCCATCGCCCGAATTTCCGGGGCCGTGACCGGATTGGCCGATGCCGTGCGTGCCAGCGCCGACAACTACGACGACTCAGATCAGGCCGCTCGTGAGGATCTGCTGCGGATCGGCCGGGATCGCCGGTGATCGACCTCGCGATCCCCGGCGACCTTCGTAGCGCCCGCTACGCAGCCCAGGACCTGCGCGCGGTGTCCCGAGCGCTGGGCACTCTGCATGAGGACCTGGTCGGGGCGCGCCGGATGGCAGCGGACTACTGGGTCGGGGCGGCCGCCCAAGGGTTCCAGGACCGGGCGACCGAGATCGAGAAGACCGTCCTGGCTCAGCAGGACGAGGTCGACCGGGCCGTCGCCGGCCTCGATGCCTTCGCCGACACCGTGGGCGACGCCCGTGAGTTGATGCACAGCGCCCGGGCCGCGGCGGTGCAGGCCGGGCTGGGGATCGTTCCCGCCGCCGACGCGGTGCTCGACGCCGGCCTGCCCGACGAACTCGCGGCCTCGATCGCCGACCCCGACCAGGCACCGCCCGTCAGCGGGCCCGCACTGGCCCCCGACCCCACCCGCTCGGGACGCCTGGCCGCCGCGTATGCCCGGTGCGAGGAAACGGCCGTCACGGCGCGCAACCTGGAGGGCAACGCCCACGCTGCCCTGCTCGGCATCGTCAACGGCCTGGCCCCGACTCCCCTGTTGGAGTACTGGCTGCGCAAGTCCGGTTTCCTGCCCCCGACCGGCCTCGGCACTGGCGGGTACAGCCTCTACGGCACCGGCCTCGGGATCCTCGGCGTCGGTGCCGCGACCGAGTGGGCGACCCGGATGAAGTACGGGACCTTCGCCCCACTCGGACCCGGCGGCCGGGTGATGAGCCCTCAGGGGATGTCGAAAACTCAGAAGGGCATCCACGCCTGGTCCAACGACAGCTGGCGCGCCAAGGCCAACAAGTCCGACATCCGCAACCGCTGGCTGCGGGGCGGAAAGTTCCTCGGACCCGCCGGCGGCTTCGTCAACGGCGGCATCGCCGGCCTGGACCAATGGGCCCTGGACTCTGACGACCCCACCCTGTCCACCAGCGAACGCGTGGGCCGCGCAGGCGCCCACGTCGTTATCGTCGGAACCGCTGCCTGGGGTGGTGCAGCGCTCGGTGCCCAAGGCGGAGCAGCCATCGGACTGGCTTTCGGCGGCCCGCCCGGAGCAGTCGTCGGCGCAATCGGTGGCGGCTTGATCATGGGCGTAGCAGCGTCCGAAGCCGGCGGAGCGATTGCCGATCTCACGGCAAGCACCTTCGGAAAGGGCATCGAACTGGCTACAGACGTGGTCTCCGACGTAGGCGGCGCCCTGAAGTTTTGGGAGAGGGGCTAAGACGTGGACCTCGCGTTGATCGCCCTCTTTGGGCTACTCCTTCTCGGATTGAGTGCCTGGAGCAGGGCCGGCCGTACTCGAGCCTCACGGTGGTGGCACAACGACACCTGGCAGAAGCGTGGCGTCCTGTGCGTTTACCCCAGTCTCGGTTTCATGATGACGACCCCCGGAATATTCACCGTCGTTGAAGACATTCCGGTGCTGAATGTTCTGGTGGCCTTCGTCATGATCTTTGCAATGCTCCTCGGCATCTACGGCATCCTCTTCCTCCCCATCCCCCAGTTCTGGTACCCGAAGTGGGCCCGCGATGAGCACAAGTGACGACCGCGGCGCCGCCGCGACTTGGCGCCGCTTCCACGATCCGTTCAACCGGTTCTCGCTCCCCATCCCGCCCGGCTGGGAAATACACGGCGAGCCGCGCGTGACCCTGCCAGTGCTGATGACGGCACCCGACGACGGCGGCGGCGAAGGACCGCAGGCGAACATCCTGGTCACCGTCAGCGAACTCCCGGCCGCAATGACCTTCCGCGACTGGCAGTTGGGCACCGATCAGCTGCTCGGGCAGACGTTGGACGAGTATCTGCTCCTCGACCTGGAGCACGTCAGCCTCGGAGGACACCCGGGGGTTCGTCGCCTGGGGTGCCACAACGCGGGCGGGCGGGCCGTGACGATGGAGCAATGGGCCGCGGCCGTCGGCACGCGCGGCCTCGCGGTGACGGCCACGGTGAGCACCGGTGTCTACGACGCCTTCGCGGACGACCTCAGCGCCATCGCCGCGGGCCTGCACATTCCTGAGGCGGCGTCAGTCGCATGATCGACGCGCAGCCTTCGGGCAGTGGTGTGGACGACATCGCCGAGGCGAAACGATCGGCGCTGTGCCGCGTCGACGTCGCAGTCACCACTGCGGCAGCAACGCGGAACTACGTCGTCTGGATCGGCTCCGAGCAGGCCACCGCCACCTCGGACTCCACCGATGAGCCCGCGGTGGTTCTTGGCCCGCCATTCGCCACAGCAGCGCTCGCCCGCATCCTGGGCCTCGGCCCGCGTGCCCACTCCGATCCGGGAACCAACACGGCGCCAGGCCCTTTTCCCGGCTCGGCCCGCGAGCTCCAGGTGTCCGTGACGTGGGACGACGCAGGCGGCAATCCGACCGGCCGCACCTTGACGATGCTCGACACCGGCACGGCCTTGCACCTCGACGACGCGGCATCGGAAGGTGAGCACTCCTGGACAGCGACCACCACGACCCAGGTGTGGCGCCTCCTGCAGCGCCTGCTTCCGGACGACGACGAACTGGGGCGCCACGAAGCTGGCGCATAGGCCGCTCAGCAGGCGACGACGGCCGCGCGAATGCCGGCGGCCTTCAGAAGCCGTCGCAGGTCGCCCGGGTCGCTGGTGAGCACGGTGTCGCCGTCCTCAGCCAGCAACGCCACCGTCGCGTCGATCGCATCATCCAGCCCTGCTGCCGCGAGGACCAGCCCTGCGACGCGACCGGCTTCAGGCGCTACCGCGTGGACGTCGACACCCTTCATCACTGTCGCCAGTACGGCCTGTCGGCCACGGTCGTCCCGCCATACCTGCGCCACCGCCATCGCGTTGGTTCGCACCGCGATTCCCTTGGACTTCGCTATCCGTAGGCGAAGGAGCACCATGCGGTCGCCCCGGTCCACCGCGATCAGAGCACCGGCGTCAAGGACCAAACCCGCCATCAGAGCCCACCCGGCGGGAGGCCCGCCTCCACTCGCGCCGCTCTCAGCTCCGCCTCTGCCTGGGCGATCTCCTCGGGCGTGAACGCGCCGTGCTCTGCCTCATACGCATCCAAGAACTCGCCAAGGGCCTCATTGCGTAGCTTGTGCGCCGCCGCCTCGGCCACCCAGGTCGATACGGGCTGTCCCACCTTTGCGGCAGCCGCCCGGATCGCTTCGCCGAGCTCAGGGTCGAACGAGACACTCATCTTGACCACCTTCATACGTCAATCCTACCGCGGTAGGATTGGATCGGTATAGGCATTTCCGGGACCTTCGCAGGCTCCGGACTGCCCCGTGAACCGACGCTAGGCGGGACCTCTGACAAGCCGCGGCTAGCCTGATTCCGTGCCTGCCCGCCCCCTCGCCGAGATCGTCGATGAGGGCTGGGCGAAGGCGCTCGCCCCCGTGGAGGGTGAGATCGCGGCGCTCGGCGACTTCCTGCGGGCCGAGGTCGTCGCCGGGCGCGGGTACCTGCCGGCCGGCGCCCACGTCCTGCGCGCGTTCACCCAGCCCTTCGACGACGTACGGGTCCTCATCGTCGGCCAGGACCCCTACCCCACGCCCGGGCACGCGGTCGGGCTCTCGTTTTCGGTCTCCCCCGACACCCGACCGATCCCGCGCTCGCTGACCAACATCTTCACCGAGTACACCGCCGACCTCGGCCACCCGAGACCGAGCACCGGCGACCTCAGCCCCTGGGCGGATCAGGGCGTCCTGCTGCTCAACCGCGTCCTCACCGTCAGCCCGGGCGCCCCGGGCTCGCACCGCGGCAAGGGCTGGGAGGCCGTGACCGAGGAGGCCATCCGCGCGCTCGTTGCCCGCGACGCCCCGCTCGTCGCGCTGCTGTGGGGTCGGGACGCCGCCACGCTGCTACCCCTGCTCGGCGAGATTCCGCGGGTGACCTCGGCCCACCCGAGCCCGATGTCGGCCACTCGCGGGTTCTTCGGCTCGCGCCCGTTCAGCCGGGTGAACGCACTGCTAGCGACTCTCGGCGCAGCTCCCGTCGACTGGCGCCTGCCTTGAAGCAACGCCGCCCGGCGGGCCCGCGACGCACAGAATCCCGGCGTTCGGCAGAATCAGCCCCGTGATGACACCCGTGCGTACCCGCCGTCCGAAGTTCGCCGCCCTCGCCCTGTGCGCGGCCCTCGCCCTGACCGGGTGCGGGAGTGATGACGAGGAGGTCGACCAGGCAGGGTCGGGAGCCGGCGCCCCGGCCGCAGGCGCCCCCAGTGGCGGAGCCTCAGGCGGCGTGCCGGAGGTCAGTAACGCCACCGATCTCAAGACCGAGCCGGTGATTGCCAAGGGCACCGGCTCCCCGCCGACCACTTTGCAGACGAAGGATCTCGTCGTCGGTGAGGGCAAGACCGCCGAGGCATCCCACACCGTGTCCGTGCGATACGTCGGCGCGCTGTACGTGGACGGCACGGTTTTCGACTCGTCCTGGAAGGCCGGTGACGCGCCCATCGATTTCCCGCTCTCCGGCGTCGTGCCCGGCTTCGCCCAAGGCATCGAGGGCATGAAGGAAGGCGGCCGACGGACCATCGTCATCCCGTCGGAGCTGGGTTACGGATCCCGGGGCGCCGGCGCGGCGATCCCGCCGAACGCGACCCTGGTCTTCGTGGTCGACCTGGTCACCACCGGCTGATTCGACTCGCACCGACAGCGGCGGAGCCGACATCGAGCGAGGGGCATCAAAGCGACCCGCGTGGCCGAAGGACACGCGAAAAGCGAAGCGGGGAGCCCTCTGCCCCGAGCCGATGACGGCGCAGCTGCTGTCGCCCAGACCACAGTCAGGCGAGGCGGGTGACCTCGACCTCGACCGCAGGGGCGGAGCCCGCGGGGCCGGCGTACACACCCTTGTGCGGAGGCACGTCCCAGTAGTCGCGCCCGCGGGCGACGACCACGTGATCGACGCCGACCGGCATCCCGCTGGTCGGGTCGAAGGGCGTCCAGGCCCCGTCCCACCACTCGACCCAGGCGTGGCTCTCCCCGGTGACCGGGATCCCGATCCCGGCGTCCGGATCGGGGTGCAGGTAGCCGGAGACGTAGCGCGCCGGGATCCCGAGCCCGCGCAGCAGACCCACCGTCAGATGTGCGAGGTCCTGGCAGACGCCGGCCTTTGCATCCCAGGCCTGCATGGCCTTGGTGTGCACGCCGGTGGATCCCGGGATGTACACGACTTGATCGCGCAGCCAGTGCGTGCAGGACCGCGCAGCCTCGGCCGGCGCGGCATCGCCAATGAACTCACGTGCGCGCCCGATCAGTTCTGCACTGACCGTCGTGTGATCGGTAGCGGTGAGGTACTCGACCTGGGCGTCGCGCAGCCCAGAGTCGCGCAGCTGGTCCCAACTCACCACCTCGCGGGTCAGCGCCCGCGCCGTGGTCTCCACCACGGACGTCGCCTGGACCGTGAGCGCGCGGTGCGGGGTGTGCAGATCGAATGCCGTGACCAGGGCGCCCCAGTAGTCGCTATAGCGCGAACCGACCGCGTTCGGGCTGACCGCGACCTTAGCCTCGAGCGTGCTCTGGCCGGCATCGGTGAGCGGGGTCATCCGGACCTCGTTGTAGGAGGCCAGCACGTCTCCGGCGTAGGCGATCCGGGTCTGATGGACGATCCGCAGCCGCCGGGCGTGTGGGGTGTTCATGCGGCGCCCACCGTGACGTTGTCCAGCGCGAGGTCGTGGACTGCCCCTGCGGACCACCCCTCCTGCAACAGCCGCGGGAAATAGCGCTCGGCGATCGCGTCACTGACCGTCGAACACGTCGCCTGCAGGGCCTCCAGGTCGGCAGAGAAATTCGCAAGCAGGTCCCCGGGCGAACGAAATTCCAGATCCGCGCGGGCGCGACCGAGCATGCGGCGGGCATCGTCCGCGAAGCCACTACGTCCTGCGACGGGATCGAGGGTGTGCAAGCACCGTTCAGCGTTACTCAACGCGGCGAAGACCGAGCGTGGTGAGAGCCGGTCCACCATCAAAAACTCAGCGGCCCGATCCTCGCGCACGGGCCCGCGGTAGGTGCGCAGGTAGCTCTCGTAAGCGCCACACGAGCGCAACAGAGTGCCCCAGGTCGGAGCTCGCCCGCCGGGGATCGTGCGCAGCATCAGCAGACGGGCGGTCATGTCCGCGCGCTCCAGGCTGCGCCCGAGCGTCAGGAACGTCCAGCTCTCGTCCCGGCTCATCGTGGAGTCCACCAGACCGGACATCAACGCGGTGCACTCCCGCGCCCAGGCGAAGAAGGTGTGCGGACCCATCCGGTCCGCCCGGCGCCGCTTGTCGGGCAGATCGATCCAGGTCGAGTTCAGCGCCTCGAAGATCTCCGCCGAGATCGTCTCTCGGGAACCACGGGCGTTCTCCCGCGCAGCGGACAACGATCCCGCGATCGACGATGCATTTGCCGGGTCGTAGGCCAGCGCGGCCAACACCTGACGACCAGTCACGGCTAAGTCGTCTCCCTCGACCCCCATGACCTCCATCAGCGAGGAACATGCCGTCGCCTCATCGACCCAAGGGTCCTCGACCAGCATCTGGACGTGGACGTCGAGGATGCGCGCCGTGGAGTCCGCCCGCTCCAGGTAACGCCCGATCCAGAATGTCGACTCGGCGATCCGGCTCAGCACTACTGCACCCTCCCCTGTCGCTGTGCCTGCTGTGGGTCTTCCTGCACCCGCATCTGAATCGTCGTCGCCCCCGGCTCCTCCCCGATATCGGCGACGGCGCCGCGCGGGGCACGCGCTCGCGGCTCCTCGGCGACGCTGGGAACCGCATCGGCGCCCGCCTCGGCGCTGGCGAGCACCCACGTGTCTTTCGATCCGCCGCCCTGCGAGGAGTTCACGACCAGTTGGCCCTCGGGCAGTGCGACCCGGGTCAGACCGCCGGGCAACACGTAGATCTCGTTGCCGTCGTTGACCGCGAACGGGCGCAGGTCGACGTGGCGCGGACGCAACGTGTCACCGATCAGCGTCGGCACCGTGGACAGCGAGATGACCTGCTGCGCGACCCAACCGCGCGGGTCGGCCGCGACCCGGACCCGCAATTCGCTCAGGGTCAGCTCGTCGGCGGCCGGGCCGATCACGATGCCCTTGCCGCCGGATGCGTCCACCGGCTTGAGCACCAACTCGTCGACGTGCTCCAGCACCCACGTCAAGGTGTCCGGCTCGTCGAGGCGGTAGGTGTCGACGTTGGCCAGGATCGGTTCTTCCTGCAGGTAGTACCGCACCATGTCCGGGACGTAGCTGTAGACCAGTTTGTCGTCGGCGATGCCGTTACCGACCGCATTGCAGATCGTCACGCCGCCGTCGCGAGCGGCGTTGAGCAGACCGGGGCAGCCGATCACGGAGTCGGCATTGAAGTGCAGCGGGTCGAGGAAGTCGTCGTCGATGCGGCGGTAGATGACGTCGACGCGGCGCTCGCCGGAGGTGGTGCGCATGTAGACCCGGTTACCGCGGCAGATCAGGTCCCGGCCCTCGACGAGCTCGACCCCCATCAAACGGGCGAGCAGCGCGTGCTCGAAGTACGCGGAGTTGTAGATGCCGGGGGTGAGCACGACGACGGTGGCATCCGCTCCCCCGTCGGGCGCAGCCGCGGTGGCCGCCGCGAGCAGGCGCTGGGGGTAGTCCGAGACCGGCATGATCCGGTGCTCCGCGAACGCCTCGGGCAATCCGTGGGTCATCGCCCGGCGGTTCTCGATGACGTAACTGACCCCCGACGGGGTGCGGATGTTGTCCTCCAGTACCCGGAACTGGCCGGCCTCGTCGCGGATCACGTCGATTCCCGAGACCAGGATCCGGACCCCGTTGGGTGGGGTGATGTCTGCGGCCGCCCGGTGAAAATGCGCGCTCGTGGCAATCAGGCGCTTGGGCACGACGCCATCGGCGAAGATCTCGCCGCGGTCGTAGACGTCGGCAAGGAACGCCTCCAGGGCCCGCACCCGTTGCACCACGCCTGCAGACAGCGTCGCCCACTCCTCGGCAGTGATGATCCGCGGGACGACATCGAGCGGCCAGGGTCGGTCCTCCCCGCCCAGGGCGAAGGTGACACCGCGATCGAGGAACGACAGGGCCAGCGCGTCGGCGCGAGCGCGCAGGTCGTCGCCGGGGAGCGAGCGCACTACGTCGTAGACCGCCTCGGCGGCAGCGCGCGGCCGCGCCTCGGCGTCGAACATCTCGTCCCACGCCTTGCCCAGCGGGTAGCCCTGGAACAGATCTCCCATCGGGCCACCGTATGCCCGCCGTGTTTCGGGAAGTTTTCTCGCCCGTCCGTTCGGGTGCAGTGCCCGCGGTTTGGGCGCCGGCCGGCGCTGCTGGTAACCTCGGCGGTCGCGCTAGGCGCGCGGTCCCGCGTGCCTGCACATCGACTCACAGCCCTTCTCAGACATCGAGGCACAGCTCCGTGGCGAACATCAAGTCTCAGATCAAGCGCAACAAGACCAATGAGAAGGCCCGTCTGCGTAACAAGGACGTCCGCTCGTCGGTGAAGACCGCAGTGCGCAAGTTCCGTGAGGCTGCTGCCGCCGGGGACACCGAGAACGCCCCCACCCTGCTGCGCCAGGCCTGCCGGGCGCTGGACAAGGCCGCGAGCAAGGGCGTCATCCACGCCAACGCCGCCGCCAACAAGAAGTCCGCGATGGCGAAGGCTCTCACCAAGTCTTCCTGAGCTCAGCCCAGGCATTGTTCGGCCGGTCCGCCTCGTGCGGGCCGGCCGTTCGTGTGCCGGTCCTATCCGCGGCGGGCGGCGGCCACGGCGACCACTGCGCTCTCGATCGCGTAACCGGTGGAGACCGCACCGCCTTTGACCGCGGCGTCGGCGGCGGCAACTGCGGTCAGCGCCTGGGCCACGCCCTCACCGTCCCAGCCGCGCAACTGCTTGCGCACCTGGTCGATCTTCCAAGGCGGCATGCCGAGGTCGCGGGCGAGATCCGCGTTATTCATGCCGCGCGGGGCGCTGCCGAGCTTGGCGATGTTGCGCACGCCCATCGCCAGTGCCGAGGTGAGCAGCACAGGCTCCACGCCGCAGGACAGGGCCCAGCGCAGGGCGGCCAGGGCCTCTCCGGTACGGCCCTCGATTGCCAGATCGGCGACCTTGAAGCTGGTGACCTCGGCGCGACCCTCGTAGTAGCGCGCCACGGTCTCGACGTCGACTGCCCCGCTCGTGTCCGCGACAAGTTGGCCGGCGGCGGCGGCGAGTTCGCGCAATCCGCCCCCGACGGCATCGAGCAGGGCCCGGGCTGCATCACCGTCGATCCGGCGACCGGCGAGGCGGAACTCCGCGGAGACGAACGCCAGTTTGTCGCCGGGCTTCTTGACCTCGGCGGCGTCGACCACGACGGGGTGGCATTTCTTCGCCGCGTCGACCAGGGCCTTGCCCTTCGCCCCACCCGGATGCACCAGCACCACCGCGACGTCCTCGCCAGGGTCGGCGATCAACGCCTCGACCTCGGCGGCACAGGACGAGGGCACCTCGTGCAGCCCACGCAGGATCACCAGGCGCCGGGTGGCGAACAGCGACGGGCTCGTCAATTCGGCGAGCGCGCCGGGCTCCAGACAGGACGCGGCGAGGTCATGCAGGTCCGCATCGGAATCGGAGGCCAGCACTGCCGCCTTCACCCCGGCGACGGCCCGGTCGACGAGCAGGTCCTCGGACCCGAGCACCAGGGTCAGCGGCGCGGGTCCGATCGCGGGGGGCACGGCGTGAGCATCCCACGCGGCGCCCGCAGCCGCTGATTGCGCCGCCGCTCCGCCCGGACCTCAAGCCCATCGTCGCGGATCGTGATGGCCACCGAGCCCTGCAGGTCGGTGCGCAGCACGGCCATCCCGGCTCGCTCGAGCAGCTCAAGGGTGACCGGAGCGGGATGGCCGTAGTCGTTGTCCGCGCCGGCGGAGACGATCGCGAGCCCGGCCCCGAGGCCGGCAAGCAGAGCCGGGTCCTGGAAGCGGCTCCCGTGGTGGGGGACCTTCAGGATCTCGGCGCGCAGGCCGGGTTCGGCGCGGAGCAAGGCTGCCTGGGCCGGCGGTTCGATGTCGCCGGTCAGCAGTACCCGGATGCCGCCGGGCATCTCCACCAGGGCCGCGATCGAGGCGTTGTTGGCGGCGGAACCGGACTCGATGAGGCGTCGGGGCCAGAGCACCCGCCAGCGCAGGTCGCCGACGCTGCGGACCTCCCCGGCCGCGGGCACGGTGAGCGAGATTCCGGCGTCGTCGGCCAGGCGGCGAACCATCTCCGCCTGCCCGGGTGGCTCGGTCAGCGCGGCGACCCCGATCTCGTCGACCCGGCGACCGCGCAGTACCCCGGACAGCCCGTCAACGTGATCCGCGTGGAAATGACTGAGCATCAGGTAAGGGACATGGCGGACACCGAGGCGGCGCAGGCAACGGTCGACCGCGCTCGGGTCCGGCCCGGCGTCGACAACCACAGCGCTGCGCGGACCCGCCCGCAGCACCAGCGCGTCACCCTGTCCGACGTCACACGCGGCGAGTGTCCACCCTGACGGCGGCCAAGTTCCCGCGAGCACGCCGCGCAATGGAGCCGGAATCGGCGGGCGCCACAGCAGGAGGACCACCAGTAGACCGGCGAGTCCCGCGATCGCCAGCGGGGTCCGCCGAGGGCGTTCGCGTGCCCGGGCAACGGCCACCAGCAGCGCCGCCACGGCCAGGACCGCCGCGAGTCCGCGGAGTCCGACAGGCCAGGGCAGCGTGGCACCGGGGATCTGCGCGCTGGTGCGTGCCACCACGACGATCCACCACGCGGGGATGCCCGCGAGCTCGGCGAACATCGCCCCCAGCGGCGGCGCCAGCTGCGCGGCGCCCGCAGCGAGGACGCCGAGAATCATCGCCGGCGGCACGGCCGGGACCGCGAGGACGTTGGCGAGGACGGCGACCAGGCTGATCTCCCCGGCGAAAAGCACCAGGACCGGCAGGCACGCGGCCTGGGCGGCCAGCGGGACCGCGAGCGCCGTCGCGAGAGCCGGCCGCATCCGCCGCGTCAACCGCTCCCGCCACCGCGGTGCCAGCACGAGCAGTCCGGCCGTGGCGCTCACCGACAGGGCGAAGCCCGGGGCGTGTGCCAGCCACGGGTCACCCAGGATCAGCACGATCACGGCCGCGCACAGCGCCGGGACTCCCCGACTGCGTCGCCCGAGCGCCAGACCCGTCACCGCGATCAGGCCCATCACCGAGGCACGCAGCAGGCTCGGCTCCGGACGCGCGACCAGTAGAAACGCGGCGATGGTCGCCACGCCGAGCACCGGCAATGCCCGCAACCGCACTCCGGCCGCCCGGGCCAGCGCGAGCACGGCGGCGAGCAGAATCGCGACGTTGGCCCCGGAAACCACCAGCACGTGGGACAACCCCGCGGTGCGGAAATCGGCCGCCAGGTCCGGATCGAGCCCGGAGGTGTCGCCGAGCACCAGCGCGGGCACCAGCGCGCGGGGGCCGTCCGGCAGGCCGCCGACGGAGCGACGCAACCCGGCCCGGACCTCGGCGGCGGCCCGGTCCGGGGCCGGCGCGGCGCGCGCAGCCTCGGGGTGCCCGGGTACGCGCAGCACGGCGACGGCCGGGGTCCGCGGCCGGGCCGGGGCCAGGCGCCCGGCAACCGTCAGTTTCTGCCCAGGGATCATCCGGGCCCAGGACTGTTCGCTGGCCAGCAGCGTCACCGGGCTACGGACCGCCGTCGTGACACCACGCGCCACCACGCGCGAGACCCGAACCGGCACCACGACGATCGAGCTCTGCCCCCAGCGCCCCGGGGTGATCCGCACGACCGGGTCACCGACGACGCGCACATCCAGGCGCGCGGTGGCCTGCGCCGCAGCCAGGTCCGGCAGCGGGCCTGCGCCGAGCGCGGCGACCCGGGCGGTCGCTGCCAGCCCCGCCGCCGCCCCCACTCCGAACGCAGCCGCCAGCACCAGGGCCACGGTCCGCCGACGCGGCGGCAGTCGCCGGCCAGCAGCGAGAAACCCCGCGCAGGCCAGGACAGCCAGCGCCGAGCACACCAGGGCCACGGCCTCGCCCAGCACCGGGGTGGCCCAGGCCATCGCCCAGGCGGTGACCACAGCCGGCAACAGCCGCAGGTCCAGCCGATCGGGCGGTGCGGCGACGTCCTCGGCGATGGGGCCCGGATCGGCTCCCGCCAGCACCGCAAGCGAAGGCCAGCGATCGGAGTTGCTAGCCGTGTTGCCGCGAGCTGGCGAAGGCCATCCCCGCCGTGGCCACCCGGATCCCTGGCCGACGCCTCTCACCCTCAGACCCGGACCTTGGGGCGCAGACTCGCGAAGATCGCGGGCCCGATTCCCGGTACCTCCTGGAGTTCCTCGACCGCGGTGAACTGCCCGTTGCGGCCACGGAAGTCGAGGATCCGCTGCGCGAGCACCGGTCCGACGCCGGGCAGTGTGTCGAGCGCTGCGAGGTCCGCGGCGTTGAGGTCGACGAGCGCGATCACGTCCCCGCCGGCCAGACCCGCCACAGCTTCCGGTGCCGGTCCGAGCACGATCTGCTCCCCGTCGGTCAGCGGTCGCGCCAAGTTCACCGAGGCCGTCGCGACCCCGCGCTTGGGCCCCCCGGCCGCACGCAGCGCATCCGACACCCGCGACCCGACGGGGACCCGAACCAATCCGGGCTTACGCACCAAACCCTGGACGTCGACCACGATCCGCTCCGCCGGTGCCGCCACCGCCGAGGTGCCGGGCAGCGGCCGGCCTGTCGCCAGCACCCGAGTCGGCGCGACGTCGACCACCTCGGGCCGCGAGCGGAGCAGCACCACCGTCGCGAACGCCACCCCCAGCACCGCGACGGCCAGCAGCGCTCCGACCGCCCGCAGGTCGAGCGCGAACCGGGCCCGGGTCAACAGCCCGACGCGGAGTGGTTCGACCGGCTCCGCAGGCGCAGCAGGCTCGGGCGTCCCCGGTGCCGACGGCCACAGCGCCCGTAACCGACGCACGGCAATCGCGCTCAGCCCGTCAGCATCGTCCCGCCCCCGCAGTCGCACACCACGACGCTAGGAACCCCGCACCCCGCCCGCGAGAGCCCGACCGCGATCTGTGGACAGTGATGCTGGGTTTCGTAGGTTGTGGATAGTCGCCGGGGCTGACCCGTCTGTGGATAGTGCGGCGGAATCCCGGCCTGTGGAAAACGTCCGCCTGGCCCAGGCAGGCGGGGCTCACAGCGGCATGCATGCCGAAAGTGGTGCGACACGCCGGAACCCACCCGGCGTGTCGCAGGCGTTTGGGCATGCATGCCGCGCGGTTGGCCGCGGGAACGGAGCGGCTCAGCCTGGGACGACGTTGACGAGCTTGGGCGCCCGCACCACGACGGTGCGCACCGGGCGACCGTCCAGCGCCCGCAGGACACCGTCGTCGGCCAACGCGAGTTCACGCAGCGCGTCCTCGCCGATGTCGGCCGGCACCTCCAGCCGCCCACGCACCTTGCCCTGCACCTGCAGGATGCAGGTGACACTGTCCTCGACGAGCAGCGCCGGGTCCGCCGCCGGGAACGGGTGGTAGGTCAGCGACTCGGGGTGTCCGAGCTTGGCCCACAGCTCCTCGGCGACGTGCGGGGTCAAGGGTGCGACCAGCAGCGCCATCGTCTCGGCCACCTCGCGCGAGAGCCCACCGGAGGCCGCAACCACTTTGGTCAGGTGGTTGTTGCACTCGATCAACTTGGCGATCGCAGTATTGAAGCGCAGGTTATCCATATCGCGCCCGACAGCATCGATGGTCCGGGCCAACACCCGCGCGGTCTCCGGGTCCGGCGAGGCATCGGTGACGGTGAGCTCGCCGGTGTGCTCATCGACGATGTTGCGCCAGAGCCGCTGCAGGAACCGGAAAGAGCCGACCACCGCCCGGGTGTCCCAGGGCCGGGACACTTCCAACGGTCCCATCGACATCTCGTACAGGCGCAGGGTGTCCGCCCCGTATTCCGCGCACATGTCGTCAGGGGTGACGGAGTTCTTCAGAGACTTGCCCATCTTCCCGTACTCCCGGTTCACCGGCTCGCCGGCGAACATGTACGCGCCATCAGATTCGACGACCTCCTCGGCGGGGACGTAGACCCCGCGGGCGTCGGTGTAGGCGAAGGCCTGGATATAGCCCTGGTTGAACAGACGCCGGAACGGTTCGGAAGAGCTGACGTGACCCAGGTCGAAAAGCACTTTGTGCCAGAAGCGGGCGTAGAGCAGGTGCAGGACCGCGTGCTCGACGCCACCGACATAGAGATCCACGCCGCCGCAATCGCCCTCGCCGCGCGGACCCATCCAGTACCGCTCGACCTCTGGGTCGACGAACGCGGACGTGTTGGTCGGATCCAGGTAGCGCAGCTCGTACCAGCAGGAGCCGGCCCACTGCGGCATGGTGTTGGTCTCGCGGCGGTACTGCTTGGGCCCGTCCCCCAGGTCCAGGGTGACGGTGCTCCATTCGCTCGCCCGAGCCAGCGGCGACTCCGGATCTGAGTCTGCGTCATCTGCGGCGAAGATGCGCGGAGAGTAGTCCTCGACCTCGGGTAGCTCAACGGGCAGCATGGAGTCCGGCAATGCCACGACACCGTGTTCGTCGTAGACGACGGGGAACGGCTCCCCCCAGTACCGCTGCCGGCTGAATAACCAGTCCCGCAGCTTGTACTGGACGGTGCCTTCGCCGACACCTTTCTCGCTCAGCCACTCGATGATGCGGGCCTTCGCTTCGAGCATCGGTAGCCCGTCGAGGGAGATCTCGGAGTTGGCGGAATTGATCGTGGCGCCGTCGCCGGTCCACGCCCCGCCCGCCCAATTCTCGGGGGGCGACACCGTGCGCACAATCGGTAACGCAAACGCCTCCGCGAATGCCCAGTCGCGCTCGTCCTCGGCGGGTACGGCCATGATCGCGCCGGTGCCATAACCCATCAGGACGTAGTCGGCGACGAAGACCGGGATCTGCGCCCCGTTGACGGGGTTGGTTGCGTACGTCCCGGTGAATACCCCGGTCTTGACCTTTGCGTCGGCCTGGCGGTCGATGTCGCTGCGCGCCATCGTGGCGGTGCGGTAGGCCGCGACCGCCTCGGCCGGCGTCGCCGCTCCACCGGTCCAGCTCGCATCGATACCTGCAGGCCACTGAGCTGGCGTCAGATCGTCCACGAGCGCGTGTTCGGGGGCGAGCACCATGTACGTCGCCCCGAAGAGCGTGTCCGGGCGGGTGGTGAAGACCGTGATCGCGGCCGCCGCCCCGGCGGTCGTGGTGACCGCGAAGTCCACGCGCGCACCTTGCGAGCGCCCAATCCAGTTGCGCTGCATCAACTTGATCGGCTCGGGCCAGTCCAGGCCGTCCAGATCGGCAATCAGCCGGTCCGCGTAGGAGGTGATCCGCATCATCCACTGGCGCAGATTGCGCTTGAAGACCGGGAAGTTGCCGCGTTCACTGCGCCCGTCGGCGGTGATCTCCTCGTTCGCCAGCACCGTGCCCAGACCGGGGCACCAGTTCACCGGGGCGTGGGAGAGGAAGGCGAGCCGGTGCGAGTCGACGATGTCGCGCCGCTCCCGCTCGGCGAGCTCGTCCCACGCCCGGCCGTCCGGGGTCGCCCGGGTGCCGCCCGAGTACCCGGCGATCAACTCCTCGATCGGCCGGGCCCGCTCCAGCTCGGGGTCGTACCAGGAGTTGAAGATCTGCAGGAAGATCCACTGCGTCCAGCGGTAGAACTCGGGGTCGGTGGTCGCGACCGAGCGCCGGTCGTCGTGCGCCAGGCCGAGCGCACGCAGCTGGCGGCGCATGTTCACGACGTTGGCCTCGGTGGTGACGCGAGGGTGCTGACCGGTCTGCACCGCATACTGCTCGGCGGGCAGGCCGAAGGAGTCGTAGCCCAGGGCGTGCAGGACATTGCGGCCCTGCATGCGGTGGTAGCGCCCGAACACATCGGTGGCGATGTAGCCCAACGGGTGCCCGACGTGCAGGCCGGTGCCCGAGGGGTACGGAAACATGTCGAGCACGAACAGCTTGTCGCGGCCCGCGACCTTGCCCGGTTCGGCCAGCGGGCCAGCCGGGTTCGGAGCGTGGAAGGTGCCCTCAGCCTCCCACCGGTCCTGCCAGCGCCGCTCGAGCTCGGCCGCGATCTGCGGCGAGTACCGGTGAGGCAAGGTCGCGGACTCGATGGTGTCGTGCTGGGCAGGTGTCTGGCTCGTGGTCACCGCTCGATCATCTCGCGCGCACCCCGCAGCCCGGTCACGGCGTGCCCAGACAGCTCCCGCCCCGCTGCTCGGTTCCTCAGACCGGGCAGCACCTGGACTGCGCGTCGCCGACCGAAGCGGCGCCCGCGGAGGTCATGGCGAGCTGCTCCGCGTCGGCCTTCTTCACATACCACTCCCAGCGGTTGCCGTCCGGGGCGTGCAGCCAGGTCTCAGCCTTCTCCGCGTAGCAGCAGACGGTGTCGTCGACGCCCGTGGTCGCCAGTCCGGCGGCCCGCAACCGGGCGTCGGCGGCCGAGACCTCGTCCGCGGTCTCGGCCTCCACCCCGAGGTGATTGATCGACCCGGATTCGCCGGCTCCGGCGAACAGGATCAGCTTCAGCGGAGGGTCGATAATCGCAAAGTTGGCGTAGCCGGGTCGGACTTTGGCAGGCACAGTGCCGAACATCCGCGTGTAGAAGTCGATCGCGGCTTCGAGGTCATCGACGTTGAGTGCCAGTTGCAGTCGCATCGGATTCTCCCTTCATATCGACAAACATCAATTCGATGTCCATCGAAAGGTAGCTTGTCGATTCGATCTCTGTCAATATGAAGTCGTGAACCTTCCGATCACGGACCTCACCGCCGGCTGCTGCCCGCCCTTGACCGAGGGCATTCTCAGCGACCCCGACGCCGATGCTCTGGCAACGACCTTGAAGGTGCTTGCGGACCCGGTCCGGTTGCGTCTGATCTCGATCCTGGCCGCCGCCCCCAGTGGCGAGGTCTGCGCGTGCGACCTTCCGGCCGCGCTCGGCCGCAGTCAGTCCACCGTCAGCCATCACCTCACCCAACTCACCGGCGAGGGAATCCTGCGCCGCGAGCAGCGGGGAAAATGGGCCTGGTTCCGACTGGACCGGCCGCGCCTCAGCGCGATCGCGACGGCGCTGGCGCCGACACCACCCCCGGACCCGGCTCCGAGTACAGGTGCGCCTCGTCTGCGGGCACCCCGGTGCTGACCGGCCGACCCAGCAGGTAGGCGCAGAGCACGACCGAGACGAGCTCAGCGGCGACACAGACGGTGTCCAGCACCCCTGGTGCCACTGGCACAGGATCGGGCCCGAGCGGAACACCGAGGGTCCGCGACCACCACCACAGGGCCACGATCGCTGAATTACCCACCAACCCGGCCAGCACGATGGCGCGCGACGGCGCACGCAATAGCCGCTGGGCCCACACCACCTGCGCGAGGCCACAGAGCAGGAAGAACAGCGCGCTCGGCCACCACACGCTCAGGTGCTCGGGGACGACCGCCCAGTGCAGGAGCGCCGCGACCCCGCCCCCTGCGGCGGCCACCGCGACCGGCGCCGTGCCTGGTGTGCGGGCATGCACGGCGAGGTGGACCCAGAGGAAGAACGCGATGATCACCAGCACGACCAGCGCCGCAGCGGGCGAGCCGTCCCCGGCGGAGCCGTGCGCCGAGATCACCGGTCGGCGCCGATCACCGCAAGGCCGCCGGACTGCGCAGGGCGGCCGCGACCCGGTCGGCCTCGAGGCTGGCGGCTGTGGCCAGGGTGACGAGGTCCTCGTCAGCCGCGGCGCCGGCGGGGACCGTGCGTGCGCCCATGGCCTCGGTCTCGATCTCGCGCAGCAGCGCGGCCAGGCGGCGGGCGCCGAGGAGCAGGCTCGACGATTTGAGCCGATGGGCAAGCGCGCCCACGGTGACCAGGTCGCCCTGGCGGGCGGCCAGGACGAGGTCGGGGATGCTGCGTGCGGTGTCCTCGAGGTAGGTCTCCACGACGCCATCCCCGGTCTCGTGGTCCTCGCCGAGCATGTCCAGCAGCTCGCTGAGCACCGCTGGATCGCAAGCCGCCGCCGGATCACCCGCCGGATCGACGCTCGGATCGATACCGCCGTCGGGCACCTCGGTGACCGCAGGGACCGGCCGCGAATCGAATCGGTCCAGGGCTTTGCGCAACTCCTCCTCGCGGACCGGTTTGGCCAGGTACCCGTCCATCCCCGCCGCTGCACACGACTCACGGTCGGCGAGCAGTGCACCGGCCGTGATCGCGATCACGCACGGCTGGCGGTCGGCGGAGATCTCCGTGCGGATGCGCCGGGTCGCGCTGAGGCCGTCGAGTACCGGCATCTGGACATCCATCAGCACGAGGTCATAAGGCCGCAGGCCTACGGACTCCACCGCCTCCGCGCCGTTACTGACGGTGTCCACGACGTGCCCCAGCTTGGCCAACATCAACCGGATGACCTTCTGGTTGACCAGATTGTCCTCGGCGAGCAGGACCCGCAGGGCCCGCACCGCGACGGGCGGCGCAGCAGTCGGGCGGGTCTGGGCCGGCAGCACGGGCGACGGGTCGAGGGCACGACGCAGCGCCTGCACCAGGGCGGCCACCTTGACCGGTCTGGCCAGCGCTTCGGTGAACTCGGGACGCAGGTCCGGGTCCATCCGCTCACCGATCTTGGTGAGCGCGACCAACGCGGCAGGCCGAGGGTCAGCCTCACCACGCGCAGGCCCGGTCCGCAGGTCGGGAGCCAGCGGAGCGCCGCCGGCGGTCCGCAGTTCGTGATCCACGAGGACGACATCCCAGTCCTGTTGGGCCCGGCGCGCCAGCGCGTCGCTCGCCGTGGTCGCCTCCCCGCAGATCGCACCGAGCGCGCGCAGGCGCCGGCAGAGGGCAGCCCTGGTCCGCTCGACCGGCTCCACGACGAGCACTCGGACGCCTCGCAGGTGGATGTCGTCGGGTTCGGAATCCTCGGCGTGGGTCGCCACCGGGACGTCGAAGCGGAACGTCGAGCCCTGTCCCGCGATGCTCTGGACATCGAGTGTGCCACCCATCGCCTCGACCAGTCGGCGGCTGATCGCAAGCCCCAGCCCGGTACCCCCGTACACGCGGGTGTGCGAGGCGTCGGCCTGGGTGAAGGGCTGGAACAGTCGCTCGCGCGCGCCAACGGGGAGGCCGATGCCCGTGTCGGCGACGGCAACATCCAGGCGCAGGCCAACGCCGCGACCACCGGGATCGTGGGCGCCGGCGACCGTGACCACCACCTCGCCGGCTGCGGTGAACTTGACGGCGTTGGACAGCAAGTTCACCAGCACCTGACGCAGGCGGGTCGAGTCCCCGACGACAACGCGGGGCAGCTCGGGATCGATGTCGGTCACCAGGGTGAGGCCTTTGACCGCAGCCGGGGCGGTGACGAGGTCGACTGCTCCCTCGATGAGTTCGGTCAATCTGAAGGGATACTGCTCGATCGCCAACTCCCCGGCCTCGATCTTCGAGAAGTCGAGGATGTCGTTGATGATCTCCAGCAATGCATCGCCGCTGCTGCGCACGGTCTCGACGAAATCGCGTTGCTGGGCGTCGAGGTCGGTGTCCAGCAGCAAACCGGTCAGGCCGACCACGGCGTTCATCGGGGTACG
This sequence comes from Sporichthyaceae bacterium, assembly GCA_052387905.1. Classification (GTDB taxonomy): domain Bacteria; phylum Actinomycetota; class Actinomycetes; order Sporichthyales; family Sporichthyaceae; genus JBQTII01. Next base: position 10,129 of record JBQTIR010000013.1, on the reverse strand, counting down.
GATCTCGTGGCTCATCGTGGCCAGGAACGCCGACCGGGCCGCTGTTGCCGCCACCGCAGCGTCGCGCGCCTCGGCCATCGCCTGCGCGGCCTGACGCTGGTCGGTGACGTCGAGGGAGATCCCGCAGGTGGCGTAGACCTCACCCTGCGGGTTACGCAGCGGGAACCGCACGCTCTCCAAGATCCGCGGACCCGCGGCGGTGAACGCTTCTTCCTCGACGCAGAAGCGCCCGCGTAGCGCCCGACGATCGTGCTCACGCCATCGCGTTCCCTCGCGTGAATCGAGGTCGGCGTCGGTTCGGCCGAGGAAGTCCGCCTCGACGCGACCGAATACCCGCTGGAACGGTTCGTTCGCGAGCAGGTACCGCCCGTCGAGGTCCTTGATGTAGATCAACGACTGACTGTTGGCGATGACCAGGCGCATCATCTCGGCGTGCGCAGCGCGCTCGCGCTCGGCCTCGGCCCGAGCCTCGGCGATGCTCTGCGCCGCCTCCATCGCGGCAACCCGCTGCTGCTCCCGCAGGTCATCGAACAGGACCGCGCCGCGCATGAGCGAGCCATAGGTACGCCGCAGAGACCAGTAGTAGCCGGCGACGATCATCGTCGTGACGTCCCAGACGGCAACCGGCGCCTTCCCCGTCATGGCGCTGCCGGTCAGCGGCCCGGCCGCGTGCAAGAGGTGACCGACCGCGCAGGTGAAAAAGATCACCGCGGTGGCCGCGCCGAGTCGGTTGCGGCGGAACTGACCGCTCCGCAGCAGGGGAATGAGAATGACCCCCGAGATCCCGAAGTAAGCCAGCGCCACCAGCGCATTGGCCAGCATCGAGACCGATGTGGAGTCCACGGAAAGATGTCGGCCGCGCGGCGGCCAAACTGAAGACTCAGCTGCCACCACGTGCGCAGATCGCCCCGAACGCACCGGGATGTGCGCCAAATCCCCCGGCATGGCACCGTAGACCCTGCGATGTCCGAACCTGACGATCAGAGGGACCCTGCCGAACCTGGTCGGGTCCCTACCCGCCTCCCCGCCGACACTGCGGTGGTCAGGGCCGTGCGCCGATGAGCGAACTCATCGCCCTCGCGGTGGCCCTCACGCTCGTCGGGGCCTGCGGCGTGTTCGTCGCCGCGGAGTTCTCGCTGGTTACCGTGGACCGAAACGCCGTCGAGAAGGCCGCCCAGGCCGGCGAGCCCGGTGCGGAGGGCACGTTGCGCGCCTTGCGCAGTTTGTCGACGCAGCTTTCCGGTGCCCAGGTCGGCATCACGATCACCAACCTCGCGATCGGCTTCCTCGCCGAGCCGTCCGTCGCCCGCCTGATCGACGGGCCGCTCACCGACACCGGGATGGCCGAGGGCGCGGTGGACCCGGTGGCCCTTACGATCAGCCTGACCTTGGCCACTGCGATCACCATGATCTTCGGCGAGCTGGTACCGAAGAATCTCGCGATCGCCCGGCCGATGCAGACCGCGAAGGCGACCCAGGGGTTGCAACGCGGCTTCACTGCCGCCATCGCCATCCCGCTACGGCTGCTCAACGGGTGGGCCAACGCAATCCTGCGCGCGCTCGGGGTGGAACCCCAGGAGGAACTGCGCTCTGCCCGTGGACCCGAGGAGCTCGTGTCCCTGGTCCGCCGCTCCGGGTTGGAGGGTGTCCTGGAGTCCGAGACCGCCCGCCTGCTGGAACGCACCCTGGCCTTTGGTAACCGCACCGCGGGCGACGTCAAGACCCACCGGGTGCAGGTCCGCTTCGTCGACGCGAAAGATCCCGCCTCGGCCGTCATCGCGGCCGCGCGGGAGACCGGGCTGTCCCGCTTCCCTGTCCTGGGTGATGACACCGACGACATCGTGGGCCTGGTCCACGTCAAGCAGGCCGTCGCGGTTCCCCCGGAGCGCCGCGACAGCGTTCCGGTGTCCGCGATTGCCTCGGCCCCGGTGCTGGTCCCCGACACCCTTGACCTCGACGAGCTCTCCGAACGGCTGCGCTCGCACGGCTTGCAGATGGCCGTCGTCGTGGACGAGTACGGCGGCGTCGCCGGCGTCGTGACCCTGGAGGACCTTGTCGAAGAACTGGTCGGGGAGATCGCCGACGAGCACGACGCGGGGCCTGCCCTTGTTCGCCGGCTCGGCGACGGCAGCTGGTCGGTCTCCGGCCTGCTACGGCTGGACGAGATCGCTGAAGCCACCGGGGTCAAGCTGCCGGAGTCTGAGGTCTACGAAACCATCGCCGGCCTCGTTCTGCACCATCTCGGGCGGCTGCCCGAGATCGGGGACGCCGTCACCGTGGCGGCACACACCGAGGACACCCCGCCCGATGCTCGCGAGCTCGTTACCGTCCCGACCAGCGTGACCGTTCTCGCGCTCGACCGCCGCCGGGTGGACCGGGTGCGCGTCACCCTGGAGCAGACCGAATCCGCACCCGAAGGTGCCCCCGCGCCGCCGAGCGGAGCACAGGCATGAGCGACACCCAGGCGGTAATCTTCGCGATCTTCCTGCTCGCGGCCAACGCGTTCTTCGTCGGCGCGGAGTTCGCGCTGATTTCCGCCCGCCGAAGCCAGATCGAACCGCGCGCGCAGGCGGGTTCGGCGGCCGCGCGGATCACGCTCGCCGCGATGGGCAACGTCTCCCAGATGATGGCCGCCGCCCAACTGGGCATCACCATCTGCTCGCTCGGTCTCGGCGCCATCGGCGAACCTGCAGTCGCGCACCTGATCGAGCCAGGTCTGGAGAAGGCCTCGGTCCCGGATGAGTTCCTGCACCCGATTGCGTTCACCGTCGCGCTGACGATCGTGGTCGCGTTGCACGTCGTGCTCGGCGAGATGGTGCCGAAGAACATCGCGATCGCCGGGCCCGAACGCGCCGCCTTGGTGCTCGCGCCGGCGTTGGTCGTCCTCGTGGTCGTCCTCAAACCCTTCGTCGTCGCCTTCAACGCGATCGCCAACGGCGTGCTGCACCTGATGCGCGTCACCCCGGCGGACGAGGTTCAGTCGACCTACACCCGAGACGAAGTTCTCGACATCGTCACCGAGTCCCACCGCGAGGGCCTGATCGACGTCGAGGAGTACGAGCGGCTCTCCGGCGCCCTGGACTTCGAGGAGCGTTCGATCGAGCGCATCGTGATCCCGGAGTATGCGTTCAGCACGGTGGCCCGCTACGCGACCCACGCTGAGGTGGAGGACCGCTGCGCATCGACGGGCTTCTCCCGCTTCGGGGTCGTCGACGACGGCAAGCTGGTCGGCTACGTGCACGTCAAGGACGCGCTCTCTGATGCGCAGGACCGAGACAAGCCGCTGCCCGAGCGCGCGATCCGCGCCCTCGCGACCGTTCCCGCCGACGCCGCCTTGAGCGATGCGCTGGCCCTGATGCAGGCCAGCGGCACCCACGTCGCCGCCACCGTCACCCCGGAGGGCCGCATCACCGGCGTGGTGATGCTGGAGGACGTGCTCGAGCAGCTGGTCGGCGAGATCCGCGACGCCAGCCGCCGCTCCCCCGGGCTCTGATCTTCGTAACGTCCGAAGGAATGGCTGCTATTGCGACCGCCCCTTCGGACGCAACGTTCCTGCGCGAGTGTGCTACCGGTCGTCGGAGAGCACCGGCTGGGGCAGAGTGCCGGCGTTGTGCTCGACAAGAACCCAGCGCTGCTCGCCGCCTGGAGCGGGGCGTTCGGCCAGCATGGACCAGGAGCAGTTGGCCAGGCCGCCCAGCACGCGCCAGTGTTCGGTGGGTAGGCCCATCAGCCGGGCAAGGAGCACGCGGCCGGAGCCGCCGTGGGTGACGACCACCAAGGTCTGACGCTCACTCAGTTCGCTGACGGCCTTGAGTGCGGCAGCGACCGCACGGTCGGCGACCTCGGTCATGTGCTCACCGCCGCCGCGGCGCTCGAGGCCACCGGCGAGCCAGGCCGCGGCCTCGCCCGGGAAACGTGCCTCGACCTCCGCGCGGTCGCACCCCTCCCACTCACCGAGGTAGGTCTCGCGAAAGCCCGGGTCGTAGCTGACGGGCAGTCCGGTCAGCGACGCCAGCTCCGCGGCGGTGGCGCAGGCGCGACCGAGGTCCGAGGACACGATCGCCGCCGGCTCCAGCGCGGCGAGGATCCGCGCGGAGTCGCGGGCCTGCCCGAGCCCGATCTCGTCGAGGGGAACCTCGCTCTGACCCTGAAAGCGCCCCTCGAGGTTCCACGCCGTCTGCCCATGCCGCCACACCACGATTCGGCGGCGCAGGCTGGTGTTCGCGCTCAGCCCAGGCCTCCGGCAGACCGGTCGGTGTCCACCATGTCACCCATCGCGCGCGGCCCGTCGCGACCGATACGGACCGAGTCCGGCAGTTCGACGCTCGGGCAGTCCTTCCACAAGCGCTCCAAGGCGTAGTACATCCGGTCCTCGGAGTGCTGCACGTGCACGATGATCTCGGCGTAGTCGAGCAGGACCCAACGTCCCTCCCGCTCGCCCTCGCGGCGCACGACCTTCTCGCCCATCTCCTTCAGGCGCCGCTCGATCTCGTCCACGATCGAGCGGACCTGACGGTCGTTGGGCGCGGAGCACACCACGAAGATGTCGGTGATCACGAGCTGGTCGCTGACGTCGAAAGCACAGATATCGTCCGCGAGCTTGTCCGCGGCTGCCTCGGCAGCGGCGATCGCAAGCTCGACGGCCCGGGGAGAGGCGGTCATAGGTACCACTGTCTCACCGCTGAGCCAGTGCTGATGACGCGCGACCTCTTTCCTCGCTCTCAGCCACTGCTGCCCCGCGGGTCGGGCCGCTCGTTCCTCGCTGGCCCCACCCGCTCTCCTCGCTGAGTCGAGTCGCGTCGTGCGATGACCACGGCCACGTCAGCCGTCAGCGGCAGGTTGTCGGACAGTCGCACGGCGCTCGTCGGCAGGCCTAGGGCGCCGGCGATCGACTCCCCCACCGCCTGCGCATCGGATACGGACGTACGCACTGTCACCACCGTCTGCGCGGCAGCGTCCGCCGCCGGCCCGGCCACGTACTCATAACCGGCGTTGAGCACATCCGCCCGTACGTCGGACTCGCGCACGCCGGCACCTCGGGCGATCGAGACCAGCACGCGCGGGGTCGCGTCGCTGCGCCCCTGCCCGGGTTGCCCGCCCAGGTCCGCCAGCGCGGTGGACCCCGCGGCATCAACATCCAGTTCTCCGGTGCCGGGGTCGAGGGGCAGCGCAGCGGCGAGGAAGTCCCCGCGCAGCGCCAGAGCGGTGAGCACCGCAGCCAGCCGCTCGACCGAGAGGCCGGGCGCGGCAAGGATCCCGAAGTCCAGCAACAGGTCCCGGGTACTGGAGTACTGCGGCGGGAATGCCCTGACGAATGCCTGCAACGTCCGCGCCACAACTGTGGAGTCCGTCCCGAGCGGCGCTTGCCGGCCGACGCGCTCGGACAACGCGGCAAACTCGCTCGCCGTGAGCAACCAGGTCCCCACCAGCGGAACCCCGACCAACTCGGCGAGCGCCTCGCGGGTCAGGGTCGGGCCCGCCTCGGCAAGCGCCGCGCCAACACTCAAGCGGCTCTGGCCCTCGACGGAGAGCACCATCGCCGCCGGCACGACGGTGACGCCCTCGGGCCCGCCGCCGCGGTCGTGGATGAGGATCGCCGTGGCGTCCGCCGAGTTGTCGGGAGCCTGGACCTGCATCAGCACCGCGACACGATCCGCACCGAGGAACTCGGCCCCCGTATCCGCCGGTCCTTCACTCGACCATGGCTGCCAGGCCACCACAGCGGCCACCACGGCGATGACGACGGCCAGCGCAGCCAGCAACGCGACGCGCTCACGTGCCTGCTCCCGGCGCTCGACCCGGCGGCCGGCGCGCGAGTTCATGAACTGCAGCCAGTGGGTGGCCTCGGCACCCTCCGACAGATCGTCAGGAGTGTCGACGAAGGTGAACTCCTCGGTGCGGTAGCGCTCGTCCGGCGGTGGCGGCGGATCCGTGCTCATGCAGCACGTGGCCCGTCGGCGTACAGCCCTCGCTTTGCGACGTAGGCCAGCACCGAGTCGGGCACCAGGTAGCGGATCGTGCGCTGGGCCGCGACCCGCTCCCGGCATTGCGTCGAGGAGATCGAGAGCGCGGGGATTTCGACCAGACTCACCCGCGCCCCGGGGATGCCCGGGTCGGCGAGCAGATGACCCGGGCGGGTACAACCGATGAAGTGCGCCTGGGCGAACAGCGCCTGTGGGTCACGCCAGGTGGGGATCTCGGCGAGCGCATCGGCGCCGGTGATGAAGAAGAACTCTGTGGTCGCGCCGTACTCCAGGCGGAGATCCCGCAGGGTGTCCACGGTGTAGGTGTGACCCGGTCGGTCGATGTCCACCCGGCTGACCGAGAACAACGGGTTCGACGCGGTCGCAATCGCCGTCATCAGGTAGCGGTCCTCGCCCGGGGAGACCGGGTGGCCATCCTTCTGCCAGGGGTGCCCGGTCGGGACGAACACGACCTCGTCGAGGTCGAAGGCATCGGCGACCTCGGCGGCAGCGACCAGGTGGCCGTGGTGGATGGGGTCGAACGTGCCGCCCATCACGCCCAACCGCGGACCCGCGGGCAGCCCGGACAGTGCCATCACCGGCCCCGCTCGCGGTTCAGCGGTCGCGGTTGAAGGACAGCGTCGCGAGCAGCATGAGCGTCAACGCGACGAACACGGCGACGCCGATGAGATAGGCGTTGCGGTGGTTCTCGCTGCCGCCCTCGGCCTCCGCGGAGGCCAGCAGCTCGCTCAGGGTGAGGGCGGTCTGGGCAATCATGCGGGGGCTCCTCGGTGCGGCGACACGGTTGTCTCGGCTAAGGATGCCAGGCCCCGACTCCTGCGTGCGTGTCGGTCCTTCCCGCGCGTCGCAACGCCCCGGACACACCCAGAAGTCGGGTCAACCCCGACGGTGCCTATTTACGTACGTGGCCGTCACCGATGACGATGTACTTGGTGCTGGTGAGCTCCGGCAGACCCATCGGACCGCGGGCATGCAGCTTCTGGGTGGAGATCCCGATCTCGGCGCCGAACCCGAACTCCCCGCCGTCGGTGAAGCGGGTGGAGGCGTTCACCACCACGGCGGCAGCGTCGACAGCCGCGGTGAATCTGCGAGCGGCCGCCTGCGAGCGGGTGATGATCGCCTCGGTGTGACCGCTGCCATGCGCCCGGATGTGGCTGATCGCCGCCTCCAGGTCGGGCACGACCGCAGCCGCGATGTCGAGCGAGAGGTACTCGGTGTCCCAGTCGGCGTCGGTGGCCGGCACCACCTCCGGCCCGCCCAGGCGGGCGAACTCGGCGTCACCGTGCACGGTCACTCCCGCGGCGGCGAGGGCAGCCATCGCCCGCGGCACGAACTGCGCGGCGATGTCGGTGTGCACCAGCACGGTCTCGGCCGAGTTGCAGACGCTGACCCGCTGCGCCTTGGCGTTGACCAGGATCGCCTCGGCCGAATCCAGGTCGGCGTCGGCGTCGATGTAGACGTGGCAGTTGCCCACCCCGGTCTCGATCACCGGCACCGTGGACTCTTCGACCACGCTGCGAATCAGGCTCGCCCCGCCGCGCGGGATCAGGACGTCGACCAGGCCGCGCGCACGCATCAGGTGCTTGACGGCCTCGTGGGTATCCCCGGGAACGAGTTGCACCGCGTCCGCCGGCAACGGGTTGGTCGGCACGGCGGCGACCAAGCCCTCGCGCAATGCGGCGACGATCGCTGTGTTGGATGCCTTCGCCGACGATGACCCGCGCAGCAGGACCGCATTGCCGGACTTCAGGGCCAGCCCGGCGCCGTCGGCGGTGACGTTGGGGCGGGCCTCATAGATGATCCCGACCACCCCGAAGGGCACCCGGACCTGACGTAGCTCCAGACCGTTGGCCAGCGTCGACCCGCGCACGACCTCGCCGACCGGGTCGGGCAGACCGGCGACGTCGCGCAGGCCCGTCGCCATCGCTTTGATCCGTCCGGTGTCCAGGCGCAGCCGGTCGATCATGGCGGCCGGCGTGCCCGCAGCCTCGGCGCGGGCCACATCGTCGGCGTTGGCCGCGAGCACGGCGCCAGTGGCGGCAACCAGCGCGTCGGCCATGGCCAGCAGAGCGGCGTCCTTGTCCGCCCGCGAGCGCACCTGCAGATCCGTCGCAGCGACCCGCGCGCGCCGGGCGGTGGCCAGGACCGCGCCTTCCTCACTCAAGGACTCAGCGTCACTCATGGCCCAAGGCTAATCGCGCACTCGGCCTGGCCGAAATCGTTATCTTCGCGGACCGGGCGACGCACCGGCAGGTGCAAAGCGTTCCGGTCGGGGTGTCAGAACGGACGGATGCCCGGACTGTGCACGGCGATGAAATCGTCGCGTCCCCGGAAGGTCTCCCGGTCGACGACCTCCAGGCCGACCACGGACCAGCACGGCAGGCCCGCACTGACGCGGTGCTCGCCCCACAGCCGCAGCGCGAGCGCCAGGGCGTCGTGCACGTTGGGCGCTTCCTCCCAGTAGCGGACCTGCGCCCGGTCCTCGGCGTACAGGGCGCTGAGCATGAACGGGTGCTCAATACTGAGCCGCTCCAGCGCCTCGTAGACCTCCTCGGACTCGACCGCCGGACCGGCGACGGTGACGGTGACGTGCCACAGGTTGTCCACCCCGGTCCGGGACAGGGCGGCGCGCTCGGCGGCGTCCGCTGCGTCGGCACCCGGCCAGCCGCCAGGCACGAGTGAGAGTTCGGCGGGAGCACGCACGAGGTCGCGGCCGAGATCGCTGCCCTCGTCCATCGCGCCACCTCCTCCGCTGTCCTGGGCCGCTCACGATGTACCCGAGCCGTGCACTGATCATGCGCCCCTACGGGGCGTATCCGAACACCACCAGATCGTCACGGTGCACGACCTCGCGCTCGTACTCCGGCCCCAACTCGGCAGCCAGTTCACGCGTGGAGCGCCCGAGCAAGCCCGGCAACTCCGTCGCATCAAAGTTGACCAGCCCACGGGCGAGCACGTGACCGTTTTGGTCTATTAAGTCCACAGGATCACCCGCGACAAAACCTCCGCTGGAGCCGGTGAGCCCGGCTGCGAGCAGGGATTTCCGTCCCGAGACCACGGCCTTGACCGCGCCGTCATCGAGGTGCAGGGCGCCGCGGGGAGTCGCGGCGTGCGCCAGCCAGAGCAGGCGGGTGCCCGTTCGCCGCCCGGTGGGTCGGAAGTGGGTGCCGACCGGGTCGCCGAACAGCGCCGCGCTCGCCTGGGCGGCGCAGGTGAGCACTACCGGCACGCCGGCCCCGGTCGCGATCCGGGCGGCCTCGACCTTCGTCCCCATGCCACCGGTGCCGACCCCGGCCGCGGCGGCGCGGCCGAGATTCACCCCGGCGAGGTCCGCGGGTCCGGCCACCTCGGAGATGAGCCGCGCGCCCGCGGTCCGCGGATCACCGTCGTAGAGCCCGTCGACGTCGGAGAGCAGCACCAGCAGGTCCGCATGCACCAGGTGCGCGACCAGGGCGGCGAGACGGTCGTTGTCGCCGAAGCGGATTTCGTCGGTGGCCACAGTGTCGTTCTCGTTGACCACCGGCACCGCGCCCATCTCGAGCAGCCGGTAGAGCGTGCGCTGTGCATTGCGATAGTGCGCGCGCCGGATCACGTCCTCGGCAGTGAGCAAGACCTGACCTACCGTCAGGGAGTGCCGGGCGAAGGCGTGCGCGTACCGGGCGACCAGCATTCCCTGGCCCACGCTGGCCGCGGCCTGTTGGGTCGCGAGGTCCCGGGGCCGCTTCTTCAGCCCCAGCGGGGCGAGTCCGGCCGCGATCGCGCCGGAGGAGACCAGCACAATCTCCACGCCGGCGGCTCGTCGGGCAGCCAACGCGTCGACAAGTGCGTCGACCCGGCTCGCGTCCAGTCCGCCGGCTGCTGAGGTCAACGACGAGGAGCCGACCTTGACCACGACCCGCTTCGCCGCGACCACGTCGTCCCGCACCCCGCTCACCACCGCCCCAATCCGGGACGTCCGAAGGAGTGGTCGCAATAGCAGCCGCTGCTTCGGACGTCCGCACAGAGCACTCCGGGACGTGCGAAGGAGTGGTCGCGAAATCCACCACACCATCGGACGTCCGCGAGGGTCAGCGGCCCGTTCGCCCCAGGTCCTGGCCGCCGCGGGCGGGCAGCCCCGCCCCGCCGGCCGAGACCGGGGGCTCCCC
>JBQTIR010000012.1:0-122178 GCA_052387905.1 Sporichthyaceae bacterium | reverse complement strand
TGGATGCGGCAGTTCCGTCACAAGTCGCTCGACTACTTCCTCGCCCGGCCGATGCCGAGCTGGGGCGCGGATCTCTCGGGAATCGACTTCGACAACATCTACTACTACATCAAGCCGACCGAGAAGCAGGCGGAGTCGTGGGAGGACCTGCCCCCCGACATCAAGGACACCTGGGACAAGCTTGGGATTCCGGAGGCCGAGAAGAAGTACCTCGCGGGTGTGGGAGCGCAGTACGAGTCCGAGGTCGTCTACCACAAGCTCCAGGCCGACCTCACGGAGAAGGGAGTCCTCTTCCTCGACATGGACTCGGGCCTGCGCGAGCACGAGGAGCTCGTCAAGCAGTACCTGGGGACGATCATCCCGCAGAACGACAACAAGTTCGCCGCGCTCAACTCCGCGGTCTGGTCGGGCGGGTCGTTCATCTACGTGCCGCCGGGCGTTCGCGTCGAGATGCCGCTCCAGGCCTACTTCCGCATCAACGCGGAGAACATGGGCCAGTTCGAGCGCACGCTGATCATCGTCGACGAGGACGCATACGTGCACTACGTCGAGGGCTGCACAGCTCCCATCTACTCGTCTGACTCGCTGCACTCGGCGGTCGTCGAGATCATCGTCAAGCGCGGTGGGCGCTGCCGGTACACGACCATCCAGAACTGGTCGAACAACGTCTACAACCTCGTCACCAAGCGCGCGCGGGCAGAGGCCGGCGCGACCATGGAGTGGATCGACGGCAACATCGGATCCAAGGTGACGATGAAGTACCCGGCGGTCTGGATGACGGGCGAGCGCGCGCACGGTGAGGTGCTCTCGATCGCGTTCGCGGGCGAGGGCCAGCACCAGGACGCGGGCGCCAAGATGGTGCACGCCGCACCGCACACCTCCTCGACGATCGTGTCGAAGTCGGTGGCCCGCGGCGGAGGCCGGACCTCCTACCGCGGTCTGGTCCAGGTGCAGGACGGTGCCCACCACAGCAAGTCCACGGTGCGCTGCGACGCGCTGCTGGTGGACAACATTTCCCGCTCGGACACCTACCCCTACGTCGACGTCCGCGAGGACGACGTGGCGTTGGGGCACGAGGCCACGGTCTCGAAGGTCTCCGAGGAGCAGCTGTTCTACCTGATGAGCCGCGGCATGAAGGAAGAGGAGGCCATGGCGATGATCGTGCGTGGCTTCATCGAGCCGATCGCCCGTGAGCTCCCGATGGAGTACGCGCTCGAGCTGAACCGGCTGATCGAACTACAGATGGAAGGGGCGGTCGGCTAGTGGTTCAGGACGCCAAGCGAACTCCGCACAGCGCATTCGACGGCGCGGAGTTCGGGGTTCCCGACGGCCGTGAAGAGGAGTGGCGGTATGCACCGCTGCGCCGTCTTCGCGGTCTGCACGCCGGTGACGTCACGGCCGACGGCAAGGTGCTGGTCGAGGTCAGTGCAGCCGAGGGCGTGCTCGTCGAGACCATCGCTCGCGATGATTCCCGTATCGGTCGCACCGGGCCGTACAACGACAAGGTCGCGGCCACTGCGTATGCCGGCTTCGGCCACGCGACGCTGGTCAGCGTGCCGCGTGACGCTCAGATCGAAGGCGCCACGATGCTCACGCTGCGCGGCGAAGGGGCCGAGTCGGCCGCCTTCGGCCACGTGGTCATCGAACTGGGAGCCTTCGCCAAGGCGACAGTGGTTCTCGATCATCAGGGCAGCGCGACCTACGCCGGCAACGTCGAGGTCGTCGTCGGTGAGGGTGCCTCACTTACCCTCGTCAGCGTTCAGGACTGGGCCGACGACACCGTGCACCTGGGACACCAGCACCTGCAGCTCGCGCGGGACGCCAGCATCCGGGGCGTCACAGTGACCTTCGGCGGCAGCGTGGTCCGGATGTTCCCGCAGGTGCAGTACCTGGGTCCCGGCGGCGACGCCGAACTGCTCGGGCTCTACTTCGCCGACGCCGGGCAGTACCTGGAGCACCGGCTGTTCGTGGACCACAGCGTGCCGAACTGCCGCAGCAACGTCGCCTACAAGGGCGCCTTGCAAGGCGCGGACTCGCACACCGTGTGGGTCGGTGACGTGCTGATCCGCGCGGAGGCGGTCGGCACCGACACCTACGAGATCAACCGCAACCTCATCCTCACAGATGGGGCCCGCGCGGACTCCGTGCCCAACTTGGAGATCGAGACCGGTGAGATCGTCGGCGCCGGTCACGCCAGCACCACAGGGCGCTTCGACGACGAGCAGCTCTTCTATCTGCAGTCCCGCGGCATCCCGGCCGACGATGCCCGCCGGATGGTCGTGCGTGGCTTCTTCGCCGAGGTGATCGGCCGAATCGGCGTCCCCGACGTCGAGGAACGCCTGCTCGCCAAGATCGACGCCGAGCTCGTGAAGAGCTCGATGTGACTGCCCACCAGATCACGACCTGGGAGTTCTGAGAAATGGCTACGCTGGAGATCAAGGACCTGCATGTCCAGGTCGACACTGCCGAGGGCGTCAAGGAGATTCTGCGTGGGGTCAACCTGACCATCAAACCGGGCGAGACGCACGCGGTGATGGGACCCAACGGCTCCGGCAAGTCGACTCTTGCCTACAGCATCGCCGGACACCCGAAGTACACCGTCACCGGTGGCTCGATCACCCTCGATGGCGCGGACGTGTTGGAGATGAGCGTCGACGAGCGTGCCCGCGCGGGACTCTTCCTCGCGATGCAGTACCCCGTCGAGGTTCCCGGCGTTTCGGTGTCGAACTTCCTGCGGACCGCGAAGACCGCGATCTCCGGTGAGGCGCCCAAGCTGCGCACCTGGGTCAAGGAGATGAAGTCCTCCATGGACCAGCTCGCGATGGATCCCTCCTTCGCGCAGCGCAATGTCAACGAGGGCTTCTCCGGCGGCGAGAAGAAACGCCACGAGATCCTGCAGCTCGAGCTGCTCAAGCCGAAGATCGCGATCCTGGACGAGACCGACTCCGGCCTGGACATCGACGCGCTCAAGGTCGTCTCCGAAGGCGTGAACCGGGTCCGCGCCAGCGGCGAGGTCGGCGTCCTGCTGATCACCCACTACACGCGGATCCTCAAATACATCACCCCCGACTTCGTGCACGTCTTCATCGGCGGCAAGTTCGTGGAAGAGGGCGGCCCCGAGCTCGCCGACCAGCTCGAGGCGGAGGGCTACGAGCGGTTCCTGGACAAGGCGACTGCGTGAGCCTGCCGGGTCTGCTCGACGCCAAGCTCCGCGAGGATTTCCCCATCCTGACGCGGCGACTGGACGGCAACCGCCCGTTGGTCTACCTGGATTCGGCGAACACCTCGCAGAAGCCCCAGGTGGTCATCGACGCGATCTCCGAGCACTACGCCGCGCACAACGCCAACGTCGCGCGCGCCGCACACCAGCTCGGTGAGGAGTCCACCGCAGCCTTCGAGGGTGCCCGGGACAAGGTCGCGGCGTTCATCAACGCGCCCGACCGCGACGGGGTGATCTTCACCAAGAACGCCTCGGAGGCGCTCAACCTCGTCGCCAATGTGCTCACCCACGCCGGCGGCCCCTACGGCCTGAGCCCCGGGGATGAGGTGGTGATCTCCGAGATGGAGCACCACTCGAACATCGTTCCCTGGCAGTTGGCGTGCGAACGCAGCGGAGCCACGCTGCGCTGGTTCGGAATTACCGATGACGGCCGCCTGGACCTCGACAACATCGACGACCTGATGACCGAGCGCACCAAGGTGCTGGCGATTACCTGGGTCTCCAATGCGCTCGGCACGATCAACCCGGTAGCGGAGCTGACCCGCCGCGCCCATGAGGTTGGCGCCTTGGTGGTGATCGACGCCTCCCAGGCCGTGACCCAGATGCCCGTCGATGTCGCCGCGCTCGGCGCGGACTTCGTCGCGTTCACCGGGCACAAGCTCTGCGGCCCGACCGGGATCGGCGTGCTTTGGGGCCGGGTGGAATTGCTTTCGCAGCTCCCGCCGTTCCTCGGCGGCGGCGAGATGATCGAGATCGTGCGCATGGAGGGCTCCACCTACGCGGCGCCGCCACACCGTTTCGAGGCCGGCACCCCGCCGATTGTTCAAGCCGTCGGTCTCGGGGTCGCCCTCGACTACCTCAGCGCCATCGGCATGGACGCGATCCAGGCCCACGAACACGCGATCACCGGCTACGCGCTGGAGAAGCTCCAGGCCGTGCCCGGTCTGCGCATCCTCGGCCCCACGGACAACGTCGACCGCGGGGGAGCGATCAGCTTCGAGCTCACCGATCGGGAACGGGGCGACGACCTGCACCCGCACGACATCGGGCAGGTGCTGGACTCCTACGGCATCGCGGTGCGTGGCGGGCACCACTGTGCCCGGCCGGTGCACACCCGTTTCGGCGTCACGGCGTCCACCCGGGCCTCGTTCTACCTCTACACGACCCCGGCCGAGATCGACGCGTTGATCGAGGGCCTGCACGCGGTCAAGACGTTCTTCAAGGTCGCGTGACGCATGGACATGGAAGCGCTCTACCAGGAGATCATCCTCGACCACTACCGCAATCCCCGGAACAAGGGCCTGCGGGAGGAGTACGACGCCGAGGTGCACCACGTCAACCCGACCTGCGGTGACGAGGTGACGCTGCGGGTTCACCTGGTCGACGGCAAGGTCGCCGACGTCTCCTACGACAGCCTGGGCTGCTCGATCAGTCAGGCCTCGACCTCGGTGCTCACCGAACTGCTGATCGGCAAGGACCTCGACGACGCCTTCGCCGTGCAGGATGAGTTCCTCACGCTCATGCAGTCCAAGGGCCAGGCGAGCGGCGACGAGGATGTGCTGGAGGACGCCATCGCCTTCGCCGGAGTCTCGAAATACCCTGCGCGTATCAAGTGCGCACTGCTCGGCTGGATGGCGTTCAAAGACGCAACCGCTCAGGCACTGGCCAGTGCCGATCAAGGAGGCTCCCGATGACCACGGCTCTCCCGACCGAAGAGGACCTCACCGAGGCGATGCGCGACGTCGTCGACCCGGAGCTCGGCATCAATGTTGTCGACCTGGGCCTGGTCTACGGCATCAGCGTCGACGAGGCGAACCTCTGCACGGTCGACATGACTTTGACCTCGGCCGCCTGTCCGCTTACCGACGTCATCGAGGACCAGACCCGCCAGGCCCTCGAGGGCCTGGTCGCGGATTTCCGCATCAACTGGGTCTGGATGCCCCCGTGGGGCCCGGACAAGATCACCGACGACGGCCGCGAACAACTGCGCGCTTTGGGCTTCAACGTCTAGTCGATGTCCCAGCCTGCCCCCGGCGGGCGCACGGTCGAGGTCCCACCTGAGCGCGTCGTGCGCTGGTTCGCGAACTTCGCCGACCGCCACGGTGGCCCGGTCCGGTTCGAGAAGGCGTCCTCGGGGGTGTTCGCGCTCGCGGCCAACGGGGCGACGGCGGACGCGGCTGCGCCGTTCGCCGGGAGTTGGCGTCCGCTCGGGAGCGGTGACGAACTCGTCGCCCGGCTCGCGGCGCACGCCGCGGCACCACGACGCGTGGGGGTGTTGCTGGTCCGGCTGGGCGGGTACGCGGCGGGTGTCTTCGACGGCGTGACCTGGGTGGTGACCAAGGTGGGCTCGCGTCAGGTGCACGGGCGAACCTCGGCCGGCGGCTGGTCGCAGCAGCGCTTCGCCCGGCGCCGGGAGAACCAGGTCGAGGTCGCACTCGACAGTGCGGCCGAGGTTGCCGCGCGCATCCTGGTGCCACATGTCGGATCCCTGGCAGCGTTGGTGGTGGGTGGGGAACGCACGGCGATCGATCGGGTACTCGCGGACCGGCGCCTGGCCGCGCTCGCCGCCCTGCCCCGGGAGCCGCGTGTGCTGGGCGTCCCCGACCCGAAGCAGGCCGTGCTGTTCTCCACTCCGCCGATGTTCCGCGCGGTCAGCATCAAGGTCGTTGACCCGACCGGGTGAACTGAGCCTGCGCGGTAGGGCCGCACGGGTCGTGCCCGCTTCCCTGGCGCGCCATCTCCTCAAATGATCGTGGTACTCGGTGTGCGATGTGCCGGTTTGGTGGGGGGTCACTCATGAACGCACGACGTCCGGTGATGCGGTCCAGCTTGGCCGCTAGCGCGGTGCTGAGCATGGCCGTGGCCCTGGTGGCCGCGCTGCCCGGGTCGGCCGCCGGCGCCGGGCAGTCCGATCCCATTCGGACGGGCGGCGTCATCCCCGGCGAGTACGTCGTGATCTTCGAGCCGACCGCATCGGCCTCGAGCGTGCGTGCCACCGTGAACGAGGTGGAATCCGGCGGCGCGCAGGTGACGGCGGAGTACACCCACGTGATCGACGGTTTTGCGGCCAAGTTGTCCGTCGAGCAGGCGGAGGATCTCGCCGGCGATCCGCAGGTGCGGCTCGTCAGCCCCAACATGCGCCACGTCAAGCAGGTGACCCAGACGCCTGTGCCCAGCTTCGGCCTCGACCGGATCGACCAGCGTGACCTGCCGCTGAACAACTCCTACACCTACACCTCGACCGGTTCCGGGGTGCGCGCGTACGTGATCGACTCGGGGCTTCGCGCCGATCACCAGCAGTTCGCCGGCCGGGTCGGCGCCGGGTTCAATGCCGCGTCGGATCAGGCGCCGAACAATCCCGCCGACTGCGCGGACAGCAGCGGCGTCGGGCACGGTACCCATGTGGCGGGCACCATCGGCGGTGCGACGGTGGGCGTCGCGAAGGCCGTGACCATCGTCCCGGTCCGGGTGTTCCCGTGCGGCGATGACACCGACACCGAGACGATCGTCAAGGGCCTGGACTTCGTCGTGGCCCAGCACAACGCACTCGATGTCCCGTCGGTGGCCAACCTGAGCCTGGGCGGGAATGCGGACTCCGCGCTCGATGCTGCTGTGCAGGGCATGATCAACGTCGGCATCAGCACCGTGGTGGCGGCCGGCAACAGCAACTCCGGCATCTTCGGCAACGACAGCGCCTGCTCGGTCAGCCCTGCTCGGCTGCCGGCAGCGATCACCGTCGGCTCCAGCGACGCCAACGACCGGCGATCCTCGTTCTCCAACCGCGGCTCCTGCCTGGATATCTTCGCCCCGGGTCGGCAGATCGTGTCCGCAGGCATCGCGAGCAGCACCGAGCTGCGCCCCTTGAACGGCACGTCCTTCGCTGCCCCGCACGTGGCCGGCGTCGCGGCGATGTACCTGCAGAACAACCCGGGGGCTACCCCGGGCCAGGTGCGCGACGCGCTGGTTGCCGGGGCCTCGGACGCGATGATCGACTCCACGCTGGACGGGTCACCGGACAGGCTCCTACAGAGCGCGGTGGGTGACATCGGAGCCGTCGTGCCGCCGCCGATGCCGCCGCCCGTCACACCCCCGCCCGGCACGCCTCCTCCCACGCCGCCCACACCGCCCACCCCGCCCGTGTCGATCTCGGACGCCTGCGCGGGACGGGGTGTCCCCGCCGGTTTCACCGTGCGGACGGGTACGCCGGGCGAGGACACCCTGGTCGGCACCTCCGGCCGGGATCTGATCCGCGGATTGGGTGGCGATGACTTCATCGACGGTGCGGGCAGCGGGGACATCCTGTGTGGCAACCAGGGCAACGACGTCATCTACGGCGGGTCCGGCGCCGACGTGATCAGGGGCGGCAAGGGCGACGACTTCATCCGTAGCGGGCCCGGCGCTGACGATGTGCGGGGCGAGAGCGGGCGCGACGACGAACGGTGAGCGGGTGCCAGGACGGCACCAGGCCTCGGACCGGTTACCTTCCGGGACGGCCCATCGGGTCAGCGCCCAGGGCGGAGGACATGGCTCACATGGCCGAGATCACCCTTCGCTCGCCCCCTTCTCGTCCGCTCCCCTCAGGTGGCGTTTGTACTGTGGTGGGGTGGACACCGCATGATCAGCGCACAGGACCTTGAGCTCCGCGTCGGTGCCCGCCTCTTGATCGGCAAGGCCACCTTTCGGGTAGGCCCTGGGGACCGGATCGGCCTGGTGGGGCGCAACGGGGCCGGCAAGACGACGCTGACCAAGGTGCTGGCCGGCGAGGGGCTGCCCGGCGCCGGAACCGTCACCCGCTCCGGCGACGTCGGTTACCTCCCGCAGGACCCGCGCACCGGGGACCTGGACGTGCTCGCTCGCGACCGGATCCTGTCCGCCCGGGGGCTGGACGAGATCGTGGCCAAGATGCGTATCGCCGAGGGCCAGATGGCGAGCGCGGACCCGGACACCCATGACAAGGCGATGCGCCGTTACACCCGCTTGGAAGAGGAGTTCGTGACGCGGGGCGGGTACGCCGCCGAGTCCGAAGCCGCCTCCTTTGCCGCGAGCCTGGGCCTACCGGACCGGGTGCTCGGCCAGCCTCTGCACACCCTCTCCGGTGGTCAGCGCCGCCGCGTGGAACTCGCCCGGATCTTGTTCAGCGGCGCCGACACGCTGCTGCTCGACGAACCGACCAACCACCTCGACGTCGACTCGGTGGTGTGGCTGCGGGACTACCTGCGTACGTTCGGTGGCGGGCTGATCGTGATCAGCCACGACGTGGCCCTGGTCGAGCAGTGCGTGAACAAGGTCTTTCACCTGGACGCGAACCGCTGCGAACTCGACATCTACAACGTCGGCTGGAAGGCCTATCTGACGCAGCGTGAGACCGACGAGCGACGTCGCAAGCGCGAGCGGATGAACGCGGAGAAGAAGGCCTCCGAGCTGACCGATCAGGCGAACCGGATGCGGGCCAAGGCGTCCAAGGCGGTGGCGGCGCAGAACATGTTGCGCCGCGCCGAGAACCTGGTGTCGAACCTGGAAGGGACGCGTCGCGCGGACAAGGTGGCGAAGATCCGCTTCCCCGAGCCCGCGCCCTGCGGCAAGACCCCGCTGATGGCCACCGAGCTGAGTAAGTCCTACGGCAGCCTGGAGATCTTCACCGACGTCGACCTCGCGGTGGACCGCGGGGCGCGCGTGGTGATCCTGGGCCTCAACGGTGCCGGCAAGACGACGCTGCTGCGGATCATGGCCGGCGTCGAGACCCCGGACACGGGTTCGGTCCAGGCCGGGCACGGGCTGCGGATCGGCTACTACGCGCAGGAGCACGAGACCCTCGATCCCGAGCGGACTGTGCTGGCGAACATGCAGTCCGCGGCCCCGGACATTCCGGAGATGGAGGTCCGCAAGATCCTGGGCGGCTTCCTGTTCACCGGCGACGACGCCGACAAGCCCGCCGGTGTGCTCTCCGGTGGCGAGAAGACTCGCCTCGCCCTGGCGGCGCTGGTGTGTTCCTCGGCCAACGTCCTGCTCCTGGATGAGCCGACGAACAACCTGGACCCGGCCAGCCGGGAGGAGATTCTCGCTGCGCTGCGGCGCTACAGCGGCGCCATCGTGCTGGTCTCCCACGACGAGGGCGCCGTCAACGCCCTGAACCCGGAAAAGTTGATTCTGCTGCCCGATGGCGTCGAGGACCTCTGGAGCGCCGACTACGCCGACCTGGTCGCGCTGGCCTAAAACGGCGTGAGATCCACAGACATACGTGTGCAAGATTCACGTCTTTGTCGATCACCCTCACCCGCGCCTGCCTGGGCGCCGATGATCAGTGCACTCGGGGATGTCCGTAAGCCAGAGCTGCACGAAATCGGAGGCATCACAGTGGCCGAAACCCTCAGGAAGGGCAGCCGGGTCACCGGCAACGCGCGCGAGCGCCTCGCCGCAGACCTGAAGAAGAAGTACGGGCAGGGGCGCAGCATCCGTGCCTTGGCCGAGGAGACGGGACGGTCCTACGGATTCGTTCACCGCATGCTCACGGAATCCGGTGTCACTCTCCGGGGCCGTGGCGGAGCGACGCGGGGCAAAGTCAAGGCCTAACCCTGACTCCCGCTCGGCCCGAGCCCGGTACCCACGCCCCGAACGTGGTGTACCGGGCTCGGGACATTAACCCCGCGCGCACCCCGTAACGTCGGCGAGATCGAGCGCTATGACGCGCGCTGTCGCTGACGCAAGGAGATTTCCGACGGTGGACAACTCCCGCACCCTGACCAGTGACCTGCTCGCCGCCGGCGACCTGCGCCTCGAGGTGGCCGGCGCCCTGGCCACCGTGACCCTGGACCGGGCCGAGCGGCGCAACGCGATGACCCCGGCGATGTGGCTCGCGCTGGCCGCGGTGCCCGCCCTGCTGCCCGACGGCGTCCGCGTCGTGCTCATCCAAGGTGCGGGCGCCGGCTTCTGCGCCGGGCTGGACCTGCGCCTCGCGAGCCCCGAAGGGGTGCCCGGCGAAGGCTCCCTCGCCGACGCCGTCGAGGGTCTGGACGCCGCGGGCATTGCCGACCTGATCGGGGTCTGGCAGCAAGGCTTTACCTGGCTGCGCGACCCGCGCTGGATCACGATCGCTGCCGTGCAGGGCCCGGCCGTGGGCGCCGGGTTCCAACTCGCCTTGGCCGCCGACCTGCGGATCGCGGCCACCGATGCCCGCTTCTGCATGCGGGAGAACGCACTCGGCCTGATTCCGGACATGACCGGCACCAAGGCTCTCTTCGATGCCGTCGGCTACGCGCGTGCGCTCGAGATCTGTGCCACCGCGCGCTGGGTGGGCGCCGCGGAGGCCGCGGACCTGGGCATCGTGCACTCCGTCGTCGAGCCGGAGGCCCTCCAGGTCGCGGCCGGTGAGCTGACGGCCGCGCTGCTGGCAAACTCAGCTCCGGCCGGGGTAGCGGTCAAGGAGTTGCTGCTCGGGGCCGGCCGCGCCGACCTGGCCGGGCAGGCGCTGGCCGAGCGAACCATCCAGGTGCCCATGCTGCGCGCAATGGCCGACCGCATCCGCAGGTCCTGACAGTCCGTAGGGAAGGCACGCCGCGCCCGCGGTGTTGTGCTCGATGGGAGGAAGCCAGTCCTCCCCGCTGCGTGAGAGAAGTACTCCTTGTCCCAATCCGGCTCCGCCACCGCCTGGAGCGCCTACCGCTCCTACACCCGTGAGCCCGGGGCGCGTCGTGGCGACCTGCCCCCGGGCACGTTCCGGCGGATCCTGGGCTACGGGCGCCCGTACAAGCGCCAGGTCATCGCGTTCCTCGTGCTCGTGGTGGTCGACGCGGCCCTCGTCGTGGCGAGCCCGTTGTTGTTCAAGCAGATCATCGACGCCGGTGTCATTCCCGGTGACCGCTCGGTCGTCACGATCCTCGCGCTGGTCGTCGCGGGCATTGCGTTCGTCGACGCGGCACTCACCCTGATCATGCGCTGGTACTCCGCGCGCATCGGCGAGGGCCTGATCTACGACCTGCGCGTGCAGGTCTTCACCCACGTCCAGCGCATGCCGGTCGCCTTCTTCACCAGAACCCAGACCGGCGCGCTGATCTCCCGGCTGAACAACGACGTCATCGGCGCCCAGCAGGCCTTCACCTCCACGCTGTCCGGAGTTGTCTCCAACACCGTGAGCCTGATCCTGGTCGGCGCGGCGATGCTCTACCTGTCCTGGCAGGTGACCGTGCTGGCGCTGATCATGCTGCCGGTGTTTCTGGTCCCGGCGAAGTACGTCGGGCGCCGCCTGGCCGCGCTCACCCGCGAGCAGATGGAGCTCAACGCCACGATGAGCACGACGATGGCCGAGCGCTTCAACGTCTCCGGCGCCCTGCTGGTCAAGCTCTTCGGGCGCCCCGCGGACGAGGCGGCCCGCTTCGACGTCGCCGCCGCCGGGGTACGCGGCATCGGCGTGCGCATCGCGATGGCCAACCGCGTCTTCTTCACCGCCATGCTGCTCGTCGCCTCCCTCGCCACCGCGGTCGTCTACGGCGTCGGTGGGCAGCTGGCGATCTCCGGGGACATGACCGTGGGCACGCTGCTGGCCCTGGCCGCACTGCTGTCGCGCCTCTACGGTCCGCTCACCGCGCTGGCCAACGTCCGGATCGACGTGATGACCGCGCTGGTCAGCTTCGACCGGGTCTTCGAACTGCTCGACCTGCCGCCGGCGATCGCCGACAAACCCGGCGCCCGGACCCTGGAACCTGGCCCGGTGGCGGTCGAGTTCGAGGCGGTCGACTTCACCTACCCCGGCCCGAACGAGGTCGCGCTCGCCTCGCTCACCTCCGTCGCCGTTCCCGAGGTCGGCGCGCCCACCCAGGTGCTGCACGGGGTGAGTTTTCGGGTCGAACCGGGTCACCTGGTCGCCCTGGTCGGGCCGTCGGGGGCAGGCAAGACGACCATCTCCCACCTGATCGCGCGGCTCTACGACGTCGGCGCCGGGGCGGTGCGCGTCGGCGGGGTTGATGTGCGTGACCTGAGCTCGGAGAGCCTGCACGACGCGGTCGGAGTCGTCACGCAGGACGCGCACCTGTTCCACGAGACGATCCGGGCGAACCTGGCCTACGCCAAACCCGACGCCACCGACGCCGAGATGCTCGCGGTCTGTCGCGACGCCCAGATCGGCGACCTGGTCGCGAGCCTGCCCGCCGGCCTGGACACCGTCGTGGGGGACCGGGGCTACCGCCTGTCCGGGGGGGAGAAGCAACGCATCGCGCTGGCCCGGCTGTTGCTCAAGGCCCCCGGTGTGGTCGTGCTCGACGAGGCCACCGCGCATCTGGACTCCGAGTCCGAGGCGGCCGTGCAGCGGGCCCTGGCCCACACTCTGGTCGGGCGCACCGCCGTCGTCATCGCCCACCGGCTGTCCACGGTCCGTGCGGCGGACGAGATCCTCGTCCTGGCGGACGGACGCATCGTCGAACGCGGCCGTCACGACGAGCTGCTGGCCCGTGGCGGGCTGTACTCCGAGCTGTACCGCACGCAGTTCGCCGGAAACACGCCCGACATCGACACCCACATGGACCTGTCCACCTCGTCCGATTAGGTCCGGTCTCGTCCCGGCTTGCGGATCAGCCGAACGTACTGTTCCGCGGTGCACCTGCGTCGGGTTGAATCCGCGGCCGGAGGCACTGCGTCAGAGCTGCATCGGCCGGGGAGGCCGGTATGCCGGAGGGGTGCAGCGATGTCGGAGTACGAATACGGCGCGGATTCGCCTTACGAAGACCTCTCGGCGGTGGAGCCGGCGGAGTCCACGGACCCGTCCTGGAGCCGTTCGCGCCTGTCCGAGGAGACCGACGCCGCCCGCGAACTGCGCGCCGCCCGCCTGGTCTACGCCGGCGTCCGTGACGCTGAGCGTGTCGCCGCCGTCATCTACGGCTCGATCTTCCGTCGTATCACCGTCTACGTCCTGGGTCTGACCGACGACCTGCAGTGGGTCTCCGCGGTCGAGGCCATGTGGAATGCCGGCGTCGTGGTGGTGCTGGAGGACATCAAGCCCACCGAGTTCGACCCGAGCCCGAATGCAGACCTGCCCACCGACGCCGAGATCCGTGCCGCGGACCTGCTGGTGCTGGTCGGCCGCTACGAGAACGACGCCCGCGCGCTGGCCCAGGCCGCGCGCTGCAACACCCCGGCCGTTCCGCTGCGCGCGCTCGTCCAGTCCTGAGTCTGCGGCGCCGAGTCAGAGGGCCCGGTTCAGGCCGCCGTCGACCGGCAGCATCACGCCGGTCAGGTAGGACGCCGCCGGGCTGAGCAGGAACGCCGCGACCCGGCCGAACTCCGCCGGCTCGCCGTAACGGCGCAACGGGATCGCCTGGCTGTGCCGGGCACGGGAGGCCTCGGCGTCGCCGGTCAGCCCGTCGAGTTCGCGGATGCGGTCGGTCGCCAGACGCCCGGGCAGCAACGCGTTGACGCGGACTCCGCGGGGCCCGAGCTCATCGGCGAGAGTCTTGGCGAACATGCCCAAGCCGGGCCGCAGGCCGTTCGAGATGGCGAGGCCGGCCACCGGCGAGCGCACCGAGGTCGAGAGCACCAGAACGATCGAGCCACCGTCACCCAGGGCATTGGCCACCGCCCGTGCTGTGCGCACGGCGCCGAGGAAGACCGACTCGAAACCGGCCCGCCACATCTCGTCGGTGGCGTCCATCGCGGAGCCGGGGGCAGGGCCACCGACGCTGATCAGGGCACCGTCCAGGCGACCGAAACGCCCGTGTGCTGCCGCAACGAGACGCTCGGATGAACCCGGGGTTGCCATGTCCTCCGCGAGGCCCACCGCATTGCCGGTGCCGAGACCGACCGCTGCAGCGGTGACGGCGGCGTCGGTCCGCGCACTGAGTACGACCTTGGCGCCGTCGCCGACGAGTGCGGCGGCACCGGCAAGACCGAGCCCGCGGCTGGCGCCGGTGACCAGGTAGACCCGTCCGGCGAGGCCAAGATCCATATGTGCATCTTGCCCCAGTGTCGTCACCGCCCGTAGGGGCGTAGGGCCGAGCGGGTGAGGTGCCGTCAGGTGCTGGCGCGCTCGGCCGGCTGACGGCCCGCGGCCCGCTCCGCGGCTTCGCGGCGGGCGAGCAGCGCGGCGCCGATCGGTCCGATGGCGGCGAAGACGTACCACTGCCAGCCGTAGGAACGGTGCAGCAGTTCGCTGGCCGAATCCGGCAGCTCCAGGGGAGTGGGCAGGGCCGTGCCATCGACCACCGCGGGCGCCGGGTCCTGCTCGCGCAGCTGCAGGTAGCCGCCGAACAGGTCGTAGGGCAGCGCGAGGTCCAATCGTGCGACGTCGATGCGCGCGACCTGGCCGGCCGGCAGATCGGCTGCGTCAGCCGGGCCGGATTGGCTCGGCCGCAGAACCCCGGCGACGCGTACCTCGCCGGCGGGGGAGGGAGGCATCACCGGGGACCCACCGGCGGTCGGCGCGGCGACGAAGCCACGGTTGACCAGGACGGCCGGCCCCTCGGCGGTGACCAACGGCGTGAGCAGGTTGAAGCCCGCCTGCCCTTGCTGCGCCCGGTTCCGGACGAAGACCTGACGCGCCGTGTCGTAAGTTCCGGTCGCGCTCACCGCCCGGAAGTCATCCGCGCCGGAGACCTCCGCGCCGATCGCGCTCAGGTCGGCGATCGGCAGCGGCGGGGCCGTGCTGTTGCCGGTGATCCGGTCGTTGCGCGAGGCGGTCGAGTCCAAGCGTCCGAACTGCCAGTTCGCCAGCGCGATGCACCCGGGAACCGACAGTGCGGCGATGACCAGCAGGACGATCCAGCGCGGAGTGAGCAGGAACCGGTATGAGGCGAGCGAGCCGGCCCGGCGCAGCGAGTACACGGCGCCACGGTAGCCGCGCCCGCCCAGCGTTCATCGGGGCGGGGCACCCTCGCTGGATAGGGAGGAAAGCGCCAATCCTGAGGAAATGTGACCATGATGAGGGTCGGGACGTACTCTGGATGAGCGCGGTTGAACCCGCTTGCCCCCAACGTGAGGAGCGCCCCGTGGTCCTGAGCGACACGTTCGGTCGTGTGGCCACCGATCTGCGGGTCTCGCTGACCGACAAGTGCAATCTGCGGTGCACGTACTGCATGCCGGCCGAAGGCCTGGACTGGCTGCCCAACGACAAGCTGCTCAGCGATGACGAGATCGTGCGCCTGGTGGGCGTCGCGGTCACTCTCCTCGGGGTCGAGGAGGTCCGATTCACCGGCGGAGAGCCGCTGGTGCGCCGCGGGATCGTCGACATCATCGCCAAGTGCGCGCAGTTCACCCCGCGTCCGAAGATGTCGGTGACGACGAACGGCCTCGGCCTGGCAAAGATCGCGCAGTCACTCGCCGACGCCGGTCTGGATCGCGTCAACGTCTCCCTCGACACCATGGACCCGGCGGTCTTCGCCGAGCTGACCCGCCGGGACCGCCATCACGACGTGCTGGACGGGATGGCTGCGGCCGCCGCTGCGGGGCTGCTCCCGGTGAAGGTCAACGCGGTGCTGATGCGCGGGGTGAACGACGCCGAACCCGAGCGCATCCTGGGCTACTGCCTGGAGAAGGGCTACGAGCTGCGCTTCATCGAGCAGATGCCGCTCGACGCGCAGCACGGCTGGGACCGGGCGGACATGATCACCGCCGACGAGATCCTGACCAAGCTCTCCGCGCACTACACCCTCACCCCGGAGCCCTCCAGCATTCGAGGCAGCGCACCGGCCGAGCGTTGGTATGTCGACGGCGGCCCGGCGACCGTGGGCATCATTGCGAGCGTCACCCGCCCGTTCTGCGGGGACTGCGACCGTGTCCGGCTCACCGCCGACGGCCAGGTGCGTAACTGCCTGTTCGCCCGCGAGGAGTCAGATCTGCGCCTGGCGATGCGCGCCGGCGCAACGGATGCGGAACTGGCCGCGCGCTGGCAGGTCGCGATGCACGGCAAGAAGGCCGGCCACGGCATCGATGACCCGAGCTTCCTGCAGCCCGATCGCCCGATGTCCGCGATCGGCGGGTAAGCATCTCTTAACGGGGCGATGCCGGGAAGCCACGGGGGGAGCTGCCCGGCATCGCGTCTCGGTGCCCCGGGAGTACCTCGACCGGGGGATAACGCGAGTATTACACGCGTTCAATCTTTGCGCCGGGGGTCCCGGTAATTGCGAGCGAGCGACCGCTCAGGAATGATCCTGGCTGCGCAGCGGGGGCAATTGGCTGCGTAACGGCAGCTCGATCGGCGCCGCTTTGGCGTTTCGGGTGGGTTCGCGGCCGCCGTTGGCCACGACCACCGCGACGTACGGCAGGATCACGGCGCCGGCGAACAGGATCCAGCGCAGCGGGCCCTCCGTGACGATCGCGCCGAGGAAGCAGATCGTGCGTACGCCCATGGAGATCGCGTAGCGACGCATGCGTGCGCGGACGTCGTCGGTCAGGGACGTCGGCGCGCCGGTGATGGAGAAGACCTCGGGTTCGGTACGTCGTCGCATCGCTCACCCTCCCTGCCGGGCCCCGCAGTGCGGAACCGCTGCTCCACGGTACGTCGCGTGGCCGCCGGACCGGGGTCGGGGTCGGGGTAGCGACGGGGGAAGATGAACCTCACACCGCGCAGCCGCGTAAACGTTCCCTCCGGAGGAGTAGCGATGACAGAGCGCACCTATCGAGTCACCGAGATGGTCGGGACGTCGTCGGAGAGCATCGAACAAGCAATCAAGGTCGGCATCACGCGAGCGACGGCGACGCTGCGCCATGTCGACTGGTTCGAGGTCACCGAGATCCGCGGCTACATCCGCGACGGCAAGGTGGACAGCTACCAGGTGGGGATCAAGCTCGGGTTCCGACTCGAAGACGCGTGAGCTCGGCGTGCAGTGGGCCTGCGCGACGCTGAGATGAGGACGAGTCAGGCACCCGCCTTGTCGCACGTCGGGGTGCGACGGCGCGAACGCCCGGGCGTGCTGCTCGCGGTGCTCATCTACATGAGCCTGTCGACGGCGATCATTTCCTCCTTGGGCATCCTGCTGATCCCGACGTTGGCCGCAGACCACGACGTTTCGTTGGCCGCCGCGCAGTGGGTGCTGACCGCGAACCTGCTGGTGGGTGCCGTCGCGACTCCGGTACTGGGTCGGCTCGGCGACGGCGTACACGCCCGCCGCGTACTGGCGTTGACCCTCGGATGCGTGGGCGTGGGATCGCTGCTCGCCGCGACCGCGACGACCTTCACTCAGCTCCTGATCGGCCGCGCCCTGCAGGGTGTGGCCTACGGCGTCATTCCGATGGCCATGGCGCTGGTGCGGGTGCGGATGCCGACCGATCGCGTACGACCGACGGTGGCGATCCTCGCCGTGACGTCGGCAAGCGGCATCGGGTTGGGCTACCCGCTCACCGGAGCGATCGCCCAGTACGCGAACTACCGCCTCGCGTTCTGGCTGGCCCTCACGTTCAGTGTCACCGCGTTCGTCGCGATCTCCCTGGTGATCCCGGCGTCGCGCCCGGAGGCCGCCACCCTGCGGCCCCGCTTCGACGTCCTCGGCGCGGTCCTGCTCGCCGGGGCGACCGGTACCGGCCTGCTGGCATTGTCGGAGAGCGAACGCTGGGGCTGGGCCTCGCCGACCATCCTGGGACTACTCGCTACCTCAGCCGTGTGCGCGCTGGCGTGGGTGTGGTGGGAGCTGCGAGTGCCGGCACCGTTGATCCGGCTCGACCTCTTCCGCCACCCCGACGTGCGCCTGGCCCAGGGCGCTGCCTTGGGTCTGGGCATCGCCATGTACTCCGCCTTCACGGCGGTGGCGCAGATCGCGCAGGCCCCGCGCGACACCGGCTACGGAGTCGGATTGTCCCTGACCATGGCCGGCGTGGTGATCATGCCGCTGTCGGTGGCGAGTCTGTTGGCGAGCCGCATCGCGGCACCGGTGGGGCGACGTTGGGGCCAGCACGTGCTGCTGCCGGTGGCCGCCCTCGTCGTCGCCGGTACCGACGTCGGCCTGATCTGGCACCACAGCGAGACCTGGCAGCTGACGGTGGCGATGGCTTTCCTGGGAGTGGGTCTCGGGTTCGGCTGGAGTGCGATGGCAGCGCTGATCCTGGCGGCGGTTCCCGCGAACGAGGTGGGGAGCGCGTCCGGGCTCAACGCCGTGCTGCGGACGTTCGGTGGTGCGGTGGCCTCGGCGGCGCTCGCCGCGCTGCTGACCGCGACGGCGTCGGGCGGGGTCACGACCGACACCGGCTATCAGCGGGCCTTCCTGCTGTCCGCCGCCGTGGCCGCTTTGCTCGCGGTGTGGGTCGGGATCCGAGCCTGGGCGGCCCACGGACGCGTGCGTGCCGCCGGCGAGATGGCCGATATCAGCGTTTCCGCGTAGAACTTTTCGCCCGCGCGGGGATCCTCACCTGGTCCTGGTGCGTCATACCTCCCACGGACCAATCCCGGGGAGGGGACATGCCGGGTATGAACGCGTCACACAAGGACAGCGGCGGCACCGGGGCACTGCGCGGAATGGCGCAGGTCATCGGGGCGAGCCTGCTCGTGACCGGCGTCATCGCCGGTGGCTACGTGGCCTTTGTCGGGCTGCCCGACGATGCTCCGATCGCAGCTGCCCCGGCAAAGTCCGAGAAGGCTGCCAAGGCTGAGGCGAAGGCCAAGGCCAAGGCCGAAGCCGAAGAGTCCGCTGAACCCGACGCCGGGCCCACCGAGAAGCCCGGCACGGAGGGCGGGATCGGGCGCCGCGCCCTGATCGCCGCCGATGCACTGCCGACGGGCAACATGCGCGACACCGCCCGCGAGGCCGTGCTGATCGGCTACCTCAAGGGTCTGGACATCCCGATCACCCGCGAGGGTGCACCCGCCGCGGCCGCCCGCCTGACCTGCGGTCTGCTCGATGAGGGCAGGTCCGCCTCTGGCCTGATCACCGAGGTCAAGGACGGCGCCGATCTCAACCCCAAGCAGAGCCAGGCGTTCCTGCTCGGGGCGAGCACGCTCTACTGCCCCTCGCACGCGAGCAAGTTCCGCTCGTTCAAGGACTGAGCTGGCCGCGCTGAGAGCTGGCCGTCAGCTGGCCTGGCTCACCGAACTCATGCCGAAGTCCGCGACGCGGACCGGGGGCATCGCCGCGCGGGTGAAGTAGTCGCTCCACTCGCGGGGCAGGGTCGGCGCTGACGGGCCGACCTCCAACAGTCGGCCCAGCATGTCGATCGGGCTCTCGTTGAACCGGAAGTTGTTCACCGCGCCGACGACCTCACCGTTCTCGACCAGGTAGACCCCGTCGCGGGTGAGCCCGGTCAGCAGCAGGGTCTGGGCGTCGACCTCGCGGATGTACCACAGGCACGTCACCAGCAATGCCCGCTCGGTGCCGGCGATCATCGCCGCAAGATCCCGACCGGGTTCGGGGACGTCGACGATCAGGTTGTCGATCGGGTGGGCCACGTTCGACCCAGCCTTCGCCGCGGTGGCGCGGGTGTGCACCAAGGTGTTCAGCGCTCCGTCGCGGATCCAGTCGGTGCGGGCGAGCGCGAGCCCGTTGTCGAACACCGAGGACATCGACGAGGACGAGCTGGCGAGGGCGAAGGGTTCGCACTCCAGACCGGGAGCGTGCGGGTCGCTGTACATCCGGATCGGGAGCGGGCTGAGCTTCTCGCCCAATCGCGTTCCGCCGGGGGAAGAAAACACGGTGCGACCCTCGGCGGCCTCGCGCCCGGCCGCGGACCAGTAGGCGTTGATCAGCAGATCGGCCAGCGCGGTGGGGGGAAGGAGGGTTTCGTAGCGGCCCGCCGGCAGTGCGATCTCGCGACGGCCCCAGTCCAGACGCCGCGTCAGCTCGGTGTCGATCGCGGTGATGTCGACGTCGGTGAAGTCCCGGGTGGCCACTCCGGCCCAGGCCGACGCGCCCGGTCCGCCGGCCCGCGTGGGGTCCAGTGACTTGGCGTTGACCTCGACCTTGCCGGTCGGCTGGACGTGGCGCAGTCGCAGGCCCGCCGAGGTGCCGAAGTGCGTGGTGGACACCGAGTGCTCGGCGAAGCCGTAGAGCCCGCGCCGCGCGGCGCGCGCGAGACCGAAGGCCTCACCCAGGCCGGCGGCGAAATCGCCGAAGACGGCGATCGAGGTCTGCGCGGCAGCGTCGTCCCAGCCGGTCGACGC
Source organism: Sporichthyaceae bacterium (assembly GCA_052387905.1). Lineage (GTDB taxonomy): Bacteria > Actinomycetota > Actinomycetes > Sporichthyales > Sporichthyaceae > JBQTII01. The sequence continues at coordinate 101,893 of JBQTIR010000012.1, read as the reverse complement.
CGGTGCCTGGTCGGGGGTGATCAGCGGGTTCGCGTCCTCGGCCGGTCCATTGCGCCGGGCGGATTCCTCGGCCGCCCGAACCAGTTCCGCGAGGGAGTCGAGGTCCGGGTTGCTGCGAGAGAGGACACCGACGGCGGCGCCCTGCCCGCCGTCGATGGTGGCGATCACGGTGACGTCGCGCCCCGCCGCCACCCCGTTGGTCGTCAGGGTGTTGCCGGCCCAGCGGATGTTGGCGGTGGAGGACGAGCTCACGATCACCTGGCAATCGCCGGCGGTGGACGCAGCCAGGGCCCGCTCGACGATGTCCTGAGGGCTCATCAGATTCCCGGTGCTCACTTACCGGCCTCCTCGGTGGTGTTGAGGATCCGGACGCCGCGGAAGCGGGCCGACGGGCAGCCGTGGCTGACGGCGGCCACCTGGCCGGGTTGGCCCTTGCCGCAGTTGAAGGCACCGCCGAGCAGGTAGGTCCCCGGGCCGCCGACGGCGTCCATGGAACCCCAGAAGTCCGTCGTCGTGGACTGGTAGGCGATGTCGCGCAGCTGCCCGGTGATTCTCCCGCCGGCGACCGCGAAGAAGCGTTGACCGGTGAACTGGAAGTTGTAGCGCTGCATGTCGATCGACCAGCTCTTGTCCCCGACGATGTAGATCCCGCGGTCCATCCCGGCGATCAGGTCGGCGGTGCTCACGTCCTCGGCGCCGGCCGCCAGGCTGACGTTGGCCATCCGCTGGATCGGGGTGTGGCCGGGGGAGTCGGCGAACGCGCAGCCGTTGGAGCGTTCCGCCCCGGTGTGGGCCGCGATCCGGCGGTCGAGTTGGTAGCCGACCAGCGTCCCGCCCGTCACGATGTCCCAGTTCTGCGTCGCGACACCTTCGTCGTCGTAGCCGATCGTCGCCAATCCGTGCGCCACGGTGCGGTCGCCGGTGACGTTCATGATCGGCGAGCCGTAGCGCAGCGTCCCGAGTTTGTCCGGGGTGGCGAAGCTGGTGCCGGCGTACGCGGCCTCGTAGCCCAGTGCCCGGTCCAGTTCGGTGGCGTGCCCGATCGACTCGTGGATCGTGAGCCAGAGGTTGGTCGGGTCGATCACGACGTCGTAGGTACCGGCCTCGACGCTGGGGGCGTGCAGCTTCTCCGCGAGCAGGTCACCGATCTGGGCCAGCTCGGAGTCGAAGTCCCAGCCGGTGCCGGTGAGGTACTCCCAGCCGCGCCCGGCCGGGGGAGCGACGGTGTCCATGGACTCGAACCGGCCCTCGCGGTCATCGATCGCCACCGCGTCGAGGTTCGGTTGCACGCGGATACGTTGCTGGGTCGTCGTGGTGCCGGCGAGGTCGGCGTAGAACTTGTTCTCACAGACCGAGAGCAGGTCCGCGCTGACGTGGTTCACCTTGGGGTGCGCGAGGACCCGGGTGCTCCAGTCGGTGAGCAGCGCGATCTTGTCGGCCTCCGCGATGCTGAAGGGGTCGATCTCGTAGGCGGAGATCCAGACCTTGTCCGCGTGCACGGGTTCGGGCGCCAGCACGACGGGCTCGGTGTTGACCGGGCGGCAGATCCGGGCCACCTCGACAGCCTGCTCGGCGACGCGCACGGCGGCCTCGGGGGTCAGCTCGATGCCGGCGGCGAAGCCCCACGTGCCGTCGACGACCACGCGGACCGCGTAGCCGAGGTCCTCGGACTCCGAGCTGGACTCCAACCGGGCGTCACGCAGCCGGATCGCCCCGCCCAGGATGCGCTCGCACCGGAAGTCGGCGTGCTCGGCGCCGAGCGCCTTCGCCCGGCTCAGGGCGGCGTCGGCGAGCCGGCGCAGCGGGAGGGCCAGAAACGTCTCGTCGATGGCGTGGGTCACCTCGCCAACCCTAGGCGCCCGGCTCGCCGATAGCGTTCAGGGCACCGCCCGCGACGCGAGCGAGCGAGGAACGAGTGAGGAGCGTGAGCGGGCCATGAGCACCGCGAAGCCGTGTCGAAGGGGTACTTCGTGAGCCGTTCCGTGCTGGTCACCGGGGGCAACCGCGGCATCGGCCGCGCGATCGCGGAGGCGTTCGTCGCCAACGGGGACAAGGTTGCGGTGACCTACCGCTCGGGGGAGCTGCCCTCCGGTGTGCTCGGCGTGGTCTGCGACGTCACCGACAACGCCGCTGTCGAGACCGCCTTCGCCGAGGCCGAGGCCGCGCACGGCCCCGTGGAGATCGTCGTCGCCAACGCCGGCATCACTCGCGACACCCTGCTGCTGCGGATGACCGAAGAGGACTTCGCGACCGTCCTGGACACCAACCTGACCGGGGCCTTTCGGGTCGCCAAGCGGGCCTCGAAGTCGATGCTGCGGCAGAAGAAGGGTCGGATCATCTTCATCTCCTCCGTCGTCGGGCTGCTGGGCTCGCCCGGGCAGGTCAACTACGCCGCGTCCAAGTCCGGCCTGATCGGCATGGCCCGCTCGATTGCCCGCGAGCTCGGTTCGCGCGGCATCACGGCCAATGTCGTGGCACCCGGCTTCATCGAGACCGCGATGACCGCGGAGCTGGGCGAGGATCGGCAGCGGCAGATCCTGGCCTCGGTGCCGCTGAGCCGGTACGGGCAGGTGGAGGAGATCGCGGGGGTCTGCCTCTTCCTCGCCGGGCCGGACGCTGCCTACATCACGGGCGCCGTCATCCCGGTCGACGGTGGCTTGGGCATGGGGCACTGAACGCTGCGTAACGTCCGAAGGATCGGCTGCAATAGCGACCACTTCTTCGGACGCAAGGGTTTTCACGAGAGCTGGAGTGAGAGATGGGTCTGCTCGACGGCAAGCGGGTGCTGGTCACCGGAGTGCTGACCGACGCCTCGATCGCGTTCCACGTAGCGCGGTTGGCGCAGGAGGAGGGCGCGCAGGTCGTGCTGTCCTCCTACGGTCGGGTGCTGCGCCTGACCGGGCGGATCGCCGGCCGGCTGCCCAAGCCGGCCGAGGTGATCGAACTCGACGTCACCAACACCGAGCACCTGGCCGCGTTGACCGACAACGTGCGGGCTGCCGGCCTGGACTCACTCGACGGGGTCGTGCACTCGATCGGGTTCGCGCCCGAGGCGGCCCTCGGCGGGAACTTCCTGAACACCGAGTGGGCCGACGTCGCCACCGCGGTCCACGTCTCGGCGTACTCCTACAAGGCGCTGGCGATGGCGGCCAAGCCGCTGTTCCCGGCCTCCGGTGCCTCGGTCGTCGGGCTGACGTTCGACGCGAGCGTGGCCTGGCCCAAGTACGACTGGATGGGCGTGGCCAAGGCCGCGCTGGAGTCCTGCTCGCGCTACGTCGCCCGTGATCTCGGCCCGGACAGGGTGCGCTCCAACCTGGTCGCGGCGGGCCCGATCCGGACCATGGCGGCCAAGTCCATCCCCGGCTTCAGCGATTTCGAGGCCGTCTGGGAGGCCCGCGCGCCGATCGGCTGGGACCTCAATGACCCGGTCCCCGCCGCGCAGGCGTGCGTCGCCCTGTTATCGGACTGGTTCCCGGCCACGACGGCGGAGATCATCCACGTCGACGGCGGTGTGCACGCAATCGGTGGCTGATTTACAGAGAAGGGCAACCGCAACGCGGCGCCCGGTCGTGAAAGACTCTGCCGACATGTCTGAGATGACCCGCCGACTCGTCGTCGTACGCCACGCCAAGGCTGAGCCGGGCGCCGCGACCGACCATGAGCGGGTGCTCACCGGACGAGGCCGCAAGGACGCCTTGGCCGCCGGACGTTGGCTGGCGCAGTCCGGGATCAAGCCCGACCTGGCGATCTGCTCGACCGCCGCCCGGGCCAAGGAGACCTGGGCTCTGGTGGCCATCGAACTGGGCGACGGGATTCCGACGCACTACGACCGCGGCGTCTACTCCGCCGACCTGGACGACATGGTGCGCATCGTCTCCGAGATCGACGATGACGTGCGCACCGCGATCGTCTTCGGGCACAACCCTGCGTTGCACGCGCTGGTCCTGGCGTTGTCCGGGGACGGTGCGCCCGGGGACCTTGCCGCACTCCGGGAGAACTTCGGTACCGCCGCAATCGCCGTGATCTCGGTGCCCGGGACCTGGTCCGGCCTCGCGGAGGGCGCCGGCACCCTCGCCGATTTCACCGTCGCCCGCGGTTGAGGCCGGCGCGAACGTTGTGAGAGGCCTCCGCCGTGTCTGGCTCACGGCGGTGTTCTGCGCCGGCGCGCTGGCGGCCTCGCTCACCGCATGCTCCTCCGACGCTGCCGACGAGCCTGTATCCCCGCTCGCCGCGCTCACGCCCGCACCGACCCTGACCCAGCCGGCGCAAACCCCAGCGCCGCCTTCCTCCGCTTCCGCGCAACCGGACCTGCCCCCGGTCACCGAGGCACTCTCACTGCCCGCCCTGATGCGCGAGGACTTTCCGCCCGGACGGATCCGGCTACGTGCGGAGCAGTCGCGCAACGCGGCGTATACGCGGTCTCGGGTCACCTACGACGCCGGTGGCCTCACGATCTCGGGCATCCTGCTGCGCCCGCGCGGACCCGGGCCCTTCCCGGGGATCGTGCTCAATCACGGCTACATCGATCCCGACGTCTACGTCACCGGGCAGGGACTGGCGCGCGAGCAGGACCGCCTGGCTCGGGCCGGGTTCGTCGTCTTGCACACCGACTACCGCGGACACGCCGCCTCCGACGACGGAGTCGGGCGCTTCGACCTGGAGAGCCGGCTCGGGTATGCCCGCGACGCCATCCATGCGGTGCTGGCGCTGGAACGCGAGCCCTACGTCGACCCGGACCGCATGGCGATGCTCGGCCGGTCGATGGGCGGCGGGGTCACGCTCAACGCGCTCGTCGCCCGCCCGGATCTGGTCGAGGCGGCGGTCATTTACGCCTCGGTGAGCTCGAACTACGTCGACAATCTCGATCAGTTCACGCTGCGCAGCCGCCCGGATGCGGCCGAGGACCTCTTCGAGCGCTACGGCACCCCGGCACAGTCGCCGGAGTTCTACGACGCACTGTCCCCGCGGACGTACTTCGACCGGATCTCTGATCCGCTGCTGATTCACCACGGGCGCGTCGACGACACCTGCCCCTACCGCTGGGCCACCGCGACCCAGCGGGCCCTGCGGGCCGCCGGGGCGGATAGCGAACTGCTCACCTACGACGGCGAGGGCCACTCGTTCTTCGCCCGGCACGCCGACTCGATGGATCGCACGATCCGCTTCCTGCGTGAGAAATTCGCCCAGTCCTGACCTCGCGTCAGCGCAGGCGCAGGGCCCCGGTGGCATCGGGCGCCGGATCGCTCGCGTCGAGCGCATCGGCGGCCTCGACGTCCTCGCGGCTGATCCCGAGCAGGAAGAGCAACGCGTCCAGGTACGGCACGTTGATCGCGGCCTGTGCCTGCGCACGCACCAGCGGCTTGGCGTTGAACGCGACGCCCAAGCCTGCGCGGGCCAGCATGTCCAGGTCGTTGGCACCGTCGCCGATCGCCACCGTCTGGTCCAGCGGGACGCCCGCGGCGGCGGCGAAGCGCTCGAGGGCGGCGGCCTTGTAGGCGCGATCCACGATCGGGCCGACGAGGTTGCCGGTGAGCTTGCCGCCCGAGATCTCCAGGGTGTTCGCCGCGGAGTAGTCGATGCCGAGGTCGGTGACGATCGCGTCGGTGATTTGGGTGAAGCCCCCGGAGACGATCGCCACCTCGTGGTCCAGGCGTTTGAGCGTGCGGATCAAGGTGCGGGCTCCCGGGGTCAGGCGCACCGCGGCCTTGACGTCGTCGATGACCTTCGCGTCCAGACCGGCGAGCCTGGCGACCCGGGCGCGAAGGGAAGCCTCGAAGTCCAACTCGCCCCGCATCGCGGCTTCGGTGATCGCGGCGACCTCGGCCTCGCAGCCGGCGTGGGCGGCCAGCAGTTCGATGACCTCGCCCTGGATCAGGGTCGAGTCGACGTCCATCACCACCAGGCGCTTACCGCGCCGATGCAGCCCGGCCGGCTGCACGGCGACGTCCACGCCGCGTGCGGCGGCCTCGGCGGCCAGCGCGACGCGCAGCGCCTCGACGTCACCGGCGCCGGAGACATCGAGTTCGATCGAGGTCACCGGGGTGCGGGACAGGCGCATGATCCGGTCGATATTGGCGCCGTGCTCGGCGATCCGCGCGGCGAGCCCGGCCATCGCTGCGGTGCGCAAGGGGTGACCCAGCACGGTGATGTGCAGGCGACCGGAGCGCCGCGGGGCGTTGTCCCCGGCACCGGAGGCGATCTCGACGCTCATCCCGAGGTCGTGGGCGGCGGCGGAGACCGCGGCGCGCAGGCCGGCCTCGTCTGCGCCCGGGGTGACCAGGACGCCGAGCACCAGGCGCCCGCGGATGACGACCTGTTCCACGTCGACGACGTCCACGTCGTAGCCCACGAGCGCGTCGAAGAGGGCGGCCGTCACTGCGGGCCGGTCGGCCCCGGTGATGGTCACAAGGAGGGTGCGTGAAGAAGTGTCCATCGAGGACGAGATTAGGGCGTGGCGGTCAGTCAGCTCCCAGGGCGGTGCCCTTGGCAACGACGCGGATGCCCTCGGCGGTGACGGTCACGCGTTTGAGGGCCGCGTCGTTGTCGGAGACCCCGAGGCGGAAGTCGTCGGGTACGACGCTGTTCTTGTCCAGGATCGCGTTGCGCACGATCGCGTTCTGGCCGATCTTCACCCCGTCGAGCAGCACGCACCCCTCGACGCGGGCGTTGCGGCCGATGATGACCCCGGGAGAGAGCACCGAACGCTCGACCGAGCCCGCGACCTGGGCTCCGTCGGAGACCATCGACTCCACCGCGTGCCCGGTGACGCCCTCGGTGCCGCCGACGAACCGGGCGGGGGGCCACGGGTCCTGCAGGGTGTAGATCGGCCATTCCTGGTTGTAGAGGTTGAACGCCGGATTTGCGGAGATCAGGTCCATGTGGGCGGTGTAGTACGCGTCCAGCGTTCCGACGTCGCGCCAGTAGGCGCCTTCGCGCCCGGCCGGGCCGGGAACGTCGTTGGTGGTGAAGTCGTACACCCCCGCCTGCTCCTGGGCCACCAGTCGGGGGATGAGGTTGCCGCCCAGATCGTGGCGGCTGACCGGGTCCAAGGCGTCCTCGGTGACGGCGCGCACCAGTGTCCCGGTGGTGAAGATGTAGTTGCCCATCGAGGCGTAGATCTCCTCGGGGGAGTCGGGCAGCCCTGCCACCGTGGCGGGCTTTTCCAGGAACTCCGCGATCCGGGTACCGCTCGCGTCGGCGGTGATGACCCCGAACTGGTCGGAGAGGCTGCGGGGCTGGCGGACGGCGGCGACCGTGACACCGAGGCCGGAGTCGATGTGGCGGGCGAGCATCTGCCGGGGGTCCATCCGGTAGATGTGGTCGGCGCCGAAGACGATCACGTAGTCGGGCTTGTCGTCCTCGATCAGGTTCAGGTTCTGGAAGATCGCGTCGGCGGAGCCGGCGAACCAGTGCGGGCCACGGCGCTGCTGGGCCGGGACGGGGGTGACGTAGTTACCGAGCATCGTCGACATCCGCCAGGTCCGCGAGATGTGCCGGTCCAGGCTGTGGTTCTTGTACTGCGTCAGCACGACGATCTTGAGGTAGCCGCCGTTGACCAGGTTGGAGAGCACGAAGTCGATGAGGCGGTAGATCCCACCGAACGGGACCGCGGGCTTGGCCCGATCCGCGGTGAGCGGCATGAGGCGCTTGCCCTCGCCGCCGGCGAGCACGACTGCCAACACGCGAGGTCCGGACACGACGGCCACGTTAGTCGGTACGGCTCACCGAGTGTGACTCCGCTAACGTCCACTGTGTGCGCGTCGACCTGCTCAGTCGTGAGTACCCCCCGGAGGTGTACGGCGGTGCTGGTGTCCACGTCGAATATCTGGCCCGCGAGCTGCGCCGGATCACCGAGGTCCAGGTCCGGTGTTTCGGGGCCCCGCGTTCCGAACCGGGGGTGACGGCGTACCAGACGCCGCCGGGGCTTGCCGGTGCCAACGCCGCCCTCGGGGTGCTCGGTGTCGATCTGGAGATCGCGCGCGGGTGCGCTGGCGCGGACGTGGTGCACAGCCACACCTGGTACGCCAACCTGGCCGGGCACACCGCGGCCCTGTTGCACGGGATTCCGCACGTGTTGACCACGCACTCCCTGGAGCCGTTGCGGCCGTGGAAGGCCGAGCAGCTCGGCGGGGGCTACCAGCTCTCCTCGTGGGCCGAGCGGACCGCGGTGACCGCGGCGGACGCGGTGATCGCCGTCTCGGCGGGAATGGGCGCCGACGTCCTGCGCGCGTACCCCGAGGTCGATCCGGCCCGCGTGCACGTCATCCACAACGGTATCGACACCCACGAGTTCACCCCCACACCCGGCACCGAGGTGATGCTCCGTCACGGGATCGACCCGGAGCGGTCATTCGTGCTCTGCGTCGGGCGCATCACCCGGCAGAAGGGGTTGCCGTACCTGCTCGAGGCCGCGCGGGCGTTCATCCCCGGCGTGCAGATCGTCCTGTGCGCGGGCTCACCCGACACCCCCGAGATCGCGGCCGAGGTCGCCGCAGGGGTCGAGCGCCTCGCTGCCCAGCGGGACGGCGTTCATTGGATCTCCGGCTCGGTGACCCGCCCGGAACTGGTGGCGTTGCTCTCCAGCGCGGCGGTGTTCGTGTGCCCGTCGATCTACGAGCCGATGGGGATCGTGAATCTGGAGGCAATGGCGTGCGAGACCGCTGTCGTCGCCACCGCGACCGGCGGGATACCCGAGGTGGTCGACGACGGTAAGACCGGACTGCTGGTCCCGATCGAGCAGATCCCCGGCGGCACCGGGATCCCGGTGGACCCCGCGCGGTTCTGTGCCGACCTCGCGGCGGCCGTCAACACGGTGCTGGGTGATCCGGCGCGGGCGGCACGGATGGGCAAGGCCGGGCGCGCGCGTGCGGTGGAGCAGTTCTCCTGGACCGAGATCGCCGCGCGGACCCGCGACCTCTACGCCAGCTTGCTCTGAGCTCTCTCCACCGCGACCGAGTTCAGTGCCGCGACTTGGGCGCGCCGCGCGGCGGCCGTGAGCGGGCGGATACATTCCTGACGGGCAGTCATTTCCGCAGCGGTGACGGCGGCACCCGGATCACCGGCGGCCAGGTCGGCAATGGCGTTCACCCGGCAGGCCAGCGCGTGCACGCGGTGGGCCCGCCCTGGGTAACCCGGGGCCAGGCCGTCGGTTCCGGCGGAGGCGCGCAGGTTGGTCAGCACGGCCGCGGCATCGGGGCGCCACCGGGCCACGTCCAAGGCGATCAACGTCTCGGTGACCTCGCGCAGGGTGTCATTGAGGGTGCGCTCGGCCTCGGACAGCGTCGGCAGGCCCAGGCCGACCTGCGGATCGACGATCTGGGTGAGCCAGCGCACGGCGGGGACCGGGGGACCGTCAGGGTCCGGTGTGACCACCACCGGCACGAGGCCATGGGGGCGGTCGCCGAGGATGAGGACCGCTTCGCCGACCTCGAGGGCGCGGGCGTTGAACGCCGCCGGGCCCGGCAGGCCGAGCGGGTCGCCGGGCACGGGCAGGGCGATGAGCAGTCCGGGGACCCCGGCGCCGCGCAGGGCCGCCAACAGCATGGGCACGCTGACTTCGGACCCGGACGCCTCGCCCGATATCGGGCCGGCGAGGGAGGGAAGCAAGGTGTGCACGCCGGCGACGCGGTGTACGCCGTCGCGGTCGCGGATCCGCTCGGCGGCGAGGTCCGGGCTGACCAGACCCGCGAGCACGGCGTTGCCCCAGGCGACAAAGCGGCCGGCCCGCGTGAGCTCCATCGCGCCAGGGTAGGTCGTGAGCGCCCGTGATCGTGCACGCCTGGGGAACTCCGTGTGGCGCCCCCCGACGAACCCTGCTGCTGACTAGCCTTGGGCGTTATGACGGGGATGTGCAGATGACGCTGGTGGTGGACCTCGCCGAGGTCGTGCTCAGCCGGGGCGGTCGACGCCTGCTGGACGAGGTGAGTTGGGAGATCCGGGAGGGCGAGCGCTGGGTCGTGCTCGGCCCGAATGGTGCCGGTAAGACCACCCTGCTGCAGATCCTCGGTGCGCATCTGCACCCGAGTTCGGGCTGGGCCGCCATCTGCGGCGAACTGCTCGGTGAGACCGACATGGCGGAGCTGCGCACCCGGGTCGGGCTCGCCAGTGCGGCCCTCGCCGACCGGTTGCCGCGGGAGGAGCGGGTCCGCGACGTCGTGCTGACGGCGTCCTATGCGGTGGTGGGGCGCTCTCGCGAGGCCTACGCGGACTTCGACGTCGCACGGGCGCAGCAGTTGCTCGAGGTCCTCGGGGTGGGCGAGCTCGCCGACCGCACCTTCGGCACCTTGTCCGAGGGTGAGCGCAAGCGCGTGCAGATCGCGCGGGCGCTGATGCCGGACCCGGAACTGCTGTTGCTCGACGAACCAGCCGCCGGCCTGGACCTGGGAGGGCGGGAGGACCTGGTCCGGCGTCTGGGGCGCCTGGCCACCGACGACGCTGCGCCGGCCATCGTGATGGTCACCCACCACGTCGAAGAGATCCCCGCGGGCATCACCCACGTGCTGATGCTACGTGCCGGCAAGGTGGTCGTGGCCGGGCCGATCGCGGCGGCGCTGACCGCTGCCCACTTGTCGGCCTGCTTCGACCTGCCGCTGACCCTGACCCGAGACGGTCACCGCTACGCCGCGCGGATCGCGCCGCGTTTGGTAGGGGGTACGGACATCTGCGTCGCCGGCTGATCCAGCCCTCAGGCCGGTGGCGCACCCGCGGGCCCGGCTTGTCCGGGGGCTGGCTGGTCGGGGGCTGGCTGGGTGGGGATTGGCTGGGTTGCGGCGTGCCGGGCGGCCGCCTCGCGTGCTGCTCGTCGGGTGGCCTTGCGCGCCCGCTTTTCGGCCTTGCGGGCAGCCCGGGCCTCCGCCTCGGCTGCACTGCGCTGGGCCTGCGGTGCTGAGGCGGGAGCGGGCGGTGCTGGGGCCGGTGCCGGTGCGGGGGCGGGAGCGGGCGGTGCGGGGGCGGGAGCGGGCGGTGCGGGGGCGGGGGCGGGCGGGACTGGGGTCACGCCTGGATCGGGTGCTGCCACCGGCGGCGGCGTCGGACCAAGGTCGGGTGTGCCGGCCGCGTCAGCCGGCCCGAGTCCGAGCTTGCGTGAGCACGCCGGCCAGGCGCCCCACCCTTGGGTGTCGAGTACCCGTTCGGCCACCGTGATCTGCGCGGCGCGACCGGCGAGATCTGCCCGTCGGGCGAACTCCCGACCACCGTGGGAGCGCCAGGTGCCGGGCGCGAACTGCAGCCCGCCGTAGTAGCCGTTGCCGGTGTTGGCGTTCCAGCGTTGCCCGCTCTCACACTGCGCGAGCCGGTCCCAGACCTCGGCGCTGGCCGCCGACGCCGATCCCTGCGACGCAAGCCCGGTCGTGGCGAGCGCGACAGCTGTGGCCACGACGAGCGTGATGCGGGTCCGTGCGGGCATAGCGGCGACACCTGTCCGATCCGTGGTCCCCCATCAGGCTGGCGAACGCGACTCCCTCGCCTTCACCAAGATCAACTTCCACGCTACGGGGGTCGGCGGAGCAGGCGTCAATCCCTTGCGTCCGAAGAACGACGCGCAGCCTGTTGACCGCAGGAACACGGTGATCTTCGGACGTACGGGGAGAAATCAGTACCGCAGCTTCTGGCCGGGGCGCAGCAGGTTCGGGTTGGCGCCGATCGTCGAGCGGTTCTCTCGGTAGAGCTCGCGCCAGTTCACCTCCAGCCGCCTGGCGATGCCGGTGAGGGTGTCACCCGGACGCACGGTGTAGGCCGATCCCTTGCCTCGGTGCTTGCCGGACCGCTTCTCGGATGTCCTGTCGGATTTCCTGCCGCCCTTGTCGGCCGACTTCTTCCCGTCGCCGGAGTCCAGTTTCTTGCGGGATTCGCCCCGGTCGGCGCGGTCGGCGCGCGATGAGCGGTCAGCGGCGAAACTCGGTGTGCCGGCAGCCTCACTGCGGCCCAGGCCGAGCTTGCGCGAGCACGCCGGCCACGCGCCCCAGCCCTGGCCATCCAGCACCTTTTCGGCGATGGTGATCTGCTCGGGGCGCGAGGCCAGGTCCGCGCGGGGTGCGTACCTGGTGCCGCCGTACCCGCGCCAGGTGCCGGGGCTGAACTGCAGACCGCCGTAGTACCCGTTGCCGGTGTTGACGCTCCAGCGCCCGCCGCTCTCGCATTGCGCCAGCCGGTCCCACGTGGAGGCGCTTGCGGCGGTGGCGGAGGGCGCCAGCACGACGCCGCCGGCCAACGGAAGGACGGCCGCGGTACCGGCGAGGACGGCGGTGCGCATCGTGCGCGTGACCTGGGGAGCCTTGGGTTTGCGATGACGTCCGTGCCGGACGGGGCTTGAAGGTCGGGTGGGCAGCGATGCAGGGCGGGTGTTCTCGATACCTGACATGGCCGCGAACCTAGGCACGGAGCAGGCGCCCCGCGGCGGGCTTTGCCCGGACGACAGTCGCTCGTGACGCAGGTAAACAGCAGCTGAATGCCGTCGCAAATCTGTTGAATATCGGGCGAACCTGACGAGGTGTCAGCGTTGCGTGGAAGTCCCGTGCGCCACGGAGTGCCGCGCGCGTAGCGAACCAAGTCCAGGGGCGATCACTACGATGACGGCATGGACGCCTGGGTGTGGTGGTTGATCGCCGCAGCCGTGCTCGGCGTCGTCGAGGTGCTCACCCTGGATCTGGTGTTCGCGATGCTGGCGGCCGGTTCACTGGCAGCCGCCGGCACCGCTGGGGCAGGCGCGCCGGTCCCGGTCCAGGCCACCGTTGGGCTGGCCGCCGCGGTCGGGGGCCTGGTAGTCCTGCGCCCGGTCGCGTTGCGGCACCTGAAGTCGACACCGGAGCTGCGGACCGGTACGGCGGCGCTGGTGGGAACGCAGGCGCGGGTGCTGGACGAGGTGGGTCCCGACGGCGGTCAGGTCAAGCTCGCCGGGGAGATCTGGTCCGCTCGGGCCTACGACGGGATCAGCGTGTTCGAGGCCGGTACCGAGGTGGCGGTCCTGAAGATCGATGGCGCCACCGCCCTGGTGGGGTAGGAGCGCTCCGCAGTGATGACGTGCACGCACCGACTGGACGGGGATGAGCGATGGACGTGTCGGCGCCACTGATCGTGCTGGCAGTGATCGGGGTTCTGGTCCTGGTGGTGCTCTCGCGTTCGGTGCGGATCGTTCCGCAGGCCCGCGCAGGGATCGTCGAACGGCTGGGTCGCTACTCGCGCACGCTGCCGGCGGGCCTGACGTTGCTGGTGCCGTTCATCGACCGACTGCGCCCGTTGATCGACCTGCGCGAGCAGGTGGTCTCCTTCCCGCCGCAGCCGGTCATCACCCAGGACAACCTGGTGGTCTCCATCGACACCGTCATCTACTTCCAAGTGACCGATCCCAAAGCCGCGACCTACGAGATCGCGGACTACATCCAGGGCGTCGAACAGCTCACCGTGACGACATTGCGCAACGTTGTCGGCGGTCTGACGCTGGAGCAGACGCTCACCTCGCGCGACCAGATCAACGCGGCGCTGCGCGGGGTGCTTGACGAGGCGACCGGGCGCTGGGGCCTGCGGGTGAACCGCGTCGAACTCAAGGCCGTCGACCCGCCCGCGTCAATCAAAGACTCGATGGAGAAGCAGATGCGCGCGGACCGGGAGAAGCGCGCGACGATCCTGACGGCGGAAGGTTTCAAGCAGTCCCAGATCCTGACCGCGGAGGGCGAGCGCCAGGCCTCGATCCTGGCCGCCGAGGGCGACGCGCAGGCCGCGATCCTGCGGGCCGACGGCGAGGCCAAGGCGATCCGCACGGTGTTCGCGGCGATCCACGAGGGCGACGCGGACCAGAAGCTGCTGGCGTATCAATACCTGCAGATGCTCCCGGAGATCGCCAAGGGCGACGCGAACAAGGTGTGGATCGTGCCGAGCGAGTTGGGCAAGGCACTGGAGGGCTTCAGCTCAGTCTTCGGCGCAGCGCCGCCCGAGCGCGACGGCGCCTGAGCCGCGCTCAGTCGTCGCTGGCGGCCAACTCGTCGGCGACCTTCTGCGCGTGCTCGGCTGCCGCCTGAGCCTTCGCGGCCTTCTTGGCGGCGAGTGCTGCGGCCGCTTTCGCTGCGGCCGCGGCCGTCGTGGCGTCGGCACGGGCCGCCACTGCGGCTGCGGCGGTGACCTCGACCTGTTCGGCGGCGCGTAGAGCGTCGGCAGCGGCCGACTTCTTGGCGGCGACGGCCGCTGCGCGGGTCTTCTTGGCCTTGGCGTGCTGCTTGGCGGTCCCGGTGCCCGCGCGCAGTGCCTGCTTCGCCGCGAGCACCTGGCCCTTGGTGAGTTTGGCGTTGCGCTGGGCGGTATCTGCCTGCGCCGCCAGCCGTTGCGCCTCGGCGAGGGCGGTCGCGGCCGCTGCCTCGGCGGTGCGTGCGCCGTCCTCGGCCGTCGTGGCGGCGGCGGCCGCGGTGGCGGCCTTGGCCGCGGATTTCGTCGCCTTGGCGGCCGCGTGCCGCGCCTGCTTCTGGGCCTGGGCCAGCGTGTCTGCGGTGGGGAGTCCGGGTGTTCCGCTGCGATCACGCTCGCCCAGACCGAGCTTGGCCGCGCAGCCGGGCCAGGGTCGCCAGCCTGAGACCGCGAGTAGGCGTTCGGCCACCGCGATCTGTTCCGCGCGAGTCGCCTTGTCCGCGCGGGGAGCGAAGTCCTCCCCGCCGTGAGCGCGCCAGGTCCCGGTCGAGAACTGCAGGCCGCCGTAGTAGCCGTTGCCGGTGTTCGCGTTCCAGCGTTGCCCGCTCTCGCACTGGGCGAGACGGTCCCAGGTCGACGCCGTGGCCGCGGCGGCGCCCTGGGTCGGCAGCAGAAGTCCCGAGCCCAGCACCGCCGAGACCACCACGGTCAGCGCGCGAGTGCGTGCCCTCACGTCGTCCCCCTTGCGCTCAATCCACGGATCGCATCCGCCCCCTGCGGCTCACCGGCCACGTTAGGGAGGCAGGAGTGCGCTGACGCTGGGCTTTGCGCGGTGATCATCGGGCCGTGACGGGGCGTTAGCCCGCCAGCCTGGGGACGCTGCCGCGCAGATCGGACACCGTCGGACGTCCCGGTGGATGTCCGACACGTCCGGGCGCGACACCACGTCCACCGTCGTTCGGGCCGGTAGCGTCCCGCAGGTGCCGTTCTGGGATGGGATCGCGATTCTTGCTGCCGGCTTCGGCGCGGGCGCGATGAACGCCGTGGGCGGCTCAGGCACCCTGCTGACGTTCCCGACCCTGATCGCGCTGGGCTACCCACCACTGCTCGCCAACGTCTCCAACACGGTCGGGCTGGTGCCGGGATCGGCGGCCGCAGTGTTGGCGCTACGTCCGGAGCTCGAGGGGCAGGGTCCGCGCCTTCGGCGTTTCGCGGTGGCCTCGGGCGTCGGGGCACTGATCGGTGCGACGTTGCTGCTGACGTTGCCCGAGAGCGTCTTCGACGCCGTCGTCCCGGCGTTGATCGCCCTGGCTCTTGTTCTCGTGCTGGTCCAGCCCGGGCTGTCGGCCGCGTTGTCCGCCCGGCGACCGGAGCGTCCGCACGGCGGCGCAGTGCTGCTCGTCGCGCTGGTCGGGATCGGGGTCTACGGCGGCTACTTCGGGGCGGCGCAGGGGATCCTGCTGATCGCCGTGCTCGGCGTGCTGCTCTCCGATGACCTGCATCGGCTGAACGCGACCAAGAACGTGCTGGCGCTGGTGGCGAACTTCGTCGCGGCGCTGGTGTTCATCGCGGTCGAGGACATCGACTGGGCGATCGCCGCTCTGATCGCCGGGGGATCGGTCGTCGGAGGGGTCTTGGGCGCGCGTCTGGCGCGGCGCCTGCCCCCCGCAGTGTTGCGCGGAGCGATCCTGGTGATCGGGACCGTGGCGATCGTGCGGCTCCTGGCGTAGCGGCGGCGCTGGACCAAACCACAACCGATACTGCTGGTGCGCGCCGCAGCGCCAAGGTCGACTCACACGTTGCGGTTGTGGTCTGCTCCAGCGCTCGGCTCGTTGCCAGCCCGCGTGGTGGCTGTGCCGGCCGCGGCTCGGGACAGAGGGGACTCCCGCGCAGCGCTCCGCGCGTGGTTGATGGGCCGCGTCGGGCGCGCTGCGCTGGTCGCGTGTCGCTTCGCGCCACGCGGGTCGCCTTGATGTCCCGAGGCCCGCGGCCGGCGTCGCCACCCCGCCCGCGGTCGCCGGCGCCAAGGTCCCACGCCAGCCACTCCACCCGTCACCCGTCGTCCGTGCTGCGGCGCAGTCGCTTGGTCTGACCGCGTTGGGTCTTCTCGGTCAGCCGGCGCTGCACCGCGCCCTTGCTCGGGCGGGTGGGGCGCCGCGGCGGCGGAGGCGGGGCGGTGGCCTCGGTCAGGATCGCGGCGAGGCGGGCGAGCGCGGCGTCGCGGTTGCGCAGTTGGGAGCGTTCCTCCGAGGCGGCGATGACGAGGACCCCGTCGACCAGGCGTGATCCGAGGCGCCCGAGCGCCCGCGTCTTGAGCATCGGGGAGAACGCGGTCGAGCGGGCGAGGTCGAAGACCAGCTCGACCCGGGAGTCGGCGGTGTTGACGCTCTGCCCACCCGGGCCCGACGAGCGCGAGAAGCGCCAGCGCAGCTCGGAGTCGGGGATCGTCACCGACCGCACCTGCACTCCGTCGCCCATTGCACCAGAATGCCGCGCCGGGCGCGCCCAGCTCCAACTTCTGCGTGCGAGTCGGGCCTTCGCCCGCGCGGATAGGCCCAGGACACACCCAGAAGTTGGTTGTGGTGGGGTGGCTGGATGCGAACTGCGGGGGAGTCGGCGGACCTCGTCGTGCTCGGCGGCGGTCCGGCGGGGTTGGCCGCGGCGTGGCGGGCGGCGCGGACCGGGCGCTCGGTGATCCTGCTCGAAGCCCTTGACCACGTGGGGGGGATGGCCGCGAGCATCGAGGTCGCGGGGATCCGCGTCGATGCCGGCAGCCACCGACTGCACCCGGCGACGCCGGCCCCCCTGCTGACGGACCTGCGCACCTTGCTCGGCGAGGACCTGCAGACCCGGCCCCGGCACGGTCGGCTGCGCATCGGCGACA
Organism: Sporichthyaceae bacterium; assembly: GCA_052387905.1. Classification (GTDB taxonomy): domain Bacteria; phylum Actinomycetota; class Actinomycetes; order Sporichthyales; family Sporichthyaceae; genus JBQTII01. The sequence continues at coordinate 84,897 of JBQTIR010000012.1, read as the reverse complement.
CGTGGCTGGGGTTCCCGCTGCGCCCGGCCGAACTCGCGCGCTCGCTGCCTCCGCGGATGCTGGCCGGGATCGGTCGCGACGCGGTGACCGGGCCACTGCGTAAGGCGCGCGAGGACACCTTCGCGGAGGTGCTGCGCTCCGGACTCGGGCCCACCCTCTACGACGCGCTCTACGCCCCGTACGCGGTCAAGCTCTGGGGGCTGCCCGGAGAGGCCCTCGACGGGGAGCAAGCCCGGCGACGGGTCACCGCGGACACCCCGTGGAAGGTCGCCGGCCGCCTGCTGGCCCGCGCGCGCCCGGGGCGGCTCACCGGAGAGGGCGGCTCCGGGCAGGGGCGGATCTTCCACTACCCGCGCCGCGGCTTCGGGCAGATCAGCGACGTGTTGGCCGAGGCCGCGACCAAGGCCGGCGCCGGAATCGAACTTGGTCGCCGTGTCACCGGGATCACTCTGGGCGGTGGCCAGACGGTCACCTGCGCCGACGGTACTCAGGTGAGAGGCAGTCAGATTTTCTCCACCCTGCCGCTGCCCGCGCTGGCGAGGATGCTGGATCCTGCACCAGCGCCGTCCGTGACCGCGGCGGCGGCCACGCTGCGCTTCCGGGCGATGGTGCTCGTCTACCTCGTGCACGGCGGCGGGCGCTGGACGGAGTTCGATGCGCATTACCTGCCGGCGTCGGGTACGCCGATCACTCGCATCTCCGAGCCGGCCAACTACCGCGTCAGCGCCGGGGACCCGACCGGACACAGCGTGCTCTGCGTGGAGATCCCGTGCGAGGTCGGCGATGCGATCTTCACCGCGTCGGTTGCGGACCTCGGCGCGATCGTCACCGACACCTTGGCACGGACCGGGCTGCCGCCGCTGAACCTGCTCGACGTCGTGGTGCATCGCGTGCGCACCGTGTACCCGATCTACGCGCGCGGATATGCGGCGCCGCTCGCGACCCTGGACGACTGGGCGGGTGGGCTATCGAATCTGACCAGCTTCGGCCGGCTCGGGCTCTTCGTCCACGACAACACCCACCACGCCCTCGCGATGGCCTATGCCGCCGTCGACGCGCTCGGTCCCGACGGCGACGACGGCGTCGACCCCGTTGCCTGGGCCGCCGCCCGCGCCCGCTTCGCCACCCACGTCGTCGAGGACTGACGTGCCTTCCCCTCCCGTTGCGTCCGAAGGATCGGTCGCTATAGCAACCGCTTCTTCGGACGCAAGGGTTTGGGGCGGCGCGTTGAGTTCGCGGTGGACGGCGGGGATGACCTTGCGCAGGTAGCGGCCCAGCTTCACGAAGGAGTCGCCGGTGGTGCGGAAGTGGTAGCTGATTCCGACCTCGGCGTAGACGAAGCCCTTGCCGAGCAGGTCCAGCGTCAGCACCTGGGCGTAGTTGTAGTCGTGCACGATCTCGGCGGCCGCGGCAGCGCCGGGGGAGAAGGCCCGATAGCCGCTCTGACCGTCCGTCAGGTCGCGCCGGCGGGTCAGCACGCGGACCCAGCGGGTGAGGACCAGGTTGCCCAGGCGCCGGTGCGGACGCATGTGCTCGATCTGGCCGGCGAACCGGGAACCGACGACGTAGTCCGCCACACCGGCCAGCACCGGGGCCACGACCGCGGGAAGTTCTTCCGGCGGGTACTCACCGTCGGCGTCCAGGTAAACCACCGCGGCGCCCTGCAGCGTGACGGCTGCGGCCAAGGCAGTGCGCACCGCCGCTCCCAAGCCGCGGTTGTGCGGGTGCGCGATGACGGTCGCGCCGGCCGCTGCGGCGCGAGCGGCGCTGTCGTCTGTGCTGCCATCGTCGACCACGAGAACCACCAAGCGCCGGCCGGCGACGGTGGCGGGCAGCCGAGCGATCACGTCAGCAACGACGCCGGCCTCGTTGAAGACCGGGATGACTGCGATGACCGGGGCATCGGGAGCCACGGGCACCGGCGCCGGACGCGCGGGCAGGTCACGGGGCAGCCGGAGCCGGCCGAAGTAGCTCGGCGCCGGCACGATCAGGGCGACGGCGCCAAGGACGAACGAGTAGGCGGTCTTGACCGCGTGGGTGGCCAGGGTGATCGCGAAAGCGGTCGCGGCCGGGACACCGAGGGAGGCCAGCGCCGCGGTTCCGGCGGCCTCGTAGGACCCGATGCCGCCGGGGGTCACCGCGACGGTCTGGGCAGCGATCGCGACCGCGGTCACCGCGATGGCCTCGTGATAGCCCAGGTCCACCCCGGCTGCCTGGGCGATCTGCCAGGCCAGCACGGCCTCCAGCGCCCACGCGGCGAAGACGGCCACCGCGACCGCGGTGCGGGGCATCCGGGCAAGCGCAGCGGGCCCGGTGGTGAATCGGCGCAGCCAACGCAACGACGCTGCGGCCGCGAGCACCAGGACGACCGCGAGCACCCACGACCAGGCCCCGATCAACTCCCCGGCGAGCCCGGGCACGGCGGCCAGCGCCAGCACCCCGATCGCCACCAGGTCCGCCAGCCGCAACGCCACCGTCGTCGCTGTCACCGGGCCGAGCGCCAGGGCGGTGCGCCGGCGTACCGAGGTCACCCGGAGCACCTCGCCCAGGCGGAACGGCAACACGTGGTTGCCGAGCAGGCTCACATGCAACGCCGCCCAGGACTGCCCCAGGCTCAGGCCCGGCAGCACGCTCGTCCAGGCCCACGCCCGCAGGGCGAAGGCGGCGGCGTAGGCGAGCAGGGCCAGCGCGAGCCAGCCGGGGGAGGACAGGACGGCCTCGGCGGTCTCCCGCAGCACGGCGGCGTCGGCGACGCGCACAAGATAGATCACCGCGACGGCGAGCACGACCAGGCCGACGAGAGTGCGCGCCGCGCGCAGCCTCGCCGTGCCGACGATCTCTCGGAGCGGGCTCACGAGCACGCCGTGTCAGTCGTTGTGGTCGCGGAATGCCGGGTGGAAGGGCCACTTCGCGACCACTGCGGACGACGTGCCATGGGGTTCGGGTTCACGTCGACGCCACCTCCCGGGCTGTGCCAATTCGAGGGGCGTGCCAACCCGGCCCCTTACCCAGGTCAGGCTAGCCTTAGCCACGGTACAAGCCGCCCGTGCGCCGTCCGGCCGCTACGAAGCAACCCCGAGGAGGAGCACCGATGACGACCGTGGTCACCGGTTCCTCGGGCTTCCTGGGCCGGACCACGGTCGCGGCGCTGCTTGCCGCCGGGCACGAGGTGACCGGGATCGACCGCGCCGGCACCGCATGGCAGGGGCCCGGTCACCGGCAGGTGTGCGCCGACCTGCTCAGCGCCGACCCCGCCGCCGCGGCGGCCCTGCGCGCGGCCGACGGGATCATTCACCTCGCGGGGTGCCCGGGCGTGCGCGATCCGCGGCCCGACGCCGCCTGGCACCGGCACCGCGACAACGTGCTGGCGGTCGGGGCAGTGCTTGCCGCCGCCGGTACCCGGACGCCCGTAGTCGTGGCGACCTCCTCCTCGGTGTACGGCGGATCCACGGACGGGCGGCCCTGTCTCGAGAGCGACGCCCTGAACCCGCGTGGCGGCTATGCCCGCAGCAAGGCCCAGGCCGAGACGCTGTGCGCGGCGCACAACGCGGCCGGCGGGCGGGTCGTGATCGCCAGGCCGTTCACCGTCGCCGGCGAGGGCCAACGCGAGGACATGGCCCTGGCCACCTGGATCGCGGCAGCCCGGGCTGGGCGGCCCTTGCGGATCCTCGGGGACCCGGCGCGCACCCGCGACGTCACCGACGTCCGCCAGGTCGCCCAGGCTCTGTGCGCGCTGCTGGCCGCCGCAGTGCCCGGCCCGGTCAACGTGGGTACTGGGGTGGGGATCTCGCTCGCCGACATGACCAGCGCCGTGGGCGCCGCGCTCGGGGTCGCCGTCCAGGTGCGGGTGGAACCCGCGAGCCCGGACGAGGTTCCGAACACCCTGGCCGCCACGAATCGGCTGCACGAGCTCACCGGCCTGACACTGGTGACGGACCTAGACGATCTGGTGCTCCGTCAGATCGCGTCCGCTCCGGCGCAGGGACTCGTCTCGGCATGAGCGGGCGCAGCGAGTCGCATGCCATGTGTGCGAGCCGGCTCCGCGCCTGTGGCTCGTTCACACTCCTCACTCGTTCCTCGCTCGATCGCGTCACCCGCGGCGAGCGAGCATGTGCGCGAAGCGGCGACGGCGCGTGAGCGGGGCGCCTCGGCGCACGCTTGCCGCGGGGATGCTCGCGGTGTTTCTGGTCGCCCTCGCCGTGGGCCTGGCCGGGATCGATGTCCGCTCCACCTTCGGTGGCCGGGCCGCGGTCGACGAGCCGCAGTATCTGCTCTCCGCACTCTCGCTCTACGAGGACCGTGACCTCAACATCACCGACGAACTCGGGGCCCGCCGGTGGAAGGACTTCCACGACGCCGAACTGCCGGTGCAGACCCAGCCACGCCCCGACGGCACGCAGATCAGCCCGCACGACCCACTCCTGCCACTGCTGCTCGCGGTGCCGATGGGGGTCGGTGGGGTGGTCGCCGCCAAGGCCGCGATGGCCGTGCTTGCCGGGCTCACCGCCGCCCTGACCTTGTGGGTCGCGGCAGCGCGCTTCGCTGTCCCGGTACCGCTCGGCACTGCCGTGGTCGCACTGGCCTTCGCCTCGCCGCCGCTGGGGATCTACAGCCAACAGGTCTATCCGGAGATGCCGGCGGCGCTGGCGGTGCTGGCCGCGGTGGCCGCGATGACGGGGACGTGGACGCGGGCTCCGATAGCGGCCTTTGCGGTTTCGGTGATGGCGCTGCCGTGGCTGAGCGTCAAGTACGCCCCGGTCGCGGCGGTCCTTGCGGTGATCGGACTGATCTGGTGCGTGCAGTACGCGGGACGGCGAGCCGCCCTCACGCTCGGTGCGAGCTTCGCGGCCGCCGGTGTGGTCTACCTCGTGGTGCATCAGGCGATCTGGGGCGGGTGGACGGTCTATGCCTCCGGGGACCACTTCGCCACGGCAGGGGAATTCGCTGTGGTCGGGGAGAACCCGGACTACCTCGGGCGCAGTGAGCGTCTGGCCGGGCTGCTCCTGGAGCGCACCTGGGGGATCGCCGCGTGGCAACCAGCGTGGCTGCTGATCGTCCCGGCCGTTGCCGTGATGCTGGTGCGCCGCCCGTGCGGCTTCTCCGTGTTGCTCGCCCCCGCCGTGACCGGCTACCTGGTGGCGACCTTCGCCGCGTTGACCATGGCCGGCTTCTGGTCCCCGGGCCGACAGATCGTGGTCATCCTGCCGCTGCTGGTGGTGGTGATCGCGTGGTGGCTGGCCCGGTGCGCGCGCCCGGTGCTGATCGGCGCCGCGCTGCTCGGCGCCGCCGGTACGACCGCGATGGCAAGCCTGCTCATCGACGGCTGGGCCGAGCGGATCACCTGGGTCAGCGGCTTCCCCGAGGTCAACAATCCGCTCTATCAGGGTTGGCGTTTCCTGCTGCCGCCGTACCGCGGCGGGGTGGGCGGCGCCGAGGTGTGGGTCCGGCACGGGGTGTGGATCGCGGTGCTGGTCGCGGCCGTGGGGCTGGCCCTGACACGGCCAACGGCTCCTTCGTCGCCGACGCGGCGACGTCAGGCCCGCGCGCTTGGTCCAGGCGCGTCGACCGAGGCTGCGGCAGTGGATCCGGAGCCGGGCGCGGTGGACCGCCCGGCGTCACCGGTGGCCGGGTAGAAGCCCACCGGGCCGTGCACGGTGATCCCGACCTCGGCGCCCTCGTCGATCACTCGATCACCCGTCGCCCGGGCGGTGATCTCGACCGGTGCATGTGCCCCGTTGCCGTTGCCGGGGAAACTGACGGTCAGTCGGATCAACGACTCGTGCCCGTGGTAGGCCCGCCGCCCGACGACCGCCCGCACCCCAGAGGTGAGGGGCCCGAGCTCGACCTGCTCGGGCCGGATGAGCACGGTGCCCTCGGCTCCGCCGCCCGAGCCCGAGGCACCGTCATCGCGGACCTGCAGATTTCCCAGGACGCACGTCGCGAAGCCGTACTGGACCCTGGCCGGAAGCAGCACCGCCGCGCCCACGAACGCCGCGACTCCGAGGTCGGCCGGCGCCCGGTAGATCTGTTCGGGCGTCGCGCATTGCACGACCTGACCCGCGCGCATCACCGCTACCGAGTCCGCCATCGACAGCGCCTCGGTCTGGTCGTGGGTGACCAGGACCGCGGTGGCCCCGGCCGCACGCAGGGCGCTGCGCACGTCCTCACGCAGAGTTCCGCGTAGCCCGGAGTCCAGGGCGCTGAAGGGCTCATCGAGCAGGACCAGCGAGGGGCGGGGCGCCAGCGCGCGGGCCAGGGCGACGCGTTGTTGCTGGCCACCGGAGAGCTCGTGCGGCATCCGCGTCTGGTAGCCGCCCAGACCGACGAGTTCGAGCAGGTCCCCGACGCGGGTCGTGCGCTCGGTGCGGCTGCACGAGCGCCCCGCCAAGCCGAAGGCGACGTTGCGCTCGACGCTCAGGTGCGGGAACAACGCACCCTCCTGCGGGACGATGCCGACCTTGCGCCGCTCCGGCGGGATCCCGCCGCCGGCCCAGGAGACGCGGGTGGTGCCGAGGTGAATCTCGCCCGCGTCCGGCGTGCCGAAGCCGGCGATCAGGCGCAGCAGCGTCGTCTTGCCGCAACCGGACGGCCCGAGCACGGCCGTGATCGAGTGCTCCGCGACGTCGAGGTCCAGCCCGGTCAGCACCGGGACCGCCCCGAAACTCATGCGCAGGGCGCGCACCCGCATCTCACTCATCGTCGGCCATTGTGCCGGGGGCCCGGCCGGACGCGGCACCCAGCGCGCGCATCCGCTGCCCGAGGATGAAGGTGGGGATTGCCGCGAGCAGCACCAGTGCGGCGGCGTAGGGGGCCGCGGCGGCATAGGCATTGACCTGGGTCTGACCCCAGAGCTCTGTCGCGAGGGTGTCCACCCCGGTCGGGCGCAGCAGGATCGTGGCGGGGAGCTCCTTCATGCAGGTCAGGAAGACCAGGGCGGCGCCCGCGGCGACGCCAGGAGCGGCGAGGGGCAGGGTGACGCTGCGCAGGACGCCGAGCGGGCTGCGCCCCAGCGCCCGGGCCATGTCCTCCAGGACCGGCGGGGACTGCGCGACCGAGGCCCGCACCGCGCCGACTGCCGCGGGCAGGAACAGCACCGCGTACGCCAGCAACAGGCCGGGGGTGCGTTGGTAGATGCCGTTGGCGTAACGCACCGTCAGGAAGATCACCGCGAGCGCGACAACCAATCCGGGCAGCGCGTGTCCGGCATAGGTGGCCTGCTCGATCCAGCGGGGGACCCGCCCGCGGTGGCGTGCGGCCAGAATCCCCACCGGTAGGGCGAGCACGATGATCAGCATTGCCCCGAGGCCGGACAGGAGCAAGGTGTGGCCGGCCGCGGTGGTGAGCTCGGACCAGTCGATGCCGGCCGAGGAGCCGCGGGCGCTCCAGTAGATCAGCGCGTAACCGGGTACCCCGAGCGCGAGAACGGCAATGCCGATCGCGGCGGCCAGCGCGGGCACCGTCGCGCGCCCGAGGTGCAGGGGAGGGTGCGGACGTGCACTACCCCCGCCGATTCGGGCATACCCGGCACGCCCGCGCAGCCGGCCTTCGGCCGCCACGATCACCACGGTGATGGCGACCAGGAGCAGGGCCAGGATCGCCGCCGGGGTGGGGTCGAAACTGCCGCGATAGCTGGTGAAGATCACCCGGGTGAATACGTCGTAGCGCAGGATCGAGACCGATCCGAAGTCCGAGAGGACGTAGAGCATCACCAGCAGGCCGCCGGCCGCCGCAGCCGGACGCACCTGACGTAGCGTCACACTGACGAAGGTGCGCCACGGACCCTGACCCAGCGAGCGGGCGACCTCGTCCTGGCTGGGGTCGGTGAACTCCAGGACGGCGGCCACCGGCAGGAACACATACGGGTAGCAGCACAGGGTCAGGACCAGCAGCGATCCGGAGAAGCCGCCGAAGGTCGGGAACAACGAGATCCAGGCGAACGCCGCGACGTAGGTCGGCATCGCCAGGGGGAGCGCGGCGACCACCGCCCAGAACCGGCGCCCCGGCAGCGAGGTTCGGGTGACCAGGTATGCCAGGCCGATGCCGATGACCAGGCTGCCCGCCGTCACGGCCACCGCGAGGCCGAGGCTGCGCAGCGTCAGTTCCAGCGTCCGGTCGGTGAAGAGCACGTCGGCCATCTCACCGGCGCCGCGCTCGGTGGAACGCACCGCGAGGTAGATCAGCGGCAGCAGCGCGACGACCGCCGCCAGCAACGCCGGCAGCAGCAGGATCAGGGGCAGCCGTTCCCGGCGCCGCCGTCCCGGGAGCCGAACCGGCGCGGGGGGTGCCGCGGGGCGGTCGTCGAGGGCGGTCATGGGGCCGGCCGACGCCCTAGACCAGGCCGACGTCGTTGAACAACGCGAGCGTGGCCTCGATGTCGTCGAGCTGCGAGAGGTTGATCTCGGGCGCGTCCAACGTGCCGAGTGCGGGCAGGTCAGCCGGCAGGGCGACGCCGTCGACCAGCGGATACTCCTTGAGGGTCAGCGAGAACACCCGCTGGGCGCTGTCGGAAACCAGGTACTCGACGAAGCGCTGGGCCGCGCTCGCCTGGTCGCTGCCCTTGAGGATGCCGACTCCGGCGACGTTGATCAGTGCCCCGGGGTCGCCACCGGACAGGAACTTCAGCCGCGCCGGCACCGCGTCGAGACCCTCCTCGGCGACCTGCTCGTACCAGTAGTAGTGGTTGATCAGCCCGACCGAGATCAGGCCGTCCTCGGCCGCATTGAGCACCGCGATGTTGTTGTCGAAGGTCTGCGCCTCGTTGGCCTTGATCCCCTCAAGCCACGCCCGGGCGACGTCCTCGCCCTTGAGGACGCGCATGCCGGTGACGAAGGAGATGAAGGAGGCGTTGGTCGGCGCGATGCCGATCTTGCCCTTCCACTTCGGGTCGGTGAGGTCCAGAACCGAGTCCGGAACCTGCTCCTCGGTGAGCTGGGAGGGGTCGTACACGATCACGCGCGAGCGCCCGGAGGTGCCGATCCAGCTGCCGTCGTCGGCCCGGAACTGCGCGGGCACCCGGTCCAGGGTGGCCTGCGGCAGGGCCGCCAGGGCGTCGCGTTTGTCCAGCGCACCCAACGCGCCGCCGTCCTGGGAGAAGAAGACGTCGGCGTCGGTGCGGTCGCCCTCCTCGATCAGCTGGGCGGCGAGCTGGGCGGTGTCGCCGTAGCGCACGTCGACGTCGATCCCGGTGTCGGCCTCGAACCCGGCGATGATCGGCGCGATCAGCGCCTCCTGGCGACCGGAGTAGATGAGCAGCGTGCCGCCGGGAGCTGACGTCGGTTCGCTGCTGATCGCGGATGCCGAGCCGGAGGTCGACGCCGACGTCGTCGGGGAGTCACCCGAGCAGGCGCCCAGGCCGGCTCCGAGGGTGAGCAGCAGCGTGGCGAACAGGATGGTGCGACGCATCGGTGAGGCCCTTCGGTCGTCCGGGCGTCCAGCGTAGGTCAGCCTGACCTAACTGTCGGTCATGGGGAGTCGACGCCTTGGTGCGGGATAGCCTCGCCGCGCGGTGCGACGGCACGCGGCGGAGGCGAACCAGCAGGGCGGACAGTGGCGGTGGGCGCAGGAACGGCACGTGCGCTCGGCCTCGCTGTGGGTTTCCTGGGCGACGCCGTCCTCGCGGATCCGCGGCGCGGACACCCGGTCGCCGGCTTCGGCCGCGCGGCCACCGCGCTTGAGCGGCGCTGGTGGCGTGATTCTGGGGTCCCGGGCGCCGCTCACACCGCGGTGTGCGTCGGTACCCCGGTGCTGGCCGGCGTCGCCCTGGAACGTCTGGCCGGTGACCGCGGGTCAGCTCGGGTGCTCGGCACCGCGCTCGCGACCTGGGCGGTGCTCGGTGGAGCGTCGCTGGCCCGCGAGGGAGCGGTGATGTCGGCGCTGCTGCGGGCCGACGATCTGCCGGGGGCGCGCGCCCGCCTCTCCCACCTGTGCGCCCGCGACGCCACCGCCCTGGACGGGGCCGCGCTCGCCCGGGCCACGGTGGAGTCCCTCGCCGAGAACACCTCCGACGCCGTGCTCGCCCCGCTGCTCGCCGGGGCGCTCGCCGGGATCCCGGGTCTGCTCGGTTACCGCGCGATCAACACCCTGGACGCGATGGTCGGATACCGCTCCACGCGCTACGCCCGCTTCGGGATGCCCGCGGCCCGGCTCGACGACCTCGCCAACCTGGCACCTGCCCGGTTGACCGGCCTGGTCACGGTGGCGCTGGCCCCTGCGGTGGGGGGCCGCCCGGCCGCTGCCGCCCGCGCGTTGTGGGCCGACCGCCGCGCGCACCCCAGTCCGAATGCCGGCTGGTGCGAGGCGGCCGCTGCCGGCGCCCTCGGAGTGCGCCTGGGTGGACGCAATTCCTACGACGGGGCAACGGAATCCCGCCCGGTGCTCAACGCGGGCGGGCGGGCACCCCAGATTGGCGACATCGCCCGCGCAGTGCGGTTGTCCCGCCTGGTTGGCGTCGCGGGCCTCGCTCTCGCGTGTGCAGTCGCGTCCGGCCTGGGGAAGCGATCGTGAAGGGGGCATTGCTGGTCGCCGGGACGACCTCGGACGCGGGCAAGAGTGTGCTGGTCGCGGGGCTGTGCCGGTGGCTGGCGCGGGGCGGCGTCGCGGTGGCGCCGTTCAAGGCGCAGAACATGTCGAACAATTCCGTCGTCACGGCCGACGGCGGGGAGATCGGGCGCGCCCAGGGAATGCAGGCCGCCGCGGCTGGACTCGCACCCGAGGTCGCGATGAACCCGGTGCTGCTCAAACCGGGCTCGGACCGCACCTCGCAGGTCGTCCTGCTCGGGCACCCGGTCGCCGAGGTGAGCGCGATGTCCTACCGCGAGCTCAAGCCGCGTCTGATGGCCACGGTGCTCGAGTGCCTGGCCGACCTGCGCTCGAGGTTCGACGTGGTGATCTGCGAGGGCGCCGGCAGCCCCGCCGAGATCAACTTGCGAGCCGATGACATTGCGAACATGGGCCTGGCTCGCGCGGCGGACCTGCCCGTGCTGGTTGTCGGGGACATCGACCGCGGCGGGGTGCTCGCGGCAATGTTCGGCACCCTGGCCGTGCTGGACCCGGCAGACCAGGCGCTGATCGCCGGCTTCGTCGTCAACAAATTTCGCGGCGACCCGGCGCTGCTGGCCCCCGGCCTGGAGCAACTGCGGGCGATGACGGGTCGTCCGACGCTCGGGGTCATCCCGTGGGTCGCGGACCTCTGGGCGGATGTCGAGGACTCACTGTCCCTGGACGTCCTGGGCGCAGGTGTCCGCAGCGGCGGACCGCCCCCCGCCGGCGCCGATGCCCTGCGGGTCGCGGTGATCCGCCTGCCCCGAATCTCCAACCTGACCGACGCCGACGCGCTCGCGACCGAACCCGGGGTCCTGGTGCGCTTCGTCGACGACGTCGCGGGCCTGAGCGACGCGGACCTGGTCGTGCTGCCTGGTACCAAGGCCACGGTGGCGGACCTGGCGTGGCTGCGTTCGCGTGGCCTGGCCGACGCGCTGTGCGCGCGGGCCGCCGCCGGAGCGCCGGTGCTCGGGATCTGCGGCGGCTACCAGATGCTGGCCCGCACGATCACCGACGACGTCGAATCGCGGGCCGGCACCGTCGAGGGCCTCGCGTTGCTGCCGACGACGGTGCACTTCGCCCCGGAGAAGACCGTCAGCCAGGTCCGCGGGCATGCGCTCGGGCACGACGTCGCCGGCTACGAGATCCACCACGGCATTGCTGCCCTCGACGGTGTCGCAGATCCCTTCCTGGACGGCTGCCGCGCCGGTTCGGTCTGGGGCACCACCTGGCACGGCGCGCTGGAGAGCGACGGGTTCCGCCGGGCGTTCCTCGCCGAGGTCGCCACCGCTGCGGGGCGCCGGTTCATCCCGGTCGGCGAGGTCAGCTTCGCCGCCGTCCGCGCCGCGCGACTGGACGCCCTCGGCAACCTGGTCGCCGATCACCTCGATGACGGCGCCCTTCGCCAGCTCATCAGCGGCGGCGCACCGCGCGGCCTGCCGATCCTGCGCACTGCCCTGGGTTGAGCGGGCGTGACCGCCGGGGGCTGTTGGCGTGCCGATGTCTGGTCACGACCCAGTCGATAGGGATACTGATTATTGTCCGGACGATCCGGCCAGGCAGTTCTGCAGCGGAGGCGTGCGATGAGGGTGTCGGCGAAGGTCGACTACGCCGTGCGAGCGCTGGTCGAGATCGCGGCCAACGACTCCGGCAAGCCATTGTCCGCGGAGGCCATCGCGACCGCCCAGGACATCCCGCGCGACTTCCTGCTGGCCGTGCTCGCGGATCTGCGCCGCGCCAACATCGTCGCCAGCCAGCGCGGGCAGTCCGGGGGCTGGGTCCGCCTTGCCGACCCGGCCGCGATCTCGGTCGCGGACGTGATCCGTGCCGTCGACGGACCGCTGGTCAGCGTGCACGGCCGGGCTCCGGAGGATGTTGCCTATCAGGGCTCTGCGGAGTCGCTGCAGCAGGTCTGGGTCGCGGTGCGGGCGAGCATGCGCGAGGTTCTTGAGGACGTCACCATCGCCCACCTGCTGGCGAAGAAGCTCCCCGCCTCGGCGCAGGCCCGCACCGCAGCCGACGACGCCTGGCACCGCAGGTAAAAGCGCGGCCTTTCCCGACGAAGCGGCGGGATGGATCGCAAGGCGGAGGAGGAGGCCGACACCGCACTTGTATCGGCTACGGGCGATTGAGGGGAGCGGAGGACGAGCACGCTTTTCGCTCGTGCTCCCGAGGCGATTGAGGCCCGTTGAGCGAAGCGAACACGACGAGAGCGCAGCGAGCCGCCCGCCGAACGTCGGGAAACTAGCCCAGCGCGTAGCCGAGGAACACGCCTGGCGCGGGGTCGCCCTGGACGCCGGGTGAGCTCAGGGTCCAGCCCACGCTGCCGATCCCGGTAGGGCCGGCCTTGGACGCCCCGAGAACCTCGAAGGCGCCGGCGCGCTGGGTGAAGGTGCCGGTGGTGCCCTCGGCGGGGACGCCGACGACCAGGTGCTCCTGCGCGCGGCCGCGAATCTGACGCGTGGTCACCGACAAGCCGAAGCGGTCGCCGGTGCCCGGGTCGCCGCTGACCCCCGTGACGCCCTGGTGCAGGTAGCGCGTGCGGTCCAGGCGCAGGCCCGCGTCCGAGCCGGGAAAGACATGCACCGCCCCCGCGTCGGGCACGGCGCCGGCCGCGGTGCTGACGTCCGCGAACGGAGTGCCGACGATCAGGTCGGCATGCATGCCCGAGGTGACCCGGCCGGCGGCGAGCGCCGCGCCGAACCCGTCGCCCGGGTGCCCGTCACCTTCGACGCCCCTGCTGCCCTGGTTCAGGTGGACCGCACCGGTGCCGGAGAGCCCGGTGGACCCGCGGGCGTAGAGCACGGTGACCCCACCGCGGCCGTTATCCAGTCCCGGCACGCCGACGGCCAGGTCCGCGCGACGGTCGGCGTTGAAGTCCCCGGCGACCAGGCGGGCGCCGAAGCGATCGGAGCGGGCGGCCGTGCCGGGGACACCCTTGGTGTCCCGGGTGAACGCCCTGACCGGGGTGGTGAAGCCGTCCGGGCCGGTCGGGATAACGACCACCGCGCCGTGGTCGTTCTCACCCGGAGATCCCACGATCAGCGCGCTGCGTCCGGCCCCGGTGACGTCGGCGATCGCCAGCGCAGCGCCGAAGGCGTCGTCGGTCTCGGGTCCGCCGCCCAGCGGCGCCGACCCCTGGCGTACCGCGAGCGAGCGCTCGCCGGTGCTCAGGCCGCCGGCGGCGCCGTAGAGCACGGTGGCGGTGCCCGCCTGGAAGGCGCGATCGATGCTTTCCCCGGGCGCCCCGACCGCCAGATCGGCGATGCCGTCGCCGTCGAGGTCCCCGGCGGCGAGTGCGGAGCCGAAGCGGTCGTTGGGTTCGGGGGTGTCCGGAACCTTGCGAGATGCCTGGGTGAGCAGGGCTGTGCCGGTGGTGCTCAACCCAGCAGGGGTGCCGTACAGCACGGTGACGGCACCGGCCGCCGCGTCCTCGCCGGGAGCCCCGACGGCGACGTCCGCGCACCCATCGCCGTCGAAGTCCGCGACTGCGAGGGCCGCGCCCCACTCGTCCGCGTCCTCCCCGCGGTGCTTCGCGCCAGTGCTGTCGAACCCCAGGGAGTCCTGGGTGAGGAACTGATCACCCGGGGCGGTTCCTGCCGGGTCCGCGGTGAGCCCGGTGGGAGTGCCGTAGAGGACGTGGATGCCGCCTCGCAGCCGGGTGCGGCCGTACTCGGTGGTGACGATGTCCCCGTGGCCGTCGCCGTTGATGTCTCCGGCGACCGTGCCGCCCGCCGGCCCGGTGCAGCCGGGGGGCAGTGTCGGCGCGGTGGTGCTCGCGGTGGCCGAGGGAACGTCGGTCGCTGCGAGCAGGGCCAGTGCAGCGAGAGCCGCGGTCATCCAGGTGTTTCGCATGGGGCTAGTGTGACAGATGAGACGTGAATTCGACTCGCAACCGGTTCCCTTGCGTCAGCGAGATCGAGCGCTATGACGTGCGCTTTCGCTGACGCAACGGCGGTATTGCCCGGCCGAGGGGCGTACGCGCGTGTGGAATGCTCGCAGCCATGACCTTCCCGTTCAGTGCCGTCGTCGGGATGGACGATCTCAAGCTCGCGCTGCTGCTCAACGCCGTCGCTCCCGGCATCGGTGGCGTGTTGGTCCGCGGGGAGAAAGGGACGGCCAAGTCCACCGTCGTCCGCGGGATCGCCGCGCTGCTGCCGATGCAGGCCGTCGTGGTGGACTGCCGCTTCGGGTGCGACGGCGCCGCCCCCGATCCCGCCTGCCCCGACGGACCGCACGCGCCGGACGGCGCGCGCACCGCGCGCCGCGGGCGTCTCGTCGAACTGCCGGTCGGTGCCGCCGAGGACCGGGTCGTCGGGTCGCTGGATCTCGAGCGCGCGCTCACCGAGGGAGTGCGGGCGTTCTCGCCCGGCCTGCTCGCCGCCGCCAACCGCGGCGTGCTCTACGTCGACGAGGTCAACCTGCTGCACGACCATCTGGTCGACGTCCTGCTCGACGCAGCCGCGATGGGCCGCTGCTACGTGGAGCGCGAAGGCGTCTCGGTCACCCACGCCGCGCGGTTCCTGCTCGTCGGCACGATGAACCCCGAGGAGGGCGAGTTGCGCCCGCAGCTGCTCGATCGCTTCGGGCTCACCGTGACCGTCGCCGCCAGCCGCGAGCCCGTGACCCGGGCCGAGGTCGTCCGCCGTGGCCTGGCCTTCGAGGCCGATCCGGCCGGTTTCGCTGCCCGCTGGGCCGGCGCGGACGCCGACCTCGCCGACCAGATCGTTGCCGCCCGAGCGCGTCTGAGCTCCGTCGAACTTCCCGATGACGAACTGCACCGCATCGCCGCGGTCTGTGCTGCCTTCGAGGTCGACGGGATGCGGGCCGACCTCGTCATCGCCCGGACCGCGCGGGCGCACGCCGCCTGGCACGGCCGGAACCGGGTGGACGCCGACGACGTCGCCGCTGCCGCCCGTCTCGCGCTGCCGCACCGCCGCCGCCGCGACCCGTTCGATGCCCCCGGCCTGGACGAGGAGGCGTTGGAGAAGGCACTGGCCGAGGCCGAGGCGTCCATGCCACCGCCCCCGGACGACGACCCCGACCCCGACCCCACCCCCGACCCCACCCCCGACCCCACCACCGACCCCACCACCTCCGGGACGTCCGACCAGGCGAGCGCTATAGGCCACGATCAGTCGGACGCTGCGCAGAGGGATTCCGGGACGTCCGACCAGGCGAGCGCTATAGGCCACGATCAGTCGGACGTCAGCGGGGGTGGGAGTGCGTCCGGGCCCGTCGCGGCGCCGGGGCAGACGTTCCGCACGCGCGTGCTCACCGTCCCCGGCACCGGCGTGGGCACCCCCGGCCGCCGCTCGCCGGCCCGCACCGACGCCGGGCGCACGGTGGGCTCGCGGCGTCCGGAGCCCGGGCGCTCCGGCCACCTGCATCTGGGCGCGACGATCGTCGCCGCGGCGCTGCGGACGGCGACGGCGTCGCCGTCCGGGTCGCCGTCCGGGTCGCCGTCCGGGCCGGTGTCCGAGCCAGCGTCATCGACCAGCGCGGACCGCCGCAGGGCCGGCGATCCGCGACTACGGATCCGCAAGGACGACCTGCGCCACGCCGTGCGCGAGGGCCGCGAATCCAACCTGGTGCTGTTCTGCGTCGACGCTTCGGGATCGATGGCCGCCCGCGCCCGGATGAGCGCAGTCAAGGCCGCGGTCCTGTCCCTGCTGCTCGACGCCTACCAGCGCCGCGACAAGGTCGGCCTGGTCACCTTTCGCGGCACCGGCGCGAGGCTGGACCTTCCTCCGACGTCGAGCGTCGAGGCCGGCGCCGCGCGCCTGCGCGCCCTGCCCACCGGAGGCCGCACCCCGCTGGCCGAGGGACTGCACCGCGCCCGTGAAGTCCTCGCGATCGAGCGCCTGCGCGATCCGGCGCGGCGCGCCCTGCTCGTCGTCGTCACCGACGGGCGCGCGACGGCCGGCAGCGCCCCTGGCGCGCGCGCCCAGGCCGGAGCCCGCGCGATCGCGAGTGAGGGGATCGCCGCGATCGTCGTGGACTGCGAGGACGGCCACGTCCGTCTCGGGCTTGCCGGCGACCTTGCCGCCGCCCTGCGCGCCCCCGTACTTCGCCTGAACGAACTCGGCGCCGCCGGCCTCGGCGGCCTGGTCCGCGATGTGCGGAGCGTGGCCTGATGCCCCAGGGCCAGGTGTCGGAGGTTCCCACCGATGGTCTGACGACCCGTCAGCGTCGGAACCGCCCACTGGTGATCGTGCACACGGGGGAGATGAAGGGCAAGTCCACGGCAGCCTTCGGGCTGGCGCTGCGGGGCTGGAACCAGGGGTGGTCGATCGGGGTCTTCCAATTCGTCAAGAGTGCGAAGTGGAAGGTCGGCGAGGAAGAGGCCTTCCGCGCCCTGGGCCGGATCCACGACGAAACCGGCCAGGGTGGGCCGGTCGACTGGAACAAGATGGGCTCGGGCTGGTCGTGGTCACGGCGCGCCGGCACCGAGGACGATCACGCCGCCGACGCCGTCGAGGGCTGGCAGGAGATCAAGCGACGCCTGGCCGCCGAACAGCACGGCCTGTACGTCCTCGACGAGTTCACCTACCCGATGAAGTGGGGGTGGGTGGACACCGCCGAGGTGATTGCCACCCTCGCGCAGCGGCCCGGTCATCAGCACGTGATCATCACCGGTCGGGATGCGCACCCGGACCTGCTGGGGGCCGCGGACCTGGTGACGACCATGACGAAGATCAAGCATCCGATGGACACCGGGCAAAAGGGGCAGCGCGGGATCGAGTGGTAGGCCGTTGGGTCAGCCCCGCCCCGATCTGCTGCGTTTCTCCCCGGAGCGGGCTACCGTCGGACGGTAACGACCGAAGGACGAGGAAGGGCGTGGAATCGTGGGGGGCCTCACTCGTGCGCGCGCCGGGGTGGCGGGCGCTGCGCTGATTGCCGTTGCCGTCGGCGCCGGCGTGGTCCTCATCGGAAACGATGAGGACAAGGTGGAGGTCGAGACCGCAGCCGCCCCGCAGCTCTTGCCCACACCCACGAAGGAGCCCAAGCCCGCGTGCACCACAGCGGAGCGCCGCTTCGTGCCCACGACGGTCAGCATTCCGAGTGTGGACAAGCGGATCTCGGTCCTCCCGTTGCCCCGGGACCTCTCCGACATCCCGGGAACCCCGCCGCTGACCCTGCTCGGCAAGTCATCAATGGCCTTTGACCTCGGCAGCGGCATCCGTCCCGGCGACAAACGCGGCAACGTCCTGCTGAACGCGCACACCTTCCCCGACGGCAGCGCGCTCGGGAACAAGCTGCTCGACGGCCTGCGCAAGGGCGACGAGATCGTGCTCAGCGGCCCCGCCGGCAAGCTCTGCTACGAGGTGACCAAGCGCGTCGAGGTGCTGGCCAGCGTCGGCAGCAAGGAGTACTACGCCACCAAGGGACGCCCGCAGATTGCGATCGTGGTCTGCTCCGGCGAACGCCTCGGACCTGGCGAGTGGACCAAGCGAACCTTATGGTTCGCCTCTCCCATGGTCTGAAGTCTTCGGCGCCAGCCGGGCGCCTGCCGGCGTTCTCGTCGGAGCCGATACAAGTGCGGTATCGGCCTCCTCCTCGGCCTTGGCATGCATCCCGGCTGATCACCGAAGACCGTGGCCCCGGCGCCACCCCGGCATTGGCGCCGCTGCCGCAGGCACGTACCGTCGACGGGTGAGTGAGGTCAGCGCTGGATCGCGCCCAGTGGTCCGTACCCGGTCCGCCGGCGGTCCGCCGCGCCTGGTGATCGGGGCCCCGGCGAGCGGGCACGGCAAGACCACGGTCGCCACCGGCCTGATCGCCGCCTTGCGCACCCACGGCATGACGGTGTCCCCGCACAAGGTGGGCCCGGACTACATCGACCCGGGCTACCACGCACTCGCCGCCGGCCGCCCGGCCCGCAACCTCGACGCCTGGCTCACCGCTCCTGAGCTGATCGCCCCGCTGTTCCTGCACGGCGCAGCAGACGCAGACATCGCCGTCGTCGAAGGCGTCATGGGCCTGTTCGACGGCGTGACCGGCGGCGCGGACGGGATCGACGACTTCGCCTCCACAGCCCACGTGGCACGCCTGCTGGATGCCCCGGTCGTGCTGGTCGTGGACGCAGCGGCGCAGGCCCGTTCTGTCGCCGCGCTCGTTCACGGGTTTGCCACCTACGACCCCCGGGTCCGCCTGGGCGGGGTGATCCTCAACCGCGTCGGTTCCGACCGGCACGAGCAGATCCTGCGCGACGCCCTGCGCGCGCACGGCACCGTGGTGCTCGGCGCAATCCGCCGTCAGGACTGCGTTGCCACCCCTGCTCGCCATCTCGGGCTGGTCCCGGCCGCGGAACGCGCCGCCGACGCGCTCGACGCGGTCGCGGCCATGGGAGAGCTGGTGGCCCGCACGTGCGACCTGCAAGCCCTCGCCGCATTGGCGTCCTCGGCCAGCCGGCTCAGCGCCTCGCCCTGGGACCCCCAGCTGGCAGTGGGACCGCGCCCGCGAGGACTCGATGGGTCCCGGCCCCGGATCGCGATGGCCGCCGGCCCGGCCTTCACCTTCAGCTACACCGAGCACGCCGAGCTGCTGCGCGCGGCCGGCGCCGACGTGGTCACCTTCGACCCACTCCGCGACGAGTCGCTGCCGACCGGCACCGTCGGCGTGGTCATCGGGGGTGGCTTCCCCGAGGTCTACGCCGGTGCTCTGAGCGAGAACGAGCGTCTGCGCAAGGACATTGCCGATCTGGCCGCCACCGGAGGTGTCGTGGTCGGGGAGTGCGCCGGGCTGCTCTACCTCGCGCGCACCCTGGACGGCGCCCCGATGTGCGGGGCCCTGGACGTCGACGCCGCGATGACCCCGCGCCTGACCGTGGGCTACCGCGAGGCGCTGGCCGCGACGGATTCGGTGATCGCCCGTGCCGGGGAGCGCATCCGCGGGCACGAATTCCACCGCACGAGTGCCCTGCCCCCCGCTGGCGAGAACCGCGTCGACGGCGACGGAGTCGTTGGCGATTTCTCCGCCGGGCACGGGGGACCGGCCTGGGAGTTCATCACCGGCGCCCAGGGATTCGAAGGTCATGTGCGGGGCGCCCTGCACGCTTCGTATCTGCACCTGCACTGGGCCGGACGCCCGCGGATCGCGACGCGCATCGTGGCGGCCGCGCGCCGGGTGGTCGGCGACCGGCGGTGAGCGAGCGCAGCGAGCCGATCGACGACGAACTGATGCTGCGTCACCACGGGGACACCGAACTCGCCCCCGGGCTGGTCGACCTGGCGGTGAACGTGCGCCCAGGGATGCCGCCGGTCTGGCTGCGCCAGGTCATCACCGAGGCGGTGGTCGACATCGCCGCCTATCCGCGCCCGGAGGCGGCGCGGGCCGCCGTCGCGGCCCGGCACCACCGGAACCCCGACGAGGTCCTGCTCACCGCCGGCGCGGCCGAGGCGTTCACCCTGATTGCCCGTGCGCTGCGCCCGCAGTGCGCGGTCGTGGTCCACCCGCAGTTCACCGAACCCGAACTCGCCCTGCGGGTGGCGGGTCACCCGGTGCGCCGGCTCCTGCTGCGCGCGGAAACCGGCTTCCGCCTCGACGTGGCGCAGGTTCCACCGGAGGCCGACCTCGTCGTCCTGGGCAATCCCACCAATCCCACCTCGCGGCTGCACGCGAGCGCGGACATCGCGGCGCTGGCCCGCCCGGGACGCATCATCGTCGTCGATGAGGCCTTCATGGACGCGGTCCCCGGGGAACCGGAGTCCCTGGCGAGCAGGCGGGATCTGCCCGGCGTGATCGTCGTGCGCAGCCTCACCAAGACCTGGGGTCTGGCCGGCCTGCGGGTGGGATACGTGCTGAGTGAACCCGAGCAGATCGCCGCCCTGGCTCGTGTCCAGCCGCACTGGTCGGTGAGCTCTCCCGCGCTGGCCGCGGCCCTGGCCTGCAACGCGCCGGGAGCCGTGGACACCGTCACCGCAGAGGCCATGGTGATCATGCGTCAGCGCACGCATCTGATGGCCGGCCTGGCCCGGATCCCCGGCGTCAACGCGGTGCCGGACCCGGCCGGACCGTTCGTGCTGGTCGAGGTCAGCGGCGGTGCGCAGGTCCGCGCCCGTCTGCGCGAGCGCGGTTTCGCTGTGCGCCGCGGGGACACCTTCCCCGGCCTCGGTCCGGATTGGCTGCGGATCGCGGTGCGCGATGCTGCGACCACCGATCGTCTGCTCGCCGCCTGGCAGGGCTTGCTGATGGGATCCGACGCCGGTCCGCGGAGTTCCCCCTGAACGCGACGCCACCGGCCGGGCCGCGCGCGCCCGCCTTCAGTGCTGCCGCGCGGACCGCGGTCTACGACGTGCTGGCCGCCCGCCGCGATGTGCGCAACGGCTTCCTGCCCGACGCCGTTGACGACGAGATCCTCATCCGGATTCTGGGGGCGGCCCACATCGCGCCCAGCGTCGGGCTGTGCCAACCGTGGGACTTTGTGGTGATCCGCTCGGCCGCGACCCGCGCCGCCCTGGCCTCGTTGGCGGCCCAGGCGCGCGCGAGGTACGCCGCGTCCCTGCCCCCTGCCCGGGCTCGCGCCTTCGCCGCCCTGCGGGTCGAGGCGATCGACGATGCCCCGGTGGGGATCGTCGTCACCTGCGACCCCACCCGCGGTGGCCGCCACACGCTCGGGCGCACTTTCCAGCCGGAGACCGCCGCGCACTCCGCGGCTGCCGCGGTGCAGAACCTCTGGCTGGCGGCCCGGGCCGAGGGTCTGGGGGTGGGGTGGGTGAGCTTCTTCGACCCCGTCGACCTGCACGCACAGCTGCGTCTGCCTGCCCACGTCGACGTCGTCGCCTACCTCTGCGTGGGACACGTCGCCTCGTTCGGCGAGACTCCGGAACTGGCCCGCGCCGGGTGGGCCAGACGCCGCCCGTTGGCCTGGGCGGTCCATTCGGAAGAATTCGGTCAACGAGGACTACCGGGAGCCGAAGCCATGAACCTGCTCGAGGAGACATTGGCCGCGATCGGCCCCGCGGATGCCGCCGCAACCGCCGCGGCGCGCGAGCGCCAGGCGCGCATGACCAAGCCCGCCGGCGCGCTGGGCGTGCTGGAGGACGTCTCGATCCAGCTGGCCGGCCTTGCCGGCCGTTGCCCTGCGCCGATTCCGGAGCCGGCCGCCGTCGCGATCTTCGCTGCCGACCACGGCGTGCACGCCCAGGGCGTGACGCCGTGGCCGCAGGAGGTCACCGCGCAGATGGTGGCGAACTTCCTCGCCGGGGGCGCGGTCGTGAACGCTTTCGCGGCGCAGGTCGGCGCCGAGGTGCTGGTCGTCGACATCGGCGTGGCGTCGCCGCTGGACGCCGTGCCGGGACTGCTGCCGCGCAAGGTCCGCGCCGGGACTGCTGACATGACCGCAGGGCCGGCGATGACCCGGGAGCAGGCAATTGCCGCGATCGAGGTGGGCATCGAGGTCGCCCGTGATCTGGTTGCTGCTGGAAACCGAGCCCTGCTCGGCGGCGACATGGGGATCGCGAACACGACCGCCTCGGCCGCGCTGATCGCGGTATTCACCGGGGCGTCACCGGCGACGGTCACCGGCCGGGGTACCGGCATCGACGACGCGATGCATGCGCACAAGATTTCCGTGATCTCCGCTGCCCTGGACCTGCACGCGCCGGAGGTCGCCGACCCGATCGGGGTCCTCGCTGCGGTCGGTGGGCTCGAGCACGCGGGGCTGGTCGGGCTGCTACTCGGCGCCGCGGCGCTGCGCACGCCGGTGGTGCTCGACGGGGTGATCGCCGGCGCTGCTGCCCTGGTCGCCGCCGCGCTGTCGCCGCACGCCCCGTCCGCCTGGATCGCCGGGCATCGCTCGGCGGAGCCAGGACACACCGTCGCACTGGCGCACCTGGGTCTGCGCCCGCTCGTCGATCTGGATCTGCGGCTGGGCGAGGGCACCGGAGCACTGCTCGCTCTGCCGCTGGTGCAGGCAGCCGCCCGTGCCCTGGCCGAGGTCGCCACCTTCGACTCCGCCGGGGTGACCGAGAAGTGACCGCCGAACACAGCCCCGACGTCCGAAGGAGTGGTGGCAATAGCGACCGCTTCTTCGGACGCTACGACTTGTCCGGCCGCAACCGGAGGGGGCGCGGATGACGAGTGCCCATGAGGACGATGCGCTGCCGTACCCGGTGGGCTTGCGGCTGTCCGGGCTGCGGGTGCTGGTGGTCGGGGGCGGGCAGGTCGCCGCGCGCCGCATCCCGTTGCTGCTGGATGCCCGCGCAGACGTCGTCCTGGTCTCACCTGAGGTCACCCCGTCCGTGCAGGCCCTCGCGGATCATGGCCGGATTCGCTGGGAGCAACGGCCCTATGCCCCGTCAGATCTCGACGACGTCTGGTACGCCCTGGCGTTGACCGCTGACGCCGCCGTCAATGCCGCGGTCGCCGCCGATGCGCAGCAGCGCCGGATCTTCTGCGTGCGGGCCGACGACGCCAGCAGTGCGACGGCCTGGACCGCGGCCTCCGGGCGCTACGACGGCATGACGGTCTCGGTGCTCGCCGGTCGTCGACCCCGCCGCGCCGCAGCCGCCCGGGACGCGATCCTCGCCGCGCTGCGCGAGGGCGCCGCGGTCGTGATGGCCCCGGGGGACAAGCCCGTCGGCGTCGCGCTCGTCGGCGGCGGACCCGGCGACCCGGACCTGATCACGGTGCGCGGGCGTCACCTGCTCGCCCTGGCCGACGTCGTCGTCGCCGACCGGCTCGCGCCGCCGGCTCTGCTGGCCGAACTCGGCGCGCACGTCGAGGTCGTCGACGCCTCGAAGATCCCCTACGGGCGCTACATGGCCCAGGAGGCGATCAACGAGTGCCTGATCTCCCGCGCCCGCGCCGGGAAATTCGTGGTCCGGCTCAAGGGCGGGGACCCCTATGTCTTCGGTCGCGGCTTCGAGGAAGCCCTCGCGTGTGCCGAGGCCGGCATCCCGTGCACGGTCGTCCCCGGCATCAGTAGCTCGATCGCGGTGCCTGCCGCCCTGGGGATCCCGGTCACCCACCGCGGCGTCGCGCACGAGTTCACCGTGGTCTCCGGCCATATCGGGCCCGACGCCGCCGACACCCTCACCGACTGGTCCGCCCTCGGCAAGATGCGCGGCACCCTGGTGCTGCTGATGGCGGTGGACAAACTCGCCGCGATCTCCGCCGCGCTGATCACCCACGGCCGCGACCCGGCGACTCCCGTGGCCGTCGTGCAGGAGGGAACCACCGGCACCCAGCGGTCGCTGCGTTCGACCCTCGGCGGCGTCGGCGACGCGGTCGTCGCCGCCGGCATCCGGCCACCGGCCGTGGTGGTGATCGGTGCTGTCGTTGCGGTCGGCGACGGTGCGGCCCTGCCCGCCATCCCGTGACCGGCCCCATCGAGATCACCGACGCCGCGGATCCCCGCCTGGCCGACTACGCGCGCCTGGTCGATGTCGGCCATCGCGTGCGCCGCGAGCCAGCCGACGGCATCTTCATCGCCGAGGGGGCGACGGTGCTCGACCGGGCCCTGGCCGCCGGCTTCACGCCTCGGTCGTTGCTGCTCGCCCCGAATCGCGTCGCCCCGGCCGCTGACCAGATCGCCGCCATGACGGCGCGGGGCGCTCCGGTTTACCTGGCGCCGCCAGAGCTGTTGGAGAATCTGACGGGATATCATGTACACCGGGGACTGCTGGCCGCCATGAACCGTCGACCGCTCCCGGATCCGGTGGACCTGGTGGCGACGGCACGCAGGATCGTGGTGTGCGAGGACATCGTTGACCACACCAACCTCGGCGCGATCTTCCGAAGCGCCGCGGCGCTCGGGATCGATGCGGTGCTCGTGTCCCCGGCCTGCGCGGATCCGCTGTACCGGCGGGCGATCCGCACCTCGATGGGATCGGTGTTCACGCTGCCCTGGGCGCGGCTGGGGAGCTGGCCGCAATCGGTGGCGATCCTGCACAACTCCGGTTTCGTCACCGCCGCCCTGACCCCGGCGCCCGGCGCGGTGGATCTGGCCGTGCTGGCCGCAGCGCCGCCGGCGCGCCTGGCCTGGCTGGTCGGTACCGAGGGTGGCGGACTGAGTGCCGGGGCGCTGGACACGGCCCAGGTCCGCGTTCGCATTCCGATGAGCGCCGAGGTGGACTCCCTCAACGTGGCGGCGGCGGCCGCGGTCGCCTTCTACGCCACCCGGGTGAACTACACCCCGTAGCGGTGTCGGACTCGGGCGGAGCTGTCCCGCCTTGTCATGCTTCGCGCATCTGATCGGCACGGTTGACTCACAGCAATCGTTCACCCGGCCCAGCGGCCGGAGGACCCGGTTGCGGAGGCGCAGGCTCTGGTGGACCACATGAATTCGACCGGAACCCGGCTGCCCGCTGCCCGCTGGGGGATCGATCTCGGTATTGCGGGCCTGGGGGAGCCGGTCGAGATCGCCCGCGGTGGCTTCGCGGTCATCTACCGGGCCTGGCAGCGCGACCTCGCTCGCCCGGTGGCCGTCAAAGTCGCCGCCGTCGGACTCGGTGAGTCGGGTCGGCGGCGCTTTGCCGACGAGGGCGTGGCGCTGGGTCGGCTGTCCGCTCATCCGCACGTGGTCGGGGTGCACGCCATGGGCACGACCTCGACCGGCCTGCCGTATCTGATTCTGGAGTACTGCCGGCGCGGCACCCTGGCTGATCAGGTGGCCACCGGCGGCCGGATGCGCTGGCAGCGCGCGGCGGCGCTCGGGGTCAAACTTGCCGGCGCGCTGCACAGCGCCCACCTCGCCGGCACGGTCCACCGTGACGTCAAGCCACACAACGTCCTGATCTCGGACCTTGGCGAACCCCTCCTTGCCGATTTCGGAGTCGCGGTGCGCCGGGACGGGCCGGCGCACCGCGACCGGGTGCCGACCTCGGTGCCTTATGCCGCTCCGGAGTCCCTGGACGGCGCGCCGGGCTCGGTGGCCGGCGACGTCTACTCCTTGGCGGCAACGATCTACTTCCTGCTGACCGGCGCCCCGCCCTTCACCGTCGCGCTCGACGAGTCCTTCCTTGCGCTGTACCTACGGATAGCGAGCGCTCCGGTCCCGGGGCTGCCGCCGGGAATCCCGGCGGAAGTGGCGCGGGTACTGCACGCCGCGCTCGCCAAGGACCCGGCGCAGCGCCCTCGCGACGCGGCCCAGTTCGGCGCCGCGCTCTCGGTGGCCGCAGGGTGCGGCGGCGGCGCGGCGGGAGATTTCGTCATCCTCCCCGCCGGCGAGAGAACGCATGAACGGACCCACGAGACCGACGTGATGGGCGCCGCCCCGGTGGGGAGGCGCGGCGCCCATCAGGTGCGTGATCCGGCGTCAGATCCCGGTGCGGTGACGCTTTAGGTGGTGGAGATCAGACCCCGGACGTCGGAGAAGGACACCGCGCCACGCCGCAATGCCTCGTTCGCGAGCTGCACCCGGCGGCGGTCACCGCCGGCCGCGATGTTGAATTTCTCATAGAGCTTGAGCAGGTGCTGCTTGACCGCAGCCTCGGTGACGAACAACATCGCCGCGACCTGGCGCGTCGATGCCGGTTCCAGGAACATGCCTGAGGTGCCCGAGGTTTGGAACAGTGCCATGAGGACATCGCGCTCGCGCCGCGTCAGCTCCGGCGCCGGCTCGGCGGCGATCGTGTCGGAGTAGTCGGCCAGTGCGGGATCCGGTCGGAACGCCAAGCGAATGCCACCGATCCGGATCTCGTCGCGGTCACGGAGCACGCGCTCGGTGTGGATGCGCTCGCCGTTGATGAAGGTGCCGTTACGGGACCCGAGATCACGGATCGACCACCCGCCGGATCGCGGTTCCACCACGGCGTGTACCCGTGACACGGACCCGTCCTCGAGCTGCAGATCGTTGGCGACCGCACGCCCCAAGCTCACCGGTAATCCCGGTAGCGGTATGAACTCCGGACCCTCAGGCCGAGAGACAACCAGATGCGCGACCATGACCACCCCTGTTGCTGAGTCCCACCCCCGTGGCGACTCTTTGACGGTAGCGGGGTCGGGTCGTCATCGGCATGCCGCCGAACAGGGGAGACTCGAACCCCGCTGCGGGTGACTTCGTGACGGCAAGTCAAAAAGATGTGCACTTCGTGATGGCGTTAGGCCGTTCGGGGGTGCCGATCTGGCAATAAGGACAGGCCAGACATCACGAACAGTGATGGGTCAGGTGAACAGACCTGATCCCCAGTAGGAATCCACGGCGTCGATACCCGGCGGGCACGCATACACCCCGGAGCTGGTGTGCCGGATGTACTCGTTGAGGACATCGGCTGCTGCCAGTCGGCTCTGGATGCGGTTGAAGGCCGCCGGGTCCTTCTGGAAGGAGATGAAGAACAACCCGGCGTCCAGGCGTCCGAGACCGTCCGAACCATCGACGAAGGAGAAGCCGCGTCGCAGCATCGTGGTCCCGTTGTTGGTCAAGGGCGAGGACAGCTCGATGTGCGACCCCTCGGGCTGATCGGCGATCACGACCGGATCGCGCTCGAGTGCGGCACCCGCGGGCGCCCCTTCGCGCTTGTCCCGGCCGATGATGGCTTCCTGATCGAAGAGCGGCGTACGGTCCCAGATCTCGACGAGCATCCGGATCCGGCGAACCACCATGTAGGTGCCCCCGCGCAGCCACTCCTGATCGCTCTCCTCGCCGACCCAGACGTGCTTGGTCAGTTCGCCCTGGTCGCCGCCGGCGATGTTGTTCGTCCCGTCCTTGAACCCGAACAGGTTGCGTGGCGTCTGCTCCTCGGGCGTGGTGGAGGAGGTCTTGCCGAAGCCGAGCTGCGACCAGCGCACACTCACCGTGCCGAAACCGATCCGGGCCAGATTGCGGATCGCGTGCACCGCGACCTGAGGGTCGTCCGCGCAGGCCTGCACGACGATGTCGCCGTGGGACCGCAAGGGGTCCACGGTGTCGCCGGGGAAGTTCGGCAGGTCCTTCAAGGCAGCGGGACGGGCATCTGCCAAGCCGAAGCGGGCCGCCCCCTCGCGCGCGAAGAACGAGGGCCCGAAGCCGATGGTCAACGTCAGCCGCGACGGCGGCAGCCCGACCGCCTCACCGGTGTCCCCGGGTGGAGCCGCCGTGACGGTGGGAAAGGCGCCGGATTCGACGGCGTCCAGACCCGCGCACATCCGCTCCGCGGCCACCGTCCATGCCTTGAGCAGGGTGATCACTCGGTCGCGGTCGGAGGTGAGCACGTCGAAGGCCGTGATGTGCAGGCGGTCCTGGACCGGCGTGGCGATGCCGGCCTGCGCAGGGCCGCGAAATGCCACCGGAGCCCCCCGGGGGGCGTCCAGCCCCAGGCCGGTCGGTGCGGCCGTGTCAGCAACGGCTGCCCGGGTCGCGTAGCCGACCCCGCCCGCGGCGCCGAGCGCGGCCAGTCCTGCTCCGGTCATGCCGATCATGCGCCGCCGGCTTACCCCGGGGGCCGCGCCGTCGCCTTCCTGCTGGGCGGTGGTGGTGTCCATGGGCGCAGTACCTTCCCTGGGGCGAGGTGTTGGATGCGCGTGTGCTGTGCGATCGGACGCTAACTCAGGAGGAAGCGAGGGCCGCACCGAGCTGGGACAGCGGCTCGGCGAGGGCGTTGACCACGTCGGAAAGGACCTTGCGCTGCGCCTCGGTCACGGTGTCGTAGGAGACGTAACCGTCGCCTTCGGCGTACTTGGCCAGCTCGGCATCGACATCGGCGAACTCCGTCGTGATGGTCTCGATCAGCGCGGTGTCGGTCACCAGCGGCGTGAGCAGCTCGAACACCTTGCGTGCCCCGTCGAGGTTGGCCTGGAAGTCCACCAGGTCGGTGTGGCTGAAGGCCTCCTCCTCGCCGGTGATCTTGCCGGCGGCGATCTCATCCATGAGCTCCTTGGCGCCGAGCGCCATGATGCCCGGGTCGACCTCGGCGGTGGGGATCAGCGTGCGCAGCGTGCCGAGGTCGACGAGCAGTTGGTCCCCGACCGCGCCCATGCCCTCGGTGCTCTCGTCCTCCCAGAGGGCCTTCTCGATGACGTGCCAGCCGGTCCAGGTCTGGCCCGCTTCGAGGTCGGCCTCGCGCAGGTCCACCTTGGGGTCGATCTCCCCGAAGGCGGCCGCGACCGGCTCGATGCTCTCCCAGCCGACGCGGGAGGGGGCGTACAGGGACTTGGCCTCGGCCACGTCGCCCGCCTTGACCGCGGCGACGAACGCCTCGGACTTGGTGATGGTGTCCTGAACCTGCGCCACGAGGTAGGCCTTGTAGGCGGTCACCGCGGCGGCCTCGGCCGGGGACAGCTCCCCGACCGCCTGCGCTGTTTCACCGGCCAATGCCGCCGACCCGGACGCACTGGCCCCGGAGGCGGACACCGATGCGGCCGGCGCCGAGGTCTGCACTGCGGGGGAGGCGGTCTCCTCGTTCTCGTCCGCGCACGCGGACAACGGCAGGGCGAGCAGGACCGCGGTGAGCAGGAGCGCGCGGTGGCGGGGGAGGTTCACAAGGCACCGATCCGGAACACAGAAAGAAAGGCAGAGAGTCCTCACCCTACGGGACGTAGGTGAGGCTTCCCTATCAAGCGTCGGTCAACTTGCCCTTCTGAACCTTCCCCAGGGCGTTGCGGGGCAACTCGGTGCGGAACTCGATGCGGCGGGGCCGTTTGTGCGCCGACAGGCCCTCCGCCACGAAGACCATCAGCTCATCGGCACTGACCTCGTCGGCGACCACGTAGGCCACGATCCGCTGCCCCAGGTCGCCGTCGGGCTCGCCGATGACAGCGGCCTCGTGGACGGCCGGATGGGCCAGCAGCGCAACCTCGATCTCCCCGGCCCCGATGCGGAAGCCCCCGGACTTGATCATGTCCACCGAAGCCCGCCCCACGATCCGATGCCAGCCATCGGCGCCGATCGCCGCCAGGTCGCCGGTGCGGAACCAACCGTCCTCGCTCCAACACGCCGCAGTCGCTTCCGGGCGGCCCAGATACCCGTCGAACATCGTCGGGCACCGCACCTGAAGTTCCCCGACGCTGGTCCCGTCCGCCGGAACCGGGTCGCCGGCGTCGTCCACCAGGCGTGTGTGCACATCGCGCAGCGGCGTACCCACTTCGCCGGGGCGGCGCTCTCCGTCAGCGCGTGACCCCACGGTGATCAACGTTTCGGTCATGCCGTAGCGCTCCACGGGGGTCAGGCCGGTCAGCGCCTGCAGGTCGGTGAAGGTCGCCGCACTCAGGGCGGCACTGCCGGAGACGAGCAGGCGTGCGTGCCGTAGCCGCTTGGCCTGGTCGGGTTCGCTGCACAGCCGCGACCAGATCGTGGGCACGCCGAAGAACAGCGAACCACCGAGCGCGGCGGCTTTGCCGTAGGCCTCTGGCGTGGCCGACCCGGTGTGCACCAACCGCGATCCCGTACGCAACACCCCGAGCACGCCGAGGATCAGGCCGTGGACGTGGAACAGGGGCAGCCCGTGCACGAGGGTGTCCTCGGCGGTCCAGTCCCAGGCGTCGGCGAGGGCGTCGATGTTGTCGGCGATCGCGTGCGGAGACAGGACCACGCCCTTCGGGGACCCCGTGGTTCCGCTCGTGTAGAGCACCAGCGGCGCGGGCAACGCGTTCGGGTCCAACCGCCCGCCGCGGGCCATCGGGGAACCGGGGAACGGGATCGGCACGCAGAGCCGGCCCGCGCCCCAGTCCGGTTGGCCGAGCACGTAGGTGACGCCCGCGTCGCTGATGATGTGCTCGACCTCAAGGGTTCCGGCGTCGGGTGCGATCGGCACCAGGGGCGTCCCGGCCGCCAACGCTCCGACGACGGCGACCAGCGTCGAGGGGGTGGGGATGGCCTCCACCGCGACCATCGGCATCCCGCGGATCCGGGCGGCCATCGCGGCGGCCGCGCAGGCGAGGTCGGCGAAGGAACACTGCCGCCCGCCGATGCTGATCGAGTCGGGGCCGTCGTAGCCGGTGAAGAGCGCCGGCAGCATCTCGCCGAGGCGCAGCGGCGGGCGAGGAGCGGGGGGTTCGGCTTCGCCACCGGCGCCGTCGGGGGCACCGACCGCAGCGTCGGCGCTCTCGACGTCGGTGTCGCCCTGAATCGGCGGCTGGTCAGGACTAGTGCCCTCGCTGCGCTCGCTCATCCTCCCAGTCTGGCCCGGGTACCGGTGGGCTGGCGATCAGGGTGGGGACGCGGTGGGGGGTAGGTTCGCCCGGTGACTCATGTGCTTCTGGAATACACCCTCGCGCCGGACTACCTGGAGCGCCGAGGGGAGTACCGCGCGGCGCACCTGGCCCTGCTGGAACCGGCTGCGGCGGCGGGTGACCTGGTCCTGGCCGGCGCTCTCCCGGATCCCTTCGACAAGGCGCTGTTCGTCTGGCGCGAGGGCTGCGAGGCGGCGGCCGAGGCCTTCGCCGCCGCGGATCCCTACGTCACGCACGGCCTCATCGAGTCCTGGCAGATCCGGACGTGGAACACGGTCATCGGCTCTGCGTTCGAGGCCTGACCCCATGGGCAAGTTCGAGTTCGACGGTGAGGCCTATGCGGCGCGGATCGCGGCGATCGCGGCCACCGGCAAAGACATGCACGGTGAGGCCCGCTTCTGCTCGGCGCTGGTGGAGCACGGTGCGCGGATCCTCGACGCCGGCTGCGGGACCGGGCGGGTCGGCGCGCGCCTGGCCGAACTGGGCTTCGACGTGGTCGGGGTCGACGTCGATTCCTCGATGCTGGCGGTCGCCGCGCGGATCCCCGGGGCGCGCTGGCACCGCGCCGATCTCGCGACGTTGGACCTGCCGGGCGCCGGCATCGACGATCGGTTCGACCTGATCGTGGCCGCGGGCAACATCTTCCCGTTCCTGGCGCCGGGGACCGGTCCGGCCGTGGCTGCGCGGCTGGCCGCCCACCTGCGCCCCGGCGCGCCTCTCGTGGCGGGCTTCGGCCTGGACTACGCAAACCTGCCCCCGACCGCCGCGATCGTCGCGCTCGCCGACTACGACGCCTGGTGCGATGCCGCGGGTCTGGAACTGGAGTCCCGGCACTCCACGTGGGACGGCGACCCCTGGGACGGCCACGGCTACGCCGTCAGCGTGCACCGCCGGAGTATCTGAGCCAACGTAAGAGCGTGGGGGAGGTTGCTCAGGCGTCTGGCTGGGTGTAAACGAGCCGCAGGATCGTGTCGTCCTTCTCCTTGGGTGCAGTGGTTCCGTACATGGTTCCGTCGATCCCGGCGAACGCGCCGGTGCCGGAGGTGATGGGGATCGAGAAGGCGTCGTCGGAGGTGAACTCGGCGGGTCCGTCGACAGTGATCGTGCCGTTGGGGAAGGTGAAGGTGGCCGTGCAGCTCGCCTTGCCCTCGTCGTCGGTGATCGTGCAGAGGCCGGCGTCGGTGCCGACGACCAGACCGTCCTGGTGCAGGTCGTCGACGAAGGTGAAGGTGTCGCCGATGGCCGGGGCGAAGTCCTTGCGGGTCGGTTCGGGCCCGGGCTCACCGCCCACCGGCGTGTAGGTCTCGCTGATGAGATCGGCGTAGAGGTCCAGGGAGCTGACCCCGTCAACGGTCTCGACGAACGGGAGCGGGTCGAAGGCCGGAGCGGTGAAGGCCAGGCGGAAGAGGTCGGGCTCCTCGCTGGCCGACGGGTCGACGGTGAGCGTGCCGGACGCGCCGTCGTAGGTCCCGGTGCCGTCCACGATGTCCAACGGGAACGGGACACCGTCATCCCCGCCGCGATCGACCCCGATGGCCGAGATCGTGCCGTCGGCGAAGTCCATCGTCACCGAGCACACGTTGTCCTGGTCGGCTCCGGCCGAGGTGCACGTGACGTGATCGGTGCCGACCACGACGTCGCCTTGGACGAGCTCCTGGCCGAAGGTGAAGGAGTCGCCGGGACTCGGGTCGGTGTCCTCCGGGAACTCTGCGTCGGGGTGTTCCCCGTACGGCACGAAGCGGAAGCTGTCTTCAGCGGACACTGCGGCGAATTCCAGGATCTGCAACCCGTCCTCGACGGTGATCGTCGGCGCGTCGCCCGCGGCTGAGGCTCCGCCGGCCACCGTGAGGGTGGCCAGGGTCAAGGTCGCGGCACCGGCGAGGGCGGCGCTGCTGACCAGCCGGCGTCGGTGAGAGATCGCTCTGATCCGGGACATGGACGCTCCTGCCTGAAGGCATCCGCCCGCGCGGACACTCCTTTGCAGGGTCGAGACGGCGGATAATCCGGTCAAGGCGGTTTCACAGCATTTGTCCAGATTTCGCCTAGCGTCTTTGTGGGCAATAGCAGGCAGCGCGCGCGGCGTTTCAGGCCGCGGCTGATCGGGGGGCGAGACGGCACGCCTACGGTGGGGTGCATGCCGGACCTCTCGCAGCTGGATGCCTCTGCCGCCGCGCTGCTCGCCGCCTTCACCGCGACCGCCCCGCCGTCGATTACCACGCTGAGCCCGGAGCAGGTGCGGGCTGGCTACCTCGCCAGCGCAGCGGCGCTGTCCGGACCGGGTGAATCGGTCGCCGAGACGGCGGACGACGTGATCGCCGGGGTGCCGGTGCGCCGCTATGTGCCCGAGGGAGCGAGGGGGACGGGCGTGGTCGTCTACGCCCACGGTGGCGGCTGGGTGCTCGGCACGCTGGACACTTACGACACGCTCTGTCGGGCCCTGGCCAACCGCACCGGTGCTCAGGTCGTCTCAGTCGGCTACGCGCTCGCGCCGGAGGCCCGGCACCCGCATCAGGTTCACGAAGTTGAGGCGGTTCTCACCGAGCTCACCCGAGGTGGTGGCTCCGTAGCGTTGGCGGGGGACAGCGCGGGCGCGCACATCGCCGCGCTGGTCGCGGCACGCGCGTCGGGCACCGACATCGATCTGCGGGCCCTGGCGATGCTGTATCCCGTCATCGCGCCCGTCGTCGACAGCGACTCCCGGCGCGATCTGGCGAGCGGCTTCATGCTCACCGCCGAGGCCATGGCGTGGTACGGCCGCCACTACGTTCCCAGTGGCGGCGGCGATGGCGGGGTACCGCTGGACCTGCGCGAGGTGGACCTGGCAAGCCTGCCGCCGACGGTGGTCGTGGTGGCCGGTCATGACCCGCTCCGCGACGAGGGCCTCGACTTCGCGGCCTGCGTAGAGGCGACGGGCACGCGGGTCAAGGCCGAGATCTTCCCCGGTCAGTTGCACGGGTTTGCCCGCACCCTGGCGCACACCCCCGAGGGATTTGACGCGTTGGGTCGGGTCGGCACGTTCCTGTCGGCCGAGCTTCACCCAGGCACCCAGTGACTGTGGATCAGATTCCGTCGCCGACCGCCATCCGGCGCGCGTTGCGCCGGGCCCGCGACGGGGCCACGCTCAACCCCGTCGAGGCGAGCGCGCTGCTCGCCGCCCGCGGGGACGACCTGCGGGACCTGATGGCCACCGCAGCCCGCGTCCGGGACGCCGGTCTGCTCGCCGCCGGGCGCCCCGGGGTCATCACCTATTCCCCGAAGGTGTTCGTTCCGGTCACCCGGCTGTGCCGTGATCGCTGCCATTACTGCACGTTCGTCACGACACCGGCCAAGTTGCGTGCCGGCGGCCACGAGCCGTTTCTGAGCGGGGACGAGGTCGTCGCGCTGTGCAAGGACGGTGCCGCGCTGGGGTGCAAAGAAGCCCTGTTCACCCTCGGCGACCAACCCGAGGACCGCTGGCCCGCGGCGCGCGAGTGGCTCGACGCCCACGGATATGCCTCGACGCTGGACTACGTGCGGGCATTGGCGATCCGGGTGCTGGAGGAGACCGGACTGCTGCCGCACCTCAACCCAGGTGTGCTGACGTGGGAGCAGCTCGCCCGGCTCAAACCCGTCGCCCCGTCGATGGGGATGATGCTCGAGACGACCTCGACCGCCGTGTTCACCCAACCCGGCGGTGCGCACTACGGATCCCCGGACAAGGACCCTGCGGTACGCCTGCGGGTCCTCGAGGACGCCGGCCGGCTCAACGTGCCGTTCACCACCGGGATCCTGGTCGGCATCGGGGAGAGCCTGTCCGAGCGCGCCGAGTCGCTGTTCGCGATCCGCCGCATTGCCCGCGCCTACCGCGGCATCCAGGAAGTCATCGTCCAGAACTTCCGTGCCAAGCCCGACACCGCGATGCGCGGCGCCCCGGACACGGGATTGCCCGACTATCTCGCCGCGGTCGCCACGGCCCGAGTGGTGCTCGGGCCGTCGATGCGGATCCAGGCTCCGCCGAACCTCTCCGCGCCGCACGAGCTTGCCGACCTGCTCGCTGCCGGCGTCGACGACTGGGGCGGGGTTTCGCCGCTGACGCCGGATCACGTCAACCCGGAGCGGCCCTGGCCGGCTATCGAGGTCCTGCGCACGGCAACCGAGGCTGCTGGTTTCGTCCTCGTCGAGCGCCTCACCGTGCATCCGCACTACGTCACTGCCGGCGAACCGTGGTTGGACCCTCGGATCCGCCCGCACGTTGATGCGCTGGCCGACGCCGCCGGCCTGGCACTGCCGGGCCGCCTCGCTACCGGGCTGCCCTGGCAAGAGCCCGACTCGGCGTGGCAGCCGGGCGCCCTCGGCCGTGGACGGATGGATCTGGGCACCGCCATCGACACCGAGGGCCGTCGCACGCTCGCCCGCTCCGATGTCGATGCCGCGTTCGGGGACTGGGATGCGGTGCGGGAGGACGCTGCTCGGGTCGCGTCGATGAGCACTGACGCCGTCCGCATCGCGGGCGTCGCGATCGCGGCGCGGCTGGACGCCGACGTCGCCGCCGCCCTGCGCGCCGCCGAACGCGACCCGGCCGGACTCACCGACGCGCAGGCCCTGGCGCTGATGACCTGTCAGGGTCCAGCGCTTCGGGCGCTGGCCCACCTGGCTGACGCGATCCGCGCGGATACCGTCGGCGAGGTCGTCACCTACGTCGTGAACAGGAACATCAATTTCACCAACGTCTGTTACACGGGCTGCCGTTTCTGCGCCTTCGCGCAGCGGCGCACCGACGCCGACGCCTACAGCCTCTCCCTCGACGACGTGGGTGAGCGGGCGCAGGCCGCCTGGGCACTCGGGGCGACCGAGGTCTGCATGCAGGGCGGCATCGATCCCGACCTGCCCGCCGAGGTCTATCCGGCGCTGGTGCGCGAGGTGAAGCGGCGCTGCCCCGACCTGCACGTGCATGCCTTCAGCCCGATGGAGATCGTCACCGGTGCCGCTCGCGGCGGCGCCTCGATCCGCGACTGGCTGATCGAACTGCGCAGCGCCGGCCTGGACACCATCCCGGGAACCGCGGCGGAGATCCTCGACGACGACGTGCGCTGGGTCCTGACCAAGGGCAAGTTGCCGACCGCGGCGTGGATCGACGTCGTCAGCACCGCGCACTCCGTCGGCCTGCGCTCGAGTTCGACGATGATGTACGGCCACGTCGACACCCCCGCGCACTGGGTGGCGCACCTGAAATTGCTGGCCCGCCTGCAGGATGACAGCGGCGGGTTCACCGAGTTCGTTCCGCTGCCTTTCGTACACCACAGCGCCCCGATCTACCTCGCCGGGATCGCCCGGCCCGGCCCCACACCGCGCGATGACGTGGCCGTGCACGCGATGGCCCGCCTGCTGCTGTACGGCCGGATCGACAACATCCAGACCTCGTGGGTCAAGCTCGGGCCCGAGGGCGCCGCCACCATGCTGCGCAGCGGCGTCAACGACCTCGGCGGGACGCTGATGGAGGAGACCATCTCCCGGATGGCCGGCTCCCCGCATGGCTCCGCGATGACGCCGCGTCAGCTCGAGGACATCGCCGCTGCATCGGGTCGCACGGCCCGTCAGCGCACGACGACCTACGGCGAGGTCGACCCGGAGCGGACCGCCACCTCACACCGGGCGCTCACGCTTTCGGTGAGCTCGTGACCCATTACGACCTGATCGTGCTCGGCGCCGGAAGCGGCAATGCGCTGTTCACCCCGGAGCTCGCCCACCTGCGCGCGGCCATCGTGGAGCCGTCCCGCTTCGGCGGCACGTGCCTGAACCGTGGCTGTATCCCGTCGAAGATGCTGGTGGTGGCGGCCGATGTCGCCCGCACGATCACCGAAGGCCGCCGCCTCGGCGTGCACGCCACCCTGGATCACGTCGACTGGCCCGGGATCCGCGAGCGCATCTTCGGGCGCATCGACCCGCTCCACGAGCGCGGCGTCGAGCATCGGCGCACGCAGGGCATCGACGTCTACACCGGCGCGGCGCGCTTCGTCGGCCCGCGCCGGCTGCAGGTCGACGGCGACCTGCTCACCGCCGACCAGATCGTGGTGGCGGTCGGTGCGCGCCCGGAGGTCCCCGACATCGGTGGGCTGGACACCGTCGCGTACGAGACCTCGGACACCATCATGCGGATCGACGCGATCCCGCGCCGGCTGCTGATCGTCGGCGGCGGGTTCATCGCGGCCGAACTCGGTCACGTCTTCGAGGCGTTCGGCTCCCAGGTGACGATTATTCAGCGCGGACCCCGACTGCTGATGGCCGAGGACGAGGAGATCTCAGCCCGGTACACCGAATTGGCACGCGAGCGGTTCCGGGTGCTGCTCGATTCCCAGGTCACCGCAGTCACTGCGCGTGGCGGCAGCCACACGGCCAACGGCTCCTTCGTCGCCGACGAAGCGGTGGCGGTCACCGTGGCCAGCCCGGGGGGAGTTCAGGAGATCGAGGCCGACACCCTGCTCGTGGCCGCAGGCCGGCGCCCCAACACCGATCTGCTCGACGCCACGGCCGGGGGGCTGGACCTGGACGAACACGGTCACGTCGTCGTCGACGAGTTCTACCGGAGCACCGCTGCCGGGGTGTGGTCCTTCGGTGACGCAGCGAACCACTTCCAGCTCAAACACATGGCCAACGCTGAGCAGCGCGTGCTGGCCCACAACCTGCTCCATCCCGACGACCTGCGCCGCCTCGAACACACGCTCGTCCCACACGCGGTCTTCGGTGATCCGCAGATCGCGTCCGTGGGCCTGACCGAGGCTCAAGCCCGCGTGAGTGGGGTCGACTATCGGGCGCTCACGCGTGATTTCTCCGACACGGCCTACGGCTGGGCGCTGGAGGACACCACCAGCTTCGTGAAACTGATCGTCGATCCGCACCGGC
This sequence comes from Sporichthyaceae bacterium, assembly GCA_052387905.1. Lineage (GTDB taxonomy): Bacteria > Actinomycetota > Actinomycetes > Sporichthyales > Sporichthyaceae > JBQTII01. Next base: position 47,388 of record JBQTIR010000012.1, on the reverse strand, counting down.
GAACCCTCCTCGGAGCGCACATCATCGGTCCGAACGCGGCGATCCTCATTCAGCCCCTCCTGCAGGGGATGACGCTGGGCACCGGGGTGGACGCCCTGGCCCGCGGGGTGCTGTACATCCACCCTGCCCTGACCGAGGTCATCGAGCAGGCGTTGTTGGAATGCCTGCCTGGGTAGGGCGCGCTCAGGGGCACTTCCCCGCCTGCTTGATCGTTGCGGCCAGTGACGAGCGTGTTCCGGGCACCGCAGGATCCGGGCCGGGGACTAGGCTCGCCACCAGGAACGGCGCCGCTCACCGAGGATCGGCACCGGTAGATACGAGACGGAGAAGACTCACGTGGGCGTCAGTCTGAGCAAGGGCGGAAATGTCTCCTTGACCAAGGAGGCCGGCGGAACGCTCGCGGCGGTCACCGTCGGTCTGGGTTGGGACGTACGGAGCACCACCGGGGCCGACTTCGACCTCGATGCCTCGGCGATCGGCCTGGACGCGAGCGGCAAAGTCGTGTCCGACAAGCACTTCGTGTTCTTCAACAACCTCAAGAGCCCCGAGGGTGCCATCGAGCACACCGGCGATAACACCACCGGTGAGGGCGACGGGGACGACGAGCAGGTCAAGGTCAACCTCGCCGCGATGCCGCCCGAGGTCGACAAGGTCGTGTTCCCCGTGTCGATCTACGACGCGGATGCCCGCGGGCAGGCCTTCGGCCAGGTCCGCAACGCCTTCATCCGGGTGGTGAACCAGTCCGGCGGCGCCGAGCTGGCCCGCTATGACCTCTCCGAGGATGCCGCCACCGAGACCGCGATGGTCTTCGGTGAGATCTACCGCAACTCCGGGGAGTGGAAGTTCCGGGCCGTCGGCCAGGGCTACGCCTCCGGCCTGCGCGGAATTGCACAAGATTTCGGTGTAAACCTCGGCTAGTAAGCCGTGAGTTCGACCCGCCCCGGCACAACGGCCGGGGCGGTTCGGCGTCCGCGTCGGGCGTCGGCAGTTCTGATCCGGAGTGGGAAAACGTGGTTCTCAAGACGTTCGGTTGGTCGTTCGGTATCACCGTCGCGGGCCTGGTCGCAGGCCTGCTCTACGGGGGGCCCGAGGCCCTGATCCTCGTCACGATTTTGATCATCCTGGAGATTTCGCTCTCCTTCGACAACGCCGTGGTCAACGCCAAGGTGATCGAGCGGATGAGCCACTTCTGGCAGCAAATGTTCCTGACCATCGGCATCGTGATCGCCGTGTTCGGTATGCGCCTGGTGTTCCCGCTGCTGATCGTGGGAGTGACGGCCGGCTTGGGCCCGATCGAGGCCATCGATCTCGCCCGCGAGCAGGGCGACATCGACGAGCCCGGGTCCTACGCGTTCCTGCTCGATGAGGCGCACCCCGTGGTGGCGGCCTTCGGCGGCATGTTCCTGCTGATGCTTTTCCTGAACTTCATCTTCGACGACGAGCGCGAGATCCAGTGGCTGACCTGGCTGGAGCGCCCGCTCGCCAAGGCCGGCGCTCTGGAAGCCGCCTCCATTGTGGTGGCGCTGACCGCGCTGGCCCTGTCGGCGGAATACCTGGCCGAGGACCGCGGCGAGGTGCTGTTCGCCGGTGTCCTCGGGCTGGTCACCTATCTTGCGGTGGACGGACTCGGCGCCCTGTTCGAGTCCCAGGGGATCGAAGAACACGCGGACCACGCGGCGGCAGCCAGCGGCAAGTCCGGCCCGTCCGGGGCAGCGAAGGCCACCGGCAAGGCGGGCTTCTTCCTGTTCCTCTACCTCGAGGTCCTCGACGCCTCCTTCTCCTTCGACGGTGTGCTCGGCGCGTTCGCCATCACCCAGGACCCGATCATCATCGCGATCGGTCTCGGTGTCGGCGCGATGTACATCCGCTCGTTCACGATCTTCCTGGTGCGCAAGGGAACCCTCGGGGACTACATCTACCTCGAGCACGGCGCCATGTGGGCCATCGGTGCGCTGGCGACGATCCTGCTCTTCACGATCAAGTACCACGTCGACGAGCTCGTCACCGGCGGCATCGGTCTGGCGTTCATCCTCACCGCGCTGGCGATGTCGGTCATGCACAACAAGCGCCACGGCGGGCCGGCCTCCAAGCGGGACGCAGCCGGGGCCGTCCCGGTCGAATCGGCATCCTGACCCGAAAGGCAGATCATGGGTATCGACTACAACAAGCGCCCCTCGAAGTCCGCGGCTCCGGAGCCTGCAGGGCCCGTGGGCTACACCAAGGCGCCCGCACCCGCGACGGCCGCCCCGTCTGCCCCGGTCTCCCTGGGCAAGGTCACGCTGACCAAGAGTGCCCCGGGGGTCTCGCTGACCAAGGGCAGTGCGGCCGGCGGGATGTTGCGGGTCAACCTGAACTGGACGGCCCGCCCGGGGGGCGGTGAGGCTCCGCCGCCGCCCAAGGGATTTTTGAAGAAGCTGGCCGCGGCCGCCGACACCCGGGGCGGCAACGGCGCCATCGACCTGGACCTGGCCTGCCTCTACGAGTACACCGACGGATCAAAGGGCGTCGTACAGGCGCTCGGCAACGCCTTCCAGGACAAGCACACCTTCGGGACCGAGCCGATCTGCTGGCTCGACGGTGACGACCGCTCAGGAACCAATACCGGCGGGGAGAACCTCTTCGTCAACCTCAAGCACGCGGCGGCGATCAAACGCGTGCTGATCTTCGCCTTCATCTATCAGGGCATCCCGAACTGGGCCGCCGCCGACGCCGTCGTCACGCTGTTCCCCGCCGAGGGCGGTCAGGTCGAGATCCGACTGGACGAGGCCGACAACAAGGCCCCGATGTGCGCGATCGCCATGCTGAGCAACGACGGCAGCGGCATCAAGGTCAACCGCGAGATCCGCTACATCCACGGCGGCCAATCGCTGCTGGACAAGGAATTCGGCTGGGGCATGCAGTGGGCACGCGGGTCGAAGTAGAACCGCGCTAGCGCTCGATGACCAGCGCGGCGGGCTTGACCATGTTCTTGCCGCTGCGCCCGTCGTGGAAGGTGCCCAGCGCGCGCATCTCCCAGGTGCCGCCGCCCTTACGGGCGATCGCGCACATCAGCACGCCGGTGTTCGGCGCGGACTCCGTCAGGTCGTAGCGGACGAGTTCGGCGCCGCCGCGGGTCTCGCACAGGCGCGCGAAGGCGTTGCGCACCTCGGTGAACTTGTGCCCCCGGAAGGAGTTGATCGTGCACACCAGGGTGTGCACGTTCGCCGGCAGGGCTGTCAGGTCGATCTGGATCTGCTCGTCGTCGCCGTCCCCGTCGCCGGTGAGGTTGTCCCCGGAGTGCGTGATCGCCCCGTCGAAGGCCCGCAGGTTCATGAAGTAGACGATCTCCAGGTCCTTGCCGGCTGCGTCGAACGCGATCACCGATGCGTCCAGGTCGATGCTCTTGCCGGCCTTGGCCGGGTCCCAGCCCAGGCCGAGGGTGACGGCGGAAAGCGCCGGTGCCCCGGTCTTGACCAGCGAGACCCGCTCGCCCTTCTTCAGGTTCACCTTGCCCTTGTCCAGGTTGACCGGCGCTCCGACGGCCGGAGTGGGCATCGGCGCGGGCGGGGGAGCGGGCGGCGCGTCGTCGACGGAGATCCCGAAGTCGGTGGCCAACCCCGCAAGACCCGAGGCCCAGCCCTGTCCGACCGCCCGGAACTTCCATGCCCCACCGCGCAGGTACAGCTCCCCGGCGACGAACGCGGTTTCGGTGGTCGCCGCCATGTCCTCGAACCGAGCGAGTTCGGTGCCGGAGTCGGTGTCGAGAATGCGCAGGTGCAGGCCGGGGACCGCGCCGAAGGTGCCGCCGTCTGCCGAGGCGGCGAGGGCCACCCGCTCGATGCCGGCCGGCAGCCGGGCCAGGTCGACGGTCAACGTGTCGCTGGCACTGCCGCCGGAAGTCGCCTTGCCGGTGTGGTTCACCGCGCCGCTGGCGTGGGCCGGGGCGTTGTAGAAGACGAAGTCCGCGTCGGAGGTGACCTTCCCGTCGGCGGTCAGCAACAGCGCGGAAGCGTCGACGTCGGGCACGCCGGCGCCCGGGCTCCACCCCAGTACTGCGGTGATCCGGTGTGAGCTCAGTGCGGTGTTGGCGCCTTTGGCAAGAACGGTCATCTCCCCATCGTGCCAGGTGAAGGTGATCAGACTCACCGGTGCCGAGCCTGCCGCTGGGTAGGGAGCGGGGGTGACACTGGTCGCTTCGCCCCTGCCCCGAGTTTCGTCGTCGAGGACCTGCATGCGCCACTTTGCCCAGTTGTCACCCGCGGAGCAGGATCGGCTTTTCGCCGTCCCACCGGCGGCGTTCGGGCCGGCCTCGGAACGCGAGCGCCTCGCGGTCGCGCTCGGGGCGACGTTGTACATGCCGGCCACCCGGCGCACGTTGGCCGCGGACCTGGTCCGCCAGTCCGAGTCGGGCGTGGTCAGCTCGGTGCTGTGCCTGGAGGACGCGATCAGCGACGGCGACCTGGCGGCGGCCAGTGCGAACGTCGTCACGGGCCTGCGTGCCTTCGCCGAGCGCAGCCCGGCAGCGGGCGGCCCCCTGGTCTTCATCCGGGTCCGGCACCCGGAACAGATTCCGGTGATCGCGGCAGCGCTGGGCGACGACGCCGGTGTGCTCACCGGTTTCGTGCTCCCGAAGTTCACCGACGTCACCGGTGCGGCCTTCCTCGACGCTCTCGACGACACCTCCGCGCGATGGGGCCGACGCTTCTACGGCATGCCGGTCATCGAGTCCCCGGAAGTTGTTCACGTCGAGACCCGCCAGGACACCCTGGTGGGGATCAGCCGCCTGCTCGCCAAACACCGCGACTCCGTGCTCGCCGCCCGTATCGGGGCCACGGACATGTGCGCGGCCTTCGGGATCCGGCGCGGTCGCGACCTGACCATCTACGACGTGCATGCGGTGGCTGCGGTGATCGCCGACGTCGTCAACACCCTCGGTCGTACCGACGGCACCGGCTTCGTCGTCACCGGCCCGGTCTGGGAGTACTTCGCCACCACGCCGCGCCTGTTCAAGCCCCAGTTACGCGCCACCCCGTTCACCGAGCACCACGCCGCCGCGCTGCGGATGGAACTCATCACCCGCGACCTGGACGGGCTGATTCGCGAGGTCGTCCTCGATCAGGCCAACGGGCTCACCGGCAAGACCGTCATCCACCCCAGCCACGTCGCTGCGGTACACGCCCTGTCGGTGGTCACCCACGAGGAGCACAGCGACGCGGTCGACGTGCTGCGCGCCGACGCTGCCGGTGGGGGAGTGAGCGCCTCGGCCTACGCCAACAAGATGAACGAGGCGCGGCCGCACCGGGCCTGGGCGCAGCGCACCCTCGCTCGGGCCGAGGCTTTCGGTGTGGCCGCCGAGGGTGTGTCCATGGTGGATCTGCTGGCCGCCATTGCCGCGAGTACCCGCGCCGGCGTTCAGGTATGACACCTCGTCAGGGGTCGGGGTCCACGACGCGGCCGCTAGTTCCGTCGGGGTGGACCGGACGGTGGGTGGCCGAGGCCCTCGGAGCGCGGCTGGACACCACCGATGACGCGCTCGGGATCGCACCCGCTGATCTCGTCGGGCTGGCCCTGCGGCGCAACCCGCGGCGCGCACAGTTGATCGTCTCCCGGGTGCTCGGCAAGCACGTGCCCGCCGATCCGCACCTGGTCTACGGCTCGGGTCTGCTGCTGGGTGAACTGGTGCGCCGAGCGCTGACCGGCGATCCCGCGCTGCCCTATGGCGCCGTCGCGGCGCTGCGCGCGGCCCTTGACGAGGACGGTGCCGCGGCGCCAGGGTCACGTGACCTGCCGAGCGTGGTCCGCCTCGCCCAGCCCGATCCCCGGGCCGACGTGGTTCTGGGCTATCCGCATGCCACGGTGCTCGGCTACGCCGAGACCGCCACCGGCCTCGGGCACGCGGTCGCCGATGCGTTGCGCACCGCCCGGTATGTGCATTCGACACGGCGTCAGGTTCCCGGAATCGACCCGGTGGGTGGCTTCGACGAGGAGCATTCGCACGCACCGGGGCACCTGCTCCTGCCGGCCGACCCCCAGCTGCTCAGCGGGGGTGAGCCGTTGGTGCTGGTCGATGACGAGCTCAGCACCGGGCTCACCGTGCTGAACACGATTGCAGTTCTGCATCGCCACTCCCCGCGCGCCCGCTACGTGGTGGCGACCCTGCTCGACCTGCGCTCAATCAACGATCACCACCGGTTGACGCGGGCGGCGGAGGTGTTGGGCACGCGCATCGATGTCGTCGCCCTCTCCCGTGGCCATCTGACGCTTCCGGCAGACGCGCCCGCGCGAGGTGTCGCCCTGGTCGCCGAGTTGGCGTCGGCAGATGCCGCAGTGGCTGTACCCGCGCCCGCGACTGCCCCGCTGACCCGGGTCGACGTGGCCTGGCCCGCAGGCTTGGCCCTCGGGGCCCGGCACGGCTATGGCCCGGCCGAACGTGTGGTGCTGGAGGCGGCGCTGCCGTCGATGGCGCAGCGGCTGGCCGCAGCGTTGTGGCCACCCGGCGCCGCGCATTCGGTGGGCCGTGAGTCCGTGCTCGTCCTCGGAACCGAGGAGCTGATGTACGCCCCCACCCGTCTGGCCGGAGCCCTCGCAGATCTGACCCGGGTTCAGGGAATCGAGGCGGAGGTGTTGGTCTCGAGCACGACGCGGTCCCCGGTGGCGGCTCACGACACTCCCGGGTACGCGATCCGCAGCGCCTTGAGTTTCCCGTCGCACGACAATCCAGCCGACGGTGCGGGGCCGAGGTTCGCCTACAACCTGACGGCGCCCGGCGGTGTACGCCGCTTCGATGCCATCGTCGTCGTCCTCGACCCGTCGGCTGATTCCCGCCCGCTGCACGAAGGGCAGGGCCTGATTGCGGCGCTGCGAGGACTGACCGGCCAGGTGCTCCTGGTGACGCTGCCGGAGACTCCGCCGGTGCGTCCGCGCCGGGAGCGGGCATCTGCGCTGCCCGAACCGCTGCGTGGACCGGACTTCGGCAGCTACGCCGCGAGCGAGGTCGGCTGGCTGCTCACCGACCTCTCCGACGTCGAACTGGAGGCACCGCTGGTCGACCGCGAGGCGGCGGTCCAGTCCGGACGGGCGCACTACGCCGAGTCCCTGCCGATCGAGTACACCCCCGGTCCTGAGTACCTCGAGCTGTATGACGCGGCTCTGGAACGATCCGCGGAGCGGGTCGCGCACGCGGTCGGACTGGTCACCGAGGCAGTCCTGGCCCGCCGCGGGGCCCGCACCGTGCTGGTGTCGTTGGCCCGTGCCGGTACCCCGGTCGGGATTCTGATGCGCCGTTGGGCGGCCCAGACCACCGGCCTGCGGCTGCCGCACTACGCCATCTCCATCGTGCGTGGCCGGGGCATCGACCCCGTCGCCCTACGCTGGCTCGCGGCCAACCACGACCCCCGCGACGTGGTGTTCGTCGACGGGTGGACCGGCAAGGGGGCGATCGCCGCCGAGCTGACCGCCGCGCTGGAGGCGCACGTCGCCGCCGGGGGTCCGCGCTTCGGGAGCGATCTGGCCGTCCTTGCCGACCCTGGCTGTGCCGCTCCGATGGCCGGGACCCGCGAGGACTTCCTGGTCCCGTCGGCCTGCCTGAACTCGACGGTGTCGGGTCTGGTCTCGCGCACGGTGCTGCGCTCGGACCTGATCGGCCCCGACGATTTTCACGGCGCGAAGTTCTACGCCGAACTTGCCCATGCCGACCGCTCCGCGGACTTCCTGGACGCGGTCAGCGCACAGTTCGCGAGGGTGGCCCGCACGGTCGCGGTCGGCGCCTCTCTCGGGGTCGCTCTGGCGCGGCCGGTCACCTGGAGCGGGCGCCGGGCCGTCGAACGGATCGCTGCGGTCGAGGGCATCGTCGATCTGAACCTGATCAAGCCCGGCGTGGGGGAGACCACCCGCGTGCTGCTGCGGCGGATTCCGCACAAGGTCCTGGTCTGCTCGCCCGCGCCCGCCGACGGCGCCGGCGATGACCTGGCCCACATCCGGGTCCTGGCCGCCGAACGCGGCGTCCCGGTCGAGGTGGTCCCCGACCTGGCCTATTCCTGCGTGGGGATCATCGCCACGCACACCGACGGCGCCGGGTCGGTGGGCGATGCCTGAACCCGGCGCTTTCCTGGTGGCGTGCGACCTGGACCGCACGCTGATCTACTCCGCCGCGGCCCTGGGTTTGGTCACCGATGACGCCGACGCGCCGGCGCTCACCGTCGCCGAGGTCTACCAAGGCGTGCCGATCTCATTCCTGACCCGCCGCGCTCACGAGCTGCTCGCCGAGCTCGCCGCGGTCGCGACGCTCGTCCCGGTCACGACCCGGACGCTTGCCCAGTACGCGCGGGTGCGACTGCTGGCGACGCCCCCGCCCTACGCGGTAACGACCAATGGGGCGCGGATCGTGGTCGGCGGTGTGGTCGACGAGGACTGGAGCGCCGCGCTCGCCGCGCGCCTGGCCGGCACCAGCGCCCCCGTCGCGGACATCGACGAGCACCTGGCCAAGGTCGCCGACCCGCGCTGGACGCGCTCGCGGCGCATCGCCGAGGACACCTTCTGCTATCTGGTCGTCGACCGAGCGGAGCTGCCGACGACCTTCGTGGAGGACCTCGCCGCTTGGTGCGCGCCGGCCGGCTGGACGGTGTCGTTGCAGGGCCGCAAGATCTACGCCGTTCCCGCTGCCCTGACGAAATCGGCTGCCGTCGCGGAGGTCGCCCGGCGCAGCGGAGCCGCTTGCGTGCTCGGTGCCGGGGACTCGCTGCTCGATGCCGACCTGTTGGAGTTCGCCGACGTCGGACTGCGGCCGGCCCACGGCGAACTGCACGACCTGGGGTGGACCCGCCCGCACGTCACCGTGACCGGGGCGTCCGGAGTGTTCGCCGGAGAGCAGATTCTGGACTCGTTCTTAGTAGCCTGCACCAGGTGCGGAGACTGACGGCGCCCAGGCGTGCGAACGGCCGAGTCGGCGACGAAGGAGTCGTTGCCCATGTCACCTAAGGGTGACGTCCCCGGGGCCAGCCAGTTCCGCAAGCTGCGCGGAAAGGCCGGCCGGGCGCAGGCGCAGGACGCCCAGGACGCGGCCGGGGCGGCGTTCTACCGGATGGACACGGCGCAACGGGAGTTGCGCCGCCTGGTCACCTCGCTGTCCGCCCACGGGCCCGATGCGGGCGCCGCGCGCCGCGTCGCCCAGGACTTCGAGGCCCTCAACGAGGACGCGGAGGCCCGTGCCGCGCGCTACCTGGCCACGCTGGACACCCACCCGCTCGGTCCGGAGGACGGCAACGCCGCCTTCGCCGCCGCGGTGCATGCCTACCAGCAAGCGGCTGCCGACATCGCCGGGATGGCCGAGGCTCTGGAGGCCTTCACCGAGCGCCACCACGATGACTTCGCCTCCACCACCGCCGTGCTCGAGCGCCTGGCCCAGCACACCGTCGCCGCCGCAGCGGCGATGGAAGCCGCGCGGGCCGCCTTCGCGGCGCTGCGCGAGCAAGGCATCGCCCCCGGGGAGGCCGCAGGCGCGCTGGCCGAGGCCGAGGCCGCGCACACCGAACTCACCACCCAGGCCGGGACGGTGGCCGTCGGGCAGGCCGCAGCCCTGGCCGACCGGGTCCGCGCATTGGCCGAGGCCGCCCAGGCCAGGGCCGAGGAACTACCCCAGCTGCGCGAGGCGGCGCAGCGGCGGTTGGGTTCGCTGCGCACCAAGCGGGACGCCGTCGCGCACCGTACCGGCGCCATCGGTGACCGATTGCGTGCCCTGCGCCGCGACTTCACCGCCGCGAGCTGGTCGGATCTGGAGGACGCGCAGTCCCGGGCCGACAAGCTGATCTCCGACGCCGACCGCGAACTCGCGGCGGCCGCACGGGCTGCCGAAGGTGGCGACTGGGCCGCGGCGGCCGCCGCCCAGGCTCGCGCCACAGCCCGCCTCGACGCGGCCGCGACGTTGTCCACCACCGTCGCCGAGCGTCACGCCGCGATGAGCGAGGTGAAGGCCGACCCTTCCGCCCGCCTGGCGGCGGTCCGCTTCACGGTGCGCGATGCCCAGCGCCTGGTCATGGACGGCCGGAGCACTCCGCCGTATCCGTGGGCAGACCAACTCGATGCCCTGGCCGAACGCGTCGCCGGCGCCGACACACTGCTGAGCGGCGTGCATCCCAACTATTGGGCCTACCTCACGGAGCTGGCGGCCATCACCGACGCCACCGCCGACCTGGTGCGTCGCTACCGGGCCGCTGCCCGCAACTAGCCCCCCGTAAGCTCGTTGCGTCCGACCAAAGGTGGCCTATAGGGCTCGTTTGGTCGGACGTTGCGTAAGAAGGAAGGGGTGCGGGCATGGCGGTGGTCGTGGGGATCGAGACGTCCTGCGACGAGACCGGCGTCGGGATCGTGCGCGACGGGGTGCTGATCGGGGCCGCGCTGTCCTCGTCGATGGAGTTCCACGCCCGCTTCGGGGGTGTCGTCCCCGAGGTCGCGGCGCGGGCCCACCTGGAAGCGATGATCCCGACGATCGACGCCGCGTTCGCGGCGGCCGGCATCCGCCCCGCTGACGTCGACGCCGTCGCCGTCACGGCCGGGCCCGGGCTGTCCACCGCCCTGCAGGTCGGGGTCGCCGCCGCCAAGGCCTACGCGATCGCCTGGGGGGTGCCGTTCTACGGCGTGCACCACCTCGCCGGCCATGTCGCCGTGGACACCCTCGAGCACGGCGCGTTGCCCGCGGCCAGCATCGCGCTGATCGTCTCCGGGGGGCACAGTTCGCTGCTGCGGGTCGGGGACCTGGTCCGCGACCCGCTGCACACCCTCGGCGCCACGATGGACGACGCGGCCGGTGAAGCCTTCGACAAGGTCGGGCGGGTGCTCGGCCTGCCGTTCCCGGGCGGTCCGTGGATCGACAGGTCCGCCCGTGAGGGTGACCCCACCGCGATCGCGTTCCCGCGCGGGCTCACCCGACCCGGTGACCCCCCGTTGGAGTTCTCCTTCTCCGGCCTGAAGACTGCGGTCGCCCGTTGGGTGGAAAAGCGTGAGCGCGAGGGCGAAGCGGTTCCGGTCGCCGATGTGGCCGCCTCGTTCCAGGAGGCGGTCGTCGACGTGCTGGTGAACAAGTCCATCGCGGCCTGCCGCGACCAGGGCATCGACGACCTGCTGATCGTCGGGGGCGTCGCGGCCAACTCCCGGCTACGTGCCGTGGCGGCCGACCGGTGCGCCGCCGCCGGGCTGCGTTTGCGGGTCCCGGCCCCGAAGTACTGCACGGACAACGGCGCCATGATCGCCGCCCTTGGTCACTTGTTGGTACTCGCCGGGACCGCCGGTCACGACCTGGCGCTCGGCGCTGACTCATCGGCCGAACTCACCTCCGCGGTCGTCGCCGCGCTCTGAGGTGGCGTCAGAACTAGGGCATGCCTAGACGATGCACGGGTCCAAGGTGAGGACCGGAGTCCAGGACCCGGTGCGGGGGTCCTTGGCGCGGGCGTACCGGGTGCGGTGGTCGCATCTGACATTCGTCCCCACGTGGAACGTGCGGGCGCTGACCCCGTCGTCGCGGCGGGTCTTGACTGCCCGGGTCCACAGCATGTCGCCGTCGCCGTTGCGGATCTGGACACGGACCTTGCCCTTACCGAACTCGATTCCGTCCAGGCGGTACCGGGGCGCCCCGTCCTTGCCGGTGTAGATGTCCCAGTCGATGCTGGCCGGCGTAGCGGACGGCGAGGTTGTGGGTGAGCTCGCGGCGTGCGCAGTGCCGACGAAGAGACCCATCGACCCGGCACCGAGGACGGTGACGGTGAGAACGCTGGCAAACCGGAGGGCAGGGCTGGTTGCACTCATCACGGCATTGTCGACGGCGGAGGAGTCGTTGCCCATGTCATGGTCTCCTGTGGTCTCGGCACTCGGGGCGTCTGTTCGTTCGGTTCTCTGACGCAACGCACTAGGTTGCGGACTCATCGCGACCCGACCAGATTCACGGCCCGACCAGATTCATGGCGTGGCCATGAACACGTTCAGGTGCGATGGGTGTCCTTCTACCCCCGCCTTTCTCGCTGATTCCTTACCTATGAGCAATCTGATGCTGCTACAGAATCGCGATATAACGGCAAATGTCGGCGCCCGTCAGGCAGTGCTGTCCTCGAGGTCGCCTTCGGTCTCGAGATAGACCTGGCGCAGTCCGGCCAACGTGTCGGCGTCGGGCTCTGCCCACAGCCCGCGGTCGACGGCCTCAAGGAGGCGCTCGGTGATCCCGTGCAGTGCCCAGGGGTTGGACTCGGCGAAGAACTTGCGCTGCTCAGGATCAAGAACGTAAGACTGGGTCAGTTTCTCGTACATCCAGTCCTGGACGACTCCGGCGGTGGCGTCATAGCCAAAAAGGTAGTCCACGGTCGCGGCGAGTTCGAAGGCGCCCTTGTATCCGTGCCGGCGCATGGCGGCGATCCAGCGGGGGTTCACGACCCGGGCCCGGAAGATCCGGGCGGTCTCCTCGGACAACGTGCGGGTGCGCACCGCGGACGGATTCGTGGAGTCCCCGATGTAGGCGTCGGGTGCCTTGCCGGTCAACGCCCGGACGGTGGCGATCATGCCGCCGTGGTACTGGAAGTAGTCATCGGAATCGGCGATGTCGTGCTCGCGGGTGTCGATGTTCTTGGCCGCGACCGCGATGCGTTTGTACGCGGTCTCCATGTCGGCGCGGGCCGGGACGCCGTCGAGGTTGCGTCCGTACGCGTACCCGCCCCAGACCGCGTAGACCTCGGCCAGATCGGCGTCGGTACGCCAGGTCCGGGCGTCGATCAGCGGCAGCAGCCCGGCGCCGTAGGCCCCAGGCTTGGAGCCGAAGACCCGCAGGGTGGCCCGACGGGCGTCAGCGCCGGGGGTGGCCAGGTCGGCCTGCACGTGCGCGCGGACGTAGTTCTGTTCGGCGTCCTCCTCCAGCGCGGCCACCAGCTGCACGGCGTCGTCGAGCATGGTGACCACGTGCGGGAAGGCGTCGCGGAAGAACCCGGAGATCCGCACGGTGACGTCGACCCGCGGGCGCGGTTCGCCGTCGAGGATGAGCTCGCTCGGCTCGAGCGCTTCGAGCCCGGTGACTCGGCGCGAGGCCTCGTCCCAGACCGGGCGGACGCCGAGCAGTGCGAGGACTTCACCGATGTCGTCGCCGGAGGTCCGCATCGCCGAGGTGCCCCAGATCGAGAGCCCGACCGAGCGTGGCCACTCGCCGTGGTCGGCCTTGTAGCGGGCCAACAGGGAGTCGGCCATCGAGGCGCCGGTGGCGTACGCGAGCCGGGAGGGCACGGCTTTGGGGTCGACGGAGTAGAAGTTGCGCCCGGTCGGCAGGACGTTGATCAATCCGCGCAGCGGGGACCCTGACGGCCCGGACGGGATGTAGCCTCCGGCGAGTGCGTGCAGGACGTGCGCGATCTCGTCGCCGGTCCGGTCCAGCCGCGGGATGATCTCGGTCGCCGCGAAGCGAAGAATCGCCGCCACCTGCTCGTCCTGCGCGATGGAGTCCACAGCGGTGGGGTCCCAGCCGGCGGCGTCCATCGCGGCGACCAAGGAACGGGCGGTCGCCTCGACGGCGTCGGTCTCGGCCAGCGTCGCGGAGCCGTCCTCAGCCAGTCCGAGGGCCTCGCGCAGACCGGGCAGTGCGGCGACCTGACCACCCCACATCTGACGGGCCCGCAGCATCGCGAGAACCAGGTCGATCCGGGCCTCGCCGGCGGGCACCTGGCCCAGGATGTGCAGGCCGTCGCGGATCTGGACGTCCTTGATCTCACAGAGCCAGCCGTCGATGTGCAGGATGAACTCGTCGAACTCCGCGTCGTGCGGGCGACCACCTTCCGGTTTATCTGTGAGGCCGAGGTCACGGTCGAGCTTGGCGGCCTGGATCAGCGTCCAGATCTGCGCCCGGATCGCGGGCAGCTTCGCCGGGTCCATCGCCGCGATGTTGGAGTACTCATCCAGCAGCTGCTCCAGGCGCGTGATGTCGCCGTAGGACTCCGCGCGCGCCATCGGCGGCACCAAGTGGTCGACGAGGGTGGCGTGGGCGCGGCGTTTGGCTTGGGTACCTTCGCCCGGGTCGTTGACCAGGAACGGGTAGATCAGCGGCAGGTCCGCGAGCGCGGCATCGGTGCCACAGGCGGCGGACATGCCCGCGGTCTTGCCCGGCAGCCACTCCAGGTTGCCGTGCTTACCGACGTGCACCATCGCGTCGGCGCCGAAGCAACCGGGGGCCTTGGCGCCGAGCCAGTGATACGCCGCGATGTAGTGGTGCGACGGTGGCAGGTCGGGGTCGTGGTAGATCGCGACCGGGTTCTCCCCGAAGCCGCGCGGCGGCTGCACCATCAGCGCGACGTTGCCGGCAATCAGGGCGGCGAGCACGATCTCGCCATCCGGGTCGGTCGTGCGGTCGACGAACAACTCACCCGGCGCGGGGCCCCAGTGCGCCTCCATCGCCTCGCGCAACTCGGCGGGCAGGGTGTCGAAGTAGGCGCGGTAGGCAGCGGCAGAGATCCGCACCGGGTTCCCGGTGAGGTGACCGTCCGTCAGCCACGCGGGATCCTGCCCGCCGGCCGCGATCAGGCCGTGGATCAGGGCGTCACCGTCCCGCGCTGCGAGTCCGGGCAGCGCGCCATCCCCGTCGAGGGGGCCTACGTCGTAGCCGCCCTCGCGCAACGCATGCAGCAGCGTGATGACGCTGGCCGGGGTGTCCAGGCCGACGGCGTTGCCGATCCGCGCGTGTTTGGTCGGGTACGCCGAGAGCATCAGCGCGAGCTTCTTCTGCGCCGGGGCGACGTGCCGCAGCCGGGCGTGGCGGACCGCGATCCCGGCGACCCGCGCGCAGCGCTCGGTGTCGGGCACGTAGGTCGGCAGGCCGTCGGCGTCGATCTCCTTGAAGGAGAACGGCACGGTGATGATGCGGCCGTCGAACTCCGGCACCGCGATCTGGGTGGCGACATCCAGCGGGGAGAGCCCGTCGTCACTGGCGGACCAGGTCTCGCGCGACCACGTCAGGCAGAGCCCCTGCAGGATAGGGATGTCGAGGGCGGCGAGGGCTTGGACGTCCCAGGTCTCGTCGTCCTCGCCGGCGCTTGCCCCTGCGGGCCGGCGGCCACCGGCGGCGAGCACCGAGACGACCAGGGCGTCGGCCGTGCGCAGTTCGTCGAGCAACGCCTCTTCGGGAGCGCGCAAGGAGGAGACGTACAGCGGCATCGCCCGGCCCCCCGCGGCCTCCACCGCATCGGCCAGGCCGTGCACGAAGTCGGTGTTTCCGGAGACGTGATGGGCGCGGTAGTAGAGGATCCCGATCGTCGGGCGCACCCCACCACCCGTAGCGTCCGAAGAAGTGGTCGCTATTGCTGCCGATCCTTCGGACGCTGGAGCTGTGGGGCGCTCCAGGTGCCCCCACTCCGGCGTCGCTGTCGGCGGCTCGAAGCCTTCTCCTTCCAGCAGCACCGTGTCGGCCAGGAACGCGTGCAGCTGCGCCAGGTTCTCCGGCCCGCCGTAGGCGAGGTACGCGTGGGCCTGGGCGGCGACACCGGCCGGGACCGTGGACAGCGCCATCAGGTCCGCGTCCGGGGTGACCTCACCGCCGAGCACCACCAGCGGCCGGCCGCCGGGCGCAGCGGCCTGGGCACGGAGCGCGTCGAAGCCGTCCTGCCAGTCGCGGTAGCCGCCGAGCATCCGCACGATCACCAGGTCGACGCCGTCGAGCATGGCGAGGGTGTCGGCCAGCGGCTTCTTGGTCGGGTTCGCCAGGCGATACCCCCGCCCCGACCCGCGCGCCGAGAGCAGGTCGGTGTCGGAGGTGGACAGCAGCAGATGGGTGCCGGGCATGGAGTGCAGTCCTACCTCTCGGGGTCCGCGCCCCGGTCGTGGAGATCGACGGCCTGGAGTTCCTGGCTCGTGGACCGAGGTCCACTCACAGTCGCGGGACGGCGCCGGAATGGTCACCGGCTTCCTCACGCAGTCGTCGCTGAGCCCGCTCAGGGTCCCACACCGCCACATCGGAACGCTGTGGTCAGTCAGAGCCTCGCCAGCAAAGCGGGGGCGAGCAACTCGCAGCAGATCTGGGCGGATGAGCGGCTCGCCCGGAGCCGGACGAGGCAACCTCGGCGCCCGCCTACGATCTGGGGATGCCTTCCTCCTCCGCCGACGCTCGCCGAGCGGGTCCGGACGCCTGTCCGGGCGTGAGCACGGTGTGGTCAGCGGTCGACGGTGGACTCGCGCGGATCCGCATCCCCGGCGGTCGCCTCAGTGCCGCACAACTCGTGGTGCTCGCCGCCGCGGGCGCCGAGTTGGGCAGCGGTGTGCTCGAACTCACCTCGCGGGCGAACATCCAAGTGCGCGGCCTGCACCCGGCAGGAGAGCATCTTCTCGCAGCTCGGCTGCGAGAGGCCGACCTGCTGCCCAGTGACTCCCATGATCGGGTCCGCAACATCCTGGCCTCGCCGCTGACCGGCCTGGGGATCCACGGCAGGGCCGGTCATCGCGATGTCAGCGCGCTGGTGGCTGAGCTGGACGAACGCCTGTGCGAAGACCCCGTGCTCGCCGGGCTCCCCGGCCGCTTCCTTTTCGCCATCGACGACGGCTCGCGGGACACGTTCGACCCGCCCTCCGATGTCGCCCTGCGCGCGAGCGAGACCGGTTTCGTCCTGGTGCTCGGCGGGGCCGACTGGGGCATTGCGGTCACCGAGGACGACGCGGTGACCGTCGCGCTGTCGGCCGCCCGAGGATTCCTGGCAGAACGCGGCCGGCATTGCTCCCCTGCCTGGCGCCTGGCCGAGTTGGACGACGGGCCGCGCCGCGTTGCCGCGCAGGTTCTTGCCGAGGTTCCTGGTCTCGGTGAACGAGTCCTGGTCGAGCGCACGCCGGCGCCGATCATCGAACCCGGTGCGTACGGGCAGGACGGCAATCATCACGCACTGGTTATCGAAGTCCCCGGTGGTGTCCTGACCGCCGAGGCCGCCCGCGAACTCGCCGGACGGGCCGACGCCGACCACGGCCTGCGCGTCACGCCGTGGCGCAGCGTGGTGCTGCCTGGCCTTCACGCGTCCGACGAGGTGAGCGGCGCGGTACACCCCGCGACCGGCGCCCGTGGTGTGCGCGTGCAGGAGAGCTCATGAGCACGCACGAGCTGGACTACGTCCGCGACGGGGCGGAGATCTACCGGCGCTCGTTCGCCACGATCCGCACGGAGACGAATCTGACGAGGCTTCCGATCGACGTCGCCCGCGTCGCGGTGCGGATGATCCACTCCTGCGGGATGGTAGATCTGGTCGAGGATCTCGACCACTCCCCGGGGGTCGTGGCCGCAGCCCGCGCCGCGTTGCTCGCCGGAGCCCCGATTCTGTGCGATGCCCAGATGGTCGCCTCCGGGATCACCCGCTCCCGGTTGCCCGCGAACAACGAGATCATCTGCACCCTGAACGACGATGGGGTCGCGGAGTTGGCCCGTGCGATCGGCAACACCCGCTCGGCGGCCGCGATGGATCTGTGGGGCGAGCGGCTCGGGGGAGCAGTCGTCGCGATTGGCAACGCACCCACTGCGCTGTTCCACCTGCTTGAGCTGATCGCCGCCGGTGCCCCGCGACCGGCCGCCGTCCTCGGGTTGCCGGTGGGGTTCATCGGTGCCGCCGAGTCCAAGGACGCCCTCGCTTCCTCGCCGCTGGGCCTGGAGTACCTGATCGTGCGCGGGCGCCGCGGTGGGTCCGCGATGGCCGTGGCCGCCGTCAACGCGATTGCGAGCGAAGCCGAATGAGCGCCCCCCTCCGGACGCGCCGCGGCATGCATGCTGAATGTGCCGCGACACGCCGTACGCCCCACGGCGTGTCGCGCGACTTTCGGCATGCATGCCGCTGGAGCGCGCCATGACCGGCACCCTGTACGGCGTCGGCCTTGGTCCCGGCGACCCGGAACTGGTCACCGTCAAGGCTGCCCGGCTGATTACCGGCGCCGCAGTCATCGCCTACCACAGCGCGCGGCACGGCAACAGCGTCGCGCTCTCCATCGCCCGGCCTTATCTGACGCAAGGTCAGATCGAAGAGCCGTTGGTCTACCCGGTCACCGTCGAGACCACCGACCATCCCGGTGGCTACCGCGGCGCGCTGGAGGACTTCTACGACGAGGCCGCCGCTCGGCTGGCTGCGCATCTGGACGCGGGCCGCGACGTCGTCGTGCTGTGCGAGGGCGACCCGTTCTTCTACGGCTCCTACATGCACATGCACAAGCGTCTCGCCGGCCGTTACGACGTCGAGGTCGTCCCGGGCGTCACCTCGATCGCCGGTGCCGCCGCGCAGTTGGGCATGCCGCTGGTCGAGCGCGAGGAGAGTCTCACCGTGCTCCCCGGCACCCTTTCGCCCGATGTGCTGGCCGCCAAGCTCGCCGCCGCGGACTCCGCGGTGATCATGAAGCTCGGCCGGACCTTCACCGGGGTCCGCGACGCCCTCGCTGCCTGCGGGCGGCTGGAGGAGGCCTGGTACGTCGAGCGCGCCACCACTGACCGCCAGCGCATCGCGCGCGTGGCGGACGTCGACCCGGCGACGGTGCCTTACTTCTCGGTCGCGATCCTGCCGAGCCGGGTGCACGAGAGCACCCGCGCCGAGATCGCCGCCAGCACAGTGCTTGCGTCCGAAGGAGCGGTCGCTATAGCGCGCAGTTCTTCGGACGTGACGAGTTCTCCTGGGGTGGGAATGGCGCGCGGCGAGGTCGTCGTGGTCGGGCTGGGCCCCGCGGGTCGCGAGTGGTTGACCCCGCAGGCCCAGGCCGCGCTCGCCGCCGCCCAGGACCTCGTCGGTTACGGCCCCTACCTGGAGCGGCTCGCACCGAACCCACGTCAGGTCCGGCACGCCTCCGACAACCAGGTCGAGTCCGAGCGCGCCGAGTTCGCCCTCGACCTCGCCCGGCGCGGCCGCCGGGTCGCGGTCGTCTCCTCCGGCGACCCCGGGGTCTTCGCGATGGCCGCGGCCGTCCTGGAGGTCGCCGCCGAGGAGCGCTACAAGGATGTCCCGGTGCGGGTGCTGCCCGGGCTGACCGCGGCGAACGCCGTCGCCAGCCGGGTCGGGGCCCCGCTGGGGCACGACTTCTGCGTGCTCTCACTGTCGGACCGTCTCAAGCCGTGGGAGGTCATCGAAACCCGCCTCGCGGCGATCGCCGCCGCCGACCTGGTGCTGGCGATCTACAACCCCAAGTCCAAGGCCCGTCCCTGGCAGCTCGCCCGTGCCCGGGAGCTGATGCTCGACCACCGCGACCCGGTGACTCCGGTTGTCGTGGGCCGCGACGTCGGCGGCGCCGCCGAACACATCCGCATCACCACTCTCGGCGAGCTCGACCCCGACACCGTCGACATGCGCTGCCTGCTGATCATCGGCTCCTCGACGACCCGGATCACCGAGCGCGGGGACGGCACACGCACCGTCTTCACCCCGCGCTGGTACCCGGCGACGGGTCAGTAGTTGACGGCCACCCCTGCGCCGATATTGCCCGCACGGTCCACGGCACGAACGATTATGTAGCCGGGACCGGACACGTAGGGCGCGGAGTAGCTGACCGGCTCGCCGGGCTTGGCGCGACGGACGGCTGTCGGTGTGCCGAAGGGAGCGAACTGGATTCCGGAGAGATCTGCATCGTGCGCAGTGGCCACGACCGACCTGCCACCGGTGACAGTCGGGGCGGCAGGCAGCGTCTGGTCGACCATGAACGTCATCGTCAGGGGCTCGTCGGGCACCGGAACGTAGGACACGTCATACCAGTGCGACCAGGTTTGCACCGTGTAGACGATGCCGGGCAAGAGCACGCCTTCATCCACTGGTATTCCGGTTGAGCGCGGTTCTCCGTGCGCGCCCCCCGAAACGCCTCGCCACACCTGGACGTCCCCGTCGAGGATTCGTGCGTGCAGGTATCCCCGGACGTCGGTCTGGCCCTTGGGTGGTTGCTGTGGCATCGCCACCCCGAGCACGGTCGGGTTTGTCGACGCGGTCAGCCGCTGCGTGCGCCAGTCTGCGCTGGGAGAGAGCCCGATGGCCTCGGCGCTCTCACAGGCCGTCCCGTCGCCGTCGTCGTCGCGGTACCAGGCGTACTCGCTGTCGCGTCCGCGCACGTAGGGCCCAAGACCGGCGGCTGCCAACTCCCCGCACGTCTCGTGGCGCGGGTCATCGATGACCGGGACCGGGGCCGGTGGGCGCGTGATCTTCGCGGTCCTGGGCATCTCCGTGTATTGCAAGCCACAGCCCTTGAGTATTTTGACCAACGCCGCCTTTTCGGCCTTGTCGATGTTCATCGACCAGCGGGTCTTCACCGCAACCCAGGCGGCGACGTAGTCGCACCGGTGAGCCTTGGGCGGGAGCCACTCCTGCGGCGAGCGCCCGGCCCTGGCCTTCGCGGTGGCCCTGGAGATGGTGATCAAGGAGTCGGCATAGCCGAGGTCGTTGGCGAAGGCGGCGCGGGTCCGCGCGTCCCACCGGGTCGCGCCGGAGCGCCAGGCCTCGGCCAGCGGCACCAGGGGTTCGACGGTCATCCTGCTCGCCTTGCTGACCTTCTCGCCGGTCAAGAAGTCCGTCCACCGCAGGCCCGACAGGTCGCAGCGCGGCGGGGTCGCACCGCGGGCGTCGACGGCGAGGACCTCGGCGCGGACGTCCTTGCATCCTCGCCGGTCGGAGTCCTTCCAGCTACCGAACGCCGCGGCGGTGTAACCGGCCGGCCATTCCTTGTGCACGTTGAGCCGTCCGAGCATGTACTTCGACGGCTCGCTCGCCGCCGTCGCGCTCGGCATCCCCAGCGTCAGGGCGCTGGAGCTGATCAGGGCCAGGCACGCCACCGCGGTGACGAGGCGACGCGGGCGCAGGCGCTGGGACATGCAGGATCCGTTCGCTCTAGGGGGCTCCCTGCATTGGACCCGGGGGACCGGGTCCTGGTGCCCCGGTCGGGCGCAAATCAGACCAACGGTCGATCGGTACGGTCCGAACGTCGGACGCCGATATCCACCGTCCGGCCAGTTTGCTGGCAACGGGCTGTGGAACCGTCAGTTTCAGCGCCTGCGCCGACCCGAGCGGCCGCGAGGAGCCAGCCGATCTCGTATGGTGGTGATCCATTGGAGATCGCGGCACGCCAACGAGCTGAGGGGAGCTGACCGCCTGATGGGGACGTCCATTCTTGTGACCGGGGGGAACGGGATCCTCGGCCGCAAACTCGTCCGGAGCCTGCTTGCCGCCGGCCGGGATGTGCGCGTGCTCAGCCGCAGCGAGCGCCCCGGCGTCGAGCCGGGTACCCCGAAGTTGCCCGACTGGCCCGACTGGTTCATCGGGGACCTGACCACCGGCGCGGGCCTGGCCGCCGCGCTCGACGGAGTCGGGATCATCGTGCACTGCGCAACCGTGCCGCGGGGCGAGGTGGAGGCCGCCGCGCACCTGCAGATCGCCGCGAATCGGGCCGGCAAGCCGCACTTCGTCTACCCGTCGGTGGTCGGTGCCGACCGCATCGAACACCGCTACTACCGCGACAAGCGTGCGGTCGAGCGCCTGCTCGAGGGCGGCGACCTGCCCTGGACCGTGTTGCGCATGACCCACTTCCACGAGTCGGTGGAGGCCGGGATGCGCCGTCGCTCCCGGCTGTTCCCGGTGATCGTGCCCGCAGGGGAGAGCTTCCAGCCGGTCGCGGCCGACGAGGCCGCCGCCCGGCTGGCCGACATGTGCACCCCGATGCAGGCCCACATGCTGCCTGACCTCGGCGGTCCCGAGGTCGCCACCGCGGCGGAGCTGGCGATGGCCTGGCTCGGTGTCACCGGTCGGCGCCGGCGCATCATCGGAGTTCGGATGCCCGGCAAGCTGCACGAGGCGCATCGGGCAGGCCTGCACCTGACCGCACCGGACCGGGCCGTCGGCAACCTGACGTTCGCTCAGTACGTCGCTGGTGCGAACCCGCCGTCCCCGCCGTCGAAGTCGACCAAGGCCGACGCCGCGACCTGATTCGCCAGTTCGTCGAGCCAGGCGAAGGCGGCCGCCGGCGTTGAGACCGTGCAGCCGCTGGCGTGACCTGGGTGCGCCGGCCGGTCGATCATCCATACGTGGATTCCGAGTTCGCGTGCCGCGGTCAGCTTGGCCGCCGTCATCGCGCCGCCACTGTCCTTGGTCACCAGGGTCCGGATCCCGTGCTCGAGCATCAGGGCCCTCTCTCCTGCGACGGTGTAGGGCCCCCGGTCGAGAATCACGACGTGGTCGGCCGGTAACGGCGCTACCGGGGGGTCGACGGTACGGATCACGACCCGCTGCCTCAGGTCGGCGAAGGCGTCCAGCCCACCGCGCCCCGTGGTCAACAGCACCGGACCAGATCGCGTACCTATTGCTGCCGCTGCCGCCGCGGCGACCGGGACCCGCTCCCACGAGTCCTGCGGCCCGGGCGCCCATCCTGGGCGTTGCAGGACCAGCAGCGGGACCGCGGCCGCGGCACTCGCCGCCACTGCGGAGGCGGAGATCCGCGCCGCGAAGGGATGGGTGGCGTCCACGAGCGCGCGCACCTGGTGCGTACGCAGCCAGTGCGCCAGCGCGGTCGGACCACCGAAGCCGCCGAGGCGTACTTCGCCGACCGGGAGAGCCGGGTTGCTCACCCGGCCCGCGAGCGAACTGAGGACGCGCCAACGGTTCTGGGCCACCAACAGCGCGGCGAGGTCACGGGCCTCGCCCGTGCCACCGAGCACCAGGACCAGCGGAGCGCTGATTGGCTCGCTCATGTGTCCCGGCACCGGGCGGTCGAGTACAGGTGCGAGTCCAGGAACTGACCAGCAGTCAGTACGTCGCCGACGATGATCACGGCGGTCCGGGAGATCCCGGTCTCGCGCACCTGCGCCGCGATCCCGTCCAACGTGGAGCGCAGGATCACTTCGTCGTCCCGGCTCGCTCGCGCCACGACCGCGACCGGGGTCGCCGCCCCGTAATGCGGCAGCAGGTCGGCGACGACGGTGTCGATGCGCTGAACCGCCAGGTGCAGGACCAGCGTGGTCCGAGCCCGGGCGAGCGTCGCCAGGTCCTCGCCGGCCGGCATCGGGGTCGAGGACGCGGAGATCCGGGTCAGCAGCACCGACTGGCCGACGCCGGGCACCGTCAGCTCGCGGCGCAGGGCAGCCGCGGCGGCGGCGTACGCCGGCACCCCGGGGGTGACGTCGTAGTCGATACCGGCGGCGTCGAGACGTCGCATCTGTTCGGCCATCGCCGAGTACAGCGACGGGTCCCCGGAATGCAACCGTGCGACGTCGTGCCCGTCGCCCCGGGCCTTCACACAGGCCGCGGTGATCTGGTCCAGGTCGAGACCGGAGGTGTCGAGCAGCGCTGCCCCGGGCGGGCACCAGGTGAGGATCTCCGTCGGCACCAGGCTGCCCGCGTACAGGCACACCGGCGACGCAGCGATCAGGTCCCGTCCGCGCAGCGTCATGAGGTCCGGCGCCCCCGGCCCGGCCCCGATGAAGTGCACCTTCATCGAGTGCACGCGACTTCGCATCTACGGGTGGCGCGTGGACCTATCCCAGGCCCTCGATAGGTCCGAATCGCGCCCGAAGTCGCGAAGGTCTCCGCACTTCGGGTGGCGTGTGGACCTATCCCGCGGCCCCGATAGGTCCGGCGCGCGCCCGAAGATGGGGACTTCATCGCTGCAGCGTCCACTGCGTCACCGGCATCTGGGCGCGCCAGCCGGTGAACGCGCCGATCGGGACCGCGCGGCTGACCTGCAGGCGCACCAGGTCCCCGCCGAGCTCGCCGGCCCGGGCGACGACGAGCGCTTCGGTCTGCAACGTCACTGCGTTCACAACCAGCCGTGCGCCGGGAGTCAAAGCGCCCAGACAGGAATCCAGCACGCCCGGGTCGCCTGCGCCGCCGCCCACGAAGATGGCGTCGGGACGGGGGAGCCCGGCCAACGCCGCCGGTGCCGAGCCCGCGACGACCTCCAGGTCCGCCGCCCCGAGCGCGGCCGCGTTCGCCGCGATCTGCGCGGCCCGATCAGGGTTCTCCTCGATTGCGACGGCGCGCGCCCCGCGTGCAGCCCGCATCCACTCGATCCCGATGCTCCCGGCGCCACCGCCGACATCCCAGAGCAGCTGGCCCGGTAACGGCGCCAGCCGTGCCAGCGTCACCGCGCGGACCTCGCGCTTGGTGAGCTGGCCGTCATGCTCGTAGGCCTCGTCCGGTAACCCGGGGGAGCGGCTGAGCGCCACTGTGCCCGGCGCCGGCTCGCACGCGATCGCCACCACATTGAGGGCGTCATGTACGGCGGCGTGGGCATCCCAGCCCGCCGCGGTCCCGGTGATCGCGCGCTGGTCCGGCCCGCCCAGCTGGGAGAGCACCGCCAGGCGACTGGGTCCGTAACCCGCCGAGACGAGCACCTCGGCCAGCGCCTGCGGGGTCTCGGCGTCGGAAGAGAGCACCAGCAGCCGGCGCCCCGGCGCCAAGGCCGCGCGGACCGCGGTCAACGGCCGGCCGACGGCGCTGAGCACCTCGACGTCCTCGCTCGCCCAGCCCAGGCGCGCACACGCCAACGCGACCGACGACAGGTGCGGCAGCACACGTAGGCGAAGGGCCGGCAGCTCTCGCACCAGCGTGGAGCCGATCCCGTAGAACATCGGGTCGCCGCTGGCCAGCACGCACACCGTGCGGTCGGCGTACTCGGCCATCAACGCGGGCAGCGCCGGAACCAGCGGCGTCGGCCACCCCACGCGTACCGCCGCGACCTCGTCGGGCAGGTAGTCCAGCTGCCGCTTGCCGCCGATCACCACCTCGGCCCCACGCAGCGCGGCCTGGGACGTCGGCGCCAGACCCGCCCACCCGTCCGCCCCGATCCCGACAACGGTGATCGGCCGAGAAGTACTCACGTGTTCCCCAGCATCCGGTCGATCCGGACCAGCAGGACAACCCGCTCCGGATTCTCCCGAGGCTCGCGATACCGCAACGCATAACGCCGCTCGGCCTCCGCGACGGACTCACGGTCCTCGGCCACGGTCGCGATGCCCTCGACGGTGGCCCAGCGCCGCCCGTCGACCTGGCAGATCGCCACCGGGGCGCCGGTCGCACCGGCCGCGCTCACATAGCGGATCTTGAGCGAGGACCGCGACGCGATCACCCGCGCCAGCCCCGCCGGGGCGTCCAACGTCGCCCCGACCGGCACGACATGCGGGCGGCCGTCCGCACGCAACGTCGTCAACGTGCACAGGTGCCGCTCTGCCCAGAACTCCTGGACCGCCGGATCATCCAAAGACAACACGTGCGACGCCTTCCTGACCCGTCCAGACACCCGCGCAATCTATTCCGCTCCCACGGCGAACCCGACGCCGCGCCCAGATCGCCGGCACTTCTGGCCCCCGCGGACGACTGCCCCCAGGCGCCGAGGTGACCCGACCGGCTCATCGGTGGTCATCGGGCCGGCGGTGACCGCGGAAGCGCGGGCGCCGCCCGCGCGCTCGACAGCGGGAGCGCGGTGCGGCAACAAACTACGGAGCGCGCCGCCGGTGCAGGAGGTAGCTGTCCATGATCCAGCCCTTGCGGGCCCGGGCTTCCTGCCGCAAAGCCACAATCTCGTCCTTGCACGCCTGAAGGTCCCCGGCGATCAGCAACTCGTCCGCCATCCCGACGTAGGCACCCCAATGGATGTCCAGGTCGGTGTCCGGGAGCTCGGCGAAGGCTTCCCGGCCGTCCAGCATCACCCAGACGTCATCGAGATCGGCCGGCATCCCCGCGGACAACCGCCGCCCTGTCGTCACGTGGACCGGCGCCCCCAGGCCGGTCAGGGTCATCTTATGCCGCGCGGCCAGGGCCTGGATCGAGGTGATACCGGGGATCACCTCGACCTCGAATGACACCGCACCCCGGCCGCGCACCCGCTCCAGCACCCGCAAGGTCGAGTCGTACAGCGCGGGGTCGCCCCAGACCAAGATCCCGCCGGTCTCCGCGTTGCCCCAGGAGTCGGTGAACATCTGCTCGAACACGCCGGCCCGAGCGTCGTACCAGTCGCTCACCGCTCCGGTGTACACCGCTTGCGCGTTGTCCAGGGCGCGGTTGCGGGAGGGGTCGGTGGCCGTGACCACCCGGTAGGGCCGCTGGATGTGGTCGGCGCACATCTGTTCGCGGAGCTGGACCAGCTCGCCGGATGCCTCGCCCTTGTCGATCACGAACACCACATCGAGCCTGCTCAGCGCGGCAACAGCGCCCAGGGTCAAGTGGTCGGGGTCACCGGCCCCGATGCCGATCACGAAGAGCGTGCGCACAACAGACCTCGTCAGCTCGGGTGGACGTGGGGAACGCCTCGATTCTCCCGCCCCCCGGGCGGGCGCGGATCAGGGGCGGGGGGCCATAGGGTTTCGGGAAGATTGCAGGCCTGCGATTCCAGCGTGCTGCGCTGCTGGTGCTACGCGGAAGGGACGCCGGTGTTCGAGCGGATTGCCGTGGTCAACCGGGGTGAGGCGGCTGTGCGCCTGATCCGCGCGGTCCGCGAGCTCAACATCGAGGCCCCGGCGTCCATCCGCACGGTCGCGCTGCACACCGCCGGCGAGTCCGGGGCCATGTTCGTACGCCAGTCCGACGAGGCCGTCCTGCTGCGCCCGAGTGCGACCGCAAGTTCGGCATACCTGGACTACGCCGAGTTGGAGCGCGCCCTGCGGGCCTGTGGCGCCGACGCCGTGTGGGTCGGCTGGGGCTTCGTGTCCGAGCACCCCGCCTTCGTCGAGCTCTGCGACCGCCTGGGGATCACCTTTATCGGCCCACCGGCCTCCGCGATGCACCTGCTCGGGGACAAGATCGAGGCCAAGCTCGTCGCCGAACGGGTCGGCGTCCCGGTGGCGCCCTGGAGCGGCGCGCAGGCCGTGACCAGCCTCGCCGAGGCCACCGAACACGCGGAACACATCGGCTACCCCCTGATCATCAAGGCCAAGGCCGGCGGCGGAGGGCGCGGCATCCGCAAGGTGTTCGACGCCGAGGAGCTTGGCCCGGCACTGGAGGGCACCCGAGCCGACGCCGCCCGCTACTTCGGCGACGACGGTGTCTTCCTGGAGGCCCTGGTCACCGGCGGTCGCCACGTCGAGGTCCAGATCATCGCCGACACCCACGGCAACGTCTGGGCTCCGGGTGTGCGCGACTGCTCGATCCAGCGCCGCAATCAGAAGATCATCGAAGAGTCGGCCTCCCCGGTCCTGACCCCGGATCAGTCGCTGCATCTGCGCCAGGTCTCGATGGACCTGGTGCGTGAGGTCGGGTACCGCGGCGCGGGCACCGTGGAGTACCTCTACGACCCGGCGTCCAAGGCGTTCGCCTTCCTGGAGGTCAATACCCGGCTGCAGGTCGAGCACCCGATCACCGAGGCCGCGACCGGCGTCGACCTGGTCAAGCTGCAGATCCGCGTCGCCGCGGGTGAGGCGCTGCCGGGCGAGTGCCCGCCCGAGACCGCGCACGCGATCGAGATCCGGCTCAACGCGGAGGACCCGGACAACGGTTTCGCCCCGGCGCCGGGGCGGGTGCAGCTGTTGGAGTTCCCGGCGGGCCCCGGGATCCGCGTGGACTCCGGGATCGCGGCCGGGGACGAGATCGCGCCCGAATTCGACTCGATGGTCGCCAAGATCATCGCCTCGGGTCGTGACCGCGGTGAGGCGATCGCGCGGCTCTCCCGCGCCCTGCGGGACACCACCGTCGTCATTGAAGGCGGCACCACCAACAAGTCCTTCGTCCTCGACCTGTTGGCCCGTGCGGAGTTCCTCGACGGCTCCGCCGACACGGCCTGGCTGGACCGGATCTCCGCCGACACCCACCGCATCGCCCCCGGTGCCGCCGTCGCGCTCTACGCCGTGGGCATCGACCGTTACGACGCCGAGGAGGCGACCGAGCGCGCGGAGTTCCTGGCGGCCGCCGCGGGCGGTCGTCCGCAGGCCGACCATGCGATCGGACGCGACGTCGAGGTCCGCTACTGCGGCGTGTCCTACCGGATGACGGTCACGGCCCTGGCGCCGTCGCGTTACCGGGTGATGATCGACGGGGTGACCGCCGAGATTCTCGTGACCAGGCTGTCCGGGTTCGAGAGCCGCCTGGCGACGGGCGGACGTACCCACAAGGTCGTCCTCGCGGTCGGACCCGCGGATCACCTGGTGGAGGTCGACGGCGTCTCTCACCGGGTCGGTCGCGATTCCGGGGGCGTCGTGCGGGCGCCCGCTCCCGCGGTGGTCGTGGCGATCCCGGTCACCGCCGGGCAGAGCGTGGAGGCCGGTACCTGCGTCGCCGTGCTCGAGGCGATGAAGATGGAGACTCCGGTCGCCGCCCCGTTCGCCGGCCGCGTGCGCGAGGTCTACGCCGCGCCGAACACCAGCGTCGCCGCCGGCGCACCCCTGCTGCGCATCGATCCCGAAGGCAGCACCGATTCCGCGGCCGACGCGGTGCGCGTCACGTTCGCCGCGCACGTCGATCACCGCAGCGCCGAGGGCTGGGCGCCCGATCCCCACGATCGCGCGCTGGAGATCCTCGCGGCCCTGCGCGCCCTGGTCACCGGGTACGACATCTCCGCCGCCGAGGGCCGGGCGTTGGTCACCGAGTACTCCCGGCTGCGCAAGGCCTTGCCGGCCGATGATGCTCGCCTGGTGGCAGCCGAACTGGAGGTGCTGCGGACCTTCGCCGACCTGTGCGAGCTGTCCCGCAACCGGCCGTCCGCGGATGAGGAGAAGGCCGATCTGCGCGTGCACAGTCCGCGCGAGCACCTGCACACCTACCTGCGCTCCCTGGACGTCGAGAAGGAGGGCTTGCCGGAGTCGTTCCGCTCCCGGCTCGCCCGCGCCCTGGAGCATTACGGCATCACCGATCTGGAGCCCACCGAGGACCTTGCCGACGCGGTCTACCGCGTCTATCTGGCGCTGGCTCGGGGGGACGCGCAGACCCCGGTCATCACCGCGCTGTTGGAAAGGTGGCTGGACCCCGGCGGCGCGAGCGTGAGCGCACCTGACGAACTGGGCGAGGTCCTGGAACGCCTGGTGACGGCAACTCAGATTCGGTACCCGTTGCTCGGTGACCTCGGCCGCAGTGTCCGCTTCCGGGTCTTCGACCAGCCGCTCATCCTCGCGGCCCGCGAGCAGGCACTGTGGTCGATCCGCGAGCAGATCGCCTACCTGGTGGCCAATCCGCAGGCCGAGGACCGGGCAGAACGCATCGAGGCCCTGGTGGTGAGCCCGGAGACGATCATCGGGCTGCTCAGTGAGTACCTGGCCACCGGAGCGGAGGCGCTCGGGCCGTTACTGGAGGTCCAGACCCGCCGGTACTACCGCAGCCGCGCGCTGGAGGACGTCCGGCTCTTCGAGCGGGACTCCCGGGAGTTCTTCACCGCGGCCTTCGACCTGGCCGGCGACCGGCTGAACCTGGTCGCCACGGTCGGGGAGTTCGCCGACCTGCCCGCGGTGGCCAGCGAGGTCGCCGAGGTCGTGCGCACCCAGGCTGCGGGTGCCGAGCCGGATTCGCTGGTGGTCGACATCTTCCTGGCCTGGCCGGACCCGCCCGCCGACCCGGACGCCGTGTCCGCGGCTCTGCGCGAGGCGCTGGCGGACCTGCCGTTGCCGGACACGTTGCGCCGGGTGAGCGTGGGCATCGCCGGTGGACTGACCGCCCGGACCTTCTACCTGACGTTCCGTCCGATCTCGTCTGCGGACGGTACTGCGGAGCTCGTCGAGGACCGGGTCATCCGCGGACTGCATCCGCTCGTCGCCCAGCGCCTCGGGGTCAAGCGTCTGGTCAACTTCGAGCTGACCCGGCTGCCTGCCGACGACGGCATCTACCTCTACAGCGCGGTCGGCAGGACCAACCCGGACGACGAGCGCATCATCGCGTTCGCCGAGATCCGCGACGTCCACCCGCTGCGGGACAGCGCGGGCCGGGTGCTCGCGGTGCCGACCCTCGAGCGTGTCCTGCGGGGGTGCGTCGAGGGCATCCGTGGCGTGCGTGCGAGTCGTCCCGCGTTGCGCCGGCGGGAGGAGAACCGCATCGTGCTCGCGATCTCCCCGATCGCGAAGGTTCCCCTGGCGGAGTTGGACTCCTTTGTCCGCAGCCTGGTCCCGATGACCGTCGGGGTGGGCCTGGAAGAGGTGGAGATCGTCGGCCGGTTCGTCGACCCGACGCCCGGGGGAGAACGGCCCTACGAACGCAATGCCGACGCCGAGACCGCGGTGCGGATGAGTTATGCCCGCGGCGTCGGGGTGCAGATCGCGATCACCGAACGTCCGACCGAGCCGCTCCCGCCGTTGGACGAGTACGCCCAGAAGGTGCGCGCCGCAGCGGCTCGCGGAACGCTGTACCCGTATGAGTTGATCGGTCTGCTGATCGGTAAGGCCGGGTCGTTCTTCGAGCTCGACATCGACCCCACGGCTGATGCGCCGGAACTTGTCCCGGTGGATCGCGAACCTGGGCGCAACTCCGCCGGGATCGTCGTCGGGCTGGTGACCTCCTCGACGCCCCGCCACCCGGAGGGGATGTCCCGGGTCGTCCTGCTCGGTGACCCCACGAAGTCCCTCGGATCGATCGGGGTGGCGGAGTGCGAGCGGATCTGTGCCGCCCTTGATCTGGCCGAGCTCGAGGGCCTTCCCGTCGAGTGGTTCGCGCTGTCGTCCGGCGCGCGCATCTCCATGGACTCCGGCGTGGAGAACATGGACGCCATCGGCCGGGCTCTGCGGCGCATCATCGAGTTCACCCAGTCCGGTGGCGAGATCAACATCGTGGTGGCCGGGATCAACGTCGGCGCCCAGCCGTACTGGAACGCCGAGGCGACGATGCTCATGCACACCAAGGGCATCCTGGTGATGACCCCGGATTCGGCGATGGTGCTCACCGGTAAGCAGTCCCTGGACTACGCCGGCGGGGTTTCCGCCGAGGACAACTTCGGGATCGGTGGCTACGACCGCGTCATGGGGCCCAACGGCCAGGCCCAGTACTGGGCTCCCAACCTCGCGGCCGCGACCGAGATCCTGTTCGCCCATTACGATCACGCCTATCTCGCCACGGGCGAACGTTTCCCCCGCCGTGCCCCGACGACCGACCCGGTCGATCGCGACGTGAGCGACTACCCGCACGCCTTCCCCGGCAGCGACTTCACGACGGTGGGTCAGATCTTCTCGACCGCTCACAACGCCGAGCGCAAGAAGCCCTTCGACATCCGCACCGTCATGCGCGCCGTCCTCGACGCTGACCACAGCCCGCTCGAGCGCTGGGCAGGCATGGCCGACGCAGACACCTCGGTGGTCTTCGACGCCCACCTGGGCGGGTACCCGATCTCGCTGATCGGGATCGAGTCGCGGCCGGTGGCGCGCAGGGGCGTGCTGCCCAGCGACGGCCCGGACGTGTGGACCGGCGGCACGCTGTTCCCGGCGTCGTCGAAGAAGACTGCGCGGGCCATCAACGCCGCCTCCGGGGTGCGGCCCCTGGTGGTGCTGGCAAACCTGTCCGGCTTTGACGGCTCACCGGAGTCGCTGCGCAAGCTGCAACTGGAGTACGGCGCGGAGATCGGCCGGGCGATCGTGAACTTCGACGGGCCGATCGTGTTCTGCCTGATCTCGCGGTATCACGGTGGGGCGTTCGTGGTGTTCTCCGGAACCCTCAACGACAACATGGAGGTCGTGGCGGTCGAGGGCTCGTTCGCCTCGGTCCTGGGTGGCGCCCCGGCTGCCGCGGTGGTGTTCACCGCCGACGTGCGTCGACGTACCGAGGCCGACCCTCGCGTGGTCGAGATGGCCGCCGCCTTGGCTGCCGCCTCAGGTGCCGAGGCCGCACAACTGCGGGTGGACCTGGTCGACCTTCGGGCCAGCGTCAAGGCGCAGATGCAGGGTGAGGTCGCCGCCGAGTTCGAGGCGATCCACGACATCCGTCGGGCGCAGGAGGTCGGCGCCGTGCACACGATCATCCCGGCAGACCAGTTGCGCCCGTACCTGATCGCCGCGGTCGAACGCGGCATGGCGAAGGCGACCCAGACCTCAATCTGACTCCAGATCAGCGGCGGTAGATGTAGAAGCCCTTCTTCGTCGTGACGTTGCCGGCCTTGTCCACGGCCCTGGCCAGGTAGTCGACCCGAACCAGGGTCTTGTTCGACCCGACCAGTTTCGCCTTACCGGTCAGGGCACACTTCTGCACCAGGCCCGAGAGCTTGTCCTTGGCCTTGCAGGTGATGCGCTGTGCGGCGGGGTAGGTCTTCCCGCTCTTGACGCCGTTGATGGTCAGCTTCGGGGAGTTCTTGTCGATGTTGATGTTCTGAAGCCGGATTGAGGTCTTGCGACCCGCGGTGTCGCTGACGGTGATGGTGGCGCCCTGCTTGGCGCCGTTCTTGCTGAAGGTCAACGGCTTGGGGCAGGTCACGATGGGGGAGGCCCCGGCGACGCAGGTGAACTTTGCGGTGACGTTCGAGCGGAACCACCCGAAGGAGGTCCGGGGGTGCTTGCTCGAAAAATCGACCGTGAGCTTGGGCGGGGCTCCAGGTGCCACCGGTCCCGACGGGGTGCTCGGGGTGGAGGGGACGGAGGGCGTGGTGGTGCTGACCGGCCCTGCCTCGACCGCGCCGGCAGTGCAGGCCGTCCGGCCGGTGATCAGGCGGACCGTGCCGCGCTGGTCGCTGCCGCTGCATAGTCCGGAGTTACCCGGAATGGCTCCGATGGCGGGGTTGCCGGGCGAGGGAATCACGGTTGCCGTCGGGCCGCCGTTCTGGGCGAGCCCACCCAAGGCGCCGGCCCCGGGATCGACGATCGCAAAGGGTCCCGCGGCGAAGCACGAGGCGTCGGCCGCCACCGAGCGTTCGACCGTGATGGTTCCGGCGCCCGCGCACGAGGCTGGCGATCCGGCGAGCAGGGATGCTCGTAGGGTGAGCGGGCCGGTTCTGGTCAGGCTCGCTGCGTTGGGGGAGGTGCCAGCCGCGGCGCTGGCGCCGTCCGCACCGGCCTGACCGCCGCCGCCGAGCAGCCCGCCCCCGGCGGCGCCGCCCGACCCCGGTGTACCGGCGAGGCCGACCGCGCCGATCGTGTTGGCTCCGACGGTGACGTGAGTGAGGGTGCTCGCGCCAGGTGCGCGAAGATGCAGTCCGGCGCCCGTCCCGCTGTTGCCGCCGCCGCCCGCTGCCCCACCGGCGCCCGGTGAACCACCGAGCGGCCCGCTGGCGCTCGTGCCGTTCCCCCCGGTTCCGCCCTTGCCACCGGCACCGCTGACGTTGGCGGCGATCGTGGAATCACTGGCGGTGAAGGTCACCGCGCTGCTCGTCGGGGTGAAGGCCACCCCTCCGCCGTCGCCCCCGCTGGCACCGGCACCGCCCGCCCCGCCTCCGGTGGCGCCGGAACCACCGGCACCACCGGAGCCGGCGCGGTTGTTGGCGATCGTGCTGCCCAGCAGGACCAGGTTGCCGCTGCCGGCATAGGCGATACCGCCGCCGGATCCACCGACGCCACCGGCCCCGCCCGCTCCTGCGGGTCCACCACCGCCCAGCAGCGAACCTGCGCGGGCGGCGCCGCCGGTGCCGCCCGCCCCGCCCGAACCTGCGGCGTTGCCGAGCACCATGACTCGGTCCAGCGTCAGGGCTCCACCGGTGGACAGGATGCCGCCACCGGACAGGCCGGCCGCGCCGGCGCCGCCCGCACTTCCGGGTGCCCCGGCGGTCCCAGTCGACTGGGCCGCCAGCACGCCTGCGGTGAGGGTGAGGCCGCGCAAGGTCACCGGAACCGTGGTGGTGATGTGGAGAACGCGGCGCCCGGTTTCGGTCGGCCGCACGATGGTGGAATTGGCGCCGGCGCCGGCGATCGTGAGCGAGGCCGGCGCGCCGGCGGTGAAGGCGACGGTGACCGCACTCGGGGTACCGCTCTCGCTGAAGGTCCCCGCGCCGAGACTGATCGTGACCGCGTCCCCGGGGAAGCCTGCTGCGCGGGCGATGGCCCTGGTCAGCGTCTTGCAGGGGGCTGACGCGCTGCAGTCGGCGCCGTCGTTGCCGGTCGCACTCACCGCAAGCCCCACCGCGGCGGCCTGGGCCGGCTCAGCCGTGCCCACCACGAGCGCCGCCGTCATCGCCCCGGCGCAGCCCACGGCCATGGTCCGCCCGCGCTGCTTCGGCTTGGCGTGGCGAGGAAATCGCTGGTTCGCGGTCATCAGTACCTCCGGATGAAGCCGTTAGTCCCACAAGTCTTCTTTTGTCACAGAAGTAACAAACGTAACGGGCCCGGCGTGCGGTGCGCGTGCGCCACACCGCGTGGGTCGGTACGAGTGGAGGGCCGCACCCGTATGCCGGTGTGGCCCTCCACTCACCTGCGCGGTGCGCTGACCGTCATCGCTTGTAGCGGTACGAACCCGACTTGGTCCGCACGTTCCCGGCGCGGTCCTTCGCGCTGGAGGTGTAGCGGACCTCGACGAACTGCCGCTTCGATCCGACTCTGCGCTCGGTCTCATCCAGGCTGCACGTTCCGTCGAGTCCGGAGATTGCGTCCGAGGCGATGCAGCGGATGTCGCGGGGGTTGTTGTAGGTCTTGCCCTGCTTGGCGCCCCGGAACTTCAGCGTCGGCAGGTTCTTGTCGATACCTACCGCCACCATGACGCTGGCCGTTCGGCCGAGGGAGTCCCGGGTCGTGAAGGTGCCGCCCTGGTTCAGCCCGTTGCCCGAGAGGGTGAGCGCCGATGGGCATTCCACGATCGTGCCGCTGCCGGGGGTAGCCCCCGGGGTGCAGGTGAAGGTGACGCGCACGTCACTGCGGTAGAAGCCGAACGCCGACTTCGGGATCGCGCTGGTCTCGGTAGCCGTGATCGTCGGGTTCGACGGGTTGGTCGGCATCTGCGGCTCGAAGGCCCCCGCGGTGCAGGTCGTCGCCCCGGTGAAGCCCGGGCGCGCCAGGTTGCGTTGGTCGGTGGGCAGACACGAAGCGACCGGCACCGAGTTGATCGCCGGGTTGACCCCGGTGAAGCCAATCGTGGTCGTCGTGCCGCCGTTGTCGGTCAACGCCGTGAGGTTGCTGGCGACTGCCGCGTTGGCAGTTGCCCCGGCGCAGGTTCCGTCGCTGGCGGTGGTGAGGGCGCTGGTGACCCCACCGGCGCAGTTGGCGCGGGCGCCGGCCTGATTGGCCACCAACGAGTTGCGCACCTCGAGGCTGATTCCCGGTGCGGTCAGGCTCATCCCGTTGACCGTGGAGACGGCCCCTGCGACCCCTGGGCCACCGGCCGTTGGCACCGCCACCACCGGCGGACCCGGCACGGGGTCCAGCAGGTTCCCGGCGAAGGGGGTGCCGTTCGTGCCCGCTGCACCGCCCGCGCTGGTGGCGGCGGCGAAGCCGCCTGAGTTGCCCGCGACGGTGGCGTGGGTCAACGTCGCCCGTCCGGCGGTGACGGTGATGGCGCCGATATCTCCCGCCGCTCCGGCCGTTCCGCCGCCCGCCCCGTTACCACCGGCGCCCGCGGGCTTCACGACCGCGTTGCCGTCGGCGCCGGATCCGCCCTTGCCCCCCGCCCCGCCGACGCCACCGGTCCCGGCGGTGTTGTTGGCGATCGTCGAGTTGGTGATGGTCAGCGTGCCGCCGGCGAACGCAATGCCGCCGCCGGCCCCGCCGGCCCCGCCTGCGGCCCCGGGTGCTCCGTTGCCGCCGGTGCCACTGGCCGGCATCACGGTGTTCCGGGCGCCGTCGCCGCCTTCACCGCCATTGCCCCCCGTACCGCCGGATCCGGCGGTGTTGCCCGAGACCGTGCTGTCGATGATGGTGAGGTCTGCGGTCCCGGTGACCGCGATGCCGCCGCCCTGGCCGCCGGCCGCCCCCGCGGTGGGCGCATCCGGACCCGTGGTGGGGGCGTTCGCGCCGTTCGCTGCCGCAGCGGTTCCGGAGGAGCTGCCGTTGTCGCCGTCCTCCCCGCCCGAGCCGCTGGCGCCGGTGCCGGCGCGGTTGGAGGTCACCACGGACTTCGCGATGGTGAGGGGGCCGGATCCGGTGAGCAGGACGCCGCCACCTGCCGCACCGGGCATGGCCGCCGCCGCGGTGGGGAGGCTGCCACCGGTCAGGGTGACGCCTTCGAAGCGGACCGGGAAGCCTCCGGTGACGCGCACGACCCGGCGGTCATTGCCCGGCCTGATCGTGGTCTGGTTCGCCGCCGCGCCCCTGATGGTGAGCGAGGCCGGGCTGTTGGTCAGGGCGATGAGCAGCCCCTCGCTCGAGGTCGCACTCTCGGTGTAGATGCCGGCCGCCACGTTGACCGTGATGTTTTCGCCCGCAGGGCGCCCGTTGGCCACGGTCAGCGCCCGGCCGACGAAGCTGCAGGGCGAGCTCGCCGTGCAGTTGCTGCTGGCGGTTCCCGACGGGCTCACGAACAGCGCGGTGTCGACCGCGCTGGCGGGGGTGGCCGCCAGGACGACACCGAGGGAAGCGCACAGCACGCCCGCACTGCCGAGGGCGAGACCGCGGGTACCGCGGGGGAGCCCGCTACCGCGCTCGCGGGGGAGGGTCTGATTCGACATCGACGCCGCCTCTCGTGACGGGCGTGCGATGCGGGGGCCGACGCGGATCTCACCGCGCCGATCGGGACCCCCACCTGCCCGCGACAGGGGCGAATCTAGGAGGGGGGACACCTGCCTTCAAGGACGACACTCCATCGACAAGCCTCGCTGCACGTCGCTGACCTGCGGAAATAACGCACAGTAGGGCATTTAGGGCGTCGCGGTGTGCCCTGAACGGGCTAACGTGATTCCGCAGTAGCCTCACCGTCGATGCCCAACCATTCAGCCTCGCGCGTGGACCTGCTCGTGCGCCACGCCCGCCTGCTGGCCACCTGCGACGACTCCCGCCGTGAACTGCTCGGGGGCTGGGTCGCGATCACCGGTGGGGCGATCAGCAGCCTCGGCGCCTCGACCGAGACGCCCCCGCCGGCCCTGCGCACGATCGACGCGAGCGACGCTCTGGTGACGCCGGGCCTGGTGAACACCCATCACCACCTGTTCCAGAACCTCACCCGGGCGTTCGCGCCGGTGACCGACAAGGGGCTGTTCGGCTGGCTCGTCGGGCTCTACCCGTACTGGACCCAGATCGATGCCGAGGCCTCCTACCTGGCGACCTGGGTGGGAGCCGTCGAACTCGCGATGGGCGGGGCCACCACGTCCAGTGATCACCTCTACATCGCCCCGCGCGGCGGTGGGGACCTCTGGTCGGCCCAGATCGCTGCGGCTGCCGAGGTGGGCCTGCGCTTTCACTGCACCCGGGGCTCGATGACGATGTCGACCAAGGACGGCGGGCTGCCCCCGGACGTGCTCGTGCAGGACGACGATGAGGTGCTCGCCGATTGCGAGCGCCTCGTCGGGGTCCACCACGACCGCAGCCCGCTGGCCATGACCCGGGTCGCCCTGGCGCCCTGCGCCCCCTTCAACGTCAATCCCGCTCTGATGCGCGAGAGCGCGGAACTGGCCGCACGCCTGGACGTCCGGCTGCACACCCACCTGGCTGAGGACCCCGACGAGGAAGCCTTCTGCCGGGAGCGCTTCGGTGCGCGCCCGGTCGAGGTGTTCGAAGACCTCGGCTGGCTCAGCGACCGCACCTGGGTTGCGCACTGCATTCATCCCAACCCCGCGGAGATCGCCCGTCTGGGCGCGGCCGGAGTCGGGGTCGCGCACTGCCCGAGCTCGAACGCCCTGCTCGGCGGTGGTGGTCTCGCGCCGGTGCGCGCGCTGACCGCGGCCGGCTCACCGGTCGGGCTGGGATGTGACGGGTCGTCGTCCAACGATTCGGCCTCGTTGTGGCAGGAGGCGCGGATGGCGATGCTGATGGGTCGTCAGCTCGGTGGGCCTGGGGCGATGAGTGCCCGTGATGTGTTGTGGATGGGGACCCGCGGCGGTGCGCGGTGCCTGGGCCGCGAGGGGGAGATCGGCCAGTTGAGCGTCGGGGCCGCGGCGGACCTCGTCGTCTGGGAGCAGACCGGCCCGGCCTTCGCCGGCGCCCACACGGACCCGGTCGAGGCCTGGCTGCGGTGCGGTCCCGCCGCGGCGCGCCAGACCATCGTGGGCGGACGCCTGGTCATCGACGAGTACCGCCCCACCCACCCGGCGTTGCCCGAGATGCTCACCCGCCACGCCGCGGTCTCCCGGCGGCTGCAGGGTCTTCGCTGACGTCAGCCGTCGCAGGCGGGCACCGCGGGGGAGCGTCCGAACGGTTCGGGCCTGGCCAGGATCGCTCCGGACATCCACCCGGCTCCGCCCAGGCGACCCCAGAATCCGGACCGGCCGCGGGTCATGCCGGCCTTCTCGCAATCGATCCAGGCCAGGGTGCCGGCGGTGAGCGCGCGGACGAACGGTGACGAGACGTCAGCTCCGCGGCGGTGGAAGGCAGCCTTGGGTCGGACCTGGAACGCCACCATGCACGGCGGCAGT
Organism: Sporichthyaceae bacterium; assembly: GCA_052387905.1. Lineage (GTDB taxonomy): Bacteria > Actinomycetota > Actinomycetes > Sporichthyales > Sporichthyaceae > JBQTII01. Next base: position 9,111 of record JBQTIR010000012.1, on the reverse strand, counting down.
ACGGGCATTCCCGTTGGGGGGGTGAGCGCCGCTGCCGGGAGGTAGGCACCGGAGGTGAGTTTGTGCCAGGTACCCGTCGTGGTGAGGATCCGGCAGATGACGTCCACGCTGGTCTGTGGCAGGACCGACCCCGCGATGGACGAGGTCGCGGTGGGGGCGCTGTGGGTGCTCGCCGGGAAGGCAGTGGCGACGCTGTGCGTCCAGCGCACGGTGGCCACCGGGGCGTCGACGATGTTGCTGTCGATCAGCAAGGCGCGGCCGCCGTGGGTCTCCCGGTGATCGCCGAGGAACTGCTTGATGCGCTGACCGTTCTGCCACTGTTGCTCAGGGACTCCCGACCAGGGGCTCAGACGCGCCGAGCCGTTCCATTGCGCACTCCAGACCGCGTCCAGGCGCAGGTGATCCGGGTCGCCGTGACTGTCCGACAAGTCACGGATCAAGGAGTTGAGGTTGCCGTAGGCGCCAGCGAGGTAGCCCGACTGATGTAGGGAGGAGGTCCAACCGCTCAGGTAGGACCTCACGGCTTGGGCACACTCGGTGTCGGAGCGGCGGAACGATTCGATGTCGGAGTAGAGCGCGCTGCCGGGCAGCAGGCCGAGCCGCATTGCCGCCGCGACCGATTCGGCACCGGCCTGTTGACCTTGGGCGCGGGCCCTGGCGGGGTCGCGGCTGAAGCCCCGCAGGCGCTTGTTGTCCGCGCAGGGGGCCTGCTTGCCGACATCGAGGGGGATGAGCCGCCAGCCCATCATCGACACCTCGCGCACCCAGTCGGCGGTGAGCAGGCGCTGGTCGCAGGCCCGGTGCTCACCGCTGATGTAGATACCGATCGCGTCGTAGGGCGAGGCGCGCCAGGCGCGCATCGTCGAGATCGGGGGCGCGTCGCACACGTCGAAGGCGAGGCCGGTGAACCGGGTCGTGGAGGCACCGGCCGGGTAGCGCACAGCATCGGTCGGACCGGCCTCCGCGCGGCCGGCGATCACGACGACCGAGGCGGCGAGCAGGCCCGCGAGGGCCACACACGCCCCGCCGACCCGGCGCAGCCGGCGGGTCCGGGGGGTCTGCGTCCTCACGCCTCGTCGCCGGGAAGGGGCGCGGCGCCGGGGATCTCACGGGTATTCAGTGGGAGCGGGGGGCTGAAGACCCCGCGCCGCGCGCTGGTACCCAGGCCGAGTGCGACGAAGAGCAGGCCCAGCCCGGCGATCAGGATGGTGCCGGCCGGTGAGGTCTCCTCGACGTTGGCGGTCAGGGCGTCGGTGAGGATCTCCTGGCTCAGCTGCGCTGCGTCGAGCTCGCGCTGCTCCGAGCGCAGTATCTCGACGGACATCGCTGCCGCGTCCTGAAACTGTGGGTCAGATTCGGGCTCTGCCATCGGGCGCTCGGTCTCGACCTGCTCGGCCAGTTCCGGGCTCCACTGCATTCCGGGCAGCGAGGCGAGCGCCTCGTCGGGGTCCCACTCGGTGTAGGAGGTGGCCAAACTGATCGGACCGAAACCCTCGAGTTCCAGGATGGGCACAGCCGGCTCAGCGCTGGGTTCGGCGATCGGCTCGGTGATCGGCGGGCTCATCGGGGGGCTCATCGGGGGGCTCATCGGGGGGCTCTGCGGGAGCTGCGGAGCCTGCGGGACGGTCGGTTCGGTGGTGGGCATCGGTACGGCGACATCGCGGATCCCGCGGTACTTGTACGCGCCGTAGCCCTGGTTGAGGTAGTACCGCAGCGAGGCGTTGCGGACGAAGCGTGGGGTCGCACCGGTGGCGTACTGCTCGAAGAAGTCGAACTTCGTCTTCGACGGATCCGACCACCCGGCGAAGAGCACCACGTGCTTGCCCGCCAGGTTCAGGGCGTCGCCCGGCTTGAGGGTGCTGGACGGGATGCGCTCGGAGATGGTCTTCAGATTGCCGGTCCAGTAGTTCACCCGTTGGTCGGTCCGCCACGCCATCGAGACGAAACCGGAGCAGTCCTGGCGGTAGCTGCCGTTGGCATCGGTCCACCACCGGCTCTGGCTGTACGGGACTTTCTGGACGACCCAGCTGATGGCTTTGGCGATGGTCTCGGCGCGGGTAATGGTGCCCGTGCGGCCCGGTGTGGCCCACATGGGACGGAACGAGACCGAGCGTGCCCGCACGCCCGGATTCACCGGTGTCAGGGGCAGGTCCACGACAGGGGGAGACAGCACGGGTGGGGTGTCCAGCTGCGGTGCGTCGGAGCCGCGGTCGTTGCGGTTGCGGTCCTCGTCCTCGCGCTCGTCGAATTCCGGGAAGGGGACGGTCGACGCGAAATCAGGTTCCGGCGCGGCGGCGGTTTCCGGCGCGGCGGCCGTTTCCGGTGCGGGCGCCGGTGCCGGCGCAGGCACGGGAGCGGCGACCGGCTCAGGCACCGGAGCGGCGACCGGGGCAGGTACGGGAGCGGCGACCGGGGCAGGTACGGGGGCAGCCACTGGGGCGGGGGGCGTCTCGGCCGCCGGGGTGATGGGGGCCGGTTCGTCGGCCGTGGTTGCGGTCGCGGGGTCAGTGGCTTCGGTCTCGGCGCCTTCATCGAGGAGCAGGTCGTCGGCAATGTCCTCGACCATGCTGGGCTCGGTGCCGGAAGAATCCGCCGTCGCAGGAGGGGGCTGCGCCGGGACCATCGGTGGCACGGGAGCGGCCACGGGAGCGGCCACGGGAGCGGCCACGGGAATGGCGGGGGCAACCTGCATCGGGGCAGGCGCGACGACGGCGATGTCGTCAACGGTGCACAGCGGAGTGGCGGCGGCCAGTAGCCCGCGCGTCATCGCGAACCAGTCCGCGGTGCTCATCCCGAACTCGGGGGGCATCGGCACCGGGGCCGCCGAGGTGGACCCGGAGCCCATGGATGCTGCGCCAGGACTCTCGCAGGATGCCTGCGCGGAGCTCATGCCCAGGGTGGAGACCCCGACCAAGCTCGATCCCAGCAGACCACAGCCGAGAGCTGCAGCGACGGCGGGCCGGAGGCGCCGGCGGGCGGTGTTTCGGGGCATCGAGGGCTCCCAGGCGGGTGGATGCGAATGTGCGTGAGCGGGTCGGGAGTGAGCTTGTCGGGGCCAGGTGGAAGGCGGCGGGCTCGAATGTGAACGCCGGACGGGGCAGCGGTTAATCACGAATTCGTGGATCTTGGGTGGTGCACGCAAACAACCCCCGGGCCGCGTCGAGCGGCGCCGGAGGTTGAGTGATGGAGCATCAGATCATCGCGCTGTGCGGGACTCGCTCAGCCGAAGCGGCCGTTCACGTAGTCGAGGGTGCGCGGGTCCTGAGGGTTGGCGAACATGGCCTCGGTATCGCCGTGTTCGACGATCACCCCGGGGGTGCCGGCCTCGGCGAGGAAGAACGCGCACTTGTTGGACACGCGAGCTGCCTGCTGCATGTTGTGGGTGACGATCACGATGGTCACCTCGGTGACCAGTTCGCGGATCGTCTCTTCGATACGCCGGGTCGAGGTCGGGTCCAGCGCGGAACAGGGTTCGTCCATCAGCAGGACCCGCGGCTGCACGGCCAGGGACCGAGCGATGCACAGGCGCTGCTGCTGACCGCCGGAGAGCGCGCCGCCCGGCTGACGCAGACGGTCCTTGACCTCCTTCCACAGACCGGCCTTGGTCAGGCAGGACTCGACCAGGGCGTCCTTGGCCTCGGTACTCGGCCGCTGCCCGGTCAGCTTGAGACCGGCGACGACGTTGTCGTAGATGGACATCGTGGGGAACGGGTTGGGCTTCTGGAACACCATGCCGACCTGGCGACGGGCATCGGTGAGCCGGCGGTTGCGGTCGTAGAGGTCCTCGCCGTCGAGGCGGACCTCGCCCGCGAGACTGGCGGAGGGAATGAGCTCGTGCATCCGGTTGAGGATGCGCAGGAACGTCGACTTGCCACAGCCCGACGGTCCGATCAATGCCGTCGCCTGACCGGCAGGCATGGTGAGCGAGACGCGGTCGAGGACCTTACGGTCGCCGAACCAGGCGGAGATGGCGACGGCGTCCAGGGTCGCAAGGCCCGGGCCCGGAAGGGTAAGGGGGCGCTGCGCGGCGGCGGGCGGCGTTTCGATGATCTGCAGCGCGGGCGCCGGGGTGATGTCGACGACGGGGGGCGCCGCCTGGACCGGCGGTGCGAGGTACGCCGCGGGCGCGCTGTGGGGTGGCGCGAGCGGCGGAAAGGCGGGTGACGGGACGCTCGCCACTCCCGGCGGCGGCGCCACGTCGGCAAAGGGGAAGACCGGCATCACGGCGGTGTCGTGGGGACCGGTGACGCGGTGACTGGCCGGGTGCGGTGGGAGCAGCGGGGGCAGCACGGTGGTATCGGCGCTGGCGAACGCGACGGCCTCGGTGGGCATCGGTGGCGTCGATGGCGGTGCGGGCGGTGCGGGCGGCGGGGGCGGGGACGGCGCGGGCGCCATGAACGCAGCGACGTCCTCATCTCCAGGATCTGGTTCGGCGAGCCAGGACAGCAGTTCCGAACCGGCGAACGGATCGGCTTCGAGCGCTGCGTCGGGGAGAACTGGCCGAGGTGCGTAGGTAGGTGCGGCGGGTGGCGGCGCAGCGACCGGGTGCGCGACTGCGGTGGAGTTGTCGCGGGTCGTGATGCGGATGCCGGCCTGGGCCGGCGCGGAGTGCGCCAGCTCGAGGTGGCGGGGGGCAGGGTCCGGGTCGGCCGGGGCCCAGTCGTCGTAGCTCGGCCTGGGGTTCGCGGGGACGGTCATCAGGGCCTCGTCTCATTCGTCGTGCGACTGTCGATCCGGGGTGATCAACAGCGGTGGTGCGCAGTACAAGGGGCGGGGACTAGAGCAGGTTGGGCAGCAGGCGGGTGGCGTTGTCGGCGACCACGGTGCCGAGCCAACCGATGACGGGGACACCGACGAGCCAGGCCTGCCAGCGCCCCCAGATCAACCGCAGCCAGGTCACGGCGATTGCGGCAGCGAACAGCAGGATTCCCCAGACGCTGATGTCGGCGAGCGCTCCCGGTTCGGACTTCATGGCGCGCTCGTCGGCGGGCAGATCCAGGGCGGTGAATGCCGGCGTCGCCGCGGGGAATGGCGTCGATACCAGGTCGGCATCGACGCGCAGCGCATCCTCGGGGGCGAAACGCGGGCCCGACGTGGTGATCAGGGTCAACCGGGCGGCATTGGGCGGGGACTGCGGATCGCCGGCGACCCGCACGCCGACGACCGCGTAGACGGCCTCGCCCTGGCCGGTGACGATCCGGATCTCATCGCCGCGGATCAGGAACCCCAACTGGCTGAAGGGACCGCCGTAAGCCATCCGACGACCCATCAGAACGCTGAGGCCGGACTGACCGGGCAGGACAGTGTCCCGGCGGTGTCCGATGCCGCTGCGCAGAACTTCCGAGGTCGTGCCGGCCAGCACGACCTCCCTGACGCCGACCGACGGGATGCTGATCCGGGCGATCGGGATGCCCTTCGCCAGCGGCTGGCCGTCAACGGGACCCACGGGCGCGGTGCCCTCCGCCAACCTCAGGCGCAGGTCGTCGTAGGCGACCTGCTGATCCCGGTTGTGCTTGAGCGTGCCGAGGACGGTGACCTGGGCCAGGAACCCGAAGAGCAGTGCGGCCAGGATCGTCATGCTGGTGGCGATGAGCACCGCGCGCTCGTCGGTGGGCCTGGGCCGGCGCTGGACGCCCTCGAGCCAGTCGCGCAGCCGTGCGCTCGGCCCGACCGGTCCCCGAAGGGGTCGGTCGGGCCGACGCGGCGCCGGAGGCGGCGGTGGTGGTGCAGTCAATGTCATCGGCGGGCGACCCCGGCCAAGCGCTCTCGGGTGGCGCCCTCGAAGACGACGACCATGACGCCGATGAGGGCGAGCATCGCCGCGAGTAACAGGATCGGCATCGGGCTGTTGGCCCCGGTGTCGGGCAGCCCCTCATCCGCACTGTTCGAGGCAGCCCCGGTCGTGGCTGCGCAGTCGGCGGCGTCGGCGGCCAGGCTGGTGTCGAGCAGCGTCGGGTCGAGCAGTGTCGGGTCGACTGCCGTTGGGTCGACTGCCGTCGGGTCGACTGCCGTCGGGTCGACTGCCGTCGGGTTGACTGCCGTCGGGTCGACCGCCGTCGGGTCGGCGGCGTCGGTGGTCGCCAGCGAGGCCGGTTGAATCGACATTCCAGCGGCATCGACGGCGGCCGGGTTGATGGCGGCCGGGTCGATGAGGGTGGAGCCGTCGACGCTCTGCCCGGTCGTCCCGGTTCCACTGGTGTCCGTGTCTGCGGATGTCCCGCTTTCGCCGGTGCCGGTGCCGGGGTCGGTGTCGGTGCTGCCGGTCTCGGTGTCGGTGTCGGTTTCGGCGGTGTCTGTCGTGGTGTCCGTACCGTCGCTGTCGGCGGCCGTGGACTCTGCCGCGGCGTCCGATGTGGTGTCACATTCGGACTCGACGCCCGAACTGCTCTCCTCGCCGGTCATGGTGGCGGTGGAGGTGTCGGCTTCGGACAGGTCGATCGTCGATCCGTCGGTAGCGGGGGAATCCGTCGTCGTGCCTGCGGTGTCCGTCGTCGACGTGGTGGCCGAGGGCGGGTCCAGCTCGTCGGCGTGGGCGGCGGGAGCGAAGACGGCGGTCGTCAGCAGGAACGCGAGGGCGAGGGCGGGAGTCTTGGCGGGCATGGCAGTCCTTTCGGAGCGGCGGGAGCGGGGCGGTGCCAGATCGTGGATGCTGTGTGAATGTCGGTGACGACGGGTCATCAGAAGGCCTCGATGTCGTACCGACGCCCGTTCCGTACGCGCGTGGCGGCCTCGAACATCAGCAGCAGAAACCCGGCGATCGCGAACATTCCCGCGACCAGGAGCATCTGGCTCGGGTTGTCTCCGCCCGTGTCCGGAAGGGAATCGCCGGATGAAGTTCCGGTGTCACTCGGGTTTTCCGCGTTTACCGGCACGACACAGTCCGGGTCCTCTGCCGTTTCCGTGACGGCCTCGGTGGTTTCCGTGACGGCCTCGGCCGTATCGGGCGTTGCGTCAACCGATTCGGTGGCAGCTGCCGTGGTGTCCTCGGCCGCTGCGCTCAGGGCCTCGATCGGCTCGTCGGCGGGGACGGTCTCATCGGCCGGTTCAGCCGCTTCCTCGCTCGCCTCGTCGCCGGCCGGGATCGGCTCCGCCGACTCGGTGTCACATTCCTCGCCGGTTCCCTCGCCCGTCCCCTCGCCGTCGCTCTCGCCTGGCTCCGCCCCGGGAGAGGGTGTGCTCGAGGGTGCGGGTGCCGAGTCCGGCGACGGTGAGGTTGAGGGGGACGAGGTGGCGGACGGGCTGGCTGAGGGAGTGGGACTGGAGCTGGGTGCCGGGCCCGCGGCATTGCCTACCGTGTAGGTGGACTCGACACCCGTGCCCTTGACGAAGGTGACGGTCGCGGTGAACTCCCCTTCGTTGCCGCCGGGGCCGGCGCAGACCATGGTCAACGTCGCGACGCCGTCGATCGGCGCGGTGCCTGCTTGGGAGGTCACGACGTCGTTCCAGGTCCGGGCCAGGGGGTAGTCGACCAGTGCTGCCCCGGGTTCGGGGAGTGCGGAGTTGCCCAGGGCATTCACGCCCTCGGGCAGGTTGGCCCCGGTCATCGTGATGACGAAGTCGGTCGAGGTGGCGGGGCACGCTGTAGTGGTCGAGAAGACGGTCGAGGCGGTGGAGGAGGCCTCGCCGGTGGCGGGCAGGATCTGCAGCTGGCCCAGCGTCGCCGCGTATGCGTCGACCGAGCCCACTGCCGGCAGAAGAAGAGCGGTGCAGGTGCCGGCGAACACCGCCAGGACGGTCGCGGTGGCGCCCCCGGTGGATCGATTCAGCCGAAGCTTCATGGTGTTCCTCTCACGGTGACGGCTCTGTACCAGTGCGTCGGGCGGTTGGTGACGTGCTCCGATGTACGGAGCTGCCTCGACGTGGTGGAACTTGGCGGAGGTGGCCACGGTTCAGTCCCGCTGGCGCGTGGCGAAGGAGCGGTCGTTGCCCTCGCCGCCGCTGACCCGGTCGTTGCCGGGCCCGCCGACGAGCAGGTCGTTGCCGTTGTCGCCGAAGAGCCAGTCATCGCCCTCGCCACCGACGATGCGGTCTGCGTCGTTGCCGCCGCGCAACAGGTCGTTCCCATCGCCACCGACGAGCAGGTCCCGGCCGGCTCCGCCGTAGCCGACGTCGCTGTTGCCCTCGCCGTTGATCAGGTCGTTCCCGTTGCCCCCAGACATGAGGTCGCGTCCGCTACCGCCGCACAGGATGTCGTTGCCCTCGAAGCCGATCAGGATGTCGTCGCCGCCGAGGCCGCGCAGCAGGTCGGCGCCTGCGGTGCCGACGAGGACGTCGTCCATCGCGGTGCCCTCCTTGAGGGTGTACCCGGCCGGAGGTGCACTGCCGGCGCGGCAGACCGAGGCGACGCTCGCCGGCGGTGGCGGGGTGACCGGCTGTCCGAACGCCCAGCGACTCGCCGTCGCGGTGCGCACGGTGATCAGGACGTCACCGCCGGCCTCCGGTAGCACGGACTCGACGCAGGGGTTGGGATCGGCGGAGGTCCCGGTCACCACGGCGCACGGCTGCACGGCAACGCCGTTGCGGAACACCGTCGGGTTACCGCGCATCCCGACGAGGGAGTTGTCGATGAGGAACTTCAGTCGCAGCGGTGCGGCCACGCTGGCCTCCGGTGCGGTGACGAGGACCTGCTTGCCGAGAAAGACGAACCCGGTCGGTGCCGGGTCGGACGGCGCCAACGTCTCGTCGATCGTCACCGGCCCGGCGAGCAGACCGCTCGGCACCATGACCGAAGTCCCGATCGGGTCCTCCGGCGACGCCACTGCGTTGGTGGACAAGGTCCCGCCGGTGGCAGCGACGACGCTCGCAGCAGTGTTCTGGACGACCGGGACCGGGGAGGGGCTGAAGGTGGGTAAGGGGCTGACGCTTGGCGATGGGCTGGGGTCCGGTGACGGGCTGGTGCTCGGAGATGGGCTGGGCGACGGGCTGGTGCTCGGAGATGGGCTGGGTGATGGGCTGGTGCTCGGAGATGGGCTGGGCGATGGGCTGGGAGCCGAGGCCGCGGTGAATGTCGAGTCGACCCCCGAAGCGGCCTTGGCGAAGGTGACCGTGGTCGTGAACTCGCCTTCGTTGCCGCCGGGGCCGGCGCAGATCATCTTCAGTGTCGCGACGCCG